>JADJJL010000007.1 GCA_016710265.1 Saprospiraceae bacterium | reverse complement strand
TCTTTCCAAGGTGAAGAAAAGCCTGCACCATTTTGAATTTCTTTAACCACCGGAGGCAGATCCGATTTTTTTTGTTGACGATGGACCCTGCCTATAAAGATCATTAAAAAAATGCCTGCAGCAATGCAGGTTAAACCATCCACCCAAAAAATACTTCTAAAATATACGGCTGCAAGGATTCCACCTAACAATGGGGCCACCGAGAAACCAAGATTCATGGCAAGTCTGTTGAGTGCGATGGTTCTGGTATAATTTGAAGCATCCGAAAAACTGGTCATGGCGGTAATGTTGGCTGGTCTGAATGCATCTCCTGTGGCTGTAAATAAAAAGATCAGTCCACACATCCAATAAAAATTACTCACGCCACTCACGATTAAAAGAATGATCCCACTGATCGTGATGGTACTTACCAAAACCCTATAATATCCTAAACGATCCACTAAAAATCCACCAAGCAGCGATCCTATTAAACTACCCAATCCAAGCATGCTCATCACAATTCCGGCATCGATGATGGAGTATTTTAACTCATTGCTTAAATAAACTCCCAAAAATAACATGACGATGCTTCCGGAACGATTGATAAACATCGCTGCGGCCAAGATCCATACGTTCCGATCAATCCCGGAGTACGAGTTCAAAATAATTTTTTTTATCGCATTCATGTGTGAACGGCAAATTTGGAATAAATTATTCAGTTTGAGTATTAATGTGAAACTAATTCACAAATCGTTATTCATCTAAAAGCAATTCATTGGAAGATATTCCACATGATTACTGCTGTTCGATTTTTGGATCCATTAAAATTTCAGATAAAATTTGAGGGGACAAAATGGAATCTAATGAAGTTGGCCTTTCATTAAATCTAGAAAGATAGCCTTCCAGTATTTTGGATTTACCTTCTGCTATGGGCAGCATATTGCCTTCTGGGGTGGTGTAAAAATGGATCTTGTCAATTTTTTGATCGTCCATAAAATAGATTCTCATTTTGCTGCACTTTATATAATTGGCACCGATATAAGATTTTGCCTCGTCCTGCAGAAAATAATGTGATTCAGCATTTCCTTTTACATCCAGAAAGTCAATTTTGGATTTTGTAAATTGGGTTAAAATATACCGACCTTTCATTTGATTATTTAATCCACTGGAAGATTCTGTCAAAACAAAAGCTTTGTTTTGTAAATGAATCTGGTCCATGGACTTATTTTTCAATAACACCAGTATCGTGTCACCCACAAATTGTGTGGAATCAGACCACATGACAGGTAATATATGTAATCTAAAAGTGGAGTCACGTCCATCAAAATAAAGCGAATCACAAATCGCTTGAAATTTCTGACTCCAAATCCTAACATTATAATAAGCCTTCATTACAGAAAAAGTATCGGTCTCCGTAATCGTTCTGAGCGAAATCAAACTATCTGCAGTGAGATACAGGGTATCTTTGTCGATTGGAGTTGAAATAAATTTTCGGGAGCCGATGGGTATGAGAGTTTTTTCTTTTTTATTGTAGTAAAAGGTATCACTTTGTATTGTCATTCCGGAACTTGTATCACGAAGCATTACATTTCCATAGGCCTTTCCAAGATCTTCATCCCCTGAATAAACGATGCGATCGGCTTCGATAATTTGGCTACCTTCCGTGACGATCGTTCTTCCAACTACTTCCAAAGATTGGGTCTTTCTGTTGTAATATAATACATCTCCTTCTAAAGTTCGATCTTTATCTCTGTAGTAGCCATTCCCAAAAATTTTAACAAGATCTTTTTTATTATCAATGACAATGCTGTCACCACTGGCTTCTTGAAGGCTATCTCTAATCCAGGCACTGTCCATTAATATTACGATGTCTTCAGTGTGGAGTGAAATGATTCGGCCTGCATCGGCTTTTTGATCTTTTTTAGAATAGGTAGGTTGTCCTGAGAAAACAGATTTTTTTAAGCTGATGTCATGAAAACCTTCATCTGTATAAAGTTTCATATCATTTTGCAAAATGAAGGTTGGGCCGGTAAATATTACTTTGTTTAATTTGGCATCAAAAATGAGAGAATCTGATTGCAGATTCATTTGATCTTCCATTAGCACATTGACACTGTCTTTGAAATAAGCTTTTTCATCCTTCGCGTGATAGTATCCTTTTTTACTTCTTAGTTGTGTCGTATTAGAACTCAAAAGACCACCTGTATTGTAAGATGCAATTCTCCTTTTTAAATCATAGTCCAGTTCGTTGGTAAAAAGTTGACGATCGCGGTGGATTAAAACGACGTTGTTTTTAAAACTGGATTGTAACAGTCTTCCGTCATAGTGTAAGGTATCTCCAAAAATCTGCAAACTATCGCCTTCCACAATTCTTACATGACCCATGGCCAAAACCGTTTGCCCATCAATGATGGCAGAATCACAAAACAGCCAGGTTTTTTTATGGAAAACAGCGATGTCCTGACTAAGATATTGGATTTCCTTGCCATTTTTACGCTCGAACCTCATAAACTCTGCATGGAGTACGTGTATATTATTTTTGGAAGTATCTTGCTTTTGGCAAATGGAAATTTGTGGAATGAAAAGAAGAATCCCCAAGATAAAATAATGCAATCCAATTAGCAAGCTACTTCTAAAAGTGGAGCACTTGGGTTCTGTATAATACCTAGGTATTTGTAAATACCAATGGTCTGAGGGTTTTATTCGTTTTTGATATTTCGCCATCCAAATTTATAGAATTGCAATGGACAGAGAACAACTCAGGGCCTTCCTTGTTTTAGATTTAATTTTTTATGGAGTCAGAACAAAAATCAGCTGTAGATCGAAAGCAAGACCACATATTACTGGCGTTTGACTCAGCCACAGGTATTCAGACCTTGGATACCAGATTTGAATATGATCCTGTCCACGCTGTTCATCCAAAGGAAGGTGAATTGTGGCCTGCTCAGATGGCAGGGGTTTCATTAAACTACCCCGTTTGGATCTCCAGTATGACCGGTGGCACCGCTCGTGCTGCTACTATCAATCAGAATTTAGCCCGTTTATGTGGAGAATACAAGTTGGGAATGGGCTTAGGGTCGTGTCGAAAGATCATCGATCAGCCTGAGTTTCTCCCAGATTTTCAAGTGCGCAAATGGTTGGGTGATCAAGCCCTTTTTGCCAATTTAGGCTTGGCCCAAATAGAGCAGTGGATCCTCTCAGGAAAAGTGCATTTGATTGGTGAAATTATCAAAATGACAGAAGCCAATGGGCTTATTATACATCTCAACCCCTTGCAAGAATTTATGCAAGCCGAAGGTGACCGATTTCAAAATCCACCCATAGATAGTATCAAAAAAATATTGGATGATTTTGATTTTCCATTGATTGTGAAAGAAGTAGGGCAGGGTATGGGTCCAAAATCCATGGAAGCTTTATTAAATTTACCACTTGAAGCTATAGAGTTTGGGGCATACGGCGGTACCAATTTTGCATTGTTGGAATTGATGCGAGACCATCCAGAAAAAATGGAGAGGTTTAAACCACTGGCGAATGTTGGCCATACTGCAGAAGAAATGGTAAAAATGGTCAATGATTACAAATCCAAGCATTCAGTGCATTGTAAAAATCTGATTATTTCAGGTGGTGTTCAACATTTTTTAGATGCCTATTATTTGATGGAAATAAGTAAGATGCCTTCTATATTCGGAATGGCATCCGCTTTTTTGAAATATGCCATGGTCAGTTATGAAAGTCTTCAATCTTTCTTTGAAGATCAAATGAAAGGGCTTTTGTTGTCAAAAGCAATCCTCACCATTAAATCTTAACACAATGGCAGGAGCACAATTGTCTAAATCAATATCAGGGTTTTCCAAACTCAGAAAAAGAGATAAAATAAAATGGATCGTTGAAAATTTTTTCAAAGATCCTGAAAGTGTGATGCATGAGTTGATGAGTTATTGGCATCACAGCGAAGAGCAGCAAAAAATTTTGGACGGATTTGCTGAAAATACCATTTCCAATTTTCCAATGCCATTTAGCGTGGCACCTAATTTTTTAATCAATGGGAAAACATATTGTGTTCCCATGGTGATTGAAGAAAGTAGTGTAGTAGCGGCAGCATCATCGGCAGCAAAGTTTTGGATGGATCGCGGAGGTATTCAAGCCAAGGTCATCAGCACCCGAAAGTTGGGCCAAATTCACTTTTTATGGAGTGGTGAAGAGCATCTTTTGAAAACTTGGATTCCGGAAATTGAAAAGAGAATGCGAATGGATGCCAAAGACATCCTTTCAAACATGGATAAGCGAGGTGGAGGTTTTACAGGATTAGAACTCATCCAAATTCCTGATTTGGAAAATTATTTTCAATGGCGAATTGGATTTGAAACCTGTGATTCAATGGGAGCCAATTTTATCAATTCTTGTCTCGAATCTTTTTCCAATACTTTTGAAAACTTCATCACTCAAAATGATTTTCTCAAAGATGAACAAAGAGATGTAGAAATCTTGATGTCCATTTTATCCAATTACACACCGGAATGTATTGTGCGAGTGTGGGTGAGTTGTCCGATTCAGGATTTAGGTCAATTTGCAGGAGAATTGAATGCCGTGGAGTTTGCAGAGCGATTTGAAAAAGCCATTCGCATTGCACGATCTGATACCTATCGAGCTGTAACACATAATAAAGGAATATTCAATGGGATAGATGCAGTGGTGATCGCAACCGCCAATGATTTTAGGGCAATCGAAGCCTGTGGTCATGCTTATGCCGCGAGGGATGGCGTGTATAGAAGTCTAAGTGATTGCAGTATACAGGATGGTTTATTTCATTTTTGGTTGGAGATACCATTGGCTTTAGGCACCATAGGTGGATTGACCTCCATTCACCCTATTGCTAAAAGGTCACTTGAATTATTGGGAAATCCAACTGCAGAAGAATTAATGATGATTACGGCTGCGACTGGTCTGGCTCAAAATTTTGCAGCAGTCAGATCTCTTATTACGACTGGTATTCAAGCAGGTCACATGAAAATGCACCTCTCCAATATTTTATCCAATTTTAACGCAACAAGCGCAGAAGAAAAATTGGCTAACGAATACTTTTCAAAAAATAGAGTGAGCTTCTCTGAGGTTAGAAAATATTTGGATGAGCTAAGAACTCAAAATCAATAAAAACACATTTTATTTTTTGAAGGCTGTTTAGACTAACGTGAGATCAGTAAGCTTTTGGTAAAAGTCCGGCCATTTTTTAAATACACTTTGATCCAATAAATTCCATTGCTCCAATGGTGGGTCGAAATTTTTTGATTGGAAACTACAATCTCATTTTGACTGATTCTTTGTCCGTATGAATTGTAAACTTCATATTTTACTGGTATTTCCTCCATTTGCATGGTAAAATAATCTGAAGCAGGATTGGGTATTAGTTGTAAATCTTGATTGCTTGTTCTTCCATTTTGTGTATGATTTGGAATGCAAATAATTTGATTGAGACGTCTCCAAATGGAGTCCACCATGGTAAAAGGAACCAAGCCTGTATTGGGTGCATCTCCCATTCTAACAACGATGATGTTTTGCGATGGAACAATGCTTAATATTTGTCCATTTTTTCCCAAAGCTGAATACATATCATCAGGACCTGATGGGCTCAGAGATCCATTAAAAACAAATTGCAGGCCAGGTGCCATATAGGATTCCTGACCATTGAGCCACCATAAATAACCGTATGATTTATTAAAATTCTGGCTGGAGTGGATCATATCGTTAAAGTAATCCATGTCCGTAAGGATGGGTTGACCATTCCAGTTGCCTTTATTGAGCATTAATAAACCAAATCTTGCCATGATTCTTGGTTTACTAAACAAGACATTGTTGTATCCTAGTCTTAGGTAAAGACAGGCCATACCCGTTGTGCTATACAGTCTATTACTTAGAAATTGGTTGATGGTTTGCCCACTGGCATTTTCTATCACCCCATCTAGTAAGGTATAAGGCGCGTTGTGATAGGACCATCTTTCGCCGGGAGTTTTAAAGCATTTTAAGCATTCAGGTAGGGTACAATCCAAATCTACATTGCGATCATCCAAACCGGTGGTCATCGTCAATTGATGACGAATGGTGATGAAAGATTCCTCTGTTTCAGTGCAACTAGTCCATCCTTTACCTAGATATTTTGAACTGGAATCTGATAGCTTTAATTTACCCTCTTGTTGAGCCATCCCGATTAAGAATGCAGTCATACTCTTTCCTGCAGAAGCCCAATACCAACTGGAATCGCGGGTGAATGTTCCAAAATATTTTTCCAACACAATTTTACCATCTTTTAAAACCAAAAAGGCTTTGGTATTTTCATTTTCCAGATATTGATATAGTTCATCGATGGGTTCGGGGCACCAACCAAGGGTCAAAGGATTTGTAGTTTCCCATTGATTTCCTGTGACCGGAGGAAAATATAAATTTTGAGCGTCTACATGCCAAATGATGGCAATAAAGAAGAGTAAATATTTTAACATATAAGTAAACTTAAGTCTTAGGTAGACTAATGAGAATCCAAAAAGTTTAGTCAATACCCATGTTTATAAGTGGCCTAGAAAATATTTTTGTGATAAAACCAAGAAATCTCATCTTTGCCTTATTAAATGCAAACTTAAATGAAAGTCTATTTATTAATATTATTGGGGGTTTTTGTCAGTTGTAAATCCAATTCGAAAGCTGAGCCAACAGAAAATTTGGCTTCCGATACAACTGTTCCTGAAATGGAGAACGACTCAACAAAAATGGTTAGGACCGTAAAGGAATTTTTGGGTTGGTATAAATCGAATTATAACAAAGCCAATGATTTTGGTTTTACTTTTCAAGATCCGCAAGGAAATTATATGGTCAATTTGGATGAATGTCAGAAGTATTTAAACTTCTTAAAATCCAGCGGACATATTTCGGAGATTTATGAAAAAGAATGGAAGAAATATTTTGAGTCGAAGGCTCAGTATTTAAAGGAGAATCTGCAAAATGAAGGTCCACCCGAAGGATTTGAATTTGATTTGGTTTTAATCACCCAAGAACCAGAAATTATTTTAAACAAAATTGATGCCTTGCAATATGTAGTGACTAACAATGAAGAAGGAACTACAGTAGTAAGAATTGAAGGTGAGCTGGGATATGATTTTGAAATGAATTTGGAAAATGGCATCTGGAAAATTGATTATATAGCGACTATGAATTATGATTAGCTTTTTCAATTTTTTATTTTAAAATTAAAAATATGAAATTATTCTATCAGATTGTGATTGGATTGTATGGATTGGTGAGCTTGTATTATATTTATTTGTCAGCGATGCACCTGTTTGTTTATTTTTCCAATAAAATGAACGGACACCAGGAGTCCTTTTTTGAGCCTGGTAAAAACTTGATCATGGCATCGGTATTTTTATTTTTTACCCTAACTTCTTGGTTTCTAATCAGAGATTCCAATTATGCAAAATTAGGATACTTTGTGTTTTATATTCCACTCGTAATTATCGGCTTGTTTGTCTTGTGGACACTTATTATGTTGATTGGATCAGGAGGAAAGTGGAATTGAAATTTCTGAAATAAAAGTTTGTGTAATGACAAATGTCAACAGATATCAGGGCGATCCCATTAGAATGTATGATTTGATGGATCACTTTACGGTGCATTGTCCCAAGTGTAATGGAAAAGCTGAAATAGAAGTGAATGAATTTCTGCGGTTTAAATCTGCGAAGTTGCGCTGTGGTACTTGTTTTTTTTCTGAAAATGTATTGGACCGGACACGCTACAGATCTTCAGGGACTGCTTGGTGTATGCATTGTTCCACAAAACTTGCATTAAAAATTGAAGAAAGAAAAATTCAACCTGCATATATTTTGGCCCATTGTCCAGAGTGCAATAAGAAGAGTAAAGTTCGGGAAAATTGGGAGACCTATGTAATGAAGTACAAAGAAGAAGGAATTATAGACCCTGCTTTTGGTTTGGATTTGTGGTATCAGGATGAAGTAAAGGGAGATGTGATTTGGGCCTACAATGAAGCACATCTGCAAGAAATTAAAAAGTATGTTAAAGCAGAATTGAGAGAAAGAACAACCAATCGATTTAAAATGACGATGGTTGAAAAATTGCCCAATTTTATTAAGATGGCTAAGAATCGAGACGATGTTTTAAAGGCCTTGGACAGAATGGAAAAGAAAAACAAGGATTGAAGATTTTTTAAGAAGGAATATTTCCTTGAAAATATCGGAATATAAGTTTAACCGCTGTCGGTAAAAAAATGAGGGTCATGGCCAATCCAAAAATTAAAAAACTAAACGGGAGAATCCAGTTTTCCTTTCCTTCCATGCTGACTTCTTGGGGATTGTCGGGCAGATACCAGATATTTACCTCTTGCCCAATCTGATACAAATTAAAATTGGTGAAAGTGGTAGAGTAGTAAGTAATAGTCTCTTCCTTTTTAGTTTGAAATTTTACAATTGGCGCAAATGAACCGCTTGTTTTTTCATGGAGCTTCATGGGTCTTTTATAAAGATCAATGACCATACCCTTGGTCTCGATTCCGTACAGTATTATTTTATAAGTTTTGAGCCCTTCTTTAATACCAATAATTAGAAACAGTAATCCTGCTATTGAGAATATGGAAAAGAAAATTAATTTTATTTGATCCACAGGTATAGCAATTTATTTAGAGATTAAAGTGGAAAGGTTTATTTTAAAGCAATGTACATTCCTATCAGCAAACCCATTATAGCAAGAAGTGCACCCGGAATTCCAACCATATACATTGCGATGGTATCAGATTTTACCAGAAATTTGACCACCAAAGCCAATATCAGCCAAACAAATCCAAGATACACAGAGGGATTCATGGACAGATATTTTAATTTCATTTCATCAAACAGCCACCAGAGCATAAACCCCAATTCGATGCTCCATAAAATCCAAAATAAGTATTTCATTTTTTATCGATTTTGTAATTGATCATTTTAATTTATTTATTCATAAAAAGAATATCGCGTTCCCCAATGACATAATATGCATCTGAGGAAGTGGTTTGTTTTCTGAGCGTTTCCTCTGCAATAAATTGGAGGATGTCATTTCTTTCTTGGATTCCAAATACGGTTTCTTTTTCCCAATTTGATTCAGTGGGAATATCGACGTAAAATATGCATTTTCCTCCACCCATTTCTACATAAAATTTGGCTGTACGATCTCCTTCAATGTATTTAATTGAACCTGATCTTCCGGTACCTTCAAATTCTAGCTTTCTGCTAAATTTTAAGGCCAATTGGTCCAGGAGCTTACTCCGCAGAATAAGATCCTCATTAGGAATAGGATTTCCGAAGCCATCCCGATAGGTGATGGGTTCAGAATCTGATTTATCTTCTGGCTGTTCAATGATAGCTGGAGCTTCAGGAAGTACACCTTCTTTCAATTTTTCGATCGTAATTTCGTGACTTGATTTATTTTGATGCACAATCTTTACTATGGAGATTCCAACTGGAATCATCAAACTGTCAAAGATCAATTGAATGCTCCCACTCAGGATGTCATCTATTTTGGCTTTGTAAATGACTCTTTGACTTTCTTGGTGCTGAATGGTGATATTGTCATAAAACATGCCTTGTTCTGGCAGCCAAATGATCAATTGCTGACAGTCCGGATAATGAACCAGTTTAATATTTTTAGTAGTGAGTGGAGGAATATCCAATGATAATGCATTTTCTCCATCAACAATTGTATTCTTGATATCCACTATACTCAATATTCCATAAAACTTATCTTTCTCTGTATTCATTCCAAATTAATTAATATTTACCAAATAGTTTTTATAGTGTCAAAACTTTGTTTTTTGGAATTGTAATTGATCACGATCGGGAAACACTTGATCAAAGTAAATGAAAAAATGAATTGTTTATTTTCAAAAGCAGTTATGGTATAAAATCCTGGAGGATGCGATGAAAAATCAAACTTGATTTCTTTTTCTATTTCAAAATGGATTGGACTTTGTTGTTGGAGCATTCTGTTTTCTAAAATTACTTCATCTGGATTTAATTTTTGCTCATTATTTATAAAAAGCAGGTTGTTGCGATATAATTCTGAATCATTCATAAGTACTTTTCCCCTGCCCTTTGGCACATCAGAGGCATACCAGGGATCCTCCTCTGCTTCTAATTCTTTGCTGACAGAGGTGATTCGACAGGGACCAGAATTTAAATCCATCTCGCTTAGAAGATTTTCAGGACAGAAGATCGTATAGTTTAAGGGCAATTTTGTTTCCTGGCCTTTTCCATTGTCAGGAAGTTCGAAATACCTATTGTTCTGGTATGACAGTTTTTCTCTTACCCGCTCATCCGGGTCCCAATTTAACACCCCAATGCGGTCGGACAAATCAAATACACTTCCTGCATAATGAAATAAAAATGGCATGGTTAGAATAATTCGTGGCATGATTAAAACCTGTCTTATATTAGATGAGCTTAGATATTTTATATAACAAAAGCGGTAAACCAAAGATACAAAAAATAATACCCCACCATTTTAAACGATCAGGTAGCGTGCCGGGCTCATCATCCTCCAATGCAAATTCATATCTGGATTTATAAATGTAATAGTAAATTTTTACTTTTTGTCCCAGATGATAGGGAGTTGGAAATTTGTAGGTCGAAGAATGGTGTCTGTACAAACCATGATCTGTACGAAATTCTACAACAGGAGCGTATTCTTTTCCACCTCCGTCTACATTCGTTGGATTTTCTCTCAATTCTACCACTGTGCCTTCTGCCATTTTTCCTTTGCTCAAGGTATGCTCTATTTCATGTTTCTTTTGGTAAGCCAAAATTAATAAATACACTCCGATGAGGGATAGTCCAGAAACAAGGTAAGATAGTATATTTTCTAGAGTTTGCATCTTTGGTAGTTAATTGCCAAAAAGAATAAAAAGAATTGCTAGACCAGCAATTACCAACATTACAATCAGAAAAGTGCCTACAGTAATAATCGCTGGTATAACTAAGATCAAACTGGCAATTCTCACTTTTCCTGTCACTTTAAAAATTAATGCAGCCGCAAGTATTAGAGCAAGGGTCAAGAATTTGGCTTGGTACATATTTTCAAAATATACTTTATCCATAAAAGACTCTTTTTCATCGTAATAAGAATAAATTTCGAAAACAAGATAGAGTGCATAACATACAATGAGGGGCCAGAATATTTTTTCCAATTTATCCTTTATGTAAGAAATGACATTTTGAAGATTCATATGGATTTAGAATATAGATACATTATAAATAGGCCAAAAAGAAGAACAATGAGGGAAAAAGCCACTGGAATATATAAAATCCAAAGAGAGATTTGAGTCTGCCCTTGGTATTTTGTAAGCAAGGCTCCAATGATGATACCCGACACGATGGAGATTCTTTTAAAGTTCATCCAATTGTAATATTTTCTATCTGACCAGTTGTTGATTTCTGTAAAATACAACATCACAAAAGCCAACAAGATGATCACATAGATGATCAAGATAGGCCAATATAATTTTATGAGTAGATTGGTAAAGTTAGATGACACTTACTGAATTTAATTAGTTTTCGAGTAGAAGTTTATTGAATTATTTTTTACCATTGCTAAAGTGATATATTATTTTGTTTGTATTTTGATTTAAAACATCGGTTTCTATTTGGATAAGTTGGTTCTTGTCTTGTGCTTTCGGGTAAGAGTACTCCAGTTTTGAAAGCGTATCTCCATTTGGTGATATTTGAGTAAGTGATTTGATCATATTATTATTACTTCGGCCAAGTCGTTCATTGGGAAACAGGTCAGTTAGAATGGAATGAATAAAAATATTGTACATGTTTATTTTATTGTAAAAATACTCGTATTGGTAAATCGATATAATTTTATTTTCGCTATTTTTGATGTATACTTTATCTAAGTTTTCTTTTTTATAGTTAAATTCCATATTGTTAGTCATATTCTGTTTTCCTACTTGATGAATAGCCTTTGTTAAATAATTATTTGAATTGTAGTCAAATTGGTAATTGCTAATTTCTACATTACTCGGATCAAATAATTGACTTTTGATAATTCTTCCTGATGCATTTGTTTGATATACTATTTTGGAAAGCCAATTTTCTTTTTTATTTGAATATTCCTTAATGATGGTTTTATTTTTATAATTGTAATAAATCGTATCATTGGGCATAATTTGTTTTATCAAATCTCCACTGGCATTGTATTCTAGAGTTTGGATGGTATTGGGATCTTCATTAAATGAGATTTGGTAGATCGTTCGAATATTTTCTTTTGGTTTATTGAAGCTCTTTGAATTTGAGATATTACATGCTAGTGACATAAGGCATACCAATGCCAGCATTAAAGTTTTAATTATATTTCTATTTTGCATCACCAATTGGTAAATTAATCAAATGAGTTTTAGTATTCAGGGCCAAAATACGAAGTTGAACCAAATATTTAAAAAATAACTAATTTTGTTCACGCATTGTGTCTTCATAAATTTTATTAAAGTTTGATAATTTATTAACTCATGAACAGAAGGGATTTTATAATCAAGAGTGCCATCGTGGGGACCGGTCTCCTTGGCTCTGTAAATCAGGTCAAAGCATCTACATTTAGTAGAAATTTGCCTAAATCCGTCATCGTAATAGGTGCGGGATTTTCTGGTTTGGCTGCGGCACTTAAGCTAAAGGAACTTGGAACGAAGGTGACTGTACTTGAATCCAGAAACAGAATTGGGGGTAGGGTTTTTTCCCACAAACCTGAATCGGCCCAAGGACAGGTCATAGAACTGGGTGCTGAGTGGGTAGGGGAATCTCACGAACGAATAAAGTCCCTCTGCACTAAATTTGGTTTAGCTCTGGACAACAATCAATTTGAATCTGATCTCACTTTCAATGGATCGTATTCCAAATCAGGTCAATGGGATTTTAGTCCTGCCATGAATCAATTTTGGGAACAGAAAACAGCGATTTGGGAAAAAATGTCAGAAAAACAAAAGCAAAAATTGGATAAGATGGATTGGTGGAGATTTTTATCTACCAAAAATTTGACGGATCAAGACATGCTGTTAAGAGAATTACTCGACTCTACTGATTTTGGTGAAAGCATCAGGCATACTTCAGCTTATGCAGCATTGGCGGAATATGCAGAGAGCAGTGAAAAAAACGAAATGGATCTTAAAATTCGAGGCGGCAATGCAATGTTGATTCAAAAAATGGCCGAAAACATTGGTATGGAGAATATTTTATTAAGTCACAGCGTCAGTTCAATTGATCAATCCAATTCCAAGACCATCGAAGTGACTTGTTCCAATGGCAAAATATTTAGTGGTGAAAAATTGATTTGTGCGGTTCCTACTTTTTCCATTTTAAAAATGAATTGGAAACCATTGTTGCCTCAAAACACATTGGATGCAATCAATGAATTACAATATGCAAGGATTGGTAAATTTCCTTTGATTTTTAAAGAAAGAATTTGGAAGAGAGACGATTTTGACATGATCACAGATACTCCTGCCCATTATTTTTACCATGGTACTAAAAATCAAGCTGGAAAACATGGAATACTCATGTGTTATGCCACTGGAGATAAAGCAGATTCATTGGCTTCAGTCAGTCAGAAGCAAAGAAAAGAGATCATCATGGAAGCCTTAAAACCAGCTTTTGGAAGAGCGGAGAAGTATCTTAAAGATGATATGATGTATTATTGGGCACAAGATAAATATTCATCAGGTGCATATGCATTTTATGGAAAAGGACAATGGTTTGAAGTGATGCCCACCTTAAAACAATCACATCAAAATGTCGCTTTTGCAGGAGAGCATTTGGCGGATTGGCAAGGATTTATGGAGGGTGCTATTCAAAGTGGAGAAGATGCGGTTGATGAGATTTTGACTATGTAAAAATTTAAGAAGTTTCTAAGATACAAAGTTGCGGCCTTCTTTTATCCTACTTTTTGGCGCTCGACTTAAAAATCCAAGCTTAGAGATTGATAGGGTGAGACAACACCTTAAGTGTGATATATGATTTTGTATTAAAACTGTTATATTTCAATTTCTATTCCGTAAAACAGTACTGTTAATCAGATTTTAATCCTAAGCAACATTTATAAAAGCTTATTAAAACGGAAATTTTGCTTTTTCCTTTTGTCCTACTTTTTGTCGCGCAAAAAGTAGCAAAAACGCAGCCTTTCTAAAAGGCGGCGCTATATCTTGCATCTGGTTTCTTTTACTTTCTATTCTTGAAGCCAACGATGTTGGGCAGATTTTGGTCCGTCGGATTTTGTCGCTACGACATCCAACCTGTTCGATTAAACATTCGTCATTCTAACAATAGAAACTTTCTCTGTAGCGACAAAAAATACGGCCTTTTCTCCTTTTGATCCTTTTTCTAAGTTGAAATACCCTCTCATGTAAAAATTTACGTAACCAAAATCTGCCTGTTTGGGGCCGCTGGTTTAGAAAGGCTCTTAGTAGCGTCCCTCTGCATTTTCAAATCGACTAATTGACTCATTAACTAATCAACTAATTAATTTCCAAAGCGTCCTACCATACAACTCGCATAACTCTTAAGTTGTGTGAGTAAGCCATTTTGTTCAGTGGCTTCAGGATAACCGAGACCCAAAAGCGTGGATTTAATTTTATCCAAATTGGTTTGAGTTGCTGAATAGTCAACAGTTACCTCATCATTTTCAACATCTACTTTGACATTTTCTACACCAGAAAGTTCAGATATTTTTTTGGTGATGGTGCTTGCACAGCCGTTGCATTTTAGATTCGCTATTTTTAATGTGTGTGTGTTCATTTCCTTGTTTTAGCAAGAGAACAAATAATAAACAGGCTTGGTTCCGGGCACTAAGAATTAATCTTTTTTAGCGCAGCTTGAAATACCAAAAGGATAGTATAATGGACAAAAACTAAAAAAGCTGGTGACCACAAAAATAAGTGCAAAAATAAGTGCCACAATGGCGATCGTACCTGTGATTACATTTGTGAAATAAAATACTGCAATGACCAATGCAATTATTAAGCGTATTGTTTTGTCCGTAGAACCCATGTTTTTTATCATCTTTTTGATTTTTATTGGTCTAAAATTACAATGGAGCATGAAGTTCACCAGTAACAAATGTTACATATTAAAGTGATTTTCATCAAGTAATTAGACCAATAGCAGTTTTATGTAAAAATTATGCTGACAATATAAAGATGGCAGGTCTGTCATAAAATGGATTGAGTTCTGCAGTTTTCCAATGAGATATTTTAGCAGTTTTGATGATTTCAGTTTTAGTGCCTAAATCAGCTGCCACACACAATTTAAGGTCTTGAGGACATACACCCAACAAAGTTGTAAATACCTGTTTATTGCGGTAAGGTGTTTCCATAAAAATTTGTGTAAAACCAGAAGTTTTAGCAGCTTTTGAAACTTTGATAACCTCTTCTCTCAATTCTTCTTTTTTTGCACTTAAGTAGCCGTGAAAACTAAATTTTTGTCCCGGAAGTCCCGAGGCCATGAGCGCCATCATCATGCTATTGGGTCCAGGCAAGGGTTTGATTTCCCAGCCTTGAGCATGGAGTCTTGACACCAGTTCAAAGCCCGGATCTGCAATACAGGGCATGCCTGCCTCAGATACAAGCCCAATCGAGATACCCTTGTTTAAGGCGGCTATCATGTTATTAAATATTTCAATATCAGCCAATTCCATGATGTCGATGACCGTAATTTCAGATTGGGGCAAAGGGTGCTGAATATCTTTGATCCACTTGCGGCTGGTTTTGGGGCGTTCGGAGATAAAGTAATTTAATTGGTGGGCCATGGATTTAGCGTCCGCGGACATCTGAGTGACGCCGGCACCTGATAAGGGCACCGGAATTAAGTACAAACTGGCTTTTAGGCTCATATTCTATGATTTCAATTTTGCAAAACTAGGCTTTTTATATCGGAATATCTTATTTGTAATTAAGCCAGATGAACTATCTTCGCAGTCCTTTTTAGGATCTGATGAGTTATACGATCAAAATTCAGCAATTTGAGGGTCCTTTTGACCTGTTGTTATTCTTTATTGAAAGGGATGAACTGGATATCCACGATATCCCCATTGCAAAAATCACAGGCGATTTTTTAGAATACATTCGTCATATTGAATCTCTCAATTTGGATATCGCCAGCGAATTTATTTTGGTGGCAGCCACTTTGATTAGAATCAAGGCCAAAATGCTGATCCCTCGTAAGGAGCTGGACGAAAACAATCAAGAAATTGATCCACGAAAAGAATTGGTCCAAAAGTTACTGGAGTACAAGGCGGTAAAAGAAGTCATCCAGGAACTTTCTGATTTTGAAGACGAACAATCACTAAAAATGCCTAGAGGCAATCTTCAAACTGAATTTGAAGTGCTTTCTCAAAAAGCCCTTGTGGACGCAGAATGGGAAACCTTGAGTTTGTACAATTTGTTAAAAGTCTTCCAAAAGGTCATGGATCGGTTTAACAAGCCAGCGACAGTGGTGCATCAGATTTATGATTACGAATACCAACTTTCCGATCAGCAAGACAAGATTCGAAGTTTATTGAAATCCAATAACAAGATTGACTTTTTCCAAATATTTGAAGCTTGTGAAAACCGAATTCATGCGATCGTCACATTTTTGGCGATGCTCGAAATGGTCAATTTGCAACAATTGGTGATCATCAAAGGTGAAGCAGTCAATCAATTTTGGGTGGAAGAAGCCATTCCAGATGAACCACCTGAGGCTAGCAATTTTGCCTTACTTTCTCAATTAGGAGAAGAAGAATAGAAGTTTAACTTTTTCCTCACCATTTCCAATAAATCCTCTCTTAAAGTCCAATCCACTAAACTGATTTTTTCTGGTGTATTTTCTTTTTTGCGAACACTCCGTTTTATACGAACCAATTCACCATAACTAATTTGACTAAAGCTTCTTCTCAAAAGTGGCAATACGGCTTTAAAATGCTCTTCCGTTAATTGCACCAACCATTCGTTTAATGTTTGAATCATTTCATCTTTGTTCAAATGAAAAGCACTAGCGGTCAATAAAAATCCTTCTATCCAGAGTGCCGTATTCATGGGAGAATGTTGATCACCACATTCCATGATTAAACGATCGGACAAATCTTTTTCGGACATCCATTCCTCATCCATGCTAAGACTGATTCCCTTGCCACGGATGATCGGATGCACCGTAGGATCTATACTAAATCTATTGACTTGTTCCTTCCATTCTTGTTTTAGAGTTTCATCTTTAAGATGATAAAAACTACTATGAATGGTCAACATCACTTCGCACATTTGTCTCGCTTTTTCATCTTGGATTCCTTGACATTGATGTCCAAAATTAAATACCATTCTTGGTAAAATCAATTGAACCAATTGTTGCGTATGCTGTATATCATAATCATGAAGATTGCCATAACTGATTCCTGCTACCAATGGACGAATCAGTCGAGATAATTCTGTTACGTCTTCAATTTCTAAACAATTTGCGTGCAATTGAATACTGATGTCTTTGAAAACTTCATCCATACCTGTTTTCAATGCGTGTTCTAAAACTGAACCGAGCATGGCTAAGTCCGTTTTTTTGGATAGTAACAATTCATTGAGAATTCGAAGGATCACTTCGTGAAAAGTATTTCCCAAAATGGCCAACTGAATCAATCGTAATTCCAACTCAGGATTCCATTCAAATTTCCAGTGTTCGTGAAAATTTCCTTTCGCTGAAAAATCTAAATTTAATTGGAATCCCCATTTTAGCTGCAACAATAATGTTTTATGTATGAAGCGACTTTTTTCTAAATGTTTTGGTTTTCTCAAATCCAACTGCAAGGCCTTTTCATTTTCTTGACCCCAATATGAATTTAGATTCAATTGTTTTAATTGCTTGTGAAATTCTTGAATGAAAGGGAGCTTATGATTTTCGACAGTTATTTTTCCAATTTTATCTCCCACAAAAATTTTCTCAGATAGTAATTGAATTCTGTGTGGATCACCTTGCCCAAAGATGCAAATGAGCGTTTCTTCCAGTTCCTGGATTCCTGGATGGACCAATCCTCTTAGGTAGGTCAGTTGATAGGCCAGATTTTCTGCGTCGATGATGTCCGATGTGCCGATCATATAACCGTATTCTCTAAATTCTCTGGCGGCTCTGGTGAGCCAATGGGAGAGGGGTGCATCTGGTTGATTAAATAGTGAATCATTCCACGCCGGTGATTTAACACCTGCAGTATAATGTCCATTGAGCAATAATCTTGGATAGGACCATGGAATGAGTGCACAAGATGTTTTGACAGATCGATAATTAGAAATTTTCTCTGCAGATTTACTGTGAAGATATTCGGGAGAGAGTACTGGACCATGCCAGGCGCCACAGACAACTGCAATTTTTTTATAACCTTCCTGAATACAGTTATTGATTCTTTGACGCATGAATTTTTCTCGAACCAAGGTTTCTTCATCATCCAAATCTTTACTTCGACTCCTTAATTCAATCATCAGTTGTTGTATCACCTCAAACAATTGCGAATGGTCGGTCCATTGTTCAAAATATTGCGTCCACCAAATTTCGCTGTCTTTGTAACCTTGTAATTTGGCGAGATAACCCAGAGGATCTCGGATGATGTTTTTTTGATCTGCTATCAAATTTTTTGGATCCTTTTGACTGAATTGCGAACCAATCAGGGCATATTGGGCAGGCATATCCATCGCAAAAATTTTGACATTGGTTTGAATGCCATATTTGATCGCTTGATATTCCGGTGAAAAGTCTGCGAAGGGCAGGTAAAAACAGTTCTGAGGATGTGCTTCTTCGTACAATAAAAAAGCCAAGGGACATTGGTTTCCGGTTTCTGATAATTGTGCCAAAGCGGATTCAGTTTCCAGCGGTAATTCGATGCAGATGGCATCCGGCTGGAAGGATTCCAAAGCTTTGATCATGCGTAAACATGAGCCCGCACCGTGGTGCCGTATACCAAGAATTTTTATTTCTGCCTGTGACATCCTTTATATTCGAATACAAATATGAAGCTATTCATTTGATTTTATGATCTGAGCTTTAATCGTTCAATTTTGATATGAAAATTTTATGTAATGTATGGTATAACCAGCATTGAGTATTTCAAGATTTTTATTCAAGATTTCTTTAAAAAATGAAATAAACATATCATAAAATTTTGAAGGGTATCGATGGAGAAGCCAATAAAAATGGGACATATTACAGCAAAACCATATGGCATCGTTTTTGAATAGTATAGTTAGTCGGAAGAGATGTACATCAGAAATAAATTGGAAGCAATAAATCAAAGGTGTAAAATGGAAAAGATTCATTTCTCGGACAAAAAATTGTGTAATATTTATTTTTTATCAAAATCAGAGATGGTATGAAGGCAGACCAAACCCCAGTGGTTTTCTACAAGGACGTCAGATTCTGGTTGGTGATTATTTTATCAGTGGCCTTAAGCACTTTTATAACAATTACCAATGCAGTTTAAACCAACTGTTCTTGTATCTTCAAGCTTAAATCGAGGCTTCCGGCACTGTGTGTCAAAGCACCAATTGAGATGAAATCTACACCAGTCAATGCGACTGGTCTGAGCGTACTCAATGTGATGCCTCCGGAAGCTTCGGTTTCAAAGCGACGATTGACAAAAAGCACCGCTTCCCGAAGTTTTTCCAACTCAAAATTGTCAAACATAATACGGCTCACACCGCCAATTTGAACCAATTCCTCACATTCTTGTAAATTTTTGACTTCTACCGTAATTCCGGTATTTTGAAGTCCCTGGCTTTGTTGATAGCTATGTACTGCTTGAATGGCACTTTGGATTCCTCCACATGCTTTAATGTGATTGTCTTTGATCATAAACCAATCGTACAAGCCATCTCGATAATTAAAACATCCTCCGATTCTCACCGCCCATTTTTCAAGATAACGGTTTAATGCAGTAGTTTTACGGGTATCCAATATTTTGACAGGAAGATCTGCCACCAAAGACGCATATTGAGCACTCAAAGTGGCGATACCACTCATTCTTTGCATGACGTTTAATACCAGTCTTTCGGTTTGCAGAATGTCTCTGGTGGATCCGGATACGTAAAATGCAAGGTCCCCATATGTGACCTTTGCACCATCTTCTAAGAGCTTTTCAAATATAAGCTCAGAGTTAAATTGCTTAAATACAGCTTCTGCAAAGCCTACACCTGCCAGCACTCCATCTTGTTTGACCAATAATTTGGCTTTAGATTGAGAGGTATAGGGAATGCATGCCAAAGAAGTGATGTCGCCTGTTCCTATATCTTCTTGTAATGAAGCTTTTATAAAAGCTTCCAGATTAAAATTTTCCACGAACGCGAAGGTAATTAGAAAATTATTCCTACCCTAAAGTCAATGTTGTTGATGTAAGCTTTTGAATTTTCTTTGTCACCAGTTCTGTAATATCCCGGAATCATCTGTTACATCTGAAAGGGTTTGGAAAAATCTGAATCCACCTGTAAGGGTTAGTTTATCAGAAAGGTAAAAATCTGTGCCGGCTCCAAGAGCCCAGGCCAGTTGAAAAAATCCCACTTGGCTTTTTATTTGTTCTTTGGAGGTATTGACGCCTTCGCCTTCGATGGTACCTTTTGCCCTGGTACGAATGCCTAAGATGAGTTCAGGGACTTGGGCATAAAATCTAAATTTTCCAAATTGGTTTGTTTTCATTCGAAATCCTACAGGAAAATCTAAATAATTGACACCATACCCAAGTCTCACACCATCAGGCAATGAGTCTCCGCGAGGAATGTTCAAGGTAGATTCAGACCAAAGATTTCCTCCGGTTTGGTATTTTAAATGCCCGCCCATTCCCAGGGAAAGGCCTGCACCTGCGGTAATGCTAAATCGCTCGTTCAGCGCAAAATCAGCGATGGCGTGGATTTTATAGGATAATTGAATGCCATCAGAGCTTATGGTATTGTTGTCAGTGTGCATCCAACTGATCGATGGTCCTGTTACCAATGCCACGTCCAGCAGATCAAATTGGTCTTGCGCATTGAGCAGAAAAGGGGCAACAAATAATAAAATGAGGTAATTTTTAAAAAAATTTGGAGTCATGGCTTAATTTTGAAGTTTTAAAATCTAATTGTAAACGATATCAATGCAACACATAATAGTTTTTATTGTTTTTTTTATTATATCCTGCCAACCCGCAGAACAGCGAATTCCCAAGGATTTTGATCCGGGTTTGAATCCAAGCGTCAAAATTGGGCGATTTGAACAAGAACTTTTTGCGGTCGATACTTTTCGATTGGAGTACTCACTTGAGAGGCTGATTAGAAAATATCCAGGCATGAGCAGGATCTTTTTTGAGGGTATTCTAAATTGGACCAAAAACGTAGATAGTCTGGAACCGATATTTATCAGCAGAGCTGCCAATTTTTTTAGAGACCGGAGATCTTACGAATTGCTGGACATGACAAATGCCAAATACAGAAATTTGCTGTGGTTGGAAGAAGAGCTAGCTCAGAGCTGTGGACTTTGTAAATATTATTTTCCAGAATTTCAAACTCCCAATTTTTATACATTGATCAGTGGATTTAATGTGGGAAATTTTATTTTTGAAGATGAAGATAAAAAAGATGGACTCGGCATAGGCCTTGATTTTTTTATAGGACCTGAGTATAATTACAGCACGATTGATCCAAGCAATCCTGCTTTTTCCAATTATCTAACCCGGACTTTTAACAAAGATCATATGTTGAAAAAAACATGGGAAATTTGGGTGGAAGATAAATTGGGTGCTGAGCCCGGAGATAAATTATTGGATTACATTATACACCGCGGTAAGCGGCAATATATTTTATCGCGCATCATTCCGGAAATTCAAGATTCCGTTTTGTTTGAATATTCTTCCAAAGAAATAAAATGGTGCAACGAAAACCGGAGAGCCATTTGGTCTTATTTCACCGGAGAAAATTTATTGTTTGAAAACAACTCCAGCAAAATTCAGAAGTACATTCATCCCAACCCCGATTCTCCGGGGATGCCTTCATTGGCTCCCGGCCAAACAGGCACCTACATCGGTTATTACATCATAGAATCCTACATGCGCAGAAACCCTGCCACCAAACTTCCTGATTTAATCAAAGAAACCGACAGCCAAAAGATATTGGAGTTGAGTAAGTTTAAGCCTAAGGATGGGTAAGGGGAGAGGTTTCAGGAAGTAAGTATAACAATGTAGAAAACTTAACGTATACAGCCACAAGGATAGGAGAAGATGCCTTTCATATTGGGGCATATCCAAGCTATACAAAATACTTGTCTGAAGCTACCATTATAAGTCTCGAAGGGCAGGTAGCAAAATTACCCGGAGAAACCAAAAGTTTTAACGATGTTTGGGATAAATTGATTAGAGGAGCTTTATTAACAAAAGAAAATATTTATTGTATATGTTCGAATTCCTTAAATACCAAATTAGTTATATTTGCATCTTGGATTACTTCCACCAACTCTTCTGAAAACAAATAATAATGTTCAATCAAAGTTCCTAGATTTAAAATATCAAATTTCTTTGATTCTAAAATTTTTATGCTATAGGCACTTAATCCATGAATTGTCGAATTCGTGCTAGTATATAATTCATTACTATTAGAAAATTTTACTAAATTTTCCTTATATAAATTTCGTTTAGGAACTGATTCATAATTATTGGGAATAAAGAAATAACTTTTTTCATAATTAATTGCATCAATATTGGATTCAGTCAAACAAAAAAACCAATAGTCTTCTATTAATTTTTCTTTAAATTTGATTACTACCGGTTCAAATAAATGACTAGAAAGATAAGAACTTTCAATAATTATTTTCAACTTATCACTGATAACTAGTCCAAAATGGAATAAATTATCCATATAATCTTGTGCTAAGAATTTCTTACCCTTCATATATTCCAGAAAATTAAATATAGGAATTGATTGAGGATAACCTATTACCAACCTTTTAGTAAAATGAGCCCAGAATTTATCCTTTAATTCTACATTTTCTAGAAGTTCACCACCAATAGTATCAATTCCAGATCCATTGGGAAAATTGTCCCAATCAAAATCAAAATAGTAATATTTCATATCAACAGATTAATGACGTAAAATTATGGATTTTGTCCCAAATAACAAATTGTACATTTCTAGGAATATAATAATCATAGGGTTGTTTTCCGTTATATGCTTATTTTTGAGCAGGAATATACTTTATGCCAGATAAATTTATGTTTGAGGGAGTTTATATAGTAATTAATATATTGGTAGACCAGTTGATCTATTTGAATTCTTGGGTGTATATAATCCACAAATTATGAAGTATTCATTTATTATTCTAATCTATTTGCTTATTCAGTCCTGCACAGCAGATTTAACAAAAAATGCGTATAAAGTAAATTTAATTAAAGCAAAAGGCTTAAATTGGGATGTTAATTTAGACTCTTCAATTTATGGAATTCCTATTAATGAAATATATGCATTAATATCTGGACGTTATACTAAAACTCTTAATTTTTACAATACTGATTTTAAGGATTTCAAACTGTTGCTTGATTTTGAAAGTAAAGCCATGTATGACAAATCAGATCTTAAGAGTTCAGTTATATATACATTCCTAAAACCTTATCCAGCAAATAAAATTATAGATTCCACTATAATTGATTTAAAGAATAGGAAAAAATATATTATCTATCATTTACAGGATACTGTTAGTTTGAAATTTAGTTATCTTGGAGAGTACAATAATCTTATAGAAAACTGGTCAGTCTATTTTCGATTGCAAAATTCTACTATAGCTGATGAGCGAAAATCTTGCAAACAATTAATTCATTTTTTGGGTAATATTCATATTGTAAAATTGGATTCAATTTATCCGGAATACCAATATTGATATAGTTTCCTTTATGAAAACTAGATTATGAATACTTTTTAATTAGTGAATAGAGAATTTTGTAAATGTTGATCGTGAAGTATATTAGGATGGCGAGACACTAAAGATTGAATAATTTGATTATGCAATATCGTGTTATAATTACAATATTTATCCAAGCCAAAACTTATGCTTACATCATTTAAATTAATTTTTCCCTTTTGGTTATTAGTAATTTTGATTTCTTGTAATCAACCAGATAAGAAATGTAATACATATTTTCCATCAATGGAGAAATATGACATAGATTCTATAGGCCATTGTTACAAGTGTGATTCCTTGATTCAAAAGATGGATAAAATTGATAATGGTTATATATCATTCAGATTTAAGGTGGACAGTTTGAAAAGTGACAGTGCTAATTTATATATTCCTTCTGAATTTATGCATGATTTAAGAGTTTCCTATGCTTACAATCGTGAAGATTCTGTCCACTTTGTAACTGGTGTTAGTTGCAACAGTAATGATGATAAATTGCGATTGTCCTATTTAATTTTTGAGTACAAAAATGAACCCTATTTTCCAATAACAGGAATGTGGGGAATGGAAATAATAAAGAATGTATATTCATTTGATAATAATCAGATTTATATTAGTGAAACTATTAATGATGATTGTATACTTTATAAATACTATTTCCATATGATGGAAGAAAGCGGTTATTTTAGGCTAACTCTTATTAATGCAAAAAAATTTAGAGTAATAGAGGTTATACTTCAGAATGATATTAGAAGAATGAAAATTAATCAGATTTTAGCAACCGTGTTGTATAGTATCAGGGATGTGTCAGAGTATACATCGTATTGATTTACGAATTATGCTGGGGATAAAGCCCATTAATTCCTTGTATCTCCTAACCCCACGATGAAGCATGGGGTTAGAGATGGAGGTGTTATACTGTGGGGCTAAAGCCCCGTTACCCATAATCTGCTAAGCTCACGATATGCATGCGGTTGGAGGTTGGTGCGTTACTAGATGTGATGAAGAGGAATTTGCGAACCCCAGCCTTTAGGCTGGGGTGAAGCATGCTGGGTATAGAGGGGCTTTAGCCCCATTGGTAAACCAGAATTACAAAATCAACTTATTCAAATAAGTATCCAATAAGCGAACCCCTGCCTATAAGCTGGGGTGAAGCGCGAGGATGGACCAATGTATTATAAAATGTATCAGTGTGTTTGGAATGAAGTTAAAATTGATAAAGAGTGCTAATTACCAAGTTTCAGTTTAATCTAGAGTAAAATCTAACGAGTCATTTTTTATTTGCAGCAGATCATTTTTTAAAACTATTTCCAGTGTTTCTAAAAAATATTTCAATTTGTGCAACGGCTTGTCAGCTTGATGTCTATATATCGATGATAATCTTATTTCCGGAAGAGATATTTATTTGAAAATGAATTAAATAGTTATATCATGTTTTACCAAATTAATAAAAGAAATTTGTTTTTTATCTGTTTGTTCCATTGTTTGATTTTCTTTCAATGTCGTGAAAATCAAGACTCCATCATATCGGACGGCAACGATCGCCCAGTCCTTGTCTCATCAGGTGTTTTTGGTCGGGTTTTTGATCCCTCGGGGAACCCTCTTGAAAACGTGGAAGTGAGTTTTGACCGTACCAGCGTTTTGACTGATAAAAATGGTGTTTTTCTGCTTAAGGATCAGTTGATGAATAAACAAGGTGCACATATCAAATTTAAAAAATCATCTTACTTCGAAGTTTATCGTACGGTAATTCCGGTAAAAGGTCAGGTAGTCAATTTGGAAACACGGCTCATAAAAAGAAGTTTGACAAAAACCATTCAGTCTGCCCAGGGAGGTCCTGTCGAAAGCAATGGAAATGCTTCAGTGATTTTTCAGGCAAATAGTTTTCAGAATGAAAATTCTCAGCCATATTCAGGTAGTGTCAGAGTGTATACATATTACCTGGATCCATTGGCTGATCAAACTTTATCCGAGATGCCTGGAAATCTCACTGGAAGGGATAAAGATGGAAAGTATGTTGTCCTCCGTACCATTGGAATGCTAAAAGTCGAATTAGAAGATGAAATGGGTAATCCATTAAAATTAAATCCAAATCTCCCCGCCGAAATGAAAGTTCCCATTCCCTCATCACTTCAATCCAAAGCAGAAGAATTCATTCCATTGTGGTATTTTGATCAAACAAAAGGAAGCTGGATAGAAGAAGGAAAGGCTAAAGTCAATGGATCCTACTATGTTGGTAATGCAGCTCACTTTACATTTTGGAATTGGGATTTTCCTTTTAAGGCAATTAATCTAAAGTTTAGATTGGTCGACGAATTAGGAAATCCACTTTCTGGATTTGGATTCGATATTCTTGATCTTACCCAATGGGGTCATGGAAGTGGCGCAACAAACAACGACGGAACTTTTGAAGGAAAAATTCCTGCTAACACAAGTTTTGAAATGGTCGGGTTAGAATGCAATTCATCCATCATAAAAACTTTCCAGTCCCAAAACATTGATCTTGATTTGGGTGATGTCTTGGTACCGAATATTAAAACTTTCAATTTGTTGCTTCAAGCCGTTGACTGTAATAACCAAGCCGTCTCCAATAATTATGTAAATTTAACAGAGAAACAGACCAAATCTATGATTTACATTCCTCTAGATGCAAATGGAAATATAAATACTTTTATGAGTTATTGTGGCACTGTTGCCTATCATTTGAAAATAGTCGATATCACAAACTTAAAGGAAAAAACGGATGTTGATTTTGATGTCAATAATCAATCTATTGTTGATCTCGGAGAGATTAAAGTTTGTGAAGAGTTGAAGGACTTTGTTAGAATAAATTGTTTAGGAAAAGATAATTTGTACAGTGCTTATGTTGACGGTTCTGCTCCCGGACCAATACAAATATTTGCTTTTGGTCCTGATTCCACTCACTTTAGGATGAATATTCTGGATATTTCTCAATCAGCCGGAAATCCAAATTCTATCTCTTTGAATCAATATCTACCCAATGTGGCCCTTTATTGTGCTTCAAATTGTAATACCGTAAACTACCAAATTATTCATATAGGTCCTCAGGGAGGACAAATAAAAGGTACTTTTAGCGGATCATTGCTAAACTTAGATGCATTAGGACCTCAGGGAAATATAAATTTTAGTGGGGAGTTTAGCATTCTCAGAAATTAAATGCTTTAATAGATTGAAATTTTGGACGAGAAAAAATTGATCGAACAATGTCTGCAAAATGACCGCAGCGCACAGAAAGAGCTGGTGTATAACTATGCACCAGCTCTTCTTTCTGTGATCAGGCGATACGCACACAACGACCATTTTGCAGAAGATTGCCTTCAAGAAGGCTTTATCAATATTTTTCAAAATCTCCATCAATTTGATCTACAAAGAGGAAAACTCTATACTTGGATGCGAACCATCATGATTCACACCAGCATCCGTCAATTCAAATCGAATAAAAAACATCTGAATGGTGTCCAATCACTTTCTGAAATTGATACAGATCATATTCTTGATTTAGATCACATAAATCAAAACATAGACTGTGAGCAAATAATTAGCCTGATTCAAACTTTAGAGGATCCTTATCAAAAAGTATTTAATCTTTTCGTCATTGATGGTTATTCGCATGATGAGATTTCGGAAATTTTAGGAATCAACATCAATAGTTCTAGATCTTATCTTTTTAGGGCTAGGCAGGTGTTAATGCAGATGATATCTGCACAAAAAATTGAATATTATGGAAAATAAGTTTGATAAAAAGGTCAAAGATCTAATGCAAAAATATCCTTCTGAATTGGATTTGGATAAATTTTGGAGCAATCTTGAACCAAAGCTTCCAGAAAAAAAGAAGCGAAGATTTTTATTGTGGTGGTTGTGGATTCCATTTGTAATCGGTTCCCCATTGGTCATCTTTTTTTTGAATCAAAAGGCAATAAAAGAGTCAACCATTGTAAAGCATCACGAACATAAATCAGAGAACGTTGACATCGGACAAAATTCTAATTTTACAGAAGACCAAAACCATTTAGAATCAAAGCTAATGGAAGGTCAAATTAAAGATACATTAGATACTGAAAAAGCTAAAACAATGCAGATTCTTTCCTCTGTAGGGCTAAGAAATCAAGCGAATTTATCTGAACCAGGTCAACATCAAACGAATTCACAAACCCTTTTACAAAACAAGTCAGCTGACATTGAGCAAAATAGAACACAAAATTCCAAGCAAAAAAAGGAACTTATCACATTTTTAAGAATGTGCATGATGCAAATAATAATAATCTGCAGATCCAAAGTGAAGATCAAGTCAAAAATTCCTCCAAGGATAAGAATGAAAATTCTTTAAATGAAAAAGACGAAAGAAAAGATATTTTTGAAGACGGTAGACATCAATTAGTAAGTGCTGATAAATTAGTGGAATCAGAAGGACTATTTATTCACTTTCAGGATAGCAATCAAAATGACATATTACCTGAAACAAGTAATGATACTTCGGATAGTATAAATGAAAATCTCTTTGAATTATCTGATAAACCGACCGAAAAATTTATTGAAAGTAGTAAGGATTCTCTTTTAGAGGACAAAGCTAAATCTTCAATGAAGGGAAAGTCTATCTCTTTTTATCTTAGACCTGAAATGGGTGTTGGAGGATACTTTAAAAATCTGGTTACTTCTGATGACAATTTATCCATGTATGTACAGGAGAGAAAGAAGTCAGAAAGCAATTTGGAAGAATGGATTGGATCATTTTATTTGGGAATGCAATATAGAAAATGGAATCTTGAATCAGGAATTCAATTTCTCCAGCGCAATGAGAAATTTGAATATAACCAAACCAAATCTTCCAATAATTATGGTCTCACGCTAGCTGATATAGAGTACTCCAACGGGAATCGTGACTCCAGTTATATTGAAGCATGGTATATCAATTATAAATCCAGAAAAGTAATTCATTACAATAAGATTCAGCAATGGAATATTCCTTTGAACATTGGTATTGATGTACTGAGTGTTAAAAATTGGTCCATGGGTATTCAAGCTGGAATTTTGTTTTCAATTTCAAATCAGGTAAAAGGAAGGCTTTTAAACGACCAATTGGAAATTTCTGAAATAGAAGATCTGAAACTTAGTAAAGTGCAGAAAACATTGGGTATAGGTTTTAATACTGGGATTTACACTCAATATCATTTAGGTGAAAGATTTTCTCTTGTTGGAGCTTTTCAGTATCAAACTTTTAATGCAAGTATTTTTTCAGGACCGATTGAGCAGAAGTATCAGAGTTTGCAGATGAAACTTGGATTGCAGATTAAATTTTAAATGGGCTATAGCAACATTAGATATGTTCGGATTATTAAAAAATAAACAATAATTTTAATTTTCAGATTCTGACAATTTGATTTGACTTTGTAGTTAGTTAAAAAAAGTGATTATAGTCGCTCTTACACTTGTTGGTTCTAATTCTTAGAATGAATAAAATTATGAATACTTTTTAATCAGTGCAAAAAGAATTTTGCTTAGATTTTCAGATTTTTCTAAATAATCGTTAAATTGAGAATCCGATATGAATTGTTGATCATGAAGTATATCCAGAATAGCGACACACTCAAAAACTGAACTTCTTGCGATGACATAAAAATTACGTCTATCTGGGTTTGAAAATCCGCCGGATGCTTCTGCGATATTTAGGGGGATGGAGAAGGAGGCGAGATAGAGTAAAATTCATTCTCATTCTCCTACTCATTCTCATTCTGTTTTTCGCTGGGATTATTTTTCTAAATTTTTAATCATAGTATAGAGCATTCTGGAAATTTCATCGGCGGAAGAAATCAAATGAAGGTATTGTTCATTAGAACAGCAGTTATCAGAAGAGACGACATCCAAAATGGCGACACATTCAAAAACAGAGGATCTTGAGATGATGAAGAAATTCCTCCTGTCTTTTTGAGTAAATCTACCAGAACCTTCAGCGATGTTTAAAGTAATACTTAAAGAAGCCCTGAAAAGTTGATCTGCGATATTCTTGTTGATTCCGGGTGATTTTAATATAGGTTTGAGTTCATTATGAAGCAAAAGTGCCTTTTTATAAACTTCAAGTTTTTGAAAATCAAACATAATTTCAATTAACAAAAAAGTAGAAAGAGTGTGAGAAAGAGGAACAGAATGAGAGAAAAATCAGAATGCGTAAAATTCATTATTCTTTCTCATTCTCTTTCTCTCACTCATTCTGATTGAAAATCAAACATAATTTCAATTAACAAAGAAGTAAGAAAGAGAGTGAGAAAGAGAAACAGAATGAGAGAAAAATCAGAATGAGTGTATGGCTTTTTCTTCCTCATTCTCATTCTCCTACTCTCACTCATTCTGATTGAAAATCAAACATAATTTCAATTAACAAAAAAAATAGAAAGAGTGTGAGAAAGAGGAACAGAATGAGAGAAAAATCAGAATGAGTAAAATTCATTATTCTTTCTCATTCTCTTTCTCTCACTCATTCTGATTTTTGTACCCGGGGCGGGACTTGAACCCGCACTTGCATTACTGCAAACAGGATTTTAAGTCCTGCGTGTCTACCAATTCCACCACCTGGGCAAAAAAAATCCGCTTGCCAGCGGATTTTTTCAAAAAATGAGCGGGAGACGAGACTCGAACCCGCGACCCCGACCTTGGCAAGGTCGTGCTCTACCAACTGAGCTACTCCCGCATGATATAATATTTATAAATATCTGCTGACGAATACATTAAGTCAGCCTTTAAAATCTAAACATTCAACAATAACTCTCAAAAGTATGTTAATCAATGGCACTTTTGTAATTGATAATTTACTTTTGGGCTGCAAATATATAAACTGGATTTTAGTTCGGACCTAAAAATTTGAAAAAAATCTTTTTAAAATATATATTATACTATTATTTAATGTATTAACTTTGTGATTTTCAAGGATGAGCAAGCTTGGTAGGGTTTTGGTAGCGATGAGTGGTGGGATCGATAGCGCTGTTTCAGCTTTGCTTTTACACGAGCAAGGTTACGAAGTCATTGGCATCACCATGAAGACCTGGGACTATGCCTCTTCCGGTGGATCCAAAAAAGAAACGGGCTGTTGCTCACTGGATTCTCTGCAAGACGCCAGAAAAATGGCCGTCGACATGGGATTTCACCATTTTATACTTGACATTAGAGATGAATTTGGCGATGCGGTCATTGACAATTTTGTAGACGAGTATCTTGCTGGCCGAACCCCCAATCCATGCGTCCTGTGCAATACCCACATCAAGTGGAATGCCCTTCTCAAAAGGGCTGATGGGCTCGACTGTGAATTTATTGCCACCGGTCATTATGCCAAAATCAACCATGAAAATGATCGGTATTATGTCTCCAAAGCCAACGATTTGCACAAAGACCAATCTTACGTTTTATGGGGCTTGAGTCAGGAAGCCATGAGTAGAAGTAAGTTTCCATTGGCAAATATGCTAAAATCGGAGACCCGCAAAATTGCAGCTGACCGAGGTTATACCAATTTGGCCAAGAAAGCAGAGAGCTATGAAATTTGCTTTGTGCCCGACAACGACTATCGAGGCTTTCTAAAGAGAAGAGTAGAAGGTTTGGAAGAGCAGGTCAGTGGAGGCATGTTTGTGGATCGCCACGGGCATATTTTGGGTTCACACGATGGATATCCATTTTACACTATAGGACAGCGCAAGGGTCTCGGTAAGGCATTTGGAAAACCCATGTTTGTAACCGATATTTATCCGGATACCAATACCGTGGTTTTGGGTGACGAAGAAGATTTGGCAAGACCATCATTAGCCGTTTCTCAAATCAACTGGCATAAATATACCGAAATAGATCCTCATCAAGAATTTATTACCAAAATCCGATACAAAGATGCAGGTCATATTTCCAATATTGTCACAGATGGCGCAAATTTAAATATCGCATTTACGGCAGGTGTGAAAGGTATTGCGCCGGGACAGTCTGCCGTGATCTACGAAGGTGATGATCTGGTCTGTGGTGGAATTATTAAAAATTCATTGTTTGCAAATTTACTGAATGATCCTAGGTAAATTTAATATATTCTTTTTTTTTATATTCATTTTGGTTTATTCAGGATGCGAGCGAACCACTGATCCTCTCGATCCTCAGGTATTGGGTTACAATTATACACCCTTGGCAGTTGGAAAGCAATGGATTTATAAAACAGATTCTATTTTTTTTACAAAAACCAATATTATCCTGCGAGATACGGTCAGCAATTACACCTTGGTAAAGGTCGTGGATACCGTCATCAATGTCTTTGGTGAAACAGAATATGCATTGGATTTTTTTAAAAGTGATGCTGCAGAAGGTCCTTGGTTTTTTGTTGACAATTCTTTTATCACGATTAATAAATCTATGATGATCAAGACAGAATTTGGTCTGGATTTTATTGCATTTACCTATCCGGTTAAAAAATTCGTAAGGTGGAATGGCGTATCCCGATTTTCAAATAAAAACAGTATACTCATCCGAGGAGAATTTTATGAACCATTCAGCTATTGGGATGGTGATACCTATTTTTATAAAAATATTTTATCCAAAGATGTCATCGACTTTAAAACCTACGATGATGTTGTACAACTGGAGGAGGTAAATTACGAAGATGCTCTGAATAAAATTTATGCTGAATCACGTTACGCCAAAAATATAGGTTTAATCTATCGTGAATTTTGGTTGCTGAAAACCCAAATCGATGATATGAGTATGCCATGGGACAATAAGGCTGAGAGAGGACTTGTCCTGACTCAAAAATTACACAGTTACAATTAATTATTCTACTTTGATCGAATTTATTAAGGCAGGAAAAACACTTAAAGCCCATGGATTAAATGGAGAATTGGAAATTGATTTGGATCCGGATTTAAGACAAGATATTTTAAAACAAAAAGTTCTGTTCATCTATCATGAAGGAAACCACATTCCATTTTTTATAGAAAAAATTCGGGATGATGGAAGGTTTTTTGTAAAATTTGAAGACGTGCAAGATCCTGAATACGCAAAGGTGTTAAGCCACAAAGATATTTTTACAGACGTCGCAAAATTGCCCAAGACCACCATCAAAAAGATGGATGTTTCTAAAAAAGAAAGTGCGGGTTTGGAAGGATATCTACTCATCGATCAGCAATCAGGGAATTCAGGAAAAATTATTTCCATCCAAGAATTTCCTGGTCAATGGATGGCTGAAATACAATCCGGTTTACGGACTTTTCATATTCCAATTCACGAAGATTTTATCATCCACCTTGATCCTGAGAAAATGGAAATCACCGTGCAATTACCGGACGGTATCTGGGATTTGTAAAAATTTATCTGTATAAAGCTCCTGCAATGCATGCGGTCATCAGGCATGCCAAAGTACCACCAATTAAAGCCAACAATCCAAAAGCAGTCAAATTATTTCTTTGACCCGGTGCAATCGCACTGATTCCTCCAATTTGAATTCCTATGCTCGCAAAATTTGAAAATCCGCACAAAGCATAGGTTGCAATCACGATGGATCTCTGATCTAAAATTCCGGCAGTTTTCATTTCTCCCAATGATAAATAAGCAACAAATTCATTTAAAATGGTTTTTTCTCCAAGCAATTGTCCGATGGACGTGATATAATTGACATCGATCCCGATGATCCAGGCAATTGGGGCAAACAGAATTCCAAAAATAAATTGTAAATCAAAACTCTTATGACTACCATTCGTAAATTCAACCACCCAATCATTCAATCCATACGAACCAATACCATTTAAACCCATATTGATTAAATAAACGAAAGCCATAAAAGCAAGAAGCATGGCACCTACATTGACGGCCAATTTTAATCCATCGGTGGTGCCTCTTGATAAAGCATCTAGAAAATTGCTTCCAACTTCATCTTGATTTATTTCTACTTGGTTGTCTACTTTTTGATCTTCAGGGTAAATCATTTTTGCACAAATAATGGCTGCAGGAGCAGAAATAATGGACGCTGTTAAAAGATGCATTCCAAAATAAATTCTACTTGCTTCATCTGCTCCTCCCAACATGCCCATGTATGCACCAAACACACTACCCGCTATGGTAGCCATTCCTCCGACCATCAAACAGAGTAATTCTGATCTGGTCATTCGTTCAAGGTATGGCTTAATAACCAGCGGTGCTTCAGTTTGTCCAATAAAAACATTGGCGGCAGTAGCGAGACTTTCCGCACCAGATAATTTAAATGTTTTGCGCATGAGCCAAGCAAAACCTCCTACCACTTTTTGTAGAATTCCAAAATAATAAAGGACCGAGGAAAGCGCAGAAAAAAAGATAATGGTAGGTAAAACCAAAAAGGCGAATCCATAGGGTGTACCGGGTTTGGCCAAATCGCCAAAGAGAAATTGTGAAGATTGTTGGCTGGCTTCGATCATGACCGAAAAAAATCGGACCACCACTTCAAAAATCTTTCGAATCCAACCAACTTCAATCAGACAGAAAGCTAAAACTAATTGCAAGACCAATCCAGATCCAACCATCTTCCAATCAATTTTTTTACGGTTTCGGCTTATTAAATAGCAGATAGCCAATAGTATAAGAATACCAAGGAGACCCCTGAATATCTGAATCATATGGTTGGTTTTTGTTTTAGAAGGGAAAATTAGTAGATTTTGTAGAACTTTGGCGATTAGTTTTTAGACGACAACAATAACTTGAAGTATGATCATCGGAATCACAGGAGGCAGCGGCAGTGGAAAAACGGCATTTATTAAAGAACTTAGATCTAGATTTGCAGAGAATCAACTTGCGATTATTTCTGAAGACAATTATTATAAACCACGTAACCAACAATTTGAAGATCCAAATGGTGTTCTCAATTTTGACATACCTGATGCCATCGATGAGCAGAGATTGATCAATGATGTTAAATCATTGTTGGATGGGCAAACGGTCGTGCTCCGAGAATACACTTTTAACAATGATCTAGCTACTCCAAAACAAATTGAAGTATTTCCAGCACCTGTTCTGATTGTAGAAGGTTTATTTATTTTGCACCGACCCTTGGTCAGATCTTTATTGAATTTAAGTATTTTGATTCACGCCAGGGATGAATTAAAATTAATCCGAAGAATTAAACGCGATCAACAAGAGAGAAACTATCCATTGGAAGATGTTTTATATAGATATCAGTACCATGTCTCACCCGCTTACCAACAATTCATCCAACCCTATTTGGACAAGATTGATTTAACCATTCACAACAACGATCACTTTGGAATTGGGGTGGAAATTATTTCTTCTTATATATTAAGTAAGTTGGAGGCAAATAAATAGTTTGGATTAACCAAAGATTTCTTTTTGATCTTTATGCATAAGTCTAGATTTCTATTTTAGATATTACTTGCAAGATTCAGAATTAGAATGAAAGTGCCACTTGTCAAACTTTAAGTAAAGGATGGATATAGAATTTTTTAAATTCTTACTTTCTTTTGGTTAGCTAAAATACTTTTGAACGAACTGCGATATAGGATTAATTGAATGTTCAAACCGAAATTAGTTATCGCTAAATGATTTCTTACTTTCTTTTGCGTGGCCAAAAGAAAGTAAGCAAAGAAAAGCCACCGGCTGGGCCTCTCGCTCACCCATTAGCGACTCGAAGGCTGAGCTAAAAAAACTCACACCTGCGGTGCTCAGACAGTTTTTAGCTCGGGCGCCTTCTTCATCGTATGGGTCCCGAGCTGCAAAGCCCTAGGCCGGCTCTTAAATCCAGCTTTTCGTTTGACCGTAAATTTTGTTCTTAATGAAATTAAAAGAGCCTTTCTAAACCAGCGGCCCCAAACAGGCAGATTTTGGTTACGTAAATTTTTACATGAGAGGGTATTTCAACTTAGAAAAAGGATCAAAAGGAGAAAAAGCCGTATTTTTTGTCGCTACAGAGAATATTTATTTAGTTAGAATGACGAATGTTTAATCGAACAGGTTGGATATCGTAGCGACAAAATCCGACGGACCAAAATCTGCCCAACAGCGTTGGCTTAAAAAATAGGAATTGAAGAAGGAGAGGTGCAAAAAGAAGTGCCGCCTTTTAGAAAGGCTGCGTTTTTGCTAGTCCGCTTTCGCGGCTCGTTCACTTAGAGCGCTGTCGCACTCTACCAAGCTTTTAGCTTGGATCGTTCAGTCGTTGCGCGCCAAAAAGTAGGACAAAAAGAAGAAGATAAATTTTCGGCCTGAGATATTCTGGATAGCGGAATTATATATGCAGTTCAGCCTTTATTGCGCTTAACCCGACGCAATTGGGTCTCACCAGGGCTTCATATTATTTTTTTTTCAAATATTTTTTTATTATAATTTGTATTTATTTATATATGTAATAAATACAATATGAATTATATATGTATGAAATTCAGTTTTCATATCTGGTAATCCTTCTTATATTAAGAAAAATTGGTATATATTTTGCAGTAGTGGAGCTAGATAAAAAGAATCACATGAATTACTCACATTTACTCAACAATCAGAAAACAGCCTCACTGTCTAAAACCATTAAAACAGGACTGGCTTTTTTAATCGCAGCATTCTTAATAATTATGCCTGATCTTAAGGCAGAAAATTTGAATTCTGTTAAATCAAATTTTGCAATTCCGATTGCATGTAATGATTTGGTGCAAATTTCATTGGATGAAAATTGCTATGCATTATTAACGCCTGAAGATATACTACAGGATATGCAGGGTGTTGCAGCAGATTATACCATAGAGGTATATTTGAATTCAGTAAAGCAATCCGATTTAATTTTTGGTGCACAGGATATCAACAAGGTATTTACCTATACCATTTGGCACACTGCAAGTAGAAATTCTTGTTGGGGTGCTATTAAAATTGAAGATAAGCTGGCTCCATTGTTGGAATGCAATCCTGATAACATACGCTGTGTAGATCAATATGGTGCAGATGTACTTGGGTTTCCAATTCCGTCTTCATTTATTGGAATTCACATTGATACCATCGGCTGGGATACTACGGGTGGTAGAAATATTCCAATTAAATTCAGAGTGTATAATTGGGATGCATGTAGTAGTGTATATCTTAGTTATCAGGACCAAATTGATTATTATGGTTGCGATTCACTTTGTTTTAGAAAAATATTTAGAGAATGGGTAGCCGTAGATTCAGCAGGAAATGTGTCAAGATGTACAGAAGTCATTTGTATGTTAAGACCAGACGCATCTGACATTGTACGTCCAAGGCATTATGATGGATTTGATTTACCTTATTTGCGTTGTAATGATGTATATCCAAAATTACCAAATGGACATCCATCACCTGCTCATACAGGTTTTCCAGTTGCAGAATTGTGCAATACTTTGGTCGCAACATATACCGATTTAAAAATTGATGTTTGTGACAACAGTTTTAAATTGTTGCGAAGATGGAGCATTGTGGATTGGTGTACAAGAGAAATTTATGAATATACACAATTGATCAAAGTGATCGATGATGAAGGCCCATTGTTTGATGTTCCTCAAGATTATATTGTGGGAATGGCACCATGGACCTGTGGTTCCTATGGAAAAATATTGCCTCCAACCAATGTCAGAGATTGTGGAAGATGGACCTATGATATTTATACCAGAATTGAAGATCCAGTGACTGGAGATACGGGTGCTAAATCTAAAGATTTCATCACCTACAATATTACAGAAAAATGTTTTTATCTCATAGGTGCACCCGAAGGAAGGATTTGGATTGAATACCAATTGACCGATCATTGCGGAAACATTTCTGATAGCACCATTGAAGTTGGTGTTGTTGATGATCAAATACCTGTGGCGATTTGCGATCAACTAACAGTGGTTACACTTACCTCAGACGGTACTGCCAAAGCATACGCAGAAACCTTTGATGATGGATCATTTGACAACTGTGCCATCGATGAATTTAGAGTGAGAAGAATGGTGGATTCCTGCTATAATGGAACCCATGAATTTGGACCTTATGTGGAATTTTGTTGCAGAGACATAGGACAGATCGTAATGGTCGCTATGGAAGTGACTGATACCTATGGAAATAAGAATACTTGTATGGTAGAAGTGATTGTTCAGGAGAAAGAACCGCCAATCGTTATTGCTCCATCAGATATTACCATCACTTGTGAATTTGATAGAACACATCTTGAAGATTTTGGAGTCATCAGGTACAGTCAGGCTGATCGTCAAAATATCATTATCAGAGATCATTATTATTCGAATAATAATTGGATTGCTGGTTTGGATGGTTTCGCCTATGACAATTGTGAAGTCACTGTAACAGAAGAAGTGACCGACTCTTTGTTGTGCAACCAAGGAAAAATTTGGAGAAAATTTATTGCCCGCGATAAGCAGGGATTAATGTCCATGGACATACAGGTGATTACCATTGTGAACATTGATCCATTCTATATTGATCCTTACGATCATTTGTCTACGACGGATGATGTGGTATGGCCGGAAGAGACAGTCAAAATATTTTCATGCAGGACAGCAGATACACATCCCAACAATACAGGTACTCCGGTATTTTTAAATACAGGTTGTGCTCAGATATCTATAAATTATTCAGATTCACGTTTGAATGTTTTAGACAGTGTCTGTTATAAAATTATACGCACCTGGACTATACTAGATTGGTGTCAATACGAGGCAAGAACCCAAAAAGGAATTTGGGAATTCAAACAAGTCATCTTGGTTCAAAATAACATTCCACCGGATATTTATACCTGTCAGGATGTGGACATCTGTGATGATAGTGCATATTCTGATATCAATACGGATTTATGCATGGCGCATTATGATTTGGTAGCAGATGGAGAGGACGATTGTACTTATCCTGAACACATCATATGGTCTTATAGAATTGACGAAAACAACGACGGTACTTTTGGATTACCAATCATAGGGAAAAGAGCAACGGGTGTTTTACCAGTAGGTACGCACCGCATCAGATGGATTGCAGCAGACCAATGTGGCAATATCAATCAGTGTGATCACTTGATTACTTTGACGGATTGTAAAAAACCAACTCCATATTGTTTGTCCGGTGTGAATACCGTCATCATGCCAACGACGGGTACCATTGCGATTTGGGCGAAAGATTTTGATTTGGGAAGTACTGACAATTGTACACCAAAAGCAAATTTAAAAATCTCATTTAGCAGCGATACTTCACATACTTCGATTACTTATCATTGTGATAGTTTGGCTGGTCAGTCTTTTATCACCCGTATAGTTAGAATTTACATAACAGACGAGGCAGGAAATCAAGATTATTGTGAAACTCAGGTAAGAATTCAAGACAACAACAACAGTTGTGGCAATACACTGATTTCAGGTGGAGGCCAATTGTCTAGAGCCAACAATACTCCAATTCCGGAAGCCGTCATTGAGGTGTATAATCAGACTAACGATTTGATTCACTCCATCGAGTCCGATGCTTTAGGAAAATATGCTTTCTTACCACTTCTTTTGCATCAAGTATCCTACTTTAAAGTTTCTAAAATTGATGAAGCTTCATTGGGTATTACCACCCAGGATATCATTAAAATTCAAAAACATATTTTAGGTCAAAAATTTATTGATTCACCATATGAGATTTTAGCAGCGGATGTCAATAGATCCAATTCTATTACTGCCAGAGATATTTCAGAAATTAGAAAATTAATTCTTGGAATTAGTGAAGAGTATACCTCTAACAGAGTTTGGATGTTTGTACCAGGATCACAAAATTTTCCAAATGCTCTAACTCCATGGAATTTTAAAGAAAGCATTTTAGCATCGGAAGTCAATGGACAATTGTCTGAACTAAATTTTGTGGGTATTAAATTAGGTGATGTAGATCATTCTGCTAAACTAAGTTTGAGTGGACAAATTTCAGGAAGAAGTCTTTTTACCAAAAATCTTATTGCTGAAAAAATTCCTGGTACTTCTAAGATTGTTATATCAGCTGATGAGGATTTGAATCTTGATGGCTTGCAACTAAGTTTTGATTTAGATGAAACTCAGGAATTGAATGTCTACAGTGAGAAATTAAACATCAGACCTGAACATTTTAAACAACATCAAACTGCACACAATTCTTCCAATCTAAGAATTTCTTGGGCTGCCAATCAGACAATGAAAATTACAAAAGGAGAAGTATTGTTTTATGTAGAAGGAACAATTGCGAATATTGGAGAGCATATGGAATTGTCCAGTCAAACGATTGACAATGAAATATATCTTGAAGGAGATGAAGTGGCATCCGTTGCTTTGAGCTTCAAAGGTTCAATTCCAAGTGCATCGATGTTTGAATTGGCCCAAAATATTCCAAATCCGTTCACAGATTTAACCATGATTGAAATTCAATCCCAGACATCATTTACCGGAACTTTGAGCATTGTTGATGCGACAGGCAAGGAAGTGTTGAGGAGGAATGTTTCCATCTCTAAAGGAAGGAATATGATTGAATTGAATCGATCTGACCTACCTATTGACGGTATCTATCTTTATAAGTTAGAGGGACCATCTGCAGTACGGGTGAAGAAAATGTGGACCGTAAAATAAAATTAAAGCATTGATATACAATGTATAAGAAATAATATCAAACCGTAATTTACACAAATTATAGACCGGCAAAGGCCGGTCTTTTTTATTATAGGAAGAACATATAATATTTTTTTTATATATTTTATTTGAATATGTGAAATTATTGTCATACGTTTGCACCGTGGATTACTATTAATCCATTCCCAATATAGTGTCATCTCTTTAGCGCACGGCGTTTTGGCTGTGGAATGCTCTTTTTAGAGTGTTTTACAGAATTTTTAATACCAAAACTTGCGTCAAAATGAGGAAACTTCATTTCTTACACACATTCATTGATTTTTGTAATCAGTCGAATCGGTTGTTGGCTATTTTAATGCCTTTGATCGGTTGCTGTTTTTATTTTAATACACTCGTCGGCCAGTGTTCACTTGAGCCTGGTAAAATTACCGGTCAGGTCTTTCTAGATTTAAATTACAATGGTCTAAAAGATGGATCGGAAACAGGACTACCTTATATACAGCTAAACGCATTTAATGCAGCTGGACAAATGGTGGGTAGCTCCTTAACGGACTTTGGAGGAAATTTTAATTTGACAGGTTTAATAGATGGTCAGAAATATTCAATCGAAATTTCTAAACCATCTTATTTAGAATATACCAGAATAGGTGATCATCATATTGGTGATGTAAGAACTTTGCAAGCTCCTGCTTGCCATGGTCATTTTGGTCTATACAAACCAATAGATTATAGTCTATCTCCAAATCCCACCATTGCAGTTACCAATTTTGTAGGTGGAGTGGATTTAAGCATTAATCCGGAAAGACAAACCATTGTGGGATTAAGTCAAAATTTCAATTCTGTAACTCCTACCAATAAACTGGCTCAAAAAAATCAAACAGGCGCAATTTATGGTTTGGCATATAATAGATCTTACGAAAAACTGTATGCTTCTTCTTTTATTAAGTATGGCTCTGTGCTTGGGCCAATGGGAACAGGAGGAATCTATTATTTGGACCGTAAAACCAATACAGTCAGTCCTTTTATAGATTTATCCGTCGCAGGAATTAATACAGGATCTACCAATGGACTTTTACCAACAGATTGCGCTTACGGAGATTTGGTTGGTAAAGTAGGTTTGGGAAATATGGATATTTCGGATGACGATCGTTTTCTTTTTGTTACAAATTTATACAATAAGTCATTGGTCATTATTCCAACAGAAAATCCAAATGCTTCCAATATTGTTGAAATCAAAATTCCAGATCCGGGATGCAATGCAGGAGATTATGCAGTATCTGCTATTAAATACTACAATGGTCATATTTACATAGGTGTAACATGCACAGCAGAAACAAGTCAAGATGAAAATGATTGTGCATTTTTTGTCTATGAATTTAGTTTATTAACTAGGGTTTTTAATCCAATTTTAAATAGTCATTTTATCCGTGCCTATTGGCCTAAAAATCAAAACGATTTTAAAGGTGTTTCACATTGGTTAACCGATCTTGATTTCAATAGATTGGGTGAAATGATCCTAGGTGTTTCAGATCGAAAAGGTCACGCTTTTTGTTTGGGTCTAGAAAAATTGACCAATCAAAGAGGAGATATTTTGGTAGCTTGGAAATCACCTTCAGGTTGGAAATTGGAAAATGCAGGATTCGTCAATGGACGTGCAGGTAGCGGTTTAACACATTTGGAAGGTCCGGGTAATGGTGAATTTTATGGACATGATTATTGGATCGTCGGTCCAAGTTTGCATCAGGAAATTTCAACAGGAACTTTGGTTACCATGACCAATCGGGATGAAGTTATTAATGTAGTCTTTGACCCATTGTATGAATCTTTTGCTGGAGGCTTACAAAGGTATAGCACCATCGATGGAAAATTATTAGGGGCCACTCAACTTTACAATCCCACCAATAGCGTATTTGGAAAAGCTTCTGGATTAGGAGATGTAGAAATATTAAATGAATCTACTCCAATAGAAATCGGAAATTTGGTTTGGCATGATGCAAATTCAAATGGTATCCAAGATGCCAATGAAAAGGGATTGCAAGGTCTTAGAGTTTCTCTTTATGATCAATCTTGTAAAAAAGTAGCCAGCGTTCTTACTTCAGCAGAAGGAACCTATTTATTCGACTGGACCAATGTTGATTTAAACCAGGATGGTAATCCGGATGCACTAGAATATGGACATACTTATTATGTGGTATTGGATGATCCAAGATATTTAAGTTTTAGTAATTCTATCATCATAGGTAAAGACACTCTTTCCTTGACTTTTCAAGATAGAATTTCAGGTGGAATACAAGATGCAAGGGACAGTGATGCATCAATAGAATTACAATTTTGTCAAATTTTTTATGGAATTCCTGTAGCAATGGTTGTTATTGGAAACAATGGACAAAATGTATTTAATGTTGACATCGGGTTGATGCCATCTTCCGATACATTTACCACACCTCCAGTAGAGGATATTATTGATCTGGCCTTAATTAAAAAAGTAAACTCACTTGGCACCTTGAAAAAAGGTGATATTGTTGTTTTTGAAATTGAAGTACACAATCAAGGTACCGTAGGTGTTGCAGAATATGAAATAGTGGATTACATCCCAACAGGGATGGTATTTTTAGCTGCCGACAATCCAGCTTGGACTGTACAAAATCAAATAGCTTCTTATAGAAATACAAATATGATATTGCCGGAAGGCATTCAAAAACACATTATTAGACTTAGACTAAATGATGAGAATATACTCGATCAAATTGTAAACATTGCAGAGATTTCAGAAATGAAAGATGGACAAGGAAATTTGATCGGTGATTTTGATTCTACTCCGGATCGTATTAAATCCAATGACCGAGGAGGTCAACCTAATACTCCATTGGACAATGCACTCAATGATCCCGACGATGAAGATGATCATGACAGCGAAGCGCTTTATGTAAATGATCTGGCATTGATTAAAACAATGGCTAGTCAAACCACGGCTAAGCCAGGAGATGTGATTGTTTTTAATCTTCAGGTAAAAAATCAGGGCAACACACACATACACAAATTTGAATTAACAGATTACATTCCTTCAGGATTTGAATTCTTGGTTGCTCAAAATCCTAATTGGCAATTATCGGGAGATCAAGCGATCTTTTTTGAGCAAACGGGAATTGCACCCAACGAACTTAAGACTGTTTCGATTTCCTTGAGAATTAGAGTGAATGCAACTTCTTCTTCATTGATCAATGCAGCAGAAATTTCTGCAATGCAAGATGCCAATGGTAATGATCTAATGGATCGAGATTCCAAATCTGACCGTAATCCAAACAATGATGCTGGAGGAATTTTAGGGACAGCAGTTGACAATTATTTTGATGGAGATGGAATCAATGATGAGGACGATCACGACAGAGAGTCACCGAGAATTGCGGATCTTGCTTTGGTAAAACAAGCTGATGTTACAAGTCCGGTAAAATTGAATCAAATTGTCAATTATAGAATTAGCGTGATGAACCAAGGTGCCATCTCTGTAGGTTCATACAGCATTGTTGATTATATACCAAATGGTTTGGAATTTAATCCTGCTTTAAATCCTGGTTGGATTTATGCTAACCATCAAGCCGTATTTACAGATCCGATAGCACTTGCAGTAGGAGCTAAACGTGAAATCAACATCAAATTAAAAGTGATTTCATCACAAGCTGCTGATTTAATCAATGAGGCTGAGATCTTTGAATTTAAAGATCTTTCTTCTGTTGTTTTAGTAGATTGGGATAGTTCGCCGGATAAAATAAGTGGCAATGATGATTTCATTGCTTTATCTGCAGCTCAGAAAGCAGATTTTACAGAATTGGATGGAGACGAAGATGATTCAGACAGTGAAGAATTGGATGTATTGGATCTTGCATTAATTATTACTAGTACACAATCGACTCCAGTAAAATTAAATCAGGACATTACTTTTCAAGTTAGAATTTGTAACCAAGGAAATGTAGCTGCTTCCAATGTGGAGTTTATCAATTATACACCGGATGGATTAAGCATAAGTCCATTGGACAACAATGGATGGATGTTGAAAGCTGGAAAATTGGTTAACAACATTTCGCAAACTATTTTGCCTGGTGTTTGTGTTACCAAAGAAATTGTGTTGAGGGTAAAAGCCAATGCAAATGCAAACAACATTCTTAACCGAGCTGAGATTACTAAAGTGGTCAACCTCCAGCATCAAGATGTTTCTGCATTTGACATGGATTCTTATCCGGATGATATTTCATTCAACGATCCTGGAGGAATTCCCGGAACAGCCACTGATAATATATTAAATGGGGATGGAATTTTTGATGAGGATGACGCAGACGCGGAAGCATTATTGATCATGGATCTTTCCATTGAAAAAACCAATATTAACTCAAGTACTTTAAAGTACAAAGGCAATGTGCTTTTTGAAATGGAAGTGAGCAATATTGGAAATGTTTCTACCAAAAATATTAGAGTTACGGATTATATTCCAGAAGGTTTTGTAGTTAGTGCAGCATCATTGGCTTCTGGTTGGTCCATGAATGGTGATATGGCAAGATTTACTATTCCGCAATCAGTTGCTCCTGGACAGAAAAGAAAAATACAAATAGAATTGTTGGATTTAGGAACATCCAATGTTTTAAACATCACCAACAGAGCAGAAATTTCTAGACTTGAAAATGCAGGAGGACTGGATTGGAGTAATTATGATTTTGATTCTAACCCGGATGAAATATTTAACAATGATTTACCCAATGAAGATGATATTGATACTGCTCCTGTTCCTGTATTTGATTTAGCACTTAGCAAGAAAATTCCAAATAAAGGATTGGTTTACAAAGTTGGAGATGAAATTACGTTTGCCATTCGGGTCTTAAATCAAGGTAATTTGCCTTCATACCAAACAAGAATTGTAGATTATTTAAATTCTGATTTTGAATTTTCTCCAGGAAAGAATCCTGATTGGACTTTACAGCCAAATGGTTATTTGTCCTACGATATTTTAAATCCAATTTTAGCAGGTGAAGATGTAACTGTTAACCTAGTACTGTCTATTAAAGAAGGTAAGGCAGGAATTATTATTCCAAACTTTGCAGAAATCAGTGATGCAATCGATGAAAATGGAGCAAGTTTGCTGGATTATGATTCTACTCCGGATGATTTAAACGACAATGATAAGTTTGTTGAAAATTCAGACTTGACGGATCATGGTGAAATAGATGAAGATGATCATGATGGTACAGATACCAATCCAAATAATTTTGATTTGACACTTTCTAAAAGTGTAGATGTAAGGTCTATACAAAGAGGTCAGGAAGTAGATTGGACAATGACCATCACCAATGAAGGTAGTTCAGTAGCTTCTGAGATTGTCATCGTAGACCAAATTCCTGAAGGTACCAGTTTGGTAAGTACACAAGATTGGTTACAATCAACTACGAATCCAAATCCGCGTAAATTTTATTATACATTAAGTGAAAAAAATGGTAAAATTGCTCAGGGTGGGTTGAAGCAAGGCGAAAGTGTTCAAGCAGTAATTCGATTAAAAGTTAATTTAGATCGTGCATCTGGTCCGATTATTAACAGAGCAGAAATATATTCTGCAAGAAATATTTTTGATATTTTAGACGATGATTCTACACCGGATGATGATCTAGGTAATGATGGTTTGGAAGATTATATGGCATTTATACAAAAAGTGGATGGAACCAACCCAGAGACTGGTGAAGTATTGGGAATAGAAGATGATGCAGATATTTCTGGTGTATATCTTTTAGAGTTGGTGAGTGAAAACTGCATTTGTTTGAACAATGCAACTACTCCAGGGAATGGCCAATTTTCAACCATACTTACTTTAGAATCAAGAACCGGAGAAATTTGGTTTATCAGAGAAGTCAATGGTTTGTACCATAATTCAAGTCCCGCGCCACCAGCAGCACCCGTTCCATTTATCACAGGTCCGGGAGGTTATATTTTGGGGGAATTGTCAGTCAATGGTCCTGTGACTGTATTCACCATGCAAGGTTTCCATATCGATGGTGTAGGATTTGACATCATTTTGGAAAATCAATTTGGTGATAAAGTAAGCTTAGGAAATGTACGATGTAATTATGATGCTCCTGTATTGCGCGAAGCACATAACAATGTATGTACTGGTTCTAATGTACGATACAGTGTTGATTTTAGACAAGGAAGCAGTTATCAATGGACCTTGTCATCAGGCGGTGTGATTACCTCTGGTACCAATTCACATGCAGTAGCGGTAACATGGAATGGTGCAATTAATACTACCCATACTCTATCCATTAAAGAATCCAATCCAAACTTGTGTTTGCAACCATTGGATTTAGATGTGACCATAGGTTCTGTCGGTGGTTCAGTTTCATGTATCGGTGATTTACAAGTGTCCCTCGGTTTTAATTGTGAAGCTAAAGTAACTCCTCAAATGATATTGGTGGGTGGACCTTATGATTACAATTCTTACTCTGTGATGGTACTAAACAAGGATGGATCTCTCGTACCGAATGCAATTGTTAATTACAGTCATGTCGGTAAACAATTGACAGCAAAATTAATCAATGTTTGTAATGGGAATACTTGTTGGACGACTATCAAAGTCGAAGATAAATTTAGACCTGAAATAGTTTGTTTAAATGATACCATCGATTGTACCAGGATGAAATCACATCTTGGACCATTGGTATATGATTATTGCGATCTAAATCCAACCAAAACTTTGTTGGATGAAAAAATTGAAAATACACAATGCAATACATTGTATTCAAAAATAGTGACCCGATATTATCAGGCACAAGATGCTTCAGGCAATGTGTCTAAGATTTGTACTGCTCAATATTTTCTAAAAAGGATTAACCTAGACTCCATTGTATTTCCGGATTCTTTGTTAGTTCGCACTGGAAACCCATTGATTTGCGGAAAATTTGCAGCCGATTCATTGGGTAGACCTTCTGTAGATGTGACAGGATATCCCACTTATTTTGGGGCTCCCATTTGGCCAAATCTTGACCATAAATATTGTGATTATTCAGCGGTTTATGAAGATATTGAAATTCCAACCGGAAAAAATTGCACTAGAAAATTCTTAAGAGTTTGGCGTTTTGTAATTTGGTATTGCACTACATTTGAACAGAGAGTATATACTCAATTAATAGAAATTGTAGATGACGAAGAGCCGGTGATTGAATGTCCTTATGCCATTGAAGCCATAACAGGAAGTCGCAGTTGCGAATCCAGCGTTTGGATACCAATGCCAAAAGTATCGGACAATTGCTCCAGTGAAATTAGAATTGATTTGGTATATCCAGGTGGCTTTATTAAAGATTTTAACGCCAGGTATGTCACTTTACCTTCCGGTTTACATACTCTAAGATTTAGAGCCTATGACCAATGTCATAATGTAGACAGCTGTGATTTTGAAGTTTCCGTGCGGGATTTGGCACCGCCTGTTGCCCAATGTGATAGAGAGACAGTGATCAGTTTGGATCGTTTTGGATTGGCAGACATTCCAGCTCATGTGTTTGATGATGGTAGTTATGACAATTGCCTGATTCATTCTATGCAAGTCAGAAGAATGGACATTGGTGGGCCATGTCAATTTAAAGATAATGAATTAAGAGATTCTGTCCGATTCTGCTGTGCAGACATTGGTAATCTAGTGACGGTATTATTTGTAGTTACAGATTACGATGGAAATTCTAATACTTGTATGGTACAAGTGGAAGTACAAGATAAAACCATTCCGACGATCACATGCCCGCATGATATAACGATCAGTTGCCATGATCATTTTGATAGAAATGATTTATCACAATTTGGAACAGCGACTGTCTCAGACAATTGTGATGTGACGGTCCGTGAAATCGATAGCTTCCACATTGATCAATGTAGAGAAGGTTATATCGATAGAATATTTATTGCCGGAAATGCTTTTGGACAAGATGTTTGTGTACAGAGAATTACGATTATTAACAACGATCCATTCACGGAAGCTGACATCGTTTGGCCGGAAGATTTTGACACGACTTCTTGTGCAACCAATATTTTAGATCCTGGTACTTTGCCAATCGGATTGGGATATCCGATTTTGAATGAAGATATTTGTGATTTGACAGGTATCAGTTATGAAGATCATGTTTTCAGAATTATCAACGGAAATGACGCTTGCTATAAAGTGCTTAGAAAATGGCAAGTCATTAATTGGTGTAGATTTTATGACCAAAACAGAAATCCAATTATTTACCATCATGAGCAAATAATTAAAATTCACAATACCATGCCTCCAAACTTCTTAGGAGATTGTGAAGATAAAGTTTTTGAAACCCGTGACACCAATTGTCTTGGTGGTAACGCTGAACTAATCATTGATGGTGATGATGATTGTACACCTCTAGAATTATTGCGTCAAGAATATCACATTGACCTTTATAGCAACGGTAGTTTTGATGAAAATTTTGTTGGAATTGGATCTAGAATTGATGCTTCAGGATATTATCCATTGGGTAAACACAGAATCGTTTATGTTTTCGAAGATTTATGTGGAAACAAATCAGTTTGTGAAGCCAATTTTGAAATTATCAACAAAAAGGCTCCTGTAGCATATTGTCTAAAAGGAGTCTCTGTTGGATTGGTTCCATGGGACTTAAACGGTGATGGTAAAATTGATGGTGAATTTGTAGAAGTATGGGCACAAGATGTAGACAGAGGAAGTTATCACCCATGTGGTTATGATTTAACTTACTCATTTGGTAGAGACACCACTGTTAAATCAATCAGGTACGACTGTGACAGCATTGGAATAAGAATTGTAGAATTATGTGTGACCGCTTCCAATGGTGAACAGTCTTGTTGCGAAACATTTGTTGAGGTACAGGACAATAATACAGTGGATTTTTGTAATTGCTTAAGAAAGCCATTAAATATTACAGTTTCCGACTGTGAGCAAAAAACTTCTCCGGTTGATTTGGGATCTTTTCCTGAGTTGGGAACCTGTAATTGTGTAGATGTAGATATTACTTTTTCTGATAAAATAGTACCAGGTCCTGTTAGTGCATGTTTTGTAATAGAAAGAACATGGAATGCAAAATTTAATTGCCCTGACAATAATAATGAATTTACTTTTATCCAAAGGGTCACTGTAACTACCAATTTGAAGGAATCTGACATTACTTGGCCTGAGGATTCAGTACTGGTAGACAATTGCTTAGGTTCGGTAGATACCTTGTATGTTGGTGAAACTCCAAGGGTCTGTGATTATAAAGGACAGGTCATGGTCATGTATTCTGACAGAATATTATCCAGCAATGGTAATGAAAGAGTGGTCGAAAGAATCTGGACTGTATTTAGTAAATGTGTAACCAGTGGTTCACAGACATTTACCTTCAGACAAATCTTAACCGTCATCAATGCCACTGGTGTACGATACAATGTTCCGGGTGATGTGACCATCGACGATTGTAGAGAATCTATACTTCCTGGTGATTTAAATGGATTTCCACGCGTCAATTGTCCTTGTCCAAATGTGACCCATACCTATACAGATTCTATCGCTCAAGGAGGTGGGCAAAATGTGTGTTATACCATTTACAGACGTTGGAGATCTGTGTATAATTGTCCTCCGGATGTGGTAGGTGTATTTACGGGAACGCAAAGAATTTTTGTGTCCATTGATTTACGTCTTCAGGATATCATGTGGGGTAATGATAGCATTAGAGTGGATGATTGTTCTGGAGAATATGATACTGCCAAAGTCAATCAAGTTCCTAAATTATTAAAAGATTTCTGTGGGTATGTTACCATTTCCTTTGTGGATACCATTAAATTGGATAACGATACATGTAGAATTGTACAACGCACTTGGACGATAAACAATGCATGTAGAACGGGTGGACAAGCACAGACTTTCAAAAGAAATCAAATTATAAAAGTACTATTCCCTGATGGACCAAGATTGATTTTACCTCCAAACTTGACGATCAACGATTGTGCAAAAGTATTGCTTCCGGATTCATTAAATGGATATCCAAGAATTGAATGCGGTTGTGATTCTCTTCAAATCAACTTTGTAGATGATACCGTACGAACCAATCCTGAAGTTTGTTTTACCATCCGCAGGATTTGGACAGTAGGTGTTAGATGCAGACCACTTGTGGATACTGTATTGGTAGGTGTACAAACGATCACATTGGATGTTAATTTAAATCCGGCAGATATCATTTGGCCTCAAGATAGTTTTACATCGTTTACTTGTATACCAACTTTGAATCCTCAAATAACTGGTACCCCAAGCTTAAGTAGGAATTATTGCGGGTTGGTTAAATTTAATTTTGTGGATACTGTGAAAGCTGGGAATCCATGTCGGACCGTAGAAAGAACCTGGAGAGCGACCAATGATTGCAGTCCTTCTCAAATATTTTTATTCAAACAATATTTGATTACTCTAAATCAAACGCCTCCTTCTATTACTTGTCCACCTGATATCACAGTTAATGCATCTCAGGACGAATGTGGTGCCATAGTGACACTTAACAATCCAAGCTTGAATAACGACTGTAATACGGGTGTAACATTTATGAACAACGCACCTCCGGTATTCCCGGTTGGTAAGACCAATGTGACTTTTACAGCAACAGATTCATGTGGAAATACTGCTACTTGCATTACCATGGTTACAGTCACTGAGACGGTACCTCCTGAAATTACTTGTCCTGCTAATGTTACAGTAGGTTGTGATGTGAACACAGATGATTTAGATCAGTTTGGAGAACCTGATGCCACAGATAATTGTCCGGGTGTTGTGGTGACCGATTCTGTGATTCGAAATCAAAACCTTTGCGGAATTGGAACGATTGTAAGATATTTTGAAGCTACGGATGCTTCTGGTAACACAGCATCTTGTTCGCAAACGATTGTGGTCGAAAATACCAATCCATTGGATAGTTTTGAAATAGCATGGCCTCCATCGCCTATTACAGTTGGTGAATGTGAATCAATCGATCCTAACGTGACTGGTATTCCTTTTGTAAGAGATTCATCCGTTAGCTGTTATAAATTGAGAATTACTTATCAGGATTCCAATTTATGTAAAGTAAGGGTTGGATGTGAAATTGAACGTTACTGGGAGGTTTATGACAGCTGTGCTGATTTGACCTTTACATACACACAATTAATCATCAGAGACGATCAGAATGCTCCGATAATTAATGTACCATTTATGGATACGACCATATATGCAAATGACACCAGTTGCAATAATTTCTTGAGCCTTGTGGCTTCTGCAAGTGGATGTGATTCTGCCCTTATTGTGATAACCAATAATTCCCCATATGGTGGAAATGGTATGGAAGATGCATCCGGATTTTTCCCATTCGGAACTAGTATTGTAACTTTTACTGCTGAAGATCCATGTTGCAATGTTTCAACCAAACAGGTGTCAATCACTGTAAAAGATACCGCAGCTCCTGAGGTAACTTGTAGAAAGGTCATTAAATTTATTACGGATAGTTCTTTGTGTGTTACATTTGGATCTCGAGAATTCATCGCAATGTTGGATGACAACTGTACAGATACAACCAATATTATGGTGTATTTTGATCCAAACGATCCAATGGATACATTGCATACGGTCTGCTGTGATTCAGTACCTACTGGAAACCATTATTTGGGCCCAATCAATATTTACTTTAAAGATGAGGCCGGTAATGTGACGATTTGTGAAACTTTGTTGCAAGTATTTGATGATGATAGCTTATGTCCTCCTATGAATTTGAGAGATGCAACCGTACAGGGTATTATTGCCAGCCGCAAGGATAAAAAACTTCCAGGTGCAGAAGTGCAGCTCAACAATGGAATAGATGGTACAAAACTTACGGGCAATACTGGTTTTTATGCATTTAGAAATATGCCTTTGGGTGGTAGTTATGTGACTCAACCATTTTATGACAAAGACCATGCAGATGGAGTGAGTACTTTTGATATGGTACAAATTCAAAAACATATTCTAGGTATTAAAAATTTTGACAACCCTTATCAATATGTAGCAGCAGATGTGAATAAATCAAATTCAGTCACTGCATCGGATATAGTGGAGATCAGGAAATTAATACTTGGAATTCAGGAACGATTTGTAAGAAACACTTCCTGGAGATTTATACTTTCCGATTATCAGTGGGACGATCCAAATGATCCTTTGTTTGAAAAATTTGCGGAGTCCTATTTTATTTCTCCTTTGAACAAGAATTATGACCTCAACTTCACAGGAATAAAAGTGGGTGATATAGATGATTCTAATCAAATGGGTAAACTAGGTCCGGATGCTCAATCAAGAACTCAAGGTAAAATTGTCTTATCCACCAAAAATAAATATTTAAAGGCTGGAGAAGAATATACCTTCGAACTTGAATTGAAAGATTGGGATTTATTAGAAGGCTTGCAGGCAGCCATTGCAATCTCTAATTCCACGGCTAGTATTTCACAGGTAGAAAGTGCAGTAGAAGGTGCTTTGGATCTTGATTCTTATTCCTTATTGGATCCAAGAGAAGGAATTATTAGATTGGCCTGGGTGAATACCAACAGCTTGACAGGGGATTGGAAGATAAAATTGACCATCCGTTCGTTGAAGAGCCAGTATTTATCTGACATCTTGTATGTCGATCATCAGGCTATGAGCGCTGAAGCTTATGCGGCAGATGGATCTTGGAAGAATGTGATGATTGAATTTGAAGAAGGAAATGGAAGTTACAATCCGTCTCAAGTCAGATTATATCAAAATATTCCAAACCCTTTCAATCTGAATACTAGAATTCCATTTGAGCTCAATAAAGATCAAAACATTGTCTTCGAACTTTTAGACATCAATGGTAAAACGATACATCAGAGAAAACTACGACTTTTATCTGGTTATCACGAAATCGAACTCAACAAAAACCTGTTTGGTGCATCCGGAGTATATTACTACCAGATCCAAACAGAATCAGGTAAGTACATGCGAAGGATGGTCCTGATCGACTAAGGTCTCCTTTTTGAAGATTTAGTGTGTAGTAATCGGTTTCGTTTTCAAAGAACCCCTTGCTTGGTAAGTAAGGGGTTCTGTTTTTTAGTGCAACACTTTGCCATAAATTTGCTTAAAATTAGATGTGGTATTGATAATTAATACATTAAATATAATAATAAATATTATGTGACATTGAAAGTTTGAATTGAAAACCAAATCATATCACCCACCCATATTTTTTTACTACGCTTGCAACATTAATCCTCTAAATAGAGTCATATTTACGTGATGGATGATGCCGCTCTTGTCAGAAAATGTCTGGATGGTGATCAACAGGCTTGTAAACAGCTTTTTGATGCCCATGCCTCATCTATGTTGAGCTTATGTATGCGATATTTTACATCTAAAGCAGAAGCCGAGGATGCAGTTCAGGATGGCTTTATTAAGATCTTTCAAAATCTCCACCAGTGGACGGCTTCCGGTCCTTTGGCTGCATGGGTGAGGAGAATTATGGTCAACACTTGTTTGACTTCTATTCGTAAAAAATTCCCGGAGACTGATTTTGATTTGGCAGAGCATCATCAAAATCTGACAGTAAATCCGGATATTATTTCTCAAATGGATTACCAGAGAATTAGATCTCTCCTGGATCAAATGCCGGTGGGGTATCGCACGGTTTTTAACTTATTTGTAATTGAAGGTTATCAGTACGATGAGATTGCAGAAATGCTACAAATTAAAGAGACTACTTGCAGGTCACAATTATTTAGGGCAAAAAATTTCTTAGCAAATCGATTAAGTAAAGAGTATCCTGAATTAAAATTATCCTTATGAACGATGAATGGATGAATAAAATTAAAAATATGGCAGATTTAAACCATGAGCTAGTGCCAGAATATATTTGGGAAAATGTAAAACCACATTTACCTAAAAAAAGAAGAACTCCATTTTGGATGTTTCCTTTATTGGCGTCGGGAATTTTATTAAGTACCTGGATGTATACAAGATCTGTAAAGAGTGATGCACTCTTGGAAAAAACAGTTCCAATAAATGTGGAGACAGTCCCCGCACCTACTAAAGCCCTTGCAGAAATTTCAAAAACACTCAATGTTCACTCCAATCAAAAAAACCATACCAATCATTTAAAAACCAACTCTAATTCTAAGCAATTATCAAAAGTAAATCCTTCGCCAAATAATGAAGTTAATCCAATAAATAAAATTGAAGATTCACCATCGATATGGTCTAAATCGAATGATCCAATTGCTAGGCCAATGGAGCCATTGTTGGCTGATGAAGCAAATGAAGAAAGGTCTTTCTTAGCTAATCAATCAGATATTATTCCTGCTGAAATATTGGAAAGCAAATCCATTTCATTGTTGGATATTCCAGCTTTTCAACTGTTTAAAGGGGGTGTAAATTGTTATAGTTTCTCAGGCGGAGGTAGACCCTGGCTAGGTTTGGAAGTTTATGCAGGACCAGGCTATAATCCATTTTCATTATCAGAAAATGCATCAGAGACTTCTGCATACATTGCAGCTCGTAAAAATACGGAATCTTCACAATTGTCATTTGTAGCTGGAATTCGTGCAGCTTATCATAAAAAAAATTGGACTGTTCGTGCAGGTTTAATGTATCAACAAATCTATGAACAGTTTAACTATGAGAACAATAATGATTATAGAATTGTAGCAGTATATCAAGATTCAATTTTGGTAAGATTAGACACCATTTTAGGAACCCGGATTATTAAAACGCATAATTTTCATCGCATGATACATCTTCCTTTGTCAATCTCTTATGGTGTTAGAATTGGAATAACATTCATGTCCATCCAACCTGGAATTGGTATCAACCTTTACTCGACTCATCGTGGAACCATTTATCAACCTTCATTGCAGCGTGCCAGTTTTACGACTGGTTCTGGTTCCGGTTTTGAAATATACAAGACAAATGTGGGACTTTTTGGCTCACTGGATTTGAATTGGTCTATTCCTTTATATGATCGAATTGGATTTTTTGTAGAACCTGGTATCATGTATTTTATGAGTCCTTTTAATAAAAAAGATTACGGAGTGAATGAGAATTATTTTTCTGCAAATTTAAAGTTGGGTCTTAGTTATCAAATAAATTAATATTTACTGATGCAACAAAGTTTCGCTTTGTAAAGTCATCATTGTATAAAGTTTATTATTAAAATTAGTAAATAATGAAAAGTATAAATATGAAATTGCGATTATTGGCAATGAGCTTCATGATGTTCTTATTTTCTTGTACAGATATTGATCAATTTATTGACAGAATTGAACCCAGTTTAATTACTGTGGATAGAAATGTGCTATGGCCTGCATGGGAAAAAACATTGGGCACAAAAGATACCATTCAATTTATGGCTTGGTCCGGAATTACTCATGCTTTCGAAGATCATTCAAGAATTATTTTTGAACCAAAATCATTTTATTTGGACGGACAACCGCTCCCAAATAAAGTAGTTACGCTTGTAATAATCAGAGCATATAAGAAAAATCAAATGGTGAGAAATCTAATTTCTACGAATTCAGAAAAAGCGGTTCTTGAATCTGCAGGAATGATGCACGTAGAAGCTTTCTGTGATGGCAAGCCTTTGACTCTAGCACCAGGTAAAAACTACACCATTCAAATTCCAGTAAAAGATGCTTCTCTGGTAAATCCAAATATGGAAATGTTTTATGGGGAAGAAACCCGCTTTGGAATTAATTGGGTCGAGGCTGATCAAAATCCCTCCATTGCCGACAATGTATTTGTCACTGAGTGGCAAATTAGAGATTCATCTGGAGGTGGATTTGTTGTTGGAATAGAGTGTTTTCCTGAAAGACTTAATTGGGTTAACTGTGATTATTTTTTAAAATTTGAAAATAGAGATAAAACAGAACCTTGCATAGAGATTGAAGCATCAGGGGCTAATGATAAAATTACGGTCAGCACTTTCTGCGTGTTTCATGATTTAAATGTAGTTATTGCACCTTGTTGTGAAGCATCCAATGCTAAAGTATGTTTTTCTTCATTACCCATTGGTGAAAAAGTGACATATATTGTACTTGGTAAAGGAAAAACGGATTATTATTTAGGACACTTTTCCTCAGAGATTTATAAAGACGAGGTGGTTAAAATAGATATTAAATCAATCTCACTAGACGATTTGAAATATTTTCTTTCAAAATTATAGATATTCCTCTAGTTAATCAGTTTAACGGGCAGACTCTGGAATAATGATTTTTGGAGTCTGCATTTTTTTTAGGGATATGCTATTTGTTCTCTGTTGAATATTCAGTTCGTATAGAAATACCAAAGTCAAAATAAAATATTCAATGGTCACGTAATATGGGAAAAATTCTTTGACTCTATCATCGTAAAAAATATAGCTACCAAATATTAGAAATGACCATACTACGGAACTGAGAGGAAATGTAAAAATGCCCAAAAAAAGAAGTGGTGTTAAATACCAGGGATGGATGGTGGAACTTGTACATAAGTATGCAAACCACAGCATCCAAATCGATTTAAAATGAAATTTGGTTTGAGATTTATGGAATATATCATACAACCATATGCAAACTGCTATCAAAGCAAAAAGCCCCTTTAAAATCAACGCAGTGTATTGTTCGGTGATCCACCATTCCTTAGAGTGAAAGTATTCTCTTAGCAATATATATATACTGGAATTAAATTCGAATTTTTGAAAATACAAAAGGAATCCGCTGGTTCCTGCATTGGTCCAGGGAATCATTAATGTTTGGATGGCCATTATTAGACAAAATGCCAGTATGAATTTTATGATTTGAGTTTTTCTTTGGTGAATTAAATACCAGGGAACAACAATGGCGCTCACCATTTTCGAAAGTACCGATAATGCTAAGCTTAGTGCTGATGCTAAAGGACGAGCATCGGTCAACTGAGACACAGACATAGCAAAAAATGCAATCATCCAAATTTCAAAATGCAGGTTTCCATTGAGCTCTAAAATGACCAATGGATTTAAGAAGTATAGGAGAATATTTTTTTTAGGAAGTCTGAAATGTTTTAATAATTTTAGTGCACTTTTCACAATAATTAAGTCGGCAAGGAGAAATATTAATTTTAGCACAACATTAAAAATAGCAATATCAAATCCTGAAATTCTATTGGCGATTGCAAAAATAAATTGGGAGAAAGCAGGGTAAACACTGTGATATTCAGATGAATTTAGAAATGGATAAATTTTAGATAAACCCAAATGTATATCACTAAATTCCTTCATTTGCATAATTTCTGAAGGTGTGTACATAAAAGGGTTTATCCCTTGGTTGAGTAGAAAACCATCCCAACAAAATCGATAGATGTCATCAGAAAGAATTGGAAAGGAAAACAGCAGAATGAGCCTTACCATAAATCCAAAGAACAAATACTGCTTTATTTGAAGAGCATTGGGTCTTGAGCCCAAGATCCAAAGATAAACCAAAAATACAATGACATATGGAAGAATGACGGACGTGCAGTTTGCTCTATTACCCGAATATTCAAGCCACCCAATTCCACTTGTAAATAGGATAATGGATAAAAACTGAAAGAGCTTATTTTGTGAATTTCGCATATTGTAATTCACAAAAATAAAGTAAATTACTTATTTGAAATTTAAATGCCTCAAAGAGTAAATAAAATTAATCCCAAAACCAACCATCAACATAATATGAAACATCATAAATGCAAAATAATCAATTTGAAATCCAAGCCCTATTGCAAAACCGAAATAACACAAAATAAGACATTCCATCATTAATTTCCAATCCCATTTGCTGCTAAAATAAGATTTGTCAGTAAAAGATTCTTTTTGATGAACAATGCTAAACTTGGGAGTTCTGACGAAACTTGATTTTTTTCCCATAAAACCTTGTATCACTGCTATACTGTTGTGAAAACTTAATCCCATTGACACAGCCATAAAAGTTGGAAACATAAGCGCAAATCGTTTAATCCTATTCCATTTGGATTCGTCCTGATGGCAGGTCACCACATTGGCTTCATAAAAGATTGACATCATAGACAAGGTTCCGAGCAAACAAAATCCAAGAAATGTAGCTTTCAGTTCCAAATCATCCATAATGTAAAGTACAGGTACACTTAATAGTGCTACCCAAAATATCACCAGAAAAATACTGCTGGACAGTAGATGCAAGCAAGAATAAAATTTAATTTTAAGTGGAAGATCAGATTTTAAAATGATGGGCAATAATTTTTTAGAATTTTCAGCACCTCCTTTCATCCATCTAAATTGTTGGGATTTATACCCATAAATATCTACCGGCAATTCTGCTGGACATACAATGTCTTCCACATATTTTATTTTCCAACCCTTTAACTGTGCTCTATAGCTAAGGTCTAAATCTTCGGTCAAAGTATCAGAATGCCATCCTCCGGCATCTTCAATAGCCAATTTACGCCAAATACCGGCCGTTCCGTTAAACTGTAAAAAATGTCCCGCTTCGCAACGTCCTGCTTGCTCTACCGTAAAATGAACATTGAGTTGGAAAGCCTGTAACTTTGTAAGTAAGGAATAATCCTCGTTGAGATGTGTCCAGCGACTTTGAACAACTGCAGTGTTTTTATTTTCGAAATATGGAATTGCTTTCAATAAAAAATCAGGTTCAGGTAAAAAGTCTGCATCAAAAATAGCAATAAATTCTCCTGTAGCGCTTTCCATTCCTTCTTTAAGCGCTCCGGCTTTGTAGCCTTGTCTATTGGCTCTGTGGCGATGTTCTATGTCGAAACCTAAGGCTTTATACTCTTCGGCTTTCTGTTTTGCTAAAAAATAACTATCGTCTGTAGAATCATCCAGAATTTGGATTTGCATTTTATCTTTTGGATAATCTAGTTTTACGATTTGATCGATGAGTCGGTTGACCACATACATTTCATTAAAAATGGGTAGCTGTATAGTCACCTTTGGAAGATTTGGATCTAATCGGTCAGCTGAGGGTAATAGCTTTTTGTGTTTGCGATGCGATCTGTAAGATTTTAATAAATTTAATTGTACTAGACAAAAAAAAGTCATGTACAAAAGGCAGGCAGTATAAATGCCAATCAGGAAGGTTTGTAGCATATCCATATTAGAACAAAAGTAACCTGTTAGGCCAAATAAAAATTCAGTAAAATGCTACTTTAGCAAAACATTGACAAGATTTACCATTTGTTACAATAACTTAAATATAGTATATAAAATCTTATATCCAGCCAGTATACTTCCTTTGATTGTTCCTGACACTTTTGAAGTTCCTACTCGGTTTTTATAAGAAACAGGTATTTCGGTGCATCGAATTTTTTGTTTTGCAGCCCTGACTTGCATTTCCACAGTCCAACCATAGTTGCGATCTTTCATCCCTAAGTTCATTAAAGTACTATATCTAATCGCTCTAAAAGGCCCCAAGTCCGTAAATTGGTAACCATATAAAAAACGAATCAAAGCGGACGCCAACCAGTTTCCAAATTTTTGAACAAAGGTCAAAGAACCTCTTTCCGCATTTCCTAAAACACGAGATCCAATCACAAAATCTGCTTTATTTTCCAAGATGGGTTTTACGAGTTCTGGGATTTCTTCAGGAAAATCTGAATAATCTGCATCTATAAAAACAACTATGTCGGGTTTCTCGTGATCAGATAAATTTTGAAGCCAATTCATCCCTTTTAAACAGGCAGCTCCATATCCACGCTCTAATTCTAAAAGAACAATGGCACCTTTCTCTCTTGCAATAGTTGCAGTATGGTCTGTACTGCCATTGTCGCAGACAATGATATGACGAATAATCTCTTTTGGAATGTCCTCAATGACCAAACCAATGGCTCTCTCTTCGTTGAGCGCCGGTGTTATTAAGTCAATCACCATAATGGTGATAGATTTTAAAGTGCGCCAAAAGCTTTAGTCAGGTAGGTAAGTACAAAGGGTAATGGAACCCAAAACCAAGCTGGAGCGACCCAAAGTAACAAACACATTACAGCTGTGGAAATCAAGAAGATCATCCAGTCTTTGCCATGGGATACTTTATTTTCAGACATTTTCTAATTTTTTGCAAAAGTAGTATATTTTTGTCCATATATATACGTTTGATGGTCTATGGTTTTTAACATAAAAAATGCTAATTCATACATAATTGGATCTATTCTATTGATTTTGAGTGGTTTTTTTTACTCGTCTTGTCTTAAAGAAGAAGTATTTTCATCCAATTTGCCCATCCATTTTTCAAGCGATACGCTCAGCTTTGATACCGTTTTTACGACCTTGGGTTCTACCACCCAGTTTGTCAAGCTCTACAATCCATCCAATGAAGGCATTCAAATCGATAGAATTTACCTTGCCGGAGGAAATTCTTCCCATTTTCGTTTGAATTTAAACGGGAAATCCGGTCTTAGTTTTGAAGGAATCCATATAAGGCCTAATGACAGCATTTATCTATTTTGCGAAGTAACCATTAACCCAAATGATCCTCTTGAACTAAGTCCATTTGTGATTTTGGATTCTGTCATTGCAGAAAACTCGACAGGTATAAAAGTACTCACATTGGAAGCCTATGGACAAAATGCCAATTATTATCCTTCCAAAGCCAATCAAAGAAACATCGTCGGTATAGACCTTCAAGGCCAAACATTGGTATGGAATGATCCCAAACCTTATATAATTTATGGAATAGTTTATCTGGACAATGGAACCTTGCAAATTGAGGCAGGCTCAAGAATTCATTTTTTTGGTGGTTTGGCTTCTTTTAAAGACACTTCTGGAAGGACCATCTTTTACAATGATGGGCGATTGATCATTGGACCCAAGGCCAGTTTAAAAGTAAATGGGACATCCAATCAAAGAGTCCTCATGACCGGGGTAAGACTTGAAAGCTCTTACCAAAAAATTCCGGGACAATGGTCGGGAATTGCATTGGATCAATTTTCAAAAGGGAATTCCATTAAATATGCAGATATAAGAAACAGCTTACTAGGTTTACAAATGGACTCTTTGTCTGAATGTCATGTCAGTCAATGTATCTTTTCTCATCAGACGTATTCAGGGATCAGCGCTCTGGCTGCTGATTTGACGTTGGAAAACAGTTTGTTTTTTGATCAGGGCCAACAGGCACTTTCATTTCAAAATGGGGGAAATTTAGTTGCAGCTTACAATACATTCGTCAGTTTGGGAAATGATGAGTCTGCCGTTTTTTTATCCAACATTTATTGCGCAGATCCACCTTTTTGTGAAGACATTCGATTGCATCCATTAAATGCGGATTTGACCAATTGCATTATCACAGGGTCTAATCAGGATGAATTTTGGATGGTTATAGACCAAATGGAGCGTGTAGCATTTAATTTGAAAATGAACAATAGTTTACTCAGAATTAAAGAGCTACTATTTCCGAATAATTACCCTGATTTTATTAGGGTTCATACAATTGATTGTATTTTTCAATCATCCTTGGACAGCCTTTTTCGTGACCTGAATATGGATGATTACCGCCTAGACAGTTTATCCATCGCAGAGAAAAAGGCGCTGCCTATCTCCAGTTTAAACTTTGACTTGACTGGATTTCTAAGGGATCCAGTTCAGCCCGATCTAGGATGCTATGAATACGAAAAATGAGTTTCTAAACATTAAAATAGCAATTATTTTAGAAAAATGGAACTTTAATAATGATCATTTGTTTTATATGATTAGAAGATCTTCTAAAATGACGAGATAACTACTTTATCTCCTTTTTTGTAAATTGCCATAGCTACAAATCGCGTCAAATCGCTTTAATCTGTTTCTTTTTAATTTAAAATTGAATATTTATTTTAAATTCTAAATTTTCAAAATGTATCTAAATATTATGTCAAATAAATTTATAAATTATGAGTAAATCAAATGTTTTAATCGGTGTCTTGGCGGGTGTGGCAATAGGCGCAGTTTTAGGAATTTTATTAGCACCAGCCAAAGGTTCTAAGACCAGAAGGAAATTGTCACAAAAGGCAAATGCTACCAAGGATGAACTAAAACTTAAGTTTGATGAGTTGTTGGACGGAATTGCATCTCAGTTTGAAGAAACCATCGCAGACGCCGGCGTAAAAGTACATCAAGCCAGTAAAAAGGTAGAAGAAATTAAAAAAGAGGTAAAAACTCATTTGAGTTAATTTTTTATTATTTAAGTCAATGAAAATGGATAATTCCGAGAAGGAAAACGAAGAGCATTTCTTTGAACCGTTATTTGAAAGAGCTCAAAATTATTTGGAGACCACTTTGGATTTGTACAAACTTAAGGCCATTGAACAAATATCAGGGGTCTTTTCTACTTTTATTATACGTGCAGTAATCCTAATGGTCCTTATACTATTTGTATTAATGTTAAGTATAGGAATGGCCATTTGGCTGGGAGAAATTTTCGGAAAGATGTATTATGGATTTATGTGTATTGCCGGATTCTATGCAATAGTGAGTCTAATTTTTTATTTCTTATTACAAAAGAAAGCGAAGGAAAGTATCCAAAATTCAATCATTTCCCAAATGCTTAATTTGTAAATCATGGAACATATCCAATCATTGACTGAACTAAGAGCATTTATTCAAAAACTTGAAGTTCAACAAAAGGAAGATGCTCGGTTGTTAAAAATAGAGTTTGATCAGGTTGCAGAAAATATGAAACCTGTGAATTTAATAAAAAATTCTATCAAAGATCTGGCTGCTTCGCCGGACCTTGTCCAAAATCTTTTAAAAACGGTAGCAGGATTTGCGTTGGGCTATTTTTCGAAAAAAGCGACCTTAGGTGTTGGGCAAAAACCAATCAATAATATTCTAGCCACAGTGCTTCAAATATTTGTTACTAATTTTGTGACAGACAATGCCGGCAGTTTTAAGGAAAAGTTATTAAATTTTATTCAGAAAATTAAGGATAAATTTAAATCAAAACCGGAAGAGGAATAATTATTTCTTTTCTTCTTTGACAGTTTCTCCAATCAAGAATCCATATGGTTTTAGTGGTTCCACATGATCGCAGACTATTTTAAACATAGCCATCAATGGTATGGCGAGAAATATACCGGGTATACCCCAAAGTAAACTTCCAATTAACAAGGCTAAAATGGTAAAAAGTGGATTGATCTTTACTTGAGACCCTACGATAAATGGTTCCAATAACCACCCTTGGATCATTTGAACAATACCATAAACCAATACGATTCCAAATATTAACATCATGCTGCCACCTTGAACTGCGGTGACCATCACCGTAATAAAAGTACCGGTCAGATTTCCAATAAATGGTACAATTTCTAATACCCCACACAAGATGGCAAATAGAATGGCATTCTCTACACCAAGCAAAGAAAAACCTATTCCATACATGATCCAAAGACAAAATATCATTTTGAGTAGGCCGACCAAATAATTTTGGGAGACTGCTGCTACACGATTTATTACATTTTCCATGTCTGTTTCATGTGCAGGATCAGCCAACTTAAGGATAAATGTTTTTATATGATTTCGGTAAAATAAAAGAAAGGGAACGTAAATGATAATCAGTATAAAATTGGTAATGATTTTAGGCAATGACCCAACCATAGATTTGATTAAATCATAAATCATGGGTTCTTGATTGTGCATTAGCTCTTCTTGCTCTTTTACAGTGACGCCTACATATCTAACGATGTATTGCTGGAATCTTTTAAAGCCTTTGGTAAATGTTTTTTCGATTTGGTCAAAGTCCTCTGTGAGTCCATACAATTGTAAACCAATAATAAACCCTATTCCTGCTATCAACAAGATAAGTGATAAAAAGCATATGATAACGGCTAGGCCCTTAGGAATAGATTTTTTTTCCAACCATTTACAAACGGGTAAAAATAAAGTTGCCAACACGGCGCCTATGGTAAGCGGCATTAAAAAATCTTTTGCAAAAAATAAGCCAAGACAAACAAGGAAAATGATCACTAAAAATTTAATGGTTGAAATGGAACTGGTATTCACTGTGAGTGCTTTAATATTTTAAATTTAGAAGAAGACCATTATTATGATAAGGTATTGGGTTAAAACTTAATTAGTTTATTTTTTAACGCTATCATTGAATATGGTGATCTACAAAGATAATTGAAAAATATCTGTCGAACATGGAAAATTTAGTATTAATGTAATTGAAATTATTTTTGGTAAATACTTTATTTTATTATTTTTACACAATCAATGTATTTGGTCATCCAAAATGAAATTATCAACTACAATTAAATTGTGTATGTATGGATATGAATAAAGGGATGTTTTGTGCTCTGATTGTTTGGTTCAGTCTTGGTTTAACAAATGGAGAGGCACAATCGGGTGCTTGGAGATTGTGGGCAGAAGGTCTGCCATCTGGTGTTTATCCAAGAATGGCCGTAGCGCCCAATCATGATATATTTTATAGTTTGTTGGGTACCGGAATTAAACAAGGTTTTGTGTACAAAGCCAACACCATGGCTATCAATGGCCAATTTGCAGAATTACCCAAAGTGCCAAGACCAGTCTCAGTCCAAAACAATATCGTTGCGTTGGGATACAATGCCCAGAGCGAGCCCTTGGTGGGAGTTTTTAGAACAGATTTGTCGGAACCCTGGATGTTTAGATTGGATCAAACATCAAAACAATGGGAAGCTTCGTTATCTGATAAAATTCCTAATTTAGGAGGTTTTTGTTTGGCCACTTCCAATGATGGGATTATCTATGCGGGAGTGAGATGGGCCTATATTTACAAGTCCGTGGATGGAGGTAGAAGTTTTCAAGCCATTGATGAAAACAAAACCATAAAATCCAACTACCCCTGTTACTATCCATCACAACTCAATAAATCAGATGCAGACGGAGCAATTTTTTCAATTAATATTGATTCCAGAGGTAGGATTTACGCGGGTACCGAAACTGCAGGTGTTATTTATTCTGATGACGAAGGTAAAACATGGCATCCTGCAGATATTTTTGCATGTAAGATATCAGACCCTTTTCAGCAAGATACACTCAGTCCTATGCGCGCACTCTCTATCAGTGGTAATGTGGGAGCGATTGGATTTACAAAAGAAAATAATTTAGTTTGGTCTGGAGTGAATATGTGGGAATTGGGATGGAAAAATAAACTTGGTTTTGCTGATATGAACAATCGTACTACATCACCAACAGAGGGTATTTCAGATTATCTGATACAAACCGGGCAACAAATTTCAAAAATTGTAACCAGCACAAAAGGTCAAATGTTTTTACACTCAGGAGGTGTCACCGGCGCAAGCAATGTTGGTATCTACACTTCTTTTGATGGGATCCACTGGGAATCATTTAACCAGGGAATCTCAAGTCAAAACGATGGTTTGTCTCAAGGATCACTGGTAACAGATGGTGATAAAGTTTTTATGGCAACCAATGATGGGAAAGTGTGGATATATGAGAATCACGAATCGAGTACAACTCATCTTGGTGAAATTCAATCTAATTTTGAATTGAATCCAAATCCAGTTTCAAATTTTTTATATCTACATTTATCAAACGGCGATTTAAAGAATCCAGTTCGAATTTTTAATCCGATGGGGGAGTTGTTGATGGAGATGAATCATCAAAGCGAGAATCCAATTGTGATCGATGTAAGTGATTTTACCTCAGGCTTCTATTTTGTGAATGTGGCCTCAGTTTATAAACGATTTATTAAATTCTGACAGCTTGTTATTTTGTTTTTGGAAATTATACCTTCGTTGTGTTTAAGTATTAAATGCAACTTTCTCTTTTTTTTGATTCCAAATTGATATTCAGCTATCTTTACACTGAAGAATTGTAATCTTTTAAAGTGATTTAAAGTAAATATTCCTGAAAAACATTGAATTATGCAAAGACAATTTTATAATCTTTATATTAATTTACTTTTTATTCTTTGCATTTGTGGCGTTCTTCCATCTTTGTATTCACAATGTACCGGACTGGATGCTGACGCAGGCCAGGATATCACAATTTGTGATCTATCTGAAATCATTCAATTAAATGGATCCGTTCAAGGGACCTACACCAGTTTCAAATGGACACCAAGCACCCATCTCACGAGTCCGGATGTGTTGGATCCTTTTGTTACGACGAGGGTTCCAGGAAAATATACTTACAAGTTGACCGCTGAAGGAGTTTCAACCAATAATTTAATAACCAATGGAAATTTTGAAAGTGGCAATTCTGGTTTTTCTTCCGGTTATACCTTCAATTTTGTGAATACCACTGAAGGAGAATATTTTGTGACCAGCAATCCTTCCAGTTGGAATGGAGGTTTTAGCCCATGTGGAGACAATACTTCAGGTGCTGGCAATATGTTATTGGTGAACGGACATCCAGTCGCGGGCACCAATTTTTGGTGCCAGACGATTCCGACAGTGATCGGTCGAATGTACCTGTTTGAATTTTACCACACTTCAGTAGTATCTTCAAATCCTGGGCAACTTGCCGTAAAAATAAATGGTTCCACCGTTGGAGGAGTAACCGCAGGAAGTCTTTGCAATTGGGAGAGGTATGAAATATGTTTTACTGCGACCACTGCTTCAACACAAATTTGTTTGAGTGAGAGTTCAGGTATAAGAGGGGGAAATGATTTTGCCATCGATGACATTGCCCTGTTTGAAAAATGTATGGACATGGATGAAGTCACCGTGGAAATTATTGATCTCCAAGCCAAAATTACCATTTTAAAAGCACCAAAATGTTCATCCGAACCATTTGATTTAACTGCTTTAGGGTCTTCTTTTGGTCCCAACATTCGATATGAATGGTCCACCGATGGGGGCAGAATCATTTCTAAAAATGGTCCGGATGCCAAAGTAAGAGGTTCCGGTTTTTATACATTAAAAGTGATCTACACCAACGGCAGTGTCAGTTGTGAAAAAGAAGTGACCATTGAATTTAATGCCCCTGATGAATTGGCCGGTTCACTGATTCCGGATAAAAAAATAAATTGTAACAAAGACAGCGTCACCATTCAAGTTCAAATGAACTCCGGCAGTGGCGATTATTCTTATGTTTGGTCACCAGAATCAGCTTTATTGTCTGGTCAGAATACAGAATCCGTGGTTGTTAATCAAATTCGGACGTACATGGTAACCATTACTGATGTTAATACAGGATGTGTTCTAGTATTGGATGTTAATGTATCTGCAGATACTCTTAGACCGATGGTTCAAATTATGGGTGACAGCCTCTTGGATTGTAGAAAAACCACAATCAACTTAAGAGGTCTGACCAACGACAGCCTAAAAACAAACTTAAATTGGATATTACCTGACCAAAGCGTCATCTTAAATAGTAAAACTATTTTATCCTCTTTGCAGGGAATTTATACTTTGATTATTACAGATACTGTCAACCAATGCAAAGACAGTGCATTTTGGAAAGTGGGATTGGATACGATTACTCCATCATTGGAATTGGGAAATGATCTTACCATAGATTGTAAAAATAATCAAATAATAATAAAGAATGAAACTCCAAATTTAAATGGAAGATTTTCTTATTATTGGCAAATTGATACTTTGAAACTTCCTACCGATTCCATTGAGTCTTCAAAAAATATATCAAAGGCTTCCAAAGTTTTTCTACGAATTGTGAATGAGGAAAATGCTTGCGAAACTTATGATAGTGTAGAAATTTTTGATTTTCGGATATTGCCATTCATCGATGCAGGTTTAGACAGTATTTTAAATTGTGATCGGCGCAGTATAATGTTGGAGGCTAATTTTAGTCTTGCAGATTCTCTTGGTTTTATTTGGACGACAATCGGAGGTAATATTTCCAACGGACAAAACACGGCTACTCCAACGGTCAATCAGAAGGGTTGGTATTTTGTAAAAGTCACCAATAAAACAAATGGTTGTGAAAATATAGATTCACTATTTATTGATGAAGACCTTATTTTACCACAAGTTGTTTTAGGTCCTGAAATGTTTTTTGCATGTAAGGATAGTTTTCTCATTATAGATGCATCCGCGAGTAGTACAGGATCAAGCTTCAAATATATTTGGAGCACGGCCAATGGAATTATTTCTTCAGGTCAAGGCAGCCAGATCATAGAAGCAGGAGCACCCGGATTGTACCAGTTACATATACTGAATGAAAAAAATGGATGTGAGGACTCCAGTAGTATTTTATTGAAACCGGATCTCAACAAACCCATTATCCAAATTGTAATTCCTGATACCCTCAATTGTAAAAACAAGAATGTCGATCTAATTGCGAATGCCAATTCCATGACAGGAAATCCGCTCAGTGCCATTTGGTCCGGACCAATCGGTTCAATGATTACAAACCCTGACTCATTGAATACACGCGTGAATATTCCTGGAATTTATACTTTAAAGGTTACGGATAATTTAAATGGTTGTAGTTCTTTAAGTACTGTCAACGTCAGTCTTGATACTATTGCTCCAACAGTAGTTTTGGGTATGGATAAAATTTGGAATTGTGCAAGCAGTCAATTTTTTCTGGAAGGAAATATCTCCAATGATTCTTCCCATTTATCATTTCGTTGGTCGACCATAGGTGGTGCAATTAGGGGTAATGCAAATCAAAGAGTGATTGAAGCAAATGCAGTTGGTGATTATGTTTTATTGGTGGAAGATTTGCGCAATGGTTGTGTAGCAATGGATACGCTTAAAATTATTGCGGATTTTAATAAGCCTATTTTAAATATTGAGATACCAGATACTTTGGATTGTAAAGTGATTGAAGCAACAATTGTATCGAATGTGTCGGGGAGCTCTGGAATGTACATTTACACTTGGAGCACATCCAATGGAAACATAAGCTCAGGAATAAATTCGCCTGACTTGATAGTTTCTGGCCCGGGACTATATCGATTGGTCGTCATTGAACAAAATAATTTGTGCAGCAATGAAGCGACAGTCGCAGTTATTGAAAATAAAGCCATTCCAAATTTTCAAATACAAAAACCTTTGGAATTGAATTGTTCTAGTCAAATTTCTCTTTTGTCCGCCACATTGAATAATTTAAATTCAAACTTCATGGCTTTTTGGTCAACTTCCACTGGCAGACTTATAGGAAAGCCAGATTCCTTGCAAGTAGAAGCAGATCTACCGGGTAGATATTATTTGCGAATATTAAATACACAAAATGGTTGCGAAAGGATAGACAGTGTAGATGTCATTGAAAATTTTAATGTACCTACCGACATAATATTTGATCTTCTAAAAGCCAAATGTCAGGGTGATCCAGCAGCTATTTCTATTCTTCAAATTGAAGGTGGGACAGGACCATTTACCTATTGGTTAGACAACCAAAAAATACAGACGCTATATTTTTCTGGTTTAATTCCTGGATGGCATCAATTGAGAATCGAAGATGCCAATGGTTGCATTTTAACCAAAGACTTTGAAATCCAAGAACCTTCACCAATCGATGTGAGTCTTCCTCCACTGGTAAAAATTAATGAGGCGGAAAATTTGACATTAAAGCCAGTTTTTTCAATTCCCACAGATTCCATTTTATGGATTAGTTGGACACCATCTGAATTTCTTAGTTGTTCTGATTGTCCGGAACCGGAGCTTGTTGGAATAAAAAGCGAGAGGAGTTATACGGTCAGCTATTCCAATCGTCAGGGATGCATAGCGAGTGCAAGCATTCTTATTCAAATTATCAAAAGAGGTGTTTGGATTCCTGATGCCTTTAGCCCCAATGGAGATGTTGTGAATGATTGGTTTTTTCCCGTGGTTACAGAAGACAGTTATACGCAAGTGAAATCTTTTTCAATTTACGATCGATGGGGGGCACTTGTTTTTAACAATTATAATTTTTTACCCAATGTACCGGATGAAGGCTGGGATGGAAGATTTAGAAATGTAGACATTGTACCAGGTGTTTATGTTTACATTCTAGAATTGGAATGGAAAAATGGCGAAACACAAATACTTCAAGGTGATGTGACGCTGATCAGATAATTTTATCTTGTTTTGTTTAGCTGCAATCCCAACAACAAATTATTGTGACGAGCCTAACTAAATTATTTGGATAAAATAATTAAAGAAATAAAAAAAATGAAATTTGAAAACCAAAACCAAAAACTTAGTTCATTCACTCATTTTCTTTTTAGAGTTTGGAGGTATGGTGTTTTTGCTTTTGGGCTGGTAGTAGTATCAATGACTATTGGCACTTTAGGATATTATTATTTTGCCAATTTAGCTTGGATAGACAGTTTCCATATGGCAAGTATGATTTTGACTGGGATGGGTCCTGTTGTTGAATTATTAACCACCCGTGCAAAACTTTTTTCCTCATTTTATGCCTTATATAGCGGGGTAGCTTTTCTTAGTATTACTGCTGTTTTTTTTGCTCCAATTATTCATAGACTGCTTCATATTCTGCATATAGAGGATAATCAGAATGAAGTTTGATATTATATAAAAATTTTAAAAGAACTATTCGAGATTTCAGCGAACAATGGAAATTAGTGTTAAGTAAGAGTGGTTTAATATTTTGTTTGATAATTTTGAAATATTAATAACTTTGTAACGAAATTTTTCAAACAATTCAAAATTCTAAATTTATGTCAAAACAAATTATCGGCATCCTCGTAGGTGCCATTATCCTGTTCTTATGGCAATTTTTGTCTTGGTCTATGCTAGGTATTCATAAAGACCAGTTTACTTACACTGCCAACAACCAACAAATTTTAGATTGTCTTGCTCAAAATCTAACAGAGGAAGGAACTTACATGCTTCCGGGTGTACCTCCGGGTACTTCAATTGAACAGGAAGAAGCTTTGATGGAACAAAATGCTGGTAAGCCATGGGCTTCTATCAGTTATCATAAATCCATGAATACAAGCATGGGCATGAACATGTTCCGCGGTTTCGCTGTAGATATTGTCGCATTATTGATGTTGATTTGGGTACTGGCAAGAATCCAGAATAATAATTTAATGAATTGTGTCCAAGCTTCAATCTTTGTTGGATTGATCGCCTATTTGACGATTCCTTATACCTATTCCATATGGTTTGAGACTGGTACCATGGGTTATCTCATCGACGCTATTGTCTCTTGGGGTTTAGTAGGACTTTGGCTCGGTTGGTGGCTTAATAGACCTTAATTTTTAGCCTTACTTTATTAAAAAAATACCCAAGATTTAGAAATCTTGGGTATTTTTTTTGCCTCTAAATTAGAATGCAATTTCTATTTTTTACGCGGTGAACTTCTCTTTACAGTCGTTTTGCTTTTGGTCACTTTATTACCTCTCGGGCCTTTTACGGTAGTTTTACTTTTGGTCACTTTATTACCTCTTGGACCTTTTACAGTTGTTTTACTTTTAGTCACTTTATAATGTTTGTGGGCAGGAGCATACCTTGTTTTTACAACCACCGATTTTCGATGATGTGGTGCATAAATACGTGGAGCGCTAACACATCTTCTTGTATGAATATACCTCACATGAGGACCTACATGCACATGGCGGAATGGATGCCATACAGCCCAGCCCCAAGGCCTTCTTGGTGCCCAGTAGGTAGGGTAGTTTGACCATCTCCAATTAGGCCTCCAAGGACGGTAGCCATAGGTATAAACTCTGCGCACACATGGCCATCCCCATACGTTTACTACAATAATTCGATCTTCTTCCAATGCGCTAGGACCATTTCCTTTGCTCTCTTCTTTGTCCATCATATGATCGTCAGGATCAGAAGGTTCTACAATAAGAGCCTCGCCAAAAATTTCTTCATCACCCACGATTTGAATGACCGCAGATTCATCTCCGTTTTTTTCGAGTTCGATGACTGCAATATCCTGACTTTCAGTTTCAGAGATATCCACACTGAGAACAAAAATTCTCACATCGTCTTCTTGAAATTCATTGACCCGCACGAAGTCGACATCACCATCTTGATTTAAATCCAGATTGGTTACTTTATTTTTTTCATCGTTGATCAGTTTTTCAAAATCTTCCGGAGATTCTGCAATTTTGAACATTTGCAAAGCAGACTCTAATGAAAAATGATCACCAGCCAATCCTGTACTATCTTGGGCAAAGCCGATTCTCAGATTGAATAAAATGAATATGAGAATCAATGAATATTTGATCTTTTTTAGCATAATTTTGTTTTTTAGTTTTGAAGTTTAAATCACAGCATTTGACCTTTTATTAATTAATTAGTTTAATTCGTCGGGTATGGAATTGGAAAAAAGAAGCAGAAGGGGTTTTGTAACTAAAGTTTCAGTGGGTGTTTTAGCATGGTTGGGCTTATCCAACAGTCGAAATGTCAATATTATTGAAGACATCAGCGAACCGACTTTTAAAAATCCAATCAGAGATATTAAACCCATGGGTTTCAACTGGGATACCATGGATCCCTTTTTATTTTGTGTGCATCATGAAGATTTTTTTCCAAAAGGAAATGATGAATTAGGTCCGGTAAGCTCCCTAAAAGGAAGAACGCTAGGTGATGATTTTATCATCAAAGATGGATGGAGAATGTACCATGGTAAAAAAGTACCTGGTTTCCCGGGACACCCTCACAGAGGATTTGAAACAATTACTGTGGTCAGAAAAGGGATGGTGGATCACGCAGACAGCATGGGTGCTTCAGGTCGATACGGCGAAGGTGATGTGCAATGGATGACTGCCGGTAAGGGAGTTCAACATTCTGAAATGTTTCCACTTTTAAAAAAGGACGAAGACAATCCTTTGGAGCTTTTCCAGATTTGGTTGAATCTACCAAAGAGAAATAAAATGGTGGATCCTCATTTTAAAATGTTGTGGGGTAGCAGTATTCCAAAAATTAAATTGGCAGATTCTCAAAACCGATTGACTGAAATTGAAATTATGGCCGGCCAATTAAATGGCGCTTCTGCACCTGCGCCGCCACCCAATTCTTGGGCATCTGATCCTGGCAATGAAGTCGCTATCTACAATATTAGAATGGACCCAAATACTAGTTTTAAAATTCCCAAAGCATCAGAAGGAGTTAATCGAATGGTTTATTTTTATATTGGGGAACAGTTGACAGCCAACGGCACAACTATCCCAAAATATCATTCTGCATACGCAGAATCGACTGTCGACCTCGAACTAAAAAGCGGATCCACAGAATGTAAAATATTAATTCTTCAAGGTAGACCCATCAATGAACCCATCATCCAATACGGTCCTTTTGTGATGAACACCAAACAAGAAATCCAACAGGCATTTGATGATTTTCACGCCACTAAATTTGGCGGTTGGCCATGGAGCAGATACGATCAAGTGCATGATCGGAATGAAGGAAGATTTGCAAGACACGCTGATGGGAAATATGAAGAGGGTGCTTAGGAAATTTGATAATTTGAAAATGTGAAAATGTGAAAATGCGGAGTGCAGCGACGTAACGCCTACGGCAGAACCTGTGACGCCAAAGGCATTATAAATTCTGCATTTGGCGCCATGAAAATGGGAATATTTGATTAGTAAATTAGTCAATTTGAAAATGATGAGGTACGCTTTTAGAGTATTAAACTCCGCGAAATGACGTTTGCAGCATCATAAAATCTGCCAAATAGGTTCTTTGAGTTCATTAAATATTTAACATATTTTGGATTGTCACAAAAAACCAGCGAAAGGTTAGTAGAGCGGGAAATCCAGCGAAGCGCCCGCTCGGAAAACCTGGTCACGCCATCGGCGTGATCGCCTTTTTTTGTGACGAGTTTTCTTTGCTTACTTTCTTTTGCGGCCAAAAGAAAGTAAGAATCTTTATGTTAGGTTCAGTAAAATATTAATTGATAAACTACCTACCGCTGACGTTCCCAAGCCTGCTTGACGAGGTTATAAGCTCGGCAATTCTGGGTTGGTTAAGCAACGCGGTTCAGTAACTAACTCAACTAGTCTAATTGATTTACAACCTGCCGAGCTGCGTGTCCCCAAGCATGCTTGGCGGGGTTATCAGCTCGGTTCTAATCCACGTTGGTTAACAACGTGGTTCAGTCATTAACTCGACTAGTCCGATTGTTTTATTACTCGCCGAGCTGCATTTCAGCTCGGTTCAGGAACTAACTCGCCTAGTTCGGCGAGTTTGCTTCGCAACGTTCCTTCATGCACCATTCCTTCACTAACTCGCCTAGCTCGGCGAGTTTGCTTCGCACCGTTCCTTCATTCTTCAATCCTAATAATCACACCCTCAGACCCACAAAGCCAATAAGAACTGCCTTGTATAAAAATATCCAAATAATTAATTTCGGGGAGATCTTCTAATTCAAGCCATGTTTTACCACCATCTCTGGTCTTAATCACAATGCCATTTTCGCCCGCTGCAATTCCTTCCAAATGATTTTTAAAGGCAATGCATCTGAGAGGCAGATCTGTTACAAAAATGCTGTTCCCTTTTCTTAAATGGGCCCAATTTTTACCGGAATCACGCGTCATGATGATGCTCCCGTTGATTCCAACAGCTACCGCACTTTCTTGATCGAAAGTGTGTAAATCCCTCCAATGCTCATGTAAAAAAGTACTATCCCAACTTTGCCCTCCATCCTCACTAGACAATAAGATTCCCCAACCTGCAACGATCATTCGCAGACTGTCAAAAGAAACTATGACATCCAATTCACGAGGCAATGATAATAGATTACTGAATGCCAAAGTATGCGGATCCAACTGATGGATATAACCGGTACCAAAGGATTCACCTCCTACAAGAATAATTTTATTTTGTTTTAATGCAGTCATACCACGATAAAAGGCATAATCACCAAATTTGGAAATTTGGCTATGTTGAATTGAAAATTGATACAAGCGCTGATCAATACCTGCTGCAAAAAATTCTTGTGGAGTGCTTGATTTGCACAAGGCAAACAACTGTTTGTCATACAATGAATCTCTGCTCCAATGATTTCCTCCATCCGATGTGCTCAATTTAATGCCCCTTTTCCAGGTGTTTCCACCTACGGCGATTCCGTTTTTTTCATCTGTAAAATGGATGCTTGTCAATTCGTCTTCGACATTGGATTGATACTTGTAAAATAATACAGACTCCTGCTTTCTGCAAGAAAATAAAAAGAGGATCCATAAAACGAAGTACAAATTTTTCTCGAGCATGAGTTTTAATTCTAAAAACTATTTTTATTAAAATGAAGGTTCATTTGTATTCCACTTAAATCAATTGAACAAGTATAAAGTACAATTTTAAAAGTTTTCTAAAACTAATTTCAAATAATGTAACAAATGTATAAAAAACAATAGAAGCGTGTTTCAACTAATTTTGTATAAAATTTATCTGGCGATTTAATAATAATGATATCTTTAAGCCTTGTTTGACATTTTCTCGGATCATACGTTATTAAATTAATCACTCAAAATAGTTTTCTAAAATGGTATTAGATATTGTTTGTTTGATATTGGTAGGAGCGAGTTTTTACCTAGGTTTTACAAAAGGAATCCTTAAGACCGTATTTGGTGTATTGTCCATTTTAATTGCCCTTTTGGTTACTTTGAGGTTTTCATTTTTAATGATTTCGCTCTTAGAAAAATTGCTTAAAACAGATCCAAGAATCACCATCATCCTTGGTTTTGCATTGACTTTTATTTTGGTGATGATTGCCATTCGGATGATTGGGCATGGATTGGAAAACGTCCTCGAAACCATCCACCTCAATATTTTTAATAAAATGGCGGGTGGGGTAGTAGCCGGGTTTATGACACTGGTCATCTTTAGTTCATTGATTTGGTTTTTGGATCAGGTAAGGTTTATTAGTCCTGCCACCAAAGAACAGTCTATCACCTATCCCGTATTACAGAAAATGCCGGAAGTGAGCAAGGAAGTTTTTTCATCGATCAAACCATTTTTTAGTGAATTCTGGGACAGAACCCAAAAGGCCATGGATAAAATCGATGAAGGCCAACAATAGAATTTATTTTCTTTTATTGGACTGCATATGATTTTCGTAGCCAAAGCTTTTTTTGTATTTTTCAACCTGCGAAAAGTGGAAGCCATCTGTCTGTGGCCCTTTATTCTGATCAGAAATCCATTAATGGTGCACGATCAGATCCTGATCAACCATGAGAAAATTCATTTTCGGCAACAAATAGAATATGCAGTGATCATTTTCTATATCCTGTACATCTCTGAATTTATTTACTACAAATTAAAAGGTAATAACTCAGACATGGCTTACAGAAAAATCTCTTTTGAAAAAGAGGCGTATCGTCATGAAAAAGATTTTGATTATTTAAAAATCCGAAAATTCTGGGCCAACTATCGGTCAAATTAAATCCTCGGAATCGGAGATCCATGAGGATCTTTTTCCGGAAATCCCAAACTATCATCCACCTCATTGATTTCTTCATCGCTTAGATGATGCTCCACTCTTTCTGCATCTTCGTGTATTTGATCAGGGGCAAGACCCAGTTCTTCCACAAGAAAAGTCTCCCATAATCTATGCGCCCTCACCAATTGATTTCCTCTTAAGCGACCTGATTCTGTTAAGACTATTTGGTTTTGGATCTGATCAATCAGTCCCAATTTTTTCATCTTTTGCAGCCATTTTTGCAACACTTTACTAGAATGTCCCAATCTGGATTTTAGTTCTTCAAGGGTCATGGACTCTCCATTTTTTTCAGAACCTAGTCTTTTGAGAATGTCTTCAATCACCACTCTCATTTCTTGTTTTTGTCTGGATCTCCACACAGGAATCAAGCCTCTGGTTGGAGCAAAAAGTACAACAAGCAAATAGAAAAAGGTGGTCACCACGGCCATGGAAGGTCCGGGTGGTGTATCGAGCACGATGGAAATTAGTAATCCGCTAAAAGCTGAAATCATCCCTATAAGTGAAGAGCTAATGAGGACTTTGGGTAATCTGTCTGAGATCAACAATGCTGCAGAAGCTGGAGTGATGAGCATTGCAACCACTAAGATGACCCCTACACTGCGGATGGATGCAACAACAACGAGAGATAGCATAAACATCATCACATAATGGATCTTATGACTGCTAAAACCTAAAGTGGCAGCAATATCGGATTGAAAAGAGGTGGTGAATAAACCTCTGTATATAGTGATCATTAATATGATTACAACCGCAGACATGATGGCAGAAATTACCAATTCTTCGGTTTCTACCGCCAAAACATTCCCAAATAAAAAGTCTTTTAAATCAAGATGCACGCCTTCGCTGTTGGAAAGCCAACTGATGCCAATAACTCCCATCGAAAACATGAAAGTGAATATAATCCCTATCGCTGCATCATTTTTTACCCTTATATAATTTTGAAGTAGGGTGATTAAAAGAGCTGCGATCAATCCTGCAATGACCGATCCTATAAAAAATGCAGTGGTCGAGTAACCAAACAGCATGAATGCAACCACAATACCGGGTAAGATAGAATGAGAAAGCGCGTCTCCGATTAAGGACATATTACGAAGTACGATAAAACATCCAAGTAATCCGCACAATCCTCCCACCATGATAGAAGCAAGTGCAGCCCTAATGCCAGACTCCATCATAAAAAAGGACTCAATCATAGCTTTGACTTTTAATGCAATATAGACAAGCTACAAGGGTCTAAAGTTTATTTATTTTTGCTGAGTTGCAGAATCCGGTGGATTGGGATTCCTAGGTTTCAAGAAATTTTTGAAAAAATCGATTCCTTCAGGACTTAATTTATTGACGTTGGACATTTTTCCACCTTCTGTCCATGCAATAGCATTGCAAGTTCCGGTGTAATAAATGTCAGCCTCGTGTGTGATGTCTCCATTCTTTAAGAAAACCAAATGTGCATCTGGTTGGCACACTGTAAGTATCCCTTTTTCGTCAGTTATAAATGAAATCACATATTGGATGGCCTGTGCGTTTGAAAAGCTCATGCTCGCATTGACTTCTTTTCTTAAAGAAATCACGTCAATGCTGGTACAACTGCGATTTAATTCAGAGACTGCTTCAGGGTTCAATGGGTTTATTTCAGCAGCACGATTGACGACTTTCGTCTCGGAGCTTTTAGAGTTGCTTTTGCCTTGGCAGGCAGAAAGGAAAATCACTGCAAAGGAAAATAACAAAATTTGATTCATAAGGGACTAGTTAAATCTGTAATTAAGGCCCAAAGATATAAAATAACTAATCATTTTAATCTCTTGTCCAGACCTCATGTATTTATAAATTGGGGTGAAGGAAGAAGTGTATCTCCCATAAATTCCAATGTTTTTGGTAACTTGATATTGAACGCCTAGTAACCAACTGATATCCAGTTTTTTAAAATCATGCTCTGCCCTGGTACTGGTTGAATTAATCAAAAAACCAGTGGACAATCCACCTTGAAAAATTAATCGGTAATAGCTGTCATTTTCTTCTTCGATCAGCCAATCATTAAGACAAAAGATGACCGGTATTTCAATATAGTGAAGATTGATTTTAACATTGGCTGTATCGTTTTTAGTTGATCTCGATCCTCTTAAACTATACAGAAACTCAATTTGCAATTCTTTAATTCCTCCCAAACTAAATCCTCCGGTAATTCCACTTTGTAAACCGATTTTATCATAACCGAGTGCATCGTCACCATCTATTTGTGAAAAATTTATACCGGCTTTCAGTCCACCATAAAAAAATCTATCTTGGCTAAAGCCTGATTGTAAAGAAAAAATGAAGATGGTAATTGCAAAGATGATTCTGATCATAGTTCTTAAAACGTTGGATCAAATCGAATGTTGCTAAACTTAATTATTTCGAGCACAGAATATTCAAATCAAAACTATTCCTCTACTTTGATTTTCCTTTTCACCTTAAATAATTCGGTCAATTCTTTTTCGGTCAAAAACTCATATTCAACAAAAGCTGAGCAAACAAATTTTTTGACATCCTGGTATTCTTTAGATCTCTTATCTTGGTAAAATTCCAATAATTTGCGAACGTACACCATACCCATTACTTTTAACTCGTTGTTAAACGATGAATTGTCAAAAATATTCATGTACATGGCAAATGTGCGGCTGATTTCAATATAGGAATGGTATTCCGGTTCAGTCAAATTTTCAACGACATTTCTGAATTGTTGCAATAGATTTAATCGGATACATTCATTGTTGATGGACATTCCTTCGTATTGCCCGTAAAATGCACTGACGGCGTCTAGTGAGTCTTCATGAACAAATCCTTTGGAATGAATGGTTTCCAACAAGCGATAATATTTTAACAAATCATCGGTCACCGATTTATCCAACATTTGATAAAATTTCATTTCTGCTTTTGGACCGAAGACGATGCCATCTTTGTGGCTCTTCCTAAGAAATGCAAAATACATGCCGTTGAAGACATTGCTTCTGTTTTGATTGATCACTTTTGCCAATTGCTCATTGCCTTCATTGCCTAAATCAATGAAATTACCAACAATCGAAATGACTTCAAGAAATTCTGCTTCTCTGAAGAATTCTTTTCTATTGATTAATTCCAACAGAGCAGGAATATAATTGTGATGAGGGAGATTATTTGATATTCTATTTAATAAGAATGTTCTTAAAGTTTCTTCTTCTACTTTTAATTCACCAATTGAGTTTGGAAAACTGCACGTGAGGTAATTGTAATGTGAAAACTGTTTTTTATATCGCTGAAAAAAAGTAAGTCTTTCTTTTGGATCTCTAAAACGATCGATGATCATGCTTTGTAAAAAAGATTTTACTTTCTTGTTCTCAATGCGATCCAATAAAGAAGCCAACCAAATATCACTGCTCAAGGAAAATCCCAATTGCACGGTCTGACCTATTCGTTGTTTGATGACATCAAAATTGGTTGAATTGGCAATGGCTACCAACACTTCTTTAAAATGTTCCTGTGGTCTGCTGTATTTTACCAAATCGTTGATTTCACCTCTCAACACACTATAACCTAAAATTCGAGGTAAAAACAAACCTTCAAAAAATGGATTCAACAAAACCGTTTCCAAAGCAAGTATTTGTAATGGATGGTCGGTGGCAACTTCCTCATAAATTTCTGAAACCAAAGGTTCGTAAGCTTCTTGCAAAACCTTGTACAACTCTGGAGTTTCTTCCTCCAGGTAAGCTGCTAATTCATCAGAACTTTGAATCACCTCTGCGACAGCCTGGAGTCTTTCTTTGTAATCTAGTTCGAGTTCTTGTTGCATTTTATTTGGTTTGCTTTGTTTAAAAGATAATGCCCGAAAGAAATTGAATCCTTTCAGGCTCATTCATTATGAACGTTAGAATTAAACTTTCCATGATGTGATTCCTAAAGATTATTCATAAAAAATAATCTTTCTCACAATTCTGGCCTATCCTTCTGCAGGAGTATCTTTCACTTCTTCGGCTGCTTCGTTGGATGCAGTTTCAGCAGGAGCTACTACATCTTCAGTAGGGATGGCTTCAGCAGCTAGCAATTCTGGAGCATCTATTTCAGCAGGAACTTCAGTTTCTTCAACCACCTCTTTTACCTTTGGAGCTCTGGTAACAGCCAAGGTAGAAACGTGGTATTGATCCATCTTTTCCTTGCGCTCGACTATTTTAGACTGAATCATACCTTCTTTGTTCTGGATCCAATCCTGGTACATTTGATCAGCTACTTCCTGGGTCATAGCACCTTTGGATACACCGCGGGTCAAATGCTTGCGGTACATGATGCCTTTGTATTTGAGGATGGCTTTAACGGTATCGGTAGGTTGTGCACCTTTCATCAACCAATCGTAAGCCTTGTCCCGGTCCAAATCAATGGATGCTGGAACGGTGGTTGGATTATAAAATCCCAACCTTTCAATAAATTTTCCATCTCTTGGAGATCGTGCGTCCGCGATCACGATGTGATAATACGGAGCTTTTGTGCGTCCTTTACGCTGTAATCTGATTTTAACGGCCATTTTTAAGCTTTTATTTAAATATAATAAGGTTAGACCATGGCCCGTTTACCCGGAAATCCGGCTCTACGGGCTAAAGCGGGTGCAAAATTAGAACTTTTTGGTAAATGCAAATAAGAAAATTGTTCAGGATATTACAATTTTAATAATTTAAATATATAATATTTTGAAAATGAACCATATATTAAAAATCAAACCTTAATCTTACATTGATTCTTCTTGAAGTGAGATAGTTAGGCAAGGCAAATTCATAATTGTTCGTGGTCTTGATCCATCGGACGGAGGCCTCATTTTTGGTGTTGAGCAAATTGAAGACTTCCACGCTCACCCAGGCCTTTCTGGTAGAATGCAGCCACTTGAACATTCTGTTTTGGATGATTTTTTTTGCCTCCCGATCCCAAAGGTTGTATGAAAAACCAATGTCCACTCTGTGATAGGGTCTTAGTCTGTAAATGTTTCTAAAAATTTCATTGGCCTCTTTGAAGCCATATGGAATACCACTGGCCACAGTCCCCTGCATATGCATTTTAAATTGAGGCCTGTTGGGCAAAAAGTCCTGAAAAAATAAGCTGATGGCCGCCAATTGATCCACTGGTCTTGGCACATCATTGACCTTGGTGGATTCTGCAATGGTTTTGCCCGGTATCAAGTGTTGGATTCCATTTAATTTTTCACGGGTTCTAAGGATTGATAAATTCACCCAGGATTCTACTCCGGGTACGAACTCTCCATGAATTCGATTGTCCCACCCGATGGCGTATGCCTCTGAATCATTCTGTCCGGAATAACGAATGCGCACATTGTCCAAATTATAACTGACCATGTCCCACATGAATTTATAATACATCTCTGAAATCCACCTAAAACGAGTGGAACTCACGCTGGGCCAAAGAAAATCTTTTTTAAGGCCAGCGATGAGATGCCAAGACTTTTGAGCACGAAGATCTTCATTAAAGCTACCGTCCAGATTCCTCATCTCGCGATAAAAGGCCACCTGGGGATAAAGTCCACCGGCCAACCACAATCGGAGATTTTGTGGATGATCGGTAGGGATGAGTTCTATTTTAAGACGAGGATTAATTAAAAACTCCCCATTCAAATGATTGTAATGGGTTCTGATACCCGCGTTGATCTGTGATTTCCATTTATTTGAAATAGAATAAATAAATTGATCCTGCAGCCAGAAAGCAGATTTAATATTTGAAAATTGATTTTGCGAAGAGACGTATTGACTCAATACAATGGAATCGTGGAGATAAGGAATGGAGTATCCCGCTGAATCTAGTCTTTCCCATTCTAAGATCCTGTCCAGAAATAATTCCTGCCGTATGTTTAATCCGGCTTGTAAATAATGGCTGCCATGACTACCTGCATTTCCGAGTTGAATTCCGGATCGTATTTCATGATGATGGACCAGATTGTCTAAATAATTGCGGCCATATAAATGTTGGGTGCCGGTCCCTAACAACTGCACTTCACGACCTTCTACGTCTTTTTGATCATTTTCAATTTCTGAAAGTCTGTAATATCCCAAGACATCAAAGCGCTCTGCCTCTTGACCCCGATAAAGAGAAGAAATCCATTTGATATAAAAAAGATTTTTTCTATTTTTTGGAAAATAGCTCAAGCTGGTACCGGTCATCCATTGATTAAAAAAATCGCTTTCTCTTCCTTCAAAAGCCGTATTCAATCGAAGAATAAAAAACAAAGAACCCTTTGCCTGACTTCCAGATTCTGGAATCAAACTAAATCGAGAACTGTTGATGTTCCCAATCCAAGACCACTGCCAATCTGGATGCAAATCCCAGGTAAGCAAGTTTTGAAAATCAAAAAAATGAGGTTGGTATTCACCTTCTACTGATAAGGTATTGAGTAAATATTGATTGGTTTTGTATCGAAAGCCGGATAGAAATTTAAAATTTTTCAATTTATCTTTCGACAGAAAACTAGATGATCCTTCCACATGCGCAGAAAAACCCAATAAACTGCCGCTCACGCTGGCTCTAAGCGAATCGGGTACTTTGTATTTAATATCCAAAACTGAAGATGATTTTTCTCCATATTTTGCTTCAAATCCGCCTGATGAAAAACTGAGATCCCTGATCAGATCAGGATTTGGAAAAGTCAGACCTTCCTGTTGTCCATTCCGGATGAGCTGTGGTCGGAGAATTTCAAAATCATTGATGAAAACCAAATTCTCATCATAGCTACCGCCTCTTACGCTATACTGACTGGAGAGTTCACCGCCGGCGCTAAATCGCACACCTAAACCGATGCTGGGTAAGATGCTTTCTAAATTTGAAGAAGCGGTAGGAAGCAGTACAAAAGACTCTGCTTTTTCGCGAATGACGGATTCATCGTTTTTGCGAAGATCTTTTACGATGACCTCTTGAGAAATAAGGGGTTTTAGTTTAGGATTAAACTGTAGTAGTTCGGCAGAAGAAATATTTTTCAAATTAAATTCCAAAGTTTCGTATCCCAACTTTTGAATTTTTAAAAGACCATTTAAATTGGCATCAAAACTTAAAGAGTACCGGCCATTGAGATCTGTTTCTGTAAAGAATTTGGTTTGTGGAATGAAAATGGTGGCAGCAGGAATGGGCTCACCTGTAGAAAAGTCTGTGATTAGGCCCTTGATGGTCGATTGGCCATTTGCCAATGGCAACATTAGTATGTAAAATAAGCAAGTACAAATCGCCAGTCGAATCAAGGAAAAACGCATCGAATGCAAACGATTGAAATCAAACAAAATTGCCTATTTCAATCATTTTAAACTGATGAATGGTCTTGCTGGGATCGGGAGTATTAAACACCGCATTCCCGGCCACCAAAACCTGTGCTCCTGCAGAGAGGATGGCTTCAGCATTTTGTAAACCAACACCACCATCCACTTCAATGAGCGTATTTAGATTTCTTTCTATGATTTCTTTTCGAAGCCTTTTGATCTTATCCAAACTTCGATAAATAAATTTTTGTCCACCAAAACCGGGATTGACCGACATCATGATGACGAGATCCACATCCTCCAAAACATCAAACAAAACTTCCACCGGAGTATGTGGATTGAGGGCCACACCAGCCAGGGTTCCTGTTTCTTTGATTTGATGAAGGGTTCGGTGTAAATGGGTACACGCTTCATAATGAACCGTGATGTGATCTGCGCCTGCATTTCTAAAGTCACTGATGTATTTTTCAGGATTTACAATCATCAAATGTACATCCAATGGCATTCTGCTGATTTTTTTGACCGCGGAGATGATTGGAAGTCCAAACGAAATATTCGGCACAAAAGAACCGTCCATCACATCCAGATGCAACCAGTCAGCTTTTGATTCATTCAACATTTTGACTTCTTCGCCAATTTTTAAAAAATCACAGGAAAGTAAGGAAGGTGAAATAAGATGTGGGGACATTGAATTAATTTATTTTGCAAAGGTAGAGATTTTAAATATGAGTATTTTATCAAATCAGTTTTATTAAAAATTAAAAAACTGATGGGTTATAAAATTAGTCAAATGGGATCCATTTCAAAAGAATATCTTTGTCTAAATTTCAAAAATGAAAATTAGATTTTGTCTTCTTTTATTTTCAATATGTTTTTTAATATGTGGAAATGAATTATCCGCCCAACACACCTTTTCTATCGTAGCCGTAGACACGGTAACTGGAGAAGTCGGAGGTGCCGGTGCCACCTGTCTTTCTTTGGACAGAGAAGGATACCAGGCGTTGATTATAAGTCATTTATTGCCGGGAGTAGGAGCACTACATACCCAATCCTATTGGCATCCGGTCAACCAGGCCAATGGTTCTGTTAAATTGGAGGAAGGCCTACAAGCAAATGAATTATTGGACTGGTTGGTCGTCAATGATGCCGAAGGGAATCCATCTATTAGACAATATGGCGCAGCCGTTTTAGGTCCACAGTCAGTGCCATCTGCTGCGGGATACACCGGATCCAACTGCCTCAATTCTAAAAAACACGTGGCCGGAAGATTCTACAGCATTCAAGGTAATATTTTGATTGGAAATTATGTCATAGACTCGATGGAGGCAAGATTTTTGAGATCCACAGGTAGTTTGGCGGATCGATTAATGGAAGCCATGCGGGGCGCAAAGATACCTGGAGCGGACAGCCGTTGTCTCAGTGAGGGACTTTCTTCCAGATCTTCATTTATTCGGGTAGCTCGGCCCACGGACTTACCAGAGGAATTTTCACTTGACATCAGCGTTGGTTCTGTGCCCAGAGGATTAGATCCCATCGATTCCTTGGATACAAGATTTGCAGCCTGGAAAATCATTCAATCCACACTAGATCCAAAAGCAGAAAAAACTGAGTTTGTTTATAAATTGTTGGTCCAAGGTAGACAGATCATTGTCGAATCAACCGTGGATGCACTTGTTCAAGAAATGACCCTTTTTGATCAGACAGGACAAGCATTTGTTTTACAAAACAAGGATTCAAAACAGAATACATTTGTTTTACCGGATGCTATAAAACCAGGTACTTATGTTGCCTTGATTAAGGGAATGGACCAATGGAGCAGGCGGAAGTTGGTAATTGCCGAGTAAAAAATTTCAAATATAGACTGATTATAATTTTTCAAATGATTGGCCATCGCGAGACATTCAGTGGGTGTTGCATGAATCAAAGTAAGATCCTTTTAATCCAATCAGAAAATATATTCTGCAATTAAATATTTCTCATATTTGGGATTGTCACAAAAAACCAGCGAAAGGTTAGTAGAGCGGGAAATCCAGTCCCCAAGTACTCTTGGGGACGCCCGCTCGGAGAACCTGGTCACGCCAACGGCGTGATCGCCTTTTTTTGTGACGAGTTTTCTTTGCTTACTTTCTTTTGCGGTCAAAAGAAAGTAAGAATAAAATACGGAGAAACTATTCCTGACTCGGTAACCAATAATAAACGAACTCAAATTCTAAGTCAACATATCCAATGAACCAAATACCCAATTTTTCCTAATTTTACCTCCTCATTCTAAAACTTTGCATTCCAAATCAAGCATTTCTAAATTTATTATTCAAAGACAATCACATTCAAGAAGCTTTGCTGCAACCTTGGTTTTGATTTGCTTCTTAATGGGTTCAATAAAGGCTCAATCTTCAGAAACTTTTGAATGGTACAATGAACTCAAAGGACTATCCAATAATTGGATCAGCCATATCTCATTTGATTCCTCAGGATTCTTGTGGGTGGGGACACGAGATGGATTGAACCGATTTGATGGATACAAATTCAAAACATTCAGACACAGTATTGCTGACACTGCATCTTTGCTGCATGATTATGGACAAAACCTTTACGTCGATCAGGAAGGAATCATTTGGATCACTTACCATGAAGGTGGCATCAGCAACTTTCAGTCTTCTACCCAAAAATTTTCCCATTTTTCCAATGAGAAAACAAAAGTTTTAAAGACCATCGACGAGGATTTTAAAATTTTGCACAAGGACAAAAAGGGACGTATTTGGTACAGCGGATATAATTTGGGTTTAAAGATTTATCATCCCCAAACAAAAGAGAATTTACAGATTGACCTTACCACAGGTTTAAATAAAGAGTACAAGCCTATTCGTCCTGAATTGAATACGGTGCATTTTGTATATGATCTTGGCAATGGAATTTATTGGCTTTGCACAAAAAATGGTTTGTACCAATGGAATGAAAACAACAAATCTCTGGTGCATGTATTTCAGCATAAAAGACACAAGACTTGTAATAAATTAATTTATGATTCCGATTCCACCATGTGGCTTTCTTTTGAAGAAAATGCCATCAGTTGGTTTAATCCAAAAACCGGAGAATCCAAAGACTATCTTATTGATTCGGTCCATGAAGGCCATTTTAATCTATCTTTCGATGTCCAAATTAAAAGCAAGGATGAATTTTGGGTAGCGTCCGGTGATCGCGGACTTCTTGTATTTAATAAACTGACCGGAAAATATTCATTTGATCCTCTTTTGAATCTTGGTCCAAAAGCCTGTTTCATCAATAAAATTTTAATGGGTCGAAATGGTGAAATCATACTGAGTGACGAAATTGGATTTTATAAATATAGTCCCTTTAGTCGACTTTTTAATTTTAAGCGACTGCCCATCAAATCCAGTCAGCATGGTGAGTTGTTTAATATTTTTAAAATACTGGAAAACCAAAAAAGGAATGAAATTTATTTTGCAACTTTCATGGGCAATGGCCTCAATGTATTAAATACCAAAACCAATGAAATGTATGCACTCTCTGTTGAAGCAAATCATTCTATTGACCACAGAGTTTTACTGAAAGATTTGGTATTGGATGCCCAAGGCAAATATTGGTTGTTGACCAGGGATTATCTGTATCAATTCTTTCCTGAAAAGAAAATGCTAAGGAGGATTAAAAATTTATACAGCGATTCTCGCCCAGAAACTTCCAACACTTTTAAATCATTTATCCAGGACTCCTCCCTTCGAAGTTTTGTTTTAACAGACAGTGGCAGACTTTTTGAGTTGAATACTTTAACTGAAAAGCTCAGTGAGTTGACTTTGATCAATGCAGATCCACAAAACAATTCTATGAGAATTTCCAACGCATGCATATCTCCAGATAATCGCAGGTGGGTGAGCAGTGAGAAAAAGTTGGCTTACTTCACAGAATCGGATTTGCGATTAAATTACATCCAACTGGATAGTATTTTAATTGGAAATGAAGCGAAGATCGTTGGTATCGCGACAGATGCAAATTCTAACTTATGGCTGGCGGTCAACAATATCGGATTAGTTAAAATTTCAATGAACGAAGCTGGAAAGCATGAGATTCGGGTGATTGGTGTAAATGAAGGTTTGACCACGCCTATCATTTCCAGAATCGCATTGGATCAAAAAAACAACCTGTGGCTCTCCACTTACAAAGGAATCCTAAAATACGATATAAAGAAGAATGAATTCATGCAGTTCAAACAAAATGTAGGAATAGACCGATACAATTTATTGGTTCGTTATTCGAATGCAGGGCAAGGAAGTTTTTACATGTCAGCGCCTGGTCATTATTGCAAAGTGAACTACGAACTCTTAGACCATCAACTCACCAAACCCATCGTTTATCTAGACCAAATGACCACCACGGCAGTTTCAGTTTCTTTGTCGGATAGTCTTCCTGGATTATTTGTCATAAAACCGGGAGTGGAGTATTTTTCCATTGAATTCGGATGTTTGGATTATGCCAATCAGGACTACCACCAATTTGCGTATCAATTGGTCGACAGAGACAAAGAATGGCATTATGTCATCAACCAAAGGTTTGCTCATTTTGCCAATGTGCCTCCTGGAAAATATCGCTTTCGAGTAAAAGTAGCCAATGTGGGAGGCATTTGGAGCGATCCGATCGAAATAGATGTCTCGGTAGAAGCTCCATTTTATCAACACGATTGGTTTAAGCTTTTGGTACTTTTTTTTCTGACCGGATTGATTTTTGGCATTTACCAATGGCGAATATTTCAGGTTCGGCGTACAGAAAGTTTGAAAGCCGAGTTTAACAAACAAGTAGAGGAATCCAAGATGGCTGCATTGCGCGCACAGATGAATCCTCATTTCATTTTTAATTGTCTGAATTCTATCAATCGATACATTATTAAAAGTGATTTAAAAACATCTTCACTTTACCTGACCAAATTCGCAAGATTGATCAGAATTATTTTGGATAATTCGGCACATCAACTGGTCTCGCTAGAAAGCGAACTTGACTCTCTAAAACTGTACATCGAATTAGAGCAATTGAGATTTGATCATAAATTTGTCTACCAATTTTCAATTCAACCGGATGTTCCTACCGAGTTTATCGAAGTACCACCATTGATCCTCCAACCTTATGTGGAAAACGCCATTTGGCATGGTCTCTTACCAAAAGAAGCCGATGCAAAATTAAGTATTGAGATCTACCTTTCTGATCCTTATCTGGTCATAGAAATTACAGACAATGGCATTGGTCGCCAAGCTTCTGCAGAAAATAAAAAACACATGAATTCTACCCGCAAATCTTTGGGCATGAAACTCACCGAAGACCGCTTGCGATACATCAACAATGGTGAAACCATCACTGGTTCACAAGAAATTATTGATTTATTGGATGAGGATAATTTGAGTTTAGGGACTAAGGTGTTGATTCGGATTCCGTATTCAGCATAGCCGCACTAGTAAATTGAAAATGTTCTAATGGTTTTCTTTAATCAAGTTTAAAATAAATTTTTTGCTACCTTTTAAAAGGGCAAAATAATTGAAAAACCGAAAAACTAGATTTAAGAGCCGGCCTAGGGCTTTCCAGCTCGGGACCCATCCACTGAATGCCGCGCCCGTGCTAAAAACTGTCTGAGCACCGAAGGTGTGAGTTTTTTTAGCACAGCGGCAGAAGTGATGATGGGTGAGCGAACGCCCAGCCGGTGGCTTTTCTTTGCTTACTTTCTTTTGGCCACGCAAAAGAAAGTAAGAATAAAAGGATAGGCAAAATATTATTTAAAAAATACTTGAACATTTAGCATGAATTGATGTCCAAAAGGTACTTTTAATAAACCACCAGTTTTTCAATATGGGAATGCTTCCCAGAATAAATTTTCAAAAAATAAAAACCAGGCGAAAGATTAAATTTTATTTTATTTAAACCGGAATGTATCAATTGACCTAAAAGCAAATTTTCACCACTTAAATTATACAAATCCAGCATCCCCGATGTACCAGATTCGATGATCAGTTCACCCGAAGGGCTCGGATTGGGATAGATGATGATGGTTGAACTTTCTTCAAGTATTTCTTCAGTGCCCACAAGTTGGCAAAGATCCTTAAAATAGTCCCAAAAAATTTGACTGATATTGACAGGAAAATTATTGCCATTCGGATATTGATGCGTTAAATTTTTAATGAGTGTAAATTTAAATTCTCCGCTTTTATTTGGATTAAAAGAAGTATTAAAACGATAGGTCAGCGCATTGGGCAATTCTTCTTTGGTGTATTCATATTTTAATTGAAGAGAGTAGAGGTATCTCTGGACGGCACCGTTGAAATAAATCAAAATACTGTCATTAAAAGGAAATTCTGTAAGACCAAAAGCTTCGGTAAAGCGATTGTCTTCCGTTCCTACCATCAACCACATGGGAGCAGAAACCGCATTTTGCAAGGTGTCATCCATACCCATAAATCCGCCAACACCACCGTAGGCAGTGATTTTATGGCCAAGGGCTACACTGAGTTTTGATCCAAAGCAAGAACCATTGGAAAAACCACTGACATAAATTTTGCAAGGATTTATTTCAAAATCAGATTTGAGCGAATCCAACATCTGCTCAAAGAATAGAACATCGTCTTTCATTTGCTGACCCGAGCAAAGGTTCTCGGATAGGTCTTTGCAATTCCATTTTGTGGTTCTGTTTTGTTGACCATCTTCGATAAGGCAATATCTCAAAGCACTTGGAAACACTGCAATAAAATCGTTGGCAAGGGCATTTTCTTTCCATCCTGAAATATTGAAGAATTTTTCTCCATCTCCTCCCGTACCATGAAACATAAAAACCAGCGGAAAACCTTCAGGAGGTGGTTGATTAGAAGGCACAGCCACGATGTACTCTCGCTTTTCTGATTCTGCGTATAATATTTTATCAATTCTTTGTTGAGCGATTAATATGCCAGATGCATAAAACAAAACAATCGTCGATAAAAGAGAATTTTTAAGCATCTTACTTCATTTTTTTGAATTATTGGAGCTGGTAAGCGTTATTTTATATTGATAATTTGCATTCGGTTTAACTTCTGTTTCAGTTGTACTTGGTACCAACTGATAATGATAGGTTTGGTTTGGAACAACATTCGTTTTTAAGGTAAAGCGGATATTGATGTTTTTGTAATACCTTATTTTTCCGTGACGCAGTTTAGATACCTCAAATTTTAACAAACTAGACACTCTCACCGCCTCTTCATCACAGCCATAACCAATGTGGTTCATAGCTTTGGCGTGGATCACAAGACCATGGTAGTCAATTTCTATTCGTACTTTGACGATGCCTGAAATTTTATTTTCTATGGCTTCTTTAGGATAGACCAAATTGGAGGTTATAAAAGCACCCATGGCTTTTGGTCCTCCCGGGTATTCCGGTTGAGGAATAAATGTTTTTTTCTTGGGGTGTGGGTTGGCCATATTGATTAAACCATTACTGCATTTGTAAAGCAGTTTTTTCAACCCATCGAATACCTGTTTTTGGTATTTTCAAATTAGTCTAGGTAATTTTTTCCTTTGAGGGATTCTGTAGCTTCTTTAGAAACCGCTGATTTAAGAACCTTTACAAACGATTTGGAGTCAAGCTGCAATTCAACGACTTGATCTTCAATTTTCGTGATGCGGCCGATCATCCCGGAACCGGTGGCAACCTGATCACCTTTCGCAATATTGGCTAAAAAGTTATTTTGTTCTTTTTGCTTTTTAATTTGTGGTCTTAAAAAGAAAAAATACATGATCACAAAAATCAATAAAAAAGGAAACATTTGGGCTAACATACCATCCATACTTGACAGGTTTTAATTTTGAAAGCCCAAAGGTAGTATAAGTCTAAATGATCTCCCGGCTTATTTTAGGACCATCCCTTTGATCGTTAGATCGGTTTGAGGGGGATAAGTATTTGCGAAAACAGACATGGTTTTATGCTGTGGACCCATTTTATCATCAGATACAAATAGGGCCTCGACAGCGCTGGTATCTCCAGGTTGGATGAAGGTCTTTGGCCATTCCGGTTGGGTGCAGCCGCAGGTGGTGGTCACCCTATTGATGATCAAACGGGCATTCCCAGTATTTACAAATTTGAAAACCAAGCGCGCGGTGTCCCCTTTTTTAATTTTTCCAAAATCGTATTCCGATTCCAAAAATTGGATTTTTGCTCGGTGTGAACTGTCCTCCGGCTGATCAGCGCTTGCAGAAATGCGAATGGCATCCAAGTAAGGATCCAAATAGGAGTCATTCGCAGGCGGTTCCTCAGGCTTCACTTTGGGCTGACAAAAACTAAAAAAGCCTAACAGGCCCAGGGTCCAAATCCATTTTTTCATAAAGCAAAGTAAAACATTTTATAGTAAACGAACATTTCTCCCACATGTCGATTAAAAAGCCAGTATTTTTAGTGGGAATGCCTGGAAGTGGTAAAAGTACGATAGGACAGTCCATTTCATCGCATTTTAAGCTTGACTTTATCGACATGGATGTGCTGTTTGAGATAAAATTTGGCATCGGGATTCAGGAATATTGGGATCAACGTTCAGAGTTAGAATTCAGGATATTGGAAAGAAAATTGCTCTTTGAATTAATGTTCAGTACTCCAGCCGTCATTGCCACAGGTGGAGGTTTGCCCTGTTGGTTTAATAACATGTATTGGATTAGTCAATTTGATACTTTGTATTTGTCCGTAAAACCTGAAGAATTATTGGAAAATCTACAAAATCAGCCCAGGGCCATTTTTAAAGATGGAAAAGCTGATTTAGCTCAACTCGTGGATTTATATTACAAGAGAAACCCATTTTACAAGCAAGCCAAACATCATATAACTGCCAAGGATATCCCAACGATTCTAAACTTTTTTAAGCTTCATTTCTTAATTTAGGGCTTTTTCAAATCAAGCAAAATTTAATATGGAAATACATCATACGATTATCGTTGGATCTGGTCCAGCGGGTTATACAGCAGCCATTTATGCAGCCAGGGCCAATATGAATCCGATCTTATATACCGGTAGCGAACCGGGAGGACAGCTGATGATCACGACTGAAGTCGAAAACTATCCGGGATATCCGAAAGGTATCCATGGTCCCCAAATGATGGAAGATTTTAAAAATCAGGCAGAAAGATTTAATACGGATATACGTTATGAAAGGATCACCCAAGTGGATTTTACCGGACCGGTGCATACACTTTGGACAGAATCTGGGGAAATAATTCAGGCTCACACGGTGATTATTTCTACCGGAGCCAGTGCAAAATGGTTGGGTCTTCCATCCGAACAAAAATTAATGAACAAGGGAGTTTCGGCTTGTGCGGTCTGTGATGGTTTCTTTTTTAAAGGAAAAGAGGTGGCAGTAGTAGGTGGAGGAGACACTGCGGCTGAAGAAGCCAGCTATCTGGCCAAGCTTTGTCCCAAGGTTCACCTAATCGTCCGCAGGGACCAAATGCGCGCTTCTAAAATCATGCAAGAGCGTGTGGCCAACAATCCCGCCATCCAAATCCATTGGAATTCTGAAACACAGGAGATTTTAGGTGACGATGAAGTGGTGGGCATGCGACTTTTAAACAACCAAACTCAACAAGTAAGCGAAATACCCATCAGTGCATTTTTTGTAGCAATTGGTCACAAACCCAATTCAGATCCATTTGTCAATTGGTTGGACATGGATGAGCAGGGTTATATTAAAACCATCCCGGGCACTTCCAAAACCAAAGTAGAAGGCGTTTTTGCCTCCGGCGATGTGCAAGACCGGATTTACAGACAGGCTGTGACAGCGGCGGGTTCGGGTTGTATGGCAGCTTTAGATGCCGAGCGGTATTTGACAGATCATGGGGTGATATGAGACGCTGCTGGACGGGTGTGTTGTTTCCATGGGTTGCTACCCAAAACCATGGGTTGTCACCCATGGTTACTAATATTTAACCCCTTCGGGGTTGGTCAAGTATACACTCCCAGTACGGCATGCTACCTAATAAATCTAACCAATCCAAAGTTTGAAATCATCGATTATCGCCTTCATCCATCAACAAATATAAATTTAAGAACTAAACTAATAAAAAAAGGCCATCCGGAAAATCCGGACAGCCGCTTATATTTTTAGATTGGAAAAATTTATCTGGAGAAAATCATCTTACCATGGTGCAGTTGTGTGCCTGCACTCAGTTGGTAAATAAAAATTCCTTCCAAATTTTCTGGAATATCTTCCAACACCAGGATTTGATTCCCTTGGTCGATCTTACGTTTGGTAGTATACACCGTCTGTCCTGAGATGCCCATGATGCGGATGTTTAGCTCCGTGGCTTCCATGATTTCAAGATCGAGATAAACCGTTTTGTCTATACCCACAGGATTGGGGTATATGCTGTGAAATTCAAATCTCGCAGCATTCAGCAATTTGTCTGAATTTTGATTTCGTGCAGTCAGTTCTTCTGAAATCAGATTTCCAACATTGCCATCCAAATCTCCCAATTTTACAGCGATGTAATTTGCCTTTTCATAACTGGCATTGATTTTTAAGAAATCCATGTTGATATTTATGTCTTCCTGGTAAGAGAGCTTCGTGGTACTCCAAACATGCGTGCTTGGTACGAATCTCCATAGCGCGGTCAACTGATCCAAACCGATACTTCCATTGATTAATCCATACAGTAAATTGAAATCTGCATAGTCAATGATTTTATCCTGGTTGATGTCTGCAGCAATCAGTTTATACGGATCGGTGATTTGTTCCATTTTCAACAAATGTCTCAACAGAATAATGGCATCATTTACATCAAGCCCTTTTAAATCTTTGGCAGTGTATTTTGGAATCAACTGGTAACTGTTGTTTAAGGTGAGATTGACAAAAGAGAATTGTCCCAGATTTCTACTGGACGCATTCATTACCAAACTGCCTTGAATTGTGTCTCTAAATTCTTTTATTACAGTGTCTTTCTTTTGAATGTAATAAACTGTTCCACTAGGCGCCTTAATGGTGTCAAAACGGATGCGTATGCTCGTGTCACGTCGAATGGTAATTTGGATACTGCCCATGTCTTTTAAACTGAGAGCCACATTTTCCATGGGCTGTTGGTTGGGAAGATGTACCAGTCCGCTGATGTTGAGCAATTTTGGAGGATTCGTAGTCAGACTGTCCTTGCGCTTACAGTTGGGTATTTTGGCGTTGTTGTTTTGTACTTCGATATAGGTCCTGCAGAAGGATTGATTTCCGGCGCTGTCGGTCACCCATATTTCTACCTCGTTTTTACCCAAATCAAGACAAGTAAACACCCTGTTCATATCGGTGGGATCTGAGGAAAACGAAAATCGAAGATTCTTTTGACCGCATTTATGAAAAGATCCTCTGTCCAGATCTTTGGCCCAAACTTCCACCATTCCTACATCGTTCTGGCCGTCGCGGTTGGTGTCTATTGGCATTAATGCTATGATCACTCCAGTCAAACAATAGGGTGTAGGTCCAATTTTATTTCGGACGGTCACGGTCACTAGACATTTTATTTCTTGTCCGCATCCGTATTCAGCAATAAAATAGAATTTGGTGGTTCCCAAAGGATAGGTACCACTGGCATCCGGTCCTGTGGTGTCGGCATGCGCGGGTGTATTGCTAAGTTTAGAGATGGCTACGCATTTGGAAAAAGCCTTGGCGCTGTCTAATTTAACATACGCGCCTTTGCAATCCAATTTGGCATCCACGATCGTGTCTTTAGGACATTGGATATAGGCTGTACTGTCTTTGACCACCAATTTGATGACCTGGGTATAGGTCCAAAGTCCAACGACCGGTTTAGCGTTGGGGACGAATTGGCACCAGTCTATAACTTTCCACTCTCTTAAAATTTTCATACAACCATCCGCGACATTAAACTTCATGTCCTGATAACTGTACATGGGTTGGCTGCATTTCTTATTGGTAAAACGTGGATAAGAAAATTCGCGTGGAAGGTTCTTTGGATCTGCAGAAGGATTGCAACCTTCCAGTTCTGTGGATTTTGGCCAAATGATGTCCACATAGCCAAAAGGAGTCCCCACGCCATAGATGGTGATGATTTGTTCGCAAAAATGCCAATGCCAGTGTTTGTCTTCGTATTCCCATCTTCGGATGATCTGTCCGATGCCGCAGGAATTGGTATTGTAAATGACGGTTTTGGGTTTTGGGCCTTCTCTTTTGACATAATTTTCCCAGATCCAGACCTTGCCCCATTTGTCAAGATTCGAAATGTCCTCTTCGCAACTGATCGTTACATTTTTGGGACATTCCAGGGAGATGGATTGGGGGGAGGCTGCCATCAAAGACTGCCCAGGGAGTAGCATGAAGGCCATACATAGACCAAAGAAACATTGAATCGTAGTTTTCATGTTTATAATTTTAAAAAATGGTTACTTATTTGCAGTTTTCGGGAATAGCCGTGTAGTAATCAACTGCAAATATAATATAATTTTATAATATATAAAGCATTGATGATATAAATTTTAAAAAATAGATATGGAGAATAATAATCATATTTGCCCACAACTCAATAAAACTCAATAACTTTGTAGCCTTAAATAATCCAAAAATGAAATTGAAATTATTTTTCTTTGTCCTCGTAGCAGGAATTGGTTTGTTGGCGACTAGCTCATGCAAACAAGAAAGTAAGGATAAAGCTCCTGAAACTGAACAAGCTGGTCAAGTTGAACAACCGGCAGCCGGTCAACCGCAAGCACAGCCAAATGTGCAGCTACCACCAGACTTTACTCCTGTTTCCGGACCTCCTACAAGCGCACCTCAAAATGCAAAAGGCGTTTGGCATTTTACTTGTGCCAAAGGTTGTGCAGGTGGAGCAGGTGCTGCAGGCCCTTGTGGTAAATGTGGTGAGGCCTTAGTACACAATCAGGCATACCACGAGAATTAATATAGCTATTTAACTGAGCTGTTTTAGTTCCTCCTAAAAAGGATAATTAAGGGCCAGGTGCAAATTGGATTTATCAATGATTTGTCCAAATGTGCCTGTTCCTTTTGTATAGTTGATCCAATGTTTGCCTTGGTCGTCTGGAAAGGTGTTTCTTAATTTAAAGCCCCAGTCTAGCCTCAGGATAAAAAAGGATAAATCCATTCTGAGACCAATTCCGGTGCCAATTCCCATTTGATTGTAAAAATCTTTGGTAAAATGTGTATTGGCTGGGTTTTCTTTGGTAGGCAATAACCAGACGTTTCCTGCATCAACAAAAACTGCTCCTTTAAAAATCCACACCAGATCAAATCTCCATTCTACATTGGCTTCCAACTTTATATCGCCTGTGGAGAAAAAGTTACCCCTTTGGGTGACGGTTTGGGACAAATCTGAGCTTCCCGGACCGGGTTCACGGATACCCCATCCTCTCATATTTTGGGGGCCTCCCAAAAAGAATTGTTTGATATAGGGTATATTTTTAGTACCGCTATAAGGTATGGCAATGCCGCCGGATCCTCTAAAAGCGATATTGCTTTTAGTGCTTAAACGGTAATACCAACGCGCGTCTATTTCCATTTTTATAAATTTGGAAAACTCTGTATTTCCTAATTTGTCGAGGTTCAAATCTTTTACAAATAAACGAGCCGTTCTTCCAATCAAATCTGCTTCCAGACCACTGAGCTCTAAAGTATAAATGGAAGTATGATCCCAGTTGCGCAATTTTTTAGCCTGGTAAAAGTACTGCACCCGACTAAAGAAAAAAGAGGAAAAAAGTCTATCCCCTTTAAGACTTCTGATCACAAAAGAGTCTGCACCAAACCGCTCTTCAAATGCTGGAAAAATACTTGGTAGATAGTAATTCACTTCAAATGTATTGAGGCTGAGTCTCTTTCTTTTGCTGATGTTAAAATCGTATTTAATGGCAGAATTGAAGGATACAAAACTAAAGGCATTGGTTTGGCTGGTGTAGTCGGCCAGCAAATTAAATACAGTATTGGATCTAGGACGTTTTTGGAGCAAGCTAAATGGTTTTAAGATTTGTTTGGCTATAAAATAGGAACCAGTCACATCCTTAAAGGTAGCCAGTGTTAGAGAGTTTAGGTAACTGAGAATGACCGAATTAAAAATATTCACCTCAAAGAAATTAAACTCCACATTGGCATCCAATTTAAAGTCAAATACTTCTGCTCCTTTGAATGCATTCCGATTTTTTAAATAATAAAATCCAGATACCCCAAAAAGGCTGGGAGCAGTGGCACTTAAGGTATTGTAGTTGAGGTCCGCACCATAATCTTGTGCCCATTTTTTATGCGGCGATAACAGGATGGTGTGATTGATGAGGTTGGGATTTATGCTGTCGGTTTTAGATTCAATGTTGATAAATTTATAAAAATTGAGTCCTGCCAAATCCAAATAAGAATTGTCGATATTTTCCTTTTTATAAAGTTGTCCCGGTCTTGGGTGAATTTTATCGAGCAAAACTTCATTGCGGATAAAACTAGCCTCTCCAGTTTGAGTAATGGAGATTGAATCGATATTGGTGCGGGTAAAAATTCTTTTTTCCTGAGGATTAAAATTGGTAATGATATTGACTTTACCTACAAAATATCGGTTGTGCTGAATTTTGTCATTTGGCTCCAGAATTCTGATTTTAAGTATGTTTGTATTTATACTGGTGTCCAATTTTAAATTGTCGACCATGTTGGGATTAAACTCAGCGTATCCATTGTTTTGCATCAATTCTGAGATGCGTATTTTTTCATTTTGAAAAAGATACAATGCAATGGGTGATCCGGGTTTGAGCAAAGAGGCTTGTTTGTTTTTATTCAACAAATTAAGAATCGTGGAATCTGAGCTGATATAGAGCAGACTGTCGACCAATTTTTTTTCATTTGGCTTAACGATGTATTTAATGGTGGCTCTTTTTCTGGATCTAAGTTTTTTCTTGTGGCTGACTTCTGCATCAAAATACCCTTGGTTAAAGAGGTAGTTTTTCATATTGCTTTCGGTGGCCACTATTTGAAAAGTGTCCAGAATGGTGGGAGGTTCTGCCTGTTTGCTCAGTGTTTTTCGAAAAGGTACTTTTTTGGTTTTTCTGTTTTCCAAATATTGATAAATGCCTTCACGTCTTAAGAAAAAAAGATATTTGGTATTGGGTATTTGTTTAAAGAGAGTTTGGAGTTCTTGTTTAAGGCTGATGCGCTCACCGAAGGGAACTTTTACCAAATCTATTTTATTTTTAGTAAGAAGATATTCATTGGCTTTTAAATTCTTGGTACTGCCACATGCACCAAACATTAGACTGAGCAGTGTCAAGATTACGCTACCTTTGAGGATATTTATTTTATGAGGTTTGATGGACAGAAAGTACATTCGGATTACAAAAGCGGAAATTAATTTAATCAAAAATCTTCGCAACAAAAACGTGCGACATGAAGAACGAACGTTTGTAGCAGAAGGCTCCAGGTTGGTGCTTGATATCATAAAGTCAAAACCCTCTGATCTGCGGTTGATAGTCGCTACAGAAGATTGGATCACGGGACAAGGCGCAAATCTAAGCCATTTTTCGGATTTGGTGAGAGAAATAAGTCCCTCCCAACTCCAGTCGGTGGCTAGTCTGAAGTCCACAGAGGAGGTGCTGTCACTGGTCCAATTTCCAAGTTTTACAACAGAGGATAAGCCCCCTAAGCAGTTTGCTTTATATTTGGACGGTCTGACAGATCCCGGCAATGTCGGCACTCTGATCCGTACGGCCGATTGGTTTGGATTGGACGAAATCATGTTGTCACCAAATTCCGTGGATGTTTTTAATAGTAAAACAGTGCAAGCAAGTATGTCCAGTATCTGTAGAGTTAAAACGACTATTATTCCACCTGATGAAATCAAATGCTATAGTGGAATTTCAAAATTGGTAGGCGCAGATATAAATGGTAAGAACCTTTGGCCTGTCAGCCAGAATTGGGAACCAGTGGTCATTTGTTTGGGCAACGAAGCGCACGGATTGAGTGAGCCCTTGCGAGCTCTGTGTGACGAGTTTTGGTCCATTCCCTCCTACAGCCTAGGAGCGGAATCTTTAAATGTAGCCATTTCCGGAGCGATAATGATGGCTCACTGGAAAAGTAAAATGTAAGGGGAATTAAATCAATTTTTGACAGAAGAAATCTATATTGGTTGAAAAAAACAGTAAAACACATTCCGTCCCTACGGGACGAGGGATACCTTTTCATTTTTTACCGATATATTGTGCCTAGCGGCACAATTATTAATTAACAGTTTTTAAGTAAGAATCACCTCCATCCTGTAGGGATGAAATATCGGTAAAAAAACAGAACTTAAATACAGATAAAGTCCCGTATGGGACGTGATAAACTTTGAATATTTTTACTGTCTTACCTTTTGGAAGAAATATAGATAAAGAACAAAAAAATATACACTTCTTGCTTTACGGGAAGAGAGAAACTATCAGGGTCCATTCTTACAATGGATTAGTTTAGGAAATTATCTTTTACCAATCAGTCTCAAAATTTTTTGCACATGGTGCAAAGCAGAACTTATAACGCCTATGGCAGAATTTATGACGCCTATGACGTTAAATGGCACACTAAGTGCATAACTTCCAAATTCTCAAATCCTCCAATTGACTAATCCTATAATCGACTAATTCTCTAATTGACTAATTCTCTAATTGACTAATTCTACCTATGTTTCCGATTCATCGTCTCACTCTGATGATGGATAGACTCAATATGTATGGCTTCGATTAGTGAAAAAATAAACTCCTCACTCAAAGAATATTCCTTCGCCATGTCCAACATCTGTCCCACGATCTGATTCCAGCGATCGGGCTGAAAAATGGAGATGCTTTCTTTGTTTTTTTCAATTCCTATCTGTCGGGCCAAAGCCATGCGTTCGGAAAGGATTTTTAAAATTTGCTGATCCAAGCCATCAATTTTGGATCGGATATTTTCTATTTGTTGATTGAAAATTTGATTTTCAGTCTTGTGCTTTCTATAAATCAGCTTATTTAAAATGCCTTCTTTTAAAAATTCAGGAGTCACCTGCTGGTCGGCATCACTCAAGGCGTTTTGTGGATCCGGATGGACCTCAATCATCAGACCATCGTAATGTAGATCAATAGCGATTTGGGCAATTTCAAGATGATTTTCAGGATGTCCACTGATATGACTGATATCCGCCAATAATTGGATTTCAGGCCATTGGCGCTTTAATTCGATGGGGATTTGCCATCTCGGTACATTGCGATAGATCGAATTGCCATAAAACGAAAAACCCCTGTGAATGGCCGCCAGTCTTTGAATTCCCACTGCATAAAACCTTTCGATGGCTCCTTGCCATAAAGCAAGGTCAGGATTCATGGGATTTTTAACCAAAATGGGGATGTCGGTCCCTCTTAAAACTTCAGCAATTTCTTGGACGTAAAATGGATTAACCGTGGTGCGAGCACCGATCCAAAGCACATCAATGCCAGCTTTTAGACATAATTCTACATGCTTGGGATTGGCCACTTCTGTGCAGACTTTTAATCCAAATTCCTGCTTTAAATCCGTCAACCATTCCAATGCGGGTTCTCCCTTCCCCTGAAACTGTCCTGGTCTGGTCCTGGGTTTCCATACACCCGCCCTCACAAGATCGGGTTTAAGGTCTAGGATAGACTTGGCGAGGCTTTGGAGTTGTTCGGGAGACTCTGCACTACAAGGACACAGTATGAGGACCTGTCGGTTATTTTGAGGCTCAATGGCCTTTTGTAAATTCAAGAATGTTGACTTTGAGAGTAATAATGTAAAAAGGGGAAGTTTGTTTATAGCCGTTTATGTCATAAAAATAAGATCTTCGCGTTTTAATTGCCACCGTTATGAAAAAAGTCTCAATTTATTTAATACTCCTCTTGTTTTTTGGTATAACCGCATGGTCTCAATCAGGCAGTTCTGCACAAATTTTGGAGGATCTCAAAAAACTTAAAGTAGTGGGCTCTGTCCTTTATGTGGCCGCCCATCCCGATGATGAGAACACCCGATTGATCAGTTATTTGTCCAAAGAATTAAAACTTAACACCTCTTATGTTTCTATCACCCGTGGTGATGGCGGTCAAAACTTAATAGGATCCGAATTGGACGAATTATTGGGAGTGATAAGAACCCAGGAATTGGTTGAAGCACGTAAAATAGATGGCGGACATCAATATTTTACAAGGGCCAATGACTTTGGTTATTCCAAAACAGCCGAAGAAACATTTTCTATTTGGGAAAAGGACACCATTTTATTGGATCTGGTAAAATTAATCAGAAGAATTCAACCAGATGTCATCATCAACCGATTTGACCACCGCACGAGTGGCAAAACCCACGGTCACCACACGGCTTCAGCGGTCCTCGCCAAAGAAGCTTTTGATCAGGCAAGAAACAGTTTATATAAAATCAATGAATTAAAAGGATTAGAGCCAGTGCGTGTTTCCAGAATTTTCTTCAATACTTCCTGGTTTTTCTGGGGAAGCAGAGAAAAATTTGAAGAAGCCGATAAATCTCATTTATATTCTTTGGACATCGGAGCTTTTTATCCTTCTTTGGGTCTGTCCAACGGAGAAGTTTCCGCGAGAAGTAGAAGTATGCACAAATCACAAGGGTTTGGAATTAACAGCCAACGTGGTAGCCAAATGGAGTATTTCGAAAGACTGGATGCTTCCAAAGAGGCTAGTGAGTTATCGCCATTTGATGGATTGAATTTGACCTGGTCGAGATTTAATGGAGGTGGAAATGTTGAAAAATTGATCGACGAATTAATCGCCAATTACAATGTCAATCATCCAGTATTAAGCATTCCTTTACTCCAAAAAGTAGAGTCCTATATGGTGGATCTAAAGATGGGACATTGGAAAGACATTAAATTGGCTGAGGTAAGAAATTTAATTTTACAATGCGCAGGAATTTATGCGGAAGCTTATGTCGATCAACAAACCATCTGCAAAACAGAAACAGTTAAAGTAAATACCGAATTGATCAGCAGAAATTATCCAGGGGTTAAGTTAAATGCTGTTAAAATTATGCCCAATTTAGAAGACTCTGTTTTTAATTCCAGCCTTAAATTGAATGTTCCTATTTTTTGGTCCAAACAGGTGAGCTTATCTTCAATGCCGTTGACCTCTCCATTTTGGTTGTTGAATGGACGTGGAAAATCACATTATCCTGTGGAGGATCAAAGTATGGTAAATGAACCGGAATCAAAAAGAAATTTCAACTGTGTTTTCAAAATTGAAATCAATGGAGTAGCTTATGAAGTAATCCGAGAAGTAGTGTATAAAAATGATGATCCTGTTTTGGGTGAAGTCAGACAAAATTTGGATTTAATACCTCCCATTACAGTGAAGGGATTAAAACCCGTTTTTTTATTGGCCAATAAAAATGGATGCGAAGTTGAATTTGAGATCTTGGCCAATTTGGATGCACAAAAAGGAAGAATCAAGTTGCAAACCCATTGGGGTTTCACGGTAGAGCCGGCCTGGATAGATTATGATTTGAATAAAAAATCGGATAAGCAAAAATTGAAATTTAAGATCAGCACCCAGGATTTTAGTTCACGAATCGTAGACTTGAACATCCAATCGGATGGAACCAATTTATATACACACCAAAAGATAGAGTATCCACACATTGCTTGGCAAAATGTTTTACTTCCGGCAGTGATTAAAGTTAGCGTAGCAGATCTGAAAATGACTCCTAAAAAAATAGCCTACATCGACGGCGCCGGAGATTATATTGATGAAGCTTTGACAGACATGGGTTACCCCTGCAAAATCATTCCTGCCTCTGCCATTGAAACGATTCGTAAATCAGAATACGATGTTTTGATCTTTGGCATTCGTGCATTAAATACCAGGGATGAGTTAAAAAATTGTAAGATACATTTGGAACGATTTGTGAAAGAAGGTGGAAAAGTAATTTTTCAATACAATACTTCACAACAATTGGTAACCAAGGATTTTTTAGGAGATTCATTTAATATTTCCAGATCTAGGGTGACAGACGAAAATTCACCAGTGCAAATTTTAAAACCCAATCATCCTGTTTTTTCCACACCCAATAAAATTTCTCTTGCTGATTTTGAAAATTGGGTCCAGGAAAGAGGATTGTATTTTCCCGGTTCCTACCCAAATGAGTTTGAAGAGTTGCTTGCATTTCAGGATCCGGGAGAAAAATTTTTAAATTCGGGTCTCCTGGTCAAAAAATCAGGCAAAGGTTATTTTATATACAGTTCAATAGCCTGGTTTAGGCAACTTCCAGCAGGAGTTCCAGGAGCGTATCGATTGTGGGCGAATTTAATTTCTTTTTAATGGAGCCTGTAATGCCCAAATGGAAAGCCTTGGCCTGGCTCGTAGGTGGACTATTGTTGATGATGTCAATTTTATTTATGGGGATGATTTTATTCAGAAATTAATATGTCCTGGATCGATTGGCTTGTTCTTCTTGGTGTGCTAGGATTCATTGCAATTTATGGCTGGTATAAATCGCGTGCACAAACGGGACTAAGAGATTTTGTAGTCGGAGATCACAGCTCCAACTGGTGGAAAGTCGGACTGACAGTCATGGCCACACAGGCAAGCGCGATTACTTTTATCAGCACCACAGGTCAAGGCTTTAGCGATGGAATGAGATTTGTCCAATTTTATTTTGGACTTCCATTGGCCATGTGGGTGATCATGTATTATTTTATTCCCGCTTTTTACCGATTAAAAGTCATGACCGCTTATGAATTTTTGGAACAGCGTTTTGATTTAAAAACCCGCTTGTTTGCGGCCTTTATTTTTTTGATTCAAAGAGGACTTGCAGCTGGAATTACACTCTATGCACCCGCCATTATTTTGTCTTCAGTTTTGGGTTGGAATCTGGCCATGACACAAGTCATCACAGGAATTCTGGTCATTTTTTACACAGTAACTGGAGGAGCCAAGGCCGTCACTGTCACTCAAATCCAACAAATGGCCATCATTTTATTGGGAATGGTTTTTGTGTTTTGTTTTTTGTTGTATTCACTTCCTGATTCCTTTGGATTGGGAGATGCATTAAGTCTTGCAGGACAGGCTGTAAGAATGGAAGCACTGGATTTTAATTTGGATTTCAACAGCAGATACAACGTTTGGGCTGGAATCACCGGCGGATTTTTTTTAGCGCTGGCCTATTTTGGAACCGATCAATCGCAGGTGCAAAGATATCTCAGTGGAAAAAATATTCGGGAAAGTCAAATGGGTTTGTTTTTTAATGGTTTGGTGAAAATTCCCATGCAGATTTTTATTTTGCTTTGTGGGGTTATTCTTTTTGCCTTTTTCCAATTTGAAAGAACGCCTCTGACTTATAATCAAAAGCTCAACGAAACACTTTCCACTCAGCATTCTTCCTTTTTTCAAAACAAGTCGGAAGCCATGCAGAATGTGCATGATGAACGTATTTCAATTTTAAATGAAAAGACCTTTGATCCGAATCTATATGCACGATTAAACAAAGAACAAGATAAACTTCGTGAGGAAGTAAGAGTCTATGCAGAATCCAATGAGCTAGCCAAAGAAGCCAATGATCGCGATTATATATTTTTGTATTTTATTTTAAATTATTTACCACACGGCATGATTGGTTTATTGTTGGCGGTGATTTTATGCGCCGCCATGTCTTCCATTGCAGCGGAGCTCAATGCATTGGCGGGAACTAGTTCGGTGGATATTAAAAATAGATTATTCCCAAACCTAGGTTCTAAAATTTCAGAGTTGGATTGGTCCAGAATTTTTACCATTTTTTGGGGATTAATTGCTATCGCATTTGCATTTTACGCAAGCCTATTTGAAAATCTGATTCAATTTATCAACTTAATGGGATCCTTGTTTTATGGCAGTGTTTTGGGTATTTTCCTAGTGGCGTTTTTTGTAAAATGGATCCGTGGTACGGCGGTATTTGTAGCAGCCTGTATTGCACAATTGACGGTCCTTTTACTTTATGTTTATTCGGACATCGGCTTTCTTTGGTACAATGTCATCGGGGCAATGATGGTTATAATTATAGGGGCCGTGATTGAGAAAGGTAGGATAGGGGAGAATTAGTTAATTAGAGGATTAGTCGATTAGAGAATTGGGGAAATTGGAAATGGAGGAAGATTAATTTGGAAATTTGAAAATTGCGTTTATTACTTGAACACAGCATTAGAAAATGGGGCGAAGCGACATGACGCCTTAGGCGTTATTAAAAACTGAATTTTTGACAATTTATCTCCGACAAGTAAAAGAGCCTTTCTAAACCAGCGGTCCCAAAGAGGCAGATTTTGGCGATGAAATTTTCATGGCAAGATTGAATGCCGGAGAGACAACTATACCATAGAAGGTACTACTGTGTGCCTTATTTTGTCGTTACCCAGAAAACTCTTAATGAATAAATTGATTAATTTACTTTTATGAAAGTGATACTTTAGTAACGACAAAATCCAGCACCCAAAATCTGCCCAACAGCGTTGGTTTTAAAAAACGGAGGTTAAAGACTAGCGATGCAAAAAGACCCGCCGCCTTTTAGAAAGGCTGCGTTTTTGCTACTTTTTGCGCCCCAAAAAGTAGGACAAAAAGAAGATGATTAAATTCTTGCAAATAAATGACGTAGTTTATTCGCTTACGCGCTCTTTCACTTTTTGAGCTGTCGTCAATACTGTTTCACAGATCGTTCAAATTTCCCGCTTTCGCGGCTCATTCACTTAGAGTGCTGTCGCACTCTACCAAGCTTTCAGCTTGGATCGTTCAGTCGTTTTTTGACCACGCAAAAGAAAGTAACAAATCAAAAGAAAGTAACAATCAAAAGGTCTAGAAGAAATAAATTGATGCTTAATATTATAAATTCAATTCATCATTTAGATCCTCATTCTTTAACCCATGCTTAAAAAAAGAAAATATGGTTTGCCCATAATTTCTTTTTTTAATAAAACAAACATGCTCATCAAAAAAATACTCCGGATTGTGCTCCATCACAAACATCCCATCTTTGTCTAAAATTGAACTGCTAAAAATTTGATCCGGTATTTGGTTTAATTCTTTTAAACCATAGGGCGGCCCGGCAAAAATATAATCAAACGATTTATTGCATTTCTGGATATAAGTTAAATAATCTCCATGGATGATTTCAATCTTGTCTTCAATGTTGAATTCTTTGGCTTTTTGCTTGGTAAATTTTACGGCTGGAATAAATTTATCCACATAGGTCACCGATAGGCAACCTCTCGAAATAAATTCATAAGAGTGAGCACCGGTTCCACCAAATAAGTCCAAAACTTTTATGTTTTCAAAATCAAGTTCGTTGGTGAGAATATTGAAAAGTCCGGTTCTGGCGATGTCCGTAGTTGGTCGGGTAGGCCAATGATCTGCCGGAGGATAGAAGGTTCTGCCTTTCAGAAATCCCGAAGAAATTCTCATTCTAAATTAACTGGCAAGATGATCAATGAGCACTTGATAAACCTGTGTCGGTTCATTTACGTTGATGTTTCTAAAATATATTTTTATCAAATGAATGATTTGTGAATCTTCTCGGATCTCTCCCTTAAAAACCAAAGGATCGGTTTCGCGATCTAAGCCTTTGTCAAGGTAAATGGCATTGAGTTGGTATAAGAGTTCTGTAGGATTGTCAAATTGGAAACAAGAAAAATGTAAATATTCTTGCAAGCGTTTTCCAATAACGATGGCTTTGTTTTTTAATATGACAACTGTAACGCAGGTTTTTTCTTTGCATTCTTCAGAAGAAGTCAAGCGTTGTATAAATTCTGAAATATGATGAATCCGTTTGCTGTTTATTGTATTTCGAACAGTAAAATCTACCTGATAATCCAATCCATGAATTCGATTTTGTTGGATAGATTCATTGGGATATACAGGTAATAATTGAACTTCAGATGAAGAAGAAGATTTATTGGGTTTGATGCAAAATTTTTCGGTAATTGAAACAAGGGCATCTGTGCTAATATATTCTAATTGATTTTCTAAATTTTTCAATTCAAAATTAGAATTTAATCTGAATGCTTGTTGTTGATCAATGAATGTTATCATAATTCAAATTGCAAAACTGAAGGTATATTTTTGTAATTTTGTGCAAGATACATGATATTTTGGAATCCAAAAACCTGATTTTACTAGCAATTGAGACCTCTTGTGATGATAGCTCGATGGCCATCATTCGCAATGGTGAGATATTGACAAACATCATATATAATCAAGAGATTCACAGGAAGTACGGCGGTGTGATCCCGGAGTGGGCCTCCAGAAAGCATTTGGAAGCCATGGTTTCACTCTATAAAGAAACTTTAGAGAAAGCTAATATTGAGCAAGTAGAATTGCACGGTATTGTGGTAACCAGAGGTCCCGGATTAATGGGTTCCTTACTGGTGGGAATGGGATTCGCCAAAGCCTTGGCTTTGGCTTTGGATATTCCACTCATCGAAGTCAATCATCTTGAAGCTCATCTGTGTTCTGTTTTAATTGATCTTCCAAAGCCTACTTTTCCGTTTTTATGTTTGACAGTATCTGGCGGTCATACGCAATTGATTCGGGTCAATGGAATAGGGGATTACCATATTTTGGGCGGAACTTTGGACGATGCTGCTGGCGAGGCTTTTGACAAAACCGGAAAAATGTTGGGCTTGGATTATCCTGCAGGTCCAATCATCGATCAATTGGCACAAAAAGGTATTGCGCGATTTAAATTTCCGATTTCGGTTTTAGATGGATATCAATATAGTTTTTCAGGATTTAAAACAGCTGTCCTATATTTTCTCCAAAAAGAAATAAAAAACAATCCCGATTTTATTTCAGAAAATTTAGAAGATCTGTGTGCTTCCATTCAACATACCATTGTCGAAATTCTGATTAAAAAGGTCACACTTGCGATGAAAAATGAAGGTCTGACCGAACTGGGAATTGCGGGTGGTGTATCTGCCAATTCAGGATTGAGAAAACGAATTGCTCAAATTTGTAAGGATAATGAATGGAAATCTTATTTTCCAGCCATGCAGTATTGCACGGACAACGCAGCCATGATAGCCTTTGTGGGTTATCAAAAATATTTGGCTTCTCAATTTGCAGATGAAAATATCATGCCCTTACCTAGAATGCCGGTCTCGAGTTGATTATTGAAATTCCACAATCGAAATTGATTCTCCGCCTAAATCGTCTTCCGGATGTGATATCTGTTTGACATAATTTTGATGCTTCAAGGCTTTTAAAACGGATTTTTTAAGCGCACCACTTCCTCGACCATGGATGATATGGACTTTGTTGGCATTGGACATCAAAGCTTTGTCAATAAATTGTTCCAACAACTGTTCTGCTTCTAGCTGTCTCATGCCTCTCATATCCAACACTGGATGAAATGGTTTTCCGGTAGATTCTACATTGGATTGAATAGATCTTTCCGGTTTGATATTTAAGATGGGTTTAATCTTGACGATTTCATTTCTCTTTAACTTAAAAACCATATTATCCGTTGCAACTGTGATTTTTTCCTTTTCTATTTTGGTCACTTTGCCCACCATACCTGTTAGGATTAATTTCACTGAATCGCCTGGTTCAAGTACCGTGTTTAATTCTTTGGTTTGCGAACTGATAATTTGTGTATTTAATTCTAACAATTCTTCCGTTTGTTTTTTTATTTTTATTTTCTCGTCTTCCGATTTTTTCGCCAGTCTTTCCAACTCTTTTTCTTTCCGAAGTTCCTTTGAAAATTTGTCAATTTCTTTTTGTTTGACTAAGCTGCCTTGTAGATCTATTTGTTTTTGTTCTAATTTTAACTTTAATTTTTTAAACTCATTTTGCTTGTGCAAGTCTTGGTAACTTTTGATAAGTTTATCCAGTTCATTTTTTTTAAATTTGTATTCTTCAATTTGTTTTTGAAGCAACTGATTTTCTTTGTCTAGCTTGGTTAATAAGTTCTCAAATTGGACGGCTTGTTGTCCCGCTTTTTTCTTTGCAGCATGGATGATGTGTCCGGGCAATTTTATTTTTTGTGCGATTTCCAACGCGAAGGATCCTCCTGGACGGCCGATCTGTAATCGATAAGTTGGGCTCATGTTTTTTTCATCAAACACCATTGCGGCATTTTGCAAGCCGTTTTGTTGATGTGCAAAAACTTTTAAATTGGAATAATGCGTATTGATGATGCCATACACCTTTTTATGGTTGATAGAATCCAAAAAGGATTCTGCGAGCGCACCACCAATGATAGGCTCTGTGCCGGATCCCAATTCATCCATTAATATAAAAGTATCTTGATCGGCTTGCAGATCAAAATCTCTCATATTTTTTAACTTTGCACTGTAGGTACTTAAATCATCATCGAGTGATTGATGATCGCCTATGTCCGCAAATATTTTTTTAAATATTTTAAATTTCGAATGTTTGTCGACCGGTACCGGAATTCCAGCCTGATACATCAACTGCAACAAACCGCAGGTTTTTAATAATATGGTTTTACCTCCAGCATTTGGACCAGAGACGATAATAAGTCGATGTTGAGGATCAAAATGAATATCAGAACTGACTATTTTTTTATTTTCTTCATTTAATTTTAAAAATAACAATGGATGCCGTGCTTTCTGAAAGCCCCAGTTTTGGTTGTCTGTGATGGCGGGCACTGTGGACTCAAACAACATGGATAGCCTAGACTTGGAGATGAGTAAGTCCCATTGGATCAATTGAATGTAAGACTGCTGGATATCTTCGATGTGAGGTCTAATTTTACCACAGAGCTCTGCTAAAATTTTATTGATTTCTTTTTTTTCGTCCGATTCAAGTTCAACTATTTCATTGTTTAATTCGACCAATTCTTTAGGCTCAATAAAGATCGTTTTTCCCTTTTCAGATTCACCGTGGATGATACCTTCAACTTTTCTTTTGAATTCCGGATTGACCCTTAATACCAATCGTCCGTTTCTTATACTTTCTTCACCTTCTGAAAGTACATTGCTGCTTTTCAACTGACCCAGTATTTTTTTAAATACTCGATAGACATCTGATTTTTTATGACTGATGGCTTTTCGGATGTTGTATAACTCATCAGAAGCTTTGTCATAAATACTGCCATCCGGGAGGATGATCCGATTCATAAGCAGTATCAGGAAGGAAAGATCAGGAATACGATGCGCCAGTTCAAGTATTTTGTCAAGATGGTTCCATTCATTTTGCATCACCGTATGGTGGATGGACTGCACATTGTTCAAAACCACTCTAATCGCAATTATTTCTTCAATTTTAAGACTGTAATTCTCAATTCGGAGGTATTTTAATTCTGCGCTGATGGCCTGGTATTCTTGAATGCTGAGATTGGTCAGTTTTAATATTTCCGTGAGTTGACTGCAACTCTGTAATAATTCACCGATAAGCTTTTGATCATAGCTAATTTCAATATTTTGTATTTTGTTTTTTGCTTCTTGACCTACGGCATAAGACATCCAATATTGGATAATTTTATCAAATCCAAGATCTGCTTTGAGGGTATCGGGAAGTAGGGTTACAATTTTTTGATCCATGGATCCTTATCCTTTTTTATTTTCTTTTGCTTGATCCTTTATTGCTTTTTTAAAGTCGAAAAGGGAATCAAATTCTTTTCTGCGGCTGACACCTGCTCCCACACGATGTCTTAAACCTTGCAATGACGTTACAGATTTATAATATATTCTCAATTTAAGTCCGGGTACGGGTGTATTCCACTCAATGACACTCTCAGGATTAAAATACGCATTGCCTACCAAAGGTGAATTGGAACCATAGTTGCCACCAAAGGTGAATGCCAATTGATCATTCAACAGCCTATGTCTTACACTAAAAGCAACTTCTCCTTCATTCAAATTCAATCTTGTTTGTTCCAATGGATTCGGATTCCTATTAACATCGTAATTGATGTTAAAATCCACACCTGAAATAAAGCCTACGTTTTCATAAGCTTCTGACAATAGATTGGAAACAAAAATGGACATTTGATTGGACAAAAATTCACTCATGGTGCTGATGGTGGTATTACTAAGACCGGCGCCGACATTTGCATTTGAACCTAAGAAAGTTCTAAATGCAATCAAAGAAGCCACTTGTTGATTTAACTGATCAGGATTTTGTTTTAGAACGCGCAATTTATTTTCCAGAAGACTCTTTAAATTTCCTGTCGCATCCGGAAAGGCAAGATCAAAACTTATATCCGGTTTGAGCAATGATCCAGTGAGAATCATGGTTAAATCTACATTGGTTCTATTTTTAATTTCTTCCTGCAATTCTTGATCCAGGCTGGTGTATTCCTGCAATAATGGGGCAGGAGATACACTTAATTTTTCATAACCGGCTTCAAGACGAATATTGGCATCCAAAGGGTCTCCAGTCCATTGGATGGTGCCACCTCTTTTTAATCTAAATGGTTTGTTGACAAAATTAAACAAGGTAAATAAATATTGTCCATCTTCAATTTCATAAGCTCCTTTGATGGTAAAAGTATTGTCTCTTAATGATTGTATTTGTAAAGTTCCTCTACCGGTTCCTTTTAGAATGTCTCCCGTTTTTTCATCAAACAAAATTTGAATTTCAGCATCCTCCGTAACGTCTAAATTGATGAGTATATTCATTCCCTTGATGGTTTTGGGTTGAAAATCAGAAATGGTTTCTATGGTATCAATGATCTCATATTGTACAAATCTATTTTCTTCTGCAACTTGTTCTTGGCTGATGGGTAAAAAGAGTTTGCTACCTCTCAGCGATCTTGCTGCAATGGTCATGTCCAGGCGATCTGTTGGTCCATTAAAGTCTACATTAAAAGAGCCAATCCCATATCCGTAAAAATTGGGATTTTGACCTTTGCTTGTATTCAAAATAAGTGCTTTCCTACTATTAAGGTTGGCGTTGATATGATATTCTACAAAATTTTTATGGGTAATAATTCCATCCACAGCAATTGGATTGTCTAATACATCCGTCATACTTATATTGTTAAATATAATTTCATTGTCGTCCAAAACAATTTTCTGCTGGTGAAATTTAAATCCTGCATTTAAATAGCTAATCAGGGTATAACCATCTAAAGCTACGAGCTCTCCATTGGCCAACAACTTTTTATCTACATATTTTAAATTGGCTTTACCATTGAAATTTCCCTGGGTGTTTTGGATTTGCGTGAGGAAAGTTTCAAGAAAAGCGATTGGAAATGACTCTAAATTGAAGTCCAGATTAAATTCATATTTAGGATGTTTATAATTTTTTCCAAGTGGCAAATTGAATGTGCCCTTTCCATCGATTTTGGTTTCTTTGTATTGGTTTGAAAAAACTATTTTAGCCGGGTCAGAAGGATTGGGTATGCCTATGTCAATTTTTGTTCTTCCATAATTTTTTTGATTGATTCTAAGGTTGGAGATATTGACATTGGCAAATGCTTCTTCAAAAGAATAGATGTTCTTTATATCAACCCTTGTATCAAACAATCCTTCAAATTTAACTTTGGGACTACCAATGAGCCCATTCAGCGAACTTAAATTTAAATTAAGTAAGAGAATTTTTAATCCTTGTCTTCCCTTGTCATCAATTTCTATTTTACTAGTAGAATCTTCTAAAGTTAAATTGTTTATTTCAAAACTATTTTGATAAAGATCCAACCTTCCCTTCTGATCAAGGGTCCATGCTTTCCCGTGAAGAACTACATCTTGATTAATAATGGTAAATACTTTATCGGGACCAACTATTTGTACCATGATTCCTAAATCGTATAGCGTATTGATTTGACTGGAATCAGCAGAATATATAAATACCTTGGCTTTGTCATGGTCTAAATTGGCACGAATATCCAAAGCATTGGAAAAATTCTTTTGTTTGAAATAAATGGAGGGACTGGTGGTATGTGCAGTAAGCTCTTTGGAGCTGCCTTCCAAAGTCTGAGTTATTTTGGGTATATGCAGATCGCCATAATGTAAGTTATCAATGGAAAGTTTCATATAAATGGAATCATTCCGGGTATTGTTTTCAAGATTGGCAGTGAATTGATCAAATTTTACATTCCATCCCATAAAATTAAAAATCCTGGCGAGTGATTGGCCTTCAAACTGTGCGGAGTAATTGGTAGGTTCATGGTCAACCTTGTAGTTTATTTTGGCAAGTTTTAAAATGGGCTCATAATGTTGGTGAAGGTAGGTCATCAACTGATTGTAAATACCCACAGTTTTATATTCTCCTGTGATCTTCGCATTGATGAATTCCGAACTAATGGTGGTACTTAAAATTCTATTTTTTCTAAGTTGTGAAAATTTTATATCACCCAAGGTAAGAACTCTGTTTTTTTCATAATTGTAAAGACTGGTGTTAGACAAAAGTAAGTCTCCATCTATCTTATCTATTTTTGTGTTTCTAAGGTCTGCGCGAATCTCAGAGGAAACAATAATACCCACTTCAACTAATTTCAGTTCTTTTAAATCTGCTTTGTTGATCTTTAAATCAAAATTTAAATTGGGTTCTTTTTGTAGGTTGCTGATCTTGCCTAAAAATTCAATATCTAAATTCTTTTCTTTGACATTTATTTTTCCATCAAGTAATTCTGGGCTTAATTTTCCATTGAAAACAATATTGTTGTAAATATAATCATTGTAAGATAAGGTTTGGATCTTTGCTTCAAGATCTGCATTGATAGATTTGGCGGTTAATCCCTTTCCGTTTTTTATATATGCGGTAAAAGTAGTTTTACCTAAATCTTTTTGATCAAGTAATCTTCCGATGTCAAAATTGTAAAAATCCAAATCTCCGGAAAAAGTAGCTGATTCAATACCGGGTCTTAAATTTAACCTGATATCTGATTTTACATTCCCCAAGCTGGTGCTCATCGTACCATATGTCACAAAGTCTTCAAAATAGCCTGTGTAATTTCCAATATAGTTTATTTGACCCAAGTTCTTCAGTTGTGGGCTCATTTTTACCTCAGGTATCAATGAGGAAATATATTCTAATTTTGTAGTGAGTTTTTTAATATTAATGTCAAGGAATTCTTTCCCTTTTAATGTTGTGTTTTTGATGCTAAAATCTCCATGGTATATTAAACCATTATCTAAATTGGCAGTAATGCCAAAACCTTTTAAGCTATTAATTCGACCGATGATTTGACCCGACCAATTAAGGGAAATATCCTTGTTTCGCTTAAAAAAGGAGTTTTGTGCCGCGGATTTCAAAAAGTAGGAAATGTCATTGATATGTATTTGACTTCCTTGGGTATGATAATCTAATATGACTTCATGGTTAAAATTGAGAATATTGCTATATTCGTTGTAATGTAATTTGAAACTATCCTGAATTTTACTGCGGTCAGTTTCCAAATTAAAATTCATAATTTCCACGCCACTTCGATGAATGCTTAATTGATCGGCTGAAAAATTCTTGATGGTTTTCGTTTGATTTATGCTGCAGTTAAATTTTTGAACTTTACCTGTACCTTCTAAATTTTGATAATAAAAATCATGTATGTCTGTATTTAAATTATAAAGCGAGAAATTCTTATAGTTGATAGAGGTTTCATCAGGCACAGTCACAGTATCGAGCAGAAAGTCCTTGTAGTGAAAATCTCCTTGGGTTAAATTTATTTTCCCAAAATATAAAATAAATGGATTCTTACAATAGTATTCAGTGCTGTCTCTTGTAGGTGCAGTGGCTTTTATTTTATTGGTGACTGGATTGGATTTATAAATATGTATGGAAGGTTTAGTAATTTGTAAATCCTTAAAATAGTAATAATTGGCAGGAAGCATCAGGCTGCCGATTTCAATGAATGCAGATTGGATATAATATTCTTCTCTAATTCCTGTTTGTTCTCGAATTCTAACATGTCTCGTGTTTTCCAGCTGTACAGTTTGGATCGCTATATCAAATGGTTTTTTCTTGGTCGTCTTGCGATCCTTTTTTTGATCAAATTGTTTAATAAAATAATCCAAACTATTGCCCCATTCGCCAGCGTATTCTATCACTTGTAGGGTCGTGCCATTTAGATTGACCGCATTAATTTTTAGTTCATTGTTAAATAACGAACTTAATGATTTAGCGGTGGAAAAATCCAATTCTTTGGCAAATATTAGCGTATCCTTATGATGGTCAAGAATTAAAAGGTCGTCTACACTGCCTCCGGTGAATATGTTAAATTTAAAATCAGAATAGCTTATTTCATTTTCGATATGTTCATTGATCCAAACTTGCAATTTCGCCTTGCTCCAGTTTTGCACTCCAGGCAATGAAAGAAGGACAAATGCAATCAAACCCAATAGAAAAATGAAAAGAAGAATTCCAGCTGCAATGCGGCCAATGGTCCAAATTCTTTTGGCCATTATTTTTAATCTTCTTTTTATTCTTGCCCGCATTGTGAGAGAAACGTATTAAGATGACTTACAGGTTTGTATTGTTTGGATACTTAACATATTTTTAGCTTTCAGCCTGGTAGGCTTGATAAATTTTTATGGTTTCTACAGCTTCTTTTACATCGTGCACGCGGAGAATGTGAGCCCCTTGACTCAAGGCTAGCGAATGCGCTGCGGTAGTTCCATTAAGTGCGTCTTCTGTTTTTATTCCCAAGGTTTTTTGAATCATTGATTTTCTTGAAATACCAAGCAATATGGGTGTTTCTAAAATTGAAAAAAACGAAAGTTCTTTGAGCAATGTAAAATTTTGTACATTGTTTTTACTAAATCCAAAGCCGGGATCGATGATGATTTGATGTATATTTTTCGAGTGTAATTCGTTCATTTTTTTTGCAAAATACTGGATAAGCTCAGAGCTAATATTCGTGTAGTGCAAATTGTGATCCAAATTCATGCTGAGCGGGGTTTCTTTCATATGCATGATGATGTAAGGACAATTGTGATTTGCGATTACATTCACCATTTCCGGATCCATGTTCCCTGCAGAAATATCATTGATCATTTTTGCACCTAGATGGATAGCTTCATCCGCAACTTTGGCCCTCCAACTATCTACGCTAATCGTACAATCCGGCCACTCGCTTAATATCCATTGAATGGACTGTGTGATATTTTTTAATTCAATTTCTTCTGGTACCGGTACCGATCCTGGTCTAGAAGAGGATGCCCCTAAATCAATGATTTGTGCTCCATCCATCAAGTGTTTTTCTACCAATTTAAGCAAAGGATTTCTGTCTAAGACCCTGCTGCTTACATGAAATGAGTCAGAAGTGATATTGACAATTCCCATCACTGCCGGATAGCTTATTTTAAACAATTTGCCACGGCAATTAAAAACTGATTCTTTTATTTTATTCATTTAATAAAATCAGAAGCCATCATTTGAAGATGTCACGGTGATTAATCCGCCGCAAAGTTAAGGAATAAAACTAACTTTAATGCCTGAAAATCAAGCTTATGTTAGAAAATGAGGAATTCGCAAAGCTTCTTATAAATGCAATCTTTCTTTGCGGTGCAGAAGTTGTTCTTTGCTTTCTACATGATCAGGGTCTGGTACGCAGCAATCCACGGGACAAACTGCAGCGCATTGTGGTTCTTCGTGAAATCCTGTACATTCCGTACATTTATCTGGCACGATGTAATAATAATCGTTGGAGACTGGTATGTTTTTTTGGATTACTTCTATTTCTTCCCCATTGTCTAACAGGTATTTTCCAGTAAGTGTGGTCCCATCTGCAAGCGCCCATTCAATACCTCCTTCATAGATCGCATTGTTAGGACATTCAGGCTCACAAGCCCCACAATTGATACATTCCTCTGTAATAATAATTGCCATGTCGTAAACTAAAAAACTTAGGTAAATATTTGCTATTCAGTAGTTTATGTTGAATTTATAGCCAATATTCGCTAACTATAACAAGTGCCTTCTTTAAAAGTTATAAATGAAATGTCAATGTTGCAAAATTTTATGATAAAGGTTTTTTAATTCTTTTTCTTATCCAAGTTATATATTATAAATATTTATATATAAAATTCAATTAAACTTAAATAATTATGGTAGTTTTGCGTCTGGATGAACCTAAAATTTGTATCAAAAGTATTATTTATACTGATCAGTATAAATGTTGGACCATTATTATTTGGACAACACAACGCGGACAGCATTTTTGCGATTTGCAGAAAACTGGAAATGGTTTCCGAAGGATTGGTGCTTAAATTAAGTTCCAGCCACGAGGATAAAATGACAGGAATTACCCATACCTATATTGGCGCTGAATTTCAATCTTATCCTATCCACCCGAACCAAATTTCTCTTCATTTTAATACAAAAGGAGAATTAATATGGAAAACGGGATTGATCTTGCCTAACAATCTAAGCAACCATCTTATTAGACCCGATTTTTCTAAAATCGCAGCGATTCTCCAAAGGTATTTGGTTCAACATGAAGAGAAAAGATTAATACTTCCAGTTCAAGAAAGAAACAAAGATTCTAAAAATCATCAAACTTTTATTACAGCTACGGGAGGCAAACCCGATTCTATAAAAACCCAATTGTGTTACTTTCTTTTAGAACATACATTAATTCCTAGTATCCATATTTATTGGCAACGAAGGACTCCTTCAGAATGGTGGTCTTCATTTGTGGATATCAAAACGGGTGAGATTTTAAGTGAACAAAATCAAATGCTCAGTTGCTCATTTGATCATTATTCATTGGCAAATCATTCTCTTTTTAGTATTGAAAAAAAGGGGGAATCCTCATTTCAGTCATTATCACAATGTCAAAATTGTTATCATGTTTTTGCCTATCCCAAAGAAAGTCCAGGACATGGAAGCAGAACCACAATTTATTCACCTTGGCAAAAAGCAAGCAATGCAAGTCCCTTGGGGTGGCACAACGATGGATTTCAATTTTACACATCCTCGCAAGGCAATAATGTAGATGCCTACGAAGACAGCGATAATACCAATAGTCCAAGTTTTGGGGATGGTTCAAGGGCGATCGGCAGCAATGCGATAGATTATGATTTTGAGTTTCATCAAGATTTGCATCCAACTTTAAATAAAGATGCATCCATCACTAATTTGTTTTATTGGAGCAACATCATGCACGATGTTTGGTATCAATATGGCTTTGATGAGTCTTCCGGAAATTTTCAATATTCTAATTTTGGAAGAGGAGGTTGGGATTGGGACAATGTCATCTCTGAAGGACTTGATTTTATAAATGGTGCAAGAAACAATGCAAATTTTGGAACTCCTCCCGACGGATATCCACCCAGAATGCAAATGTATGTTTGGAAACAACCTTCCTATGATACGCTGTGGTTGTCGGGTATAGGATTACAAACACAAAAGATCATGTTTGTACCTGCAGCTGTCGGCCCTGAAATTTTGGGACCCATTGAAGGTCGTCTAATTGTCCCAGATGATGGTTCAAACCCAGTTGGATTGGGCTGCAATAATTATATCAATGCACAAGATGTAAATGGTAAAATTGTAATAGTCGATCTCGGTTTGTGTTCCTCTGCATTAAAAATCCAAAAGGCTGAAAATGCTGGTGCAAAAGCCATTGTTTTAATTCAAAATAGAGACAATGCTCCAAATGTAATAGGTGGATTGACCATTGGGGTCCAGATTCCGGTGGTCATGGTTAGTAAGACCGATGGAGATCTTCTTAAAACCTATCTCCCTTTCGATGCTCAAATCGTATTATGGCCTCCATCGGATTGGAAATTTAGTGTTGGGAATCAGTCCTTTTTGTTTTCTAAAGCATATTTTGGAGCTTCAATTCCAAAATTATTGGAAGCGCCAATAGTAGTGGCCACGGATCAAGCCATGGATTTTCAGGACGCCTGTCAGACCATCACCAACGGAACCTCACTCAATGGATCGATCGCAATAATCAATGATGGCCTTTGTGAACCCTCTTATAAAGCCTTGCAAGTGCAACAACAAGGGGCTAAAATGGCGGTCATCTGTATGGACCAGCCAGGCCTACCTTATGTCTTTCACCCTGGAAATTATGGGCATCTGTTGACCATTCCTGTGATTGGAATGTCTCAAAATGATTGCCAAATTTTAAAAAATAGCCTGCCTGCTCAAGCTCAAATCACCAACCAACTTCCTGTATTGGTAGATGGAGATTTTGACGCAGGCATCATAGCCCACGAATATGCCCATGGGATAACTAATCGCCTCACCGGCGGTCCTTTGAATGTGAATTGTTTGTCCAATCTTGAGCAAGGAGGAGAAGGATGGAGCGATTATTTTGGGCTGGCCATGACAACCAAAGTTGGCGACAATCCTTACAAAAAAAGAGGTTTGGCCACATGGCCCGTAGGACAAGCTCCTTCCGGTGAAGGAATTCGTCCCACGCCTTATAGTGTGGATTTAAATGTTTGCCCCGCCAATTATGAGATGCTCAAAGATTTGGTCAATATTTCCCAGCCACATGGTATAGGTTATATCTGGTGTTCCATGTTGTGGGATCTGCATTGGGCTTTAACCAACCAATCTGGGTTTGAAGCCGATATTTATAAGTCCAATTCCAATTTTGGAAATATCAAGGCCCATAAAATCATCCTTCAAGGATTAAAACTCCAGGCTTGTCAACCCGGATTTGTCGACGCCAGAAATGCCCTACTTAAAGCCGATTCACTGTTGTACAATGGGAGCCACGCTTGTCTTATCTGGAATGTATTTGCAAGGAGAGGACTTGGATGGTCCGCCAATCAAGGGAACAGCAACAAAAGAGACGATGGAGTTTCAGCCTTTAATATTCCTCCTGGTTGTGCGTTGATGTCTGAGACCCAATTGTTTGGTCAAATTCCCCTGGCATTGGAAAGTATTGTAATGAGAGGGGAGAAACAATCCCAACAAATTATACTTGATTGGGAAATGCTAGACCAACAAATGGTTAAAAGCCAAAGCTTGTACCGAAGGATGGATCAAGGTGATTGGCTTGAAATTAAAAAATGGAACGATCTAGTACCTTATATATATAGCGATTCAATTTTAAATGGCGGCAAACAAGTCTATTACCAAATGAAAGCCATTTTGGAGGATGGCAATTACATAAGTAGTAATATCATTAGCATTCCAATAGACAGATCAGCTTATGCATTTCGATTGCAACCCAATCCAACCAAGGACGCTTATACCTTGCTCATAATGGATCAAACGATCCAAGAAGCATATCAATTGGAAATATATTCTTCAGATGGGCATTTATTGGATCAAATCCAGGTCAATGAAATCGGCACACAGAATATCAGGATAAATACTGGCCATTTAAGCCCGGGGATGTACTTTCTTAAAATAAAGTCTAATGATTTCCTCAATACCTTAAAGTTTATGGTTAATCCATAAATTTCGGTATCTTTGTTGTTAGAGAGGCGAGGATTCGATCTTGATAGAGTTCATTTGTAAAGTCAACTGTACATTTTTAAGTTTTATAGTTTGTAAATAACTAGTTTTTTAAGAAAATGGGTATAAAGCCAAACTTAAAATAGCTGGTTTTTGAAAGTTTTTTGGACTGATTTTCGGTTCTAAGACTTTTAACTAGGGTGTAAACTGTTGTAAATAAACATGATAAACATAATTATTTTTATTTATATAAAAAATACCTATTTACTGTTATATACTAGTCTATTAAGTCGCCATACTTTCGCCTCATAGATAGATATATCTATGTGTATTAACCAAAACTGTCAAAACGAAGTCAGAACGCTGTGTTTCTGTTTGTGATTTGGTTATTGCACTTTACGAAGCAACCAAAATTAATTTAAAATATTTAAACCAAATCATGATGAAAAAATTATCCAATTTGCTAGTTGTAATGGCTTTAACTGTGGCGGGTCTGAACGCTCAGTTATCTGTTTCTACGCCTTACGATCCATCTCAGATCCCAGCTCAGGCTGTACCTTGCGCAGGAGGTGGTGCTCCATGTGCAAGATTATTTAACCCTTACGATGTTAACAACGCGCTTCACTCTACTGAAAACTGGGGTGGTACGTTGGTGTTGGCTCAAAGAATTACTTTACCAGTTCTTCCAGCTTGTGGTTACAGGTTGGGTGCAATTGAAGTTCCTACTTTTGTTCAGGGTTTCACTGCAATCGCTGGTAATTTCGAACTTTGGACAAGTGCAGGTAACGTACCTGGTGCTTTGATCCACAGATCACCTGATTATGCAGTAGGCTTTGTACACCTTGGCTTAACCAGATATGATGTTCCTGCCGCTGTTGCTGGTACTTTAAATCAGGGAACAAGCTACTGGATCAGTTTCTACGGATTACTTCCTGCAGGTTCTGGTACTGGTAACCCACGTGTATTCTGGGGTATGACTTCTCCAGCTGCTAACCAAGCCAATGGTAACGTTGGAATGGCTTGTAGATATTCTGGTGCACCATTTGGTGGTGCTGCTTGTCCAGCTTGGACTACTGTTGCTGCTTGTGCTGCTGTTGCTGCATTCGGTCAGAACGGTCTTGGTTATGACATTAACCTTTGCGCTGGTGCAGGTGGTTTGGTAATTGGTGGAAACCCAGTTCCTACAATGACTCAGTGGGGTTTATTCCTTTTTGGATTGGTGTTACTAACTCTTGCAGTTGTAACTGTATTCAATTTCTCAAGAAGGGGCAAAATCGCCTAAATTATTCGATCCTGTAAAAGGCTAGAATAAAGAGTGTCTTAAAATTATTAAGGAATAGTTTATTTCACTTGTTTTCATTCCAACTAGTATTTCTAATATATAATTTAATTTTCGGAATATATAATCTGGTATTTTAGCTGGAATATAATTAGAGCAACTCAAGATGTTTTTTCCATTTAATAAATCTAAATTCGAAAAAGCATTTTGGGTTGCTTTTTTATTGGCCATTTTAGGATGGGTTCTGATCTATATCCTATGGGGTGAATTTACACCATCTGATATCATTGGAATGCTAGTGGCCACTCCATTAATGGCGTATATGATCCATGTATTGTTTATGTTCAATGATAAGGAATGACTTTTCATTGTGTTTCTAAAGATTCATGGTTATTATTTCTTTTAATATCGATCAATTCTATACCATTTAAACTGATCACCACAGATTTAACTTAAACAGGCCATCTGTTCTACTTATTCATCAAAGTGCCCAAAATGATAAAGTTAAATAATTTTCCTTCAATCCCTCTTTTAGCAATTCTTCTGGTTTTTTTGATTGCCTGTCAAAAACCAGTTCAAATAGTTAAGGACCATCAAGCCATGGCAGATTGGATAAGTAATGCCATTAAAACAAATGACATTAACTTGATCGACAGTCTTATCCCCGACGAACAGGAATTCTTAAAAGCAATGTACGAAACAAAAATTCCGGACAGCACAGTCCGGGCACAAAAAGAAATGTATGCCCAAGATAGCTTTTTTGAAAGTGAAAGATTGCTCATTCTGGATCAATTTAAAAGCATCAAAGACAGTTTAACGAAATATTCAATTGATTTTTCCAGTTTAACCATTCAAGACACAACTCCCTATAGATATTATGTCAATAGTATGATGCCATTTGTAAGAATGGATCTTAAAAGGAAATTAATGACCGCAGACAGCGTCTACTATATTCTCGGAATCCATTCCTGTTTTTTAATGGTGGATGGTTGGAACCTCGGAAGATTGGCATTTTATCCAGCCGATTCTTTAGATTTGAAATATTTTCACGAACCCAAATACATTAAATAATAGATCATGATGACTTATTACAAAAACCTAAGCCCGATTGTCAGGTTTTTTGTACATTTCGTGACATTGATGCTGCTGTTTTATGCGTTCTATTATTCAAGCATCTATGAAAATTACATCATGCCAGGGCTTTTAAATTTTGAAGCTAAAATGGCAAAATTGTTTTTATCCATTTTTGGAATTAAAACCGAAGTAACCGGTGATTCAATTCACAATAATGTGGAAGGTGTAAGTATTAAGGGAGGCTGCGATGGAATGGAGGCTACCTTTCTATACATTGCTGCAGTCCTTTCATTACCTCTAGTAGCAGCCAAATACAAATACCCGGCATTAATTTATGGTTTAATCATACTCGTTATTTTAAATATTATCAGAATAGCAGGCTTGTTTTTAGCAAAAATCCATTATCCTTCCATTTTTGAATTCTTGCATCTCCATGGCGGGGTGGTCATATTTATGATGATTAGCATTGTGATGTGGTTGATATGGGTACAATGGGTCATGAAAAAGACAAATGTGCCCCAATGAAAGCTGCCATTTTAAAATTTTCAGGAATTTTTTTAATTTGTTATTTAATTTGCCTAGGCTTGTTTACACAAAGCTTTATAGGAAATGCTGCATATAAGTTATTAAGGGGAATAAGCACAAAATCCATCCAGTGGGTATTGCCATCTGCTCATATAGAATCCCAGGAATACATAGACCCCAGTTCTGGAAAAAAAGATCCATCTGCCATGTATTTGGTGTATGGAAATCCATTGCTCATCAAAAAGGCCATGGATGAAGCCAGAAAGTCCGGTCAATCACAAGCCAATATTCCGACGCGATCGATCGTATTTAGATTATTCGAAATGTTTTTAGTGCCCATTTTATTCTTAATCTCAATTTTTGTTGCGACTCCATTAACCATAAAGGAAAAATTAAAAGGGCTTTGCTGTAGCTTGGTGATACTGCTCTTGTTTTTGGTACTGAGATGTATCATCTTGGCCATGTTCAATATCTCCAATGACCAAATCGGAATTTATGAATATTCAAACGGAACCATGGACAATTTAAGCTTTCTGGTATCCGTTTTTACCTTGGGCTTTAATATGAGTCTGGCTTTTGTGCTATGGTTGTATTTTGGATTTAGGAAAAGTTCGTTTTCAACCTATTTTGTTAGTTTATTCAATCAGCTAAAATCATGAAATTATTTTTTTATAGTTTGCTCTTTTTATATTGTGCATGTTCTTCGCCCATTAAATTATACAATTTAAATGAGTCTTCCTGTTCTAAACTGGCATTTGGTCAAATAGAAACCAGACGAATGTTGACGGATATTGATAAAGCGAATCTGGAAAAAGAGGGCTTGATCATCCAGGATTTTATTTTTGAAAATATTTATCAAGGGGTTTGGAAACATCAATTTGGGAAGAAAAATCTGGACAAAACCCCGATCATTAAGTTGACACCAATAGGTTCTGACCAAAAAATTGCCGGAGGAAAATCTATTTCAGAAATTGATCAACAAGAGAATAAAAATGTCGTTCTGATTTTACAAACCATAGGACCTATGGCCCCTGAAAGCCTTAGCGAATATGGCAAAATCACCGCCGAAAAGAACTCCTTTATCAAAATGGAAACTGGGATTAAGAATGCTCTGGACTTAAGCAATCATCCTTGTATCAAAAATATCTCTATCTTAGAGCCGGATTTTTCTCCAGACTTTAATAAAGACTAAATTTACAATATGAATTTATCTCATTTTTTTCTCATAGCACTTTGTACTTTGGGGACCACTAAAGCATTTGCCCAATCCAAACAAAACCAAGCAAAACAGTTTGATGCAGGATTAGCAGTGTCAGGTAAAATATACAGAGTCATAGATTTTAAAAATCTTCCTGACTCAAAAGCGATTGATATACTTGCAAATCAAGGGATTGATCTTCATGAATATTTAGGTGATAAGCGTTATTTGGTTTCTATAAAATCTCAAGAATCAGAAAGCCTTCAAAATCCTTTGTTTAATTCAGTTTCAAAATTGGAATTACCCAATAAAGTTTCCGAAGACATTTGGACGAACCGTCCTTGCGGAATTGAAGACCGTTTGGAACAAAAATTAATGATCCAACATATGCCCGGTCTTAATGATCAAAAACTCCATGAACTTTCCGACCAGTTTGGAATTCAAATTTTTCAGTATTCAGCATCTTACAGAATATTTTATGCATTCGTGCCTAAAAGCAGGGTCCTCGAGTTGGCAAAAGAAGCTTGGATATTTCATTTGAGTTGTGCGCCTATTCCAGGCCAACCGGAAGATCGTGAAGGCAGATCCATGCACCGTGTGAATCGAATTACCGTCAACGCCAAAGAAAATTTATTTTTAACCGGAGAAGGTGTGAAGGTTTGTGTGCGGGATGATGGATTTGTAGGACCTCACATAGATTTTAAAAATAGAATTACCAATGAAGTTTTTGGTGGCAATGGTACCCATGGTGACATGGTGAGTGGAATTTTATGCGGAGCAGGTAATATTGATCCTGTGATAGACGGAATGGCCAAAGGAGCTGAGCTATTTGTGATCAATTATCAGGATGATTTTTTGGATAGAACACTGGACCTTCACCAAATAAATGGAGTAGTCATTACCAATTCTTCTTATTCCAATGGATGCAACGCGGGTTATACCGCCATCTCTCAAATTGTGGACAAACAAATTTGGGAAAATCCAAGCCTTTTGCATGTTTTCTCTGCGGGTAATTCAAACAATTTGGATTGTGGTTATGGTGCAGGAAACCAATGGGGAAATATCACAGGCGGACATAAAATTGGTAAAAACGTGTTGACCTGCGCCAATTTGCAAGTCAATGCCGTGATCGATGGATCTAGCAGTCGCGGACCTACCAGAGACGGAAGGTTGAGCCCTCATATTTCGGCACGAGGGACCAATCAATTAAGTACCCAGGATGGAAATATTTATCAGGTAGGCGGAGGTACATCTGCAGCGAGTCCAAGTGTGGCAGGAGTAGCAACTTTACTATACGACGCCTATAAGAAATTTAACAATGGACAGAATCCTCCATCTGCTTTAATTAAAGCAACCATTATGAATACCGGCACGGACATTGGCACTCCGGGCCCCGATTATGTTTTTGGTTATGGGGTGATCGATGCATATCAAGCATACAAAACAATTGAACAAAAGAGATATCAAAATCTGAGCATCGCTCAAGGGGAAACAAAAGAATACAAAATTCAAGTTCCGACTGGTGTATCTATAGCCAAATTTATGATTTATTGGGCAGAAAGAGAATCATCCTTGGGAGCAAGAAAAGTTTTGATCAATGATTTGGACATGGAGCTGATTAGTCCGACCGGTACAGTCATCCTGCCTATGGTTCCAAATCATTCTCCAAACGAGATTACTTTGGCCGAAGGTTCCAAACCGGGGGTCGATACTTTGAACAATGCAGAACAAGTGTCCATAAATCTGCCATCTGCTGGTGAATATACTGTGAGAATAAAGGGCAAATTTTTGCCGGACCAAAATGTAAATTACTTTCTGTTAAACCATTTTGATGAAAATCCTTTGACATTGACCTTTCCTATCGGTGGCGAAAAATTAAACAGTCTGGAAGCCATTTATATCCACTACACTTCTTATTTGACGGATTCCGTACAAGTTAATTTTTCTACCAATGGAGGAAATAGCTGGACCAACATTAAAAGATTGGCAGGAGGATTGAGGTTGACCAATTGGACCATTCCCATTAATATCAATTCTGATTCATGTATGATTGAAGTGGTGCAGGGTAGCCAAACCGTAAGGTCAGGATTATTTACAATTGCATCGGCAGTAATTGGTTTAAGATTTACAAAATACTGTCCGGGCGAGCTTACCCTAAGTTGGAATCGTGGCATCCGAGACAGTTTTCAAATATATACAATGGGTCATAAATACATGGAACCCCTAACCGTCGTCGATACAAATACAGTGACCATTTCTGTGACTCCTCCGCTGAATGATTGGTGGTTTGCAGTAGCAGGGTATAGAGATGGAGTTTTATCCAGAAGGACCAAAGCCATTAACCTTCCGGACACTTTGGTTGCCTGTCCCCTGCAAAACGATCTTGCTGTTAAAGTGAGACCCAGCTGGAGCAATAGGTATTTTGTAGTCTGTGGAAATGAAACCAAGGTAAAACCAGAAATTTTTGTTTACAACCGAAATGTGAATCGTGTCACTGGTTTTAAATTGAAATATTTGTCTGGAGGTGAAATTGTGACGGAAGACTGGAATCAATCTATAAATTACAGGGATTCATTTTTACTTACATTAAAAGAAGGATTCAAACTAGATTTTAATGGCAGCAAAGAAATTCCAATTTGGGTTGAATTACAAACAGACGAAAATCCTTACAACGATACGACGAATATAATTTTAGAAATCGATAAAATCAATGACGAAAATGGTGTTTATCCATTAACGGAAAATTTTGAAAACAGAGAGCTTCCTGTGAATTGGATTTCTAGAAATACCATTCCAGTTTCCCCCTGGAACATCACGAACCAAATCCAGGCCTCCGGTCAAACTGGCAGGGTGCTTTCTTTTACAAATTCATCGTTTAGCTACCGCAGTATTCCGATTGAATTGTATTCTTCCACTGTGGATCTCTCGAAATCCACAGAACCCTATTTATATTTTGATTATGCCTATCATAAATATGGAGGCACTCTCAGTTTTTCAGATTCATTTTATATTGAAATATTGCCGGTTTGTGAAAATGCAATTTCAACCAAGAGAATTTATCATTCAGGGTATTTTGATATTTTTACGGTAGACTCCAGTAGAAATCAATCATGGGTTCCTACCAAAGCCTCGGATTGGAAAAAAATGACCTTCGATTTATCAGACTATGTTGGAAAAAAAGTAATCGTCAATTTTGGAATCAATCGTGGAGTGGATGGACATTTCTTCTTGGACAATGTAAATATTGACGAAAGATTGGCCTCCACAATTAAAATTGATATTTCACGCAGTCCGGAAACTTCATGCATTGCAAAAAATTCAACATTTTCAGCCACACCAGATCCAAGAATCAATTTATATCGTTGGGATTTTGGACCAAATTCAACTCCTAGAACAGCCAACGGCGCAGGTCCCCACAATATTCGTTTTTCTACGATTGGTCCTAGAATCATTTCCTTAAGATTGGTTTCATTAACCACCGATATTATAAAAACAAAAGAGATCACGGTGATTAATACACCTTCTCCTAGTTTTCAATACAACATAGAAGTCGACAAGCTCACTGTTCAATTTACCAATCAATCGACCTTTGCGCAGACTGTGTTTTGGGATTTTGGGGATGGGAATACAAGCACTCAATTGAATCCTCGACATACCTATGCTACTCCGGCTATTTATCCGGTTAAATTGACAGTCACCAATGATTGCGGGACTAACTCCAACAATCGAAATGTGGATTTATTGGGTACATTTGTCAATGACTATGAAACTCAGGTTATTCAAGTATTGCCAAATCCTTTTAGTGATTTTGTAACGATCAACGCTCACTCAGAAATTTTAGGAATTAAAATGATCGCCTTGGATGGAAAGAAAGTATTGAATGAAATCAATCAAAACTTGACCAAATCTTTGGAAGTGAATACTGCCAATTTGATGAGTGGTGTGTATTATATTGAAGTCAAAACCAATCATGGAATTTTTTACAAAAAAATGATAAAGCTTTGATCTAGTATTGATTTAGATGAGCTAATTTGCGATTTCTAAAATCTGAATTGATCGGAATGTGAGAAATAATTCGATCTAGAACCAAAAACAGATAATGAATAATTGAACTAGGATATATTTTAATTAATTATTATATATGCCTGTACTATCTTACCTTTGTTGGCTCTAATCAGTACAACCAACCATGCCTGAATTTTGCCATCTACACTGTCATACCCAATTTTCCTTGTTGGATGGGGCGACAGATGTATCGGCCATGATGCGCAAAGCACATGAGGATGGCATGAAGGCAGTCGCCATGACGGATCATGGTAATATGTTTGGTTGCTTTTCCTTTGTCAAAGAAGCTAAAAAGCAAAAAATTAAGCCAATACTTGGCTGTGAATTTTATTTGGTTCCTGATAGGCACAAACATTCATTTGTAAAGTCTGCGGGTGAAAAGGATGAAAGGTACCACCAACTACTTTTGGCTAAAAATCAAGAAGGGTATATCAATCTGTCAAAACTTTGCTCTCTTGGATTTATCGAAGGTATGTATGGTAAATTCCCCAGAATCGACAAGGAGCTCATTCAAAAGCATCACAAGGGGCTTATAGCCACGAGTTGTTGTATTGGTGCAGAAATTCCACAAGCAATCATACGCGGCCATTATGAGGAAGCAGAGAGATTGCTCCAATGGTGGCTGGATTTATTGGGAGAAGATTTTTACATCGAGATCCAAAGACAAAACGGTAATGACAATATTGACGGAGCTGGCATTACTCAAGAAGTCGTCAACCAAAAGCTTTTATTGCTCGCAAAAAAGTACAATGTAAAAGTCATTGCCACCAACGATGTACATTATTTACAAGAAGATGATGCATTGCCTCACGATGTTTTGCTTTGTATTAATACTAACAGCTTTGTCGACGAACCAGACCGATTTAGATTTTCAAGTACAGAGTATTTTTTTAAGACCCAGGGGCAAATGCAGGAGCGGTTTGCCGATCTTCCAGCTGCATTGGACCAAACTTTGGAAATTGCAGACAAATGTTTTACCCCCAATCTGGAAAGAGATATTTTACTTCCTGCATTTCCGATTCCTCCTGAATTTGAAAATCAATCTTCTTATCTACGTCATTTGGTAATGGAAGGCGCAAAAGATCGTTATGGCAATATTACAGACATTGTTAAAAGTCGAATAGATTACGAATTGGAAATTATCAACAGCATGGGATTTGTTGGTTATTTTTTGATTGTACAAGATTTTTGTCATGCAGCCAGAAGATTGGGTGTTGGAGTAGGACCAGGCCGTGGTTCTGCGGCAGGTTCTGCAGTCGCCTATTGTCTCACCATCACGGACATTGATCCAATCAAGTACAACTTACTTTTCGAAAGATTTCTCAATCCTGAGAGAGTATCGATGCCGGATATTGACATAGATTTTGACGATCGTGGACGCGATAAAGTGCTCAATTATGTGGTTGAAAAATATGGAAGAAATCAAGTAGCGCAAATTGTCACATTTGGTACCATGGCTGCAAAATCCTCCATTCGCGATGTAGCGAGGGTGAAGCGATTGGACTTAGGATCAGCCTCTAGGCTAGCCCAAATGGTTCCCACACGTCCCGGAGTTTACCTTAGGGATTTATTAAATTTGGACAAAGCCATTTCGGATGATTTTACATCAGATGATAAAGCACGTGTACAAGATTTAAGAAAAGTGTTTCAAGGCGACAATCTGGAAGCGGAAGTTTTGAAAACTGCATTGCAGTTGGAAGGTTCTGTTAAAAGTACGGGTGTACATGCTTCAGCGGTCATCATTGCACCGGATGACATCACCAACTATATTCCTGTCTCTACAGCCAAGGATGCGGACCTTTGGGTAACACAAGTAGAAGGAAGTGTCATAGAAGCCACCGGACTACTTAAAATGGACTTTTTGGGTTTGGCGACATTAAGTATTATTGAAAACACGTTAAATAATATTCGAAAAAGACAAGGGAAGGATTTTAATTTAGACATCAAGGAAATCCCACTGGATGATATCAAGACCTTAGAACTTTTTCAAGAAGGAGCCACCATCGGCATTTTTCAGTTCGAATCCGAAGGAATGAGAGGGCATTTGAGAAATCTCAAGCCGGGAAATATCGAAGACATTATTGCAATGAATGCCTTATTTAGACCGGGTCCCATGTCCAATATCGATGAATTTATTGCCAGAAAATGGGGCAGGATCCCTGTTCAATATCCCCATGAAAATTTGGCGGAATTGCTTTCGCCCACTTATGGAATTATGGTGTACCAGGAGCAAATTATGCTTGTGGCACAAATTATGGCGGATTACTCGTTGGGCGAAGCAGACATGCTAAGGCGGGCAATGGGTAAAAAGAAAAAGGAAGAAATGGATAAGCATAGATCCATTTTCACAGAAAGGGCCGTTGCCAAAGGGATACAGTTGGACAACGCAAATCAGATCTTTGATACCATGGCAAAATTCGCTGAATATGGTTTCAATAGATCGCATGCCGCCGCCTATTCAATTTTAGCATTCCAAACAGCCTATCTTAAAGCACATTATCCTGCTGAATTTATGTCAGCAGTTTTGACAGCCAATAAAGGGACCATTGAAAACTTGAAATTCTATTTGCAAGAATGCGGTAGGATGAAAACAAAAGTATTGGGCCCGGATATCAACGAAAGTGACATGGACTTTACCGTCAATAAATCCGGTGAAATTAGATTTGGTCTGTCCGCTTTAAAAGGTGTGGGTGAAGGCCCGGTGGAAGAGATCATTAGAGAAAGAGACTTAAATGGCCACTTTACAGATTTTACGGACATTCTTAAAAGACTTGGAAACAATATTAATAAAAAAATATTAGAGAGCTGTGTGATGGGAGGCGCTTTTGACAGCTTTACACAGATCCACCGTGCTCAGTATTTTGCACCATTTGATAAATTTGGCAGCTATATCGAATATATGGTCAGATGGGGCACACAATACCAGAATTCGTTAAAGAATACGGGGGGCTCTTTATTTGGTGAAACTGAATTTGAAGACATACAAGCACCATTTCCACCCGATGCTGAAGTTTGGAATACGATTGAAAAACTGGAAAAGGAAATGTCTGTTGCGGGCATTTATTTAAGTGGACATCCCTTGGATGATTACGAGTATGAGGTCAAATATGCAGCAAACGCCAATATTGAAATTTTGACTGGATGGCAAAACGCAGGTGCACCGGAAAGAAAAGTGAAACTGGCTGGATTTGTGAGCAATGTTTCGCATAAAACAAATAAGGCAGGGGAGGGATTTGGTAGTTTTGTTTTGCAGGATCACCACGGTGCAATTCCTGTTTTTTTGTTTAAAGAAAATTATAGGAATTTTAAAAACTTATTGGACCCGGGTATTTGTGTCTTTGTAGAGGGCACGTATGGTAAAGATACTTGGAGACAAAATGAATCCGAATATCAATTGAGAATTGAAAAAATTTCATTACTTTCTTCAGCACTGGAACAATCGGTTAAAAAGATCAATATTTTTATCAACATTCGAAGTTTGAATGAGATTTTTTTACAAAAATTAAATAAGCATTTTAAATCACACAGTGATAAGCTTGTTCCTCGGATTGTTTTTTTAGACACAGAACAAGAATTGAAATTAAATTATTTAGGGATTAAAACAAAGATTCAAATATCTCCTGATTTTCTTAAAGGTTTGGACAATTTGGGTGTGAGTTATGTGATCAATCCATGATTGAATTTTATTATTAGTATCATGCACGAAAAAATATGTCTGTTTTTATTTTGCTTGCTCTTTGGGGCTTTTTCTATTTCCGAAAATACACTATTTGCACAAAATATTTTTTTTAAAAATAGTCTTTTGTTAAATGAAGCTTTAATTAAGAAAGATCAAAAAATATTAAATGATTTGTTGGATTCTGATCTGAGTTATGGACATTCCAATGGATGGATTGAATCAAAATCTGAATTGCTTAAAAACAATAGTGAAGGAATTCTCATATATAAAAGTATCAGTGTTGATACTTCCACAATCTGGACTCAAGTGAATCATAGATTGGCATTTGTGCGATATACAATGCATGTGGAAGTAAACCTAAGGGGTAAAGACATTGGCCTTAAAATGCACGTCGGGCAGGTTTGGAAAAGAAAGGGTCGACAATGGAAGTTGCTCTTTAGACAAAGCGCAAAACTCGCTTAATGTATTAGAAATACTTCCTTCTGCGGTTGATTGGTATTGATTGATCCATAACAAAAATTTAAGTTAGATTTGTGTACCAATTTCTCGGACCACCTTAGTTACTTTAAATTATTTAAAGATTTAAGAACTAATGAAGGGTGAATTTGAATGCGCAGGATTGAAATCAATATAAAACCAAAGCAATCTACTCCCGTGCAACATTTATTGTTAAATTAACATCTACTAAGCGTTAAATTATCCTAATTTTGTTCAGGAATTCAAAAATTATTCGTCTTAAACTAAAGGATCCATTGCGGCATCTATAAATTTATTCATATGAAAAGAGCGGAATTTTTAAAATCACTTAAGATTCAAAGAAATCCTGATTCGCCAGGTCCATTAGGAAGTTTAGATCCTTATACAGGCCCTTGGACGAGAAAAGAAGCCATCCATTTGTTGAGGAGAGCCACCTTTGGTGTTAAACCTTCCGATGTCAATGCCATAGTTGCTTTAGGGATGAACCAAGCAGTCAATAGCATATTGGATACTTCCAATGATCCTTTGCCAAGTCCACCCCTCAATGTATACAGCACTGCACAAGAGCCGGATCCAACCACAGCCTTTGGACAAACTTGGGTGAATGCACCAGTCACGACTCCTATACCTCCACAATACTACATCGCAAGAACAAATACCTTTAAAGCCTGGTGGACTGGAAACATCATTCATCAAAAAAGAAACATCCTTGAGAAAATAAGCCTTTTTTGGTTTAATCATTTTCCCATTGAATCTGATGCAGTTACTGTTGCACAAGTGACCTACGATTATTACAAATTGATCCGGGCAAATGCAATGGGCAATTTTGTCAATATGGTCAAATTGGTTTCTGTGCATCCGGCCATGTTGTTTTATCTCAATGGGCAGTACAACAGTAAAAATGCACCGGATGAAAATTATGCCAGAGAACTTCAGGAATTATTCACCATTGGTAAAGGACCAGATGCTGCTTGGACCGAAGACGATGTCAAAGCAGCTGCAAAAATTTTAACAGGCTTTAGAATCAATCCTTTGACCAATCCTGTTTCCTATTATTTTGATTTTAACCAACACGATCTAAGCGTCAAGAGATTTTCTGCTTTTTATGGTAATAAATCCATCACCGGCAAATTTGGTCCCGCCGGAGAACAAGAGCTTGCAGAGCTTATTACCATGCAGACCGATCATATAGAAACTGCCAGGCATTTGGTCAGAAAACTCTATCAGTTTTTCGTGTATTATGAAATTACACCGGAGATTGAAAGCAATGTGATTCGTCCATTGGCTGATTTCTTTAAAAACTCTGGTTACGACATCAAGAGAACTTTGGAAGTACTCTTCAAATCAGAACATTTTTACGATACTTTAAGTATAGGCTGTGTCATCAAATCTCCTCTCGATTTTAATGTGGGACTTTGTAAAGAGTTTAACGTCGTTTTTCCACCAACTTCCCAGCCATTGAATTTATATTATGGATGGGGAGCCATCACCACTGCGGCGGCATACCAGGGATTGAATCTTGCAGATCCGCCATTGGTTTCGGGATGGCAAGCCTGGTACCAGGTTCCACAGTATCATGAAATATGGATAAACGCAGACACCCTTGCGAGTAGGAACAATATTTCTGAATCTGCCACCAGCAGTAAGGGAATAGAATATCTTGGAGTGAGTTTAAAACTGGATACAATTGGTTTTGCGTCTGCACTTCCAACTCCCGAGGATGCGTCACAATTGGTCAAAGATTCCGTTGAAATTTTATACAATTATCCTATTTCAGATACTTCTATTCAATTTTTAAAATCAAATTTAGTTTCAGGACTTCCCAGCGATAGTTATTGGACGGATATATGGTTGGAATACAAAGCCAATCCAAACGATCCAGCCCTTAAGAATACGGTGACGATCAGGCTAAATGCACTTTACAAAGAAATCCTAAGTCAGGCAGAATATCATTTATCATAAACTTCAAAATTAAAATTGAATGAAACGTCGCAAATTTTTACGTAGTGCTGCAGCAGCAGGAGTTGCTGTTCCAGCCATGGTGAATGGTATTCCTCTTCAGGCACACAGCAACAATCAATGGTTGCAGTCTATGCTAAACCCTTCAGTAGAAACGGACCATGTCATGGTCCTGATTTTCTTAAATGGAGGAAATGATGGGATCAATACCGTTATTCCAATTGATCAATATGGAAGATTGGTAAATGCCAGAGAGAAGGTTGTGCTTCCTGAAAATTCTATATTAAAACTCAATGGAGTGGCCAATACCGGTTTGCATCCTTCCATGACTGGACTTCAAACGCTTTATAATGAAGGCAAACTAAACATCGTTCAAAATGTGGGTTATCCCAATCCCAATTTTTCACATTTTAGAGCCACCGATATTTGGACAAGCGCCAGCGATGCAGAAAAATACATCGATACTGGTTGGGTAGGCCGATACCTCAATGAAGAATTTCCGGGATATCCATTGGATTATCCCAATGCAGCAAATCCTGATCCACTCGCAGTGCAAGTGGGTGGTAATCTTCCACTTTTATTTTTAGGTCCGAATGCTCAGATGGCGATGAATCTTTCCAATCCGGATATTTTCGGAGCCTGGCCTGCAAGGATTGATGATCCTGCACCCAATTCACCTTTGGGAAAAGAGTTGACTTACATCAGGACCATCGCAAGACAGTCCAAATCATATGCAGACGCATTGGTCGCCGGATTTTTAAGAGGTACCAATGTTGGAACTTATCCTGCCGGAAATTATTTGGGTGACATTTTAAAATTGATTGCCCGCTTAATTAAAGGAGGCCTTAAGAGTAGATTGTACTTGGTCGAATTGGGTGGATTTGATACGCACGCAGATCAGGTGGTTGCCACCGATAAAAAAACTGGTGCGCACGCTAATTTATTAAAGTTGCTTTCTGACGCCATCTTTGCTTTCCAAAGAGATTTGGAAGCTATGCAATTAGACAAACGAGTTTTGGGAATGACTTTTTCTGAATTTGGAAGAAGGGTCAAAGGAAATGACAGCAATGGAACAGACCACGGCGCAGCAGCTCCTTTGTTTATGTTCGGTACCAAAGTACAGTCAGGAATCATAGGAGCGAATCCGACAATCCCACAGAATGCCACTTTTGATGACAATCTTCCAATGCAACATGATTTTAGATCCGTGTACGCATCTGTTCTTAAAGATTGGTTTTGTCTAAAGCAAGAGACCGTGGATAAAATTCTCTTTAAAAACTTCCAGACCTTACCACTCATCAAAAATGAATGCACAACGACATCGATAGACGAGTATCAAAATTTGGATGCACAATTGACCGTGGTAGCTTCACCTAATCCGATGGTAGAAAGGACACAACTCAGTATCCATCTTCCGAATTCCGGTTTTACAACCGTTCATTTAATAGATCCATTGGGCAGAACGGTGAAGAATATTTTTACGGGAAAAGTAGAATCCGGTCATCACCAATTGTCACTTCAAAATGAAAATTATCCTCCGGGAAATTATTATATCAGGGTACAAAATTCGAACAATCAAAAGACGGAGCCTTTGGTAATTGTACAGTAATGATTAGCAAATTAGAGAATTAGTTGATTAGTCAATTATAATTTGGAAATGAAAGAAAATGAATGTGGATAAAAGTACAAGTTTAGTATTTTGCCTCAATCATTTGGTGCGAGTATATTCATAGTGACCTTTGTGAAATCCTTTGTGATCCTAGTGGTTAATTTCCTAAATCTTAAAAACAGAAAATTGAATTTTGGCAAACCGTAATCGTGTCCTCAAGGTCCGGCTTAGGGCTTTCCAGCTCGGGACCCATCCACTGAATGGCGCGCCCGTGCTAAAAACTGTCTGAGCACCGAAGGTGTGAGTTTTTTTAGCACAGCGGCAGAAGTGATGATGGGTGAGCGAACGCCCAGCCGGTGGCTTTTCTTTGCTTACTTTCTTTTGGCCACGCAAAAGAAAGTAAGAAAATATATGTTAGGTTCATACCTTCGGCTTGACAGGTCACTTATTGCAGTATCCTGCATCATTACACTTTCAGCGTATATTATTCGGTCATCTTTGAGACCATGGTTGTTTATTTCCTAAATCTTAAAAACTTTCAGCCATCATGATCATTTAGATATTATGTTTTTTATACAACATTAAATCGGATGAATTTCGACAAAGAATTTTGGGATAAAAGATGGGAAGAAGGCCAAACTGGCTGGGATATTGGATTCCCTTCTACGCCTTTGGTAGAGTATATGCGGAATTATTCTGGTTTATCAGACCGCATTTTAATCCCCGGTTGTGGAAATGCACATGAGGCAAAAGCATTGTACGAAATGGGATTTCATGATATTACACTATTGGATATTTCTCCTACTGCCTGTAAAATCCTTTCTAATAAATTGGGTGATTTGAAAGGCATAAAAATAGTTTGTGAAGATTTTTTCTTCCACAAAGGCGAATACGATTTGATTTTAGAACAAACATTTTTTTGTGCATTGGATCCCATTCTTCGCGAATCTTATGTCAAAAAATCTGCTTCACTGCTTACAACACAAGGAAAATTAGCAGGCCTCTTATTCGCCTCCCACTTTAATTCTGAGGGTCCTCCATTTGGTGGAACTGCAGAAGAATATAAGCTCCTATTTGATCCATTATTTAATATCCTAAAAATGGAACCTTGTATGAATAGTATTTTACCAAGACAGGGGAATGAACTTTGGATTGAATGTAATTTGAAAATTTGAAAATGTGGAAACCGTAGCGAAGCGAAGGTGGCGCTTCGGCGCATACGCGTCAACTTAATTAATAATAATTATTCAAAAAAATATTGTAATTACTTGTATTACAATATAATAGAAAATTTTTATATATTTGCATTGTCCTAAAGAATTGGAGCTCTTGGAATTTACCATAAAACTGCTAAATTATGTGTTCCGCAAGCTCCAAGTCAAAGAAACATAAAAATTGTGAAACTCCTTCCAAAATTTTTAAAAAGATACCATTTTTAAAATTGGCAAAGGCGACTGGCTTTTATTGTCGAAAGAGTAAAAAGTTGAATCCCAAATTCCTAGTTATTGGATTTATCCAAATGATTGCTCAGGGAAATATCAGCTTTTCAAATTGGGCTTACCATATAAATTTGCTTAGTGGGAGTTTGGTATCAAAACAAGCATTGCATAAAAAAGTAAACCAAGCATTTGTAGAATACTGTTTAAGAGTTCTTCATCAATTAATGATTAATATTATTTCAAAAGCGCAACAAGACAATAAAATTATAAAAGGAACACTCTCGAAATTTAGAAATGTTTATATACAAGATAGTACAACATTCAAATTACCAGTAAGCTTGAGCTGGTGTTATCCAGGCACAATAGTTAAAGGGGCATTAACATCTCAGTTAAAAATTCAAACAATTTACGAACTAAAAAATAACTTATTTAAATACTTTAAAATAACATCATTTAGAGTTAATGACCAATCATGTACAAATGACATACTTTCTATTGTAAAACACAATGATCTTGTAATAAGAGACATGGGATATTTTAATCTATTATGTTTCAAAAAGTTAATAAATAAAGGTGTTTCCATTATAAGTAAAGTCAAATATGGAGTTGTTATGCTTGATGAAAAAACAGGCAAGCGGATTGATATTATTAAATTAATGAAGGGAAAATCCAAAATTGAAAAATGGATATTCCTTGGAAAAGAAGATAAAGTTAGAGTACGATTACTAATAAATAGAGTACATCCCATTACAGCTAGTGAAAGAAAACGAAAAGCCAGCAAGGATCGAAATAAGAAAAAAAATCATAGTAATGATTACTATAAAAATTTGGACTTTTCAATTTTAATCACAAATACAGAAAGTAAAGATATTTCAATTGACCAGGCTTTCATTTTATATTCATTAAGATGGAGAATAGAAACTATATTTAAAAGCTGGAAAAGTTACAATAATTTGCAGAAAGTAATACCTACATATAATAAGTTATCAAAGGATAGAGTAGATTCAATTATAGTACTTTCTTTAATAAATATTGTAATACAACATAGAATGTACCAAGTGGCAATTTTGTATAATAATAATCTTGGATATGTAAACCAAATTAGTCTATTTAAATTTATAGACTATTTCAAAAAAGAAATCATTGATATGCTTTCCAATCCAATTATAAACATCAAAAAATTAGTGGAAAATTGCAAATATGAAAAACGAAATGACCGTATAAACTATTTTAATAAACTGGCCCTCTAAGTTGACGCGTATGCGCTTCGGCGCCATGTGGAAATGTGGAAATGTGGAGCGATGCCTAAGCGTCATAAACTCCGAGGAGTGACGTCGCAGGCGTTATGAATGTGTATAATAGTTCAAGTTTAAATAGTATTTTTAACACATAGGCCTATAGGATTCACATAGAGCACATAGAGGATTGTCACATTTGAGGTTTACCCTTTCGCTCAAGCAGACACACTGGATTAAACTCAAAAGAGCCAATTTTCCACCTAAATGGATGATTTTCGTCATGTTTTAAAAAAAACTCAAATTAAACTTGTAGGACTGAATAGTATTCAATACCTTTGTGAGTGAATAATCACTTACATTTAAATTTGAAATAAAATGAACGGCAAAAACAACATAGCAATTGGCTTCCTGACTATGGGATTTTTTATGGCTTATGGATTCATATTAATTTACCTGCGTGACTTTGCTCCAGGTAAAGAAGAATGGGCAAACTCATATAGTATCGGAAAGCATTTTGAAAGCAGACTGGCTCACGTTCATGGTAATTTGTTTGCCTTCTTAAACATCCTGATTGGTTATCTACTTCTACATTTTAGTGACAAACTACAAAACATGAAAGTCATTTCTTGGTTAGCACTTACAGGCTTATTAATGCCAATTGGAATATTAACAGAAGTATATTTTGGTTTACCTCCTGCTTTAGTCTTAATAGGTGCTATCACTATGACAACTTCAGTAATTTGGCTAGGAGTTGCTTTTTTGAAAATGAAAATTATAAACTAATAATAACAAATGTCAACAACAATTTCAGACAGACAACTTGAAATTATCGAAGCGGCAGGAAAAATACTTACGGTATCTGGTGTAAGAGGTTTAACAATTAAGAACCTAGCTAAAGAAATGAAATTTTCTGAAAGTGCTATTTACAGACACTTTGCAAGCAAAGAAGAAATAATTATTGCCTTACTTGAATATCTTGCAATGAGTATGGATGAACGTTATACGAGTGCAATTTCTAACGAGCAATCTCCCGAAGAAAAATTCACAACAATGTTTCAAAATCAGTTCTCTTTCTTTAATAAGAACCCTCACTTTGTAGTTGCAGTATTTTCTGATGGACTAATGGAAGAAAGCCAACGTATCAACGAAACTATATTGAAAATAATGGGTGTAAAAATGAAACACTTAATGCCTATTATTTTGGAAGGACAACAAAAGAAATTTTTTACTAATGCAATAACTTCCGATGAGTTAATGCATATCGTGATGGGAACTTTCAGGTTGCAAATGTTTAAATGGAGAGTTTCAAACTTTCAATTTGATATAAGTAGAAACGGAGACAATATGATCCAATCAGTTTTGACTCTAATAAAAATCAAATCGAAATGAAAAAAACAATTCCCTATTTATTTGCAACAATATTAGCAGTGTTTGGCATGCTTACTTTGTTTCTTAGCACTTCTGTAATTTTTGATTTGTTTGGTATTAGAGCCAAAGAAGGCAATTATGTTCTGTTTGTGGTTTGGTCAAATTTTATTAGTAGCATTCTATATCTTTTTGCAGCTTATGGGTTTATTAAAAACAAAAAATGGACTGTTGCACTCCTAGGAATTTCAACACTCATACTGATAGCAGCTTTTATCGGTCTAAAATTTCACGCAAGTTCAGGTGGTATTTATGAAACAAAAACCATCGGTGCGATGATTTTTAGAATTTCTGTTACGCTTGTATTTGCAATCATTGCCTATTTCACAATAACAAAAAAGAAAATATGAAAACATTAAAAATTTCAATTACAGCTATTAGTTTACTCCTGTTCGGTTGTGGCAACACTTCTAGGGAAAACCCAAATGAACAAACCGAAACCAATATTCACGAAGAACATCAGCACAATGAGGAAAGTGAAGCCATTGAACTAAACAATGGAGAAAAGTGGAAAGTTGATGCCAATATGATAACACATATTCGCAATATGGAAAACGATGTTATTTCATTTGCTAAGGTTGACCAAAAGGATTACAAATCATTATCTGAAAAATTACAATCCAACATTGATTTGCTTACTTCCAATTGCACAATGAAAGGCAAAGCACACGATGAGTTGCATAAGTGGCTTTTACCCTATATTGATATGGTAAAAGAACTTTCAGAAGCTAAAGACGAAACCGAAGCAGAAGAACAATTTCAAAAAGTAGAAAATTCATTCATAACATTTAATCAATACTTCCAATGAACATTAAAGAATTACACACACAAGAAAAACCAGTTTCAGCAACTTCTCTTTTTAAAAGTGAACTGGGCAATGCAACGGCAATAAAAATTTTGCAAGGCAGAAAATTAAAAGAACATGTCACCAAAACACCAGCACTTTTGATTTGTATGGAAGGGGAAGTTATTTTTGAAAACGAAAAAGGCATTAAAGAAATACTACTGCCAGGTGATTTTATGAACATTGAACCAATGGTAGAGCATTGGGTTAATGGAACAATTGAAAGTCAATTAATACTCATTAAGTAGAAGATGATTTGACAAATATAGTTAGTAAAAATTTGCAAACACATGGTGTTATTGTTATTTTTTAATAAGAGCTTTTATATACAACGCAAATATTTAGACATGATATTAACATCTGAACAATACAAATGATAACAATAGATAATTATTTAGACCATCATTATATTCACCGGAGCAACTGGTTGAGAGCTGCTGTTCTTGGCGCAAATGATGGAATAATTTACATTTCTAGTCTTGCCTTTGGCGTTGCGGCTGCAAGTTCTACAAGAGTGCCAATTCTTTTAGCAACAGTCGCTGGACTTGTTGCAGGTGCATTATCAATGGCAGCTGGAGAATATGTTTCAGTAAGTTCGCAAACGTACACCGAAAAAGCAGATATAGAAAGGGAGATTAAAGAACTTAATGAAATGCCAAAAGAAGAACTGAATATTTTGGCTCAAATCTATGAAAAACGTGGACTAAAAAAAGAAACAGCTATGCTAGTAGCAATCGAACTAACCGAAAAAGATGCTTTGGGAACACATATTAGAGACGAATTAGGTATCAATGAGAATAGTCAAGCAAATCCTATACAAGCAGCGAAAGCATCAGGTGCAGTATTTACAGTTGGCGGTGTTTTACCACTTTTGGTAATCCTTTTTGCTCCAGTAAAGGGAATGGAATTTTGGCTTTATGAATTCACGACAGTTTTTCTAATAATTTTGGGTACAACTGCTGTAATAACAGGAGGTTCAAGTATTACAAAAGCTATTTTACGTATTACCATCTGGGGCACAATAGCAATGGGACTTTCTTCTCTAGTTGGTTATCTATTTGAAGTAAACATTTAATTTAAAAACATTATAATATGAATTTAGCACATTGGCATTTAGTGGTAAATCATTTACCAATCATTTTTCCTTTGGTGGGAGTAATCATAATGGTTACAGGACTTATCTCAAAATCAGAGGCGATTAAAAGAACGGCTTTTATGATTTTTATTTTGGGTGCATTAGCTGCAATTGTTGCTATGTCAACAGGTGAAGGAGCAGAAGAAGTTGCAGAAAAAATAAGCGGAGTTGCTGAGAACTACATCGAAAGTCACGAGAAAACGGCTGAGACATTCGCTATACTTTCTTATATTTTAGCAGGCATTTCTTTGCTTGGTCTTTGGGCAAGCTTTAAGCAAAAAACCTTTTCTTCCATAATTTCAATTGGGACTTTGTTTTTTGCTTTTGTGGTATTATTTTTTGCTAAACAGACAGGCACAACAGGCGGTGAAATCAGACACACCGAAATCAGAAGTGGAAATAATGTTCCTGCATCAGAAAAAAATAATGCTGAAAGAGACGAAGCCGATTAATGTATTAAATTAATTAATAAATTTGCCCAATGAGGCCTACAAAATTCTTCCCACATTTTAAAATGGACATTTATACAAAATATTTAAAAGCCAATGCCAAAATGTAAACCAGCTACCTGAGTATATCCTGATTCTTTCTGTGGGCCAAATCTGGCAGGCAGGACCAATTCAAAAAACAACACTTTCCCAGATTTCATTTTAAACCCTTTGTTAAGCAATGGAGTAAATCCAAATTGATTGACTCCAGCTTCAAAAGCGGCACGTAGTCCAAGAGTCCACCCATGTCCCATCGGGAGCAATACCCCGGGATGAATTAATAAATGGACTATATAAGCTTGTTCTGACTGGAGATACGGGTGAATAAATGGGACGAGTTCAAAATCAAAAAGTAGTTTACCGCCGGTATTTAAAGTAAGTCCTATAGGAAATCCAATGGAATATAAGTCAAACCGGTCAAGCCAATTTAAATTTCCACGCTGTACGCTGAATACGGGTTGCACGATTCCGACATGAAAACCCAGTAAAACTTCGCTTTTATAAATTGGATGTTTGGTGCTGTCCTGTTGCCCAAAAAGGAAGGCTGGCAGGAAGATAAGACAAAAAAAAGGAATAAGTACAATTATTTTCATATGATTTAAATAAAGGACAAAAATATCTTTAAAAATGAATTTTAAGAAATTAGTTTTCAAAAATAATTGCAATAAGTAATAAATATTAATTAATAATATGTGTAAAGTACATTAAAACAGCAGTATAATTGAATTATATTAATTTAAAATAAATATTAAATCAACGATTATTTTAGATTTTATATGATAATAAATTTGCATATTAAAAATATTAATATATTTGTGCTATAATAAAGACATTATGGTCTTTATTAAATGTATCTTAATAATTGATTAATCATTAAATGTAAAATAAAATATGCTAATATTTAAACTTTCCGAATCATTTGTAGAAAAATACAGATATATTAGTCCTGAATTTGGTTTTAATGGACTTGGAATGGTGACCTATTACAGGACTTACTCCAGACTCAAAGAGGATGGTACTAAGGAGGCATGGTATGAAACCGTTCGGCGAGTAGTAGAAGGAGCTTACAGCATTCAAAAGGAGCATATTTTGTTGAATGAGCTAGGTTGGAATGATCTCAAGGCCAATGCCTCTGCAGAAGAAATGTACGATCGAATGTTTAAAATGAAGTTTTTACCTCCAGGTAGGATGTTATGGGCTTTAGGAACAGAATTGGTCCATACCAAAAAGATTGGTCAAGCCTTGTTCAATTGTGCATTTGTTTCAACATCCTCTATTTCCAGTTCTCTTGAAAATTCACTAAAACCATTTGCTTTTATGATGGATATGAGCATGGTAGGAGTGGGCGTCGGCTTTGATGTCAAAGGTGCAGGAGGTATTGTAATTCAGTCACCTGTTGCCAAGGGTAAGCTTTTTTATCAAGTTCCTGATTCACGCGAGGGTTGGGTTGAAAGTCTTAGAATCTTGCTTCGTTCTTTCTTTTCAATGCACTTTACAGGAATAGCTTCAAGTCAGGTTTGTTTTGATTATTCGCTGATTAGGAAATCGGGAGAACCGATCAAAGGTTTTGGTGGAAAGTCATCTGGTCCTATTCCTTTGATGGAATTACATCAGAGTATAAATAACATGCTTAGTGGCGCAGATGGTCAGCCCATTGGTATTACCAATATTGTGGACATTATGAATTTGATTGGTCAGTGTGTCGTGGCAGGAAATGTGAGGAGGACAGCCCAGATTGCATTGGGTCCTGCTTCCAATGATGAGTACGAAAAACTGAAGGATTATCAATGGAATGCAGAAAAACAGGATTATGAAGGTAGCATGGCGTATCGAGCTTCATTTGGTTGGACATCCAATAATAGCATTGTGGCTGACATGGAAACAGATCTGACAGGTGCGGTGGCTCAAACCATCAAAAATGGGGAACCTGGGTATATTTTTATGGACAACATCAGGGCTTACTCTCGCATGTGCGCTCCACCGGATCATAAGGATATTAAGGCGGAAGGGACCAATCCGTGTGGAGAACAGACACTTGAAAGCTTTGAATTATGCTGTTTGGTAGAAACTTTTCCATCGCGAGCCAGTTCGCTTGAAGATTTCTTAAGAACTTTAAAATTTGCTTATCTCTTGGGTAAAACTGCGACACTGGCTACTACCACTTGGCCTGAATCAAACAGAGTCCAAAAAAGGAATAGGAGAATAGGGACTTCGGTTTCAGGAATTAGTAATTTTTTAGAAACACAAAATCTTGAAACTTTACGAAAATGGCTGGTCAGCGGTTACCAGGTGATACAAAATTGGGACATTATTTATTCATCTTGGTTGTGTGTTCCCAAAAGCATCAAAACAACCAGCGTTAAGCCAAGTGGAACTGTAAGCCTTTTGGCTGGTGTGAATCCTGGTGTTCATTATCCGGAATTTACGTACTACATCCGTAGAATTCGTATCGCTGTAGATTCATATTTGCTCCCGGTCTTAAAATCATCAGGTTTTGAAATGGAACCCGATATGGTGGATTCATCTTCATGGGTAGTGTCTTTTCCCATCTATAATCCGGGAAGAAATTTGGATGAAGTGACTATTTGGGAACAAGTAGCTTTGTCTGCTTTTTTGCAAAAGTATTGGTCAGATAATCAGGTATCCTCTACGGTTAGTTTTAAGTCAGAAGAAGCTGATCAAATCAAAGCTGTATTGGATTTTTACAGATATGATTTAAAATCTATTAGCTTTCTGCCTCGATTGGAAAAATTTGCTTATGCTCAGATGCCCTATGAAGCTATCACTAAAGACAAATTTCAGGAACTATTGGGAAAAATTGGCCAATCTGCTCATATAGATTTAGGTGAGGATGTATTGGGAGATCGTTATTGCACCAATGACCAATGTATGGTAGTTTAGCGAACCTTAAAATCAAGCATTTTGAGATATCACATTACAAGTGATCTTTTATTTTTCGGGTTTGGTTGGAGTTTTGTTGCGTTTCTTTTCGGTTTTAAGTGGAAGTATACTGTTGTTTAATCTGATCCTGTGATCCAATTCAAGGGCTAAATCATTCAAAGTTTTAGTGATAAACATATCCTGGAGCAATGGTTTAATCAATTTATAACGAGCATGCATAGGGCACGGTGTTTCTTCATTGCATTCTTGCAGACCTAGAACACATTTGTTGATTACATGATCCTCATTTAATAACTCTAAAACCTGTAAAACCGTCGTATTTTTTCCTTCCATCGTCATATACAATCCTCCGTTAGGGCCGGGTATTGAGGATATTGGGAAATTGTCTTTGGTCAATTTTTGAAGTATTTTTGCTGTAAACGACTTCGGTGCATCAATCGCAGAGGCCACCGTCGCAATGCCTATTTTGTAATTTATGTCACTGTGCTTTGCCAGATAGATAATCGCCCTTAAGGCATATTCAGTTGTTTTAGAGAACATTATATATTATTGATAAATAAATGTTTAAATATTTTTAAATTAATTTGGAAAGTTTAAATAATAGAAGATACATTTGTCCTTAATTAAATTACATATTTATGAAAAAATTATCACTTTCTTTGAATCTATGTTTTTATTTGGTCTTTTTGAGCTTATTCTTGATAGTATCATGCCGTAAAGATAGTTCGACCGAGCCAAATAATACCCTAATACCCGCAAACGAATATAATGCTGAAGTTCCCTTGGCTTGGTATCAATTGATGTTAGATATTGATCGCTATGCACCAGGGTATCGCCCTCCAGCTGCCGCAAGAATGATGGCGTACGTAGGAATAGCAGCATATGAATCTGTTTTGCCAGGTATGCCAGATTATAACAGCATGAGATCAATTTATCCATACTTAAATCTTCCAACGGTGTCGCCAGGGAAACTTTATTATTGGCCGGCATCTGTTAACGCCAGTCTTGCAACATCTTTCCGATTATTTTATCCCCATATCAAATCAGCTGATTTTGCAAAAATTGAACAATTAGAAGCCAAGTTTCACAATCAGTTCCTGTTAGAGCAAGAAGAAGAAGTATTGAATAGATCCAGAACATTTGGCAAATTGGTAGCTGAAGAAGTTTATAGATATAGTGCCTCAGATCTTGCCGGACACGAAGCTTATAATAATCCAAGACCTTCTAGCTATATACCACCAGCAGTTGGGCCAAATGGAGAAAAATTATGGCAACCTACTTTTCCAGACTTTACCAGAGCCTTATTTCCATATTGGGGACAAGTCAGACCATTTGCCCTTAGTGGATCCGAATTAATTGCCAAACCACCTATACCTTATAGTGAAGATCCTAATTCAAGATTTTATCAACAAGCAACTGAAACAAAATTGTTGGCTCAAAATGCAAGCTTTGAAGACCGTTGGATTGCGGAATTTTGGAGTGATGATATTTTTGAATTGACCTTTGAACCAGCTGCAAGACAAATTTCCATCGGAAATCAAATGATTATTGCTGACAAAATTAACCTTGATAGGGCCGTTGAACTTTATGCCAAGTTGGGAATGGCCATGGCTGATGCTTCTATCGCGGTATGGAATTCAAAATATATTTACAATGTAATTAGACCCATTGATTACATACGTCGGCAAATTGATCCTTCTTGGAGTACCATATTGAATGCTCCATATGGAAATGTTAAAAGTTTAACTCCTGAGTTTCCTGCTTATCCTTCAGGACATGCTTGTTTCGCCGCTTCTGCCGCATCTGTACTTACGGATATTTTTGGAAACAACAGAAGTTTTGTAGACAACTGTCATGTGCGTCGTTTTGAGTTTATTGGTGCCCCACGATATTATAATTCCTTCCATGAAGCTGCTGCGGAGAATGGGTACTCTCGTCTGCCGCTTGGAGTGCATTTTAGAATGGACAGTGATGAAGGACTTAGGATCGGGTATTATGCCGGCAAAAAAATCCTCGAACTTCCATGGCGTAAATAGATCATGATTTGAATCACTCGTTATTCATCATTGTAACGGTTTGTATTTGTAAATCTTGAATTCAATAGATTGTTATGGCTAGTATATCTCTATTGGAATATTGAAATTCGAAAGGTGATTTACATGATCAAACCCCACGAAACTATCTTATTCTAAAAATAGTGCGACGCTATCTTTATTATTTATTTTGAATTGGAATAATTTATAAATATATTTTTATGAAAAATGAAAATGGCAATATTCTGCCAAATAAAATAGACTATTTTATGAACACCAAAAATTGGTGGGCCCCTTTGACTTTTATATTAGTCATTAGTTTGTTGGGTGTTGGAATGATTGGATTTCAGACATATATTGATGCCCCTCCAATGACTGGTTTTAAAGATGAAAATGGAAAGATCCTTTTCGATCAAAAAGTCATTGAAAAGGGCCAGGAAGTTTTTCATAAGTATGCATTAATGGAATATGGAAGTTTTTTTGGAGATGGAGCTCAAAGAGGTCCGGATTTTACCGCTGAAGCTTTGCATTTAATCTCAGGGTATATGAATGATTTTTATATAAATGATTTTTCTCTAAAAATTAATAGACCAGCCACTGAATTTGAAAGTAAACAATTTCAAGAGCAAGTGAAACAGGAATTGAAAGATAATAAATATACGAAGACTGAAAACCTTGTGCCTTTAAATGCTGCACAGACCTATGCTTTGACTATGCTAAAAAAATACTATACAGATATTTACATCGATAAAAATGAAGGAAAGGGTTTTCCCCCCAAAGGATACATCTCAGACCGGGCTGAAGTAGAAAATCTAGCTAGTTTTTTTTATTGGGGTGCATGGGTCTGTGTTGCTGAAAGACCTGGAACAAATTTTAGTTATACCCACAATTGGCCTTATGATCCTGGTTCGGGAAATACGCCTACCTCTCCGGTAATATTGTGGAGTGTTTTGGGTCTTTTGGCTTTTGTCTTAATGTGTGGGATCGTGTTATATTATATAGGTCAATACAACCAACTACCCAATAAATTTTTCAAGCCGCCTGTAAGAGATTTATTTACTGTGGATAGGGTTGCTGGATTTAAGCCAACTGCTACACAAAAGGCAACATATAAGTTTTTTTTAGTAGCGATACTTTTATTTTTTCTCCAGGTAAGCAGCGGCCTTGTTACGATCAACGATTTTTTAAATTGGCTCGGTTATATTGGAATCTACATAACAAATTTTCCGGTGACGATCTCGAGAAGTTGGCATCTCATGCTTTCATTATATTGGATCTCTACCTGTTGGATTGCATCCTCTATTTTTATTTTACCCATACTTTCTAAAAAAGAGATTCCTGGCCAATTGAAGTTAGTCAATGTCTTGTTTTGGTCATTGATTGTTTTAGTGGCAGGGTCTTTGACTGGAATGGTATTAGGTCCTTTGGGATTGTTGGGCGAATGGTGGCGTTGGTTAGGCCATCAAGGTTGGGAATTTGTCGATTTTGGAAGAGTTTATCAGGTGCTTTTGATGGGTATTTTTATTTTGTGGGCCATAGTGGTTTACAGAGGTTTAAAACCAGCATTTGTGAAGGGAGAAACTTGGACTTTACCAAAATGGATCATGTATTCTGTCATTGGAATTCCATTACTTTTTCTGTCTGGATTTGTTGCAAAGCCGGAAACCAATTTCGTCATTGCAGATTTTTGGAGATGGATGGTTATTCATATGTGGGTAGAAGCATTCTTTGAAGTTTTTATTACAGTTATCGTCAGTTATTTGATGGTACTTATGGGATTGGTAAGTCGACAAGCTGCTATCAGGGTAGTTTATTTTGCCACTTTATTGTTCCTTGGTACCGGATTATTGGGAATTTCACATAATTTTTATTGGAATGCCAAACCAGTTGCAACCATGGCTTTGGGAAGTGTATTTTCGACCTTGCAGTTTGTGCCTCTTATATTGTTGACAGTGGAAGCTTTTAGATTTAAAAATATGCCCAAAATAGCAGTAGGCGAAGTAGAACATCAATCACTTGGCAACAATTTTGGTTTTAATGAAGTTTTCTTATTTTTAATTGCGGTCAATTTTTGGAATTTTTTTGGCGCTGGCGTTCTAGGGATCATTATCAATCTACCGATTATGAATTATTTTGAACATGGTACTTATCTTACTGTCAACCATGCTCACGCTGCATTGATGGGAGTTTATGGGAATGTTTCAATTGCTGCTTTGTTATTTGCCTCCAAGTTAATGATTAAATCTAATTTTTGGAATAAGAAATTGATCAACTTCTCTTTTTGGTCCATCAATGGTGGATTGATGCTAATGGTGCTACTGGATTTATTTCCAGCTGGATCCATACAATTTAAAGCAGTGGTAGAAAATGGTCTTTGGTTTGGAAGATCAAGGGATTTTGTAGATTATGGTATATTTAATTCACTTACCTGGATGAGAGGAATTGGGGCTTCCCTTTTCTTTTTTGGTGGTGTAATTCCTCTAACTTATTTTATTGTGACAAGAATGACGCGAGTCAAAGATAAAGTAACAAGAATTGAAGAAATGGATATAGAGCAAGTGACTAAAGCCAAGCCGGAGCTAGTATTGGAAAATGTAATTTGAATAAATAAAATTATTTGTTTGTTGACTTGATTCAGCACTGATCTGGGACAGAATAAGTGTAGGTCTCTATTTCTTTGCTAGCTAAGTGCTGAATTTTATATTACAAAAAAAAGGAAGTAATTGCAATTGAATTGTTTGGTTACCAAATTGGAACCAAAAATATGAAATAGTTAGCGTGTAAGTTGTTTGTTAAACTGCGTTTTGGCCGAAAAACATGAATGCTTGTAGTGCAAAATGTTTTCCGGCCATTAGGCAGTTTTAAATTAAAATCTTACAGAAAATTTCGTAAACAAAAAACTTCCATTAAATCCCATCTGCACTGCATCGTACAAACCCCCACCTTCAGTTTCAGCATCCTGCGGACTAGGATAGGCATTTAATAAATTAGAAACTCCTAGCGTCCATTGGAAATTGTTGGTCAATTTAAAGGTGGCGCTCAAATCTAAGACCGTTCTGGCTTCATAAATATCCATTTCTCCGATGTAATCTTCAAGAGTGATTTTGTCAAAATAGCTGCATCGCAGATTCAAAGAATGTTGTCTGTATTGGAATTGTAAATTCAAATTCGCTTTTAATGGTGGTGCGGAAGCAAGGATAAACAAACGTTCGCGATTGCTTAGGAAAAAATCTTCCTTGCCTTGCAATTTAGCAGGAACATTGACCGCATCAATTTCCATATTGCTGTAATTACCCGTCAAAATCAAATTGAGTTTAAAGTCTTCGGTCATATCAAATATTTTAGAAATCACCAGGTCAACTCCGGTACTTTTGGTGTTGATGGCATTTGCAAAAAATCTGGCCGAGCCCACTTGTAATTTTTGTAATTCCAAACCAATGTCCGGATCATCGTTGTAAAAATCTCCTGTCAAAACAATTCTATCCTTGATCTGAATATGGTAGGCATCCAAAGATACATTTAAGTCATCCATGTTAAATGTAAGGCCTGCACCAAGATTGACCGATGTTTCTTCTTTTAAATCAGGAATGCCCAATGCTGTGGTAATGTTAGAACCATTGGCCGCTAAAAACTTGTCCACTGCGACACCTGATACAAAATCAGTGTATACAGAGTTAAAATGTTTTTGAGCCAGTGAAGGAGCCCTAAATCCGGTGGAGCCCGATGCCCTGATGGCAAAGGAAGGAGCAAGTTTATATCTTAAAGCCAATTTGCCATTGATCGTATTTCCAAAATCGCTGTAACGCTCAAATCTTAGTGCAGCAGCAACGGTAAAAGCTTTAGTCACTTGCATATCGACATCGGCAAAAGCACCTAAATTGGTTCTGTTTTTATTGACTTCATTTTGTGGACCGAAACCAGGAAATCCCTGCGCTCCACCCGGACGGTAGGTAGAATCGATGCGAACAAACATATTGTTATCAAAAACAGAATCCTGAGAAAATAAGACCGGACCATAGGTTTTCCAGGAAGCTTCTTCTCCCGCGAAAATGCGGTAATTTTCCAGGCGATGCTCCACACCAAATGCAAGATTGGTACCCGCCATACAATTTTTAAAATATCTGCTGATGTCGAAATTGCTGGTAAGTTGTGATAGGCTAAATCCCCCATCGTCAAAAGAAGTGGGTGTACGTTCTTCCAATGAAGCATTGGCGGTTCCTTCACCAAAATAATGGAATCGATTGCTTCCAAATCCATGGCTAAAATCCATGCCCCAGTTTTTATAAGTTCCTTTTACCCCTGCGGTTAATGATCGATCGGTGATGTCCGAAAGAATTCTTGGGTCAAAACCATTGGGATATAGTGCATCCACATTTCTGGCAGATCCCGGATCACGACTCCATGCATAGGCTTCCGTTTGTCTTAAGTTTTGGCCACCAAAAGCGTACAAACTTGCTTGGCTTCCCAAAGGCAAGGAAAGATTAAAACTCGTGTTAAAATTACTGCCTTGGGCGTCTCCAAATTGTCTGCGGTATAAACTTGGATCGAAGCGGTTGGTATGTCCTCTAAACCAATAATCCCCGGTCACATTGACAAATCCCTTTTCGCCCAATTTGAATCCATAATTGCTGCTCAGTTGATAATTTTCGCCATCGAAAATATCGCGCGCAGGATTGTCTTGCGCCTGATGTGCTCCCACATTTAAATTGGCATTGAAGCCAATACTTTCTTTTAGAACGATATTAATAACACCTGCAATGGCATCCGAACCATATTGAGCAGAAGCTCCATCGCGCAATATTTCGATGCGTTCGATAGAAGCAGCAGGAATGGCGTTGAGGTCGGTACCGGTATTGCCTCGTCCGCGGGTACCGTACAAATTCACCAGCGAGGATTGATGTCTTCTTTTACCATTGATCAGTACCAAAGTTTGATCCGGTCCAAGACCCCTTAAAGTGGCAGGATCCACGTGATCGGATCCATCTGCTCCGGTCTGACGGTTGGCATTAAAAGAAGGTGCAGCAAACTGCAACATTTGATTGATGTCCAGTTGACCTTGAGAATTGGTTAATTCTTTGACGTCGATGATGTCAATCGGTACCGGTGAGTTAATTTTTGAGCGGTTGAGACTTCTGGAACCAACGATGGACACCGCATCCAGAATGCTGCTTTCCACCAGCTTAAATTCAAATTGCCTCTGCGATCCTACCCGCAAGGACATTGGGGCATAACCCAACATTCTAACTTCAAGCAAACTCAGCTCCGATCGCACGCTAATCGAAAACATTCCGTCTGCATCCGTGATGCTCACACGGTCGGTGCCTTCTTCATGCAGGACTGCGCCGATGAGTGGTTCTCCGGCCGCATCGGTGACTTTGCCGGTAATGTTTAATTGAGACCATCCTAGATGGGACATGACCATGAAGATCATGGTAAGTAAATGATTTTTCATGTTTGTTTTGTTTGGATCAAAGATAATTCATTTTCTTTTTCATCAGAAACTTGTTTGAATCCTACCAAATCCTATGATCCAATTTTTTTTTGTGCAGAATCCAATATCTGATTATTTTTACCATCCGGAAGAAGGGACGGTCTAAATGGAGATCATTTTCAAAAGGCAATTTTTTTTATGAATCGCGATTGAAAATTGCTAAATGATCAAAAACAAGCCACCCGGAAACCGAAAATAGTGCTATAAAATGTACGATTTTTAAGCGCTAAAATAGGTTCTAAAACATTAAACGTGAGTCGATTACAATCAATTTGTTCGACGGGTACGACGGCGGAGCCATTTGATTTTTTTTGGAAAACAAACAGTTTATATGCGGTATTTGGAGAAGAATTAGGAAAATCAACCTTGGCTTGGTTAGCCATTTTTCGGATCACAGAAAAATACTCAGGTTAAGGATAAGCTCATATCTGAAAAGCCCAAACGATGAGTTGGATCTATAAAACCCTCATTATATTTGCGATACTTACAGAATTTCGTAAGTATTGTTGTTATGGGCAATTGCTAGATGGATTGCCAAAGCGAGGCAATTAATTATAAGTGAAAATTAATCCTGTATTAAATATGCTAATTAAAGGAATAGAAAAATATGATCATCCTGAACACTTTGATGACATAATACGAGAATATAATTCGGATCAAAGGTATATTCCCTCTCCTCTAAAGGATTTGTTGCTTGATCAGTGCGGACATAGATGTACAATATGTGATGCTCCTTATTGTGAAATACATCATATCATTTTTATGGAAAAAGGTGGGCCAACTGAATATGAAAATTTAATCGTATTATGTCCAAACTGCCATACAAGGGTACATTCAGAAGATGTTCCTTCGAAAGAACAATTAAAGCAATACAAATTAAAGCTAGAAATTGTCTATTCTTTACCAATAATTAGTAAGCTTACCAAAAATGAAAAAGATCTAATTAAAGAAATTTCTAGTCGAGATTCTAATAATGAAATTTTGAAATTCAATAAAAGATATTACGAAGAAGTACCTGCAAGTTCGCAAGAAGAGGCAAAACAAATATTTAGAGATAAGATTGGATATTTTAATCTAGAATTAGCTGATATAATTAAATCTGAGTATGGAATGGTTGTTACTAGCGCAAGTGGAAAAACTGTAGGTGTAAATTTATATATTAGAGCGACATCTAAAGCTGCCAAATGGATAAGTTACCTCAGACAAACGAACAGACTAATTTTTCTTGACTGACTTAATACATTTTTTGCCACCGACCCACCTAAAATGATGTTTCATATCCAATATGTCAGGTTTGTCCTGACAATTACATTATAAAATATACTTTTTTAAGTCTAAAGCCATAAATATTTAATTATTTTTCGTATCATTGTAGTCAGGTTTATCCTGACATTGTTACTATGAAAAGTAAATACATATCAACGCAGTCAAACGAACTTCTATCCTATTTTAATGGACAGAACAAGACTTGCTTTGACTATCGTGAAGCTGTTAAAGCAATGCCTGATTCAAAGGAAAGCACACTTCGGGAGTTACTTAGCGACATGACAAAGCGTGGACTTCTAATGAGATTGAAAGACGGAGTTTATTGCATCATACCATACGAAGCAAATGCTGAAAACTTTATGCCCGACTGGCATTTAATAGCAGAATACCTTGTAAATAATGCCCAATATTATATTGGTTACTATTCTGCTTTGCAAATTCATAACCTTATAACACAACCGAGTTTGAAGGAACAAATTGTTGTTTCAAAACAAATGAGGCCATCTGTAATCAAGATCAAAAACGTATCTTTTCAATTTATATATCATAACGAAAGCCATTTTTTTGGGGCAAAAAAAATGTGGGTAGATAGTTTTAATAAAGTCCAATGTTCTGATCTTGAAAAAACAATTGTTGACTGTTTATTTAAACCCGATTATGCAGGCGGAATTGTTGAAGTAGCAAGGGCAATTTATATTTCGAAAGAAAAAATAAAATTTGACGCGCTACTTGATTACACACAAAGATTCAAATCTCAGGCGGTTATTAAACGACTTGGATTTTTATTAGAATTACTGGAAATAAATAATAATATCACAGATAAATTACAAAAAGTAAAAAAAGCTTCTTATGTTTTATTGGATACTGAATTACCAAAATCCGGAAAATTGATTAGCAGATGGAGCATTCAGCAAAACTTGGAAACAGAAACGATTAAATCTGCAATTTATACATGATTAAACCAGGAGAAATATCACTAAAGGCACGTGAAGTGGGTGTTCGCGACCAGCAAATAGAAAAGGACTATATTCTCTCGTGGATATTGCAGGGTGTTGCTCAACATGAGCAACTTTCTAAAACGATTGTTTTTAAAGGTGGAACGGTTTTAAAGAAAGTATATTTTGATGATTACCGATTTTCGGAAGACCTTGATTTTACTTTACTTAACAACGAGATTAAAAACGAACAAATTTTTGCATGGTTTAAAGAAACCTATGATTACGTTTTGGAGGAAGCAAATATTCATCTCGAAATCATTGGCAACAACGAGCACGAAGACGGTGGAATTAATTTTTACATTAGCTACGTAGGCCCATTGGGAGGAAAAGGAAATAATAGACAAGTCAAAGTTGATATTTCAAGAAGTGAAAAATTAGAATTTAAACCGGTAATTCAAACCGTTTTATTAGGATATTCTGATTTGACAGAACATCAACTTTTATGTTACCCGTTGGAAGAAGTTTTAGTTGAAAAAATGCGTACGGTTATGCAACGCATGCAGGCTCGTGATTTTTACGACATATGGTATTTGTTGGAACAACACGGCATGGAAGTGAATTTTTATTTACAGGAATTCGCTAACAAATGTGAAAATAAAAAATTAAGTCCTGCCGATTTTCAAAAAAAACTGGGAGAACGATTACCACAATACAAAGGGCGCTGGCAAAGCTCTATGAATGAGCAAATACAAAATTTGCCAGACTTTGAACAGGTAGAAAGAGAAGTTATGAGACATTTAAAGAAAGTAAAGTTATAATCTTAAGGGAATGGAAAAAGTTGAGAAATATTTGAAAGAATTCAAAACAGAGAGTATTAATTGGTTTGCTAAACTAACTTGGCTGGAACCCCGATATAAATATTTTATATCCTTTTTTGATAAAAAAAAATTGAATGACGCAGAATGGATAGATTTTCAAGAAATGGCAAGTAATCTTCATTGTTTTTCTACAAATCCGCTTGCTAAAGCAAACGCGTTTGGGAGACCAAATGATTCAATTGAAAATTACAGAAGAAATTTTGAGTATTTAATTCGAGGTGAAGATCCAATAAATGTTAGACTAAATAACTTAAATGATAAAAAATCCAATTATAAAATAAAATACGTCAGCGATTCTGCTTTAAGTGAATTAATCGGATATGCATACCCAAATGATTATACATTCTATAATTCAAGATCTAAAAAGGCTCTTCACTTTTTAGATATAAAACTACATTCAATTAAAAGTGCTCCATTTGGTGATTTATTTATTTCTTACAATCAATCAATAAAGCCAGTCATCGATAAATATGAATTAATTGTTGGAAAAAAAACTACAACTACTATCCCGTTAGAAGTTGATCAATTTTTTTCATGGCTTTACGATACAAAAATTAAACCAACAGAAGAGAAATATGATTTTTTTCCAATCCTAAAAAAATTTATAGATCAAGCACAAACTGATAATCAAAAGTATTCAAGTTATCCAAAAACTTACAAAGAATTGGAACTGGATGTGAAATTTGGCCAAGGAGGTTTGTCACATATTCCTTACTTAGCCTTATTGAAAAATCCGAATAAAGTTCCCGATGGAATTTATCCTGTTTATCTATATTATAAAAAAGATAATATATTAATTCTCTCTTATGGGATTAGTGAAACTAATACAACAAATAAATTGTGGCCGAAAAGCAACCAACTACAAACAATTGAAACTTGGTATTTAAATGAATTTGACGAAAAACCTTATAGATATGGGACTTCGTTTGTAAAAACAGTATATAGTATCACAGATGAATTAGACCCAGAAACAATTCAAAATGATTTAAACGAAATTCTAAAAGTTTATAATCAAATTAATTTTAATCCAACTTCTATGTTACATGAGCAAGAAAATAAAATTTTCAACTACAAATCCTTTCATGCAAAAACAAAAGAAGCTGGATTACAATTTACTGAAAAAATTGTTAGCCGTTTTGTAGCTTCTCTTTGCACAAAACCTTTTGTTATTTGTAGCGGTTTATCAGGCTCAGGGAAAACAAAATTAGCACAGAGTTTTGTAAAATGGATTTGTAAAAGAGAGGAACAATATAAAATTGTACCTGTAGGTGCGGACTGGACCAACCGCGAATCCCTGCTGGGTTATCCCAATGCCTTGAAGCCCGAAGAATATGTGAAGCCTGACAGTGGAGTGCTGGATTTAATCATTCACGCCAATTTGCAGCCCGACCTGCCGCATTTTCTGATTCTGGACGAAATGAACTTGAGCCATGTGGAAAGGTATTTTGCAGACTTCCTGAGTGTGATGGAATCAAAGGAAGAAATTCCGCTGTATGCCGAAGGAACGGCGCAAAACGGAGTTCCTGCAAAACTTAAAGTTCCTTCCAACCTGTTCATTATCGGTACCGTAAACATTGACGAAACCACCAACATGTTCAGTCCAAAGGTTCTGGACAGAGCTAACACCATTGAGTTCAGTGTTACGCAGGATGAAATGAAAAACTTCCTGGGCAATATCAGGGACATCAACATGGATGCCCTTACGGCCAAAGGAGCAGGCATGGCCAAAAGCTTTCTGGAGATGGCTGCGAGCAAAGAATTTGCCACCGCAGATATTGCTGAAATCAATGTTGCCTTGGTTCAGTTCTTTGGCGAGTTGAAGAAAACCGGAGCAGAATTTGGCTACCGAAGTGCAAGCGAAATTCTGCGTTTGATTCATCAGCTGAGCGTTTTGGACAATACGCTTAGAACCCATCAAAAGATTGATATTGCCATCATACAGAAACTGTTGCCCAAGTTGCATGGTTCAAGAAGGAAATTGTGTCCGATACTGGAAACACTGGGATCTTTCTGCATTACAGGTAATGTCAGCATCATTAAAGATGTATTTGAAAAAGCAGACTTTGACTATAACGATGCAAATGTGCTTTATCCGCTTTCGCTTGAAAAAATTGCCCGTATGTACCGAGGAGCAATTGACAACGGATTTGCAAGCTTTGCCGAAGCTTAATTTCTTTTGGAGAATGATATTATGATTGCGAAAGAGCATTATCAGGAAATTGAAAATAATTACGGTGAGTTTGCAAGTTGGGCAGTTTGGGCAGATGAAAGCTTAAAGCCCAAATCAAATATTGGCGATATGAGCATATTCGATTTGAATAAAAACCCTTATTTACTTGATGTGCTCAAACCTGATGTAATCATGGTAGGATTAAATTTTTCGCGTTCAGTTGTAAAAATTCCTTTTATTAATTTTCATGATTCAAGACCTCAGGGGCAGGATTATAAAATACGTTATGCATTCCGTGACACTGAATTTTACGGTGCATACATGACAGACATTATTAAAGACTTTGAAGAAAACCTCTCTGGAAATGTAAAGGCTTATCTCAAAGTCAACAAAAATTTTGAATTGCAAAACATTGATTTATTTATACAAGAAATTGCAGGCCTGAAGTGTACTGACCCATTTATAATTGCATTCGGAAATATAACATACGATCTCCTTAAAAAATACTTTGGAGATACATACAGAATACAAAAGGTAATGCATTATAGTCAACAGATAAGTAAAGAGAAGTACAAGGATGTTATTTGGGAAACACTCAATTTAAAGAACAAAGTCTGATTATAAATTGAAATCAATATCAAATATAGAAATCAAGCTTAATTCCGTAAAGGAAGGTTTGCGGATATGGATAGATGCCCGCAAGCCTGATTCGTTGTTTGATGCAGAGGAAAACGCAATCGAAAATAATGAAGCCCGGATTCAGCTGGTGGAAGGTTGTTACTATGATTACCAGATCAGTGATTCGGGATTTGTGCTGGGCGATATCGGAGAAAACATCATTCAGCAGCATAAACGAACCGCAAATCTGGGCACCATTGCACCCAATATTTTTGTGGGTACACTTCCCATTCCCCTGCTTGACAGGCATACTTCGGAAGAGCTTTGCAAAATTGAGCTTGAAGTTCAGTCCGTTAAATCGGGCTATCGTAATGATTACCGCGATATGCTGGAACTCATTACCGAAAAATGTACTGATCTTCTGTTGCAGGCAAATTCACCGGTTTCACAACACTTCGAAATTGATTATACCAAAGCCAGTCAAACGCTTTATCAGAAATTTGCTTTCATTAAATCAGTGATTGGTACAGATGAATTTGCCGAAGCTATTCACCGCATTGTTACGGCACCCGTAACCAAATGGACAGAAACCACCGAAGAAAAAGATATCCGAAATGCCAGGCGATTTTCAAATGCCAATATTAAGGAAATACTGAAAGGCGGCAGGCGAACCAAATTACCGGAAACGCATTATCTGAGAAGCTATGGCATTGATACATTGCCGGAACGAATCACTACCATCAGAAAAACAGATTCCGTTGATACCCCTGAAAACCGTTTTATAAAACATGCACTTGAGAATTTTCTCAAGTTCTGCACAGACATAAACAACAAGGCAAAAGAATTCGGTCATAAAAAAATGGAAACCGAATCAGGCTTGATGATTCGTGAGCTCGAAAGTCAGCTTCACCATACCGTTTTCAAAGACATTTCAAGACCAACAATCTTAAAACTAAATAGTCCGGTATTGCAGCGAAAAGAAGGTTACCGCGAAGTGTTGCGTGTATGGCTCATGTTTGACCTTGCAGCTAAACTCATCTGGAAAGGCGGAGACGATATTTACAGCGGAGGGAAAAAAGATATTGCAACCTTATATGAGTACTGGCTTTTCTTCAAATTGCTCGACTTGTTTCAATCCATATTTGAAATAGAACCCAAAGACATTTCAGACTTAATTAAAGAAACTCCTGACGGCCTGAATCTCCAGATAAAGCAGGGCAAATTCACGGCACTGCGAGGTATATATGATTCAGGCAATAGAAAACTGAACATACGCTTTAGCTACAACCGTTCATTCACCGGAAAGAAAACCTATCCAAATTCGGGCAGCTGGACAACGACCTTACGACCAGATTATACACTTTCATTTTGGCCGAATGGCATTTCTGAAGCCGAATCGGAAAAACAGGAATTAATTGTTCATGTTCATTTTGATGCGAAATACAAAATCGCCAACCTGACTGATTTTCTGGAACAGAACACAGAAAACGACCTTGACGAAGAAAAAAAAGAAAACAGAAAAGGCATTTACAAAAATGCCGACCTATTAAAAATGCACGCCTATAAAGATGCTATCAGAAGAACAGGCGGTGCTTATGTTTTATACCCCGGTGACAAATCCATCAACCAAAAAGGGTTTCATGAAATTATTCCAGGACTTGGAGCATTTCCAGTAAAACCATCTAAAACCGATAACGGAATCGGAGAACTGAAAGCATTTATTCTTGAAATTATTGAACACTTCATCAACCGTGCTTCACAGCGAGAGAAAATTGCTTACAGAACTTTTGACATTTATAAAAATCCGCCTGAATCAAACAATGTAATTAAGGAGCAATTACCTGAACCATACAATACCAACAGAGACTTATTACCAGACGACACTTTTGTTTTGGTGGGTTATTTCAAATCTGATACTCATTTTGATTGGATAAAAAGTAAAAAGCTTTACAACTTTAGAATGGATAATGCAAAGGGAGCTTTAACGTTAACCAAAGAAACTATTTCATCTAAATATTTATTGTTGCATACGTCGGGAAACGAAAGCAGCGGTGAACTTTGGGAAATTATTGGCAAGGGATTTAGGGTAACAAGCAAAGAAACTTTGAAAAGACTAAATTACCCATCACCAAGTCAGAGAAATTATTTGGTAGTAAAAATTGCAAAAGTTGAGAATTTAGAATTCAAAAATGTTAAGTGGGATTTCAGAAAACTTTACAATTATTCTATAGGCAGAGCGTCAGCATTTCCATTTACAACAAGTTTAACAGAACTAATGAAAAATAAAATCAGATAACATGCAAACCCTTCACAGCCACACACATTGCCAAGGCACTCAAGCCAACGCTAAAACCGAAGCTTGGCAAAGAGTGTGTCTGTCCAACCGCATATCCAAAACGACCGACAAACCATCGGAAGAAGAAGAACACCGAACTTTTAACACGGATTTGCAAAAGTGGCGATTCAGTGCTCCTCAGATACATTTGTTGTTTATCAAACATTGGTTCTCAGAATCAACATTTGTGGTTAAAATCGCCACCTTCGTTCTACCTTCTATAAATAAAGCCTCAACTTAAAAGACCCACCAGTTTATTTAAAGCGTAAATATTACTCATAAATCAATCTTAATAGTGATTAAAAAACATTCATTTTTACCTAGGTTAATTGATATTTTCATTCTAAACTGGTGCAGCTTTTGCCTAATAGCTCAACGCACTGCCATAGGCAATCTTTTAATAGAAGGCGTAGGCGAAATCCCAACTACTGTTTCTGAGCGTTTGGAACAATTCAACCAAGCTTCCGAAGTATATGTCCATGATTTGAAAGCCAAACAAACAGAAAGATGAGCATTTAGCGAAACTGGTGGATTAAACCCTATAAATTTTAACCAAAAAAACGGATAGAATACCCAACATTTGACAAAATCGGAAAAACAGGCAAGGTTCGTGTGGTTTCCGTCTTTTGTTGACATTTTCTAAGAACATGGATTTAGATATAATCATTTGCGATATTAAAGAAAAGCTTTATAAAAGTAGAGCAAAAATACTGGGAGGAAATTATTATGAAACCCAAGAATATAGGGATGTTAAATTTTCAATTCCTAAGTTGGATGAATACATTGTATGCTCTTCTGGAGCAAAACATTTTGAAGAAATAATATTTGATCTCTGTTTACTTTCATTCTTCATAGTAGTGACATTTACTAATATTAAGGAATTGCTTTACTCTTACTGGTTAATATGTTATTTATTCTTAGGTTTCTACTTTATATCAAAGTTGATAAGTCATATTTACTATTATAAGAATCCAAAAAATCTCTTAAGAGTAAATAAAATATCTGTCAAAATGAATGAAGAAATTGAGGTTAAATGGAAATACGTTCTAGCTCTTCATTTTTATGAATATCATGGTAGGGGAACGTCACTTAACAAATTATTAGTTCATTATTTGGATGAGAATAAAGGGATACAGAAAATCGAATTAAACCTTAAATATTTAAATTATAATCCGAAACAAATTTGCAATATTTTGTCTCAATTTTATTTATACGAAAATGTATATAGAACTGATTTTTAAATATATTGTATGACAATAAGATTAAAACATGTATAAACCAACAAATTGACAATATAATAGAATAATAAAATGGACTGTAAGAACTGTAATAAAGATATAAATTCAAGATTTTGCCCCGACTGCGGGCAACCAACTAGCCTTAAAAGAATTGATGCAAAATACATAGTTCACGAAATTGAACACATGATACATTTTGAACGTGGAATTTTATATACTATCCGTGAACTCACAATTAATCCAGGACAAAACATTCGTAGATATCTTACAGAAAACAGAAGCAGACTGGTAAAACCTATCATATTCATCATCATAACTTCTTTGATTTATACAATTTTGAACCACTTATTTCATATTGATGACAGTTATGTTAAATTTGAAGATGCTAAAGGCGAATCACCTAGTGCTGTTGGTGAAATTGTAAAATGGGTGCAAGAGCATTATGGCTATGCAAACATTATAATGGGAATATTTATCGCTTTATGGTTAAAACTGTTTTTTAAGAAATCTAATTACAATTTTTATGAAATTATGGTGATGCTTTGTTTTGTTATGGGAATGGGAATGTTGATTTTTTCAATTTTTGTAATTATACAAGGAGTAACACAATTTAACCTAATGACATTTGCAGGTGTTTTAGGAATTTCTTATTGTGTTTGGGCTATCGGCCAATTTTACGACAAAGAAAAAATGACAAGTTACATTAGAGCTTTGCTTGCCTACCTTTTAGGAATGATTACTTTTTGGATTTTTCCAGTTCTTATTGGAACAATAATGGATTTATTAAACAAACATTAATTTGATATGAAAAATAATATTGGCTTCAACTTTATATTTGCAATTATTGCATTTATATTGGGATTGGTTTTATTTCGTGAGTTTGACTTCAATACTTTTACATTTAGAAAAACAGCATTGGGTATTCTTTATTTATTAGCATTTATAGTATCAATTTATCTGACATTTAAGAAGAAATCAAAAATAAATGAACAATAGTAACTGCGACTAATATCGGTTTGACTATAAGACGACTGAAGTAATTCTAGAAAACATTTGTTCAGGATTCAACAATGGGAATTCTATAGAAATTTTATGTTATAAGTCTATCTCAACAGCAAGCTAAAAACCCTAATTTCAATCGACGTAAAATAATATTAAAAGCAATAAGCTAAAATAGAATATAAGAAATGAAAGACATTAAAGACAACTTTCAGGTATTGATTATAATGACCTTTATTAATTTTGCGGTACTGTGGAATTTTATTTCAAACGCTAAGACTTTGCATGGAATAGCTTATTTCATATTTTTCTACGTTTCAATTTTGTCAATTTATTTTTTCACAAAAATAAAACCAGCAAAAAATGAAATTGAAGTAAAAGAACCTAAAAACGAATTAACCGTCGCAATCATATTTGCGACTTTAGGTATGTTGTTTTTGACATTAAATTTTATGTTAAAGGCACATGCAATTCCTGATAAATTGTTCACTAGAATTCCAATAGGATTAGGTAGCATTATATTTGCGATGCCACTTGGTATATTTGTTTATTTATTAATTAAACGATATAAGTTAATGAGACTTGGTTTAACAACTCAACCATTAACTAGTGTCTTACTTGGTTTGATTATTTGGGGCTTAACAGGTCTTTTTGCATATTTATTTAACAAGGAAGGAATACTTTGGACAAGGGCCTACGAAGAACTTGGTGGAATAATTGGTATGATAACGCAAGGTTTAATCGGTGCAGCCTTGTTTGAAGAATTTAGTCGCTTTGTAATTCAATCTAGATTTGGGAGAGTTTTTAAGACAAATGGGATAAATATTTTATTCTCAACTACAATATGGGCATTTATGCATTTTCCGGTGACTTATTTTAATGGAAATGAATTATCAGGTACATTGGGCTACTGTATTCAAATATTTCCAATTGGCTTTGTATGGGGTTATTTGACAGAAAGTACAAAATCTATTATCCCTGCAACAATAGCACACGGATTAAATTTATGGGGATTTCAAAATGGTTAAGCTAAATCAAAAGTAACAAACTGATAATATCGGTTTAGCAATCATGGAGCTGACCATTGTAAAATCAATATTTGTAAAACTATTGAGCATTTGTACGAAATCAAAGCACAGGTATTTCAAATGGACTGCCTTAACTAATACTATAAACGTACTAAGAAAATAATCTTAACATGAGTTATTTCCACACGGTATTATTTCTTTTTTATACTAGGATTACATTTGGTCAAGAGTTTTGGCCACATGGCAAAAAAAATACAATAATCTCTGATTGTTTTAAGCTATGATAAAAATAATGACCCTACTTTACATTCCTTCAATTTTTGGAGTGAGCATTGAAGTTTATTTCATTCTCATGGTTCTTTGCATTCCGACTTTTATTTTTTGTCGTTGGTTTTTTAAAAAATTTATAAAAGTTGACAGGACAAGAAAAATCGCAACATTGACAGCGACACTGATAGCGACTCCATTAATTTACTTTAGCATCATAATGCTTTGGCTTTTTAGTATAAGTTATCATCCAACCCATGACTTTGACAAAGAAAAATGGTTTGCAGACAAGGAGACCCGTTACGAACTTTCAGAAGATATAATCGAAAGTGAAATGCTAATCGGTAAAACAAAATCCGAAGTCCGACAAATACTTGGAGACGAAGGTAACACAGACGAAAGTGACCAATGGTATTATTATTTAGGATTTAGGCCAGGGTTTGGAAACATTGACCCAGATGTGCTTGACATTGAATTTAAAGACGGAAAAGTAATTAATGTTGGACAACATGAATCTTAAATGACTATCAAAAAACACAGCCTCTAACAGAACCTACCCAAAATATGAGGTTCCTGTTCCAAAGACAGTTTAACCCTTCCACTACGCTTGCCTTGAGCATAGCCGTAGGACTCAGGGCAAACCCTACGAATCCTGCCCGAACGGAAAGCTATAAACTGATTGAAGCACATTTTTATAATGAATTAAGCCCAAAAACCTTGATTATTGTTTCTAATAGCATAATTAATTACTCCAATATAAATAATACTTTTTTATACTCCTTTTAATAAATTTAAAAAAAAATAGCGAACTCCAGACTAAGCTTCATAAATATAAAACAAACCATGAGTAATTTGCTAAAGGACATATATTCACCGAGTTTTTACAATAAGTTTTCAGATGTGCTGAATGAGGTTTTGCCTTCTTTTAACAGAAACAATTTTTTAAAACTGATATTTGACAAAAGCTGGAAAAACAGAGAGTTAAAGGATCGAATGAAACATACCTCCATCGTTTTAAATCAGTTTTTACCAGCCAATTTCGATCATGCAGCAGAAAACATAATAACGATGATTACGGTTTTACGACAACGGAAATTTCTAGATTCTTCGCTAGAGTTTATGTTCTTCCCTGACTATATAGAAACTTTCGGACGAAACCATTTTGATACTTCCATTAAAACCTTTGAATTTGTGACACAGTTTACAAGTTGTGAATTTGCGGTGAGACCTTTTATTATCCAATATGGAGACCAGATGATCAAAGAAATGCATGCCTGGAGTTCACATGACAGTCTTCATGTCAGAAGATTGGCAAGTGAAGGTTCTCGACCCAGATTACCTTGGGCCATTGCTTTGCCCGAGCTCAAAAAGAACCCCAAACCTATTTTACCGATATTGGAGAGTCTAAAAACTGATCCATCTGAATATGTGAGGCGAAGTGTAGCCAACAACTTAAATGACATTTCCAAAGACAATCCCAACACTGTTTTGGCCATTGCTAAACAATGGAAGGGTTTGGGCAAGGAGACAGATGGAATTATTAAACACGCTTGTCGAACGCTTTTAAAACAAGGACATGCGGACATTTTAAAATATTACAGGCTCAATGTAAGTGATAAGATTCAGGTGAAGGATTTCAAAATTATTACTCCGAAGCTTAAAATCGGTAGTCATTTGGAATTTTCGTTTAACTTGATAAACACTGAAAGCAAAAAGCAAACCGTCAGAGTTGAATTTGCCATTTATTACTTGAGACAAAATGGACAACTTTCCAAAAAGGTTTTTAAAATTAGCGAAAGGGAAATTAAGCCTAATGAAAAAATCTTCTTTAACAAGAAACAAAGTTTCAAAATTATTACAACGAGAAAGTTTTATTTAGGACAGCAAAAACTTTCAATCATTATTAACGGACAAGAAAAAACATTGGGAAATTTTGAACTTACTTGACATGATGGACGAGCGAAGCGATCACAACTTTTTTGAAAGGTCCGATGGCAGTAGAATAAGCGCTCCATTGAATTGTGCTAACTAGAGGCTTTGCGCTTCGAATCAAGTGAACTGTGCTGTCAGAGAGTTTAGCCATTCGACTTCGATCAACACAAGAATAAAACGACTTTACGCATATCTGCAAAACGTTTGCTACAAACTTTATCAATATTTATTAACCAATTTAAAATATAGAGCGATGAAATTTTTAACTCTACTTACTTTATTCTTAAGCTTTATTAATAGCGATGCACAAGACAAAGCAATTAACAAGGAAAAATGGCATTGGGATCGAGAATTTGGACAGGACACAAGTGCAGGTTATGCACAAGTAGTAAAAATTGATAATGTTCTTTATATCTCCGGATCTGTTGCAAAAGATATTACTCCTGAAGGTATAACTCGTGTTTATGAGGCTTTAAAATCTTCACTAACTAGTTTCGGCGCCACTTTCCAGAATGTTGTAAAAGAGAATCTATACACCACAGATATTGAAGCAATGAAGAAATATAATTATGTCCGAAAAGAATACTACAATAAAGATTTTCCAGCAGCTACTTGGGTACAAATAGATCGATTGTTTATGCAAGATGCTAAACTAGAAGTTGAACTGATTGCCCACCTCCCGAAGTAAACATTTAAAAAATCTGCAGCAAAAAATAGGTTTAGGAAATTGGCGGTTCAGTGCTTAATTGAACATTTGTGCTCCGTATCTAGTGCATTGCTTGCAGACAGTTTACCCCTTCAACTCCGTTTAGGGCAAGCCCTTCGACAAGTTTCGGATAGCTCATCACAAGTCGAAATCACCAACTTCTTGTAGCTGCAAACCAATAAACAATTTGAATAAAAAGGAACTAATTTTAAATATTTACATATAAATAGTCCTCAATTTATTGTAATAATTATTTATATTGTAAAGTCAAAATTTATAAAAATCAAATAGTTAATTAATCCATGAGATATAAGTGTTTTAATTTGAGAGGGATCATCTTTTTTGTGGTTCTCATATTTTCATGTTCAGAAGAAGACAAAAAATACAATTATGAATTTTTGCAATCGGATCCGCTTTTTACGCTTGTTTCCCCTGAAAAATCTGGATTTAAATTCACAAACCATGTGAAAGAAAGTAATAAACTCAATTACTTTACTTATAATTATTTATATAATGGAGGTGGTGTTGCTATTGGAGATATAAACAATGATGGATTACCAGATATTTTTATGACTTCTACTTTAACCGATAATCATCTATTTCTGAACGAAGGAAAAATGAAATTTAAGGACATTACTTTAAAGGCCGGGGTAGGGGGAAAAGAAACTGGAGGTATTTCTACCGGAGCTACAATGGCTGATGTAAATAATGATGGACTCTTGGATATTTATTTGTGCAAGTCGGGGCCGTTTGAAAAAATTTCTGAAACCACTAACCTGTTATATATCAATAATGGCGATCTAACATTTTCAGAAAAAGCGGCACAATTTGGATTGAATGATATTGGTTTTTCAACCATGGCAAGTTTTTTTGATTACAACAAAGACGGATGGATAGATATGTATCTTCTCAGCCATAAAATAAATTTTAAATATACTTTTGAAGATCTTGTTCAAAAAAGAAATCAATATGATCCAGAATCAAGTGATAAATTATTTCGCAATAATGGCAATGGTACATTTACAAATGTATCTGCTCAAGCAGGCTTGCTAGGTGATTTTTATGGATACGGTCTGGGTGTATCAACCGCCGACATGACAGGCGACGGTTGGCCAGATATTTATGTTTCGAATGACTTTTCTGGTGAGGACTATTATTATGTAAATAATCAGAAAGGTGGTTTTAAGAATCAGCTGCTCACCAGCATGCAACACAGCTCTAATTTTGGAATGGGTTGCGATGTTGCCGATATTAATAATGATGGATACGCAGACTTATTCCAAGCAGATATGACTGCAAAAGATCATTATCGACAAAAAACAAATATGGGTACTATGAGTCCTTACCAATTTTGGAACCTGGTGAATAATGGTTTTCATTATCAGTATATGCGCAATTCTCTTCAACTAAACAATAGGAATGGATATTTTAGTGAGATCGCGCAAATGGCTGGTGTTTCTGCTACTGACTGGAGCTGGTCAGGCATCATTGCAGATTTTGAGAATGATGGTTGGAAAGACTTATTTGTCACCAATGGCCTAAAAAGAGATATGCGGAATAGCGATTCCAGGAATAGCACTAATCCAAAATATGTAGAAGGATTTTACGACGATACTATTCTCCAAGCGTTAGGCAAGATTCCTTCTGTAAAATTATCCAATCCCATTTTTAGAAATAATGGAGATTTAACATTTACCGAAAAGACTAAATCGTGGGGATTGGATATTCCAATGAATTCGAACGGAGCTGCAGCTGCTGATCTGGATCGGGATGGGGACCTTGACCTGATTGTAAATAATGTTGACGTTCCATCTTCAATATTTCAAAATATGTCAAGAGAAAAAAGTGGAAATCATTATTTGCGTGTTCGCTTTAGTGGCGATATAAAAAATCCTTTTGGTTTAGGAAACCGCGTAACCATAAAGAAAGGAGATAATATTCAATATCAGGAAATGCAAAATGCAAGAGGTTTCCAATCTTCTTCCGAATATGTATTACATTTTGGTTTGGGAAGCTGGCAAATTCTTGATGAGATTATTGTTGAATGGAATGATGGTAAAACACAGTTATTAAAAAATATAAAAGCCAATCAGGAATTAAATATTTCCTATCAAGATGCACAAGACCTAAAATTATCTTCTCCAAAATATTCAATGCCCTATTTTAAACAAATAAATCCAACAGGAATCCAATTTAAACACAATGAAAATTCTTTCAACGATTTTGCAAGAGAAATTTTACTTCCATATAAGTTGTCTAACAATGGTCCCTATGTTTCTGTCGTCGATGTAAATAAAGATGGATATGAAGATTTTTTTGTAGGTGGTGCAGCGGGTCAAAGTGGAGAATTGTATTTGCAACAGACTTCGGGAAATTTTTCTCTTTCTTCGTCACAACCCTGGAAACTTGATCAAAATTCAGAAGATATGGGTTCTATTTTTTTTGATTCAGATCAGGATGGTGACCCTGATTTATATGTTTGCAGTGGTGGGAATGATTTTAAAGAAGGATCAAAAGAATTTCAGGATAGGCTTTACTTAAATGATGGTAATGGTATTTTTATAAAAGCTCCTTCTTTACTTCCAGTAATGTTGACTAGTAAATCATGTGTCGCTGCTGGTGACTATGACAAAGATGGTGACATGGATCTTTTTATTGGAGGACGATTAATACCAGGAAAATATCCTTACCCACCAAAAAGTTATCTTCTGAGAAATGATAAAGGGAATTTCAAGGATGTTACGAATGAATTACTGCCTGGACAACAATTTTTGGGAATGGTTACATCGGCTCTTTGGTCTGATTTTGACAAGGACGGATTTCTAGATCTGGTCATAGCAGGTGAATGGATGCCGATCACTATTTTAAAAAATAATAAAGTTAATTTTACAAATGTTACCGAAACTTTAGGGCTAGAAAACAGCAGAGGAATCTGGTTTTCTTTGGCAGAAGTCGATTTTGATAAAGATGGAGATTTAGATTATTTTGCAGGTAATCTTGGACTCAATTCAAAATTTCAAATTTCACAACACGAAGCATTTGGTGTGTATAGTGCTGATTTTGATAAAAATGGAACCGTTGATATTGTACTTACAACATCAGAAGAAGGAAAATTATTTCCTGTGAGGGGACGATCTTGTTCTTCTGAACAGATGCCCTTTATTAAAGATAAATTTAAAACGTATGATCAGTTCGCATGGGCAGACATGCATTCAATATTTGGAAGCGAGAATTTAAAATCAGCATTACATTATGAAGCCAACACGCTACAATCATCTTTTATTGAAAATAAAAGTAACGGAAGATTTGAATTAAAACCGCTTCCATCCTTGGCTCAAATTTCTCCTACCATGGCATTGCATCCAGGCGATTTTAACGGAGATGGATTTTTGGATATTCTCGTTTCTGGGAATTTTTATCCTACAGAGGTGGAAACTACAAGATACGATGCGGGCACAGGAATGGTTTTTCTTAGTGATGGTAAAAATAATTTTCAAGCCCTCCCTTGGGAACAAAGTGGTTTTTTTGCAAATCGAGATTCACGCGGACTTGCTCCAATCTCAATAGGAAAAGATAAAAAACCGGGATTTATTTTAGCCAATAACAATGATAGTCTTCAAGTTTTTATTATGAATTGAAAACACGAATATTTTTTACCATATTACTTCAAGAAGAATTCGGAATCAATGATATATTAGAATCATTTTGTAAATTAAAATTTTGATAAAAATTTAACAAAATGAATTCCACCCTGCAAAAATGTTTTAGGCTATCTGATTCCAGACTTTAAGTAAAATGTACTTACAATAGCTTGGCTATTAGCATCTGTTTCGCAAGAATTGTGACCAAATGATTTCATTTAACGGTATTTGGGAAGTTAGCTGCCGATGTGGAGTGTTGCAGTATCACTTTTCTTTATTCCGCTTGCCATTATTCTTATAGTTGTATTTGTGTTAAGATACAGACGCAAAGAGTAAAATGCCGAATTGATAAAAGAATAAAAGAAGAGCAGTCGCTAACAACAGCGCCTAATTACAATCCACTAATAATGACAATGATGAAACTGAATTATTTTATGGTCTTGTTTATAATTGGACTTTCTTGTGCAAATCCATCATCCCATAGTGCACAAACAAAGACTAAAAATTCACCCATTGAAAGCGATACAAATTATACATGGACAAAGCTTTTAAATGGTGCGGAATGGAAGAAAACTTACAATTTTCAATTGTTTAGCATCCAGGATACATTATGGACCTTTCATGCAGACGGCAACTGGTTTTCAAAAAATGGACTAGATTAAAAAAAAAGACACTTGGAAATTCAATTTCCGACCTTTCTTTTTTTAATCATTGCTCCTCTCAGTAAAAGATGAACAATCCAATACCAAATATTAATACAGAACAATGCAAGATTCATCCCGCATTGCGATCACTAATACGGCATATCGTTATTATCGAAGCTGATTTCGGTAATATACCTGTTAGCATAGAGGGTAATTTTATGCCCTCACCCGATCAAGCAATGTTCATCAATCTTTATACCCGGTTTAAGTCCAAAAGATCAGGAGAAGATAATTTCAACACCGTTACATCCTGTACATTAATAGGTGCACAAATTACTCCCTTCAAACTACTGGTAGAAGAAAGCCATAAAGCCGTATCCATTATTTTTCAACCCGGAGGGCTAAACCGGTTTTTGAATATTCCGATGACGGAATTATTTGACAATGGTTTCAGTGCCAGTGAAGTTATAGGCCGGGAGATCGGAGAACTTTTAGACAAATCTCACGATGCTATTTCTTTACACGAATTGGATGGTATTGTCCAGTCATACTTTCTTGGAAAATTAGCTAAGATAAATGAAGCCTTACCCATTGATTTTGCACTGCAATACCTCTTGGCAAACTACAATACGAGTATGGACAGGATTGCAGAAATGGCTTGTATGAGTATCCGTAATTTTGAGCGAAAATGTAAAGAACGATTAGGTATGCCTGCTAAGATGTATGCACGAATAGCCAGATTTCATAAAGCATATAAAATTCTCGAAAGCAGACCAATCATCTCCTGGACAGATTTAACCTACGAATCAGGATATTACGACCAAACACACTTTATTAAAGATTTTAAGGAATTTGCAAGACTCACACCTACGCTCGTACACAAAGAATTATCGGACGAACATACTCGGTTTCAGTTAGATTGGGACAGGATGTGATTTTGTCGTTTTTTTACTATCACAGCTCTTTTCACATAGATAGCTTTGCAGAAATAAAAATGACGAATATGAAAAAAATAGTTCTATACTTATCCGTTGCGTTTTCAAGCGGATTGTTTTTTACCAATATCTACAATTCCATAGTTAATGCGGCCAACTGGGAAAGCAATATCCCTCAATCTATAACAGCAACCAGAGATTTTTTTGTTGTTGCCAATCCTGGTACTTTTTTCCAGCTGATAGATCCTTCAAATATGCTTTTAATTGTGTTGGCTTTGATACTATTCTGGAAAAAATCTACTTCCATTCGCTTGTATCTGGGAGTCGCTTTAGTTTGCTATATTTCATCTATGATTTTAACCTTTAACTATTTTTATCCCAGAAATGAGATTATGTTTCTTTCAGAACAGCTTCCCGATACAGAAACGCTCAAAAAGGTAGCATCTGAATGGGGAAGAATGGACTGGGTCAGGTCTTTAATATGGTTGGCGGGTCTTATCTGTTCTTTTTTAGCTTTGGACAAAGCCAGTTCAAGCAAACAACAAATATCTTAATTACAGAAAAGAATCTATTTAAATTCACTACCTTAATCGAATAGACTGGCGCTAAAAGCGATTTGGCGCATGCAGGGTTCAGTGCATTGTATGACTGTTTTATGTAAATTTGAACATTGCCGGTTCGTAGTAAGTTTATTGTTAAAACTCCCAGCAATTGCAAACCCCCAAATCTTTATTAGCTACCAGAATAGGGGTTAATGAAATCCGCAACTTATTATGAGTCTAAATAAAAATTATACAATCTTATTTATAGCATTTTGCTTTTTTAATTGTGGAAGACAAAATGCTAATCTCGTCTGTGATGTAATTCAACTATCTGCGAAGACTGATACTACGTCTATACATATAGAAATAAAAAAAAACTTTATACATGTATATGAATTGCAGATAACAGCTACCAATCACTATGGAGGAAGCAAACTTGGTCCACGGTATTATGTTTATAAAATTAAGGATAGGAACTTTATTTACGACTTAAATAAATCAATTAGTTTAGTTCTTTCTAATATTACTCAGTCAAGGATTCATATGGTAACACATATGCATACCAATTCCTTAAGAATATATTCAAGAGGTAACTTCTTAAAAGAGATATTTTTCTATGATACTAACGGTGAAACATCTGAATTATTAAAACTTAATTCTGAAATTATTAATCATGTTGAAAAACAAAGGAAGAAATATGTTGAATTTGATCACAAATTATTTCAGCATCCAATGATTAGTAAGATAGATTCAGTTATTTTCAGAAAAATCTACTCAAAAAGAGATACTTTTTTAAACACACCCTACAATAAAATTACCCGAGAGGAGGATATTTGTGTAATTAAGAATAGTGATAAATTGAATCAATTAAAAGAATTTGTCTTAAATGGTAAAATTATTAAATCCGTGAATGTCAACCGAGAAGATAGCTCTTTTTTGCCTTGTTTTGAATTGGCAATTTGCTATAATCGTAGAGCTTGGTATATGCGATTTGATAGCACAAAACTCGAATTTAATGATTTACAATGGATTGAATTGGATGCTTCATTTTTCAAAATATTAAATGACGATAGCCCATAATAGGATTATCATGGCAAGTGGTACCCACGGAGTATTTTGAATTAATTCATAGCGATGACCCTAAAGTAAGAGATAAAGCAATGAAGAACACATTAAATCAAAAGAAATTGATACTTTCAGAACTGAAGCTGTGAACATCCAACAATGGTGCAAAAAATGCACAGATATAGATATTTCATGAAAATTTTAAGCTTCGCAGTTATTTTTTATTTGGGCGCTTGCTCAAATCATTCGGGTCACAATTCAATTCATGATAAAATTATAACAGATAGTTCTTCTTCGACAAGTCATCAAGCAAACTCTACATTCGTAGATAGTTTGAAGAAGTATAAAGACGAACTTACAGAAATTTATACCCAAGCCATTGTAGAGTTTATAAAAGTAGCTTATAAAAAGGACAGGACTACTTTTGATACCTTGTATTTTGGAAAACGTTCTTTTGGGCAAGCGGATGATTTTCCAGACATTACATTGCCTTTGACCATTGAAAATACTCAAATAAGACTTGTAACCCCAGAGTTAGGGCAAATTAAACAGAACCAACAAAAATCTTTGGTTTATGTGAACATGATTGGCTGGGTTGACAAAGAAAAAGCAGAGTTTGTATTGGTAGTATTCACTAACAGTGGAGAACATCAGTATGATTATTTTATCAATTTCATCAACAAAGCTTCAACCAACAAATTTGAGTTAGACAGAATAGAGTTTGAAAATTACTTACTACTTAAAGGTCAAAAACCTAAAAGAATCATTGTTTTCCAAGACGGAAAGTATGTACCAAACAAATAATCATAATCTATTGGGCAAGCCTCGGTTTAATTTAATCTAATGGAGTATGAACACCTGTAATCGTTTGTCGGTTATTGTAGTACGACCCAAAAAACAGACTGACAATAATATAATATGAAAAAAATAATTGCAGCCATGAATATGACACTTGACGGGTATTGTGACCATACCTCAGGTGTCCCCGACGAAGAAATACATCAACATTACGCCGACCTTTTGAGAATCGCTGATACCGTTTTATATGGCAGGATAACCTACCAGTTGATGGAGTATTGGCGAACCGTGTTGGAAAACCCAACAGGTGATCAAGCAATGGACGATTTTGCAGATGCGATCGACAAGGTGCCGAAAATTGTATTTTCCCGTACACTTAAAAATGTAGATTGGAAATCCGCGAAATTGGCAGATAAAGAACTTGAGGAGTTGGTTTTGGAACTCAAACAACAATCGGGCAAAGATGTTTTTGTGTGTAGTCCAAGCTTAATTGTAGCTTTGACAAAACTTAATTTAATAGACGAGTATCAACTTTGTATTCATCCTGTGATCGCTGGTAGTGGTTTGCCCTTGTTTAGAAATATTAGCGAAAAAATGATACTAAAACTCATAAAGACTAAAACCTTTAGCGGTGGTGCAGTCATTCTTTATTATGAACCAACATTAAAAATAGCAACGAACCAATAACAACATTGAACGGGCATTTAAGATTCAACCATTCAAATATCTTTCTATAACATTTTTATACAATTTTCAAATGATCGGCTATTTCATATTTGGATTAACAGTACTGGTATATATTGTGCTAAGTCTATTCATTCTTCAACCCTCTCCTTCCGGCAGTGATCAAAATTATGGTTGGGCTTCATCAGCCTTTGTATTAATTGCAGCTTATGCGATTTGTAGCTTATTGCTAACCATAAATATTACCGTAAATGGTGGTTTTAATTGGATTTCCGATGCTACATTAAAGCGAAATGCCTTGGTTGCTATACTTTGGTTGGGGATGGTTGTGGGTGTTGTCTTTTGTACACTTAAACCTGAATTTCATAAATTTTATCAATTAACAGGTTTTACCCGTTTGCTGTCCCAGCTTATATCCTATGGGGCGATTTGGTTGCCCTTATTGATGCTCATTCCTTATTACATTTTTTTAAAACCCGAATGGAGGGATACATTAGCCCCCAATTTCATTAAAATGCTTTTAATATTTGCTTCTGTAGCAGGTATTTTATTACCCTTAACACTAAAAATAGTATTAAAATCTTATAAAAAATTTGATGAACATGAATTGGCTTACAATAAAGCGATGAAAAACATAAATTCGTATTCAGCTGTGATGTCACTCTTGTATTATGCCGGCAAGAGTTACGATGAAAAAATACGCAATGCAGCATTGACTAAAATAAAAGCCAACAAAAATTTGGAAGTTGAATTAATTGACATTTTGGAGAAGGATAGTCCCCCCTACGATGTGTTCGAGTTTTTGGATGATTACAGAGTTGAAGATCCTGAACGCTTCATTGAACCTATTAATCATGGTTTATCTAGGATAATTAAAGACACCCATGAAAATATTGTAAACCCCTACAAAGGAATATATAATCTAGAAGTTATACTCCGTGTTTTGGAAGGTCAATTTAAAAATAGTGCTGGCAATTTTAAACCACAAGTTTTGAAATTGCAAGAAATTTTGGAAACGCCTCCTGCAAAAAATCGAGCTAATGATAATACAGAGCAAAGTAATCAAATGCTGTATAAAAACCGAGAGGAAGTCAAGAAGTGGTTAGCAAAGCACTAATAGATCTAATTACTATTAAAACAGCATTGTAAGCTTCTAACAGACCAGCAATGAATTGAACATGATTATCTTGATAAGCATTCTCACAATTTTAACATCGTATATTAGTTAGAACAATAATAAAGCAGCCAATTCAGTGAAACTATAGTTGCCAATGGCAATGAGTGACACCGTAAAGCAAATGGTTAACATCATAGTGATTTTTTATCAGGATTCGAAAAACAATTGCTGGTTTGGTAGATATAGCGATGGAATATTTAGATGTAACAGAAATTCAATAATTCAATTTACCAACAAACACGGTTTTTTACCAAAAAGCTCCAATTTGGTTCTATAAATTATATCAAATCTCGATTTTAGCTAAACTGACAATAAACTGAAATATGAATTATGCAGAAATAGCGCCTTCTGACAATCTTAAAGAACTCTGTCATTCCTATTGGAAGTTTGAAATTTTACCCGACTTCAATGAAGGCAAGCCTTTTTTATTTGAGCTAATGCCAGAAAATAAATTGTCCATTGTTTTTATCAATGTACCTTATTTTAAAGGGGTGACTTGTTTGGGTGTTCAAGCAAAACGAATGAAGCGGGAAATATTTCCTGGATCTATATATTTAGGGATTCGCTTTAACCCTTGGGTATGCATTGAAGGATTATTTGAAAACAAAGTATCAAGCTCTAACCAGATTATTGAGTTCCCTTTAATTTTGCACGATATATTTTCTGACATTAACCCCTGTAATATATCGACTGACTTTTCCGATTATCACTTGCTGGAGAAAGGATTGACCAGGCTTTTAAATCATTACAAAGTAACTTCTGACCCATTGATCAAATACCTCTGTTTGCAATTGGAAGCTGGACATAAAATTAATGATTTTATAAAAGAGGTACCTTTATCCTTAAGACCAATACAAAAACATTTTAAAAAAATAACAGGCATGACTATGGCGGAGTTCAGAAACATTCACAGACTTCGAAACACCGTTAAACAAATTTACACCCAACAAGAAAAAATTACCAATGCTGCTTTTCAAAACGGCTATACAGACCATTCTCATTTTATGAATACTTTTAAAAAGCTTATGCTAGGTACTACTTTAAAGAACTTTTTATTGCAAACTGAAACGATTAGACATCAACTGTAAAATTAAACGCTTTTTTACACAGTGCAGCAACTTTGACAGTCGTACTTTTGCAATGGTAATATAGTAACAAAAAGAAAAATGATGAAAAAAACATTGTTGGCCTTCACTTTAATACTATCGAGTTTCGTTTTTGTCAATGCACAAAGTGAAATCAATCCTCTTTCATTTATGGTAGGAGAATGGAAGGGAACTGGTTCTATGATGACTAGGGGAGGAAAACAGTTTACGGACATAACGGAAACTGTAGTTTGTAAATTAGATTGTGCGGTTTTGTCCGTGGATGGTTTAGGTACAAAACTGGACTCAACTACTGGCAAACAAATCATTGTGCATGATGCTTTTGGTATTATATCAAAAGACCCAAAAAGCAATAAATGGATAATGAGAGCGTACAAGAAAGGAGAAGTGATTGATGCTGAAATTATTATAGTAGGCGAAAAAGTAATTCGATGGGAGCTAGCCATTCCTAACAACGGTGGCACCATGAGATTTACGACCGATTTTACAAGCCCAGACAAATGGAAAGGCATAGGAGAATACAGCACAGACGGTATAAATTGGATGATTATGATGCAAACTGAATTGACTAAAGTAAATGAATAAACACATTTGTAGAGGCATTTTTTCAAGTGGCAGTTGAACTTTGTCCATAAAAGGTAAAGTATAGTATTGCCCAATTAATTCATTCAATAATATTTTTATTAGTTATTTATAAACTAAATGCGGCAATACAAAATTTTTGAAACTGAAAGATTATGGATTAAACCCACTCAACTTGAAGACGCAAGTTTTATTTTAGAATTGTTAAATACTCCAGCTTGGATTGAAAATATCGGTGACAGAAATATAAGAACACTTGAGGATGCCAGGATATACATTTTAAACAAAATGCAAAAACAATTGGAGAGACTCGGTTTTTCGAATTATACAATCATTAGAAAAACGGACAATGTGAAATTGGGCATTTGCGGATTATATGATAGGGAAGGACTAAATGACATTGACTTGGGATTTGCAATATTACCGGAATTTGAAAGAAAAGGATATTCTTTTGAAGCTGCTCAGAGATTGAAAGATGCTGCTTTCAAAGATTTCGGCCTGAATACTTTGGCAGCTATTACGACCAAGAACAATGTTTCTTCTCAAAATCTTTTAAGCAAACTTGGTTTCAAATTAGAAGGCATCACCCAACTTCATAAGGATGATGAAGAATTGCTTTTGTATAAATTGGTAAAGTAATTATATGGATCCGTCCCAATAAAAAAAACCGGTAAGGACGTTGCAAGCAACGTCCAAAAATTTATAGTTGAAGGCGTTGCGTGCAACGTGCCAACGTCCCAGCGATTATAGGGTATTGGTTTTCAATAAAAACAATATCTTTGATAGTATCAAATGATAGTATCAATGAAGCCTACATATTTCATATCGGCCCAAATTTTAAGATAATTACGTAGTAAGAATGTCCTATTAAAAAAAATGATAGGACGCTTCCCAGTAAAAAAAACAGGTAAGTCCACGTTCCAATTGGCTAAAAAAAGGATATCAATTGACGGATGCCGGCGCACCTGAATGGGGTAATTTTGAATTTGGGATTCATGTTCAAAAAAAACGTGCGAATTCAACATTAACACTAGTGATATTTGAATCCAGTGCCAAGGATGGGAGTCGCCAAAATGAATTGCCTATTCCTTTGTAGTAAAAATAATAGTTAGTATACTAATTTTACGGCAGCCAACAAATGTTCTGAAAATTGATCAGTTTATGAATACAGAATTAAAGTATAAGGATATTACTGAAAAGATACTTGGTGCTTCCTTTGAAGTGCACAAGTTCTTAGGCAATGGCTTTCAGGAAGTGATTTATCAAAGGGCGTTGTCATATGAAATGAGAAAAGCGGGTTTGGAATTTGCTCGTGAAATTGAGCAGGATATTTTTTACAAAGATCTTGAAGATCCCATCGGAACGCGCAGAGCCGATTTTGTTGTAGAAGGAAAAGTATTGGTTGAACTAAAAGCAAAGATTCAATTAGAAGATGTACATTTAGCTCAAGTGTTGAATTATCTTAAAGCTTATAAATTAGAAGTTGGTTTATTAATTAACTTCGGAAGTAAAAGTTTAACGTTTAAAAGGTTGGTGTTATGAGTGAAAAGTCAGAAACACGGATTAGAAAGATTAAGGGATTACTCAGAGAGTAATGCGAGGCAATCCGTGGGTCAAAGTAAAAATAAAAAGTCAGAATCACGGATTAGACGGATTAAAGGATTGCACGGAGAAAATTTGATGAATTTAAAAATCCGTGCTATCTGAGTAATCCGTGACAATCCGTGATGCAGACATTATGTACGGATATTCTAAACTCGCAAAGTACTCTAAATTCTTTCCCAGATTTTTCTAATTTCTTCCGGATAGCCTACTTCCTCCAATGTTAATCCGTTTGCAGGGACACTCCAAGCTTTGGGAATGGGGAGTCCGGATGCTATAGCTTCTTTAATTTCTGAAAGGCTGATTTTTTCTTGGGCCAAATTTAAAAATGTACCCACCACCAATCTCACCATTCCTCTGACAAATCGATTGGCGGCAATGTGTAAATCAATGCCCTGTTCGGTTTTTTTCCATGCGCATTCTGATAAATGACATACAAAATGTTCTAATCCAGAATTTGACTTTGCGAAGGATTTAAAATCTTTTAATTCTAACAACAAGGACATCAATTCTTCTTGTTCGATTAATTCAAGATTTTCAGCAGCACGAAAATTAAAATGATCGATTCTGTTAAAAGGATTTTTATGATAGGCGATGCGGTAAATGTACTTGCGATGATTGGCATCAAATCTTGCATGAAATTCGTCGGGTGTGATCCAAATGGAATCCACTGAAATATCAGCAGGTAATAGCCTGTTCAGGGTTTCTGTGTTGATTCTTTCCGCTTGTTCCATGGAAACGTCTAGATGACAAATGAAATACCTGGCATGGACTCCAGAATCAGTCCTTCCACATCCTGTGATGGTGAAGTCCTCTTGACAGAGGTATTTAAATACTTCTTCCAATTTTTGTTGGACACTCATGTCCTGAGCTTGTTTTTGCCAGCCCGCATAAAGTGTACCGTCAAATTGTATTTGTAGAGCCAGTCTCATCAGCCAATTTTAAATAAAAAAGGGGTACCGTAAAGATACCCCTTTTGTCTTTTTGAAAAATATTTTATCCAATAATGGAATTGTCCTTAGCACTAGAGTGGGCATACATCAATGCAGCACCGGCAAGTCCAAGATCTTTCAAGAACATAGACGCAGCAGGTTGTTCCTGACTTGTAAATCCTGAAAAATGAAGAATGAAAGCAAATAAGAAAAGCATCACTGCCAGAAGCACCGTCGCCAGTTTATCATATTTTCCGACGAAAATACTCAAAGAAGCTAAGACCAAACAGATTCCTGTGATGTAAATCATGGCCACTCCTCCAAAAGGAGCCATTCCTGCCATCTGCTCTGCTCCCATAAAATGGAAAATCCCAAAAATGAGCATTGGGATCGCAAAAACGTACTTTCCGAGTCCTGTAATTGAATTCATAAAATTTAAATTTTTGTTTGTTTGAAATAATAAATTACATGGCAATTTACAATTATTAACAAATATACCTTGTGATATATTTAAATTTTATAGAATAAAAGAAATAATTACTTATATATTAATATTACAATTAATATATATATGTAGTGCTGTTCAATAATTAAGATGCGTTTTTGAGAGTATCGGTCCTTCGAATTTGTTTTTCCACGAAAGCCCGATCAATGACCAATTTTTGACTCTTGTTGCCACCTGGGAGGTCAAACATGCTGTCTTTTAGGATCGATTCACAAATAGTGCGAAGGCCTCTGGCTCCAAGTTTATGCTCAATGGCGTAATCCGCCATCAGTTCTAGGGCATCTTGTTTAAAAACCAATTCAATTTGATCAATGGCCATCAACCTTGCATACTGTTTGATCAAAGCATTTTTTGGTTTGGTCAAGATGTCTATATAGGCCTGATGGTCCAATTCTTCTAAATAAGCCAGGACGGGAAGTCTACCCAATAGTTCCGGAATCAATCCAAATTTTTTAAGGTCCTGATGGCTAACTTTGGAAAGCAATTTTTCTTTATCTTGTATGGGAAGTCCGCTGGTTTGGTAACCAATCACCGAGGTGTTTAATCTTCTGGAAATCACTTTTTCCAATCCGTCAAATGCGCCTCCACAAATAAAAAGGATATGCGTGGTATTGACTTTTAAGAATGGTTGTTCAGGATGTTTTCTTCCACCTTGAGGAGGAACATTTACATCAGCACCTTCCAGCATTTTTAAGAGTGCTTGCTGGACTCCTTCACCGGAAACATCTCTGGTAATGGATGGATTTTCTGATTTTCTCGAAATTTTATCCATTTCATCGATGTAGATAATACCTCTTTGCGCTTTGTCTATGTCGTAATTGCAACTTTGCAATAGCCTGCTTAACATTCCTTCTACATCCTCACCAACATATCCTGCTTCTGTAAAAGCAGTAGCATCCACAATGGCAAATGGAACATCCAATAATTTAGCCAATGTTTTTGCCAACAATGTTTTTCCGGAACCGGTCGGTCCAATAAACAAAACATTGGATTTTTCTATTTCCAGATCGTTTGATATAGGAAGACTTAATCTTTTGTAATGATTGTAAACCGCCACAGAAAGAGTTCTCTTGGCAGATTCCTGACCAATCACATATTCATCAAGAAAATCTTTGATCTTTTTTGGAGTAAATTCTTTTGGTAAACTAAACTTATTTTTGGAGTTTGGTTTTTCAGAATTTTCAAGTTCTTTATTGACTATAAATGAAGCCTGAATGACGCACTGATCACAAATAGCGACATCTTCGCCTTGTACCATGACAATTACGTCTTTATTTTCTTTTCCGCAAAAAGAACAAAATATTTTATCTGAAGCTTTGGCCATCCTATTTACTCTTGGTGCGAACTAAAACCTCATCAACCAATCCATAGCTTTTAGCTTCCTCTGCAGACATCCATTTATCTCTATCACAATCTTCTTCAATTTTTTCTTTGGTTTGACCCGTATGAATCGCCATGATTTCGTAGAGTTCAGATTTCATGGTTTTGATCAAATTGTAGGAAATTTCCATGTCGGTAAATTGTCCTTGCATGCCACCGGATGGTTGGTGAATCATCACCTTGCTGTGTCTGAGACAAGTTCTTTTTCCTTTTACACCTGCGCACAATAAAACAGCTCCCATGGATGCTGCAAGTCCAGTGCAAATGGTGGCTACATCAGGATTGACATATTGCATGGTGTCATAAATTCCAAGACCATCGATCACGGAACCACCGGGACTATTGATGTACATTTGAATGTCCCTTCTGGCGTCTACAGAATCCAAAAACAACAATTGAGCCTGGATTACATTCGCCACATAATCATTGACAGGAACCCCCATAAATATAATTCGGTCCATCATCAACCTGGAAAAAACATCCATGCCCACTATGTTCATTTGTCTTTCTTCAATCACCGTTGGTGTAAAGGAATTGATATCCGGTGCAGATTCCGCCATGTATTTTTCAAGATGCATGCTTGACATTCCGTGGTGTTTGACTGCGTATTTTTTAAATTCGTCCTTTGGATTCATTTTATTTTATTTTTAATGGTGAATTTAGAATATTCTAAATGCGTGTTTTTTTAAATCTTATCCATGGTGATGATCGTGACCATCGTCACCATGAAAATGATCATCATGGCTATTGATTTGTTTCACAATGTCTCTAAATTCTTCAATGCTAATCTTTTTATCTTCTTTGGTCACTTGATTTTTTAACCATTCAAAACAACGTTGGTCTACCAAATTCATATAGGCTGTTCTAAATTTTTCTTTGTCCTTCAAACCTCTTTCAGCCATGGACATCCATTGTTCCATTGGGAGATTAAAAGATGGGTATTGGGCTCTGAAATCATTAATCCAACTTTGGTAAACTTCTGCTTCGGTGAGTTGAATGTTTTGCTCCATCATCACTGCTTCACGAATCATTTGCCATGTTAAACCTTCTTTAAAATGATACAAGTCGTGGTCAAAGGTAGAATCATTTTTTTCTGCCCATTCTTTAAATTCGGAACGAAGCCATTTTTTTAAGAATGCATCCGGGTAATCCAGATTTAAATTTTTAAAAAGTTCTTTGGTCAACTTTATTTCCTGGATTTTCTCACATTCCTTTTGGTAATAATTTTGAATGTCTGCTTTTACGCGAATTCTAAAATCTTCTTCTGAATTATATTCTGCATCCGGACCGTACAAAGATTTAAAAAAATCTTCGTTGAGCTCAGCCCGTTTTTTTCTTTTAATTTCGATCAATTTCATTTGAAACAACGGACCAAATTCACGAATATCGTCAGCCTGAAGTTTTAAAAGATATTTTCTGATTGCGGTTTCATCCAGATCTACTTCCACCTCAAAGATGGAATGTTCAAATGTAAAATCGTTTCCTTGTCCTTTAATTTTTTCAGCGAGTGCAGGATGACAATTTTCATCCACCAATACTTCAAAAACTGAACTTATTCCTCCTTCTTTTGGAATGCCATTTAGTAATTCAACTACCTCAAGTGTGATTAAATCTTTTTCTTGAACGATACTGGCTTCCACGGATTCTTGAGGGCCATACCTTTCCATCATTTGATTAAGCTCTTCAGTCACCAATTCATCGGTGATGTTCACTTGATAGTTGGGAATGACTGATTGTGAAAGTCCATTAGACAGATCCATATCAGGACTTAAACCCACTTCAAACTGATAGAGATTGTTTTTTAAATCTTCTTCAAAATTGTTTGAACCTTGAAGCAAATCTCCAATAAATCTTCTTTTCTGATCTTCCTGGTATTTTTGGATTTGATCATTTAACAATTTTTGGATGAGCTCATCTTTAACAGCCTGGCCATATAGTTTTTGAATCATTGATTCCGGTACGGCACCTTGTCTAAAGCCTTTTAAATGAGCAGTTTTCCGAATCGTTTTTAATTTTTCCTGGATGGCAGGTTTTAAATCCAATTCTTCTAGCTGAACACTTAGTATTCCATGGTTGGTACCCAAAGAGGTAAAATTGATATTCATAAAGATTTAAACATTAGAGAATAAGAAAACCGACGAAAAGGTTCACACAGTGTATGGTAAAAAGTGCGGATGGAGGGGGTCGAACCCACACACCTTTCGGCACTAGATCCTAAGTCTAGCGTGTCTGCCAATTTCACCACATCCGCAAAAAAAAGCAGCGCAAAGGTAATGCCTTATTCTAAATTTGAAATGAATAAAGTGAAAATTGCCTCCTTATTATCGCTTATAATTGGCAATGTGTTTTATAAAACCTTTTAAAACAATAATATATAGATTATTTTATTTCTTTATTTGAATAAATAAAAAATATTCTTGGGCATCGATTTCATTAAAATTTTACGGTATGACTCCATGTTTGTATATTTGTAAAATGAATCCCATGATTGGTTCTTACATTTTGCCACAGATACATCCTTGGCCTCCTGAAGACATGGCGCTTATAAAAGGAGCGTATAGAAGGCTGCTTAGATGCATGCACAAGGCTGATTTGCATTTGGACGAAAAAAAGGAAATCCGATTGGCATTTGAATTTGCACTGGCTTTTCATGGCAGCCAAAGAAGAAAGTCTGGAGAACCCTATATTACCCATCCCTTGGAAGTTGCGAGAATTTGTTTTGAAGAAATGGGTCTGGGATACAAATCAGTGATTTCAGCCATTTTGCATGACGTGGTGGAAGATACACCAGCCACCATTGAAATGGTGCTCCAAAAATTTGGACCACGCATTTCAAAGATTGTTGACGGGCTTACCAAATTGGATGGTTTGTACAATGTAGAATCACCACAAGCTGAAAATTTTAAAAAGGTCTTAAGCACCTTGGTGGATGATGTGAGGGTAGTATTGATTAAAATGGCAGATCGCTTACATAATCTACGCACCATCGATGGTATGCCCAAGCACAAGCAACTTAAAATTGCAGCGGAAACCTCTTATATCTATGCACCATTAGCCCATAGGCTGGGTCTTTATAATTTGAAATCAGAGTATCTGGATATTTGTACAAAAATAACAGAGCCTGATTTGTACAGAGATATTTTAAAGAAACTAAATGATACCCAAAAGGAGCGAAATAAATACATCAATGAATTTATTAAGCCGCTGAAGGTAAAGTTAAATCAGATGGAAATTCCTTATCGGATTTTTGGCAGACCAAAAGCCATTTCTTCGATTGCCAATAAAATTAAAACCAAAAAAGTTGGATTTGATGAAATATTTGATTTGTTAGCGGTCAGAATTGTCATCAACGTACCCAAGGAATTGGAAAAATCACTTTGCTGGCAAATATATTCCATCGTAACGGACGTACACAAACCAATTCCTGAAAGGTTGAGAGATTGGATTACCACTCCAAAATCCAATGGATATGAATCATTGCACACCACTGTGATAGGTTCTGATGGCAAGTACGTAGAAATACAAATCAGAAGTGAGAGAATGGATGATATCGCTGAAAAAGGTTACGCATCTCATTGGAAGTACAAAGGCATAGCAAACATCCATGGAATATACGATCATTGGTTTGACAGTATCAAGGATATGCTAGAAACCCCGCACAATGATGCCATAGAATTTTTAAGTGATTTTAAATCCAACCTGTACGGTGAAGAAGTTTATGTGTACACGCCAAAAGGCGAAATGAAAGTTTTGCCAAAAGGAGCCACTGCATTGGATTTTGCATTTAGTATTCACTCCGATGTAGGGATTCGGGCCAGTGCTTGTAAAATTAACAACAAATTGGTGCCGCTTGGTTATCTTCTGCAGAGTGGGGATCAGGTAACCGTCATTACAAACTCCAAACAAAAGCCCACAGAAGATTGGCTTCAAATAGTCACCACAGGGAAGGCTAAATCTAAAATCCGTTCATCCTTAAAAGAAGAATATAAACTTCAAGCAGAGGATGGAAAGGAAATTCTTGCCAGGAAGTTTAAAGGACTTAAAATTAGTCTTGAGGAAAATATAGAGACCATTCTAAAGACCCTTGGCTTTAAAAATAAACTCGAATTATTTGTAGCTATCGCAGGAGAACATTTGAGTTGGAATGAATTGATCCGCCAATTTGAATTAGAGGGCTCGAAATTAATTCCTTCAAAAGAACTTGAAAAAATAGACCCTCTTGATGGTAAGCAAGCACCGGCAGACAAAGGACCTATAACTATTCCAGGTCGTTTGTTAATCAACGGCGAATCTGCAGACAAATATCAATACAGTCTTGCCTCTTGTTGTAATCCAGTTCAGGATGATGAAGTCTTTGCTTACATCACATCCAATGCCGGTATGAAAATTCACAGGGTCAATTGCCCCAATGCAGAGCACCTGATGGCCAATTATGGATACCGTATACACAAAGCAGAATGGACCAAATTAACGGGTAGTAATTATGTAGTTCATTTGTTTGTAGAAGGTATTGATGAAGGACCGGGCGTCATCGAAAGATTGTCCCATTTGATCTCATCAGGATTGGGTGTCAATATTAAATCTTTTAGCATTCAAGGAAATGAAGGAACCTTTGAGGGTAAATTGGGCATCGTGGTCCAAAACAAAGATCAAGTCAACAGAGTGATCCAGTCGCTTTCTAAATTAAGCGGTGTGACTAGAGTTACCAGGGATGATGTTTAAAATGGACCCAAGACGAAACCCGAAATCAAATATTCTTAAAATCAAAGTAAAAAATGCTTACAGTTGGGTTCATTTCCTATTTATAAAGTTTCGAATATTTTTATTTGGAAAAGAGATGATCGCCAGATCAATCCACCATGCATTTAAATGGCAGCTTCCTTATCTAATCAATGCTTTTAATGGAAAATGTGGAAAAGATGTAAATTTTAAAGGTCCCATCACCGTGGACAATGTCTATGAAGATGTAGATTCCACGGGCGATTTATCAAGATTGCAAATAGGCCATCAATGTGTCATTGGTACAGGAGCTTTTTTTGATTTGACAGATCAAATTATTTTGGAAGATCAGGTTGGTATAGGAGCCAATTCTATGCTCATGACCCACATGGATTTAGGCAGAATGCCGATGTCCAAAATTTACCCAAGAAAAAAAGATCCTATTGTCATCTCCAAAGGTACTTTTTTAGGGGCGCATGTGATCGTTCTTCAGGGTGTTCGTTTGGGTGAATCATGTGTGGTAGCAGCAGGTAGTGTGGTCACTGAAAATTTTCCAGCTTATAGTTTGATCGCAGGAGTTCCTGCCAAATTGGTCAAGACATTGACTAAACCACTGGAATAGGCTATAAAATATAGTATTCCGTTCTGTTTTTGCTCAAACCAATAAAGCAAACAGCCTTGTCAATCAATTCTATATTGATACAGAATTCTTTATAACCCGACATTTGCACTTTAAGGCTTGCAAGATCCGCTTTAGGTACCATAAAATAGGCATAACCAAATTCGTCGGTCAGATTGACCAATTTTTGATCATTGACGATGAGTTCGATTTCCGCGGCATCTACAAAACTGCGTTTTTCCTGATCGAAGACCACAAATTTGATAAGTTTAGTGGAATCAGAACGGTCCGTTGAGTATCCCAATATCGCACTGCTGAAGAGCATAGATAAAAATAACAATGTTTTCATTTTCTTTGAATTGTAATTATGATACAGTAAAGGTCAGTGTTTGTTGGTTTTTGTTTCAAACTCTTCGACAAATTGAGAAAATTTTCGGATCAAATCTTAAATTGACTTGATGAAGTGTGTTTTGTGTCATGCCTGGTTTTCCCCAATTTGTAAACTTTTGACAACAGAATGAGTTTACTCTTAGCATGCCAGGAGTAAAGTTTACAGCCAAAGACTTAAGTAATGATCACCGAACTGTGTTCGAAAAATTGCTTGAAATATTTTTAGAGATCATGGTTCATACCTCCGGAGATGTGGTTGAAGCTTTTGATTGGTTGGAACAAATTGACGCGGAGCACAAAATCACCACCAAAGATTACACCTTAGAAGATTTCAAAAGAGATTTGGAAAAATTGATGCTGTTGGTACCTGACAAAGATCAAAAGGGTTTGGTCTTAGGCGCTAAAGCAGAGCAACTGATCAGACAGAAATCACTGGAGCAAGTTTTTGGAAATCTGAAACGAGATGTAAGGGGAAATCATCAAACCAAATTTAGGGCCGAAACCGGAGAGTCCAAAGAGGAAAAAAGAAATTATGAATTTGGAGATGATTTAAATAGAATTGATTTTCAAGCAAGTTTGCGGAATTCACAAATAAGAACAGGAATTGGACCCATTGATTTGACCGAAGAAGACCTGGAAGTCTTTGAAGCAGATCATCATTCAAGGCTTTCTACCGTTTTGATGATTGACATTTCGCATTCCATGATCTTGTATGGTGAAGATAGAATTACACCTGCTAAGAAGGTAGCTATGGCTTTGGGGGAATGGATTACACGTTATTTTCCGAAAGACACTTTAGACGTGGTGGTGTTTGGAAATGATGCATGGCAGGTTGCAATTTCGGAATTACCATATTTGAGTGTAGGACCATATCATACCAATACAGTGGCTGGATTGGAGTTGGCCATGGATTTACTGCGAAAGCGAAAATCAGCCAACAAACAAATTTTTATGATCACAGATGGCAAACCGACCTGCTTAAAAATGCCGGATGGAAAATATTATATGAACAGTTCAAATGCGGATCCTAAAATTATTCGCAAGACTATAGACCTTGCCATCCAATGTAAAAAACTGGGAATTAAAATTACCACTTTTATGTTGGCACAGGAATATTGGTTGCAAGAATTTGTGGAAGAATTTACCAAAGCCAATCAAGGTAGTGCATTTTATTCAGGCCTTCAAGGTCTGGGAGATTTTGTATTTGAGGATTATCAGAAAAGTAAAAAAAAGGGTAGATGAAAGATTATTTAGAAATAAAGACATTGGGGCAATTAAAGAAGTCGGGATATAAGTCAATAAGTATTCGTGAAGAGATGAGGAAAAATCTCATTGAAAAAATAAAAAGCGGAGAACAGGTTTTTAAAGGAATCTATGGTTATGAAGAAACGGTCATTCCACAATTGGAAAGGGCTATTCTATCAGGTCATCATGTTAATTTTCTTGGATTAAGAGGACAGGCTAAAACCAGAATGGCCAGAATGATGATTCAGCTACTCGATGAATGGATTCCAATCATCGAAGGATCCGAAATAAATGATGATCCATTGGCACCGATGTCAAAATATGCCCGAGATCTTTGTGCGAAACTTGGAGATGAGACTCCAATCTCTTGGTTGCATTCCAGTGAAAGGTACACTGAAAAATTGGCGACACCTGATGTCAGCATTTCAGATTTAATTGGAGACATCGATCCGATTAAAGCAGCAAGACTAAAGGCAAGTTATGCAGAAGAGGAGGCCATACATTTTGGCTTAATTCCAAGATCGCACCGCTGCATATTTGTCATCAATGAATTACCGGATCTAGCACCTAGGATACAGGTATCTCTTTTTAATATATTGCAGGAAGGCGATATACAAATCAGAGGATTTAAGTTTAGATTTCCTTTCGATATTTATTTTGTTTTTACAGCCAATCCGGAGGATTATACCAGTCGCGGGGCGATCATCACGCCATTAAAGGATCGAATTCAAAGTCAAATTTTTACACATTATCCTGAAGACATCGAGACCGCTAAAAAAATTACAAAACAAGAAATAAAACTGAACACAGAACCTTTTAAGGTAGTTTTTCCACCGTTGATAGAAGATTTGATAGAACAAATTGCAGTAGAAGCAAGAACCAGTGATTTTGTGGATGAGAAAAGTGGCGTCTCTGCAAGATTGTCCATTTCAGCCTATGAGAGCATTCACAGCGCGGTTGTGCAACGTATGTTAAGAACCAATCAGACCGAAGGAAGCGTGCGCATCAGCGATTTATATGCAGCCATTCCGGCCATTGTGGGGAAAGTCGAATTGGTCTATGAAGGTGAACAAGAAGGAGCCGCCTCTGTAGCCATTAAACTAATTGGTGCTGCGATGCAGACAGTCGCTGCTTTTTATTTTAAAGACATTGATTTACTAAAAAGAAAAACCACGACAGAACCTAAGCGAAAATACCAAGCGATCATATCTTGGTTTGAAGAAGGTGGAGTAGTGGAATTGAAATCTTACTCGACCGATGCAGAATATAAATTGGCCATAGAATCTGTAAAAGGAATTGACGGATTGATTCCAAAAATGCCTGGTAATGAAATACTATTGAAGGAATTACTCTTGCATGTATTGGCTGAATATCTATTTATTGAAAGAAAACTGGATGGAGGACATTTCTTGTTTCAGGATCAGTTGTATTCTGCTTTGAAAGATATTCATAAAAATTAAAATTTCTTTTCTTTTTCATTAAGTTATAAAATCAAAGAGTATGGAATTGATCCATCAAATTTTCAAGAACAACGAAAAATGGATTGCAGATAAATTAAAAGTGGATGAAAATTATTTCAACGCTTTGGGGAAAGGACAGAATCCGGAAATATTATACATTGGATGTTCTGACAGTCGGGTATCTGCAGAAGAGTTGATGGGCTTGGGTCCCGGTGATGTTTTTGTACACCGCAACATCGCCAATATGGTCGTCAATACCGATTTGAATGTGCAATCTGTCATCAACTACGCCGTCAGGCATCTTGGGGTGAAACATGTGGTTGTGTGTGGTCATTATGGTTGTGGTGGTGTAAAGGCGGCTATGCAATCGGCGGATTTGGGAATTTTAAATCCCTGGCTTAGAAATATAAGAGATGTCTATAGAGCCCATCGCGATGAATTAAAATCCATTTCCGATGAAACCCTTAAATATGATCGGTTGGTGGAATTAAATGTTCTAGAACAATGCACCAATATTTTAAAACTGGCTTCTGTACAATTGGCCATCAAAGAAAAAGGATTGACTGTGCAAGGATGGGTATTCGATGTACACACAGGTAGTCTCAAAGATCTGCATATCAATTTCGAATCCATCCTTGAAAATATCATGGAAATCTATAAGATCGTCTAATAAAATATACTTGTTGGCTCAAACTTAGAGCACAAAAAAAATCCGATGTAAAAGAAAAATTCTACATCGGATTTTTTATTTCTTAGAAAAAAGCTTTTCCTATACTTTGGCTACTTTACTACCTACTTTTTGACTCACTTTTCTCATTTTGGTTTTGAGACTTGCCGCAAGGTCCACCATTACCGGCGTGGCAATAAATATGGATGAATAGGTACCAATAATGATTCCCACAATAAGTGCAAAAGAAAATCCTTTAATACTACTTCCACCAAAGAAGAACAAAATTACGATGGTCAATAATGTAACCAACGATGTATTGACTGTTCTAGAAAGTGTCCCGGTTATGGCTTCATTGATCAATTCTTTTTCAGTTTTATTGCTATCCATTCTTAGATATTCTTTGATACGGTCAAACACAATTACCGTGTCATTCATCGAATAACCAATAACAGTTAGAAGTGCAGCAATCAATGCTTGATCAATTTCCATTGCAAAAGGTAGGATGCCATGAAATAATGAGAAACAACCCAATACAATGATGGTATCGTGTACCAAAGCAATGATCGCTCCGGCGCTATATTGCCATTTGATAAACCTGATTAAAATATAAATAAAAATAACAATCAATGAAATAAGCATAGCTTTTCCTGAACTGTTTTTTATATCGTCGGCAATGACAGGTCCTACCTGGCTATAGGATAAAATATGGGTACCATCTCCCTCACTTTGGTCAAATTCTTCATAAGTTAAATTACTTCCCATGGCCTCATTGATCCCAGCCAAAAGTTGTGTTTTTACTTTAACATTGACATCTGGACTGCTGTCATTGATCAAATAAGAAGTTGTGATATTATAAGTATTTTTTGTATCCACACTTTTTACGATGGGATTGCCACTAAATGACTTATTAAGGCTATTCCTCAATTGATCAATATTCACCTCTTTGTCAAATTGAACGTTGATGGAATAACCTCCTTTAAATTCAACGCCCAACTCAAATCCTCTGGTAAAGAAAGAACCAATGCTAATTAAAATTAAAATACCTGAAAAAATATAAGAGTATTTTCTTTTTCCAACCCAGTCAAAGTTGAAGTTTTTAAAGGCCTTTGCAGTAAAATCTGAAGCAAATTTCATTTCACGTCCTTTGGAAGACCACCAATCTATGATCAATCTAGTTACAAGGAAAGCCGTAAATACGGAAAAGATTACCCCTACGATCAAGACCAATGCAAATCCTTTAACAGGACCTAATCCATAATAAAATAGTACGATTGAAGATAAGAGTGTGGTAACGTGCGTATCAATAATAGCGGATAAAGAATGTTTGAATCCTTCTACAATGGATTGCAAATATGTTCTACCAGCATTTACTTCTTCTTTGATTCTCTCATAAATAATGATGTTGGCATCCACCGCCATACCCATGGTCAAAACAAGTCCCGCTATACCTGGCAAGGTTAATACCGTACCAAATGAAGCCAAGGTGGCAAGAATGAATACTATATTTAAAAGCAAGGCAATAATGGATACAAAACCGCCTCCTAAATAGTAAACCACCATGAACAATAAAACCAAAGCAAAGCCTCCAAATATGGACCAAAGTGATTTTTGGATATTTTCTTTTCCAAGAGTTGGTCCAACCAAGGATTCTTGAATGATTTTTGTTTTTGCAGGGAGTTTACCTACTTGTAGTATGTTGGCCAAGTCATTGGATTCATCAATGGTAAAATTTCCGGATATTTGACTGCTACCACCTAAGATTGGCTCATTGACCCTTGGGCATGAAACAACTTCATCATCCAGGACGATAGCAATTTCACGATTGTTGTCTTGGGCAGCTCTGGTAGTCATGTCTCCCCAGATTTTGGCTCCACGACTGTCCATAGCCAATGAGACTACTGTATTTCCGGATACTTGATCGGGTTGAGAAAAAGCTCTAACAACTCGCTCACCATCCAGTGTAGCCTCATCGCTACCCAATCTTTTTTTAATGGCATAAACTTCATACTGGTTGGTAGTTTCGTTGGTCTGGTAATTTTTGGCAGGTTTGCCGGATAATCTGAACTCTAAATCTACTGGAAACAGGGCTTTAATTTCTGGTTTGTTAAGCATTTCAACCAGTTTATCGCGGTTGGGTTTTTCAACAACTCCCATCACAGCAGGCGCGTAACTTAATCCCTGGGCAGATGCTCCATTGGGACTAAATATAGCATAAAGTGGTCCTTTGTCAGCAAGAGGATCTAGTGCTTCAGGAATGGTATCTACTCCAACCAAAGTGGAATCCAAAGTATTTCCCAGACTATCACGTGTGAAGTCATAACGGTTGACATATCTAAACTTGGGAGCAGTGACATCGGATGAATCACCTACATTTATTGCTTTTAATTTTCTATCAGCCATGCCGAAAGATTCAAAAAGCCCAGGATCACTGATTCTATACACATCCCAAAATTCCAATTTGGCGGATGCCTGAAGAAATTTTCTAGCTCTTTCAGGGTTGTCCACGCCAGGTAATTCCACAAGGATCATATCTCTTGCCTTGTCCAAAGAAATATTGGGTTGGATGGCACCAAATTTATCAATTCTTTTTTTGATTCTATCAAAGGTAAGTTCCACTGTTTGATCAGCCATTTCACGGATGATTCGGGTCACATCTGCTTCACTGGAATTGATGTTTATTCTGTCTTTTAGAGTGGCACTTCTTGCAAAAATCGAGGCAAGTGACTTATCTGGAGAAGCCTTTTTAAATTCTTCAGCAAACAAGGTGATAAAATCTGCCTGACTTGTTTTCAGTCGCTCATTGGCTGAAACTACGGCTGATTTAAAAGCAGGGTCTTGGCTATTCCCTGATAATGAAATGAGGAAATCACTTAAATCGATCTGCAATATGGTACTTAAACCGCCTTTTAGGTCAAGTCCAAGAGCCAATTGTTGCTTTTTTAAATCGTTGTAAGTATAATCTTTTAAAAGTGGAATACTAAATACCGTTTGATCAGAAATAGAATCTAAATAATCAATACGCGCTTGTTTTTCAGCCTGATAGGCCAATTTTTCATCTGTGATTCCTTCACGTTTTGAAATTCCATAATCGTTGGCATCGCGCTCGATTCCAATGGTGGGAAAATAATACATCAGTTGCATAATACAAACTGCCAATAAGGCAATCAATACCCACTTAACAAATCCTTGCTCTTTCATATATTAAAGTAGATTTTTAGAAAAACTCCGCAAATATACGCGGATTCATGGTACTTGGCCCGGATTATTTTTTATTGGGATTTCATTAAATATTAAATATATATTTAATGTGTAATATGCTATATATGATATTATTAGATTCGTTTGAAATCAAAATTGACCATTTTATTTGATAAATTACCATTTTTCCGGTTTTAACAAGCAAGACTTGAAATCGAGAGTTGCATCAGTTTAATGCTTGAATCATAGCATAAATTCCAACTCAAATTATATACAAATTAGTTCTAAAAACCCTTAGTTTAAGCATTTGTATAATATTTAGCCAATTATCTTGAAAGTTGTACTTTTACTTTTTCAAACAAGCAAGAAAATTCAATATTGATACGATGACGAAGACACAAGAATCTTGGGGCTCAAGGGTTGGTCTGGTTTTGGCCATGGCAGGAAATGCAGTAGGATTGGGTAATTTTCTCCGATTTCCAGTGCAAGCCATACAGAATGGTGGAGGATCATTTATGATACCTTATTTAGTTTGTTTTTTGTTGATGGGAATTCCATTGTTGTATGTAGAATGGGCCATGGGTCGTTTTGGTGGACAGAAAGGTGACCACAGTACTCCATTTATATTTAATTCTTTTGACAAAAGGAAATTTTGGAAATATTTAGGTGTTTTTGGAATTTTCACCAACATCGCTGTTGCGGCATATTACTGTTATTTGGAATCCTGGGCTTTAAATTATGCATGGAGTTCCATTACGGGAGCTTTTTCCGGAATGAGTGCAGATCAGGTTTCTTCGCATTTTAATACTTATGTAGGTTTAGAGTCATCGGGTCCTATCATTTGTTGGATTATATGTTTATTATTGAATACCTGGATTTTATCCAAAGGATTAAGTGGAGGAATTGAGATTGTTGCCAAAGTATTGATGCCTTTATTGATATTGTTTGGAATCTTTTTAGCCATCATGGGTATAACACTCAAAGGTGGATCTCAAGGTGCCATATTTGATGGTACGGTGGGGCTAAATTTCTTATGGACGCCTGATTTTAGTACGATTTGGAACCCTAAAGTTTGGCTTGCAGCAGCGGGACAAATTTTCTTTACGCTATCCTTAGGAATGGGTTCCATCCATTGCTACGCTTCTTATATGAAAAAGGATGAAGACATTGCTTTGAATGCCATGTCTGCGGGTTGGATGAATGAATTTGTAGAAGTGGTTTTAGGTGGAGCAATTATCATCCCTATCGCAGTGGGTTATTTAGGAATTGAAAAAGTAGTAGAACTTACCCAATCTGGTGGACTTGGACTAGGATTTAGGGTCTTGCCATTTTTATTTGAGCAGTGGGGAACAGTTTTAGCTATGATATGCGGTTTATTTTGGTTTGGTTTGTTGTTCTTTGCCGGTATTACCTCTTCTTTAGCAATGGGTACACCTTTTATGGGATTTTTAAAAGATGAATTTAATTGGAAGAGAGAGACCTCAGCGTGGTTCTTCGGATTGGTGGTTTTTGTTTTAGGTCTTCCGTGTGTATTTTTCTTTGCAGAAGGTGTTTTTGACGAATACGATTATTGGGCGGGTACGGTTTCATTGGTGGTTTTTGCCTTGGCAGAAATAATTTTGTTTGCCTGGTTTTTTGGAATGGACAAAGGATTTGAAGAAATTAATAGGGGAGCGGATATGAAAATTCCTCCTGTTTTTAAATTTATCATCAAATACGTAACCACCATCTTTTTGTTGTTTGTATTTGTTGGTTCATTGATCAATCCTGAAGGTGGTGATTGGGCAGGTTCGTGGAATAGCTTATCATCCGGTGCGGGATGGCCATTATCAGATGGTTCCATTTTAGGGCAGTTGATGAACCAAGGGGTACACCGACAAATTGATTCTGCGACGGATCAAGCAGTTGCTGATGGACTGAGGACTAAATTGACGTATATCAATGGTTCCAGATTTTTATTATTGGGACTTTATTTGGCCATTTGTGCCATGGTGTATGTGGCTTATCAAAAACGTTTAAAATTATCAAAACCTTAAATCGAATTTTATGAATACCAGTGCGCTTATTACTTGGCTTTTGTCGATTGGGATTGTTACTGCGGTGACGGTTTATTTATTTGTAAGAATTCTGCGTACACCTCCTAAAAAGGGTGATCACGAACCACCACCGGTTAAGAGCTTTGATGCTACATAATTGCAAATAATCGAAGGTTTATTATTTATGTTTAATCAATGCATGATCAACTGATTGCATGTAAAAATGATATGACTCCGCTGGAGTCGAAGAGATAGCGTGTTTTTTATAAATATATGACCACGCTGTGGTCATTTCCATCCCAGAGGGATGGTATATTTATAAAAAAGACAAGCGAGTATCTCCGACCCCAGCGGGGTCGAATAGTTACCACTCGTTTAGCTCAGATTATTTTAAACTCCAAAAAAAATCCGCACACCAAATCAATGGTATGCGGATATAAAAATATTTTTTTGAAAGATTTACGATTTCGTAAATCTAAACTTGCTGACTACTTCAGTGCCAATGTATAATTGTAAAAAATAAAGCCCGGTTTTAAGATCTGTTGATTCCCAAGGAACGAAATTTTCTCCAGGTTCAAACTCTACAGCTTTCTTTTTAAGATTCTGACCAGTTACATCTGTAATGACCAAAACACCAGATATTTTATCGCTGCTTTTGATTTTAATGGACATATTATCATCCACTGGATTAGGGCTCACATCAATGATGGATGCACCGCCTCCGCTGGTTAAAGAACTAATTTTGATGTCTTTTGTGATTTTACAAGAAGCACGTCCATAATAAACTACCAAGGTTACTTGATAGCTGCCTTCTTTTGCATAAGTATGGGAAGGAAATTCCTCTGATGAGGTAGTTCCGTCTCCAAAGTGCCACTCCAATTTATCATATTTGGTAGTACTAACTATTGGTGAAAATCTGGTTTCCAATCCTCTTGATATAAAACTAAAATCAAATGGACAACGATTACTTGGACCATTGTCAGCCACTTTAATAGTCTTTTCAATTTTGCAGTATTGGCCATTGATGATAACTTCCACAGTTACTTTGTATTCTCCAGCAGCTGCATATACGTGGGTTGGATTTAGTTCATTGGAACTACTTCCATCTCCAAAATTCCAATTAATTTTTTCTGGAACCACTCTGATGTTTAATCCAAATCCAGCGATAAGGCCATCTGTTTTATAGAAAAAATCAAAATTGCAAGGATTGGAATTGGTCCTTCCTGCGTGTACCCAAGCGGAAAGTTCAACTTTACAATCTGTGCCAACCAGGTAGGCTGTAACCCTATATTTTCCTTCAGTTTTGTAGGTATGTGTGACTTCAGCGCCACTACCAAAATTACCATCACCAAAATCCCATCTGACTCCTTCTAATGGGAAGTCACCTTTTGCAAAAAATTTAAAGGTATTTGGTCCCACATTGGTGGAAAGAGGTGTTGATAAAATTTGGATGGCTCCGCAACATCTTGCTTCAATACTGGTGGCAGGAGGGGGTGGTGGTGGAGGTGCGGTGGTCATGTCCACTGTAATGCCAGATCCATAAGATCCTTCACAGGTAGGAGATTTTACGCGCAATTGGACTTTATAATCACCTGCTTTTTTGTACTCATGACGGGCAGGGTTTCCAGTTCCAGTATTTCCATCTCCAAAATCCCAGAAATATTCTGCATCTTTAAGTTCAGGAAAAGCGTAGAAGGTGATAATCTGACTATTTTTGGTTTGCTCAAATTTAAAAGCTACTCGGCATGGGTTTGGTGGCGGAGGAGGATTGGTCGCACAAATAATAAAATCGTGTTGAGTCCTTAATACATCTGTACTAAACCCTTGGGTAAGTGGTATTCTGGAACAAGGATCGGTAGTTGATACAGACATTTTTTGGATGGGATCAACTGGTACTTTTACAATTGCTTTATAAGTACCATCAGCATTTGTTTTTGCCGAAACTGCGCCTACAGCAGAGTTGCCAGCAATAGAGATATTCCAATCAGGGACTGCTTCCTTATTGGTGTTAAAAACGGAACCGTAAACCGTGATTTCTTTCGTATTGGTTTGGGCAGTAATTAAACCAATGCAGAAACATAAAATGGAAAAGAGGAGTAATTTTTTCATATTTGACATATTTTTATCCTTGATAAAGTTAAATTTAAAGCAAATGTACTTAAAATATATTGATTATTTGCAGGTTTGGGTATGAAATGAAGGCTATTCACCTAAAATTAATGAATCACTTGAATTTGTTGACAAGAGGAGCAGTTTCCGCTTTGATCCGCTAAACACAATTCATAAGTTCCACATTCAAATCTGCTGACATCCACCAATTTGGATTCCTCTGCTTTGTCCACACATGAATCTAAGATCAATTGTCCTTTGGTATTGTACATTTTAATATGGCGAATTAGGTGATTATCAGGCAACTCTATGTGCAATTCCGTGACGGTTGGATTTGGATAAATGCTGTAGTCAACCATGGACTCATCATTGGTTTTGACCAAGGAAGGGTGTCCATAAGCAATGGCATATTCTCCGGGAATCAAGCGATCTATTCTTATGAAACCGCGCTTGTCATTGGGCGTTAATTTTTGTAATAGATAATTACTGTATTGCCGCCAAGGCTCGCTCCAATCCTTGCGATAAGCCAATATAATGCTGTCCTCAGAAACTATTTGCAAATTTTCATCCAGCCCAGCGGCATTTCCATTAAATTCAACCCGACCGGACATGCTTAAATTGCCCTTGGCGACAGCATTGACTTGCCAAAAATGCCGCGAATTTAGTCTCTTAATATTGGGCAAAAGTATTCCTTCAGAAGGCCCTATGAGATGATGTACAATGTTGACAAATGCTGTATCGGATATCTCAGTAACATTGGGTGAAATGGCAGTGGCTATGAATGGAATTGCCCCGGTTTTAATTTGATAACCGTTGTCCTGAAGGCTAGCCAAATTAAGTTCTTGTTGTTCGTTGACTAAAAAAATCACAGGTCTAAATCCTGTGGGAATATTCATTTTGACCCAATTCTGAGAACCACTTAGCCAAAATTTTTGGACTATTCGGTTAAATTTAGAATCATAGGCACTAATAAACACGGGTGCTTCTGTAAATAAATGGTCCGCATGATAATCCTTTTGTTGGACTAAAATATCGGCATGGTTTGGTCCTGCAGTTTCGGTGACGAAAATGCTGTCTAGATAAAAAGCGCAGTAACCTTTGTTGAAAATGTGGTCATTAAAATAGTTGTCCAAAGTGGTGGATGAATGTCTGTTTAAAAAGTCCCTAAATTGAAATGCATTCATGGAAGTGCCGGTTAAGCTGTCAAAAACCTGATGGCAAATCTGACGATACATTGAATCACCAAGATAGGTTCTTAGGTTATGGATCATGGCAGCACCTTTACGGTAGGTGTGTGTACCATAGGTGGTGGAATAAGGCATTGGAGAAAGAGGAAGAAAAGCCCCATCGTTGAGGTGTGCATTGAATAAAATAAATGCCAAATTATCTTTCACTACTTCGAGAAATCTTTTCTTTCCATATACGTGTTCGAAAAATAAATGGCTACTGTATTCTGCATTTCCCTCTTTGATCCACATGTCGCGGGCATCGTCTAATGTCGTGAGATTCCCCCACCATTGGTGACCAAATTCATGGGCCATGAGTCGTTCATTTTGAGCTAGGGTTCCGGAATTAATCGAACTCACTGGATATGCAGTATTCGTTGGATGTTCCATGGCACCGACGGTGGTAGTTACGAAACCCGCTCTTTCGAAGCGGTAAGGTCCAAACCAAAACTCAAATGCATCGATGGCTCCAGGTAGATTGTTGAGTTGGGTCTTCATTTTTTCAAGGTCTGCTTTTCTGGAAATCAGTTCTATTGGCACTTCCTGATATCTTCCCTGATGAGAATATTTATGTTGTTCATAATCTGATACTGCGATGGAAGACAGATAAGTCGGTATTTGATCTGTCATCATATAATGCCTCCTTATTTTTGAATCAGACAAAGAGTCTTCAGAAATAAAAGTTCCAACGCAATAAGCTCTTGCCGGTGAAACAGAAGTCACTATATATTCATAGCTGCTTCTTTCGACAAAATTATCAAAGCAGGGATACCAAACTTTTCCAAAATTAGGAGGAGTAGATGATAATCCGATACCTAAATTATAAATATATGGATCTGCAAAATAAAAGCCTCCCCATACCGAATCTCGGGAAGGTACACCACTGTAGTAAACATCCAAAGAGGCCACTTGTCCTAAAGCAAGTTTTTCACCAAACATGGCTTGAATGACCTCATTGTCATATTGATATTGGATTTGTTGGCCATCAAAAAGAATGGAATCAATGGTCAAACTTCTGAGGTCTAAACTTATCCATTCAAGCTCATCCAATTTGGTTTTAAAATCCACAGTCGTATGGGCTTGAATACGCTTGTTTGAAAAATCGGTTACATCAATTCGAATGGTGTAGTTTAAGATGTCGATAGAATCACTTCGTTTATTGGAATTTTCCATCATCATTAATTCTGCAAGAGTAGGTTCTCTTAAAAGTCCAGCTTGCATGGAGTGATGGCAGTATTGATGGGCTTGATCGGGTTGCGCCTGTAAGAATGAAAACAAAGACCAAAGTGAAAAAGTAAAAATGACTAATTTCATATTCAAATTTAAGATTGCTCAAAAATAGTGAAGATTCAATAAATGCTTCATTTTATCGACGAATAGGGTAAAATTGAAGTTTAAATTTTTGGAGATTGTTTGTAAGGTTCAAGTCCTTTTAAAGATTTTTGGACCAACAAAAAGGCAATTAAAACCAAAATTCCGGCCACCAAGAATGGGAGTCCTGGAAAAGAATTTGCAAATAATCCTTTCGAACCCATTTGGAACAACTGGGTCATCAATAGAGGTCCAAAGATGGCTGAAATACTCATTAACGCTGTTAGTCCGCCTTGCAATTCTCCTTGTGCATCTTGAGGAACCTGGTTGGATATCAGACCTTGAATAGAAGGTCCTGCTATTCCACTGAAAGAGAAAAAAAGCATGATATAGTACATGAATATTCCTGAAGGTGCAAATGCATAAGCCATATAAGAAAGTAAAGCGACGATCATTCCAAATCTAATTGAGTTTTGAGGTCCCAGTTTGGGAATAATAATGCGACTTAAACCTCCTTGGACGATGGCCATCATCAGACCTACAAAAGCCAATGAATATCCCACTTGATCATGTCCCCATCCAAATTTAAACATGGTATAAAAAGTCCAGGTAGACTGAAGTGAGTAGTGAGCGATATAAATGAGAAGTAAAACTACAATGAAACTTTTGAGGACAGAATATCTAGTTAATACTCTTAAAGTGCCAATAGGGTTGGCTCTGGACCACGAAAATGCTCTTCGGTTTTCAGGTTTTAAGGATTCAGGTAACACTAAAAATCCAAAAATCAAATTCATGAAAGCCAATGCTGCTGCTCCAAAAAAGGGAACCCTCACTCCATATTGACCTAAAAAGGCCCCCAGCAATGGGCCTATGATAAAACCAAGTCCAAAGGCTGCTCCAATCAAACCAAAATTTTGTGCTTTTTTGTCAGGAGTGCTTAAATCTGAAATAAATGCTGCTGCCGTAGAAAAGGATGCACCGGTTATTCCAGCCAAAATCCTGCCTATAAACAACCAAAATATGCTGGGAGCAAATCCTTGTAAAATATAATCCAATCCAAATCCCAATAGCGAGAATAATAGGACAGGTCTTCTTCCAAATTGATCACTTAATCCACCCATAATGGGAGCGCAAAAAAACATCATGATGGAATACACTGAAGCCATCCATCCGGCATAGGAAGAAGCATCGCTTAAACTTTTGCCGGTGAGTTCTTGAATTAATTCCGGCAGAACAGGTAATATGATTCCTATTCCAGTCACATCGATCAGTATGGTTAAGAAAATAAACGTAAAAGCTTTATTCATGAAGTACAATTAGCGGGCAAAGCTACTGTTAAGCGATAGATTGCAAGCAATTATTTAGTTTTAGTTATTTATAAAAAAGGGTATTCTGGTTTTTAGCTCTTAATTTAAACGGTTGTAAATAGACTTTCTGATATGATTGGTTTGTGATTATATTTGCAAGATATTCAAGCTATGCTTCATAAAAAACTTGCCGCCATCCTATTTTCTGATATCGTGGGATACACAGCCTTGATGGGTAAAGATGAATCAAGAGCTTATGGTTTATTGATAAAGAATAAGACCATACATGAAAAAGTAGTTGGCGCAAATCAAGGTAAAATTATCAAAGAACTTGGGGATGGATTATTGTGTCTTTTTGATTCAGTCAGTGAAGCAGTTTATGCAGCTTCTAAATTGCAGTCGGAGGTTAATAAATTGGGTTTATTTCAAATTAGGATTGGTATAGAATACGGTGAACTAATTTCTGAAAATGATGATGTCTATGGTGATGCAGTCAATCTGGCATCCAGAATTCAATCTGTTGGTACTCCGGGCTCCATCCTTTTTTCAGAGAAAGTCTATTTTGAAATTAGAAATAAAAAAGAGTTTAATTGTAAATTTCTTGGAGCAATTCCACTAAAAAATGTGAATGCTCCCATGAATATTTATTATTTGAGTGGTTCACATTTGGAAGTTCCTGTTTTTCATAATTCAACCATTCCACCCATTCCTTCTCCATCACAAAATCGGAAATATTTATTATTGGGACTTGGATTTTTAGTGGTGTTATTTTCTTCCTATTTTTTGGTCCAAAATTTTAAAAGTAAAAACCAGAACAAGGAAATTCTGTATCAATTAATTCAAATTTTTCCTTTTGAAAATCAAACCAGTGATTCTGAATTTGATGCACTTGGAGTTCTAGCTAAGGATTGGCTCACCCAGGCCTTGATTGAAACTAAACAAGCTAGTGTCATTCGGGATGAAAATTTTAAAATTTCCAAAGCAAATTCTGAAAAAGAAAATTATAAAATCTCTAAGAACGCTGGCATATTAATTAAAGGAAAAATCTACAGCACCAATCCAGGGACAATTACCATAGTGGCTGAGGTGTTGGATGTTAAAAATAATTTGGTACTCTATTCAGTGAAGCCTATAAATGGCTCTCGTAGCAATATCATTGAACCTATCGAGCAATTGAAACAAAAGATTTTAGGATATTTTGCAACCAAGGATCTCTTATATGGTCACGTTCCTCCAAATTATGCAGCTTACCAGGAATATGTCAAAGCCAACGCAGTTCCTTCTGATCAAATATCACTCAAGGAATTTCATTTGTTGAAATCGATTGAGTTGGACAGCACTTTTATACAAGCGTATTTTACCTTGATCGAATTGACCACCAACTGGGGGCATGGACAGTTGTTGGATTCTGTGACACAATTGATTGAACTGCGCAAATCTCATATGACCAATTTTCAAATTATGCAGTGGTCTGCAATTCAGGCTAGGATGAAAGGAGATATGTTGCTTGCAGCAGAAATGTATTGGAACATGTATACGGAATTTAAGATTGAGTATGGTGCCACACAATCCATTTATCATTTTGTAGCGCAGAATTTCCCTGAAAGAGCCATCAAAAAATATAGAAAATTTATTCCTATTGAGAAGAAACCTGATTCTGAAAATACGCGCGATCAAGCCTATGTGGGAGAGGTGTTTGAAGCCATGTTACAATTGGGGCAATATGATTCAGTAAAAATTTGGTATGAGAATTTGACATTTGCACCCACCCATTTTTCAATTGCTGCCGCGTACATTCATGCTCTGACCATATTGGAAGAGTACGGGAAAGTAGATTCCTTATTGGAAAAATTTAAAACTACAATTCCTACAAACCAACGATTTTATACTCCTCCGATGATGGCCTGGAAAGTATGTGGAATTTTGTATTTAAAGGATAAGAAGGAATTATTGAATAAATATTCTACTATTCTCTCGAGAATAAATAGAGAATTTTCGAAAAACATGTTCTTCCATTATTTTGAAAGTATGGTCTCTTTTTATGAAGGTCGTTATGAAGAAGCTGCAATGCATTACAAAATGCATTATGAAAATACTCCCCAGTTTAGATTCTTTCCTGAGATGGCTGCTGTATGTTACAAACTTGCAGGCCAACAAAAGAAAGCTGAAGAGTGGATGACTAAGATTGAAAAGGATGGCTTATCTTATCCAGGGCACTTGGAGTACGCCAAGGCTGTTTATAGTGCTTATGTAAATCCTCCAGAGGTGACAATTAAATTATTGACTGAAGCTTTTTCGAATGGATTTGAGTTTGACTTTTATGCTTATGGTTATGATCCTTTGCTTAAACCCATTGCGAAGGAAAACTTATTTCTAGATTTTATAAGACCAAAATAGAAAACTATTTTCAGCCTTACCAGACATTTCTTTGAGCACGATTTGATAGCTGAAACATTATCAATCCATTTGCAATTGGTATGCAGCAGAACATCTATTTTTGCAGAAATTCATTTATATGGAATATGATCATCGCGTAGTAGAGCAAAAGTGGAAACAAAAGTGGCAGATAGATGGAGTGTATAAAGTCAGTAATGATTTTTCACTTCCAAAATACTACATTCTCGATATGTTTCCATACCCATCGGGTTCAGGACTACATGTTGGACACCCATTAGGATATATTGCTTCAGACATCATGTCCAGATATAAAAGAATGAGTGGATTTAATGTCTTGCATCCAATGGGTTTTGATGCTTTTGGTCTTCCTGCGGAGCAGTATGCCATTCAAACAGGAGTGCACCCTGCTGTTTCTACTGCTGAAAATATGGAGAGGTATAGAGACCAGCTTCACAATATCGGTCTCAATTATGATTGGGACAGAGAGGTTATCACCTGCGATCCTTCATATTATAAATGGACACAGTGGATATTTATTCAATTGTTTGAACACTATTATTGTTTGAATTCCAATCAAGCAAAACCCATCAAAGATTTGATTCAAGTTTTCTCCCATTCAGGTTCCTTGGGCTGTGCCGCATTCGGACAAGACGAACTTAATTTTACAGATGAAGAATGGAATCAAAAAGGAGAGAAGGAAAGAGCAGATATTTTAATGAATTATCGATTGGCTTATCGCAAAATTTCATTTGTAAATTGGTGCGAGGCTTTAGGTACAGTATTAGCCAATGATGAAATCAAAGACGGTGTTTCAGAAAGAGGTGGCCATCCGGTTGAGAAAAAACCAATGATGCAGTGGGCTTTGCGGATTTCTGCTTATTCAGAGAGATTGTTACAGGATCTTAACACAGTGGAATGGTCAGAATCTTTAAAAACGATGCAACGAAATTGGATCGGTAAATCCACAGGTGCTCAAGTGTTTTTTCCACTTCAGGGCAGATCTGATACGTTAGAGGTTTTTACTACTCGGCCAGACACAATTTTTGGGGTCAGTTTTTTGGTGGTGGCTCCTGAACACCCATTGTTAAAGTCATTGTGCACAGCCGATAGAGATCAATCAGTTATTAATTATCTGAATCAAGTCAATAAAAAAACCGACAGAGATAAACAATCAGATGTGAAAAACATGACCGGAGTTTTCACCGGATCATATGCAACGCATCCTTTTACCGAGCAAAAAATTTCAATTTGGGTGTCCGATTATGTCTTGATTGAATACGGTACTGGAGCTATTATGGCGGTTCCGGGACACGATTTAAGAGATCAGGCATTTGCAAATAAATTTGAGCTTCCCATCATTCAAGTGGTTGATCAATCCAATGAAACTGGAGCATCGCCTGAAGAGAAAAGAGGCATTATGATTCGTTCAGAATTTTTAAATGGGCTGCAGGTGCAGGAAGCCATTGTAAAGGCGATTGAACAAATTGTCGCCAAGAAAATAGGAAAGGAAAAAGTGCAGTATCGAATGCGAGATGCCAATTTTAGTCGTCAAAGATATTGGGGAGAACCCTTTCCAGTCTACTATAATTCGGAGGGAGTTTGTGTTGCTATGGATTATTCGGAATTGCCATTGGAATTGCCTCGATTGGAAAAAATTGAAGTATCAAAAAATGGAAAATCTCCATTGGCAGAAGCGCAAGATTGGGTACACTTTGCCGAAGGTAAAACAAGAGAGACCGACACCATGCCGGGATACGCCGGGTCGAGTTGGTATTTTTTGAGATACATGGATCCAAAAAATACCGAAGAGTTTGCTTCTAGCAGTTCACTTGATTATTGGCAGGATGTGGATCTTTACATCGGTGGTACAGAGCATGCCGTTGGACATTTAATGTACTCTCGATTTTGGCATAAATTTTTATACGATCTTGGTTATATAAAAACGGTAGAGCCATTTAAGAGATTGGTGAATCAAGGAATGATCCAAGGGATGATTGAAAGTTTGGCTTTGATCAAAGATTCGAAGCCGCCCAAATTTATATCACATGAATTGGTGTCACAATACGACGAAGAATTAATTGCCTATATACCGGTGCACAAAGATTTTGTCAAAAATTATGGCACGCCCGAAGCCCATTTGGATCAGCCAGGCATTGAAGAATTTATCAAGTGGAGACCAGATTTCAAAGAAGCTCTTTTTGTAAATTCATTGGAATCAAAGACTGCCCACGATTTGAATTCTGAATTTAAAATCAGAACAAAAACGGAAGTTGGTAAAATGTCCAAGAGATACCACAATGTGGTCAATCCGGATGATGTAATTGCCGAGTATGGTGCGGATTGTTTTAGAATGTATGAAATGTTTTTAGGTCCATTGGAAGATTCCAAACCATGGGATACAAAGGGAATCAGTGGAGTCTCCGGATTTTTGAAAAAGTACCATCAATTGTTTTTTAATGACAACAAAGAACTTGCATTGATCGGGGAAGCGCCTACACCGGAAATGCTCAAAGTTCTACATACCTGTATTAAGAAATTGCGAGCGGATCTTGATGCCATGTCTTACAATACTTCGGTGAGTGCTTTTATGATTTGTGTGAATGAATTGCGCAAATTGAATTGTAAAAATAGAGAAGTGCTTTTGACTTTGAATAAATTATTGGCTCCATTTGCACCATTTATCACCGAAGAAATTTATCAAATATCTGGTGGGCTAGGATCGGTGCATCATCAAGAATATCCAATTCACAATGAGTCATTCTTGGAATCTGATTCCATCAATTATCCTGTGAGTGTCAATGGTAAAAAAAGGTATGAATGGACCGTACCTAAAGCCATGACCAAAGAAGAATTAGAATCCTCAGTATTACAGTTGGATGAAATTAAAAAATGGACTGAAAATCAGAATATAAAGAAGATTATTTTGGTGCCGGGACGGATGATTAATATTGTGATTTGATAAGATGGTCTTAGTGATTGAACTTGCCTAGATTAATTGATTGATTACTTGTCGAGCTGATTATCAGCTCGGTTCTATTCCACGTTGGTTAGCAACGTGGTTCAGTCATTAACTCGACTAGTCCGTCGAGTTTGCTGCGCACCATTCCTTTACTAACTCGCCTAGTTTAATTGATTTAATACCCGCCGAGCTGATTAGCAGCTCGGTTCAGTCGCTAACTTGCCTAGTTCGGCAAGTTTACTTCGTATCGCTCCTTCATGCATCGTTTCTTCATCCTCTATGTGTCCTATGTGGAGTACTATGTGCTCTCCTATATAACTAATTTTATCTAGTTGATTGTCAGACGTATCTTTACTTAGTTTCATGATGCTTGTTTTAATCTAGCTAATTGTTTTTCTAGTTTTCTAATCCTATCTAGTTTCATTTTCTCTTGATTTTCAAAGATCATATCAGAATTGTATTCTATTTTTTTAGACAACATTGTGTAAATGATTCTTGCCAATTTATGTGCTGTGGCTAAAACAGCTCCTTTACCGCCCAGTTTGGAACGCATCTTTCGATAGTAATCACCTATTGGAGTTTTGTTTATTGATAAAGATGATGCTGCTTGTCTCAAATATTGTCCAGCTCTATTTTTTTTCTGTAGCATTTTACTACTCAAGGTCTTTCCTCCAGAAATTTTGGTGTTGGGTGCCAAATTCAACCACGCAGCAAAGTGTTTAGCACTCTTCCATTTACTCATATCTACACCCACTTCTGAAATAAATTCTAATGTCGTTATTTCACTGATTCCTGGTATTTTACACAAATCTATTCCTGTAATGGCAATTAAATATTTACTGAGTGATGAATCAAATTGATTCTTTTTTGGTTTTGCTTTGACCTTATTTTTAGGCACCTGTTCAAGACCGGAGATATCCCCTTCTTTTATTATTGCAACCTGTTTTAGTAATTGCTGCTTTATTTTTTCTTCACAACTCTTGATCTGTTTTTGATGAAATTCATAATTTTCTACTGCTTGTTCAAGAAAAATAGACATTCCTCATTCCAAACTCCTTGCAATGATTTGACTATTTCCTCTTTAGGTGCCTTTATTCGAGGGTCACAAAGTGTACTTAAGTTTTGAGGATCTCTTTCTCCTGCTATAATCGCTTTTACAATATTCATTCCTGATACACCCAGTATGTCGCTTATTACTGTATGAATTTTAATATTCATTTGTTCAAGTGCTTTTTGCATTCTTCTTACTGCATCTGAACTCAACGATATTAAATTTTTTCGCTGCCGAGTATAATTTCTTAATACACGAATTTCATTGTCCGGCTGGAAACTTTTCTGTAATAATCCACATGTATGAAGTTTTTGAAGCCAAATAGCATCCGTATCATCTCTCTTTCGCCCAGTAACATTTTTTTACATGTTTAGCATTGACTAAGTATGGCTCAATTCCTGCCTCCTCAAGCATAATGTAGAGGGGCAACCAATAAACTCCAGTACTTTCCATGGCAACTGTAGTAATTCCATTGATTTTCAAATAATCCACGATTTCGATTAAATCGCAAGTAAATGCCGTTGTCGTTTTTACTTCATGCCCTCCATTTTTGTCATTAATGGCAACACATTGGAGGGTATCCCCTATATCAATTCCCGCCGCATGAGAATTGAATACTGGTAAACCACTCCCAATTCTTAATAATCCTTTCTTTTCAGTTTCCTTTTTCATAATTTTGCTTTTAATTAAAAATGTTTTTAATAAAAGCAGTACATAAAAGCACTTCTAAACTGAAATTGATCTCCTATACGGTGTTTAAGCGATAACTTAACAGCCAATTGAAATTTCAAAAAGTGCTTCGAACCATACTATGTGAAGGGATGTGACTACCAATGGCACATTTGGTTTCTTATGTGCTGCTTTTTATAGCAAAGTTATCTATTTTGAAGTTGGAGTTTTTATAATACCGAGAACTATGTGTTTAAGGCTTCACTTTTTTTCTAATCAATATGCTCATTGGATCAAAATTACCTAAACCAATACAGCAATTTTTTATAAATCCTTTGCAATCTGAAGGATATCACTTTTAATTTACTAAATGCTTTTGAATCAAGTGTTGATTTAATCGATCCTTCTAAGCTTCCTTGGGTGGCCACTGGTTTATAAAGCCACAAAATATTAATTTTGGCTTTCTCGGAAAGATAGTTGTGAAACCAATCAATGGGAAAATGGCATTTATTTTTTTTGACCTCCTCAAGAATGGTTTGAGCGCCTATAAGATCGATCAGATAGGCTCCGGCCATGCGGCCATGCAGTTTCTTATATAACATTTTATCCGCAACAAATTCACTTCTCGGTACAAATGTAAGGCTAGAATCCTCAAGACTAATGACAAAATTGGAAAGTTGATCTCTTTTTATTTCAGCAGTAATCTTTGACAAACTGGCCATAAAGTTTGAATGAAAAAAAATATCGTCTTCCAATACTAAAGCAATTTCAATTTGATGTTTTATTATTTCAGTATATGCCAAGAGATGTTTATATACACAAGAAGTGCCATTGGAAACGTATTTAAGCTCGCCTGTAAAATACTTTTCCATAATTTCATCAGATAGATCTTCCTTGTTTCCCCGCAAGATAAATTCTGTGTCCAGATTTTTATCTTTCAACTGCACTTGCATGTGTTTCATTCTTTCTGTGGCAGTGCCTACATGGATGATAAAAGTTTTCATGAAAGAAGATTCAGATTTAGTTTGAATTGAATTCTGAAGAAAATAAAGTTTTATGAATATTGTTTAAAATTACAGAGTATATTTATTGGTTTACCATTAAATTTTGCAGCATTTGGATCTTTTTTTCCTGGACAATTATTATTTTATAAACGCCAGCTTGAAGATGTGAAATATCTAAAGGGGTATGCTTCGTGATGGAAGTTATTTTTTTATAAAAGACCACCTGGCCATGGAGATTGATGATTTTACACTCAAAATTAAGTTTGGTTTGATTATTTGAGCTGACGTTTATAAAACCGTTTGTCGGATTGGGATGAATGGTAAAATTGTTTTCAGAATCATCCAAATTGTTGCTGCTACTTACTGAACATGGGTTTCCAAGAAACCAAGGAATAGAAGTAGAATCTGTACTAAAGAATTTCAACAATAGATTTCCAACTTTTTGCGCTCCGGCTGTTGAAGGATGAATGCCATCGTTCATAAAATCCGTTGGACAATTATAAAAAATATCCGGATTGCTAATTTGTGGTGTGTTTCCATCTGACCACATATAAATTCCCCAAGAGAGCCACGGTGATTTGGCATCTGGTCCGGAAAATCTAAGTTGAGGATCACCCATAATTTGATCTTCGATCATTTTTTTAACCGCCCATCCTGTTAAGTATGCATAGGGTTCGTGATTGAGAGTAGTTGTTGCATAGCGTGCAGAAATTCTGCTCGCTACATAACACAGTTTAACATTGGGGAATCGTTTTTTTAATTCATGGGTAATTCTTTTTAATTGAACCAACAAAGAATCATAATGCTGAGTGGGAGGGGTATTACCCGCTTGATTTGCTTCCTTTAACCAAATTATTTGAACCTGCTGGGCACTCACCCCTTGATTGGTCAGCCTATTGTTGACCGTATTCCAAAAAGTGGAATAATTGGAATGCCAAGGTGCAGAAATGACTTGTGCGGTTTGTCCTCCTTGAGCACCATCCACTAAAAGCAATTTTGGATTTTTGGTGGGGAATGCATTTGCAAGTGGAATAAATCTTTGGGTTTCTTGAGTGCAGTTGGACATTCCAATACTCAGCCATACAACCTTTCCATTGTAAGGATCAGGATTGCCATTTATATCTAAGCATTCAATTTGTGAAGCCAATTCAAGTCCAGCATTTTTATGATCACCCGGCAAATAATTGGAACCACCGGGATACAATCCTCCCATTTGTCCTGTCAATGGGGAAATATTTGTACCTAAATCATTGATGGGAATAAATCCGGTGCTGGATGCCGAACAATTTGGTTGGGAATAAATTCTAACTGAAATTAGAAACGATAAAAAGAAAAGTAAATATACCTGTTTCATTATGAAGTCAAATTAATTTATATTTATTGTTATCGAGTTTTGAAAGAATGATAAATTATTTTTTTGTCTTAGTCTTTGTCTTAGTTTTAGTCTTAGTCTTTGTCTTATTCTTTCGTTGGAGACTTCAGTCCATATTTCTTTTTGATCACTTTAGTTTTTGCATTTTCTGTAAGAATGACCGTATAAAGATTGTCATATTCATGGGAAGGAATATCCGGGAAACTTGTTGCGCTGTCTAATAATTGGATGGTTTTTGGTATGGTGTTACTGTGTCCAATCACAAGGATCACTTCTCCTTTATGTTCAGATTTTATTTTTTGAGTAAGGATTGCTAGATTGTCAGTAGAGTATAGATTGATTTGGAGACCAAGGAGATCAGCCAACGGTTGAGCAGTTTTTATAGTTCGGTTATAATTGGAAGAATATATATGTTGAATACTAGAATTAGAATACATCCTTGCCAACTCTTGACTTCTATTTAGACCAAGTACGGGATCAAGTTCATCAGTTTCTCCAATTTTTTCTGCATGTCTAACCAAAATAATGGTAGTGATGGGTTCAGTATTTTGACTATTGATAGTGCCCCGGTTACAACTACTTGACATTAAGGTCAGCGGAATTATATATAAGAAATATGATAAAAATTTATTCACTTTCAGTTTTATGGTTATTTATTATTTAGAAAAAATAATTACTTATTGTTTTACTATTATTTTTGTCTGAGAGTTATTTTTCGACTGTATTTTTACAAAATAGATTCCTTTTGAAAAATGCTTGGTATTTATTTTATGATTTGAATTTTTAGTAGAAGAGATTAACTCCAAGCCTAAAGCATTATAAATGTTCACTGAGCATTCAAAATTGGAATTAGAAATAATATTTATTTCGTCAGAGATTGGATTTGGGAATATTGAAAATTCATTTTGGTTTACATGATCCATTTGAGTGCTGATTGGTTCATATATTCCGCTTCTAAATTTTATGGTTCCTGTTCCATCATCTTGCCATACCACATACACTTTTGATGCACTCAGGGCAACATCCGTATTGGTAATATTGTCAGAATCTACTAAATCATAGGTCGAACTAAATCCTTTGGTGAGGTCATTGGTAAATAAAATGGGTAGTTGAGCGGTATTGACAATGTTTTGTCTCCAAACTATGGCAATTGCATTTCCGGCATGGGCAATTCGTGGAAAGTTTTGAGTGCCTAAACCGGTAATGGCTCCAGTTAAGCCAACTACACTATATGCAGTTCTATTTTTTATAGATGATTTGCTAAGATAATTTCGATAAACGCCTCCTTTTCCACTCATAAAAGTGGAGTAAAGGGTATCCCCAACAATCACGCCGTCAGGTCCACTGGCAGGGCAAGTGTTTACTGTCCAATTGTTATTATCTACCTCAAAACCTGATGAAAAACTTACTCCTTCGTCAGATGAAATACCGGTCCAAATATCTCGTAAGTTTCTATTATTGTCACGATACACTAAGGCTGTATAATCATCGCTTGAGACGAGCGACCCAGGGCAACAATCACAAACTTCCGCTGAATTTCCCCAGCCACTGGCTTTTACATCGACTTCAAAGGTATTTCCGTAGTCATTTGATTTTGTCACCACCCAGCGACTGTCCAAAAATGAAGAATTAAATTTCATATAAGCCACAATGGGATTTCCTTTGAGGTCTGTACTTACAGTTGGAAAGCGGGAAAAGCTATCCGCGATAAATGCCAATTCTACCGGTGGTTTAAAAGAGACACCTCCATCAAATGAAGTAAAAATGTGTAAACGATTGGTATGAATACTTTCGGGAGTTCTTTTAACCACGACATAGACTGTATCACCAAATGCTGCAATATCAGGTCCCATCCAGTTGGCGCTGGCGACAGTAAGTCCATGAGGATTAAGTTTTACAGGTGTTGTAAAGGCGGTCCCATTCCATCGGGAAAACATCACAGACTGATCACTCATTCTTCCCCAGACCACCATAGGATCGCCAGCACGGTTGATGGCCAAGCGTGGAAATGCATTTCCATAAGTATTGGTAGATAAATTCATAGCAGCATTCCAGCTGATACCATTTTGGGCAAATATCAAGCTGCCAATTAAAATCAAAAAGATGGAGAGTAGATATTTCATGTTTTGATGATTATTTTATAAGTTATGTATTGGATTTTCTTTGGGTAGGCCAAGGATAATCCGATACTTCCTACAAATGTAATGAAGAATATCTATAAGTCTTAAGATTTACAAAAATGAATTGGATATTTTTGAAGAGACTTTAATCATAAGCCAATTCAATAAAAGTAAATGGGACGGCTCCAACCGACCCAAAGGTTTTAATTTGTGGTATATTAATTCCAACCGCCACCCAAGGCGCGGTAGATATTTATTTCTGCAATTAATTGTTTCCTTTTAATTTCAATCAATTCAATTTTCGATTCCAAAGCTTCTCGTTGGGTTAAAAGCACTTCCATATAATCGGCCCTTGCTGATTTGAAAAGATTTTCAGAAATGGTAATGGATTGGAGCAGAATTTCAACTTCTTTTGATTTCGTTTGGTAGCTAGAAGTATAATTTTGGATACTTGAAAGTTGATTATACACCTCTAAATAAGCATTTAGAATGGTTTTTTCGTACTTGTGGATGGCTTGAATTTGAGAGGATCTGCTACTCAGATAATTTGCAGTAATAATGTTTCTGTTGATCAATGGTGCGACCATATCACCCAGTATATTAAATAGGATAGATTCCGGACTTAATAATACAGCAGGATGATACGCTTGAATACCAGCTCCTGCAGTGATTCGGAAAGAGGGATAGTAATTTGCTCGGGCCACCTTTACATCTAGTTTGGTTGCGGCTAATTCCATTTCTGCTTGTCGAATATCTGGTCGATTCTCCAACAATTGGCTTGGAACGTTAGAGTCCAATGAACTAAAAACAATACTGTTAAAAGAAGCCGAATTCCTTAGAATGGGTGTAGGAAAACGTGCTGTTAAGAAATTAATTTTGTTTTCTGTTTCAATAATTTGTTGGCGGATTTCATATTGTAAATTTTGGGTATTAAGCAATTGCGCTTCAAATCTGTTGACCGCCAATTGGGTTACCCGTGCAGCATCTTTTTGTTGATTCACAATTTGTAATGCATTGTTTTGGATGGCAATGTTTCTTTGTATAATTTCCAATTGATTATCCAGGGTCAATAATTCATAATACGAACTTGCTATTTCTGAAATCAAATTGGTCACCATAAAATTTTTCCCTTCCACACTTGCCAGATATTTGAATACTGCAGATTTTTTTGCATTACGCAGTTTCTTCCATACATCCAACTCCCATGAGAACAAAGCTCCTACCATCAAATCTCCCAATGGTTCCGGAAATTGTTTACCGGGTTTTATTTCAAGACCTTCTTCTACTGCACCATTTCTAGTATATTTACCCACTTTGTCAAGACCAGTACCGACTACTAAATTACCAAATGGAAGGTACTCTCCTTTTTTAGCTCTTATTTCATTTTGAGCTATTTCAATTTCCTGTAGGATTATATTTAATTCCTGGTTATTTTTTAATGCTGTGTCAATTAACGCAATCAAAATCGAATCTGTAAAATAATTTCGCCATTTGATATTATTTGCGATAGAACTGTCTGGAGATTTTAAATAGCTTGACGGAAGATTTCTATTTTCACTTCTGATGGGCTCTTTCGATATTGTGCAAGATAGAATCGATGACAGAATAGATGTTAATACCGCTATTTTGAGGATCATTTTATACTTCATTTCTCTTTAATAATTTTGCGATTAATTTACGAATACTTTTTTTAGAATATACCACTTGCTCTTGGTCTTGTACAAAATCTTCACTGAGAGGGTTGTCATCTTCATCTTCTATGAGTTTTTTACCTTCTGATAATTTTGCAAAAATGTAGTATAAACCGGGTACGATGATGACGCCAAAAATGGTTCCGAACAACATACCACCAAGGGCTGATGCGCCAATGGTTCTATTGCCAAGGGCTCCAGGCCCTGTTGCAATGACCAATGGAATCAAACCTGCTATAAATGCAAATGAGGTCATCAAAATAGGTCGGAACCTCACTTTCGAACCTTCAATCGCCGCCTCTAATACGCTGGCACCTTGTTGATGTTTTTGGACCGCAAATTCAACTATTAGAATGGCATTTTTACCAAGAAGACCCACTAACATGATTAAACCCATTTGTGCATAAATGTCATTGGCCAATCCCATTCCTTTTAATAATAGAAATGATCCGAATATTCCTGGAGGCAGTGAAAGTAATACAGCCAGAGGAATTACGAAGCTTTCATACTGAGCAGCTAATACCAAATAGACAAATATCATTACAATTAAAAAGATATAGATGGCTTCGTTGCCTCTTGCTGCTTCATCATACGATAATCCTTCCCACGCAATATCATAACCTCTTGGCAATGTTTTGTTGGCTACTTCTTGAATGGTTTTAATCGCATCACCACTTGTAAATCCTGGAGCGGGAATGCCTTTAATAGAAGAGGAGGTGTATAAATTAAATCGAGTAATTTCATTGGGCCCTTGAGTTTTTTTCATAGACATGAAAGCTGAATAGGGGACCATTTCATCGTGCTCGTTCTTAATAAAAAGATTCAAAATATCTGTTGGTAATTTTCGATACTCAGGAGCGGCTTGCGTATAGACTTTAAAGAAATTACCAAATCTGATAAAACCTTGTTCGTAGGTACTTCCAATTAGAATGTTTAGGTTTTCCATGGCTTTGCCAATAGATACACCCTTTTGCATGGCCAATTCGTTGTCGATGATTAATTCATATTGAGGATAGTTGGCAGCAAAAAAAGTAAACAGTCCTGTCAGTTCTTTCCTTTTAGTCAAGTCAGACATAAAATCTTTATTCACTTTGTCAAATTCCTGATAATCTACCGTGGTATTTTTATCGAGCAAGCGGAGTGAAAAACCATCTGAAGATCCATATCCGGGTACTGCAGGCGGTTCAAAATATTCAATAACAGCGCCAAGGTCTTTGGTTTTTTCTTCCAGTTCTTCAATAATCTCTTTAACAGAATGATGCCGTTCCGACCAATCTTTCAAATTGATAATACAGGTTCCTGCATTGGATCCTCTTCCTTCAGTTAAAATTTCATAACCAGCCAATGAAGAAACAGATTGAATGCCATCTACCTCTTCTGCAGCTTCTTGTAATTTTCGCGAAATTGCATTGGTTCTTTCGAGGGTTGCACCTGGTGGAGTTTGGATAATGGCGTAGATCATACCCTGATCCTCATTGGGAATAAATCCAGCCGGAAGTATTTTATTTACCCCAAAAATTCCAAATGCAAATACGATGAATGTACCATAGGTAATCACTCTGCGATGGACAATCAATTTTAATAAACCCGTATATTTTTCGGTTATTTTTTCAAACTTGTTATTGAACCAATTAATAAAAAGATCAATTGGAGTTTTTCTTTTAGGTTTACCATGTGTATTTTTTAAAATCATGGCGCAAAGAACTGGTGTAAGTGTAAGCGCCACCACACCAGAAAGGACTATCGCACTTGCCATGGTGATTGAAAACTGTCTATAAAAAATACCTACAGGCCCGGACATAAACGCGACCGGAATAAATACAGCGGTCATTACTAAAGTGATGGCAATGATGGCACCACTAATTTCAGAAAGCACTTTTTTTACGGCGTTAAAGGGAGAAATATTTTCCTCTGCCATTTTTGCATGCACTGCTTCAACCACCACAATGGCATTGTCCACTACAATTCCTATGGCCAAGACGAGGGCAAATAAGGTGACCAAATTAATGGTTAAACCAAATAGCTGCATAAAAACAAATGCCCCTATTAATGAAACAGGTACCGCTAAAATGGGTATTAATGTAGATCGCCAATCTCCCAAGAAAATAAATACAACCAAAGCAACCAATAAAAATGCTTCCAATAAAGTATGCATTACTTTATCAATGGATGCATCCACAAATTTAGAAACATCATAATTGATTTCATATTCCATTCCGGGTGGAAAATCAACTTTAAGTTCATCCAATTTTACTTTTACTTGTTTAATGACCTTGCTCGCGTTACTTCCAAAATTTTGTTTTAATACAATGGATGCAGCAGGGTAACCATCTTTGTTGGAATAAATATCAAAAAATTCACTTCCCAATTCTACTTCTGCAATGTCTTTTAACTTGAGAATTTCTCCTTCCGGATTGGCTTTAATGATGATGTTTTCATATTCTTCCGGTTTGTTAAATCTGCCTTTGTACGTTAATACATATTCCAGAGATTGTGCAGTTTTTCCAGACGCCTGACCCAATCTACCGGGTCTTCCAATCACACTTTGTTCATCAATGGCTTCCATGACTTCATCTGTGGAAATATTGTAAGCCCTCATTCTATCGGGCTTTAACCAAATTCGCATGGCGTATTGGCGGCTGCCCAAAATTTGTGCGCGACCCATTCCACTGATTCTTTGTAATTCAGGAAGAATGTGCACATTCGCATAATTGTATAAAAATTTCTCATCTGCATTTTTGTCCGTACTGAAGAGATTTACATACATCAACATACTTGGTTGAATGGGGGTGATGATCACTCCTTCTCGTTGGACCAGTGGAGGAAGATTGTTCATCACCTGATCAATTCTTGTTTTCACATTCACCACTGCTGCGTTGGGATCTGTGCCTGGTTGAAAGACAATTTGAATGGTAGCTTCACCTGCGCTGGTTGCATCAGAAATGATGTATTGCATACCTTGCACACCATTGATGGCTCTCTCTAAAGGGACAAGTGTAGAACTTACTAATACATCTGCACTGGACCCTGGAAATGCAATAAAAACCATGACCCTTGGGGGAGCAATTTCAGGAAATTGTGAAATGGGTCGGGTGGTAATGGCCAACAATCCCAAAAATATAATTGCGAGTGATATTGCGATGGCCAATACTGGCCTTTTTATAAATTTTCCAAACATGATTGATTGATTTTAGGGTGGTAATTATTCGGCATGAAGCTCATTGGATTCAAGCATTACCTTTTGAAACTCCATAAATTCAGTCTTAATTTTTTCGTTGTTTTTGACTTTACGCAATCCTTCAATCAGAATTTTATCATTGGTATTTAATCCGGCCGTCACTAAATATAAATGAGGCATTTCCAAACCCACTGTAATCTGTCTTGATTTGACCACATTGTTTTCGTCTACCACAAACACAAACTTTTTATCCAGAATTTCAAAAGTGGCTTTTTGTGGAATCAAAAGAGCTTTTTTAATGTTTGAAGGCATTTGGATATTTCCGGTTTCACCATGTCTAAGAATCTTTTTTGGATTTGGAAAAGTGGCTCTAAATGCAATGTTTCCTGTTTCATTGTTAAAATCTGCTTCGATGGTTTCTACTATTCCCATATGGTCAAACAACTGATTGTTTGCCATGAGTAATTTTACTTTTCGGAGGCTGTCCGTGTTTGCGAAGTTTGCATATTCCAGGTATTCTGCTTCAGGTACATTGAAGTAAACCCACATTTTACTATTGTCGGATAAACTTGAAAGCAATTCTCCCTCATCAATTAAACTTCCCAATTGTTTGTGGAAGCGACCCATCATGCCACTAAACGGTGCATGGATTTCAGTAAACATTAAGTGCGCTTGGGCCAGTGACAGTTCAGCTTTTTCTTTATCCAATTTTGCTTTTGCAAGAGCAAGTTCATTTTTAGAAACAATATTACTGTCTGCAAGACTTTTAGTAGTAAGATATTCTATTTCAGCGAAACTTACATTTGCCTGGGCTTTTTGTTTTTCTGCTTGAAAAATTAGAGGCATGATCTGAAACATGATTTGACCTTCTTTTACAAATTGTCCTTCGTCGATGTAAATTTTTTGTAGATAGCCTCTTTCCTGAGACCGAATTTCAATATGATTGATCGAATGAATTTGACAGACATAGTCTTTATACACCAGTGTATCTTTTAAAACCGGACTGGTCACTAAAAAAGTGGTTTCGATTTCTTTTTCATGGCTTGGATGATCACATGCCATATTAAAACAAGTGTAGAATAAAAGAAGGGATAAATGAATCCTTTTCATTTAAGTGAATTTAATTTTAATTTATAGAATGGAATGCCTCCTTATCAAATTGAAGGATTTGGAGTATAGGATTACCAGTACACAGTGGTATCTGTATAAATTGAGAATGCTAAAAGAAAAAAAATTAACTTAGGAAACTCTTCCAGGAATGGTAGAGAATGAAAAATGGAATTGTAATTCCAGAAGATGTGGTGTTTAGTAGCTCTGTCCGATTATTATTTCCAGATGAATTATTGAATTTGTTTTCAAAAGATTGAGATGTTAAATCAAGGTTTTCATCTTGTTCGTATTCTTCATCCAACTCATATTCAAATGGGACTTCTTTATCCTGCTGTAAAGGTTTTGATTCGAAAGGAAATGATAAGTGTGTGCTATTTGAAATCGAGACAAAAGAGTACAAGTAAATAGCATTTTCCTTATGGGCTTCACTTTTTAAGCTGAAATTTTCATCAACCATAGAAGATTGAATCCACAAAAATACAAAGCCGATAAATATGAAAGAAAATAACCGCAAAATATCAAATCCATTTAATTGAATTTTATACTGCTTGCAAATTATATTATTCCTTGTATTCATTTTCCAAGCGCAAAATTACAAACAAAATTTTATATTCCTTAAAATATTTTATTGCAAATTAGAAGTTAATAAATTCAAAGGAATTGATTACATATATTGTTATTCTTTTGTAAGCATCCTAATGGTATAAAAACTTTAACATACTTTTAATACGCTTTTCTAAGCATATCCGCGTATGCATTGGGCAAAATACTTTCTTCTATCGCTTTGGCTGCTTTTTCTACATTGTACGCCACACGAATAAGTTCAACTGCGAAACTTTCTTTATCGTGGATACTACTGTGATCATGGATGGTCAACAAGACATAACAAGCTCTTGGATCCCTATCCTTAGGTTTTCCGACGGAACCAATGTTGACGGCATGACGAAATGCTTTTTGTCCGTTTTTCTCATATTCAAAAATACGATGGTAAGGTTTATGGGTGTGTCCAAAAAATAAAAGATCTGAGTTTGAAGATTCTAAAATTCTCATCATGCTTTTTTCTTCACGGTCTTCAAACAAGTATTCATTTATTTTACGAGGACTTCCGTGCACCATCAATATCTGTAGTTTATTATTGTTCAATTGAAATTCCAATTGAATATGAGCAGGAAGTGTGCGCAAGAAATTTCTTTCGTTTTCTTGCACCAGTTGATTGGTCAAGGCAATGGACTGAACACCCATTTCTTTTTCAATCTTTGTTTTATAGGCGCATCCACAGTCATCAGAATTTCTTCCCACACCAAAGTCATAATTTCCTGCGATGGTGGGAATGCCTCTTTTTCTAATTTCGCGGATGACTTCATTGGGCCAAATATTATAACCAACGAGGTCGCCTAAACAATACACCGCATCCGGTTTTGTTTTTTCAAGATCTTCAAAGAATGCTTCCAATGCAGGAAGGTTGGAATGGATATCGCTGAATAATGCAATTTTCATTAAATTTCTTTTTGAGTTAAATACTTCCAGGTGGGTACGGCCAGTGCAGCGCCTAAAATGGTAGATATCACATAGATCCACAAATGTTCTGTGTATCCACTCACCACCGCGGGTACAATTGAGCGGATGGGATTCATACTAGCACCGCTGATGGGTCCAGCGAACATGGCTTCTATCAATACAGTTGCTCCAATGGCAATTCCAGCAAACATGCCTTGCTCCTTACTTCCGGTGGCCACATTGAGAATGACCAACATCAATAAAAATGTAAGGATCAATTCTAAAATAAAAGATTGTAATTCGCTGCCGCTTGGATTGGTAGAACCTAATAATTCATTGGTGGGAAATAAATATTTTAAAACTAGAGTTGCGGTGAAAGCACCTACAGCCTGACTGAAGATGTAAGGAGCCAGCTGTTTTAATTCAAATTTTTTCGCCAAGGTAAAAGCAATGCTCACCGCAGGATTAAAATGGGCACCAGAAATATGCCCCAAGGCATAAATCAATACCATGACAATGAGACCAAAAGTAATGGCAATGCCTATGTGTGTTACTTCTCCATTGGTTTGCTGATTAATAATGATGGATCCTGTACCACAAAATACAAGGAAAAAACTGCCCAGGGATTCAGCTACATATTTCCGCATACAAAAATCTTAGCAACAATTTCCTCCTGGGGCACAGCAGGCGTTTTGAACCGTTAAATCAGAAAGTTTTACTTTTAATTTCTCCGGTGGGATTTCGCAACTGTCAGAAGCCAGGCAGGCTGTTTGTTTAGAGGCAAGTACAAAATTTATACCGTTGAATGCCAAATCGTATTTTCCTATGGTATCTGATTGATATTCCACTTCGATGTCCAAATCTTCCATGCCCAATTTTTCTTCAGACAGGCGGATGATATTGAGCAATTTGGCTGGTTTTAATCGATGTTCAAAATCGTTGGCATCCCACAATTGAAAATTAGCCACTTTTTCATTTCGGATGGTTCCACCACAATCTATAAAATGTTTAGTGATCACTCCTACTTCTGTGACATGAAAATGTTCCGGTACCTTGTTTCCGTTTTGTAGTTCAAAATTGACGCTGTCAACTTCATTCAAAAGTTTTTTTATTTCTGATAATTTCATTTTAACATTTATTTATTTAACAACAATTATTTTTCTTTTTTTCTAAAACACTAGAGATATCTGTAAAGTAGGATTGCAATTTTTGAAGCGTATTTTCATCAATGCAATAACAAATTCTATTTCCTTCAATGTCGCCTTTGATCAATCCGGCATTTTTAAGCTCTTTGAGGTGTTGTGAGACTGTAGGTTGGGCGAGGGGTAGTTCATTGACAATATCCCCACAAATACAATCATCTACTCTTAACAGATAGTCTATAATTGCCACTCGGGCTGGATGCCCCAGTGCTTTAGCGATTACGGCGATGGCATTTTGTTGATCTGTGAAGTATTCCGTCTTGGTAGCACCCATGATTTATATATTTATATTGCAATATTACGATATAGATACAAATTGGATACAAAAAAGTTTTGGAAATGGTGGAATATTAGGGCTAGGTGGATTCATAATAAATTATTTATCAACATTTTAGATGTATTATATACAAGCTTAAATTTAAAGATCCATTGGAAATCCAACATTAAATGAGTTCTCCAGAGTTCCCTCACTTTAATTTTATTTTAAAGTGGTATCAAATCACGGAGCATATTTTGATAATTGTCAATAATGTCATTACTTTGTACCAAACAGAAATTAATGATTCCCAAGAAGCAGCTTAAAGAAACGATTGAGAAACTACCGGAAGAGTTTCCATTAGAAGTTTTAATGGACAAGCCCTTTCTATTGGATAAGATTGAAAGGGCAGAAAAAGAATCTGAAAGAGGAGAGACCATTTCAGAAACTGAATTGGAGAAAGAATTGGAAAAATGGTTCAAATAGGGTGGACAAAAGCTATTGATATATTAACAATTCAGCACTCTGCACGAGATCTAGGACGGACTGAAGTTGATTAATATCAAACTATCATCCAAACAAATCATCCTTATCTGAATTATTTAAAATAAATTTTTGAACAACTGTGATTTTTCGAAGGGTCTTGCGAATAATAGAATAATTAATCATTGATAAATACTATGTCCCATGAAAATTTCCCCAAAATTATGATGAACAAACAGGAACAACAGCAATTTTTTGAGGAAATTATAGAACAACATAAAGGTATTATGTTTAAGGTTGCCCGGACTTACTGCTTAGATGAAGTAGATAGACAAGACCTCATACAGGAAATGATAATTCAGATTTGGCAGTCAACTCCCAAATACAACAAACAATATAAAATTTCGACTTGGTTGTACCGTATTTCGTTGAATGTTGCAATTTCGTTTTATAGAAAAAAGGCATCAAGAACAAGTAAATTTAGTGTGTTGGATGATCAAACAGCTGAAATACCCATCCATGATAAATCGGAGGATGAACTGCAATTGAATTTATTAGAACAATTTATTAGCGAACTTAAAGAATTAGACAAAGCCTTAATGATTCTATATTTGGAAGACAAGAGCCACACAGAAATAGGCCAGATATTAGGAATTTCAGTAAGCAATGTAGGAACAAAAATAGGGCGGATTAAAGACAAACTTAAATTGCGATTTTCACAAATAATAAATTAAAGACATGAATGAATTAGAATTAAGAAAACTTTGGCAAGCAGCCAATGATAAATTGGATGATAGCTTAGTAATGATCAAGAATAATACGGATTACATTAATCGTATAAAGGTCCATGGCTTCTTAGGTTCCATGAAACCCATTAAGATATTTACCTTATTAATAGGTATTTTGTGGGTCGGTTTCGGAGTGGTTGCTTTGAGCGGAATTTATCTAAACGCATTTTCTGAAGCCAATAAGTTTTTTCTCTTTTCAGCTACTATTCAAATCTTTCTTACAGCTATTGCCTTGTTTATTTACATCTATCAACTCATTAAAATTTATCAAGTAGATGTTTCTGACCCGATCCTACAAACACAAAATAAATTGGCAAAACTGAAAACATCAACCCTATGGGTAACCAGGATATTATTCCTTCAACTTCCAGTTTGGACTACATTTTGGTGGAACGATAGCATGCTCACTGATTGGAACTTTTTGCAGTGGTCAATAGTATTACTGTTTACGGGTTCATTTAGCTTTATTGCGCTGTGGCTTTTCTTCAATATCAAGTACGAAAACAGAAATAAAAAATGGTTTAAGCTCATTTTTACCGGAAAAGAATGGTCTCCAATTATAAAGTCCATGGAATTGTTGGAACAGCTAAATGAGTATAGAACTGACATAACCACCAGAAACAATTAACAGCTAGCTTCATTATTGAATCCAAATATTTATTCTAATCTACAGGTCATCAGTATTTTACGCTGAATTATTCATAAAAACCTAGCTCCCAAGAAGTCTAATTGCGGAGATAGAGTAGGAGCCCTAAAAAAATATTTCCATAAAAATTTGTTTAGTAACTTTAAAGTTACATATCTTTGCGTAACTAAAAAGTTACTCATTATGATCAAGGAAATTAAACACACATTTTACTTCACTCAAACTCCAGAAGAAGTTTGGGAGTATTTAACCAAGCCCGAATTGATGGAACAATGGTTGATGCCAAGCGATTTTAAACCTGTGGTAGGACATCATTTTCGTTTTACCAATCCAAACAACTCATTTGTTGTCTGCGAAGTATCAGAGGTGAACCCATTCACAAATCTGGCTTATATTTGGAAAAACGATTGGGCAGTCACTAAGACTCCATACACTTCAAAAGTAAGTTGGACTCTAAATGCCATCGATGGTGGAACCGAATTATTATTGGTACACAGCGGTTTTGAACTGTTTAGGGATTTGGCTGCACACAATGGTGGTTGGATTTTATTGGTTAATAAATTGGTAGAAATTTTTAAAGCAGATAAAAAATGAGAGCACAATCCTATGATGCTTTTCAGGTTATTGCCGATCCTAGTCGTAGACAAATTCTGACAATGCTTTCAAAGGACAGCATGACCATCAATTCATTGGCAGAAAATTTTGACATGAGTCGACCTGCTGTTTCAAAACATATTAAAATCCTTTACACTGCTGGATTCATTTCAATTACGGACATTGGCCGTGAGCGTCATTGTGTTTTAAAGCAAGACGGCTTTAATGAAGTGCAGGATTTTATCAACTACTTTGATAAATTTTGGGATCATAAACTGAGAAAGTTGCAAATGATATTAAACAATAAAGCAAAATAGAAAACATTAATAATGAACAAGCAAAATTTTACAACTACCATTGTAGTAAATAATACTGCATCTGAAGTTTTTAATGCCATCAATGATGTCCGTGCTTGGTGGAGTGAAGAAATTGAAGGAAACACGAGCAAACTCAATGAAGAATGGTCTTATCATTATCAGGATGTGCATCGCTGCAAAATGAAAATTATAGAGTTCGTTCCAAATGAGAAAATAGTTTGGTTGGTGCTCGACAACTATTTTAGTTTCACAAAAGACAAAAGCGAATGGACTGGCAACAGAATTATTTTTGAGATCACAGAAAGAGAAAATCAAACAATTCTTCAATTCACACAGGAAGGGCTGATTCCAGATTATGAATGTTATGATATCTGTCAAGGAGCCTGGAATACTTATATCCATAAAAGTTTGCACAGCCTAATAATTACTGGCAAAGGACAACCAAATGGCAAAGACAAACCACAAACAGACAATGAGAAAAGGTTGACATCCAACTATACAACTACTTTTTTCGTAGACCAAACACCAGAAGAAGTTTTCAATGCAATTATCAATATAAGTGATTGGTGGCAAGGAGAAATTAAAGGCAATTCAAAGAAAATGAATGATGAATTTGAATATCGGATGTTAGACCTTCATTATTCAAAACAAAAATTAGTTGAAATTATTCGCAATGAAAAAGTGGTTTGGCTTGTTACAGAAAGCGACTTAAGTTCATTTAATGACAAGGAAGAGTGGAACGGCACAAAAATTATCTTTGAAATCAACGAAATAAACGGCAAAACACAATTGCGTTTCACACACCAAGGATTGGTTCCCAAATTTCAATGTTACAACGATTGTTCAGGGGCATGGGAAATGCTTTTGCAACAAAGTTTGTTCAGTTTGATTACCACTGGAAAAGGCAAGAAAGTTTTTTGAATGAAAATATTTGTGAGAATGATTAAAAATCATATGATATGATCAATATTTCAAAAATGAAAAATTATTTCTTTCTAATTGGTTTAGTCCTCATTTGTTTAAAGACAAAGGCACAGGTATTTTATGGAATGAATAACTACACACAATACCATCAAGGAAATTTGCCAATCATTATTTCGGTTCCGCATGGAGGACTTGTTGCACCCACAAGCATACCAGACAGGACTTGCAACAACCCAACAAATGTTACTGACAGTCGTACCATTGAACTTGCTCGACAAATAGATACTGCACTTTTCAATCTTACTGCTTGTCGTCCACATTTAATTATTTGTAATTTGAGACGGACGAAAGTGGATTGCAATAGAAATATTTCTGAGGGGGCATGTGGAAATAGTCAAGCAGAAACAGTCTGGTCGGAATTTCAACATTTTATAGATACAGCTCAGTTTATTGCTCAGAATCAGTACAGTGGTAAAGCACTTTATATTGATTTACATGGCCACGGTAAAATGCCATATCGTTTGGAATTGGGATATGGTTTATCCGGAACTTCCTATAATAGTACAGACAGTGTGTTAAATACAGCTTCAAACATAGCTGCCAGCTCTATTGGAGATCTGGTTCATACGAATGTCAGTGGTTCAAGCCATTCAGAACTTCTAAGAGGAAAGAATGCATTGGGGACCATGCTCGCCAATGCTGGTTTCCCATCTATTCCGAGTCAACAATCTCCAAATACGGGAGGATTCCCTTATTTTAATGGAGGTTACAACACTTTTAATCATACCTGCATTGCACAGGGCAATACCGTGAATGGCTTACAAATAGAATGTGATTCCATAGTAAGAGCTAGTTATTTGAATCGTAAGAAATTTGCGGACTCTGTTGCATCTATATTGGTGAGATATATTTTCATTCATCAAAATTTAAATCTTCTGACCAATTGTGGTTTAATTAGTGACTCTAAAGATAATTCTGATTTAGAAGTTCATTCGATTCGTATTTTTCCAAATCCAGTTTCAGATTTTTTCCAAATTTCTAGTGAGGATAATCAAGGTAATTATGAAATAGTCATTAAGAACAACTTCGGCGCACTAGTCTTTAAAGCAAATAGTCATAGCAAATTCAATGTTTCTCATTTACCTAGTGGACTTTATTTTGTGAGTATGATATCAAACCAGCAACAGGTTTGGAGTGGTAAATTGGTGAAACAATAGCGGCTTCGACTTTTTATGTGTTGGTTTCGACTCCGCTCATCCATCGGTAGTTTCTTGGTTCAAACATCTTGACAGCCTTGTCTCAGCCATCGGAACCATCTTCGCACAAACCATCAGAAGTATGTCTGTCGTTTTGCGGAGTCGAAACGACCTTATTGCACAAATACTTATCTAAATCAACAAATCATTCATTTTTTTTGTTGTAGCTGAGTTCTTTTAATATGAAATATAGTTGATTCTTCGAGAACCAATTTGTGGATTTCAATATTAAAAGAAGAACTCATCAAAATAGAAAAGTTGTAAAATTGAATCAGCTGGATTTCATCGAAAATTTATTCAGTACCACGCTCGCGAAATCCATTCATATGGAATCCTTACTCAAAGTGATATTAGAGCAATTGTAAAAAAAATACGATAAGAATGCTCGAATTAATTGATATAAATAAATATTTTGGCGAATTTTCTGCAGTGAAGGATCTAAGCCTTAAGGTCAGCAAAGGCGACGTGTATGGATTTTTAGGACCTAACGGAGCAGGAAAAAGTACCACCCTGAGGATGATTTTAGGTTTGATAAAACCTACATCCGGCGAAATATTTTTTAGAGAACAAAAAATCGATGGAAACTCTAAAGACTATTTAAAGGATATAGGTTCATTGATAGAAAGAGCAGAGATGTATGAATCCTTAGGCGCTCAGGATAATCTTCGTCTGTTGGGAAAATTATCCAATGTCCATCCGCTTCATTCCAGAGTGGATGATATTTTAAATGAAGTTGGATTGTACGATAGAAGAAAAAGCAAAGTAAAAACTTATTCACAAGGAATGAAGCAACGTTTGGGAATTGCTCAAGCAGTTTTGCATCAACCCAGTCTTTTAATATTGGATGAGCCTTCCAATGGATTGGATCCCCAGGGCCAAATCGACATCCGTAATTTAATCCTCAAAATCAACAAGGAAAGAGACATCACCATCATTATCTCTAGTCATATTTTATCGGAAATTGAATTAATGGCCAATCGAATGATTATACTTTCCAATGGAAAAAAAGTCATTGAAGGGGAAGTGCAGTCCCTGTTGACCGAAAAGGACATGAAAGTCAAAATAAAAATAGACAAGATCTCCAATTTGGAACATATCTGCAAAAACAACGAAGCTCTTATCGTCCATACAGAAAAGGCAGAAGACTTGTTTGAAGTAGAATTGCAAATGGCCTTTCAAGCCATCCCAGATCTTATTTCTGAATTAAATATAAGTGGAATAAAAGTTTTTCAAGTGAACCCGATTCGCTCGTTGGAAGAGTATTATATAAAAGCGACTTCCCATGTATAGCTTGATTCTGTTTGAACTGATTAAAATATTCAAGAACCCGCGAACCTACATCAGTTTTTTATCTGTACTGTTGATTGTCGTGGCGTTTTTTTTCGGAATGTATTTCGAAGGAGAAAACATCATTTCTTTTGTCACTCAAAATCTAGCAGACAATTTTCAACTGGAAGGAAAAATCATCAATGTTTATTTGGTTTCTTATTTATTGATGAACACACTTTTGATTCATATTCCAATTCTCATTTGTTTGGTAACGGGTGATTTAATTGCCGGAGAAGCTTCTAAAGGAACACTTAGACTCATACTGACGAGACCTTATTCAAGGTTTCAAATCTATTTATCAAAATACTTGGCAGGTTTTATTTACACCAGTATATTGATTTTATTCATGTTTCTTTTGTCCTTTGGTTTAGGCCAAGTTTTGTTTGGCGAAGGAGATTTAATCGTCGTTCGAAAATTGGTCAACGTATTCAGTATGGATGATGTATTTTGGAGATTCGTCTATGCTTATGGCTTTGGTTTATTGTCGATGTTGGTGGTAGCCTCTCTTTCCTTCATGATTTCTGCGTTTACAAAAAATGCCATCGGTCCCATCGTTGGAACCATCGCCATTCTCATCGGTTTAAACATCATTACAGCGCTCGGGATGTCCGCTTTAAGACCCATTGCTCCTTATTTGTTTAACATCCATTTTGTGAAATGGCAATACTTTTTTGAATTTGACATTGAATGGGATAAGTTGTATTTTGCTGGAGTGGTTCAACTAGTTTATATTTTGGTATTTTTTTCAATCGGTTTTTATCATTTCAATAAAAAAGACATACTTACATAAAGCAATGAAAAATTTAAACTTAATAATTCTCCTCCTTATTGTCCAATCGTCTTTTGCACAAAGTCCTGCAGACGAACTTCTGAACAATTTACTTAAAAAAATAAATCAAACAGGGAAATACCAGGTGGATATTAATATTCAAATTGATGTAAAATTTATTAAAATAAAAAATAGAACGGGGAAAATGTTTTTTACTCCTCCCGACAGTGTGCGTTTTAAGATAGATGGATTTGCCTTTCTACCAAAAAAGGGATTCAACAGCCAACTTAATTCATTAAAGAATCAGAAAGTAACCGCATTGAGTATGGGTCAAGAGAAATTAAATGGCTTGAATTGTGAGGTGATCAAAGTGATTCCATCGGATATTGGTTCAGAGCTTGTGCTTGCACAAATTTGGCTTGATCCGATTAAAAACAGAATGATTAAAATGACCACCATCACCAAAAGCCAGGGAAGTTCTACAATCGCCTTTGACTATGCGGTTCAAAACAAATACGATTTACCTTCGAAAATGAAGGTAAGCTTTGAAATTAAGAACCAAAAATTACCAGTATCGTTTACAGGCGATTTTGAACAAATAGAAGATCAGATAAAACCTGGAGTGGATCAAGGTTCGGTGATCATAACGTATAGCAATTTTGTTTTTCAATAGAGAAATGGATTTTGAGTAATCCAAAAAACATGATGATCAGTCTGTGGTTATAGTCGGTCGTTGAGCCCATTGGCTTTTTTCGGCAAGCTCGCCTCGACACCGCTCAGCGAGCGCAGGACAAGTCGCTCAGGGCAAGCGGAGGCGAAAAAAAATATTTAAAAATAAATTTGCGCAATCAGATAGTTGCATTATCTTTGCAACCAGATAATTGCATAATTAAGAAATCATGGAGACTAGACGGGATGTATTTCAGGCTATTGCCGACCCTACGAGAAGGGCTATTTTGCTCTTGTTGGCATCACAAGCCATGGCGCCCAATGCAATCGCAGAAGAGTTTCACACCAGCAGGCAAGCGGTTTCAAAGCATATACAAATACTGACAGAATGTGATTTATTGAAACAGGAGCAAAGGGGAAGGGAAATTTATTATCACATTAATGGAAATAAAATCCAGGAGGTTGATCAATGGATTGCTCAATTCAAAAGTATTTTAGAGACCCAATTCAATCAATTGGACAAAGTATTATTATCAATGAAAAAACAAAATAAATGAAAAACGAAGAGAAATCCCATATAGCGGGAGAAAACAATTTGCTATTTGATTTTGCCGTAGACAAAGCTGCAAAAACAGTTCACATAACCAGAGAGTTTGATGCGGAGCTTACTCTGGTATGGGATGCTTTTACAAAAGCAGAAATTCTAGATCAATGGGTAGCTCCCAAACCCTGGACCTCAAAGACAAAATTTATGGACTTCAAAGTTGGTGGACGTAGATTTTATGCGATGGTAAGCCCTGAAGGACATGAGCGATGGGCAATTCAGACCTACACTTCCATTAGCCCAAAAACCAATTTCAAAATGTTTAATGCTTTTGCAGACAAAGATGAAAATCCCGAATTACCTGGTTCTGATTGGGATTATAATTTTAGCGAACAAGACGGAAAGACCATAGTACGAATTACAATTTACAATGAGTCTCTTGACCGTTTGGAAAGGATGATTGAAATGGGCTTTAAAGAAGGATTTACTTTAAGCATGACCAACTTGGAAAATTTATTGGCAACTTTGTCGCAGCGATCTGAAAAGTAAAATATAAAATTGGGTATTAAAAAAGAGCTCGCATAATTATTTTTGTATTATTTTTACAATAATGTAAAGTAATATATAATGGAAGTAGTAGAAATAAAATCCCAATTACTTAGGAAAATTGAAATGATACAAGATGAAAAGCTTTTATTAGAAGCACTCCAATTTTTGGAACTCGAAACTGAAATTGAATATTTGGTGCTTCCCATAGAAATTGTTGATAAAGTTGAGGCTGCTAAAATTGAAAAACTGAGTGGACAATTTGTGGAGCATACTGAAGCAAATAAACTGGTAAATAAATGGCTAAGTAAGCAATAAATTGGACTGAGCTTGGCGTAATATGTTTTTGATTTTTATCACGCTATCTAAAGATATTCAGTTCATTCCAGCAAAAGAGTTAGTAAAAACTTATGAAAGCCCTATTAATAATAGACTTGCAAGTTGGTAGTTTCAAACCTTACACTTTTCCAAAATGGAAATAAAAACATTAGAAAATATCGATTTTGAAGTATTGCTTCATGCATTTAATGAATCATTTTCAGATTACTTTGTACCTCTCCAATTGACATTGGATCAATTGAAAGCTAAGCTTAAATTGGATAAAGTCAATTTTGCATATTCAGTGGGTGCTTTCATAGACCAAAAATTGGTTGGATTTATTTTACACGGTTTTGATACAATTGATATTAAAAGGGTTGTTTACAATGGAGGAACAGGTGTGATACCAGCTCAAAGGAAGCAAGGCTTAACTCAAGAAATGTATGACTATATACTTCCAACTTTAAGAGCTGAAAACATAGATCATTTGGTCCTGGAAGTCATCGTTCAAAACAAACAAGCCACCAAAGTTTATCAAAAAGTAGGCTTCAATATTGTAAGGAAGTTGATTTGTTATAAGGGCGCCATCAATGCAAGCACTCATTCACAAATTAGAATAGAGGAGATGTCCGAATACAACTGGGAAAAATTGAAATCCTTTTGGGATTTTACTCCAAGCTGGCAAAATTCAACAAAGGTATTAGAAGAGCTAAGGGATACGAATAAATTGTTTGGCGCATTTATGGACGATCAACTGGTAGGATACAGCGTGTACAATCCTCAAAGCAAGAGAGTCCAGCAGTTTGCGGTAGATCACAAATGCAGAGGAATGAAAATTGGTTCTAGCTTATTTCATCACATTGGCATTGAATATGAAAAAAATCTAAGCATCATCAACGTTGATGAAACTTCAAAATCTACAAATGCATTTTTGACAAGAATTGGTCTTGAAAACTTTGTAGAGCAATTGGAAATGAAACTCTATATTAAACAAAACCAACAAAAATAACTTAGTAAAGTGGAATGCAATCCGGGATTTTGGAAAAATACTATATTTGTACAGTCTTTATAGGATGAAGGATTAAAGACAAGGCTAAAAGTGGAAGGCAGCCAGTTGGCTACAAATTGTAGTCAACTGAAAATGCAAAATAGGATGTAAAAAAGTATTTTATTGATGTAGTAAATGCAGAACAGCTAATAACGCCAAACTGAAAGTCCATAAAATGAAAAAGCAACATTCACAGATGATTAAACTTGCAGCGATTTTATCATTCTCTTTAATGGTCCCGTCTTTTGTGGTTTCACAGACAGTAGATTCTTTTTTTGTTGCAGGTATTCATCCAAAAGCGTCTCTTCAATCCTCTAACACCGGAAAACAAATCATGTGCTTGTTTCCATGGAAAGGAAAACTGTATTCAGGATATGGAGATTATGGTGCAAATACCGGGCCCATCGATATTTATTCTTATTCGCCGGATTCGTCCAAATTTACCTACGAAGCACAGGCGAATACCGAAGCCATTTATAATTATCGAGCCATCAATGGAATGTTGTATGCTCCTGCCATCGACCGCAAATCATATGCCATTCCCGGGGATTATATAAGATTGGATAGCAGTGGATTTTGGTACAATTATAATTTGGGAAGTAATTCTACGCATCTGTATGATGCTGCCAGGCTCAATGATACGGTTATCTACATGGTTGGTTCGCAGGATGAAAAAGCAGCAGTCTGGAAAAGCAGCAACAATGGCCTAAGTTGGAAAGTAATTTTAAGGGATACTGCGATCAGTGGAAGAGTCGATGACTTTGCAAGATTTTATTTCGGGGGCATGTATCATGGAAATTTGTATGTGCAAGCCAGAGATTATTACGGCTCGCTTCATCCCAACTCAAAAGTATACAATGGTGTTAGTTGGAGCAATGGACCTTCCCTGTTTCCAAGCTCTGGTTCGTTGGGTTGGAAACCGGAAGAATTTGCTGGCAAGCTTTTACTTAGAAGCTGGGAGCCAGGAGGATCTACTTTACTCATCAGTTTTGACGGTACTAGTGGTAAATCAACTGGATTGTATGTAATGGACTGTTTTGTTCAGGGCAATTATTATTATGCATTGGTAGATGCGGGCTTTGGCGTAAAAAATCTAAGATGCACAACAGACCTGATCAGCTGGGAAAATTTATTGGTTGTGCCAGCGAACAGCCGCAGTCTTGCTCTTTTAAATGACATACTGTTTATCGGTACTACGGATTCAAAAATTTTACAATACAGCAAACCCGTTTCTTTATTGACTGCTTCTGTCTCCATTCTGCAGGATGAATTCCCAATCAGTTTTTATCCCAATCCGGTCAATGATTTTATACAATTAGACTTTCATGGTTTCGAAGATCATTTTGAAGTTGAAATCATAAACATAGAGGGAGAAATAGTTTATCAAATAAAGAATGAAAGCAAATTCGATGTTTCAGGTTTACCTAATGGAATCTATTTTCTAAGAATAAAACAGGGGAATCATTTTATTGTGAAAAAATTATTGAAACAGTAAATACTGAAAACATAATCTTTGACAGAGGCTATATAAGAGTGATACAGAATGTAGTTTTTGCGCCGAATGCTGGCCAGCAGAATGCACCAATTGGTATAATGAGTCGTGGCAAATAATTTGGAAGAAATAATTTGATTAATTTTATAAAAAAGGGGACACAATTTGTGTCCCCTCATCATATTCATCAGAAATGTTTCATTATTTCTTTATCAAAAGTTGCTTGTAAATTCTGTTGCCATTATTCAATACCAGTAAATAGACTCCTGCTTCTGGAAGTACATTTGAGTTCATATTGATATAATTGGTTGAACCGGAACAGGAATAGTTGTTTTGAAATAGCTTTTTACCCTCCATGCTATAAATTTCAAGTATGATTACACCTGTGGATTCCTCGTTTATTTCTATTTTAAAATGGTCACTGAAGGGATTTGGAATGACATTCACACTTCCTCTATTGTTGATTTTTTCATCTGCAGATGAAGTTAGTGTTTTGGACTCAAAGCTTGGGATAGCCAACTCAATGTCAGAGCTAATGACAAACAGTGGAATCGGAAAATGAGTCGACGACATTGCTTCACTAACCATGCCTTCAAATTTTGAACGCACTCGAATTTTTAAAAATCCTCCAGAAATTGTCATCAAGTTAATACTTGGATTAATTAATAAACATCTCCAATCACCACCATCATTTATTGCGTAATCAGAATCCTTTACAAGATTTTGTAACGGCGAACTAATATCTAGAATTTCTATTTTGTTCTCGTCAAACAATTGACCAATTTGTACACCATATACATTATATTCTTCTGCTGTGCGCACCCAAATATCATAATTCTGGTTTGGTTTTACATTAAAATTATCAATAAAAAAACTATACATCTCTGGAGACCTTACTTCAATTGGAGTTTTGTGCGCAAATAATCCATTCCCATTAATGTCACCTTTTTTTACTGGCACAATATTGTAGTCAAAGCGTGGTAAATTATTTAATTTAATATCTTTAATTAACTCTGGTTTAGCACTATTGTCTGAATAAAATTGGACTTCATCGCAATTTAAATTATTTATGATACCCAATACAAACCTTCTCAAATCGAATATATCAAAAATGGTAATTTTATTATCACAATCTATATCCGCTGCGATCGCTTCGTAAGAATTAAATTTAATAAAACCCAATAAATTTCCAATAATTTGAACCATATCAAAAGTAGAAACACCAGATCTTACATTCGGTACTTTAATTTCAGGAATTAGAAATCCTGATTGAGAAATATTGGCAGTATCTATGCACAAACTATAATCTAAATTAGGCATATTGACTGGTTCTCCACAAGCATACAATGGAATAATGTTCTGTTCATCGTTTAAGCTATATTTAAAGTTATTTTGTATCCCAATGGATTCAAGATTGTAATTTAATACTTTTCCTCCAACAATATTTTTTGTATTTGGTCCATTACCTTTAAATACAATATTGACTGATGAGATACAAACCGATTGATTTCCAGACCAGTCGGTTACAAATAATGTAACATCAAGCGTCTTTCCTGCATCAAGTATGTCAAATTTTAGAAATTTCAGTACCTCTTCTTTATCAAATGATAAATTTACATTAGCACAATTGTCAAAGCTCCCATTGTCTAGCATATCTGGAAATAGAGCAAATTCTCCCGAAGATGGTACAGAAAAACTTGCTTTTTCTGTGCATATCGCCACTGGTGGGATGGTATCTGTGCCACAATACAGTTTAAATATTTGACTGTGATTAAACACTTCTCCGGAACACTTATTCGTAACTGACCAGGTTCTTATTATTTTATATTCTTCTTCACAAGGTGTTGGTCCAACGGGTATGATTAGATCATCATACTTTGCTTCCACGCGTGCACAGGAATTTGAAATGGGTTTACCTGAAAATTCCGGTAAAGGAATTCCATCTTTTCTTGCCCAATTGTCTTTGCAATTTAATTTTGGTAAGTCAAGTCCATCGTAATTGTGCAAATTTGAAAATAATCCATTCAGTGATCTTTCAAATTTCACCAATTGTGTAAATAGTTCATTAGATCCATCAGGAAAGTCTACTGTCCATATTCTTATAAGCTCAGCAGTATATGGATCAGCGCATTCCTTTGTGACAATCTGATCAGTATAGTTTACACTTATTCTTGGACAAGCAGGGTTGTACTCGACAAGATAGGTTTGAGGGATGGTTGTCTGTTCTACTTTGTAATGAGAAGGAAAAGGAAATCCGACGTCTCTTGGATTCGCATCTTTAATGCAATTGGTTGTGACTAAAGGACTACTAAATTCAAATTCTCTTTCGGGTTCGCACACTCCAAAAAGTGTATAACTAACTTCACCCCAGCAAGAATTACCAGTCACTAAATCTTTTACCCGATATTGAAATTGACGCGGTAAACTTTCATCTATTTGGATTATAGGTATAAAATTTGAGCCATTTTTGTAGCTTATTTCAAAAGAATGGTCACTACAGTAACTTCCTTCCAGGAAGTGATCCACTGTTAAAGGTAGATTACCACCTTTTAAGATACTGAATTTTATAGCATCATTGCAAGCTAATGTTGGAGTGCAGTTAACGATAGATATTTGTCCATCGGCTTTCGCAATATTTCCTGCTTGATCGGTTGCAAATAGCTTAAGGGTCAATGGAAAATTGGAATTCCTTTGTATTTTTCTTTCGTTGTCACTTGCATCTTCAGAAAAAGAATAACGCATTTTGTCTGATGTTGTGCAATTATCAATACAAAGACTTACCAGTTCTTCGGCTTTTAAATTATATTCAGATGCTACGTCCAAATACACAGTATAATTGCTCTTTGCTGATAAAAATGCTGCAATAATATCAGGATTGCATTCTTGAGAAAATAGCGAACCAAAACTAAACTTTATGCATACTAAAGACAAACACAGTAATTTTTTAATCCAATTGGTAGAATTTTTCATAATATATTATTTGTTATAAAATTTAAAGTATAATTATTTTATTTTAAGCGATATGACATACCTATTTGAAGGTTGAAGGAACCATGCTTTTCACTGATACCACTTTCAGCATCTTGCCAATAGCCCAATTCTCTCCTTCCTAGCAATCCTAAAACCAACTTCAGTTCAGGACGTATAGTATAATCTACTTGTATACCATATAAAATGCTGCACGGTATTTTCAATAAAGAAATATTTTCTCCATATAAATCCAATTCAATTGATTTTAGAGAACTGTTTGAAATTCTTCCATTAAATTTTTGATAAACTGGAATACTCAATCCCAGAATGTAAGTGCAACTCCAAGACCTATTTATGTGTTGGTTATAACTCAGTGTTACTGGTATTGAGATGAGTGTTCGGTGGTGGTATAAATTTCTTGATACGTTTCTATACTCTTTTACTATAACTGAACCAGTATCTTTCGTTAATTCAGAATTTGCATTTACTTTCTCAACTATAACTTGCCCGTAAAGGGTTTTGGAAATTGTATCTTTAAAGTTTTGTGTAAATCGAAGTGTTTTGTATTGGTAATCTATACCAGTCCCTAATCCAAAATGACGATTGAATTTGGTGTGCAACATTATACTTGCAGCAATTACACTTTCAGGTTTCTCTAATACCAATCGAGTATTCAATCTGCTTTCTGGTCCTTTCAAAAATTGATTTAAAATACCCATGGAGCCCATGGTCTGTAATGAAATAGGAATGTGAAATTTGTTCTTGGATAAAACAACAGGTCTTTTGAATTCAAGATTCTTATTAATTTCCAATTGTTTTTCATCATACAAAACTTCAGTCTCCACAGTTGGCAAAAGTTCAATTATTAAGTTCACTTCCTCTGACCGATTACTTAATGAAATTACTCCTGCTATTGAATTTGAAAGAGAATTTTGGATATTCTCTTTTACAGAGTTTTCTGTCTGTACATAAGATGAAGATTGATTTATTATTTGTGGAGGTTCACTGGCTGATTGCTGAAAATCATTTTCATCCGGTATGTTATTATTTATAGAAAGGGCTTGCTTTGAAAGCATAATCTTTTTATGCAAGATTGCATTCTTATCATTTATTTCAGATTGTTTATCAGATAATATGTTGTCAGGAATTTGTTCAATTTCTTGATGGACCTGTTCTTTACTATTCTCATGCGATCTCATTGGAAGTTCCTTTGCACTTGTCGCTATTTGATTTCTTTCATTTATACTCTCTTTTCCAAAATAGTAATATGAACCCAAAGCACCTATCACACAAGGAAAAAATATCCAAAATATAAGTCTCCGCTTTGATTTTTTTCTTTGCAATTTCGGCTCTAGAAACTCCCACTCTTTATCTTTATCCAAAGATAATTTAGCTTGGTTAAAATTTTGTCTAAGCCAATGATCAAATGATGAATTTTTCATATTTTGTTGTGTAAAGTGACTCCAATTTTTTCTTAAGTAATTTGCGTGCCCTGCTCAACTGCGAACGAGATGTACTTTCTGATATATTCAATGCAGCCGCTATTTCTTCGTGGTCTAAACTTTCAAAAACAAACAAGTTGAGAATGGTTCGATATCCTTCCGGCAAACTTTGAATTTCCTTCAGAATTTCTTCCTCTTGAAAATTGCTTTGATCAAATTGCACAGTGATATCATCTTCAGGACTTATCTCCTCCAAAGGGCTAAAAACTATTTTCTTGGAATGAAAATGGCTAATGATACAATTTTTTGTAATCCGATATATCCAGGCATGGATATCTCCATCTTCGATTTTATAGGATTCCAGATATTTAAATATTTTCAAGTAGGTCTCTTGAAATAAGTCTCTGGCATCTTCCTGACTACTGCAATACCTTTTACAGGTCGTCATCACCCGATCTGATGTTAGGTCAAATAATTTCCTTTGACTGGACCTGTCATTATCCAAACAACCATTTATCAGTAATTTTAACTCTTTCTCCAGCATCATGAAATTAATCCTGGTGGATGGTTTACTGTATGACTGCTCTAAAAAATACAATATTGGAAATGAACTTCTCTTTTGTTTGATCGTTTTCAACGATCACTTTTGGCAAGTTGCATTCCATCATGTTCACTCCATTCTCATTGAATAAATAAAAGTCAGGTTCATTGATCAATTCCTTTAATTTATAGCTATTTTGAATAAAGGAGGAGTGGGTCATGCGCCAGTAGTATCCATTTTGCTGATTACTTAACTTTTCCAGAATTAGTTTTTCAGTAAATTGTCCATTATTGCCGTATTCAAATATATAAATAGTATTTGCCGAATTTGGAGAAGATATTTTTCGAACACGACAATTCGCATAACTGGTATCGATCATATTAAAACTAAATCTGGCTAAACTAGATACCTTATCTTCACATAGTTTTACAAGGAAATTGTCTCTAAAACTAATATTGGTTTCATAAGTCTGAGTGTTATTATTTTCAGTATCTACCGTTTTGATTTCAATTCCATCTGTATTGCAAGATATTATTTGAGTTTCAAACTTACCCAAGTCTAAAATTGGAAATGCCAATGGCTTTTTCAATTTATCCGAAATGATCATATATCCACGGATGTCGTTGCTGCCATCACATTGAAGTACTGAACCTGATATTTCATTTAGAAAAGGTATATTTACGTTCAAAGTAATATTTTTTTCAAAATCGCTGTTCATGGAAGGCAATTCAAGTTGATAGTTAACTACATTACATTCAGAATTTAAACTAAAAATATTTGAGGCATTTTTAGCAAAATAGATTTTGTATCTGCCTGAATAAGTCGTTCTGGATTTATAAGCTGGCTCATTATTGGTAAGATTTAACACTGGGCTAAAAATCATTCTTCTTCCATTTTCTTGTGTTAAAACTCCAGTACATAAGGCGTAATCATCCGTTCGGCCTATGCATAAATGATTAACTTGAGTTGTTTCAAATTGATATATTCCATTGTTATATTCCATTGGGACGGATGTATTCCAAATTTTATTTTCAATATCAAAATGAAACAATTTAAGGTTTGTGCTAATTGAAGCTAGGGGAGCAGTATATTTTATTTTAATCGGTTTTGAGAAGGATAACAATTCACCAGATTCGATACTCGAAACCTCAATACCCAAATAAAACTTTGCGGTCAGCAATTTAGTAGTTGAATTTGAGTCTTTTACAAAATATCCAGATTGAAGTTCTTGAAACAAAGCTGGGTCTTTGTATTCCGGAGCTATTTTGTATTTTCCGGTAAATATTTCTCCTGATTGGGTCATCAAAGCATTTGCTTGAATTTCGATTTCATATAAATTATTATAAATAAAAGAGGCATCTTGGCTTGCTAAAAATGAATTCGTGAAAATTTTCTCTTCGAGGACTGTTTTTCTGAAACTCAAATCACCTGGAAAAGCATCTATCGTTTGGAAGGCATCAAAGTAATTCAACGCTTTGATATAAATATAATCCTGTAAATCATCAATATATACATTCTTGAATTGGTAGAAGCCATTATTGTCTGTAGTTGTTACCATTTTTCCAGAAGTAACTTGAGCATTTGCGATAGGATTTCCTTTTGTGTCAGTCACCAGACCCATTAAATCCGTTTCAATGAGCTTAACAGGAGGGTTGGGTTTATCAATAATGATGATTACATTATCCTCTTTCTTATGGCAAGAGAATAGGCTTATCAAGCTGATCAACAATACTACATTTTTCCTCATTTTACAATCTATTACCTATTACTACCAACTAAATTTGATTTGCGCTGCATGAATCCTTAAATTTATATAGGATTATTCTATTCCTATTAAGTAAATGAATGAAAAATTCAGATTTTGAGATCATTTAAGGATTATTACACCAAAGATACAGTTTTCTGATTGTGAGCCCAATTAGTATGGAATGATTATTTTTGCTTTATTGAAGAATATTATATCTTAATAAGAAAGAATGACAAGCACTGAAAAAGTAAAGCAAGCTATCACTCATTTTGTGGAAGGAGGCGACCTGAGCGATCTGGAGATCTTGAATAAGGTATTGCACCCTGATTTTTGTGTCGCTAGTTATGGATTTATGGGAACTTCGGGTGTGACTCTGATTGATAAGCATCAGTATTTGGCAAATATCAGAGATGGTATTTTTGGTGGAATGGCCAGAAAAATGACGATCGAAATTATGGATGTCAGTGAAAACATTGCCATGGTTAAACTGCGTTTGGAAAGTTCAGAAAACGACTTTGTTTTTTATAATTCATTGGTCCTAGACATCGACAACGAATGGAAACTGATCCATAATCTGGCTGTTGTAAAGTCGAAAAAGGATTTATCTACTTAGATATGATTTGAGTTGAAATCAAACGAGGGGAAATTTTACCTACGTTCTGAGAACGAGATTAAAAATTTATGTTTTTTACTCTTTTTTTTAGTGTATGATCAATTGCCCTTCATATATACTAAATGGATTTCATTCAATTTTGATGGACAACTAGTTAAAAATTACCTTGGTATGCGCGCGCCTCCAGAATTTTATTTATATTTGTCACAGAATAAAACCAAGCCTAAATCAAGCTTCTTCAAATTTTCTAATTCCTTGCATTTGTGAAAAGATCATTTTTATATTTTGTCCATTCTAATTATATTTTCTCTTCAATTATATTTAATTGTTCAACAATGAATTATATTATTCCACTAAAATATAATTTGGGATGATGAAGTGGCTTGCCTTTTGTTTAAGTCTTCCTTTCTTCTCGGAATCTACCGACCAAAAGACCAAATGGACCGCTATAGAAATTTGTGACAACACCATTGATGATGATCAGGACGGCTTAATCGACCTAAATGACCCCGACTGCATATGTAATGGAATTTCTGATTCTGCAAATATTACTTCTTCTTATATACCCAATGCCTCATTTGAGGAATATACTACTTGTCCATATTTTGTGTCTCAAATGGAATTTTGTAAAGGTTGGATACAAGCTTCCGATGCAACCTCAGATTATTATAACACTTGTGGATATAGAGGGCATCCATCGGTGGGATTGCCACCAATGCCGCTACCTTCAGGGTATGGTTATGTTGGTTTCCTTGATATTAGACAATTGTCTAATAATATATATATTCCAGTTAAGGAATATGTCGGCACATGCCTTATTAATCCGTTAGTGATTGGTAAGGAATACACTCTATCTTTTTGGATTGGATTTGGAACTGGTGGCTCTGTATATTCTGCAAGAGACACATTTAATCTTGGAATATTTGCCACAGATAGTTGTAAATATTTACCTTTTATTGACCCGTTTAAGAAATTTGATTGTCCGTCAATTATTTCAGGATGGTATACTGTTAACTCGGTAAATGTATCAGGAAAAAATGAATGGATAAACGTGAAGATTAAGATTAAGCCAACAAGGAATATTGAAGCTTTAATTATTGGTCCTGCCTGTGAAATGACGGACGGTAAATATTATTATTGGATGGATGAATTGATATTGCAAGAATCCATTAATTTCGAACCACTGAGTATACAAACCAAAACAAATCTTTGTTCTGAGGACACGGTAGTTATTACAGCTTCCAAATCATTTTTGGCTAATTCCAAATATCAATGGTATAAGGATGGCATTGCAATCGTAGGGGCTATCGGTGTATCTTATAGTATTCCAAAGGAAATGTCTGGAACCTACGTAGTCAGATTGTCATATGGAAGTGAATGTGAAATTAGCACACCATTTTATTATGTTAATCGCGATTTGAATCCCACAAAAATAGACACTTCTTTATGTCTAGGAAGTCCAATCCGATTAGGCAATAAATTATATTCAGACGCTGGGATTTATTTTGACACACTGAAGAATCTCAATGGATGTGATAGTATTTTAGAAATCAAAGTAGAAGCTTATCCAAAATATTTGCAAACGATTATGGTGGAAAGATGTCAAAGTACAACTTTTGAATTTGATGGTCGAAGCCTGGATAGTACGGGCTTATATACTTTTAATTATTCAAGTTTAAATGGATGTGATAGCACCATCCTAGTGGATTTATTGGTGCACAAGGAAGATTTTAATGAATTTAAATTTGAAATTTGCGATGGCGATTATGTGCAAGTTGCAAACAAGATCTACGATCAAGCTGGATTGTATTATGATACTTTGAGCAATGTTTTTGGATGTGATAGTGTACTAGAAGTAAATATCATACAAAGAAATACACATCTTTTAAATTTAGATAGCACGATTTGTGATGGGTCTTTTGTTGGGGTAGGAACAAATACTTATAGTAGAACAGGCAATTATACCGATTCTTTGAAATCCATTTATTATTGTGATAGTGTTATACAACTAAACTTATTGGTCAACAAAGTAGACAAGACTATTCTTGATTCTAATATTTGTGAAGGTGAATTTGTGGAAGTTTTCGGAATAAAGTATGATACTACAGGAAACTATTCATTAAAAGGCGAAAATCAATATGCTTGTGATAGTATTGTAAATTTAAATCTTAAAAAACATATAAACAATTCAACCAAAATCGATACAGCCATCTGTGAAGGATCTTTTATCAATGTTTTGGATCAGAGATATTCCAGTACAACAGATGTAGTTCTTCATACCATGAATCAAAACAATTGTGACAGCAGTATTTTATTGAGTTTATTGGTGAACCCTGTCTATGATTATTCCATTAAGGAAGTCATCTGTGAAGGTTCGTGGGTCAGTATCGGAAATCAAAAATTCGATAAAACTGGTTTGTACACGATCGCATTAAAATCTTCTTTAAATTGTGATAGTATTATTCAGCTTGAATTAAAAGCCAATTCGAATTCTAGTTTTAAGTTGGACACTATCATCTGTTATCAGCAAGAATTAAATTATGGTAACCAGACTTTTTCACAAACAGGTAATTACCAATTTTTAAATAAAAATCAATTTGATTGTGATTCAACCACAGATATCAATCTTTTAGTCAACTCAGAAATTTATAGCATTGATTCTATTCGACAACTAAATTGCGAGAATGACCAAAATGGAGAAATCATTCCAAATATTTTGGGAGGTCAAGGACCTTATAGCTATCGCTGGAATACAGGATCACACGCAGATGCGCTGAAGGAGCTGAGTTTTGGTAAATACATTTTAAGCATCACTGACCAACACAATTGTACATTTATTAAAGACTTCCATATTGACCAAGTCCCTTGTTTTTGTTTTGATATAAAGTCAATCAATGGAAGTTGTTTGGATGGGGGATTAGGAATCATTCAGATCAAGCAAAAAAGTGGAAGGAATCCTATTGATTATTATCTCAATGGAAAGCCTTATTCAGTCCTTGGAAATGAAATACAAAATCTGTCGCCAGGAAGTTATTTACTAGAAATGGTGGATGAGAAAAACTGTAATTTTTCACAAACATTTAATCTTGATTTGGAAGATCAGTTTGTACAAAATTTGGGAGTGGACACCTTGCAATATAAAGTTGGAGATTCCATAGATTTAAGTTTTAATTTGCCGAGTCATTTAACCTATCAAAAAGGAGAATGGAGTGGAGAATCTATTGCTTGTCCAAATTGCTTTAAAACAAAATCTTTTGCAACATTGGGAGAATCAGAATTTACATTCTCAGGTGAAGATGTAAATGGATGTCCGTTTGTATATAAACTTGTAGTTGTTGCCAAACAAGGTTTCTTTGCACCTAGTGCATTTTCTCCAAACGATGATGCATCAAATGATTTCTTTAATTTAATCTCAGATTCGAGCGTCGAAATTATAGATTTATTGCAGATCTATAACCGATGGGGCGAAAGAATATTTGAGAGCAGATCAGGAATTCCAAATACTTCTGTTGGTGCCTGGGATGGATCCTTCCAAGGCGAGAAACTGAATCCCGGTGTGTATGTTTATTTAATTCAGTTTAGGGACAAAACAGGCACGCCGTATAAATTGACGGGTGATGTGAGTTTGGTAAGGTAAGATTGCTTTTAGACCTAATCGAATTATATAAAATAGAAATAAAGCGAAACTTGAATATTTATGAAAGCAGACGGAAAAACAGTTCATGACATTCTGGTCAATGTTCCAAAGGATAGGGTAGAAGCTTTTAATAAACTTCATGATGTCATTGTAATAAACCTGCCCAAAGGATTTGAAGCAGCCATTAGTTATGGAGGATTGGGATATGTTGTCCCGCATACACTTTATCCTGCAGGTTACCATTGTAAACCCAGTGACCCTCTCCCATTTGCTGGACTTGCTTCACAAAAAAATTCAATCAATTTTTATCACATGGGTATTTATTCCGATCCTAAATTATTGGATTGGTTCGTCGGTGAATATCCCAAACACAGTGCACAAAAACTGGACATGGGAAAGAGCTGTGTCCGATTTAAGAAGTTGGAAGAGATTCCGTATAAACTCATTGGCGAATTGATGAAAAAAGTAAGCGTAAAAGATTGGATAGTTACTTATGAAAGTAAGTTAAAGAAATAGAATATGAAACAATATATTGTTTTAAAATTAATTGGATTGGCCATTCTGACAATGGCAACTTTAATAATTATCTCTTTTATTGAAGTTGCATTATATTCTTATTTCGTAAATCCAGGACAAGAATTTAGTGTATACGAAGCACATGCTCAAATTTCTGCTCCATATGTTTCAGGAATTTTTGGCTTTATAATTTTCTTTTTAGTTGCAAGGTATTGGAAGAGAAAGGAGTTTCCGAATGTATTGAAGTTGGTCTTTCTTTTTCCACTCATTTATGTTTTGTTAGATCTTACGATTATAATCATTGTCGGGACTGTGGAATGGTCCAGTTTTATTTTAATTTTTATACTTGCCAATGGAGCAAAATTTCTTGGTAGTTTCTTGGGATTTCGGTTGACTAAATAAGTATAGACATTTTAATACTCATAGTTGATGCTGGTTAATTAGCGTGTAATTGGCCTACAAATTTCGGTGTCACAATCCCCTTGTAATACTCTATTTTAACTTGCTAAGCAATTATTTGAATGACAAATCATTCAAATATATTATTTATTAGAACTTTAGAATGAAATATCATTCAAATTGCTAAGTTTTAAAAATAATGTGTATCTTTGCATGAGATAGGATGCAAATTAATGTAAAAATAATAGATATGAATGATAAGTCATACATAAAATGGGAGGCAATGTCCGATAATTCTTTAATGGAAGCCATCGGAAATTTTATTCAATCACACCGACTAAGACAAAATAGGACACAAGCCCAAGTGGCATTGGACGCTGGAATAAGCCGATCAACATTAAGTTTATTGGAAAGAGGAGATAAGGTAAGAATTGATAGCTTAATACAGGTCCTGCGAGTACTTAATTTACTCTACATTATGGATGTGTTTAAAATTCAAGAGCAAATCAGTCCCATTGAATACGCTAAAATTAAAAAAAAGCAAAGAAAACAAGCTTCCCCTCAAAAAAATATCACATCTAAAAAAGTAAATTTAGGATGGTAGATGTAGCAGAAATTAAAATTTGGGGCGAATTAATTGGGGCTGTTCGCTGGGATGAATCACAGCAATTGGGATATTTCCAATATGATGCTAAATTTATCCAAAATGGATGGGATTTATCACCTCTCAAAATGCCAATTTCTGGAGGTGCATTAACGTATAGTTTTCCGGAATTGCGAAAAGGACGCGACGAAACAGAAGACACTTTCAAAGGACTACCAGGTTTATTGGCGGATGTTTTACCAGACAAATATGGGAATAGGCTCATTAATACTTGGTTGGTTCAACAAGGAAGAACAGAGAATAGTATGAACCCAGTAGAAAAGTTGTGTTTTATTGGGACAAGAGGAATGGGGGCTATAGAATTTGAGCCGGCACAAATCAAAACAAGTACAAGAAACTTCTCATTAGAATTGGATGGATTGGTGGATCTGGCAAAAAAAATGCTCAATGAACGAGAAGCATTTTTAGCCAACTTAAGTAGGGATGAAGAAAAGGCAATGATGGATATCTTAAAAATAGGAACCTCGGCTGGTGGTGCTCGTCCAAAGGCAGTAATTGCATTTAATCCCAAAACAGGAGAAGTAAAATCTGGACAAGGAAATGTACCCAAAGGCTTCGAACATTGGCTGCTTAAATTAGATGGTGTCAGTGGAGAACAATTTGGTGAGAGTTTTGGATGGGGGCGTATAGAGTACGCTTATTTTCTAATGGCAAAAGACTGTAAAATAGAAATAAGCGAATGCCGTCTGTTGGAAGAAAATGGAAGAGCACACTTTATGACCAAGCGTTTTGATAGAGATGGGAATATTAAACATCATATCCAATCTCTTTGTGGTTTACAGCATTATGATTTCAATGACATGTATGGGTATAGTTATGAGCAAGTTTTTCAGACTATGAGATTACTGTTCCTTACATATCCCGAAGCCGAACAAATGTTTCGAAGAATGGTATTTAATGTGTTGGCTACCAATTATGATGACCACACCAAGAATTTCTCATTCATTTTAAAAAAAGATGAAAAATGGAAATTGGCTCCCGCCTACGATTTATGTTTTTCTTTCGACCCCACCAATCATTGGGTAAGCCAACAAACTTTAAGTGTCAATGGGAAAAGACTTGGGATAACAAAAGAAGATTTAATGACTTTAGCAAAGAATAATAGCATTAAAAAAGGCGACAAAATTATTGATGAAATTAACTCTGTTATTAAATCATGGAATAAATATGCAACACAAGCTAAAGTAGAGCCTAATTTAATAGAAAAAATTAATAATCATTTGAATGTGTACTAAAGTAATTAAAAATAAAATTTCATTGTGTTGAGGATTTATTTTCCTAAATAAGTATAATAATTAAAATCGCAAAACATGGATAGGATAAATTGGAAGGAAATATGTAAGTTTTTATCTGGTGCATTTTTTGTAACCGCAGGGGCAAGTTGGTACTTTGCATATCTGAAGATGGACCTTCCTTTTATGGGAACTACGAAGTCACATTAATTTTTGTTTGTTCGTGGTTTCATTCATTTTGCCTTATTTCTGACAACATTTTACTTTGGCTTCATTAGAAAAAACAAATGAGAGCTGATGCCGCCCTTGACCCAAACCATGAAGCGAATTGAACTGTTGGCTTTCTTATTCATTCCCATGCGCCTTAAATTTTGAAAATTCGCTTTTATTTATTTCAACCGTATGAAAGCCATTTGTTATCAATGCATTTTCTAAATTAAAATCTTCAAACAAGAATTGATAAAACTGAGCATCTGCCATGCTTGGAGCCAAAATTCCAAGGTAATGGCTTGACCTTGGCTCATAGTGATTGTGAAGATGATATTTAAATGTCCAACCCTGTTTAAGCTCTTCCACTAATCGTTCCAATATCACATTGGGTTTTGGCGGCCAGGGCTGATCGCTCGCAGCAAAATAGACCTTGACCAATTTTAGTGAATCATGGGTAAGTATAAACCCATGAAATTCAGTTGGCCAACTAAATAGGGGATACCTGCTTAATTGATAATCCAGCAACTGAGCTTCCAGATATTGCATAGGTCTTATTTTTCCCACCATTTTGGAATGTACCAATTGTGCATTGATCGAATCACCATTGAGAGTTTGAACGGATTGGTATGAATTGTCTTGATATGCCATTTTTTGGACGTGGAAATTAAAAGAATCTTTTCCAAAAATATTCTCCAGTGTATCCTTATAGGATTTAATATTGGCTGGTATTTTAAAATGATGAGTCCATAAATTAGAATCATTTTTAAACTCCCAATATTGAAATATTTCTGTCCCTTCTTGTTTCAGCACAACTGGAGTCAGATTTTTTAAATTAATTTCTGTTTGCATTTTTTGATTATCACAACTTGTAAGCAAACCCATAAAAATTAATCCAATTCCCAAACTTAATAAAGAAATTATTTTCATGTGTGCAAATTTATGAACAATTTTTAAATTTAGTTTATAAATTTGTGATCTATTTTACATTGTGAAATAAGTGAATTTTGGATTTCAGATTTGACCTAAATTTTCTAACGACCTTTTTTGGCTTTTCGAAGTTGCTCTGAACATTGGCTAAAAGATTTTCCTTGTATATGAATACAATCGCAAAAGTTTAAACAAGCTTGGGAGTTAGCAGAATTTTTACAATCATATATGCAGTCTTTTAAAGTGTTTCTTGTCTGTTTAGTGTAGGAATTTGTAACTATTAAAACTGTCAAGACTACAATCAATATTACACTTATAGAAAAGGCAACTGGAAATTTATTATTTTTTTCTTTCGATGTCTTATTAATAAGAATAGTTTTATCACTTCTAATTGAAATTATGAATTTTAATTTATCGTAGTCCCAACAAATAAGGTATAAATTAGCCATTACCATTAAAGGAGAAGTTACCAGTGAACCTTCAAAGCCGACAGCAAGCGATAAAATGCAGATATTTAATATTACAGGAAAATATACAATTGCTCCAAGTGTCGCTGTTCTTGGTATAAGCAAAAGTATGGCTGCGATCACTTGCACATACCCAATGAATGGATAATAGTAGCCGGTATGATAAAGAGATTCTAAATAATTTCCCATAGGGTGGTTTATAGATAATGAAGTAAATCTCTCTCCAAATATTTTTGTCAGCCCTGATGGGATAAAGCCAGCAGCCAAGGCGATTCGGTTAAATACAGCACAAAAGTAAAACCATTTATTTGATTTTACTTTGGAATGTATCTCGTCTAGTCTTGTAACCAAATTCATTTTTTTCTAACTTTTGATTTAATTACACCGTTACCTGCATTTTTCATTTCCATCACACCGTTCGCGTCATATCGCTTTTCACGGAGTTTAAGACGCCTTTAGTCCCTCCGCATTTCCAAATTCTCCTATTCCCCAATTGACTAATCTACTAATAACGCCTTTGGTGTCATCTTCGCTTCGCTGCGATTCTCTAATTAACTACCTTTCTCTATGTGCCCTATGTGAATTCTAAGTGGCCTATGTGTTGAATAAAAATATTTAAATTGAAATTTTATCAATTTTCAAATAACGCCCTTTTCTTCCTCTTTAATTTCCAAATTTTCAAATTTCCTCATTTCCATATTTGCAAATTCTCTAATTCTCTAATTTACTCATCCTCTAATTTTCTAATTGAATTCAAATCTTGCCAGTTTACATTTCTAGTGATGTACATGGTGATCGCTAAAATAGAAGTTAAGCCAATGCTTCCTATTAATAGTGCATAATCCTGAAGTTGTAAAGTGATAAACACAAATAAATAGGTGAAACTTAATATGAGCACAAGCACGGCTAACTGTTTTACATTCGAAATAATGGTCTTTGCATACAAGGCAATCATTGTGATGACTATGACACTGGAGATTAAATAGGCTTTATTAAAATCTAAATGTTCAGATATTGAAACCAAGAGGGTATAAAATATGCATAGAGCCAATCCAATCAAGATATACTGGAATGGATGAACTTTCTTTTTATTAAAAATTTCTATGAGGAAGAAACTCAAGAAAGTGAGTGAAATGGCCAACAAGGCATATTTAGCGGAACGCATTGATTTTTGATAATCGTTGACTGGTAAAATTAGATCCACTCCAAAAGCAGAATTCTTTAATTCATCTTTGTTTCTGTCACCGATCCAGGATTGTGGATAATTTCTATTTAATTCCAGTACTCTCCAATTTGCTGCAAAACCCTGCTCATTTACAGTCCGCTCATCCGGTAAAAAGGAACCCGAAAAACTTGGGTCTTTCCATTCTGAATTTAAATCCACTATGGTTTCCTTACCCAAAGGCACAAAACCTAAAAATTGACTCCCTTGAAGTTTTATTTCAAAATTGAAGGTCTGGCTTTCCTGGAAGTTTTGATTTAAAATATTCTTAACTGTAAAACCAGAAGGAATCATATTCGGAATATTAGATCCGGGATGAATTTCTTTTTGTTGTCCGGCCCATTTTAAAACTACATTTTCTTTGATTCCTCTTAAATCAGAAATGTGTATAGTTAGAAATGCATCTTGCAATAATATAGTGTACTCATCCAAAGGATCCAATACTTCTTGAATTTTATCAAATTTTCCGAAAAAGGAGAGATGACTGTCATACACGGCCACTTCATAAATTCCTCGCTTTAATTTTTTTGGAGATACATTTCCTTTGACTTTAAGTTCTTCAGGAAGTAAGTGGACCATTTCATAATAGGTCACGGTTTTGCCGTCTTCTTGTACATTTTTTTTCAATGGAATGCTCAAGATGGGCCCATAGACCAATTGTTCGTTCGCCCAATTATGACTAACCTCTTTGACTATTTTTTGTCTTGTTGCTTCACGTTCTTGTATTAATTCTTGTACAATGCTGATGGGAATCATGAGAAGCATCATTAAGATAAAAATGGACAATAGTTTCAGTGTCACAGATTTCTTAATGGAGTCGGCAATGTTTTCGAGGTAATTTTTGTTTTCTGTTTGCATGGTTTAAAAATTGAAAGAACTTTGAAGTACAAAGTTAAAATGTAAAAAAATAGATTTTATTGTTAGAAGGGATTATTTATTTGATTGAATAATTTTTTCCAATGCTTTTAGATGATTGTTGAATGCTATTTTTCCGGATCTGGTTATAAAATATTTGGTATTGGGTTTTCGGTCAATAAATGATTTTTTAATTCCTATAAATTCTTCTTTCTCTAAAGCTTTTATATGACTGGCCAGATTGCCATCTGTTAAATCCAAAAATTCCTTGAGCGAAACAAAATCAAGTGAATCACTGGCTGCTAAAGCTGCCATAATGCCCAGCCTGATTCTACTATCAAATGCTTTGTGTAAATTGTCTATGGATATTTTCATCGCTCATACTTGTAGTGTAAATAGATACCATACAGTATGTGGGCAAAACCAAAACCCAAGGCCCAAAACAGCAATCCATATTGCACGAAATAAATGCTGACCAATCCCAGACCAATCTGAATAAAACCAAGTATTTTTAATTCGTCATAAGTAAACTTCCCGGCATTGTACAAAGCAAGACCATAAAAGATCAAGCTCAAAGGCGCCATAAAACCAAAATATCCTTTTGAAAGCAAGATGAGCATTAAAAATCCACCAGCCAGTAAGGGGATGGCCATATCCATCAATAGCCTTTTTGTGGTGGCGTTCCAAAGTTTTTCTCCTGTTTGTTTTGCCTTCCTACTCGAAAGGTAAATGGCAGTACCAACGGACAAAATCAAAATGCATTTTGCGAGGATGATGACATTCAAAGTATTCATCGCTATGGTGCCTCCTGTTATGTACATATCTTCTGTCTCTCCAGGATTAAACCTAAAATATTGTTTAACGATCAACACACCCGCCAAAGCGTAGATTCCTGCCATGATGCCCGCCCAGCCTGCAAGAAGCTTAAACTTGGTGGTTCGCTCCATGATGGTCCGGATGGCGGCGATATCTTTAATATACTCCTGTTCGTCTTTCATTTAAAAGTACTTTTAAACGCAAAGTTAAATGGAATATTTCAATTGCACAAGTATTTTTTAATTAATTTATTTGACCATCTATGCATTGAGCACATATTGTCAATTATTTAATTCTAGTGTGGTTTTATTTGAACTGGCTTAAAGAATTTATTTTTGGAGCCGAAAAGCTAGACTTAATGATGTAAATAATTACTTCCGATATGTAAAGCCCAAACACTCAAAGTTTCGCTATTTTGCATAGATAAAAATTACTAATTTTTTTAATGAACGACTATGGATACTAAAGAACTTGAAAAATTACCACACAAAGGTGAGGAAATCGAAAAAGGTACGTCCCATATTATTATGGAACTGATAGAATATGAACACAATGCAGTAGTGAGCAAATCCATAATGAAAAGGAGTACGGGTTCTATCAATGCACTTTCATTCGATAGTGGTGAAGGCTTAAATGAGAAAGTTTCACCATTTGACACTTATGCGCAAATCATTGATGGTAGTGCGGTCATCGTCATTGATGGTAAAGCCACTAAGCTTAACACAGGGGATGGTATTGTGATACCGGCTCATATATCTAGTCTGATACAACCGAACGGAAGATTCAAATTGATACTTACAGTGATTAAGAGTGGGTATGAATAGCTAATCTTTAGTAACCTTAACCTTAACTGCATGCTCGCCTGGAATCACCCTGCCATCTTTTAGTTTTGCATATGCATGGGTAAACTCTGCGCCATAGAATACAATCATGGAAGAATACGAAACCCACAGAAGTATTAAGATGATCGAACCGGCTGCGCCATAACTTGCAGATGGCTCTGCAGTTCCAAAATAAAATCCCAATGTAAATTTACCAATTTCAAAAAGAATCGCAGTCAGTAAAGCCCCCACCCATACATGACTCCATTTAATTTTGGCATCTGGAAATAATTTAAACATCGATGCAAACAGAATGGCCAGTACCCCCAATGATAGGGCAAAATTTAAAAATTGCATGAAGATAAGCAGCGAGGCTGAAAAATAATTAATAATCCAGTTGCCAAAAGCAGTAATGGTTGCAGAAATGACCAAGGATACCGTCAAGATGAATAATATAGCAATTAAAAGTCCAAAAGAAAAAATTCGAACTTTTATCACATCCCAAATTCCTGATTTTTTTACATCGACTTTAACTTCCCAGATGTCATTTAATGATTTTTGAAATTGAACAAATACTCCGGTGGAACCAAGTAGAATGGTGACAATGCCTAACACTGTTGCCCAAAATGAATCTTTTGATTGGGTGCCTTTGGCAATGATATCCTGGATTTGAAGTGCCGTTTCTGCGCCCATGGTAGATGTAAATTGTTTTGATAATTGCCCATTGACAGCGTCATGACCAAAGAAATATCCTGCAAGGGTAAGGATGACAACCAATAAGCCGGGTAAAGAAAAAATGGCATAATAGGCAATGACAGCGCTTTCTTTGAAGGGGTCTTTAGACCACCAATTTTTAAATGCTGTTTTTAAAGCAGCATAAAGCATCTTAAAATTTTCTGTCATTTTATCAATAATTGGGTTTGGATCCAACAAATATAGTTGTTTTATTCGAAATATATTTCGAATATTTACTTCTTGTTAATGGAAATCAATATCATTATTTGATAAAAATGACCTTTCATATTGTTAATTTGACAAGCTATCTAAGAAGTCTTTTCTAGTTGCACTGGCCAAGAATCAGCCAAATGATAACAAATACGATGATGGTGCCAAAGCACCCACCACCCAATTTGTGGGCTCCATATCCTGCAATCAGACCTTTAAAAATATTATTCATAGTATTTAATTTATTTTGTGAAGAATAAAAATGTGTTTTTTAAATCCGAAATAAATGCGATATATCAAAAAACAATTGGCTTTTATTTGGAGAAAAACTTCCAATTAATATCAATACTTTAATTAAAAGTATTTTTGCAAAATTGCGGCCTTTAGATACAATTGTTTTGCATAGTTACAATTAATTATTACAAAATTCATTTTATGGGGAACAAAAATCCTTGTTCCAAAACTTTTGTAAAATTATCTAACTCTATAATAAAACGAAATTAAAAATAGGATAGTTCAATTTTAAATATTTAATTTTCAACAATTCTATTTTGATAATTTGTCAGTCTTAATAAGATTTACTTTAATTCCCAATAATCCAAACTTTATGATAATATAAATGTCCTTCGGATTCCAATCTTAAAATATAAGTTCCCGGCGCAGACTGAATATTTAAATTATTGGTGTTGCTGGATTGATGGATTATTTGTCCTTGCAAATTAAATAAAATGGATCTGTCTACTTTTCGACTAAACTCTAAATAGTTGGTGGCAGGATTTGGATAAACAAGAATTCTATTTTCATTAGGATCTGAAGTACTGGTCGGATATTCTGTGACCACGATATTATGGGTGGTATTGGTGACAATGGCAGGATTAAAATCGAAAAAGATATTGGCGGTATTATTGACGACGGTGTTTTCAGGAATGCCTTCGTTGTACTCCAAAGAATAAATGACATAACCATTGCTGCCTTCGTAGTTTGTAGTGCTATCCGGCAGAAAAATATCCTTAAAGGAGAAGATAAGTACTCTGGCATCATCGTAACTCACCTCCAAAATATCTGGATGACTGGTCTGTAAAATTTTTAAACTATTAAGATTGAATGAGCGATCAATGTTATCACGTATGATGACATTTCGTGCATAATCATTTCCCGTATTTTGGAAGCGGATGGTATAAACCAAGGGTTCACCTTTTAATGAATACTGATCTTCTCTTTGCGGAATGGCGAATTTGTCATTAGGATCGAAAGAGCATCTGAGTTCAGCCAAGTAGCAATTGTCATCTCTGAGTGATAAGCCTGAAACTCCATGACAGAACTTATAAATTTCACCCAACTCGTTTGGATTATTAATTCTAGGAGCCAATACAAAAAATTCCTTGGTGATGCTTTCTCCCGGATATAAATCTTGATATCTCCATGAAAATTCATGCTTTGAAGTGATAACATCTGGTAGATCAGTAAACCAGATTGATTCAAGTCTATCGTCCATTTTTAACCAAAAAAAACCAGACTCGATGGCGTTGCCATAATTGGTTAAAGTGATCGTAAACCTAACCTTTTCTCCACATCTGAAATTATTTCCATAGACCATCGTAGAAAGTTTTGATTGAGTGGCTTTTGGATATAAACCAATTTCAACTTTCTCACTAAATTGTGCAGAATTGACATTAAATTGGTAAAACATTTGCCCACTTGATTTCCAGTCAGAGGTAATATCTTCAACATATTGTATGGATGCCATACCTTGTTGTAAGATAATATAACTGCCATTCTCTGTATAGTTGACATGGGTTTGACCATTATGGTCTTTCACCCTACCTAACGAAAGATATCTTTCATTGATATCTTTCATTCCATTTTGATTGATATCATAGTAATATTTCACCAAAACATGTGCAAAGTATTGATCCATCTCATAAGCCCCTATATCCGGTAAGCTATTAATGGGCATGGGACGGGGGAAACCATTTATATCAGTATTAATAGAAGGAATTAACATGCCAGCATTTAAACAAGGGGAATTTATTCCTGGTACTGGTATTATGGCATGAATCATTAAAGGATCTTTGTTCAAATTGCCTATTCCTTGGTATCCTCCTTTTACAATGCAATGACTTAAAATTGTGTTATGATAAAGTCGATCAAATTCTTTGGAAGGTTGATTCCAGAAGATTGAGTTCTGCACATTTACGATGGAACCATTGAAAATATTATTTAATTCATTATTATAACTTGTACAATGAATCATTTCAATGGTTGTCGCACTATTGCTAATTGATATTGCAGAGGATTGATTGTTGTTCATCGCCACATTTTTAAGTAATAATTCGGTTGCGATAAATTCTGCACAAATTGCACTTCCTTTTTTACTTGCACCATCAATGGTTTGATTTTTATAAAAAATGGAATTTTCAATTTTTACTTGTCTCAATTTTGAAAAGTGGTATCCAAGATAAATACTTGCCCCTTCTCTAGCTTTGTTTTGAATAAATTGTGAATTGAGAATATTTATTTTTGGGACATTTGAATTTAAAGCACCTCCAATTGACCAAGTTGCATCATTGGTCTCATTTTTATAAAAAAAACAAGAATCGATAGTTATAGAATGCTTTTTTTCTAAGGATAAATCGTCTATATAAATTCCTGCGCCGTTTGAATTGCCACCGGATTGTGTTTTGTTTTCCAAAATTTTACAATTGATAATAGAGAGATTTAGACTGTCATCCAAATTAAAAGTAAAAGGAATTTCAACATACAAACCGGCTCCTCTAGACCAGTCGCTTTTAAGGCCAGAATTATTATCAAAAGTACAATTTCTAATTATTAAAGATTTATTCTGTCTGAGATATAAACCAGCCCCAAAAGAACTGGTTGTGGTATTTAATTTATTTTCGATGAACTGACAGTTTTCAATGATTCCCGCAAATTCATTTAAATAAGCTCCTCCACCAAAACATTCTTCACCAGAGCATTCATTCTCGATTATCCGGAGATCATAAAAGCTTGGGCTTGCAAAATCACAGAACAAACCTGCGCCAAACTTATTAACCGTTTGGCCGTGCTGAATCGTAAACCCTTGTATTAGAGTTGCCTTAGTGATTAATTGTATATTTGGAGAAAGGGTTTCTCCAATCAATGTGATAACACGATCCTTCAAGCCTCCATCAATTATTGTTTTTGCACTCCCTTCAATACCAATCAATTTAATGACATAAGTAGTAGATGGCCAAATTAGATTTTCATAATAAATGCCAGGTGCTACAAGTATGGTTGTATTAGTATGAATATCATTGAGCCCTTTTTGAATTGTAGGGTAATCTTCTGGAATCCGAATAATTCTTTGCCCATGGAGTAAAACGCAAAATGTACATAAATGGAAGATAATCAAGTGGATGTAAAGTAATTTTGTTTTCATAATTAGGCGTTAGATGGCATCACAATACCAAATTTAAAGAATGATTTATTTTTTGGAAGTCATTGAATTTTAAAAATTAGAAATCTAAAGCTCTGTAAAATGGTTTAGTGTGCCTACTTTTTATATGTATATATTTATTAATTTCTAAAATGCTGCAATCCATTATTTCGGCAGTTTATTCCATAGATGACCCTTCGTTAAAATTTGCTCTTTAATTCTAACGTTTGAAGACTAATTTTGCAATTAAATAAAAAGCGCATGCATTATCACAAGCTTGGGGAGATCCCACATAAAAGACATACTCAGTTTAGAAACCAGGAGGGGAGATTGTACAGCGAGCAGTTGTTTAGCACCGAAGGCTTTTCAGACCTTTACAGTTTGCTATACCATTGCATGCCTCCTACCCAGATCGTGCAAGTGGATGATCCTTATTCTGTAGCTCCTGTAACGATACATGACAAGCAGTTGAAACATCGTTGCCTTAAGGGTTTTCATGTGGCTCCTGAGAAAGATTATCTCAAAAGCCGTAAGCCTGTGCTCGTCAACAGCGATTGTAAAATTAGCTTGGCTGCTCCCACAGAAAGCATGAACGAGTATTTTTTTAAAAATGCGGATGCCGATGAAGTGGTTTTTATTCACCAAGGTACGGGCACACTAAAAACCATGTATGGCAATCTAAGATTTGAATATGGAGATTATTTGGTGATCCCCAGAGGCACCATTTACCAATTTCACTTTGACCAATCAGACAATCGACTTCTCATCATCGAATCCTCAGGACCTATTACTTTTCCCAAACGCTATCGCAATGCATTTGGTCAATTGTTGGAGCATTCTCCCTTCTGTGAACGCGATATTCGTAAACCCACTGACCTGGAGACCCATGATGAGAAAGGTAATTTTTTACTTTACATCAAAAAGCAAGAGATGATGTATCCTTATCATTATCTCGGTCACCCATTTGATGTCGTCGGTTGGGATGGTTTTGTTTATCCATTTGCCCTTTCCATTCATGACTTCGAACCCATAACGGGAAGGGTCCATCAACCACCACCCGTTCATCAAACTTTTGATGGTCATAACTTTGTGATTTGTTCTTTTGTGCCCAGACTATACGATTACCATCCATTATCCATTCCAGCACCTTATAACCACAGCAATATCGACAGCGACGAACTGCTTTATTATGTGGATGGAGATTTTATGAGCAGAAAACATGTGGAAAGAGGTATGATTACTTTGCATCCCGGTGGAATTCCGCATGGTCCACATCCAGGAACTGTTGAAAAAAGTATTGGAGCCAAAGAAACCCGCGAACTGGCCGTCATGGTAGATACATTTAAACCATTGTTGATGACAACCCATGCCGCTGAAATAGAAGATCCGAACTATTATTTAAGCTGGCTGACGGATGAACAGAGTGGGGGCATTGCCATGAATGAGATTACTTCTTAGTTAATTTTTCTAATGAATAGGGTCCACATTTTTTAATTTCTCATGGAACTTAAAAGAACCTTGGGTTTCCGTGTAGTTCTTGCGATTGTCATCGGAGGAGTCATTGGATCTGGCATCTTTATGAAACCTGCCACCATGGCCGGGCAATTGGGTTCTGCGGAATGGTTGTTGGCAGTTTGGATTCTGGCTGGTTTGATGACACTGTGTGGAGCATTAACAAATGCGGAAGCAGCAGCTATGTTTCCAGAGACCGGTGGTCAATATGTTTTCTTTAAAAAAATGTACGGAGATGGTTTTGCATTCATTTATGGATGGTCGGCGTTTGCAGTTTTTAATACCGCAGGTACAGCATCCATCGCATTTGTATGTGTTCAATATTTAAACGCATACATGCCAACCTTAGAGTTAGCTAAGGAGACCATTTTAGCTTATACAATTCATATTCCAGGTCTTGGACAATTTTCAATTTTGGAAAATTTAGAGATCAAAATTTTAACCATTGGATTGCTCTTTTTAAGTGCAGCCATCAATGTATGGAGCACTAAATATTCAGGACGTTTGCAATTGTTCCTCAGCTTGTTAAAACTCATCGCCATCTTGGTTTTAGTAATGGGTGCTTTATTTCATTCAAATATTCAACCAATTCAATTAGGTACTATACTCCATAATGAAGAGATTGGAATGGGTGCATTCATATTGGCTTTAACTGGTGCATTCTGGGCCTATGATGGATGGAACAACATCAACTATGTGGCAGGGGAGGTCATCCAACCTCAGAAGACAATTCCACGGGCATTGGTTATAGGAATTATGGTCAGTATGTTGGTATACATCTTACTCAATTTGAGTTTTCTGAAACTCATGGGCATACAGGCCATGGCTGAATCGGATTATATTGGTTCAGATGCAGCAAGCATTATTTGGGGAAGCTCAGGAGCATTGTTTGTAAGTTTATTGATCATTCTTTCTGTTGCGGGAGCAGTCCATTCCAATGTGCTCTCATGTTCTAGAGCTACGTATGCATTTACAGGAGATTTTAGTTTACTAAAAAGTATTTATAAGGTTAATGAAACGACCGGAACACCAGCCAGAGCGATTTGGCTCAACCAATTAATCAGTGTGCTTTTGGTATTGACGGGCTCGTTTGATCGACTGACGGACATGTTGATTTTTGTTAGTTGGTTTTTCTATGGTATGAGTGCGCTCGGTGTGATTCTACTAAGGATTAAGCAGCCCGATTTGCCGCGTCCTTACAAAGCACCGGGTTACCCCTGGACTGCGGTCATTTTTGTTTTATTCTCTACTACATATTTATTACTGAGTCTGTTTAGCGACATTCAAATGTATATGGAAGGAAAGACCGTTTTTATTAATTCCATTTTTGGAATTTTAATCAGCCTGATCGGATGGCCGCTGTATGTTTGGTCTAGAAAGAAGAAGGATTATTCAGCAGGATCTTGAGCGGGTTTTTCGTATTGTTTATTTTTACCTCCAAACACAGAAATATGAATGTATCTGTTTGGATTCAAACGCATATCCTGTAGAAGCAGGTCGATGTTTTTACTAGATTTTTCAAGATTTTTATACAAAGCTGGATCCTTGATCAATTTACCTAAACTGCCTTGTCCTTTGTCAATTTCAGTTAATAGATTTGAGAGTTGCTTTACAGCCCCTTTGGCTTCAGAAACTGTTTTATTGATTTCTTGAATGGCTTGATCCGAATTCTTTACGAGTTTTCCCGGATCTGCTTCTTTGAGTTGCTCGGTGATCGTGGACAAATTATTGAGCGTTTTATCAATGGACTTGGTATTGGCCACCAGCGAGTTGGTCAATTTGTCGATATTTTGTAAAGAGCTTTGAATATGTCTATCCGAAGATTTTAAAAGGATTTGAAGCTGTTTACTTATTTCTGCAAAATTTTGTAAGGTGATGGCAAGATCCACACTGGATTTATTAACATTGGCACCCAACTGGCTTTTATTCATAAGGGTATCCAGATCTGGTCCCAAATCCTTCATATAGCTTTTCAACTCATTGGTGTTTACCATCCCTCCCAAAAGTGATTGTGTTTCCGACTGTATAAACCCTTTGTTAGGTAGACAATCATCCTGACAATGATGGGTGAAACGTAACTCAACGGCTTTTCCTCCCATTAATCCTGTAGAAACCAAAACAGCTTTTGTATCCTTAGGTAATAGAATATCTGCTTTTATATCCAGTGTAACCACCACCGAATCAGGATTGTCAGGTTTTAAGGCCACTTTAATGACAGAACCCACTTTAATCCCTCTGGCCAATACAGGCGCGGAGGCATCAAGCATCTCTACATCACGGTACATCGCATAATATACTTTGGACCTATCGAAAATATTGCTACCTTTCAGGAAACGGTATCCAATAATGAGGGTGGCAAGGGTGACAGAGGCAAGTATACCAATTTTAACTTCAGAGCTTAATTTCAAGATTATTAATTTGAATGTGCAAATATACAGGAAAATTTTGAGTTGAAATGAGGAAGAACAAGCATGTAGTAGACTCAATGCATCTCATTTATTGCAAATTAGCTTTTTGGATCTCTTAATTGTTATAGCTCTGAATAATTTTATTTGAATACTTCTCGTCGTTTTAACCAATAAAATGAGTCAAAGTCTTAGTCAAGATTCTTCCCAAACTCAAAACTTAAAACTTAAAACTTAAAACTCTTAGGTCTAAGTCATAGTCTAAGTCTCTTAATTACGCCTAGCCAAAAATTCCTGTTGTGCAAAATAATTGGTAATCGAAATGGCAAGCGTTTGAGCCAATTCCAATTGTCCGTCAAATGAACAAAGCCAAGCTTCTTCGTCCGGATGGCTGATGTAACCTAGTTCAACCAGCACAGCTGGCATATACACTTGATGTAAAACTAAAAATCCTGCTTGTTTGACACCACGACTTCCACCAGGATGGTGCAATTTAAAAGTAGACTCGCAAAAGTCAGCAATCCGCAGACCTTCCCATAGATTTTGTTCCTGATAATGCGCCAATAGAATATGGGATTCAGGGGAATCATGTTCCAGTTCGAAACTGTCTACCTCATGAAGGAAACTGGCATTTTCAGTCTTGGCCACCTGTAAGTTTTCCTCCGTTTTATGGAGCCCCATAATGTAGCTTTCAGAGCCCCTCACCGTCTTATCGGTATGTGCATTGCAATGCAGACTGATGAACAGATTGGCCTTATTTTGATTGGCTGCTTGCGCTCTTTTTTGCAATGAAACAAACTGGTCTTGATCCCTGGTCAATATGATTTGACCATTGGGCATGCTTTCTCTGAGCAATTGGGCGGTAAGTAAGCAAACAGACAGGTTGACTTCCTTTTCCAGACAGATCTTGCCCCTGGCACCTTGATCTTTTCCACCATGGCCTGCATCCAAAACCACGGTGTAAGTCCCAATAAGTTGTACTTTTGGGTCGTTATTGGACATTGAAGATGCACCAGTGCTGATCAAAATAATAAATAAATACAGCACCAGCGTACTGGTACGTCGGAAATCGTAGTTTTCCATGAGTTCTTATTTCTAATGCAAAGATATACATATTATAAATATTTATATATAAAATTGAAGAATTTTTTTTTGAGAAGGTATTTATCTAGGATTATCCCATTGTTTATTTTTAGTTTAGGCCTGGTTCAAGCTCAGGACACTATATTGACTTCAAATCCAACAGATACCATCCCTAAAGATTCTTTATTTTTAGTGGGCTCCACATTGTACTTGATGTCCGGAGATTCCATCGTTGATCCGGTCAACTACACCGCGCGTGATAGCATCATATTTGATTATGACAAAAGGTGGATTTATTTGTTTGGTGCAGCCTCCATTAAATACCAGACGTTACAAATTAAAGCGGATTATATCCAAATCGACCTGAATTCAAATATTGCCTACGCGGATCCACTGGTGGATAGTTTAGGAAAGAAAACAGGAGTGCCACATTTTGAAGACGGGCCACAATCCTTTGATGCCCAAAGCATGAAGTATAATTTTAAAACCCGAAAGGGAACCGTTCTTAAAGTGGTGACGCAAGAGGCCGAAATTTATATTTTAGGTGAAAAGACCAAATTTATTGGCAAAACAGGAGATTCAAGCCGCGTAGACGATGTGATATTTAATCAGAATGGGATTTTTACCACTTGTGATCATCCCGAACCACATTTTGGGATTTACAGCAAAAAACAAAAAGTGATTCCCAATAAATTGGTGATCGTTGGACCTTCCATTCTAAAAATACAGGAGATTCCAATGCCTCCGTTTTTACTGCCATTTGGCTTTTTTCCAATTTCTAAAGACAAGAGCTCCGGACTTATTATTCCAAGGAATTATGTATTTGATCCCAATTTGGGATTTGGAATGCAGGACATCGGTTATTACAAACCCATCAATCAATATTTGGATTTAAAATTATTGGGGAGCATTTGGTTTAAAGGCTCATTTAAAGTGGGAATTTTAGGGAATTATAAAAAAAGGTACAAAAGCACCGGCAATTTTGAGCTTTCTTATTCGAGGTTGAAAACAGAAATCCCCAATGATTACAGAACATATATAAGAAGTCCATTAAAATTGGAGTGGAGACATACCCAAGATCCTGCGGCACATCCTTATAGGACCATCTCAGGTTCTACTTCTATCCAAGTGGGAGCTTTTGATCGTCAGATATATTTGGATGCCTATAGCCAACAAAACAATACCCTGCGTTCTTCTGTCACTTTTACTCAAAGCTTTCCCAATTCTCCTTTTTCTCTAGTGGCTGGTATGACCCATGATCAGAATTTGACTACAAAAATTATGAATGTGACCTTGCCTTCTTTGGATGTCAGAATGCGGGCACAAAATCCTTTTAAGAAAAAAATTCCATCCAATTCCGGACAAGCCTGGTATGAAAAAATTACCATCAATTACAATTCAGGTGCGACCAATCGATTTACAACCTATGATTCGTTGTTATTTACCAAACGCACTTTAGATACCATGAGATATGGTGTAAAGCATACAGCTTCTGCAGATGCGTCGTTTAGGGTTTTGAAATATTTTAATTTAACACCAAGGTTAGACATGGGATCTGAATGGTTTTTTAGAAAACAGAAATTGGTTTTATTGGATTCACTCGCTATCGATACCACTGGTGGCAAAAATGACACGACCTTTGGTGTTGTCTCGCAAATTTTGGAAAAAGGTTTTAATGCATTAAATACAGTGAGCAGTAGTCTTAGTTTGAATACACAAATTTATGGCCAATTGTTGTCTAAGAAAGGGTGGTTCCGCGGTATCAGACATATAGTTTCACCGGGCATAAGTATGAGTTTTGCGCCTGATTACAACCAATCTCCATTTAGCTACTATGACACAGTCAGCACGGATCTAAGACCTGAACAAAACAGAACCAAACAATATTTCGTTTTTGCCAACAGTCCTTATGGAACTTCATCCGTTCCTGCAGAAAACTTCCAACTCAATTTCAGCGTCAACAATCGGGTGGAGATAAAATATTACTCAAAGAAAGACAGTAGTTTTAAGAAATTTTCTTTGATTGATAACTTTAGCATCGGTGGCAATTACAATGTTTTTGCAGATTCATTTAAGTTAAGTCGATCGATCAACGGTTCTGGTCAAACAACTTTGTTCAAAGGATTGACAAGGTTGAGTTATTCTGTTTTTCTAGATCCATATAAAAGAATTTCGGTCAATGGAGAAGAGCAACAGATCAACCAATACCGCATTCAAGCCGATGGTAAATTTAATTTATTTTACCTCACACGCATAGATCTTGGGATAGTGACGACCACCACCATTCCCCAATTGATACAGTTGTTTTATAAAACAAAAGAAACTCCAGATCCATTGCCTGATGTGGGAAGTGTGTTTAATACCTTTGGATTAAACCACACTTTGACTTATCAATTTATAAGATTAAAGTCTGGTAAAGACACCATCATGGCCACCAACAATAGTTTTTACACTCAAGGAACCATTCCAATTACAAAAAATTGGAGTATTTCGGTCGGAAGTATTGGTTACGATTTTATTAGAAAAGGTCTGACCTATCCCGACATTACCCTCAATCGCAAATTGCATTGTTGGAATATGCGATTTAGCTATTACCCACAGAACAACGCTTTCAGTTTTTTCATAGGTGTTAATCCAGGACCTTTGGATTTCGTTAAAATTCCAAGCAACCAAAATTTTACAGGGGGGAGGTAAGAAAATTGAGTGAATTATAAATGAAGTTTGTTAATAATTGTCAGCACTGTGATTTTTGTGATTAAATGATATACCTTGATTAAAGAAGAATATTTATACTCGGAATTAACTGGCAATATTATTCGCTGTGCTATGACTGTGCACAGTGAATTGGGGAATGGCTTTCAAGAAGTCATTTATCAAAGAGCAATGGAAATTGAAATGGAGTTACAAGGTATATCCTTTAACAGAGAACAGGAAATGGAAGTTTATTATAAACATCGCCAGATTGGCACACGTAGAGTAGATTTTTTAGTGGAAGGTGTTATTTCTGTGGAATTGAAAGCAGTCATTGAAATTTTGGATGTTCATTTGGCTCAAGCTATCAATTATTTAGAAGCGTATGATTTGGAAGTAGGATTGCTCATAAACTTTGGTGCAAAATCACTTCAGTTTAAAAGACTTTCCAACAAATCATTCAAACAAAAAAATCAAAGACCTCCAACTAATTTATAGAACAAACTGACTCTAAATCATAATAATCTGGTAATCACAAAAATCACAGTGCTTACGATTTTCCGCACAGTGCTGACAGTATAGCCCTAAATCATAAGAATCCGATAATCACAAAAATCATAGTGCTGACGATTTAAGCCACAAAACAATGTCTTTAGTTTTTTTATCGGAAAAAGAGAGTATGAATTATGAGCTTTGTTAATAATTGTCAGCACTGTGATTTTTGTGATTAAATGATATACCTTGATTAAAGAAGAATACAAACATCTAATACCAACGGATCCTAAATCATAATAATCTGGTAATCACAAAAATCACAGTGCTAACAATTTTCCGCACAGTACAACCAAATTAACCTTAAATCATAAGAATCCGATAATCACAAAAATCATAGTGCTGACAATTAAATCCTAAATCATAATAATCTGAAAATCACAAAAATCACAGTGCTGACGATTTAAGCCACAAAACAATGTCTTTAGTTTTTTTATCGGAAAAAGAGATTATGAATTATGAGCTTTGTTAATAATTGTTAGCACTTTGATTTTTATGATTAAATGATATACCTTGATTAAAGAAGAATACAAATATCTAATATCAACGGATCCTAAATCATAATAATCCGATAATCACAAAAATCACAGTGCTGACAATTTAGCCCCTAAATCATAATAATCCGATAATCACAAAAATCATAGTCCTGACAATTGAACCCTAAATCATAAAAATCCGGTAATCACAAAAATCATAGTGCTGACAATTTACTGCACAGTGCTGATGATTTTGGTTTTATTAAAAAAATTGAACGCAAATTAACTATTAACAAATAGTGTCTTCGGATAATATTTTTCATCAATCAATTTCTGTAAAGCATCCTGAACCATAGGTCTGTCTTCCTGATAAGTCACTCCAAACCATTTGGAAGGGGATTTTATCAAATGAACATTGATTTGATCATGATCGATCAAATGCTGTATTAAATCTGGTATGTAGAATTCTGAAGTGGGAATTTGAATGTTGTTATTTAAAAATTGGATAAAAAACTTTTCTGCATACGCAAAATAGGATTCACCAAAAGCCCACATATTCATGGAAACAGGAGTGTCTTCAGAAAAAATTCTATCTGGATTATCCTGAAGACCAATGATGGCATCATCATTTCTCATAATTCCTTTGCACTCTTCTATAGATTTCAGAAATCCATCTTCAGATGCAATACAAACACCACGGTTGACAGCTCCAAAATCGGACAAAGTATTTTGAAGTAAATAGGCAATAACTGCGTATTGAGATTGATGATCGAGATCTGAGATTAGAAAATCGTGCAAGGCATGCAAGGCTTCCCTCCCATAATAATCGTCTGCGTTAATGACACCAAATGGTTCATTGACAATATCTTTTGCCACCCAAACTGCATGGCCCGTTCCCCATGGTTTACTTCGGTCGGAAGGGCACTCAAATTGTTTAGGTAGAAGATGTAATTCCTGACTCACAAAGTGGATTTCTATTTGATTGGACCAGTTGTGCATCATCCTATGTTCAATTTCTGCTTTAAAGCTATCTCGGATTATAAACACGATTTTAGTAAATCCTGCTTGTATCGCATCGTAGATAGAATAGTCTATGATGGTTTCTCCATTGGGTCCAAATGCATCCAATTGTTTGAGTCCACCATAACGGCTCCCCATTCCGGCTGCGAGTATGATTAAACTTGCTTTGTGATCTGGCATGTCTATAATTTTGGCAAAAATAAAAAAACCCCAACCAGTGGAAGGGGTTTTTTATTTCACGTGAATTTGTTAGATTAAATTTTACTAAGAATTTTTGTTTTTTGCGCTGATTTTCCTGCAATCCTAATGACATAATTTCCTACAGGAAGATTGGAAATATCAAGATTTATCTGATGATTTCCCTCATTGATCTTTCCGGCAAAAATAGTTTTTAATTCTGAGCCAATGGAGTCGTAGAGGCTAATGCGCACGTACTCGTCCTTAGTCTTAAAGCTAATGGTGGTGTAATCTGTTGCAGGGTTAGGTGTAGTCTGCAATTCCAATTGGTAATCTCTGTAAGCATCTTCCACATCTGAAATGGTGCAAGCGCCTGAAATTAGAGGTAATTTTTGGAAATCTTCGTACATCAATCGAGCAACATCAGATTGGCTAAGGCCAAACCAGTCTCTTAGGATGGTTGCGTAAATGGATCTAAAATCATATTGCATGGCCACACCTTCGTCGTTGGTTACACTGGCTCCAATCGTAGGATTGTCACCAAGTATCCCGCCATCAATACATTCACCAAACAGCATCAACGGAGCTGCTGATCCATGATCAGTTCCAGTACTGTCGTTCGCTTTTATTCTTCTACCAAATTCTGAAAAGGTCATCGACAAAACTCTTTTGGCTTGTCCGGATGCTTCAAGTGCTTTTTGAAATCCTTCCATTGCACCTGCAAGACTTGCTAACAAATCAGCATGGGTTCCAATTTCATGATCATCTGGGTCACATTGATTGGCATGTGTATCAAATCCTCCCATACTGACCACATAAACTTTAGTCTTCAATCCGCCTTTGATCAACTGTGCAACTACATTCATACGGTCAAGTAGCGCGTTGCCCGTATTCGGAATGGTGCCACCAGCTTTTTCATTGGCCATTTTAATTACATCAGTATAATCATTTGTTTGTTGCAATGCGGTCATAATATAGCGCAACTCATTGCCATAATTGGAGGATGGGATATTTTCAGCAAATTCAGAAATAGGAAGTAAATTCATAGTTGCCGGATTATTGATCGCCATGCTAAAATTAGCAATGGGCCCCTGACAAGTTTGCGAAACCTGAGAACCAATGGTCAAAGCCAATGGGTCAGGATTGTCAGGATTGGGATATCCATATGGAAAGCTGTTGTGGTTTTCTAAATAATATCTACCTAACCAACCATCTGTAATGTTTACATTGGCAGGAGAACCAGTGGTCCATATATCCGTGGATCTGAAGTGAGATCTGTTTTGATTTGGATAACCGACGGATTGAATTAATTTTAATTTACCTTCGTCATAAAGATATTTTGCACCGGTCATGGATGGATGAATTGCAAGATCATCTCTTAATTTTAGACCTAGGTTTTCATTGATTAAAATCTTTTCTCTGTGGACAGACAATGCGGAATATTGGTCCAATGGTAGCACCATATTTAATCCATCATTGCCCCCTGTTAACTGAATTAACACAAGAATTTTATCATTTTCCGGACTCACAAAATCCAAAAAAGATTGACGGGCCACAGCCTGCACTGGAATGCCATTGATCATGACAGGAATACTGGCAGCTGCACTTGCTTGTAGAAAGGTTCTTCTTTTCATGGTGAAGAATTTTATTTTTTTTAAATGATGTACAATGAATAAATTAACTTAAATGATATTCGGGCATGTTCAATAATGTACTGAAAAATGGTTTCAGTCGATTGTCTACAGCCGTTTTAGCTTGAGCATTTCCTGGATTATTGGCATAGTTGTTCCAATTGGTGGTCCACTGAGCTTCTGTCAAATTGCCAAGCAAGACTCTCTTTAAAGCATCTTTCTGTTTTTGCTCTATGGGTTGCGGAAGTAAGTGTTTTACCACCTCATTGATGAGTTCATTGACATTGGAAGGATTTGATAAACTTTTGACATATTCAGGTAAGTCTAATCCAAAAGTACCAGTCACATTTCTGGCTCTGAAGCTCTTGTTGACAAACTGTGTATTGAATGCGACCCTAAAAGGCAAAGTAGCAGAGTTAATCCAAATCTCATGATATGCCGGCTCTTGATGATATGGGTCCCAACCGGCAACCGTTGGAATGTTAAAATACGTTTGTTGCATTCCGCTGAAATTGCGATATATGGAAGCAAAAAGATTGTACTTCTGCTCAAGATCAGTAGGTGGAACAAAACGAAGGGTCTTTAATGTATTAAACATATATTCATACGGAGCACGTATCAAACAACCCAATGCTTCAATTGAATAAAAATGTTCGCTCGCAAATAATGTATTTAAGACTGGTGAAATTTCAAAATTACTTGCAATCAATATATCTGCCATCCCATCTACAATTTCTTGTTCAATGGCATCATCTATTTTGTAATAAATAAAAAAGTTGTACAGTTTTCTGCAAATAAATGTCGCAGCTTCTCTTTTTGCAAAAATAATGTCAATGACATTTTGATATTCAGTGGCATTTGCATTTGGAATCTGAATATTGTTAAAACGATGAGAAAGTTGCTTGGTGGTGGTGTCATGCCTATTTTGGATATATCTCACTTCAGGATAAAGATCAGGATTGTTTCTATCTGTGAAGATGGTATAACCCGTTAAAGCTTTTGCAATGGCTAAAACATCCATTTCTGTGAATGTAGTATAATCACCAGGTCCGGCTGTTTCGCCTTTACCAAGTGTAAAAAGCTCCATCAATTCACGCGCAAAGTTTTCATTCGGTGCAACACGAGAATTTTGATTACCATTCAAATAAATCAACATGGCTTTATCGATGGCAATGTCTTTTGTCAACTGTTTAAAATTCCCCAAAGAATGGTTCCTCAATAAACTGATATAATCATAGACCATTCTCGGATCGTAAATATCAGAAGTGACAAAGTGATTGTGCCAAAAGAGCGTCATTTTTTCTGTCATGGAAACAGTTTCATTAAACATGAGCTCCATCATCCATGCATACAATGAATTTTCTTTAAGTTGAACAAGCCCTTGAATATTTTGGCCAAGCGCTGCTCGAACCCATGTTTCTCCTTTTTTTACATTTGGATCTACAATGCTCTCCGTATATGTTACCGGAGGATTGGGCTGTCGAGTTGGTTTACTGGTCAGTTTAACAAGCGTAGCTGTTAATCCATCACTTACAACTTGTTTGATTTGTTCGTGGGTAGGACCAAACATGGTCCTTCTAAGCAAATGAGCGGCCGTTTCATAAGTCCAAGGACCTGAATAGGGACTGAGCCCGCCATTGACTGGTAATGGTCTGGCAGTATGGCTTTTAGTTGTTTTTGAATGAGAAAGAGTTAAATTACTTGCATCCATCATAAAGGATTTAAAATTTATAAAATTGGAGGTGGCTCCCTGGTCACCGTTAATACAAAGAGGGGAGAATTATAATTGTACTACAAAAATACAAAAAAAAGTTAAAATATTTTCAATTCTTTAAAACACCATGTTTTATACCGACCTTTTTAAATGCAGCAATGCATTGATCCAGTTGACTTTTGTCATGCGCAGCAGAGATTTGTACCCTTATTCTGGCTTTGCCATGTGGGACGACGGGGAAGAAGAAACCCACCACGTAAATACCTTCTGAAAGCATATCTGCAGAGAATTTCTGGGCCAAGGGCGCATCGTAAAGCATCACCGGCACAATAGGATGCTCTCCTGGCAATAAGTCAAAACCGAGTTTGGTCATTTCTCTACGAAAATAGAAAGTGTTCTGTTCTAATGTATCTCTGAGGTTTGTGGTTGCTGACAGTAATTCAAGCACCCGAATCGAAGCTCCAGTAATTGAAGGTGCGAGGGTATTGGAAAAAAGATAGGGTCTGGATCTTTGACGTAGAATTTCGATGACTTCTTTTTTAGAAGCAGTAAAACCACCGGAAGCTCCTCCAAGAGCTTTGCCAAAGGTACCTGTGATGATATCCACGCGACCCATCACATTTCTAAATTCATGGGTACCTCTTCCGGTTTTTCCAACAAAGCCGGTGGCATGACATTCATCAATCATGACCATCGCATTGTGTTTTTCTGCCAGATCGCAAATTTTATCCAATTGTGCAATCGTACCGTCCATCGAAAAAACTCCATCGGTGACAATCAGTTTACGTCTGCATCCTTCTGCGGCTTTGAGTTGTTCTTCCAAATCAGCCATTTGATTGTGTTTGTATCTAAATCGTTTGGCTTTGGCCAATCGGATTCCATCAATGATCGATGCGTGATTTAATTCATCGGAAATGATGGCGTCCTCTTCAATCAACAAGGGCTCAAATATTCCTCCATTGGCATCAAATGCAGCTGCATACAATATTGCATCTTCCATACCTAAAAACGCAGAAATTTTTTCTTCCAGTTGTTTGTGAATATCTTGTGTTCCGCAAATGAATCGAACAGACGACATTCCATATCCGCGATCATCTACTGTTTCCTTTGCAGCCTGAATGACTTCCGGATGGGAAGAAAGACCCAAATAATTATTTGCACAAAAAATCAAAACTTTTTTGCCATCATTGGTAATCACTTCTGCGCCTTGTGGCGAACAAATAATGCGTTCTGATTTGTATAAACCAGCTTCCTGGATTTTTAATATTTCTTGTTGAAATTCTTGAATGTGCTGAGAAATCATATTATTTATTAATTAAAGTTTGATGAGTTTTATGAATTGGTTGTTTTGCCTAAGTATGTAAACTCCGGCAGGATAATTTTCTAAATGAAGAGTATACGGAAATGCTGCTTTGATTTTTAAAATGATTTGACCATTGATGTCTTCTACATACATATCATCTATTGCATTGTCTGACCAAATGGTCCAAACACCATTGGATGGATTGGGGTAGACTCTGAACTGTGTATTATAAGGTCTTTCATTTTTATTATCCAATAAAACATCTGGCCGACTCAACATCCATTGTCCTTGAACAGATCCATTGTTTTGAAATAAAATTTCTTGTGAATTCACATCGGCTGTAATGGCGTTTGATTCATAGTTCCAGCTTTGTAAATGGGCATTGGCTGGATTTCTTCTAAACAATTTTAACCTTGAATTTTGAGTTGCGGCAGAAGCATCAAATGTAATTGGTGATTTAAATCGAATGCTATCCACATTGATGATTTGGTTGTTTTCCCAATACCTTGTGATCCAATATCCTGGCATAAAAGGAGCATGGATAGAATCAGCTAGTGGTGTTGGATTGTGACGTAGAAAATAAGAATACATTCTGGTCTGGCTAGCAGGATTATTTTGAAGATGGATTTGTATTCCAGTTTCATTTGCAGAATTCCATCCCATTTTCAAATTTTTCATTTCCTGACTCCATCCTGCAGACACAGGAGCAGTAGAAGGAATGGTTTGGCCATTGTTGTTGGCAGCATGGGAAATTCCGGTTTTGTTGTAAAAAATGTTTTTGTTTGCTTCATTAAACTGATAATATGCTACCAAATTATTTTCATTGGGTTCAATGAGATGCATATTTTTTCTTATTTCATCTTGATTTAAGGAACGGTTGTACAATTTTAATTCTTCTATTTCTCCATTAAAATCACCACATTGTCCTGGAACTCCTTTGCCTACTTCCCAGGCAGTTTTGCTTAGATCAAAGTCCCCAAAATTGCCTCTTCTGGTCCAACCAACTCCATCCCGATAAAGTCTTACAGAATCTGGATAAACAACCATAGCGACATGGGTCCAAACAAGCGTGTCCAAATTAAATGGAGAGGTTAATTGATAGGGTACATCCTTCCAAAAAAAAGTAAGATTGGTGGTTGGTACATATCCCTGAAAAGCAAATCCAAATCCAAATCCTACATTGCTTCCCCAGTTGCTGATGATCTGTGTAAAGCAATCTTGTTTCTTGTGTAGTTTGATCCATGCCATCACTGTAAATCCAGTGGCTTGGTGAAGAGCTGGAATAGGAGGAATATTTAATGAATTACCACTCGCGGCCAAATCCAATGAATTTCCTGAAACAGTATCTGGATTGCAGATGGAAGGAAAAACAGTGATCATATTGGAAACAGTTTTCTTCGAACTACCAATGCTATTGCTTATTTCCAAGCTTACAGAATAAGAGCCTGCACCACCATAAACTACTTTGGGGTTTTTGGAGAAAGGATCACTGACATACAAGGCATTTGGAAATTCCCATTGGTATTTTTCAGTTCCGTCTAGATATAATGTAGAAAAATCTTCAAAATAAAAAGTGTCTCTATGACAATAGGAACTCTGCTTATCAACACTAGGCTGAGCGATCGGTTTGGAACTTTCAAAAAGATCAATTTCCCATACTCCTAAATTAGAGCCGCTCAACAATTTATTTTCTTTGTAAAATGGTTTTAATGCTCTTGTAAAATGGCTGACACTTAATCCTGTTCCATGCAATTCCCAATCGGTCATATTTTTATTTCGATAAAAAATTTGACCGCCATCACAGGCAATATATACACCATCTTCAGTTCCATTTTGATAAATAATGTCTGATATATTTAATCCGGAAATTTTACTTGTGGTAAGATTGGTCCAATTCTGACCACCGTCCTCAGATTTGAAAACTTTATTTTGTGAATTACCGGTTCTCAAGCCTTGAAATATGACCTTGCTATCAGTATCGCTTATACAAATTGCTTTAACCCTGCGCATTCCACCTGTACTACCTTGAGGTGAACTCAATTTTTGAAAAGTTTTTCCCGCATCTTCTGATTTCCAGATCGAGCCATCTCCTCTTCTATTGTTTCTTTCAGAAAAATAGATGACCTCAGGATTGCTTCGACTTATTTCAAGGTCCTCCACCCAAGAATCTGCATCAGGCAAAGAGAATAGTGCTGTAAAAGAAGCGGCATTGTTTTGACTCATCCAAAGCGTATTTTTTTCACCCAAATACACCGTAGAATAACAAACAGGACTCCAGACCATTTTACTAAATTCCATGGGATAATAAGATTCATTTGGATATTTTGCACATGGGATTTCAGTCCAATTCATGCTTGAATCATTTTTTTGAAATACTGAATAGGCACCTATGTCTGAAAAATAAAGATCGTGATTTCTGATGGGGTGAATATATCCTGTGGATTGTTCTGCTCCACCCATTCGAATGTATTTATCTTGAAATTCTTTCGAGTATACAGTGTTGCCATTGTGGTATCTTCCTCCTGCTACCGTTTTTTGATTCCAGCCTACATCAAATCCCCAAAAATCACTTCCATTGAATCCTTTATTTCTTGCTTCACTTTTGGTTACATCCGTAAAAAAATCCACGGAATATGTCAGACCACCATCTGTGCCAATCCAATAGTCATTACCATTCCCAACAGCGCATTGGAAATCAGGGTGAACAGAAAAATTTCCTCCATAACCACCATGAATACTAAAATTTCGGCCCCCATTGGTGGATTTAAAAATAGAGCCGGTTCCTGTGATGAGATGATCAGCGTTAGAATTAGAAGCAATAATCGCCAGATCATAAAATCCTTGCCAATTGTCCATCGGAAATTCAGGAGAAGTATATCCCTGATAATTTCCTTTTGAAGCAATGGTCCAGCTTTCACCGGCATTGTCACTCCTCATGAGATGTGGTCCTCGATCAGTGGTTAAGACAATCGCATAGACACGATTACTATTCGCAGGAGTTACAGCCATCCTGACGCCACCATCTTTGAGATTGTGCCAACCTGAATTTTTAATTGTAAAGCTTGCACCCGCATTACTTGATTTAACGGGTTCATAGTATCCAAGGGTATTGTTAAATCTCAAGGTATATACGATATTGTTATTGGCTGGATTTGCTTTTACATCACAACTTGCTTCATTAAATATGCGGGTCCAAACTTGACCGGAGTTAATGGATCTAAAAAGACCTTGGCTGGTTGCGGCCAAAATTATTTGAGGATTAGAACTTAGAATTTCCAAATCATGTACCGTCATGTTTTGAAAGGTAAACACATTTATCCAACTGATTCCTCCATCCACAGATCTTCTAATTCCACCGGATGTGCCTAGATATATAGTATCCGTTGAATTGGGATGGATGGCCAATGCTTTGGTTTCTAAATTATAAGCATGGCCGATTTGATTCCAATGTTTGCCTTTGTCCTTGCTTTGATAAATTCCCCCGGTTTCTGATGCTGCAACCATGAATGAAGGATTTGATTTGCATAAATCGACTCCATAGACATTGACCTGCCAGGGGCAAGCCTCTTTTGGTTTTTCCAACCAAAAAGTTTCCATGTTGATTGGGGTCCAATTAGGCATTGAGTTTCTTTTTTCAGCAGATGGTATTTGCCTTTTATTTTCAAAAACTCGTTCATTGTGTGATATTATATTTCCATCTTGATCCAAATACATTCTATTCATCATGATTAAACGCTTGTAATACCTTGTGTAAGCATTTTTTTCAAATGGAAATTTGGAATAGTAAGATTGATAGGCAGAATCCAGTTGGTACAAATTAACAGGATTTTCATAAATGAGATTGGCCCAATTTGGCATCCCAGAATGGGGTAGGGGTTTGGTTAAATCTGGTGCGGTTTGTGAAAATGTTAATGAACATGCAGCAAAAAATAAGCCTATTAGTATGCAATTTGTATAATTCATATTATTTTGATAGTCTAATATTTTAACTTTCAATTTTCCAGACTTCCTGAAACAATTTATTTTTTATTTTTTTAATTTCTTCTCTTGCTTTTATCAATTCAATGACATCCTCCGAGTTTGGATTTTCAGAAATTTGCTTATCCAGATTTTGAATCACTTTGTTAAATTTTCGAAACTTTAAATGTTTAATGACCGTTTCTATTTCGTCATCTATATAATCTGTGCCATTTGATTTTTTATTTAAGAAAATACCATATTTACTCTCCCAATTTTCACTATAAATGTATGGAAAAGTTGAAAATTCAATCGCTAAATTAGTGACATGTTTGGTGGGATGATTCACGAAATAGTTAAAATTGACGGATTCGTTTTTTTGAATTTTGTTTAGCACATCTTGCACGAGCATTGCATAAAATGGATTGTCAAAATATTCAAGTATGTCTACCACATTTTCAATGATATAATGCGCAACTGTGAATTCAGTATTTTTCCAAGGGTTGTTGCCGGCGAGCATCAAAATTCTCACCAATTCTTTTTCATGAATTTCATCTCCAGTTTCAAGAAAAGTCTGATTTTGTTTTTTAAATCCTATTTCCTTTTGATCTTCAATGATTTTTTCATCATTCGCCAACGTTTTTCTTTTCTCTGCAAAAGATTTGTTTTTTAAGTTTTCGCGGATGTAATTGTTGCAACTTTCGATTAAAGTGGACTCCGGCAATTGTAAAATTTTTGCAGCATTTTGTAAGTATAGAGACCTCTTGACCGTGTCCTCTATTTTAGCAATGATCTGTACAATTTCTTGAATCACTCCAGATCTTTTAACAGGGTCATTGAGGGATTCTTGATGCAACAATTGAATTTTAAACAGAATAAAATCTTTAACTTCAGTATTTAAAAATTTTTGAAAGCCCTCATATCCATGTTTTTTAATAAAACTATCTGGATCTTCCTTGTCTGGAATAAGTGCTACATAGACATTGAGACCTTCTTTGACGATTAATTCAATCCCTCTCTCAGCAGCTTTAATCCCTGCGTTGTCCCCATCGTATAAAATGGTGACGGTATGTGTATGTCTTTTTAATAAATGGATCTGATCTTCCGTTAATGCTGTTCCGGAAGATGCAACCACATTTTCAATACCTGCCTGATTTAAAGACATCACATCTGTATATCCTTCTACCAAATAGCAGTTGTTTTGTTTGCGGATTTCGTTCTTTGCAAGGTGTAAACCAAAGAGCGTCTTACTTTTTTTGTAAACCGTACTTTCAGGTGAATTGATATACTTTGCAATCTTCACTTCAGATCCCATTACTCGTCCGGCAAATCCTATGACTTTGCCCGTCTGATTGTACAGTGGAAAAATAATTCTATTTCTAAAAAAATCTAGTTCGTGAGAATTGGTTAAACCCAATTTTTTTAAGTAATCAATATTGTATCCTTTCTGAATGGACTCTTGGGTAAAAGCTGAAGGAGTATCCGCTGCAAAGCCGATTCCAAATTTCTCTAATGTTGCATCCAAAAATCCTCTTTCTTTAAAATATTCAAGACCTATATTTTTACCTTCCTGTGAATTCCAAAGTTTATTCTTATAATATTCTTGAGCCCATTGGTTAATGATATTGAATGCCTGGATTTCTAGTTCTTCCGCGCGATCTTGTTGGGTAAGTTCCTTTTCTTCTAGTTCGATTTGGTATTTTTTGGCTAAAAACCTTATGGCTTCTACAAAACTATACTGCTCAATTTCCATTATAAAATCAACAGCACCACCCGCTTTCCCACAGCCAAAACATTTGTAAATATTTTTAGAAGGTGAAACAGAAAAGGAGGGCGTTTTTTCTTTGTGAAACGGACACAATCCTGTAAGGTTCGAACCGCGATTCTTTAAATCTACATAGTCCCTAACTATTTCTTCGATTCTCGCTGCGTCGATGACCTTTTGTACAGAATTGTGTTGTATCATTATAGATTTTGTAATTTTTAAAATTGCAATAAATCAGCCATAGAAAAAATTCCTTTCTTTTCTTTGATCCATTCTGCTGCGATGACTGAACCTAGTGCAAATCCATTTCTATTAAACGCTTCGTGGATTAAAGTAATTTGATCATTTGGACCTTCTATTTTTACCTTATGGTAACCAATGACGTTTCCTTCTCTTTTTGCTTCCACAGGAATCAGCTTATCCTGATGTTGTTGAGGATCCAAAATCCAACCTTCATAGCCTTGATGATTTTCTAAAATATCAGAAACCAGTGTTAAAGCGGTGCCAGAAGGGACATCCAGTTTGGCTGTGTGGTGTATTTCCTGGATGGAATATGAATATTCTTTTTGATACTGACTAAGTTTAGCCAATAATTTATTGATTTCAAAAAATAGATTGACCCCTATGCTGAAATTAGAAGCCCAAAGTAATGTTCCATTGGTGATTGATTGATGTGCCAACATTTCGTCCCAATGGTCAAGCCAACCCGTACTACCACTCACCACAGGTATACCAGCATTAAAGCATTGAATAATCATATCATATGCGGATTCCGGTCCAGTGAATTCTATTGCGGCATCACTTTTTGAAAGGATCAATGCTAAGTCAGAGATATTGGTCCGATGGACAATTCCTGAAATAGAATGTCCCCTTTCTGTCAAAACCAACTCGATGGCTTTGCCCATTTTGCCGTATCCAATTAAACATATATTCATAAAGTATTGATAGTCAGTATATAAAAATATTATTGTAAATCACACACAAAAATAGGCATTGGTAGATGAATAAATCATCTATTTTTGTCGCTAATCCTTTGGACATTGTCATTCAATAAATAAATGAACGTGATATGGGATGGTTTACCCGACTGAAAGAAGGGATATCTACAAAAACGAAAAACAAAAAGGAAGCTCCGGATGGACTTTGGTTCAAATGTCCGGAATGCAATACAACTTCTACCAACATGAAGTTGAAGGATAATCTATACAAATGTCCTAACTGCAATTACCATACAAGAATCAGCTCCGATCAATACTTTGATATATTATTTGATGGTAAGTATGAAACCCTCTTTGATGAATTAGAATCATATGATTTCTTAGAGTTTACAGATTTACAGCCCTACTCCAAAAGATTGGAAGAAGCCAGAAAAAACTCACATAAAAATGATTCTATCACGGTAGCCATAGGTCGCATCAATAAAAAGCCATTGGTGGTGGCAGCTATGGACTTTAGTTTTATAGGTGGGTCCATGGGAAGTGTGATGGGAGAGAAAATAAGTAGGGCAATAGATGTGGCCATTGAAGATAAAGCAGCCTTAATGGTAATTTCTAAATCAGGAGGTGCGAGAATGATGGAATCTGCATTTTCTTTGATGCAAATGGCAAAAACTTCCGCAAAACTTACTTTGCTTGCAAAAAATCGCTTACCCTATTTTTCATTTTTAACAGATCCAACGACTGGGGGGGTCACCGCTTCCTTTGCCATGCTGGGAGATATTAATTTTTCTGAACCTAAAGCTTTAATAGGTTTTGCAGGACCCCGAGTGGTCAGAGAAACAATTAAGAGAGATTTACCGGAAGGCTTCCAAAGATCAGAGTTCTTGTTGGAAAATGGATTTTTGGACTTTATTGTGGATCGCAAAGATTTACGAGACCAAATTGCTGATTTACTGGAAGCATTTGAACTGGGCACAGAATAAACAAAGCCCAACAATTATTATAAAACTTTAATATTCAGTCACTTAACTTAATTTCTGCTTTTGGAGGGAATTGAGTTTATGGTATTTGATCTATACCATTCTATTGGGTTAAAATTAATTTATAAACTTTTTTTTTACTGATAATACTTTTTCATAAAGTATACTAATCAGTCTTATAGTAACTAACACATTACACTTTTATTTAATGTTTTAATATTAGTTTTTTCAATCATAAGTAGAATTTTAAGCTCCATTTTTGGAACATTCCTTGCACTAAATGCCACAGATAAAACATTTGGATTCGCTGAGTGCGATGTGTACTTATTGATACAGGTGTAATATCTATACCCTCCACCTTAACGTCCCCCCATGGTCGTGTGTCGCCGGCATACGCTCATTATTATTGGCAAAAAACGAACTTATTAAAACGTCATTTGATTATGAAGAGACCGTTGTTTACACGATTCTTAGATTCTTTCTTTCGGAAGAATTTCCTACCTGTGATGCTCTGCATGAGCTCGGTAGTTGGGGTGGATTTATTTGGGCAAACTTGTGCTACTTTAAATCTGGCTCCAAATGCATATGTGTGTCAGACCAACGCCGTGCAATCGTATTTGATTAACAATTACGATGCAGGTAACATCTATGCATTTAATTTGATTTCTGGGAGTGCTACCATTAGTTACCCAGGAGCTCAATCTTTTGTCAATATCACTTGGACGACTCCAGGCGATGTTGTTTTTGAAATGGTAGAAACTGATAACACAATTCCTATTGGGAGTTGCGACAGAGATACCTTTCGAATAAGAGTGGGTGGTTTATTTGGACCTCAAATCAATTGCAATGATACAGTCAATGTTTCATTGGATGAGACTTGCAATGGACTTGTATCTCCTTTAATGATTTTAGAGGGTTCAGGATTTGATGTTAGAGATTATGAAGTGGTGATCAGGGATATCAATACCGATGCTCCGATCGCAACAAGTCCTTATGTCAATTCTACCCATCTTGGTAGATTCTTTAAAGTATCGATTACACATCGGTGCAGTGGCAATTATTGTTGGGGATTGATCCTTGTGGAGGATAAATTAAAGCCTAGGATAACCTGTCGTACTGTAATTGTAGATTGCGGAGCAAGCATTTTGCCAAGTAATCCAGTGGTAGGTTTTCCAAAACCAATCGGCGCACCTAATCCGGTAGCTGTACCGGGTCAACTAGGTACTTATACTAGCAGTAGTTCTTTTTATGACAATTGTGGTCCTACGCGATTTACATACAATGACCGCACTGTACAAGTGGTTTGCCCACCACCAGCTCCATATATTGATACCATTTTTAGAACATGGTATGCAATCGATAATTATGGTAATGACACTACTTGTGTGGATACTATTTTAATGAGAGCCGGTTCATTGAGTACAATAACCTGCCCACCTCATTATGATGGATTACCAGGTAACCCACTTCCATTAACCTGTACAGATGATATTTCTCCTGCCAATACTGGATTCCCAATTGGCATCGGTTGCAGAAATATCAATTATACGTACAATGACATCCGATTAGGAGTTTGCGCAGGGTCATTTAAAATATTAAGAGAATGGTTCATTGCAGATTGGTGTACAGGCCAGGATACGACGTGTATACAAATTATTAAAGTGGTGGATGACAGAGGTCCTGTTTTAATCTGTCCTTTTCCTAATTATGATACGGTTTATACTTTACCACATGCTTGTTATGGCAACCATGAAGTAGGCTTGCCTTCAATTGTTCCTGGTACTGAATGTTCTTTGCCATTGACATACGAATTATTGGTTAAAAGAGGTGTATTAGATACAACGATCCCTCCATCTTCATTGGAAGCAACCACTGATGGAGTATTTAGAAGAATGAATGGAGCTACTCTATTAGGATTCCGAATAGAAAACTTGCCTGTTGGTTTAAATTGGCTTATTTATAGGGTCACCGATGCTTGTGGTAATGTAACAGAATGTGCCATTGAAGTGGTGGTAGTTGAAACTTCCAGACCAACTGCAGTTTGTCATTTTGAAACCAATGTGACCTTAACCGAATCCGGTTGGGCTAAAATCGATGCCATTTCATTGGATGATGGTTCTCATGACAATTGTGAAATGGGAGGATTTAAAGTGATGCGAATGGATTCCAGCATTTGTGGAGGCCATGGTAACACTACATTTGATGATTATATTGAGTTTTGTTGTAATGATGTCTCTTTGACTGTTCCCGTGATTGTAAGATTGTTGGTCATAGACAGAGCAGGCAACACCAACGAATGTATGGTCAGGGTTTATGTTCATGACAAAAAACCTCCTATCGTACAATGCCTTCCTAATATTACAGTAAGCTGTCAGTTTGATTACTCCGATTTAACCAAATTTGGAGTATACAGAACCAAAGAAGAAGATAGAAAAAATATTTTACTAAATGATCCAAACAACAACACGGTGGCCCAACCAAGACTTTGGGGACGCGATGGATTGGTGACTGAAGATTGTACTTTAATAACAGATACTTCTGAAGTAATCACCCCACAAAACTGTGGTTTGGCTACAATCGTCAGAAGGTATACTTTTAGAGATAGAGCAAATAATTCAGCTACTTGTACACAAGTAATATCTGTTGTAAATTTTGCTCCATTTAACTTAAACAATGTTGTTTTTCCAGGTGATATTCAAATTACCGGATGTCTAGATAGAGTAGATACAAGTGTTACAGGTTCACCAAAATGGCCTGCAGGTTCTTCTTGCAGTAGTGTTATTGCGAGCTATGAAGATGAGGTATTTAATCAAGTGGACAATGTCTGTTTTAAAATATTGAGAAAATGGACCGTGATTGACTGGTGCAGTTTTAATCCAACGACGAGAGCTGGAAGTATTTCTAGAGTGCAAGTAATCAAAGTAATCAATAAAGACAAGCCAAGATTTACTTCTTCTTGTGATAATAGAACGATTGAAGTGGTTTCTGCAGATTGCAATGGCTTTGTAAATCTAGAAGCAACAGCAGAAGATTTTTGTGGAAACACAACAAATCTTGTATGGTCTTACAGAATTGACATTGACAATAATTCAACAATCGACATCAATGGTAATTCAAGCAATGCAAGTGGTGTTTATCCAGTAGGTTCACATAGAATTACTTGGACCGTTGAAGACAGATGTGGAAATACTCAGACCTGTTCTTATATTTTCACTTTGTTAGACCGCAAACAACCTACACCGGTATGTAGATCCGGTATTATTACTGTGATTATGCCATCTAGTGGTAGTGTAACAATTTGGGCCAATGATTTAAATATTGCCAGCAATGACAATTGTACACCAGCAAATCAATTGAGGTATTCTTTCAGTACAAATCCTAATAATAATTCCAGAACTTTCACTTGTGCACAAATCCCTGATGGAGTTTCTGAAGAATTTAGTATCAGAATCTATGTCACAGATCTAGCCGGAAACCAGGATTATTGCGATACAAAAGTGATCATCCAGGACGGATTGGGTAATGCTTGTCCTGACAACTTAGGAGGAGGAGGAAATACTGCTACAGGAATGGTTGCAGGGTTGATTTCTACGGAACAAAATGAGTCTTTAGAAGAAGCAATGGTTTCTATCAATGGCAATATGCCTTCTTTGCCTAAATATCATATGACACAGTTTGATGGTAAGTATGTCTTTGCAGCATTGCCTTTGAAAGAAAATTATACCTTGACCGCATCCAAAGATGATGATGTATTAAATGGTGTGAGCACAGCTGATATCATAGCTATCCAAAAACATATCTTAGGAATTCAGTCTTTGGAAAATCCTTATAAATACATCGCAGCAGATGTTAACAATTCAAGAAACATTACAGCCAGAGATATTTCCGATTTAAGGAAATTGATTCTGGGTATAACTGAGAAATTTCCTGTTGGAAAATCATGGGTTTTTGTGAATTCAGATCAAAAATTCAACGATCCTGCAAGTCCATGGCCTTATGAAGATGCGATGGTTCTCAATGGATTTGAAAATGACCAAACAGATCGAAATTTTATTGCAGTCAAATTGGGTGATGTAAACAATTCCGCAGCTACCAATCAATTTTCCGGTGCAAGTAATAGAACTAACCAGTCGGCTACTTTGGAAATTGTGGATTTTGATTTTGAAAAACAAAATGTCGTATCAGTACCAGTTAGAATAAGCGGGTTGACTGAAGTAACTGGAATGCAAGCAGAGTTGAGATTTGATCCAAGCGTATTAGAATTTATCGATATTAAATCTGCAGCCATCCGTGCTGATTTCGGAAATATAAATCCGCATCTGATTTCTGAAGGCGTCATACGTTTTAGTTTTGATCAAGTAATTGGAGTTTCTACCAATGAAGTATTGTTTGAATTAATTTTCCAGACCAGAAAAGATGGTCAAATTAAAGAAAATATATACTTAAGTAAGAGAGGTTTTACTTCTGAAGCATACTCCGCATCTGGAGACAGTTACAACGTAGAACTTGGATTTAGATCTAATGATCTAAATGAAGATTCTGAGAATGGTTTTGTTTTGTACCAAAACAGACCCAATCCATTCAGCACCATTACAGACATTGCTTTCTATTTACCTAAAGAGGGTGAAGCAAGTTTAAAAATTTGTGATGTGAATGGTAGAATACTAAAACAAATTTCCAGAAAATTTAGTGCAGGGATGCATAATATACAGATTAGCAATAAGGATATTGAACAATCGGGAATTCTCTATTATGTCCTCGAATCGAGTGAATATAGAGCTGTTAAAAAGATGATCCTCATAAAATAGAAGAAACCATGCCCCCGGTTTTTTTGAAATCAATTACCCATGAATTTTCAAAGGGCCGTTTGAGGATCTCAGAAATTGTTCAAAATACCTTATTAAAACTCGTAAAAATGAAAAAGAATTATCTCAATAAAAAACAAATTAAAATGAGGAATTTATTTTACTCAGAATCTTTTCTCAAAAGCTGGAATAAAGAATTTCAGCATATTTTAACACTGAGTTTTGTGATGCTGTTCAGCATGTTTAGCCTGGTAGAAATTTCTGCACAGTGCTTGACAATCAACAAAACTTTAGTAGGTGTTTCTTCTGCAAGCAGTGGTATTGCCGGAAACATTGATGCAACTTATGATATTGAAATTATCAATTCTGGTTGTGGATTTGTCTCAGGAATCAATGTTTGGGATGATGCATCTCACCCATCTAATTTTGGAACTGCATTTGTTAGGTCTGTGGGAGTACCAACAACCATATATTTAGATGCACCAATTCCTAATAAAGATGGAATTATCAACTTATCCTACACTGGAGTAAATCCAAATGACAACTTAACGACAGGAATTGGTTTTCTATTCTTGGGGGAAAGAGTGGTTTATCGGGTAGTGTTTGAATTAAATCCTCGTGCAGCAGGTGCTCCTGCTTCTCTGGGTAATTCAGCCCTGGTTTTTCCAACGATACCTGTAGGAGAGCCACAAATAGCTTCTGCACCGGCTGTTTTGCCAAATTGCTGGAGCAATTGCCAAATGGCTTGTAACAACAATATACAGGTGTCTGTCAATAGTTCTTGTGAAGCAGATATTCTTTCAGCAATGGTGTTGGAAGGAGAAGATCCTGTTTGTGCAGATTTGGGTTTTTACCAGGTGACCATCACTTACAATAATCAAGTGGTGTCCTTGCCTTTAGGCCCTGGTTATATCGGTAAAAAATTGACCGTCACTGCTAGAAATATTGTATGCGGAAATTCTTGTTGGGGGAATTTATTACTAGAAGATAAAACACCTCCTGCTTTGACTTGCCTTCCTCGTGATACTTTTAGATGCAATGTCAATCTTGATCCTGCAGTGTTTGGATTTCCTGTAAATCCTGCTTTTGTAAATACAAGTGTCTATCCTTATATAGTAACTGGTGTTGATGCTTGCGGTAGTGTAAGTTTAACTTATAGAGACAGTGTTGTAAGTTATACATGTACCAACGCAGTGCTAAGTGCCACCATTTACAGAAGATGGTGTGCCAAAGATGCTGGAGGATACGAATCTTGTTGCACTGATACCATAGATTTACAAAGAGGTACCATTGGTGATATTACTTTGCCTCCACATTTTGATGGACAGCCGGGTAATTATGATGCATTAAAATGTGGTGGTGCTTGGAAAAAATTTCCAAATGGAAATCCGGATACTTCTACCATTGTTTTTGATGGATTGGGCTTGCCAATAGGTGGGACTGGAAGACCTTCAGGTATTTTTTGTGGAAACATACAATTTGAATTTAGTGATGACACCATTAGAGTTTGTCAAGGATCATTTAAATTATTGAGAAGATGGTTGATCATTGATTGGTGTAATCCAAACAATAGAGTCAATTATATACAATTGATAAAAGTTGTGGATGAAGATCCTCCGGTTGTAACCAATTGTCCGGATACTATAGAAATTAGTACCAACGCACATGCATGTAATGCATCTTATATTCTACCTGCACCTCAGAATTTCGTTCCAGGAGCTCCAATTACTCCTAATGTTCCATTGGTCTTTGAAGCTTGTTCAGGTTGGACTTATGATGTGGCTTACTTACCGGCATTGGATCCAAACAATTGTGTTCCAGATCCAAATGCAGTCAGAACAAAGGCCAATATTGTGAAGCTACCTGATGGAAGATATCGTGTAGACAATTTACAATTGGGTTGTAACTGGATTTATTACACCATTTGTGATGGATGTGGAAATTGTACCGAATGTACTTTTGATATTCAAGTGGTTGATAGAACGCCTCCTGTAGCAGTTTGCCAACAACAAACAGTCATAGGATTAACTGCCAACGGTTTGGCAACAGTTTCCGCCAATGTTTTTAATCAAGGTTCCAACGACAATTGTGGAATGGGCAGTTTTAAAATTCGTAGAATGAGCTCAGGGCCATGTGGAGTTTCTGGTACTACGCCGGCAGATTCAATTAGATTCTGTTGTGCTGATATTGCCCGTAGTCCGATTACCATTATTCTAACCGTCATAGACAATGCTGGAAACAGCAGTGAATGTATGGCTCAGGTTATGGTACAAGATAAATTACCACCAAGAATTACTTGCCCTAGAGATACAGTAGTATATTGTGAAACTGATATTTCTAATCTTTCGGTTTTTGGAAATGCTACTGCCAATGACAATTGTAGCGTAAACATCACCCAAAGAATTGAATCTTCATTAAACAACTGTAATTATGGTACCATAAAAAGATGGTTTATAGCTACAGATGACGGCGGTAGAAAAGATTCATGCTTCCAGACTATCACCGTTCGTGATACCGGTTTGTTTAGACTATCTGACATTACTTTTCCGGCTGATATCGTATTGACTGGATGTAGAGGAGATGTTTCACCGGAAGTTACTGGCAAACCTATTTTTAGAAATAGAGACCGTTGCAATCAGATCATCGCCAATTATAAAGATCTTGATTTTAATTTTGTAGAAGGAGTTTGTCACAAGATTTTAAGAACATGGACCGTGATTGATTGGTGTCAATATGATGTTCATAATCCAGATAGTTCCAGAGGAATCTGGAGCAGGGTTCAAGTGATTAAAATTTCTGAAAGCAGACTTCCGGATTTTACAAGTTCATGTGACAACAGAGAACTTTGTATCCTAACCGGTTGTAGTGTAACTGGTAATTTTAGTGCCACAGCCACAGATAATTGTACGGATCAACAAGATCTTCAATGGGCCTATCGCTTAGATCGTAACAATGACAACAGTATAGACTTATCTGGATCTGGTAGAAATTTTTCTGCGAATTTACAAGAAGGGATACATCGCGTTACTTTTATTGTTACTGATTTGTGTGGAAATTCTGCGACTTGTTCTTATTTGGTAACAGCAAGAGATTGTAAAGCTCCAACTCCTTATTGCGTAGCCGGAATAGTTACAGTCATCATGCCATCTACAGGTACGGTAGACATTTGGGCCAAAGATTTTAATGCAGGTTCATTTGACAATTGTACAGATACAGTCGACTTGAAATTTTCATTTTCATCCAATGTGAACGATATTTCACGTAGAATTACTTGTGCAGATCTGCCAAATGGCAGGGAAGCTAGAATTGAAGTAAGTATGTACGTGACTGACGATGCAGGTAATCAAGAAGTTTGTCGTACCACTGTAATTGTGCAAGACAATCAGAATATTTGCCCTGATAATCTAAATGGTTCTGAAGTGGCTGGACTTGTAACCGTCTCTAATAAATCCATTGCTCAAAATGTAAGCTTACAAGTTACAAATGACGCCAATGGTGAAATTAAAGAAACAATTACAGATGAACAAGGTAAATATGCCTTTTTTGACCTGGCTGTAAATGAGTCTTATACTTTGAAACCGGCATATGATGATCAAAATTATTTGCAAGGAGTAACTACCAAAGATATCGTTGCGATCCAAAAACACATTCTTGCAGTAGAACCTTTGTCAAATTATTATAAAATGATTGCAGCGGATGTAAATAAATCTGAATCCATAACTGCAAGCGACATTACTGAAATTAGAAAATTGATACTAGGGTATCAGGAAAAATTTCAAAAGACTCAATCATGGGAGTTTGTAGATGCGGAGTTTGGATTTAATCCAGCAGCACCATTCAAATATCCTAATCATGCAAAACTGAACAATCTCCAAAAAAATAAATATGAAAATAATTTCGTAGCCATTAAAATTGGAGATGTAACTGGTGAAGCTGTAACGGGTAATCTGGCTGGTTCATCTTCCAGATCAAATAAAGTATTTGGATTTGAATTGGATGCTGTGTCTGCTAAATCCGGTGATTTGATAAAAGTGCCGGTGTATGCAAGTTCTAATGTCTCTTCTTTTGAAGGGTTTCAGGTCGAATTTGTAAGCACAGATCAAAAATATCAAATTGAAGGTTTGGAATCTGCCGCATTTGAAATGAATGCACAGCATTTTGTAACTAGAGAAAATGTTTGCAGGATCTCCTGGAACGAACAGCGTTCTTACAATGTCAATTCCGGAGAGCTATTGTTTTATTTCTTGGTTAGAGTAAACACTGATTTAAACAATGAACATCTCAATTTTAATTTGAGCACTTCATTTAATTCAGAAGCTTATTCTACTCACGAAGATTATAACATCAACTTGTTGTTCAGATCAACCGACAACAATGCTGCCAAAGGACAATACGAACTTTATCAAAATGTACCCAATCCATTTAGTGGAAGGACTACAATTCACTATAAAGTTCCAAAGTCCGAGCTTGTAAAAATTAGTTTGTTTGACATGTCTGGAAAGATGATCAAATCAATGAATTACAAAGCTACACTGGGATTAAATATTGCAGAGATTGCAGTTGATTCCGATTATTCTGGAATCATCTACTACCAATTAGAAACAAACGACTTTATTGCTACACGTAAAATGGTCGTCATAAAATAAACGGTTCTTGGGTAATTAGGCTTGAAACCGGGGATCTTCCCGATCCCCGGTCCAAAGCTTTAACTTATCAAACCTATAAAAATATTTAAATGAGAAATTTAATTCAACTTAAAAAAGTAAATATGAAACCGATGGTTACTCAAAGTTGGTCCGGATTGAAAGGTCTTGTATTCTTACTTGCAATTCTTGCAACCACAAGTTTCAATCTAAAAGCCCAAACTTTAATCGCAAATAGCCCAACAGATACCAGTGTTTGTCCTTCAACTGTTGGCGCTGTATACTCAATCAGTCCTGCTGTTGGAGGATGGTTTTTTAGCTTGCCAAATGGTGGTGGTGCAATTGCATCTTCGACTCCCACATCCGTTACAGTAGACTGGGGAAATGTACCTGGCACCTACTATGTAGCTGCAACCGATGGTGTTACCAACCTACTCAGAAGAGTTTGGGTGGAAGGTGATGCTGCTCTGGCCTGTGATGATCTTGTAAACGTGTCAGTAAATGCAGATTGTAGTGCACTCATCACACCAAATGTAATTTTAGAAGGCAACCGTTATCCGGAAGATTCATATGTGGTTACCGTTTACAATCCTAATGGAACAATCGTTCCTGGTAATCTTGTAACTGGTGCACATGTTGACAAACAATTACGCGTACACGTAAGACATATTTGTACTGGCATAACTTGTTGGGGATATATCAAAGTGGAAGATAAATTTCTTCCAAACTTAGTCTGTCCTGATACCATAGAAATTAGTTGCAATGATGCAGTAGGTCCGGAGGCTTTAGGTTATCCATTGCCTATAGGAGCAGTAGTGACTCCAAAACCTGGTGTTACCAATTGTTTTATTGTCACTAATTTTGATTTGTGTTGTGATGTAGAATTATGCTACCAGGATGTATATGTAAAGAATGGTTGCAACAGTCCTATATATGCTCAATATACAAGACATTGGGTCGCAAAAGATTGCAAAAACAATGTAAAATCTTGCTCACAAGTTATTATTGTCAGGCAAGGTGACTTTGAAGAAATCAGATGTCCACTAAACCACGATGGCTTTGAATTGCCAGCATTGGAATGTGATGATAAAGAACCTGCAGTTGGCCCTTATCCAAATGGATGGAATGCATTGGACAATGGTCATCCTTCACCTTATGATTATGTAGACCAGCATGGCAATGTCATATGGTTGGGTACAGGTTATCCTTTGAATGTAAATTGTGATCATTTTGCAATGACATTTAAGGATCTTAAAATTCCTGTTTGTGGTAATTCTTTTAAAATATTTAGAAGTTGGACCATTTTTGATTGGTGTTCAGGAGAAATTCTAACCTGTAATCAACTCATCAAAGTGGTAGATAATACTCCACCAATTATTGCCTGTTCCACAAACTTTATGGTTTTTCCAATGGATTATTATTCATGCACAGGAACTGCCATCGTGAATGGCCCTGATTTAATATTGGATTGCAATGCAACAACCTTGACAGTTTCTTACAAAAAAGCAGATCCAAATGGAAATCCGGAAGCGGGTGATTTTACTCCTGTTCCTCCTCAAGATTATCTTTCAGGTGGTCGTGTGAGAGTAAGAGGACTTGTGGCTGATACCAACTGGATAAGATATACCGTCATAGATTTATGCGGTAACGAAACTCGTTGTGTAGTAGAAGTAATTATTGAAGACAATCTTGATCCTGTTGCAGTTTGTGATCAACATACAGTCGTGACGATTGGGGATAGCGGAGTTGCAAAAGTATTTGCAACCTCTTTGGACCAGGGTAGTTTTGACAACTGTGAGGTAGACTCCATTCTTGTAAGACGTATGTCAGACAATTGTGGAATTTCAGGTGATTCAACTTTCGCTCCATTTGTAAAATTCTGTTGCGAAGATGTAGCTCTAAGTCCAATTATGGTCATCATGCGAGTTATCGATAAAAATGGTAATTACAATGATTGCATGGTACAAGTTACAGTACAAGATAAAATTGCACCGGACATCACTTGTCCAGCCAATGTCACCGTAGCTTGTACAGTGGATATCTATAATTTGACAATTGTTGGTCGCGCAACTGCAAGCGACAATTGTGGAGGTATCGATATTAGTTATACAGATGACTCCACTGGATTTAGATGTGCTACCGGAACCATCCGTAGAAGATGGGTTGCACAAGATCCTGGAGGTAGATTTGATATATGTTATCAATCTATTACCATCATTGATCCAAATCCATTGGCCCAAAATCAAATCAATTGGCCAGCTGCCGATTTAACCATACAAGGCTGTTCAGTGGCTGATGCCCATCCTGATAGAATTCAAAGTTTTCCTACCTGGTCACCGCGACCTTGTGCCAACATCATCAGAGGTTATGAAGATGAGCGTTTTTACAATGTAGAAGGCTTTTGTATTAAAATCCTTAGAAAATGGAGAGTCATAGATTGGTGTCAATACGATGTCGCTCATCCTGATTCCAATGGAGTTTGGGTTTTTAATCAAGTGATTAAATTGAGTAATTCAGTGGCTCCAACAATTGCTACAATAAGTTGTGTGGCAACATCTGTTGAAACATTAAGTAGCAATTGTGAAGCACCAATCCAATTGATTGGTTATGCAACGGACGATTGTACAGATTCTACACTATTGGTTTGGTCTTATACCATTGATTTTGACAACAATGGTTCAGTAGATGTATCTGCAAATGGTAGGAATGCATCAGGTACCTACCGAACTGGAACCCACAAATTAAGATGGACTGTTAAAGACCTTTGTGGCAATACAGCCAATTGTGATAAATTATTTACAATTAGAGATGCAAAACATCCTACACCGTTTTGTAAATCTGGTTTGATTACGGTTATTATGGGATCCAATGGTATGATCTCTGTAAAAGCCAAAGACTTCAATGAAAAAAGTGAAGACAACTGTACAAGTGCAGCAAGATTAAAATATTCTTTCAGCATCAATCCAAACGATACGGTTAGAACATATAGCTGTGCAGATATTCCTAATGGAGTTTCCAGAGATACCTCCATCAGAGTTTATGTGACTGATGAAGCCGGTAATCAAGAATTCTGTATTACAGTGCTAACATTACAAGACAATGCTGCCAATGTTTGCCCTAATAGATTAAGTGGAGGAACGGTCTCTGGTTTGGTTTCTGCTAATACAAATGCACCGCTAAAAGGTACTTATGTAGAGCTTATCAAATCAAACAACAAAATGGGTGACCTTTTGACACTTGAATCTGGATACTTTACTTTCCTTGATTTACCAATGGGTGATTCATATGACTTGATGCCTTCTAAGAATGATGATCCATCCAATGGAATCACAACAGCAGATATCGTGATGATTCAAAAACACATTTTAGGTCAAAAGAATTTTGAATCTCCATATCAGCATATTGCGGCAGATGTCAATAATTCAGGAACAATCTCTGTAGCTGATATTTCTGAATTGAGAAAATTGATTCTCGGTGTTACCACTGAATTCCGCAATGGTCAAAAATCATGGAGATTTGTAAATAAAAGCTTTGTTTTTGAAGAACCTAACAATCCTTGGTCAAACAATGGATGGAAGGAACATGTACACATTGATCAATTACAAGGTGATCTTTCTGACTTGGATTTCCACGCAATAAAAATTGGAGACTTAAATTATTCTGCCAGAACCAATCAAGCTGGTTCATCAAGTCCTCGTACCGCTGGATCATTGGTTCTTGAAATCTCAGAGGAACGTTTAGAAGCCTCTCAGGAATTGTTGATCCCAGTATATGGTTCAACTTTGAAAAACATCGCAGGATTCCAATTAAGTCTTGCCTATGATCGTCAAAACATTCAGATTACAGGTGTGAGACCAGGATTGTTGTTCCTTACTGAAGCCAATGTTCATATCACCGACGAAAATTATTTGAACATTAGTTGGAATGTCGATCAAGCAAAAACCATAGAGCCTAATAAACCACTATTCTATCTTGAAGCAAGCAGTCAAAAAGCCGTACAGGCTTCCGAATTGTTTTCTATTAGAAGAATTGAAATGACAGCTGAAGCATATACAGACGAACTTGAGATTTTAGATTTGCAACTGAGAAATAGAAGCTCTGGCCAATTGGTAGAAAAATTCGAACTTTATCAAAATGTTCCGAATCCATTCTCTACCATAACTACCATTGCTTTTGATGCTCCTGCTCAAGCTGCAGCTTCTATCAAAGTAAGGGATATGTCTGGAAAACTGATTCTTCAAAAATCAGTCTTTACCAAAACTGGATTAAATTCCGTGACCATTGGCACAGATGAATTAAATGGAGTATCTGGACTTTTATATTATACCGTAGAAACAAACGGTCATTCTGCCACTGGCAAAATGGTGATCGTAAAATAATACATATTAATTTATCGGTTTGCGCTAGTGCCTTTCCTTTAGGAAGGGCACTTCGTGTTTTAAGAAAATACGAATTACTAAATCACTTTTATAATTTTACCAATCTTATATCCCATGGTTTGGAACAAAACCATTTATACTTGCTTCAATATATGTGTTTTTTTTACAATCTTTTGCTATGAATCAACTGCTCCAAAATATCTTTATAATTGGCTCCAACCGGAATGGTCTTAAGTTGACCTTTTTCCATGATTTCAACAGAGCCTGTAGCCAATGCATGTATCCTGTCTAAATTAATTATAAATGATCGGTGTATTCTTAAGAATTGATGAGTTGGTAATTTTTCTTCCAAACTCTTCATGGTTTGCAAGGTTATTACTTTGCTTTGTTCGGTGCGAATAATGACATAGTCTTTTAAGCCTTCCACATATAACATTTCATCAAAATTAACTTTGACAAGTCGCTTATCTGCTTTTACAAAAATAAACTCCGGTTTGCCCTCTTGGATTTTAGAAGAGTCTGCTTGAAGGTCAAATGATTTAATGGCTTTATTAATTGATTTAACAAACCTTTCAAATGAAATTGGTTTCAACAAATAATCCAAAGCATTTAGTTCAAAGCCTTCAACGGCAAATTCAGGATATGCGGTGGTAAAAATGACCTTGGGTGATTCATCCAAAGTTTTTAGAAAATCCGTACCGCGCATCACCGGCATTTCAATGTCCAAAAACATCAAATCAATTTTCATCTTTCCAAGAATTTGATTGGCTTCTATGGCATTGTTACAAGTTGCAACAAGTTCCAATTCTGGAATTTTCTCCACATAAGCTTGGATAATTTCTACTGCCAATGGCTCGTCATCTACAATGATCGTTTTGATTCTCATTTTTCTGGATTAGGTTTTATAAATAAAAATAAATGAATTTCATAGGAGTCGGGCGAATCTTCTGTTTTAAGTTGATGCAAATCTGGATACAACAATTCCAATCTTTTTCTGACATTCGTCAGACCGATTCCGCCCACTTTGTTTTTTTTAACAAAGCCAGGCATCATTTGCGATTTAGAATTTTTTACAATAAATTCTACGGTTTCACTTCTAATGATAAATTTAGCTTGGATATATGCTCCATCGAGACTTGTTTTTAATCCATGCTTAAAACTGTTCTCTATAAATGGAATAAACAATAGAGGTGCTACATAAATTCCTTCAGGATCGCCTTCCGTTTCTACTGATATATCAGCATATTTGCTCAATCTGATTCTTTCCAATTCCACATAGTTTTTGATGTATTGGATTTCCTTACTCAGGCTCACCCACTTTTCATTGCATTCATAAAGCATGTACCTCATCATATCTGATAATTTGAGCACTACTTCAGGAGCGTAATCAGATTTTTTTAATGTGAGGGCATAGAGATTATTAAGGGTGTTGAAAAGAAAATGGGGATTAATTTGGTTTTTTAAAAATTGCAGTTCCGTTTGAATGTTTTTTGTAATCAATTCTTTTTTCTCTTTTTGCATTTTGATCCAATCCAAAGGTACTCTTACCAAAGTGGAAAAAGCAGTGATGATAAAAAGGCAAATAAAATTGATCTTTGGATCTTTAAGCCAATTAGGGCTTGGTTCAATATATAGTTTGCAAAAATATTGATTGGCAAACATGGCCAATGGGGTGAGCAATAATGAAAGTCCAATTAATTTGGCGATGTAAGGGATTAAATGTTGATTAGCCAATAATCCATTGGCAAAATAACGAATATTAATGTAAACAGAAAGGATAAAGGCAATTTCAATGCACAAAGCCCATAAAATACCATGCGTGGTGGACCAACTGGACGGGCTGAGATAGAGCAATATCAAATAAAATACCACCCAAAAAAAAACTTGAGCCCATTTGCTTTGGCTGAGTTGCTGGCTAAGGTCTAATGCACTTCTATCATCCATGAATTCATGCAAAGTAAATACTTCATAGATTAATATTCTCAAATTATTCGATCAGCGAAGGAAAAAATCTGACTAAGCCCTAAAAATATGGATTTGCTAAACTATCAGACAGGATGAACGTTTTGATGGGAGCATTATCGGATGTATGGAAGAAAATCAAGCTTTGAAAAACCAGAATCTGGTAAATTATTACCATGATATTATAAACGGCATTGGGGAAAATCCCAATAGGGAAGGCCTTTTAAAGACACCGCGGAGGGCTGCAAAGGCAATTGAGTATTTAACGGAAGGATATCATAAAGACCCGGTCGCAATCTTAAAATCAGCTCTTTTTACAGAAGAATACAGCGAAATGGTCCTCGTTAAAGACATTGAGTTTTATTCTCTATGTGAACATCATATGTTACCTTTTTTTGGACATGCTCACATTGCCTACATTCCCAATGGTAAGATCGTTGGACTGAGCAAAATACCAAGACTGGTGGATGTTTTCTCTCGCCGATTGCAAGTTCAAGAGCGGTTAACCATTGAAATACTAAATGCATTGCAAGATACCCTGCAACCACATGGAGCGGCGATCGTCATGGAAGCCCAACACATGTGTATGATGATGCGGGGAGTCCAAAAACAAAATAGTTTGACGACTTCCTCTGCATTTACAGGAGTTTTTAGGACCTTTGAGACTCGAAGTGAGTTTCTAAATTTAATAAGCAAATCGCATAAGTGATGAATAATCAGGCATTTATATTTCCAGGTCAAGCGAGCCAGTTTGTGGGTATGGGCAAGGATTTATATGAAAATTCACCATTGGCTAAAAACATGTTTGATGAAGCGGATGCTTTGTTGGGATATAAAATCAGTGAAGTCATGTTTGAAGGGACTGAAGACCAACTCAAACAAACAAGTATTACACAACCTTCCGTTTTTATCCATTCTTTGGTTTCCATGATGTCAAAATCGGAAGGAGCATTCCCAACTGCTGTTGCGGGACATTCTTTAGGTGAAATTTCTGCTTTAGTTGCAGCTGGCGTTTTAACTTTTTCAGATGGACTTATTTTGGTAAAATCCAGAGCAGATGCCATGCAGTTGGCTTGTGATCAGAACCCCGGATCCATGGCTGCCATTGTAGGACTTACGGACGAGCAAATTGAATCCGTTTGCGAATCCATTACCGATGAAATTGTCATTCCTGCCAACTACAATTGCCCCGGGCAACTGGTTATTTCAGGAAGTCTTGCAGGACTTAAACTTGCAGAAGAAAAATTGTTAGCAGCTGGAGCTAAAAGAGTGATTTTGTTACAAGTAGGTGGGGCTTTCCATTCTCCTTTGATGGAACCAGCTAGAGCTCAACTGGAAAATGCAATTCATAATCTAGAATTTTGTACCGCATCTTGCCCTGTTTATCAAAATGTGGATGCAATGCCAAGTACAGATCCAACTATATTAAAATCTAAACTTATCAGACAATTGACAGCGCCTGTTAGATGGACGCAAACCATGCAAAATATGATTTCATCCGGAATAAATTCTTTTGTGGAAGTTGGAGGAAATGGTACCGTATTGTCTGGATTTTTGAAAAGAATCGATAGAAATATTCCTGTGACAAGCCTATGAGTTCATCTTCTCAAATAACTGCAGGGTCTGTGTTGCTTTCAGAACCTTTTATGCTCGATCCCAATTTTAAAAGGACAGCAGTGTTGATTGTGGATCATACCATAGATGAAGGAACTGTTGGCTTTGTATTAAATAGAAACACAGGCTTGAAATTTTCTGATTTTATTGAAGAGATTGGAGATTTTGATGCACCGGTGTATGAAGGGGGACCTGTGTCAACCAACACTTTGCATTATTTGCACAATGTGGGCGAATTACTGGAGGAATCCATTCTTGTTTGTCCGGGCATTTATTGGGGAGGAGATTTTGAATCCTTAAAATTTCTAATTGAGCAAAAATTAGTACTTCCTGAAAATATACGATTTTTTATGGGATATAGCGGTTGGTCTTCTCATCAACTAGAAGAAGAAATTGCAGAAAAGTCCTGGGTACTTGCCAAAATGGATACCAATTATCTTTTTAGAAAATATAAACACGACCTTTGGAAACTCATGATGAATGATAAAGGTGAACACTGGACCGCCATCAGTCAAATGGATGGGGACCATATATTTAATTAGTTTAATTACAAATGTTTTTTAATATAAAATATCACCCTTGCTAAGAATTCAAAATTTGCATCTCGGATTTGGGGAAAGACCCATTTTTGATGATATTTCCATGGTAGTAACTGCGGGAGAAAAGTTGGCCTTGACTGGTCGAAATGGTGCTGGTAAATCTACGCTATTTAAAGTTTTGACAGGAGAAATGAGACCCGACACTGGCGTCATTGAAAAGCCTAAATCAATGACTCTGGCTTTTCTTAAACAGGAGTTGCCTCAGGATTATGGCAGAACGGTCATGGAAGAAATTAAAAATTCCTTAGTGGTCATTACTCAACTTCAAAATGAATTAATCGACATAGAGCACAAACTTTCAGATCATCTTTTGGATCACGATATCATGTCTGATTTGATTGATCGAATGACTACTATCCAACACCAACTTGAATATCTGAATGCAGATAAAATAGAAGGTGAAATAGAAAGAATTTTACAAGGTCTTGGATTTTCACAAGTAGATTTTGGGCGTTTGACGCATGAGTTTAGTGGAGGTTGGAGAATGAGAATTGAGCTTGCTAAATTATTGTTGGCTAAACCTGATCTACTTCTTTTGGATGAGCCCAACAATCACCTGGATATTATTTCCATTAGATGGCTTGAATCTTATTTACGCGCTTACGAAGGAGCGGTGGTATTGATTTCTCACGATTTGATGTTTGTAGACAACATTGCTGATCGAATAATTGAAATCGATCGAGGAAAAATTTACGATTTTAAAGGAAAGTATTCTGCATTTATAGAATATAAAAAAGTCCGCAAAGACATCGAGCAAAGCGAGTACAATGCACAGCAAAAATTGATTCAGCACAAAGAGCAGTTGATTGATAAATTTAGAGCCAAAGCCAGTAAAGCATCCTTTGCAAAATCCCTTCAATCTGAGTTGGCCCGTATGGATGTCAAAGATGCTCCTGATGAAGAGCAGGGAGCCATGAAATTGAGATTTCAAGCATTTAAACCGGGTGGAAGAATTGTTTTTGAGGCCACAGGACTTTCAAAATCTTATGATGATCTCCTCGTATTGGATGGGGTAGATTTATTGGTAGAGCGTGGACAAAAACTAAGTTTTATTGGTCAAAACGGTCAAGGAAAAAGTACCATGGTCAAAATGATATCAGGTCAATTGGCCCCTTCCAATGGACAAATTCAACCGGTACACGAAATAAAAATAGGCTATTACGCTCAAGAACACACCGATATTTTGGATCCTATGCTTACGATTTTGCAAACCCTTGAGGATGCCTCTCTCCCTAGTGCAAGACCCATGGTCCGAAACATATTGGGTGGATTGGGATTTCAAGGTAAAGATGTTGATAAAAAGGTGAGAGTTCTCAGTGGGGGAGAAAAATCAAGACTTCGGTTGGCCTCGCTTTTGGTACAAGAACACAACTTGCTTATCTTGGATGAGCCTACTCACCATTTAGATATTCCTTCCAAGGAAGCGCTCAAAGAAGCTATAAAAAATTACAACGGAACGATCATCATTGTATCGCACGATCGTGAGTTTTTGCGAGGTTTGGCGGAAAAAACGGTTTACTTTGCCAATCAAAAAATTAGAGTGTATGAAGGAGATATAGATTATTTTCTTCAAAAAATGGAATCAGAAGATATTCTCCAATCCTTTCAAGCTGCCGCGACTCCGTCAATTGCTCAAACAACAACGGTCAAAGTCATCGATCCTGAAATTCAAAAAAATTTACAGCGAAAGATTAAATTGATTGAAAAGCAAATCGATCAACTTGAACTTAAAATAAAGGATAGTGAATTAAAAATGGCCAATCCTGATTTTTACAAATCCAAAGAGTACGATTCTCATATGAGTCAATACCAAAAGGATAAAAATCAGTTAAAGTCTTTGACAGGAGAGTGGGAGCAACTGATAGAAGAAATGGGCTAATGGTTGATAAAGCAGTTTTATAAAATGTCTGAGTTAAAAGTCACACTAATTCAAACTCCCATTGTTTGGGAAAATTCTGCACAGGCTCGTAATCAAATAGAGGAATTAATCAATTCTTCAGGATCCAAAACAGACATCATTGTTTTGTGTGAAATGTTTACGACTGGATTTAGCATGAACAGTGAAATCTTAGCTGAAACCATGGATGGTCCAACGGTAAATTGGATGCAGTCCATAGCACAAAAACAAGATGCACTCGTCATTGGAAGTTTAATTATTTTAGAGGCTGGTTATTATTTCAACAGATGTATCTGTGCATTTCCTGATGGAAGTATTCTTTACTACGACAAAGTGCATTTGTTTACTTTGGCGGATGAACATCTTCATTTTACAAAAGGAAATAAAAAATTGGTTTTCGATTTTCGTGGTTGGAAGTTGATGCCTTTTATTTGTTATGATTTGAGATTCCCGGTTTGGTTGCGCAATGTATATCAAGTGGATCTGATGATTGGCGTCGCACAATTTCCTGCTCGAAGAAGACAAGCCTGGTTGAGTTTACTAACAGCTAGAAGTATCGAAAATGTATGTTTTACTATTGGTGTGAATGGATTGGGTACAGACGGCAATAACATCGAGTACTCAGGTGATTCCGGAGTCTGGGATTATGAAGGAAACAGAATCTTGGATCTTGGGTCTGAAGTAAAAATTCAAACAGCCAGCCTTTCTTTAGAAAAATTAAGTGCTTTTAGAAGAGCTTATCCATTTTTAAAAGATATGGATAAATTTAGTTTGGGATAAATAATTAGTAATTATAAACACAAAGACACGAAGTCACAAAGGCACTAAAAGATTAATTCATGTCTTTGTTCTAAAGTAATTTATAAACGAAGGAAATGCTATAATGCTTTAACGAAATTAATTTGAGTCTTCGTGTCTTAGTGTCTTCGTGTTAAAGGAATTTATGAACGTTTAGTGAATGCTCTAATGGCATAGCAAAATTAGTTTGTGTCTTGGTGTCTTGGTGTCTTCGTGTTAAAGGAATTTATGAACGTTTAGTCAATGCTTTAATGGTGCAACGAAATTAAATTGTGCCTTAGTGCCTTAGTGTCTTAGTGTCTTCGTGTTAAAGGAATTTATGAACATTTAGTGAATGCTCTAATGGCATAGCAAAATTAGTTTGTGTCTTGGTGTCTTAGTGCCAAAGTAATTTATAAACACGAAGGAAATTCAATTATGGCATAACAAAATTAGTTTGTTTCATCGTGTTAAAGATATCGATAAACAAAAATACCAATAAGTTATGTTTGAATTATCACTCAATAAAACTTCTTCGTACTCCGTTGGTCGAAGTCTGTGACTTCGATCCTTTATTCTAAAAATATAGTATCGCAGTTTCAAATTTATACCGCCAAAGGCGGTACTGCGAAAAACGTTAGAATATACAATTATCTATTTTACTCATACTTCTCCGTCCTAGGATGAAATTCCCTCCAACTATGCCAATATTCCTGATATGCTGGAATTGATTTTAATTTTGTCGCGGTAGAATCCAATGCATTCCCAAAAAAGTCATAACTATTATTTTCAGTGATCAAAGTATCATTTATTATTTGAAATATTTGAAGACTGTTTTTTCTTTCATAAGCGACAAAACTATATTGATCATCGGACAGTGCAATTATAATGGGAATTTTTTCAATTTTATCATGAATAATTTTTGCTTTCACAAGGTGGTTCCAATCATAAGCCTTAGATATTCCTTGTATAGTAATTCCAACAACCCAAGACTTGTCTTTCCAAGATTGGGTATCTTTCTTGGTTAATTTTCCATACAATTTTCCTTTCTCGTAGTTTGACATACTGTCATAACTTACTTGAAATCCCAAATCTGGCTGCATTATTTTACTATCAGGAAATTGTTCCAACCATTGAGAAATGCACATTTGATCAAATGGAAATTCTGCTAATTTCATTCCCTTTAATGGACCTGTTACCGCTTCACCAGTGGCTTGTCTCCACCAGGATTTGGTGGTTTCATCTTCAAACATGGCGTTGAAGTGGTCCATTCCTACCAATCTAAAATTTTCAATTTTCCCATTAACCATGGGTTCGAACACCCTGCCCGTTCTGCAAACCGTGCAATAGGTAACCATGATTTGTTTTCCACCGATACTGTCTCTTACTTGATGGTGATATCCTAAATACTGGATGGGATAGGCTTTTGATTCTCCATTGTAGTTTACTCCTATGATCAAGCGGTCTTTTGCTAATTGACTTTCATTCGAATTTTTGAAAACTAGTTTTGTGGGTTGTATGAACATACTGTCTGCAGACATTTTAAAATTGGTCTGGTATATGACATAGCTTCCACATAAAATCAGAATCAGGGCAATCCATTTGCTGCGCTCAAAAGCAACTGGTAAACCGAACAACATGAATACTATAAATATAAATCGGAATACCCATCGCCATTTATTTAAAAAGTAGGCCAAATCCAAACTTCCAATTTCCTGACTGCCAGGCATAGGCATAATAAAAAACACCTTTAATATTTCAAAAATGACCAAACCAATAAGTGCGAGATAGAAAATAATAATTCTTGTTTTTTGACTGATCATAGGAATTTTTGCATTAGCACCGAATTTTTAAAATCAAATTGTGGATAAAAAGCTGTTTCCCGGTCTCAATAGCAAAATTAAAATTAATCATGATTCCGGGAACGCTTTTGGTATTGGGAATAGAAATTAAAGTATAAAATAATTCATGGACGTATATCATGAACGAAAGAGGAACAGATATTTTTTCAATTAAAAATTTGAAAAATAATCTTTGCACTCTGAATTATGCCCCAAGGTATTTATGAATTGGGTTCACGGTCTTATTTTTCTTTAAAACCTGCCAAAATATGGATCAATTGATCCTTTGAATGGATAAATCATTTTTGACAATCAGCTTTAAAGATATATTCTAGAAGTTGAAATAACTGGTATATTGTATTTTTTGCAACGCCAAAACTTAAAACTTAAAATTTAGAACTTAAAACTAAATATTAAAATCAAGTAGTATTTTTACTAAATCACTTCGATTTGATTTTTTAATAAATCATCGATGGTCTCCCTTTTGCGAATCAACATATCTGTACCTTCATGAATGAGTACTTCTGCCGGGCGAAATCTGGAATTGTAGTTGGAACTCATTGAAAAACAATAGGCACCTGCATTTTTAAAACAAAGAATATCACCTGCGTGAATCTCTGGAACCACCCGGTTGCTGGCAAAAGTATCCGTTTCGCAAATGTATCCGACCACATTGTATACTCTGGGCTTACCTCCTGGATTGCTTACATTGATGATCTGGTGATAGGCATTGTAAAGCATGGGACGAATGAGGTGATTCATGCCGCTGTCCACTCCAGCAAACACCGTGGAAGGAGTTTGTTTGATGACATTGGTTTTAACAAGAAAAAAACCGCATTCGGAAACTAAAAATTTGCCGGGCTCTAAATACAAACTGAGTTTTCGTCCATAATCTTTACAGAAATCGTTGAATTTTTTAGACAAAATGACTCCTAATTCTTCAATGTCCGTGAAGACGTCGTCTTCTTTGTAAGGCACTTTTAAACCACTTCCAAAATCTAAAAATTCCAAATCCGGAAATTTCTTAGCCACGTCAAACAAAATATCAGACGCAAAACTAAATACTCCTGCATCCAGAATATCAGATCCGGTGTGCATGTGAAGCCCGTTGATTTTTAAACCCAATGTTTTTACCAATCGTTCAACCAATGGCATTTGATAAATGGAAATACCAAATTTACTATCGATGTGCCCAACACTGATGTTTTCGTTTCCACCCGCCATCACATGGGGGTTGATACGAATGCACATTTTAGTATTAGGATGATGGTGCCCAATGTATTCCAGCGTTTCGATATGATCAATGTTTATTTGAACTCCTAATTCAAGAGCCATTTCGATTTCATCCACACCGACGCAATTGGGCGTATATATAATTCTGGATGGATCAAATCCCGCTTTCAAACCAGTCCAAATCTCTTGTATGGAAACGGTGTCGAGACCTGCTCCCCACTGATTGACCAGTTTTAAAATATTGATATTGTTAAGTGCCTTACATGCAAAATGAACATCCAGATGTGGCACATCAAAAGCCTTATTTAATCGATCGATCTGACGTTTTATAATTGAGCTGTCATAAATATAGAGTGGAGTTTCATATTTTTTTACAAGATCAAGCAAGGGAATTCCCTGAATGAGGTATTGATCATTTTCAAGATTCATATTTATATTTAATTATTGAGGTAATTGTATATTTTTAATGCCCGTCCATTTTTTTAATGTGCTTACGGCGAGGCTTTTTTGTTCAATTGGGAAATCTCTAATTTTAGTTCGATGTCCTCCTCCAGCTAGATCCAATCTCAATGCTTTTAATTTTTTGTCAGGTTGAATTCCACAAGAAGTCCAAGTATCCAAAGCACCATAAACATACAATATCTTTTGTCCACTGGTGCGTGCTTTCGATGTCATACTAATCATATAACTGGGATTGTATAGTATGGAAGCATCTGCTGGGCAAAAAACTAAATTGCTTGGATTTTTTTCAGCGCTGAGCAGATGACTTAAACCCACAGTATCAAAACCATAGTATCCAAATTCAGTCATAAATTGATAAAATGCAGGCTTGAATTTTTCAAAGGTTTTATCATCGTAAAAATTGATATCTACGATTTCTTCTAAATGATTAAAAATGTCAACTGCATTTGCTTCATTGGTAGGAATTTCTGTACAGTTTGTACCCCATTGCCAAAAAGAAAATGGATATTCTAAGGCACAGTATTCAATCGTTTTTCCGATCCCCAATGGAAATGTTACTTCTTCCTGTTTTGCCAAATTTTCAATCAAAGGAATGAGTTGATCCCTGTTTTGTAATATTCTTTTTTGAAATTCAAAAACTTCTTTTCTGCAGTCAGCTGTTCCTGCTACCTTGCGATAATGATAGATGGTTCGAGGATCTTCTTGAGCCAAAGGAAACGGAGCAACATATGCCATGGCTGCTTTCACTGATTTTGGGTATTGTATTTTATAAATAGCGGCAGTGGTGCCACCTTTAGAAACACCAGTGACAATCCATTTTTTCTTGTAGATTTTTTTTAATTCATTTTGAATTTTATAAAAATCTAACATGGCTTGTGCATGATTTAAATAATTCCAGTCCAAGTTTGTGGGAACAGATTGTCCGCAATACCTGTATTCTACAGTAATTTGATTGGCATCCAACATTTTGCTGGGTTCATGAAGTCGGTGATTGATTTGATAACCTTCGGTCACTAAAACATTGGGTGATTTTAGACCCTTATGGTCGATATAGATCCTTTGATAAAAAATAGAACTATTGGGATCTTGGTGGTTTAATTTTTGTGGAACTAAAATTTCCCAAGCCGCTTGATATCCATCAAATTTACTTAGAATTTTAATTTGTGCATTTGGCCAGATCTTTTTTAGTCTGGATTCTGTATCCATCCAATCTTCTTTTGGGCCAGCATTGGGTGCTGATACGACATTGAAGATGCTCCCCAAAGTTAAAGAAACTGCAAGAATGATTTTTTTTTGAAACTGCATTTTATTGAGAATATGAATATTTCTAAAACTATTTTTTTGTAAAATTTGAATTGATGGAACTGCAAAGATAAAGCCATTCTTCAAAAATTTCTTATTTCAAGCGTTTAAGTCCATCTGATACCTCTGCTTCAAAGAAATCAGCATGAATCCCAAACTGCTGGTGATAGGCTGCTGCTATATCAGATTGATAAGAAGTGATAGTATTTTTTTCCACCAAATGGATGCTGCTTCCACCAAATCCGCCACCCATCATTCTGGCACCTGCAGCCCTTGGATCTTTACTTGCAAAATCAACCAGAAAATCCAATTCATCACAAGATACTTTGTACATGTCTTTCAGTCCCCGATGGCCTTCTAATAGAATGTTTCCTAATTGTGTCGAGTCCTTTTTGACCAATGCAAGCGCGAACTTTCTGACCCTTTCATTTTCTTCGACCTGGTATTTTAATAATGGAAATTGTTCCTCATTGAGTAAGTTTTTTGCCATGTCTAACTTGTGGCCATCTACTTCACCCAAGGCTTTAATGGATTGGCCTTCTTCTTGAAGTTTCAATAGTATTTGTCGACAAGTTTGACTCCTTGCATTGTAATCGGTATCCACCAATTTATGCTTGATTTTGGTATCAACAACAAGCCAGCGATGATCCGGCAATGCCATTGGATAGCTTGTAAATGTCCAATCTTTGCAATCGATCAACAATGCGTTTCCCTCCTTTCCATTCAAAATACTGATCTGATCCATCATTCCACCTTCCAGACCGGATTGTCTTTCTGCTTTTACAGCAAATTTGGTCAAAGCGCCTAGATCCATCTGCCAGTTGAAATGCTCATTAAGGGCAAAACAAAATCCACAACAAATTGAAGAAGAGGAGGATAGTCCTGCTCCTGCGGGAAGATTACCACCAAATGCCAGCTTTAAGGGCATGATGGGTAAGTTCCTTTCTTTTGCGAGTTGTATAGCACCTTTAAAGTATACCAACCAGTCAGGTTCCCAGGATTGACCTTGTTCCCAAGTTTCATGGGTGTCGATGGCCTCGATGCTCCATTTTTCCGAATTGTTTAAGCCAAGATAGATGGATCTATCGATGGTCGCTGGCATACAAAGCCCCTGATTATAATCGGTATGTTCGCCGATGAGGTTAATCCTACCCGGAGCTCGGACTAGCAAACCATATTCCTTTAAGAGTTCGAGATATTCGAGTTCGGATTTCATTGGTCAAAATTAATGGAATAGGGTAGTAAAGGCTCATTTATGTTAAAAAACCCTATTTTTTTCAAATCCGCCCTTTGGATTTCCAAAAAAGCTCTACATTTGCCCTCCCTTATGGTCGAGTGACCGAGTGGCTAGGTAGAGGTCTGCAAAACCTTGTACAGCGGTTCGAATCCGCTCTCGACCTCGAATGTTTACATCCTCTTACTTGTTTTTGTAAGGGGATTTTTTATTTGTATTGATAACTAGTATTTTACGTATTTTAGTGATGAGAGGTTTACAAATAACATTATAATTTTGTAAACTAAAAACTACACAAAAAACTACACCGTTATTTAAAAAAACCTTAACTTTATCTCTAAATAATTTGAGATGAAACATAGATTTATACTTGGAGATTTAAGTCGCTCAGGGGAAGCACCTATAAAATATGAAGTGCATTTTGGAGGTGGTCGTTTTTCATGTGGAACGGGAGTTAATATACATCCTGAACTATGGGACAGTACAAATATGCAAATTACTAAAGATAAGCCATTAATTAAGGAGTATAAAAAAGTTATTAGTGATATCGGTTATAAAATCGAACATGTAGAGAAAAGATTACAAGATATCAGAAATGAAGTTAACTCTTATATAGGATTCTGTTTACAGAATGGCTCTAAGCCTAATGCAAGTGATTTGAAGCAAAGAATAATTGAAAATGTTACATCAAAGGATAAGATCATAAGGGGAGAAAAACAAAGAAAAACTATAAATACCACAAGTGCAAATTACGTCGTCGATTATTTAGAAAAATTTATCTATTTAGCAGAAAGGGGAAAGAAGACTATTAGTGTCGGAAAGCTTAAAGGCAAAATATTTAACGAAGGAACTATTAAAAATTATAAAGGATTATTGGCAGTATTAAAGGATTTTCAAACTTTGAAATATGATTTGATTTGGGATCAAATTTCCATGCAGACTTATAATGACCTAATTAACTATTGCAATTCAAAGAATTTTTCGCAAAACTATACAGGACGGCATATTAAACAGTTGAAATCCATTGGTCGTGAAGCTAAAGATGAAGGACTACACGAAAATAGGATTTTTGAAGATAGGAGATTCGCAACCTTGACAGCTCCTTCAGAGAATATTTATTTAACCTCGGCTGATTTGGAACAAATATCAAGTTTGAACCTATTAAGTAATAAGTCGTTGCAAGACATTAGAGATATATTTTTAGTAGGATGCTATACTGCACAAAGATGGAGTGATTATTCAAAAATTCATTTAGGTCAGATTGAAAATGGCATTTTAACATTAATTCAAAAGAAAACTGGAAGTAGAGTAAAAATTCCTGTTAAATCTGAACTTGATGTGATTCTTAGGAGACATCCTTCAGGGTTTCCAAGAATAGCAGAGCAGACTTTTAATGAAAAATTGAAAATTTTAGGTAAACTTGCTGGGTTAAATTCTATACAAGAAATTATTAAAATCAAAGGTGGAATAGCTTGTAAAGTAGAGTGCAAAAAATTTGAATTGATTACTAGTCACACAGCTAGGAGGACAGGAGCTACCCTTATGGTCCTCGGAAGGATTCCAACAGCAGCAATCATGAAATTAACTGGACATAAATCTGAATCGTCTTTTTGGAAATACATTAAGTCGTCGGATGAAGAAAATGCTATCATGCTGCAAGATTATGATTATTTTAAATGAAATAATTTTTAATTTTTATTGAAAATTGGATCTATACTTTTTTCTGAGGTAGTAATTTGTATTTCATTATTATACTGATAGCGAGTTAGTTATAAAAGTTTTCAACAGAATGTGGAAACTGATGTAAAATCTCCTTTTATTTCACATTAACTTTATGTATATATTTAAAAGTAAAAATATATTTTTAATTTATGCGAAGTATTCCCATTATTGAACCAGAAGAGTTAAAGGAAATCTTTAAAGAAAGTCTTCAAGAATTTAAAGAGGAATTAATGAAAGATTTTAAAACTAATTATATTGATAAAATAAGTGTAGGGGAATATTGTACAATTACGCAAGCTTGCGATTTATTAAAAATATCAAGACAAACTTTTGATAAAATGAGAAAAAGATATAATACAGATACTTACAGAGTCGGTAACAGTAAAAGATTCAAGACCTCCGAAATTTTAACTTATATTAAGAAAGCTAGTTACTCCAAGAGATCATAAATATATTATACTGAATTATTGCTCGAATAAACTATTAACTTAAAATATATTAAATATTTATTAATTAATCATCTTAAAATTATGAATTATAAAACAGTTTATACAGTAATTCCTGAAAAGTTAAATCAATTTATTATGGATTGTGATTTAATAGAAAATAAAGACAAAGGATTATATCTTGCTGAATGGTTATGGAGTAAGCATCTGCTAACTTTGGTAAGAGGGAATACATATTTTCCATTAGCGAGTAAATATAAGCGGTTGATGGTGAGGGACAGAAATGATTACAAGTATGTTACCCTATTGCAGAATCATGCTTTCATTGTGGATAAATATTCTAAGGTCAGAAAGAGGTGTAATTACTCGAAAATGAAAAATGAATTTGCTGACAGTCCGCTTGTTGAAATTGAGTATAAAGTAAGATCAATCAAGAGAAAGAATGAAAAAACAAGTGAAATTTGTTTAAAATTGAAGAATTTATGTGAAGGATTAAGTATTGATTTTGAGGGTTATGCAGGTGTGGAAGGATTGGTTAAGTCAATGAAGTCTAGCATAGAAAAAAAGGTCGAAAAATATATAGAAATAAAGAATAATGAAGTGTTTTATAAGGGTATAAAAAGAGGTGAAATAAACGAATTGGAAGGAGTCAAAAGTAAGTATACAGACCTAACAATTAAATACCATAAGTCAATCCTGTATAAACTTGTAAATGGGAATTTAGCCCCTCCATCAAGGAATGCGACAAATGCAAGGTTGGATTATATATTAACAAGTCTACCCAAAGAATACCTGACACAAATAAGGTATAATAATGAGGAATTGGTTGAAATGGACATGGCGAGTTCACAACCCATGTTTTTCTCTAATTTGATAAGATATAAGGCAATACCCATGGTAGATGATAACAAGGTGACTGACAAGGATGTATATTCTTTATGTACGTATATACCCATATTGTTTTCTGAAAATGAAAAATTATCTATTCCCGAAGATTTGGATAGATTTATGAATCAAGCATTTTCTGGAACTTTATATGATAATGTGCCCGGGTTTAATAGCCGAGACGAATTTAAGAAAGCCTTAATGAGGTGCTTTTTTGATACTCCAAAGGCCTTTGAGACATCCCAATACTATCAGGCACTTTACGAAATTTATCCTAGTCTAATAAAATTAATTAAAGAAATAAAAACTTCCCTGTCTAGATATTATTATACATTGAAAAATGTAGGTACACCAAAGAAAAGGAAAGTTATCTTCGTGGTAAAAAAATATCACCATATAAGGCTGGAAGCAATGAATTTGCAATTATATTGCAAAGTTTTGAGGCAGAAGTTTTTATAGATCAAATTCTCAAGAGTCTTTATGAGCTTAATATCCCTGTGTTTCCTAAGCATGATTCATTTTTAGTTCCCAAGTCTCAAGTGGATTTTGTAACCAGATTCATTAATGAAAAATTCCAGACAATACTAGGAGGAGATTTCTTTACAGTAAGAGTCAAGGAGTTTAAAGCAAGCAAGGAATCAAATAGGGCTATTTTTGATGAAGTGGCTTGATAATTGTCTATTAGACATTGGATAGAGTCCTTTTGATTTACACACTTCGTGGGATAGTGTCGCCAATTATAACTTTGTTATGACTAAAAGGGTTGTCTTAAACTTGTAATTCGAGCTTTAATGTCTTCAAAGTATTTATTGTTCTGCCAATTTCACTACTATGTTCATTCTTGTTGATGTCGTTGTGATTTAAGAGATTCAACACTAAAGGTAAAAGGTTGTCAATTTCATTTTTTGTGTTCAGTGTTAAGTTGTAATTTGCAGGTCTTGGATACGAAGTGATAAATTTCTTTGTTGCACCCCAAAATTCGTCAGCCTTTAGTGTGCTTTGATCAACTACAAACTTTATAGTCACTTTTCCAAAGCAGAATTGTTTCAATATGGCTTCAAATGCCGAACGCAGGTAAACTCCAGCTGCTTTATTGTCGCCTGAATTATGGTAATTCTCAGCGGTCTGAATGAAGTAGTCTAAATGGTCATTATTTCCCGGTCCTTTAATTTCTTTCACCACTGGAATAGTAAACCCCTTTTTGGAACGACCTGCGTAAATCTCAAAGCACTTCCAACATTGATTAGTATTAAGATAATTCGTTCTTACAAACTCGTACCAAGGTTTGTCATAAGTAGTAATGAAAAACTTGATAGTTGGAAAAATCCGATTTAAGTATTTCCAAAAGCGGTAACCGGTTGGAAATATCCAGTCCGATAAAAATATCATCCAAGAAAAGCACCTTACAAGGAATGCCCTGAATATGCCTTTTTATCATCCCCAAATAAATAGAAATCGCAATCGCAGAAAGTCTTGCTTCATTCAAGAAGATATGAGGCTTGTCTATTTCTTTTCCAAGATATTTGATTTTTTACTCTTACGTGGTTACGTTCAATGTCTTTATAGGTGGGTGTTGGTTTTGCTTGGGTGTAGTTGAGTTTCAGTTCTATGTTGCGACCGAACTTATCCAAAATTGGTTGGGCGTATTTCAGGATGTTTTCAATACTGGCTGTAACAAATAGTTTTTTGAAAGCGGTATCAAAGGCATTAATTGTTTTATCGACATCATTCTTTTTTTGAGTGATATTGTAAGCTGTACCTGCTGTTGGCTTTGCAACTGACTTTTCAACATCTTCCCAAAGTTCTCCCAATTCCTTGTTGCCTGTTATGGCTACGCTTTTGAAATGTTTGAGTACACCTTTTACCAACAAATCAAACAAATCAATCTCTTTATCTTTTTCAATGTGATGAATGCCAAGCAAATGTTTGTAGGTCAGAAAACTTTTGAGTTTGATAGCATCACGAATGCTGGTGTCTCCTGCTGCATAAGTGTTTTTTGCACTTTTCTTAACTGTGTATTTTTTATCTGTGGCAGTTCCGTCTTTATCAGGGTTAAAGGTTACTTCAATATATCCTTTACCTTGCTGGGCTTTGGTCAAGAAAATATTTTCGGTTTCATCATAGCTCAAAGTTTCAGTTGAGGATTGAAAAAAGTCTTTCAGAGCATAATAAAAGGAACTTTTACCGCTTCCATTTTCTCCGTAGATAAACAAGTTTTTGCCATCTACATTGAATTCATTCTTACCGTAGAATGCTTTGTAGTCCTTTATTTCTACCTTCTTAATCCTCATTGGTATAGATTTTAGTTCCCCAAATAGATTCGCAAATACATTGATACAATTTTTGCCTTTCTGATATGTCAGCCTTTTTAAATTCTTCGTGTGCCCTAAATGGTAGATTTAACCTGCTTTTCATTGAAAGGAAATTGGGGTTGTTTTGATAGTTGAGCGGACAAAGACTCTGAACCAATAAGTTCTCTTTGATGTAATGGCTTAACTTTTCATTGTATGGTTTGGCACCAAACGATTGATTCGTGCCTCTTGGCAATAGTACTAAAGCACCTATGCGGTTTCGGTATTCTTGAAAGCCTGATTCCTGTTCAAATTCATCTTTATGATTGGCAAATTTGTCAGCCCAAATGTGTTCGACTTCAAAAGATTTTCCTCCAGGGTTGTGGTAGTACTTTTCAAAAGATGAATTAAAACCTGATTGTTGTTCAACATAGGATGTAATTCTAGAAAGCAAGAATTTTACAAATACCCTGTTTTGTCCGTGCAAACGGAAATTTTGAATTCCAGTCCAAGGCTCTTCCATTTCATCCAATTTGCGTTGCAATATGGCTTGTAGTTCGTGTACTTCGGTTCTTCTGATTTCTTTTACCAACGTGTACATTGTGTATCGAATGGAACTAGAAGCAAACTTTCTGAAATTGACCGACCTGCGAACAACAAATGCTTCAATATACCGTGCGACCAAATCCATTTTCGCCAAAACAGTTTCTGAATTATCGCTTGCCTTCAAAGAAGCCAGTAATAATGGATAACTGAGCGAGTTGGCTAGGCCCCATCTTCTGATATAGAAAATATGTTGTAGTGAATCGGTTAATTTTCGCTCAGCGGTTAGTACGTGCTTGTATGCATTCAAAAAGAATTTGAAGTCTTTATCTATGAACGTTTGAAAAGCTTCTGAATCGTCTTGTTCGATTCCTACTTTATCTAAATTATCCCTGAACCAGCTATGGAAGCGTGTTCCGATTTTCTCAAAATCTTCATTTTTAGAACCTGCTTTTCCCGGTCTGATGGTTTCGGCATATTGTGCCCCTGAACCAAGCCTGAATAAAACGTTGGTCTTCGTCTTTGTCATAAATATGCAATTCCTGCATTGACGTTTTCCATAGCTCATTGGCTTTTTGTCGTTTCTTGCTGTCTTCAAACTTCGATAGGATGAAGCCTTTGAGCATTTCGGTTGGGGTAAGATTCAAACCCCTGTCGTTCATTGTTTCAAAAATGGTGTAGGCGTTCTCATCTGAGTAGGCCACAATTTCTACCAAAACCACATTGTATTTTAACCAGTCAATGAAAAATGGCAATACGCTATTCTTGATTTCTTCGGGGAATGCTTTTTCAATATCCGAATAGCGAGCAGCCATATTCAGCGTGGATTCATCATCAGATTCCTTTGGCTCGTATTCTCCAGTTTTGAACAGTGCTTCCATACAGGTGATGCGTTCATCTACCTGAATATTAAAAGACATCTCACCGTATTTTTCCGAGAAAATCAAGGATTCTAGCTTTTCAGCGATACCAAGTTCTTTTTGTAGGTTATTCAGATAAATTAGGAGCAATGTCAAAGAGGTAAGGCGTTGTTGACCGTCAATGATGCTTCGCTGACCGTTTTTCACACTCACCACAAATGGACCTAAGTAATATGAATTGTAATTTTCAATGTCCTTACGTTTGTGTTCTGGCTTATATTCATTCAAGAAGGATGATGTAAGGTCAGAAACCAACTGCTCAATATGGCGTTCTTCCCATTTGTATTCCCGTTGAAAGTAATCTACGGAGTACTTTTTATCGTCCAATACTTCTGTAATGGAGCGGTCGTGGGCTTCTATTTTGTTGTTTAGTTTACTCATACTATTTTCAAAATTTCCCAATTATTTCGATAGGCTACTGCATTGGAACGAAGCATTGAAAGGTTAATCCCTTTTCTGTTTCCTTTTGGGTTGTGATACATCAGTTCTTTCAGGACGTTGTGTGGCAGCACGTATATTTCGGGCAGTAACAAAGGGTCACTCATTTTATTCAAAAAAGAAAGAAATACCACAAAGTGATTGGGCTTGTCTGCTTGGTCATCCACATTATCCAAAGGAAAAAGTGTTGTGCCCTGAAGACCTTTTACGTCAATGGTGAGTTGTTTTTCATTATTTAAGTTGAGTATGATGTCTATTCCTTTTTTGTTACCTAATGTGATATAGGAATCAAAGCCCTGACGGTAGAGCATAGACAGTACATAGTACTCAGAAGCTAAATTGGTATTGTATCCTTTCATTTCAACGCCTCCTTATTATCCTCACTTCCTCCACACTATCCAGCGTTTCAATGGCAAAGCGAACAGGGTGGTTGGGGTCGTATAAACGCTCAAACTCACTTTGAATTATTGCCAGCTTTTCTTCTTCGCTCATATCATCTGTAATGGGTTTTAAATCTCCCAAATGTTTTAGGATTTCTTTGCCTGCCGATTTGATTTCTTCGGGGAAGTAGAGTTCTACAACACACCCATCAATTAAATGGATGAAAAAGTTACATTCAATATCATTTTTAATTGTTTTTAAAAAAAGAACATAATGAACAAAGCATTCAATTATTAATTTGTGTTCTTTATTAGAATTAACTATTGGTAATAATTTTAAGTCGCCTAGCCTTATTTGTGGCTGTTTTCCTTTTTCTTGTTTTATTAAACCTTTGTGAATAGAATAAAAAGTTAAGACAGAAGAGTTCAATAAGCCTAAAGTGTATAGCAAACTAAAATTTGTACTTCCAGATGAATTTACTTGGCTGATGCTATAATAACTTCTATTGTAAACATATTTTTCGTCAGTATAACTAGCACAAATAATTGGGCTTGATTGTCTTACTAATATTTTAGGATTATCAAATGCCAGTTTGTCTCCAATACCTAAAACCTTAGCATTTTTCCTATTATTTTCATCAGCTTCTTCACGGTAAGCTTGATTCTTTGCATTAAGCAAATCAACATCATAAACAAAGTATCTTGTTGGATTTAAAGGTTCATATTGCCCCTTTAATGATTTCCCACCTTCTAAATATTCATAAATTTCTTTTTCAGAATTAGAGTTCACTTCATCAATTACAAAACCTGACTCTTTCACACCCACGCTTTCTCCCGTTCTAATCAACATTTTGGGGAAATAATGCTCTATTAATTTATTATTACTTGAAATTTTATTTAAAATATTAGATTGAATATCATTTTTTGGGAGGAAAAATTGATAATCTGAATCCTTTGAATACCATATATTTTGATCAACAAACGAAGATTCACCAAAACCATCTTCAAACCATTCTGTTTTCCTTGTGAAAGCTTTGTTTTTATTTGTAATAATAATTAATTGACCGCTAGCAACGTTTTCAAAAGATGAAAGATTTTTAATTAATGTAAGAATCTGAGTTTCTTCAATTAATTTCTTTTATTCCATTATAAAAATTTTCAAAAAAAGAAACATCTATAATATAAGCCTGTGTTCCGCTTTTATTTGATAACCTTAATGCTTTTTCTTGAAAAACATTACGGAATTATATTTTCCTGTTTTTTCTTATCTAGTATGCAATCAAAATTATTTCTAAAAAAGTTTTTCAGTTTCATTACTAATTAACGTTCTCCTACGACCATAATAAGAAAGATAAGGCGGATTCCCAATAACCACATCAAAGCCACCTTTTTCTCGCCATACTTCCGAGAAAAAGAGTTTAAAGTCAAAGTCTATTTTGTAACCTGCAAACTGCTCGGCAGAGTCCAGCAGTTCTCGTATTTTGCTATTTATTTCTTGGCGTAGTGCTTTCTTTTGAATCTCGTCTGTAATGTCGTAGAACTTTTCTTTCAGAGTTTCCAGTTCGGCTTCTACTTGCAAGTTTCGCATTGCTCCGTCAGGCAAACCAATCAACGAGTTACCACAAACAATTTTATAATCTAGGTTGGGCAGGGTTTCAATAGGGTCAAGGTCGTCTTCGTCCACCACCAGTGAGAGCCACAAACGCAAACGGGCAATATCTATGGCAGAGGCATCAATATCTACTCCGTAAATGCTTTCTTGTATGATGTGGCGTTTCAGGCGATAGATGTAGCGGCTTTCACTTACGCTTTCTCTGTGTTCTATACCAAAATCTTTGAGTTTTTTGGTCAGGTAAACGTCACTAAAATGAGGTTTCAACACCAGCATTGCATTTACCAACTCGTGCAGCAAACCTACGGGAAAAGCACCCGAACCAATGGCAGGGTCGCAAATGCGTATTTCACTCAGTTTTTGGTCTATTAGGTCGGCATTTTGGCGTATACTTTCGTGCAGTTGGTATTTATAAGTTTTCGTTTCGCCTTTGGCCGCTACTCGCTCGTCATTTTCCAAAGCGAAATGTCCTTCACGGATGTAGGTTTCAATGTCTTTTTCGATACACGGATATTGTCTGTGTGTTCTAGTTCAATTTTTAGGTTGCCTTTTTTATCGCTGCTACCACCAAACAATTTGGCTTGGTCTGAACCCAATTCTTGAAAACTACTTGTGCCACTGTTCAAGGCATTATCCAAATAATGAATCAAGCTTTCTTGACACATATAATGCACAATTTCCCTCGGTGTATAGAATGCCCCTTTGCTTTTACGCTCGGTAATATCGAGCATATTTTCAAATACTTTCCCAAGCATTTCGGGGTCAACAGCTACTTCCTTATCCAGAGGTTCATCTTCCTTGATGGTAAAGTTGTAGCGGTCGAAAACGTCTAAGACACCAGTTCCAATATCGCCCGATTTGTTTTTCTCTTCATTGCGGAAAAGTGTTTCAGGAATGGTAATGTTGGCATTTCGCCAGTCGTAATCTGCTTCAAACAAACCACCGTTTAGAAATGGGATACGGCATTTAAAACGCTCGTAGTATGAATTTACATTGTCACGCTCTTTGGCAAGTGCTTCATAAAACAAGTATTGCAGTTTGTCTTTGAAAAAAATTTACCCCTTCGGCTTGTGCTTGTTCGTTTAGTTCATGTACAAATCGTTTTTTGCCCGTTCCCCAACGTTCATTTTTGGCTACACCAACCAACCTTTTTCTGCGTAAAAAAGTACAGGAACACAATTTGCCCCAATAGTTTTTGTAAATCGGGTATTGTCAATTTCTGCTTTGTCAATGGCAGCTTTTACGTTACTGTCATTTTCAAAATGCTCGTAGAGTTTGATGTATAGGTCTTTGTATTGATTGAAGAATTCGTCCGTAACTTTTTCAATGCTAAAGGCGTCTTCAAGTTCTCCAATAGTTGGGTTGTTGGCAATGTTTTGAAGTAGCGGCAACAACTGATTTTTGGCGGTATGGGCTTTTTCGTATTTGCCCACCAAAAATGAATAGCGTTTGGCAGGTGTAAACTCTTTTTTGGTTTTTACCTTGCCTTTTTCTTCGTCTAGTTCAGAACGGTATTCTAATTTAATGAACGAAAATCGCCAATCTGCTCCATCATCTTCTTTGGTGTAAAACGCTATCAAGGCATAATCTTTTTCAAACTTGCTCAAATGCTTGATGACAAAATTTCGGAGTGCTGTTCTTGCTCGTTCTAATTTGGTAACGCTTTTTACTTCTACAATTAACACATCCAAAGCTTCGCAATCAGGGTCAATGTATTTGCCAATGCGTTTGTAGGTATCGAGATGCTCTTTGTAGTCGTCCCAAATCAAATTGCTGCTGTATCTATTGTCCTTGTCTTCAAGGTCATTCAACAGGTTTTTAGCAAAAATGGTGAATTGCTCTTCGCTAAAAGCATTGTTAAAGGATTTCTCTATAAGTTTTTGTGCTGTTTTCTTATCCATATTACTTGCTTAATTAAGTATCCTGAAAGGATAACTTCACGTTTTTGAAATTTCTTTGCACTCTGCGTTCCTTCAATGGCCACATAACGAATATGCTTTTCCAAGATGTGCAAAATCTGCAATGGGTCTGTGGTTTTTTCCAAATCCGTTTTTATCAATTGGGTTGTTTTTTTTGCAATTGTTCCTTGTGCCAACATTTCACGTACACCATTTAAAAATTCATCATTGGAATCGGTAAAACCTTTAAAGTTCTTGAAAGCCTTGTCTTTCAATCGGGTTTCAATGTATTTGGAGTTTGAACGTCCGCCACTTCCTTTATTTGGTTCATCACCCACGGTAGTGTCTAATTCAAAACGTGTTTTGTTGGTCTGCAACAAATGAAAATATTCGTTCGGGATGTTTGCACGTTTTGTGTCGGGCTTACATTCTAAATCTTTTACAGCATCGAAAAAGGTTATCTCATTTGATTTGCCACTTTGATTGATGTAGAACTTCTTGAGTTTCCCAATTCGGAAGAAAGTTACCAATGCATCATCTTCTAATTTTTCCTTTTTGAAACCTGAACGAGCTTTCTTTGGCAGGTGTTTTATTTTGTCAAACAATTCAGGTTGGTCATCTCTGATTTTTCGCATCAGTTCCAGATACTTCAATTCAGAATCGCCTTCTCCATCTTCGCCTGTATAGGCGGTTTTGCTATTCAAAGTATTGAATAATTCCTGACTTCCGAATTCTTCACCATCACTTAGATATCTGGCATCTTCTCCCAAAATGTCGTGAAACATTTGAATTTTGTTGGTGATGTTTACTTCCAAACCCAGATGTTCATCTGATTGGGTGGTAGGGAAGAAGTTGAAAATATGCACCTTCGGAAATTTGCTTCCCAAACGATTGACACGACCTGCACGTTGCAATACCCTTGTCGGATTCCAAGGCAAATCATAATTCACCAGCACATTAGAACGATGCAAGTTGATACCTTCTGCCAACACATCTGTGGCTATCAATATTTTTAAGTTGTCAACTTGTTCCTTTCCTTTTCGATTAGGGTCAAAATTGGAAGTAATTATATCACTGAAACGGTATGATTGGAAATTAGTCTTTTATCAGTATGCCTTCCACCAGTACTTGAATAAAACATTACTTGCCCAGGGAATTCATCAATCAGAGCTTCATATATGTAATCACCAGTTTCTTTTGATTCTGTAAATACTACCAGTTTATTACTTTTGAGTGCCTTGGTTTCTTTTAAGTCACGAATAAACTGTTCCAGTTTTGGGTCTGTATTTACTTTTTGCCAGAGCTTTTTAATCTCTTTCAGAATTTCTAAATCAAATTCCAACTTAGTAACAAACTCTTTTCTAAAATCCTTTGAATCGTATTTGTGGGCTTTTTCGTCCTCCACAAATTCCTCCAAGCGTTCTATATTGTCGCTTTCAATCAGGTCATATACATCCACTTTTTTACTGATGTACACTGTCCCTTTGTTATACATCTCAATGAATTTTTCATAAGAGATAATAAAACGGTCAACACTTTGGCGAAATGCGTGGAAACTACTTTCCAAACGCTTCACCAAAATTCCTTTCATAAAGCCACCAACGTTTCGTTGTTGTTGCTTTTCAAACTCACTTAGGGTTTTGTTTCCAATGTAATAAAGTAAGGGTGTGTATCGTGCATAGGTAAATTCAGCGAGCTTTTTGATGGTTTCAATGAAGGTTTCTTCTAATTCCCCTTCATACTCATAAACAATTTTTTGCGGATTGTCTAAATCGGGGAAAGTCAATCCCTGCATTTGCATATCCTGCTTGAAATAAGTCATTACATCTTTACGAGTTCTGCGAACCATCACGTAACGAAGAATGCTGTTTCGGATATCATCAGAAACTTCTTTGATTAGTTTCTTATAATCAGGGTCGGTTTTTTCAAGTTTGTTCAACTTATTTTCGAGATTGGGTATTCCTGGAATAGTTGAACTCTTAGGAGCTTGGAATAGCTTTAGTTGAGCAAAAATATCATCCACAGTGTTATTGAGTGGTGTTGCTGTAACCAATATTACTTTTTTCCTCGACAGATGTCCAATAAGTTGGCATAGGATTGAGTTCCTTCATTTCTAAAACGGTGGGCTTCATCAACTACGATATAATCGTAACGCTCTAACCCTTTTTTAATAATTTGCTCCAGTTTCCCTAGAGATTCCACTTCAAAACTTCGGATGCCAAAATCAAACAAAGAATCTTTCCAATAATCTTTTAAAAAAGGTGGGCAAATAATTAAGGTTCTGCCTTGCAATTGTTGTAAAAGTAAGGCGGTAATAAATGTTTTACCCAAACCAACCACATCAGCAAGGAAAACACCATTGTAGGTTTCTAATATTTTCTTTGCTTGAATAGCTGCCTGATTTTGATATTTCAGCTTCATAAAGCCTTCTGGCAGGAAGGGTTCAAATTCATCGGCCAAATTGATGTCTTCTTCTAAATATTCATAAATCAACTTTAGATATAATTCATATGGCAAGATTTGGTCATTCAACCAAGTTTTGTTTTGGATTGTATCAATAAAATCATCTGAAATATCAACGGATTCTTTCCAAAGTGTATTGAATTGGTCTTCTGCAAAAAGGACATCACTTTTTGCTTCGTAACTCAACATTAAATTCACGATTTGCCACAAAACCAGATTCGGAAAAGTTACTCGAACCAGTAATCACAAATCCATAATCTCGATCTTCGGGTTTGAACTTTCCGATATAAACTTTTGCGTGAATGTTTTTTGATGGGTATGCTCGTATTTCTAATTTCTTTCCGTTTCCATTGTATGCCTTGTCCATTGCAGGGTCTTGGCAATCGGCTTTTAAAAACTCAATAAACTTATGTATTCCTATTTCAAGTCGGTTGTCGTTTTCATCACTGTTTTCAATTTCTTCTTTTAGGTTTGCTTGATATTTCTTTTTAGTTCGTTGATGTGATTCAAAATCAATTATTCTTAATTCCTGATGATACTGCATCATATCATAAGAGTCTCTGTCAATACTTAAACCAACTAAAATTCTTATTTTCTCAACAGGTTCTAATGCTTCATACAATTGATAAAAACCACTGGCTCTGAAATATCCAACCAACACGTCAAATAGCTGTGTATCTTTCAGTGTTGATTTGAATCGACTTAATAAAGTGTGTCCTTCTTCATTGGTAAAGAAAGTTAAGTCTGTTTGATCTATTTTATTACGCACACTCATAAACTTACAAAGTATTAAATACCATTTATTTTACCCTTAGTGTGCTTTTTGAAGAACTCATATCTCCACATTCATCTAAAATGTATAATTTAATAATTGTTTTCTCACATTCACTAGTATATAAATTTTTTAATTTTCAAGCATAAAGATTACAAATATAATTATTGTAATTTAAAAGTTTTTGATTTACACTTCTCGATTAATATTTGTCCCTCATCTCTAATATTTCCATAATTTGTAGGAAAATGAGATTTTCCATCACTAAATATTTGTTCATTGAATGTACTATAATATGCATTTATTGCTCTCATATTATAGAAACATTGTGTTTGGTCTTTAGCTAATCTTATAGTTTGGCCATGAGAATCATCCTGTGAAAATCTTAGCATAACCAGCAACTTTCCATTTGTATTATTAGTAAAACAAAGATCACCTGTATTTTTTAGGTTGCATTCATTGTTTACTGATGCAGGATTATTAATATATTCGTTGGAATTTAAAGAGGTTCCATTAAATCCTTTGTTTCCAGAAAGTGAAATCCCTAGTAATTCCTTTATATTTTCATCCATTTGAATATTGCCTGAAATTGAAGCATTAATCATTGCTGTTTCAGTACTAAGCACCTTAATTGTTAAGTTTATATGATTACTTAAAACTGTAATTTTACCAGTTACAACATAATCTACTCCAGCAAATTTGCCTAATTCTTTGGCAGTACTTGGATCAATGTAACCTTCTGATTTTAATTGATGTTCTTTTAATATTGTTTTTAGATGGTTTCTATCAATAATTTGGAAAGTTTCATTAGAGTTTGAAAAGTCATCTGAAACTTGTTCTGAAATATATTTGCCAATGCTTATTACATTTCCATCCAAATCTGTAAAATCCCAAACTGCAACTTTTTTATTTTCCTTTTCTTTCATTCTATTTATTAATTTTAAAGACATATCTTTCATCTCTGTATTAAAATTAGATTGAGATTGTGCGTTAAATATAAAAATGAAATACGCAAACATCATAGCATTTATTGAAAATATTGATCCATTATTCATACCGTTAATATTTAATTGTTAAGATTTAAAGATTTGATTTTATCTATAACTTGCTTTTCAAGATTTACTTTTGCATCAGAAATGCTGAATCCTACACTGCTCATATTGATTGATTCTGAAAACAATAATTTGAAACTTGATGCATCTATCATTTTAATTTGTACTTCAGAAGATGCTGTTTTCATATCTTCGAATTGGTTGTCTGTAAAGGTTATAGATTTTTCTACAAATAGAATAAATTTTACGTACGATTTAAGTCGTAAATTGATATCATTTCCTTCTATAAAAGTTTTAAATTCCTCAGAGTTAATAAATTCATTTTTGAAAAGTAAAGATGTTGATGTCAAATTTTTTAAAGCAAAAAAGCTAACTAATTTATTAGCGAAATTATAATCTATATTTGCACCATCAGTAGCAAGGATAGCAACGTCTTTAATCTCTTTTTGATTATTTGTATAATTTTGATTATAGAATTGTGATAAATTGTTCATCGTATTTGATTTATCACTGCTATTATTAAGTAAAATTTCCTTCTGAGTATTATTTATAGGTTTTAATTCATTATTTGAATTAGGTTGAGTAGATTTTTTATTGTCTATTGTTTTGTTAGGTTTAACGGACTCAATTAAAATATTGTTACTTTGATCTAAGTTTGGAAGTTTAACTTTATCTTCTTCTCCTTACTTTATTTTTATCTGAGGGCAGTTCTTGGGTTGATTGATTATTAGTAGATGATTTTGATTAGAAATAATTAATACAATTACACCAGCAACCACAGCAATAAATATTTGAGTAATATTTTCTAAGAATCCTGTTTTCATTTCACTATAATAATATTATATCAAATTTGTCATCAGTTTTTATAACTTAGATTAATATAATTTGTGTCAGAATTGTAAAATATTTCTACTTCTAACCCAATAGGGTAAAAGTTAATTGGGTTTAAGAAATTGATACTCGTACCTAACTCAAATTTGGCGTTATTTGGCATTTCTTTTATTTTTCTATTTCTAATTGTAAAGATAAATTATCTTTTGGATTTCAAGTTTTTCTTAGTTAATTTTACCAATATAAGGCTAATAAAAAAGGTAGATTTATACCATACTTTACAGTCTATACTATTTTGGTTCAAAAAATACTTTTACTTTAAGGTCTGGTGAAGTCATTTTTTCAAGGTCTTTTATTATTCCCACTTTGTTCATAATGTAGTCACTTTTATCATAAACGAAAACAACTAATAATCGGCAGTCAGGATGTGATCTGTATCTACCAATATCTATTAAAAGTTGAGAGCCAATATCTTTATCTTTTAAGTGGTCATTTGTCATCTTCGTTTCAACTACAATTTTTTCGTCTTTTAAAACGAAATCAATTCTAGAGTTTCCACCTGCATAGCTTGGAGAATAATCTTCATCCCTAACATCGTCAAAATGAATTTGCAAAAGTCCACGGAGTAAATCCTGCACATCGTATTCATCTTTAATTATTAATGTCTCTCTACTTGCGTGTCTATGTCGAAGACTTTGAGCAACCCTATGAAATTTGGTAAAAATATTTTCAAGATAGCTTAACCCTACTGTTTGTTTGTCCACTTCTGTTTCATCTTGAATTGGTTGAATTCCAGGCAGTTCATCAATAAGTATAAGTTTTTCTTTTTATCTTTTTTAACCTCGTCAAATGGTTTGATATATCACTTTTTATCTCGTCTATTTGCACGTTTAATGAAGGTGTGAGGGGGAGCATTGATGTTACATATAACCCAGGTGTCCTAGTATAGTCTTGATAATAATGGTTTGTTGTATTATTAAAAGCTCTTTTCAAAAACTCTGAATTGAAGTCATGCCAAAAAATGTAATCAGAATATAACTGTCCATTTTCTTGTTGGTTGCTAATTTGTCTATTAAATAATTCTTCGCCTATTCTAATGCGTTCAACTAAATCTAACTCAAACTTCTTTTTAGGCTTTACCAAATAGTCTGGAGTGTTATCTTGAATAGGCGGTGTCATTTTTCTTTTTACCATAGTTTGATTTAAGTCTATTGGTTACTTCTATGCCAAACTATTTCAGGAATGGTCATGTCGGATAGTTGCAGCTAACTTGTTTTAATCCACCACAAATATATATATTAAGTTTCGGGTTTTTCCTCTTTTTTTTCCTATTGCAGACAATTTCATATCTTCATTTCATAAGTTAGTCCAGTTAGCTCTCTATACTGGATTGCTTTTGGATGCTCATGGGTTAGATCAGAGGGTGACATTTCTCACTGGTTCCTGGGTAAACAGCATCCGTACCTCCTTCTAGCATCCAGCAATTTCGTGGTCCGTTAGTCATGGGGTAAACTCTACATTGTCTGAGGCTAAGTGAGTTTATTCTTCTATTCAAACCGGCACTTTGACTGGTTTGTTTGACCACCAGTTGTACAGTTCTTCCCATAATGGATTTTCCAGTCCTGACTTCAAAGACCTAGCAGATGTGTATGTATTCATCAAAATATAGTTTCAACAGGGCATTCACTATTCCACAAAATGGCATTATGGACTATCTATCCTTTACCATATTTGACCAGGTATGATTACGATCCCACCTCAACAGGATATATAGCCCCAATATGAAAATGGTATAGTTATTATAAAAAGGTGAGCGTTCAATAGGGAATAAAATAACAGTATGAATAGATGATGAAGACTATAAACACTAAGCACTATTAAACAACAGGTAATTTTCTCAAAACCTCACAAAAAAAACCATATGAGAAACAAACAGGATAATGAAAAAAGAGAATAAAGCACAGAACACAAAGACTTGCAACAGAAGGAAACCACTATTTAACGGAAAAAGGAAGGGAGTATATGATTAGAAAGAGGTAAATATAAGGATCTACCCTTTATGTTCTGCAAAATTGAGGACCCCACCAAGAAACCTAAAGCAAGGAAATTAGTGAGGTGGTGCAAGAAAATGGTACACAAATCTAACTTACATTTGTGTTATGGATCAATCAAAGTCAATCAACCGTAGAAGGAAGTATGATGCCGATTTTAAGCTTTAAGCAATTGAGCTAATGTAGTCTGGCAGGAATGTTAAGGAATTAGCTGATTCTCTGGGTGTTAGTAAGCAAATGCTTTACAATTGGCACAGCCAAATCAGGAGTAAGAGGAATGCCTCTGTCCAGCCTGGAACAAATAATCCTTATTCTGAACTTGAGCAACTCCGTAAGAAAATTAAGGGATGTTGAAATGGAAAGTAATATTTCAAAAAGAATATTTTAAAATAATTTGAACAAAACTTGCAGAAGGTATCAAATAGTCTATCTTTGCATAAGCATCTAAGAATTTGTTAAATTTATTAATTTTAAAATATTTACTCGTTATGAGATGGAACCACATGCTTTACATTTCTTTGCTGTTAATAGGCTTGTCTTGCGGAAAAGATGAAGGAGATCCCCAAGATGTAGATTGCGCAAACTCCTCTTTCGTAGAAATTAAGAAGTCATCCAGTATAAAGTTTGATGCTTCCAATCACACGGTAAGTGATACCACTTTTTATTGGGAGTCCTTTGAGACCTTTGTCATGAGGCTTGAGATCAAAGACCCAAACCAAAACAAGCCCTTTGATCAGATATATTTTAAAAATCCATTAATTATTTCTGTAAACTTTGGTAGTCAAGAGCCTAAGGATGGCGAATATTCTGTAGAGCCTCCTCCACCGTTTGTTAATCCACCATTTAGAATTGCAAATCCAGGTAAGGCTAGCGTAATAGTTGATGGAAATTTTGCAACCTCTGGCAAGGTGGTTTTTGATGCGTGTAAGAATTTCAAAATAGCCAGCTTCAAAGATTTAAATATTCTAACTCCAAATGGAGAGGTAATATATACGGTAAGTGGTCAAATATCTTCACAAAAATAATCATCATGAGAATCATTAATTATTTTTTCGTAGCTCTTTTTTGTATTTTTCATATTGCGAAAGCTCAGCAGTGCATTTCTTCCTTTGGAGAGAATTTCCAATCTTATACAACAACGAGTAAGTTTGTCTGTCAAATTCCGGGTAATACATGTTGGACGACTTGGTCCGGAAATAGATCTTGTTTTTCAAATTCAGAAGATCCATTTTTAAATATCACTGGTTCCAATAAATATTTGTGCATTTCCTCTGATAACTGCACATCAAATGGACCAAACGATCTGGTTAGATATTTAGGAAATTCAACAACCGGAATTGAGGAATTTTCATTTGATATATCTGTTCGCAACGGGAGAAGAGGTTTTGTTACCTTTCTTCATGACTTTATTCAGAATACCTCCAATTCCGACGACTCATGGGCTTTTGATTTGCTTTTTGACGATTGTATATTGTATGTCAATTTGCATGAAAGGACTATCTCAAGAAGGTATGCTTTTACTACTTATAATCACGACCAATGGTACAATGTCAGGGTCATATTAAACTATAACTCTGATGAAGCACAAATTCTGTTTAATAACCAAGTGACGTTTAAATTCAAGATTTCTTCCTATTACAGTAGGTCTACAACAAATAATAAGTATATTCGGGCAGTTGATTTTTATGGAATTTCCTGTAGCCATTTTTTTATTGACAATGTCAATTATATTCCCAGTGGAAACCCTAATGTTTTTTGTAATGTAAGTTCTACCATTCTTACGTTTAATAATGGGGATCGAAACAAACCCATTTCCATAAGCTCAAATACAAGCTGGACCCTGGAAAGGCCCTCCACAGCATCATGGGTTCATTTTGACAACCCTTCTGATATTCGTCCAATCTACAATGATAATGGTTCAAAGGATATTTATATTTGGGTTGATGATAATCCAAGTAGTACTCCTCGTACGACTTATTTGACGTTTAGATGCAGCAATGGACTAACAGAGATCATTCAAATATCTCAATCGGAAGGTAGTTATTGTGGAGGTATCACACCAAATCCGGTCTACAGCAATTCCAATGCAAATCAGTTTGCATTAACAATTACAACAAATTCTTCATGGACAATAACCAGTAATGATGCATGGGTTAACTTTCCAAAAGGCACATCTTTTGATAGTAAATTGGACGGAATTGGTAGTGCTACATTTCTACTAAATGTATTATCAAATCCTTCAACATCAACTCGTACTGCTAATCTCAATGTAACCTGTGGCGGTGTCAATAGTATTTTAACGGTTATTCAAGAAGGTCGTTCTGTAGCAAGTTGTAATATCTCTCCAAGTTTAATGTCTTTTTCTGATCAAGCAGGCAGTCAATCTCTATCCATTACCTCTAATACCTCTTGGACTTTGTCTAATACGTCTGGTACAACTGGCTGGTGGCAGATTTTGGATAACGGTAGTAATAGAACTCTTCCATTGTCTGGAAATTCAAGTAAAACGCTTCAACTTCAGGTCGTTGCCAACAGTAGTCAGACGCCGAGAAGTTTAGAATTGTCATTTATTTGCGGAGGTAACTCCCAAAGGGTGGTGATTAGTCAATCCGGGAGCCTGACACCTGGTTCGCCATGTTGGAGTAATCCTGTAGTTACTGACAAACGTCATATTATATTAATCCCTTACAATGTTCAGGTTGACCTCAATGGCAAGGGATTGGATATTGGTGATTGGATTGGATTTTTTTATATCGACAACAATGTAGAATATTTAGCGGGTCATGGCGAGTGGAAGGGAGTGGATTTGGCTATTACGCTTTTTGGTGATTCTGATTTAACTAATGGTAAAAATGGATTTGGGGATAAGGAGAAGTTTGTCATAAAAATTTGTCGAAAGTCGAATTCGCAAGTGATCCCTGTGACTGGAGTTTATTCAAACGCAGGTGTTGGTCGATACACAGATGAAGATTGTTTCCGTACTGGTGGTTTTAGCGGTATTTTAAGATTGGAAGCAAAGTCAAATTGTGTTCAACTACCTATTAAAGCTGGCTATAATCTCGTATCTTCTTACATAGAGCCACAAAATCCTAGTATTTTGGATATATTTAGCTTACGCAATGGGGATGTCACTGTGTTGGATCAGGAAGGTAAGGTGACCATTCCTGCGTTAAATATTGACAATATTATTAATTGGGATATAAAGCAAGGATATGAAGTTCGTTCTAGGGATTCATTTATTATAGATAAGGTGTTTTGTGGAAATAAGATTGATCCTTCTGCTGTAGAGATAGATATTCCTGACAATAAGTGGAAGATTATTTCTTATTTGAGGGACTCACCAATGCCAATCGATTCCATTTTTGGTCAGTACAGAAACAGAATATTTGCTGTCAAAGATGAGAAAGGTAATTTTTACATGCCTTTTTTAGGTATTGACAGGATTGTTACTATGGCCCCTTTAAAAGGTTATTATATGTATAGTCAGGCACCGTTTAAATTCAAATATCCTAAATTTACTTCCGATGTGCCGCAGGTCAGAGGTATTAAAAAGTATAACTCATGGGATGCCGAATATTTCAAATTCGTTCCATTAGTTAATGGAAACAATTGCATTGTTGTCATCCCTGAGGATGTATTGAGGGGAGAATTTATAATTGGAGATGAAATAGGTGTTTTTAATTCTAAAAATCAATTGTTAGGTAGCTCACGGTTTGATGGTACTTCTATGGCTATTGTTGTTTGGGGAAATGGTCATGACTGTAAGAATAATTGCATCGGATTTTCTGAAAATGAGTTAATGCATTTTAAAGTATGGAAGAGCAATATTGGTTTGACGAAGGAAGTTTTTCCTGTTATGGAGGAAGACTTCCCCATCTATAAAAAGGATGGACTGTATTTTGTTTCTAAATTGGATGAAGTGAAAAATAAGCATTCAAAGTACAGTTATTATTTCTTTAATGAAGAATTGTATTTGATAGGTATACAGGAGGCTATTGTGCAGATCTACGATGGATTTGGGCAACTTTTGAAATCATCGAGAATTAATTCATCAGGCAATTCTATAAACCTACAGCAATTTACCTCAGGTATTTACTACGTGAATTTGATAGAAGGAGATAGGGTGACTACCATTAAGGTTTTTAAACCTTAATTTTTTGTAAGAATATTGAGTTAGGCGATTTTATGCGAATTAAGTAGATATTTTAGATAATTTGCTAGAATCTATGGTACAACATTCGCCTGTATTTTACAGAATAATCAAAGCAAGTTAAATGCCTAATTCAGTTAATTAATTTAGAAATTTAGTTTATATGAAGAACGTTATAATGTTGACTTGCTTTCTTTTTTTGTTTAAAATTGAATCGTTAATTTCCCAACCCATTCCTGAAAAAAGGAACTACGCACTTATTCATAAACAAACTGCAACTTGGTGTAAATATTGCGGAAGCTGGGGATGGGAGTTGCAAGACTCATTGGAGAAAAATTACAAAGATATTGCATTGGTTATATCCCTTCATGCTAATAATTCAGGACTCCAAAACACCTTAACGAAGGCCTGGAATGACAATTTTTCGGTAAGTAATAGTATCCCTTGTTGGTATGCAAATGGAATCGACCAAACAAAGTGGAGTAGTGGTAATGTATACGAATATAAAATTAAAGAGAATATTAAAATGGAGGTGAATAAGTTTAGTTCTGCTACGGTAGTTGCAAGCAATAGTTTCAAATACAACTTTAATGGAGATTCAATATCTGTGATATCAAATGTAAAATTCTTTCAAAATACTACAGGTGAGTATTATCTTGGAGTTTATTTATTTGAAGACAGCGTTTTATTTAAACAAACTACATTAAATGGTGAGGAGATAAAATCACATAATAATCTTTTGAGATATTCATTGAATGATTCTCCTTTTGGTTCTCAAATCTTTGACGGTACAATTCAAAATAATGCTGTATATAAGCTTCAATTTCCAAATTACTATATTGACCCTAAAAAAGTAATTTCTAAATATTCTTACCTTGCTTCGATAATATTGAAAAAAGTAAATGGAAAGTATTTATTTGTAAATTAAAATAAATTGACGGGATATTTACATAGAACCTTAACGGCTGTTTCAGATAATAAAGTGGATGAAAACATTGTTAAATTACAATCTAATCCATGAGATAATATAATTACACTAGAATTTAATGCCAAAGAAAGTTTTATTAACTCGAATGTCAGTATTTTCAATTTGAATGGAGAAATGCTTGTTTATGAAAAACTTAATATTATTTATCCTGGAACAAATATTCATGAGATCAAAACCGATGTGCTATCACAGGGAATTTATTTAATAAACGTATGCATTAATGGTGTTGTAACTAGGTTTAAAATATTAAAAATAAATTAAGTTGTAACTGTTATTTTGCAAACTCTCCAATATTCGAACCACTTGCTAAGTTGAAATATTTGAATAATTTAGCAATAAGAATTATGAATAAGACCTAGACTTGATTTGACAGTTGTTAGTACGAATACTTGTAATAGTTTAGACTTAGTTGTAACTTTTCAACTTGATTTTCCTATTATTTCATTCTATTTCTATTTTATTATCATAGAATCCTGCCAAAAACCAGAGGCGATCAATCTTTAGACAGTCTGTTTCATAGATAGGATATACCTTTTCACGCCCCCCCGCATCCGGCGTCTTTTTTCTGCTCCCCTGGGCAGTGAAGGGCAAGGGATAAAGCGAATAGAGTATCTTAGGCCTTTGGATTGATGCTGGGCTGGTGGTTCAGTCATTTGATCATCTTCTTATTTAAAACTACACAAAACACTACACATATGTATGATAAAACATATAATACGTAGATATACAGATACTATCACAAGTCCGCTCTCGACCTCGAAAACATGTTTCCCCTTATTTTAATTAATAAGGGGATTTTTATTTTATACTGATTTTTAATCCTTTAGCTCAGTAATCTCAAATATCCTTATAAGGTGCAATTAAACTAAATAAAGAAAAACCTTGCCCGAAACCTTGCCCGAACTTATATTTGTATCTCAATTATAAGTATGAGTGAATTAAAGCATAGTTTTTATTTAATCTGATTTTTGGAGCACCAGGTTCAGGCAAGACAACAATACTACGGAGGCTGACTTTGGATTATTTATCCAATTCTCTTGAATCTGACAACAAGCTAAATAAATTGCCTATCTATATTCAATTGCGAGAATTTAATAAGGAAATTTAAGCGTATCTTTTGGATCAGATGTAATTAATGTAAAGTCAGAATTGGAAAATATTAAAATAGAATTGGAAAAATATTTTACACCATATTTGATTGAGACAATAGTAATTGATGAACAAGCATGTGAAATTAACATGCTACTTGAATCAGATGTAGATAATGCTATTGGAAAATTTATTGCAATTGGTGTTAAAAATAGCAAAGAAGGAAATAAATTCTTGTTTAAATATATTCCTGAAAAAAAATAAGTGGCAGTAAAAAAATTAGAATTTTAAATATGGGTAATGAAGGGATCAATGTTGCAGGAATTAAATCAAATCTTAACATACTATTCGGTTATTTAAATTGTAATATTAGTACCGAAATTTCAATTGAAAAACCCATACAATGTGCGAGTTTAAGTTTTGATGATATATGGTTAATAATTGGAAATGATCGAGATGCAATTTTTTCATTAATTAATACAGGTGTTTATAATGAAGTTGTTTCGCAGAAATTCATCCGCAATAAACTCAATGGCTTGATTACTGCAATTGAAAACAATGCCGAAACAACAGCCCCAAGGAATGATGATAAAAACTTAACAAATTGGACCCCTATTTCTTCTGGTGTTGGATTAATAGATACGGAACCAAACGGTATTTCTTCCTGGAGAAGTATTTTATTTAACTGCTCAAGCGAGATGGCTGTAGCCTTTTTATGTTTGCATAGCATTGGTCACTCAGCGGGTATTGATCATTCTGTAGGTATAGATATTTGGAATAAAACAATAAGTAACAATAATCCGGTTGTAAACCAGCCAGATGCAAGTGGGTTTATGGCACACGCAGTTCAAATATAGCATATGGTTATACCATTAGATAATCAATCAATTAAGGTTTTTAGAAGTTTTTCTGATGGTACGACTCGTTATGTAAATCATTCCTATAACTCAATTAAAGAATTAATAATTGGTAAAAATTCAGGAAACTGTAATGATTATGGATTTTGGTACGATTGTCAAGATGATGAACGATAAAAATTATGCAATTTTTTAAAATAATATTACCATTGGTATTTTATCAAGCATGTCATGGACATCTAGATCCAACATGTAACTTGTTAGATAAATGTAATAAACTTGATACTTTGTTGCAACCATCAAGCATCATCGCTAATGTTACCAAATTGTCTCAATTTTCAAATAATGCATTTATTTGGAAGGAAACTATTAATCAAACACAATACTGCTTTAGTGTTCCAGGTCAATTTGCCAGGATTCAACCCATAAGAACAAGTTATTTAGATACTACTTTATCTGCCTTTGGGACTGAATTTTCTTTCGGATCTTTTGTCAGAAGAATACAATTTAAATTAGACGAAAAAAATTTCTGTATGCTTAAATGTGTGAAATCTAATGATTTTATCCTTGATCTAATTGAAATAAATTACTATCGCTACAAAACATATCTAAACACAATCAATTTTTCAAACGATGGAGCTATTCTAAAATGTCAAACATTAAAATTTACAAAAGTATTATTTGATACTTTAGCTAATGAGTTTTTTTTAAAGCAATTCAATTTCAATTTTGAAACTAAGATAATATGTGTTATAGATATTCGACTTCAAGTTAATAATTTAAATAGAGACAGTTTCTACATTGAAAATTTAGCTTACTATGTTAATAATCCAATTGAAATTAATCAATGAAGTACATAAATTTCTTTGTTATTAATGCAATTCTACTTTGCTTGTCTATCAGTTGCAAAAACGCTCCTGAATTATAATATGATCCTAAAATTGAAATTACCCAGGATACGTTCGTGTATCCATCCTTTAATCTCCATTTATACAATAATCCAATGAAAGGAGACAACCACTACTATGTATATCAAGACAGTTTTTTAAATTCAAAATTTATTATTCTCTTACCTTTAAAACTCACAGCAGATTCAATAGAAGAAAGTTGTTATACTCAATCAATTGGTTTATTTCCTTCCTTTTCAGTTGGCTCTGAAATTAAGAACATAAAATTACGTTCAAAAACAAAAAATACATGCGATATATACATGGTAAAATCAAATGATATATTAAAGGACCTTGGTCAAAGAACCTATGAATCTTTTTCCGATTCGCATAGTATGTTACACACAATTGATTATTTCGGTACAGGTGTAATCATGAGAAATCAATTTTTCTACAGTACTTATTCAAGTTTTGATACATTAAATTCAAGAATATTGCTCTCACAATTTTGCTTAAATTTATCTAAAAAAACATTCTACCTATTAAACATTAATGTTTCACTAGGAAAGGAAGATAAAGAGGTTTACTTTGAAAATAACCTTAGCTTTTTAATTAAAAAAGTTGGCAACTCTCAATAGTGATTTCTAACATTCTTTGCTGTGTGAGGTCTGTCATAAGGCGCAAATTATATTTAAACATACTACTTTTAAGTATTCTCCCATTGGGTTGAATAATGAGACCAAATTTTTTTCAAACTTTGGCAGGTTTCGTTGTTATTTGCCACGAGTGTACCTTAAGTGTAATATGAAAACCTTGCCCCAAACCTTGCCCTTATTTCCATTTACTTTAAGGAATAGGGATTTTATTTCTCAAAGATGTTCAAGTTTCTATAAATATAGTTTCAGTTTTGTTTATTTAAATTCATTCATAAGTCTATGAAACTTAAGAAACTTGGTCTTTTAATAAAACTTTCTAAGCTTTTGAGAATATAGAAATTACATTCAACACATGATTATTGTTACTTACAATTTGTAAAGTTTTACTTGTGGCTTTTGTTAAAATGACATTTACTTGCTGACCACAAGTTTTTTGTTGTGCAAGTTTCCTTTGTTTTCTACGCGAATACTATACACTCCATTCATAAAAATTTCGGTGTCAATAATTTCATTCTCGCTATTAGTTTTTAAACTGTAAAGCAATTTTCCAGTGATGTCCAATACTTTTAAAGTAGAACCGATTGGTAAATTTGATACAGTTAAAAGTCCGTTGCTGGGGTTGGGATAAATTTTGAAGTTTGCGTATTTGTCAAAATTGTTTACATCAGAAGAATTTACTGCTTCATAAAGCCTTATTATTTGATTGGTCCCAAGTACCAAATCCTTGTCACCATCCCCATCGATATTTGCAAATGCAGGCACAAGTGCTACTGGTCCTGTGATTCCGTTGAATGGATTAGAAGTACCTAGCATTTGTGCAAAAACAGCATTAGTTTTTGACCCGGTGTTTTCAAAATACAATAGTTCAGGAATTTGGGCATCATGACTGATTACAGCATCTATCAATCCATCATCGTTTATATCATGAAATGCAATTTTCGTTCTTGCTGATAGATGAACATTTTTAAATGGATTATGGGTGGTATCCAAATCAAAGTTCGGGGAATTCTTATTTCCTTTGTTCCTATAAAATAAAATAATTCCATTCCCATCGGAGATAAACACATCATCATCCATGTCATTATCGATATCCACAAATGCTGGAAAACTGCAAATTCCTTCCGTCATCACCATTTCCAGAGGATTATCCATATTGGTTGGCCAAACAAACTCTGGTACATTTGCATTCCCATCATTTTTTAAGTGCCGGATAAGATAGGTATAGATCCCAACAAATGCATCAAGATCACCATCATGATTAATATCTACCAATGCAGGTGCATTGCATCCGGAATTACTTGAGTAGATATCCAATGGATTAAATTTTCCGGATTGCATTTCATAGATTGGCATATTGGCAGTACCAATATTTCGGAAAAACAGCATGTCATTGGAGTTGTATTGGCCCACAAAGAGGTCCAGATCTCCATCATTGTCGATATCGCCTAGGGCCGGCGATGCGAAACTGCTCAAATTAACAAGGGCAAATGGATTGTTCTGAGCCAGAATGTATTTACTCTGAGCTTTCATGATAAATCCGTTAAAAACAAATATGCAAAAACAAATTGCGAGCTTGGTCAATAAATTTTTCATTGTTCTTGATTTATTGGTTAATAATAAAATTTAAATACTTTAAAAGATGAATAATTTTTATATAGGCATATAGCTTTTAAGCTGGATTTAAAATGAATGTTTTGGATATACCTAAATCTTATTCATCACTAAATGAATTTAGCTTAAATATATTATAAATCTCTCTGAGGAGGTCCAAGAAAATGGTACACAAATCTAACATAAATTTGGGATATGGAACAATCAAATTCAATTAATCGAAGAAGAAAGTACTAGGTCGGTTTTAAGCTTCAGGTCATTTAGATGATAAAGTCTTAAGGCAATGATATCGATTTAGTTGATTAACAGGTTGTTAGCACGCAATTTCTATGCAATTTGTGCAGCTAAATTAAGATACAATGGAAAGCTTTTTTCAATCTGCAACAAGTAATCCTAGTTCTGAAATTGAGCCAAAACCTTGAGAGCATTGTGATGTTGTATTGGAGTGGGCTGCTTTATAATAGCCTTGCACATTTTAGCTGATTGAAAGAAATCAAATGTAGACCTCATTCAGATTTAGAAGTCTTAATCTTTTTCTTAGAACATTTATTACGCCTATTGTCAGCAAAAGGACAGTTGTACTAATCCTGTTCTAATTGGGTATATAACCCTCCCTTCAAGATGTTACTTAATTTCTCTTTCCTGGATTTCAAAATAAAAGAATTTAGCTGGTCTGCCCTATTAAAATGCTTTAAAAAATCTTTCTTTTTCTTATTATAAAATGTGCTTTAGATTAGTTAAAATTTATTTCCATAAATTTATTTTTGGGGCTAAGAAGGGGCAAACAAATTTGCAGAATCACTTTTTAACTTACACACTTTACGGGATAGTACCTTAAGTATAATTAAAATTGATAAAATCTTTAAGTATTTTGTTTGGTAGTGAAATTCATTATTCAAAATAATGTTGGCATACTTAAACAATCCTTCCTATTCCCCATATAATTCTGCATCTACTTGTCCATCTCCATTGCTGTCAAATCCAGATACTTTAATTTTTACCTTTAAATAGGCATTACTTCCTGTGGTGCCGAATTGTTCCTGAATGTAAATGAGTCCATGCGCTTTGCGTTGACCCATTTTGGTTTTGACCGCTATAACTTTACCGGTGAGTTTGGTTCGTGATTCTAATCTGTCTTTAAATCCTGGGGTTTGCTGGATGACAGCGGCCAATTGTTTATTGTCTTTTATTTTATCGAATTGCGTTACCGTTATATTGGTCAAGGCAATCTCGCTTTCATTGACTTCTTCCCATAATCTCACCGGAATGTTTTGATCTTTATAAGAAGGACCTCTAAAATAGTAGTTCGCGAAAATATCATTTTTGACCAAAGCGGGAGACAAGAAGGCGTACATTGGAGCCGAACCAAAATAGTCGGTCGCTGTGAAGATGACATCCACAGAGTTGGTATTTCCAGCAGCATCAATGTCATCCATAATATTGCCGCTTGTCATATCCAGGTAACATCCAAATTCTTTGTGATTTTGACTTCCCCAATTGGCACTACCATCTGCATTGTACCTTTTGTCTTCAGGGATGTACTCTATATTTTGATTTTCTGAGTTTGTCATCACATTTTCTGTTGAGGCATCATCACTCTGCGTATTGTTTTCATTTTCAATACCTACTGTACCTGTATTTTCTGTTTTGCGGTGGAGCCTTATTATAGGTTCAAATATTTTGATCGCTGCCTTGATATTATTTACGGCTTGTTTGCTTTCTGCCACTGTTTTTTCTACGCCCTCTTTTATTTTAGCACTTGTTTCATTCATCTTTTTAGATGATGTATAGACTTTGTCGGATGCATTGGAAGTCTTATTTTGATTGGAAGAATCTGCTTGACTATACATTTTACCATAGCATGCAAAACATAAAATCAAAATGCTGACTCTTGAACTAATTACATTTTTCATTTCTTAGTTATTTATTTAACTATAATAAAAATTTATCTCAGCTCAATTCGGATTGGAAAGAATTCAATTTTGTGAATCCTGGTATCATCATTACAATTGGAGTCTGTGCTTATATCGTCCCCTCCTGTGTCCCCTACGATGTAAAAGAATTTAACCAAAGTTCCTTCAACGGGTGGGACTTTTACAACCTGATTTCCTTTGTCCACATAGTGTTTAACCAAATTGGACAAGGCAGATTTGTCCCCGGGCTTTACACCAAATTCTTTTAATACTGCTGATTTGATATCTGTATGATCTAGGAATCCATACATGGCTTGGGCAACATCGGCACCAGGCGCAAATATCTGGTATCCTGCCTTTGGGCTAATGAATTGGGTTCTCGATGCCTTATCAGAAATTATTTTATTTATTTTTTTACCGTATGGAGCATCGTATACTTTTCGGATCCATTTACCTTCAGTGGTACTCCAGTCTTGTACTGTTTCCTGAGCCCATAAGTAAAATTCAACTTCCAATGCAGTGCTATCTCTGTTTATTTTTAATTTGGCTTCGCATTTAACTTTTGGACCATTTCCTCCGAATTCGCGATCACCTCTTAATAGTTTCTCAGGACACAACCATTCTTCTAAGGCATCTGGTTGAAATGAAACGGTACTTAATGCTGACCTTAGTTTGTCTGGCTGACTGATACTTTTAGCTACATTTTTATTGACCTGTGCATGAAGAAGGATGGAATGTACAAATAAGATGAAGAAGATTGAATTTTTCATAAGGAATTATTTTTATAGTAAAGTGATTTTAATTATTTGATATTATTGCTGATACAAAGATACCAGTGGAGAAAGCTGCTTACCAAATTTTGACCATCACATGAGAATGTCAATTTACTTTAAAACTGATCGCATAAAGATGTCAAGTATTTACCTCAGAAATATTCTGAGTTTTATTTTAAATAAAAAATGCCAGTGCAAATTATTGTACCGGCATTTTGAAGTAGCGAATAAATGTCTGATGAATTTTAATGAATAAAATCCCTCAAACAATATAAATTCAACAATTAGGGTTGTTTCACTATTTTTTGAACTGCTTGACGACCATCTTTAAACTCCACACGAATAAGATAAGTTCCAGATGGGAGTTGAGACATATCAAAGCTAGATTGGGATATATCTAAGTTAGCAATTCGGACTCCAATGATATTGTACATTTCAATTTTGGAAATCTCTTTTCCGGTACCGGATTGAATAATATTCAGATTTTCATTAAATGGATTGGGATAGATTTGGAGGTCATGCTGACTTTCTTGTTTGGTTTCTAATCTTTCTTCAAGTTCCTTAATATTTCCTCCTTTTCCTATTTGAATTCGTTGGATCACAGTTTTAAATGAGAATCGGATTTTTGGATTTTTACTAAACAGATCTCCTATTAAATAATAAGTTCCAGGACTCAAATTATTTGGTAGAATAAATTTACCGGAAAGTATTGTTTTAGTCTTTAAATTGATGACTTGTTTACTCACTAAAAGATCATTGGGATCGGGCACTTTGTCTCTTGATAAGAGCAATCGAAATTCAGCTGCACCATTGATTTGTCCATTGTAAGGAAATCTTAAATGGCTCAGATATGAAATTATACTTCCGGGAAGTACAGGTACTTGGTCCAAATTGGCTGGAAAAAATCGCATTCCATCTGTATCGATGGTATAGCAAGTTGGTCTGAACCGATGTGTATCTCTTACTACGACATTCATTATACAATAATTTTCCGGAAAACAGGCACTGGTAATAATCATTCTTACTGAATTGTTGCCAATGTTTCCACAATCCAAAATGTTTGGTGAAACACTGTATATATAATATGGATTATCTGGTATTGAAAGTAAAGAAATCATTTCTGGTCTAAGTATGACATACCCTTCCTCATTGAGATAGACAGTTATTTCTGAACGACAATACACTGTAGGATTGATGCAAGGATTTGGAATTGAAGTGCTCACAATACTAACATTGGAAAAGCAGGTATTCACTATCACACCGGTTCTCCTATCTCGCTGTTCCAAAACTACAATATAGGTCCTACCCACATCGTAACAACTGAAATTTGATCTTGAGAGTGTATAATTATAAGCAGGATTGAGTCTAACTCCTATCGAGTCCACAGGCAAGGTGATTTCGCAGGTTAGTCCTATGTCAACAATTACATTGGCTCTACATGCAACCTGTGCTTTTGCGTTATCCAAATAGAAAAATGAACAAACTAAAGTAAATAATAAATTGAAAGATTTCATAAATTTTATTTTTAATGATTAGGAATATTTAACAACACAAAGTTAACATGCAGCTTACCATTGCCTCAAATTTAGACCCTCACATGATCGTGTTTACCGGCATCACATAATCATGTGTGTCAATTCTGAAGTTAAATTTGAAATAGATGATATTTCCACTCAATGTCAGAATTGTAAAGAATAAAATTTCAACGGATTAAAATACCAGATTTAATAAAATCCCAAAAATCCGATTTTGTTTGGTTTTGTAAATGGCTTCTGTGGCACTATTTACCTCCAGTTTTTTATAGATTTTCTTTATATGTGTCCTTACAGTGTCGATGCTGATGTGCAGAGCATCTGCGATCATTTTGTAGCTTTGCCCTTTGACCAATTCTTGTAGAATTTGATTTTCCTTTTCAGAGAGAAGCTCATGTTTTACAGGTGTCTCCATTTTCTTTCCGGCAAATGATTGTATGATTTTTTTAGCGACAATTCCCGTCAATGGCGCCCCTCCATTTAACACATCTTTGATAGCATCATGGATGTTTTCTAAATCATTTTTAAGGAGATAGCCGGATGCTCCAGCGCATATGGCATTGTAGATATTTTCATTGTCTTCAAAGATGGTTAGCATAATCACAGGTATGTCTAAACCATTAGCCCTCATTAAACTGACTGCAGAAATTCCATCCAGAATGGGCATGTCAATATCCATAAGTATAAGATCTGGTGAATAACTTTTTATGTCTTCAAGAATCTTGGAAGGATTCTCGTTTGAGGCGACAATTTTGTATTCTTTGCTAAATTGAAGAAATGCTACTAGACTGTTTCTTAGGCTTTCATTGTCTTCGTAGATCAGTATTTTGGTTTCCATTTAATTTCTTTGCTGCAAAGTTATAGGATTGTTTTTTATTGTGACCTACCATGATGATGTGATGGGAAGCTCACATAAGTTATGGTCATTTTGCCTTCTCTATGGATTTTAAAATGTCCACCCATATTTTTTGCTCTATTTTGAATACTTTTCAGACCGGTCCCAGTGCTTTGTGTTGATTCAAATCCAATACCATTATCCATAATATAAAGAATGATATTTTGCTTTGATTTTACAATTTCTATTTGTACTTCTGTGGCATTGGCATGTTTGATGACATTGTTGATTAATTCCTTACAGATCAGTATCAATTCTTTTCGTTGTTCTAAATCAAGCGATTGGTCAAGGATTTTAGGATCGGCTTTAAATTTTAGTTTAATATTCTTTGCTTCTAAATTCTTGTTCGCAAATTCTAAAATTCTTGCAGAGAGTGATTCTATCTTATCATGTTCAGATCTGATGGCCCAAACGATATCGCTCATGTTTTGTTGAATTTTTTTAGCCTGTTCCTGAATGTCTTGTAAATTTTCTGTGAGCTTTCCTTGATTTGAGATGGATTGTTTTTCTGTGAGTAAGCTCATCAAATGTATACTGGTAAGTGAACTTCCTATTTCATCATGTAGGTCTGCTGCAATTTTGTCTCGGATTTTATTTTGTTCTTCATTTTGTTCCAAACGTTTTTTAAGTCTAAAACGATTGAAAAGTAAATAGCTGATTAATACAATTGCGATGATGGCAAAGATCGCAGAAAGTATTAGAATGTTTTTTTGATGGATCTGTTTTTCTTTTAGTTCGTTCTCTTTTTCCAGGATTTTAACATTTTGCAATTGGGTCTGATTAATTAACTCTTTCTTTTCATTTTCAGAGGCTAGCTCATTTATTTTAATAGATTGAATCTCTTGTTCTTTTTCTGCCAATAGTAATTCTTGTTCATTGTCTCGGTTTATGAGTTTGGCTATTTCTAATTCTTTATTTCTTGCTTTTAATTGTAATTCTTTCGTTTTTCTTTCTTCATTTGCTTTAGACAATAACAATTCTTTTTTCTCAGTTTCGTATTTTATATTTAACTCGGAAATATAGGAATTGGACTTATCATTAAATATACTGTCTTTCAGTACTATACTTTTTTTATAATGCTCCAAAGCTAAATTTGAATTGTTTCTGGATTGATAAAATTTGGACTTAGTCAACTGATAATTTTGCAAAAACAATTTATCTTTACTCTCCAATGCATAAATATAACTTGTGTCAAATGCAGATTCAGCAGCCAGAGAATCATTTAGTTTGTCATATTGTAGAGCACAATTAATGTATACATTCGCCAATTTGCCTGGATCTGAAATTTCTTTATATAAGTTTAAAGATTTTTTAAAATAGAGCAATGCTTTTTGATGTTCTCCTTTGTGGTCATACAATGTTCCTGTTTGACTTAATGAATTAGCCTGAGTAGACAACATTCCTAGTTTCTCTACAATGGGTAGAGCCTTTTCTTGATAATAAATGGCTGAATCCAATGAAATAGGAGTATAAACCACGACCAAATTTCCCAAGGTGGATGCAATTCTTTTGGTATCGCCTATTTTTTCTTGAATAGCCAATGCTTTTTTAAATAGATCTATGGCGCTTTTTTTGTCATTAAGTTTGTAATAGTTCACAGCCATATTTCCGTAGGCATTTCCTAATTCTTTTTGGTCATTGATTTTTTCAAAGGATTTGATGGCTTCATATCCAAAGTAAATTGCTTTTTCAAAATCACTTTGCCTTGAATATGCATGAGCCAAATCATTGTAACTGATTCCTAAATAAAGTTGTTGGGTCTCGGGTGAAAAGCAAGCAATGGCTTTTTTCAAAGCGGAAATGGAGTTTTCCATATCACCTTTTGCTTTATAGAATTGTGCACGTTGAGTGTGGGATAGACCCATCATCAAGCTATCTTTTAAATGATTTCCGATGAGATATCCTTCATCTAGAAGTCCAGTAATTTCATGGTACAAGGATTTTTTTAGAAGTAGATCAGCCCTTTTTAGTTGAGCATACCCTAGTCCTCTGCTCATATTTATTTTTTTTGAAAACTTATTGACCCATTCTACAATCACCAATGCACTGTCCAATTCTCCATTAAAGTCTAATTCATCTGCTAGATCAAGTTTTTCATATATAAGAGTAGAATCTGATTTAGTATAGTTTTGCTGGCTTAAAATTGGAAGTGTAAATCCTAATAGATTGAGAATGACAAAAAATACGAATTTCAAAAATTTACAAATAGATTGAATAATCAGTCGACGGCCAATTAAATTATACTCCAAACTATGGTATGATGTCAATTTTTAATTGATTTAGAAACAAATTTATTGATTTTCTACAACTAACCTATCAAATTCCTCATTTTGAAAGCAATCCACCACTAAATTAAACTTGAAATAATTTATTGAGGAGTTTATTCTTGTGTATGATGGCTCGCTCTAATGTATTTAATCTTTTTTCCAAGATCCAAATGGATCTTTTCATAGTAGGTTTTAATTTCTAATTCTGGATAGGGTAGGGATTTGCTATAAATGTCATCATCATGGTATAATACAGTATAGTTGGGGTGGGATTGGAGGGTTTGTAAACTAAATGCATACAATCCCGGATCATCCGTTTTCAAATGTAAATGTGCACCTTCTTTTAATACTTTGGAATAGTGATCTAGAAATATCGATGAAGTAAGACGTCTATTTGATTTGCTTGGCCTTGGAAATGGATCAGGAAAAGTAACCCAGATTTCAGAAATCTCCCCTGGTTCAAAAAAATGCCCAATCAATTCTATTTTGGTTCTTAAGAATGCAATATTGTTTAATTGATGGGCCAATGCTGTTGAGGCTCCTTTCCAGATTCTGGCTCCTTTAATATCGATACCAATAAAGTTTTTATGGGGATAGATAGCTGCGAGGCCTAGACTATATTCTCCTCTTCCACAGGCCAATTCTAAAATCAATGGATTATCATTTTTAAAATGATTTGAACACCATTTACCTTTTAATTCAACTTCTTCATGGAGGGATTGGTGCAAACTTGGATTTTGAAAATTAAAATTTTCAAAAACATTGGGAAAACCAAGATTTGCCGCAAATTTTTCAAGTTTTGATCGTTTTACCATATTCTAAAGTGGACTAATCATTTGGTTAAAAAACTGTATATATGCGGGATCAGTTTGACCTCCTTTTTCCATCCAAATAATGCTGCCCGGATCTCTGACCAAATTTAAAATATTTTTTAATTCTGCCTTTTTATGAAATGGATGATTGGTGGTATATAAAATACTCAGAGGACTAATGACATTTGGAATGAATTCATACACGTTAAAGTCATATTTTAATTCATAAGGCAAGACCAACAAAGGAAATTTAGTTCTCATCCATGAGCGTAAGCTGTAAATCGGATTATCTAAAATGACATGCCTGCAAGGACTAATGGTGGCTAAATAAGCGGCTACTGATGCAGAGAAATCCACTCCATAAATATAGATGCTGTCTTCTGTAGTTTTACCTTTTAACCAGCCATAACTTATTTGCGCGTCTTCATACAAACCATTTTCAGTGGGACTTCCCTGAGATTTTCCATATCCTCGATAGTCAGGCATAATTACCTGAAATCCTAAGGATGTAAAAAATGGAATTTGCTCTGCCCAGTGATCTGCACTTTTTGCAGTGCCATGTAAATAGAGCAAATAGGCTTTTACTGGAATCTGACTTTCAAATACCAATAGATTTAGTTTTTGACCATTGGGATGATCCAATTTTAATTCTCTAAATTCTTGAGAAATGGAGTATTTATGATTTTGGCTGTGTTTGACTGGTGAGAATACAATGAAATCGATAAAAATGTAAATAAAAAATATGCCAATCATATACAGTATGACAATGGCAATTATAATGTAGAAGAACCTTCTGATTGATGACAACATGATGATCAGGGGCGAAGGTAGAAAAATTATCCTTTAAACTAAAATATGGCAACAAAGAATCAAAGCATTCTTTTATAATGTATTTATTTATTGATAATCAAAGGTTTGCAATAATTGGTTAACTAATTACATAGTTTACACATTTAACAACATTCTTTAAATATGGACGTTTTAGTAGGAATGGGTAAATATTTGTTTTTAATTATTTCGTGGACTTTTTTCTCCACCGGATTTAGTCAAATTCAGGAGCCAAAGTCCATTGTTTTAGATGATTTATTGACTTTGATGGCTAAAAACGATGACACCATCCGAGTCTTTAATTTTTGGGCAACTTGGTGCGCTCCTTGCATAAAGGAATGGCCATATTTTCAAAAATTGTCTGAAAACTCCTCAGACAAAAAATTGAAATTATGGATGATCAGTTTGGATGATGCTCGTAAATTAAAATCAAAAGTGGTCCCTTTTTTACAAAAACACCAGTATACTGCCTCTGTTTTGTTATTGAATGAAACAAGGCCGAATGTTTTCATAGATGCCATTGAACCAGCCTGGTTAGGAGCCATTCCGGCTACTCTGATTATTTATAAAGGTAAACGCTGTTTTGCTGAAAAAGAGTTTCACAGCCAAGCCGAATTAAATGACTGGATAGAAAATTGTACAAATTTCAAAAATTAAAAAATATTAAATATGATTAAGGTTTTATTTTTTCTATTGCTAAGTAGTTTGACCATTTCTGCTCAATTAAAAGTTGGAGACATAGCTTCTGATTTTCAATTGATGAATACCGATGACAAAAATGTAAGTTTGGCAGATTATCCCAATGCAAAAGGCTTTATCGTCGTCTTTACTTGCAATCATTGTCCATATGCCAAGATGTATGAAGACCGATTAATTGATTTACACAAAAAATATGCATCTAAAGGTTATCCTGTCATAGCCATTAATCCAAACGATCCGGATGTGGTACCTGAAGACAGTCCTGCAGAAATGAAAAAAAGATCCAAATCCAAAAAGTTTAAGTTTCCATATTTGTTTGATGCCAAACAAGAAGTGTATGTAAAATACGGAGCTACCAAAACTCCACATGTATTTCTTTTGGATAAAAACAGAATGGTCAAATATATTGGAGCCATCGATGACAACCCAAGAGAAGAAAAACAAGTCAAAGAGAAATTTTTAGAAAACGCAGTCAGCTCATTGGACATGGGCAAGGATCCAGACCCTTCTGTCACCAAAGCCATTGGCTGTAGCATTAAGAAGAAGTCCTAAAGCTCATTTATCGCCGATACTACAAGAGCCTTTGTAAACTGCGGCAGTAGAATACAATTTGAAAATGATTGGTTGGTCATATCTCTGCATTAAAGAGCCTTTCTAAACCAGCGACATAAGAATTCAATTAGAAAATTAGAAAATTAGTTAATTTGAAAATGGAGCGACGCCTAAGAGTCATAAAATCCGCGACATGACGCCAAAGGCGTTATTGAAGAATTTGAAAATGATTGGTTGGTATATCTCTGAATTAAAGAGCCTTTCTAAACCAACGGCCCCAAATAGGCAGATTTTGGTTACTTAATTTTTTAAATGGGAGGATGTTTTAACTTAGAAAAAGTATCAGAAATAGAAAAGGCCGTATTTTTTGTCGCTACTTAGAAAGTTTGCTTTAAATTGAAGGACGAATGTTTAGTCGAACAGGTTGGATTTCGTAGCGACAAAATACGACGGACCAAAATCTGCCCAACAGCGTTGGCTCCAAGAATAGGAGGTAAAAAGGGAATGCCGATAAAAGAAGCGCCGTCTTTTAGAAAGGCTGCGTTTTTGCTACTTTTTGCGCGACAAAAAGTAGGACAATAGAAAGATGATAAATATTCGGAAAGTTAATGATGATTAGTTCGCTTACGCATTCCCTCGCTTGTCGCAGTGTCCTGCGACACTCCGCTTTTAGCGTAGATCGTTCAGTCGTGGCCAAAAGAAAGTAAGAATAATATACAGAGAAACTTTTCATAACTTGCTTATACTTCCATTATGTCTTAGGTTTGACAGATCACTTTTAAAACGATTTTGTTTTTTCTATTCCGCTTTCACTTTTGATAAATAATTTGGTTCAGGCACTAAAGAAAATTAATTTTAGCCGAGCTGATTATCAGCTCGGTTTTATTCCACGTAGGTTAGCAACGTGGTTCAGTCATTAATTCGACTAGTTCGTCGAGTTTGCTGCGCACCATTCCTTTACTAACTTGCTTAGTTCAGCGAGTTTGCTGCGCACCGTTCCGTCATCTCCGAGTATTAAAAGAGCCTTTCTAAACTAGCGGCCCCAAATAGGCAGATTTTGGTTACGTAAATTTTTAAATGGAAGGATGTTTTAACTTAGAAAAAGTATCAGAAATAGAAAAGGCCGTATTTTTTGTCGCTGCTTAGAAAGTTTGCTTTAAATTGAAGGACGAATGTTTAGTCGAACAGGTTAGATTTCGTAGCGACAAAATCCGACGGACCAAAATCTGCCCAACAGCGTTGGCTCCAAGAATAGGAGGTAAAAAGGGAATGCCAATAAAAGAAGCGCCGCCTTTTAGAAAGGCTGCGTTTTTGCTAGTCCGCTTTCGCGGCTCCTTCACTTAGAGCGCTGTCGCACTCTACCAAGCTTTCAGCTTGGATCGTTCAGTCGTGCGACAAAAAGTAGGACAATAGAAAGAAGATAAATATTCGGAAAGTTAATGAAATGATTAGTTCTCTATTGGTGCAAGTGGTACTTGTCCTACATATTCGCAGGAACTAGTGCCTTCTAACTAATTACCCAAATCCTTATACAACCTCTCTATCTTCCCTACCAACTCCCCAGCAATCCTTTCCTGTGCTTCTAGAGTTGAAGCTCCAATGTGAGGGCTTTTGCTAATTTTAGGATGGCTTAAGAGGACTGGATTAACATTGGGTTCGTTTTGAAATACATCAAGTCCGGCACCGGCTATTTTATCAAGATTTAAGGCAACCAAAAGTGCCGTTTCATCAATGTTTTCGCCACGGGAAGTGTTTATGACAAAAGCCGATTTTTTCATCAAACCAAACTCTTCTTCTCCAAGAATGGCCTTCCCCATAAAAGGCGTATGGATGCTCACAAAATCTGAATGCGGCAATCCTACTCTTAAATCTACCATTTCAAAATTAGTGGTAATGCTTTGACCACACATTTCAAATTCTAATTCTGCTCGGTCTAAATATGGGTCGTTAACTTGAATTTTCATATTAAATCCAAGACACATTTTAGCCAATTCTTTTGCAATTCTACCAAAGCCAATTAATAACAATTTCTTTCCACCCACTTCAGAAGATTGGCTGTATTTCTTTTTAAGAGCACTAAAGTCTTCTGCTGAATTTAAACGGCTTTGTTGTTCCTGCAATCCTCGACTCAAACTAAGTATGTGCGCAAAAGCCAATTCTGCAACAGACAATGAGGAAGATCCGGGTGTATTGATTACCTCTATTCCTTTTTCTTTTGCATATGCCACATCCACATTGTCCAAACCTACACCTCCTCTCGCTATAAACTTCAGCCTTTGGCCTGCATCGATAAGGTCTCTTTTTACTTTGGTGGCACTGCGTATGATTATTCCATCGTATTCATTAATGTGGTGGATTAGTTCGACCTGTTCAATCTTCTTGGTATTTACTTCAAAACCAATATCTTTTAGCGCTTCTACACCACTGGCTTCCATACCATCATTGATTAATATTTTCCAAGACATTGCTAGATTGATTGATAAGTGGGCAAAGGTAGCCTAGTGAAGCCAATTAGCAATAAAAATTAGAGGTTCAATTGGGAAGCTGAACTCCATTTGAATAAAGTCCAAAAAAAAAGTACCCATCATCGATGAGTACTCTTTTATGTGTTTTTATCTCAAGAAATAAAATCCCGAAGGATAAATTCCCTGAATCTTATCTAGTGATCTTGGTTCTTGGAGCAGCTTTTCTTTTTTCAATTTCAGCTGACAATTGTTCATTAAGGTAAATAGCCACATCTGAGTGTCCAGCTTGAACTGCATAGTCTCTGGCAGTCATACCATCTTTGCCTTCATTCATCACTTGTGCGCCAGCTTTGACGAGTAATTGAACACACTCAAGGTTTCCTCCCTTTGCGGCAAACATAAGTGCATCGGACCCTTCAGTAATTTGTTTGGCAGAAGCGCCATTTTTAAGCAACAAGGAAACCATTTCGGCTTCACCTTTTATGGAAGCATATGAAAGTGGAGTTAATTTGATGCCATCTGCTTCAAAAACTTGATTGATGTCTTTGTCTAATTTTTGAACAGCTTTATAATCTTGCTGGTCAATTGCTTTTTGAATGTTGCTCTGTGCAGAAACGCCTGCGATGGTCACCATGATCATCACAAAAAAATTAATAATTTTATTCATATGGTAATTTAATTTAAGAATCAAAATAATGTGGACGATATTAAAGACACCACAATATTACTAAATGCTGCCTACATGCCTATAAATTTATTTGCTATAGCAGATCCCCATAAAACTAAACCAGATAATTTATATCGGATCAATAGCTTATTAAGTTGAAAATCAAACATATAAGCTTGATTAATGGTTCAACTAATTTTTTCCCAGCCGGGTTTTTCTCCTTGATGATCTATGAGTTTTTTTAACAACTGGTTGGTAGGATGAGCCAGTTGCGGGTCTCTGCCCAATATGGCTTCTGCCAATTGTCTTGCTGCAACCAACAATTTATGGTCTTCCACAAGATCTGCGACTTTCAACTCAATTAAGCCACTTTGCTTGGTTCCTGCAAGATCTCCAGGGCCTCTAATCCTTAAATCTTCTTCGGCAATTTTAAAACCATCGTTGGTTTGCACCATGATTTGGAGTCTGGAGACTGCATCGTCGCTGAGTTTATTGGAACTCATTAAGACACAGTAGGATTGTTCAGCACCTCGACCTACCCGCCCCCGTAATTGATGAAGCTGTGATAAGCCAAACCTTTCTGCATTTTCAATTACCATCACAGACGCATTGGGGACATTGACGCCAACTTCAATCACGGTGGTAGCCACCATAATATGAGCAACACCCCTGACAAAGCGAGCCATTTCCAAATTTTTATCCTCTGATTTTAATTTTCCATGCACCACTGCAATTTTATATTGAGGCAATGGAAAAAAGGTGAGCAATTTCTCGTAACCCAATTGCAAATTTTCCAAATCCAGTTTTTCGGATTCCTCAATAAGTGGATACACGATGTAAATTTGTCTTCCCCGTTCGATTTGATCTCTCATAAATCGAATGAGCTCCGGGCGATGGCGGTCTCGGATATGCAAGGTTTTGATTTCCTTCCGATTGGGTGGAAGTTCGTCAATGACAGAAACTTCTAAATCACCATACAATGTCATGGCCAAGGTCCTAGGAATTGGCGTGGCAGTCATCACTAAAACGTGTGGATGCAAAGATTTACTTTTGCTCCATAATTTTGAACGTTGTTCTACTCCAAATCGATGTTGTTCATCAATGACCACCATCCCTAAATTATGAAAGACTACCTGATCTTCTATCAAAGCATGAGTTCCAATAATGATCTTGAGTTGCCCGCTGGCCAGGTTTTGAAGAATTTCTTTTCTGGCTTTTCCCTTCACTTGAGAACTCAACAAAGCGACCTCTATACCCATTTGGTTTAGATATTCTTTAAAACTAATTAAATGTTGATTGGCCAGTACTTCAGTGGGTGCCATAATGCAGGCTTGAAATCCGTGATCCAGTGCAATCAGCATCACCATTAAAGCCACGATCGTTTTACCACTACCCACATCCCCTTGAAGGAGCCTATTCATTTGATGTCCTGACGCCAAATCTTTACAAATTTCTAAGATCACTCTTTGTTGAGCATTGGTTAATTCAAATGGAAGATAATTTTCTTTGAATTGATGGTAAAGTAAGCCAGGATTTTGCCACACAAATCCATGTTTTAGAAGACTTCTTTGAATTCTGGAGTGGATAATTTTAAGCTGATGGCTAAACAATTCTTCAAACTTAAATCGGTCACGGGCAATTTTAATTTGAGCTTCGTTTTGAGGAAAATGAATCCAAACAAGTGAGTCTGCCCTATTAGGAAGTTTATACCTGGCCAATATATAAGACGGTAAATTCTCGTGGATGGATCTCAAGTCAATGGATAGCATCAAATGTTCCATCACTCTGCGAATACCCTTGCTGTCAAGGCCTTTGCTGGCCAGGGCCTCTGTAGTGGAATAAACAGGGTCGAAAGGTTGCTTAGGACTATAATTTTGAAGATCATTTATTTCTTCAAATTCGGGATGACTGATATTCAGACCATAACTCGATTTTTGCAAGCGACCATAAAAGCGATAGGTTTTACCTGTTTTGAGATTGTCCAAAACCCAATTTTGGCTTTGAAACCATATGAGTTCTATACTTCCAGAATTATCTAGTATTTCGGCGATCAATGGCTTGCTTCTTCCACCTCCTTTCTCCACCAGGCTGATGACCCGCCCAATAATTTGTACCCATCTGCCTTCTTCAATACAAGAACGAATGGTGATTATCTGGGATTTATCGATGTACCTGAATGGAAAATAAAACAGAAGACTTTGGACATCTTCTATTGCCAAATGCTTGCGCAACAAGGCCCCTCTTTGAGGGCCAACGCCTTTAAGATATTCTATTGGACTATCGGGTTTTAAGAAAGAATTCATCTTGATGGTGCAAAATAAACCCGACTTTAGAACAATATGGCCTAATTTTTTCTTATTTTGATTGAAATGCTCTGAATAAGATCATTTTGGACGAAATACAATTCTAAGAACAATCACAAGCACATCATTTATGGAGTCCATTCGACAAAAACAAATAGGTGAATTAATCCGAAGACAATTCAGCATGATTCTCACCGAAGAAGGTAAATATGTTTATGGAGACGTATTGGTGACGGTCACAGGCGTTAAAATGAGTCCGGATCTTGCACTTGCAAAAGTGTATTTAAGCATCTTCAACAATGAAAATCAACAAGAGGTAATTTTGTTAATGGAGGAAAATTATCCACGACTAAAACATTCGCTCCATCAAAAATTGAGAAAACAATTAAGGGTCATGCCCGAATTGAGATTTTATGTGGATGATACCCTAACAGAAGTCTACCGACTTGAAGCACTTTTTAAGAAATTACACGAAGAGAAACAGTTTGGGGAGGAATAGATTCCTATATTTTTTTAGAAATGCCAAGGTTCAAACCCAATTGTTTGTATCGGTCGGAAAGTGGTCCAAACCCATAACTGCTGAGCATATTTTTCAATTGGATTTCTCCAAAAAATTGAACATCAGATCTGTGTTTGTAAACTACTCTTGATTGAAGGATCAGATTTGCAAATGAATTTTCGTTGAAAGCTTCTCTGTTTAACAATCCTTCATTGTACATTTTTTCATCCAGATAGCTCGCTCTTGGTAAAAAACTAATTCCCAGAGGAGGTCTTTCAGGATACAATAAATCATGTTTTTGGTATTTACTCGAAACATTGGCAGCTATAGAAATTCCACCTCCGATGGTCCAATTGATTTGATCTGTAAATAAAACCACCACATGGGCCAAAATTGGAATTTCAAGCAATTGATATTCATTAACCAAAAGTTCAGTTTTGTGAAATTCACCGGAATAACTTTTGTAAATATCGCAAACTTTTGGTTGATCACTTAGAAAACTATAATTTAGACCTGATTCAAGGATCCATCTGCCGTGATCAAACATGATTTTTAATCCTGCATTTGAAGTTTGACCAATTCTATTGAGGGAATGATTTCCCAATAAAATATCTTGAGGGGTTTTAATAAAGTTAATTCCAGCACCGGCATTGCCGCTGATCCAAATTCCAAAATCAGAGAATAATACAGGTTTATATTTTGGGAGTTCAACATAATTTGGATTTGGCAAAAATTTAATTTCTGATTGTTTCAATTCAAGCAAAGCCAATTCTTCTTCTTTTGCAGCATCTTGATCCGTATTTTCATTAGAACCTAGGGCGTCTGTTGAATTAAGATTGTTTGCAATAAAATTATTTTTGTTTTCTACATCAGAATTTTGAACACTGGAATTTGTATTCTCCACGACTACCGAAACATTGTCAACCTTACTAATATCCGAATTTTTATTTTCAGAATTGTGCAGTGCAATACTTCCATTTGCTTTCGGATAAGCATTTTGAGTAAGAGGGTAGGGTTTTGCTTTGTCTGTATTAGGCTTTTGGTTCTTTAATGTCGATTTAACAAAATTTGCTTTTTTATCTTTGCTAGAGATTTTTGAATTAGAATTTTGATCATTGTTTTTTGACAATGAATTTCTTGTTACACTTGCATCTTCGCTTTCTGATTTCTTATTGAACTTTGCATGCAATGTTTTATGTAATGGTTCATACTGTTTATAAAATTGATCAAAAGTCCAAAGCAAAAGTATGACGAGACTTAATTCTGCAATTCTAATACCCAAGATTCTTTTTCTTCTGGCGGCACGTTCTTTATATTTTACAAGAAAATGATTCCAATCAGATTTGGGTGCCTTCGCATCAAATTGCTGAAACTTGTTTTTGATGGATTCATCAAAAAGTTTTTCTTCGTACTCATGATTTTGTAAAGTCGACTTTAGTTTGTCCCAGACCGCATCCTTGTTTTTTAAATCAGGATCGTACTGGTCTAAATTCTCTTTTATCCAATCATCAAAATTTCTACTCTTCTTCATCTGTTCGCAATAATTCTTTTAATTTCTGCCTCGCTTTGACCAGATTAGATCTGGATGTACTTTCTGTGATATGTAATATTTCTGCTATTTCTTTGTGGGAGTAACCGTCGATCACATATAGGTTAAAAACTGCACGATAGGTCTCCGTCAATTTTTGAACAGATTTCATGATCTCTTCAATGGTGATAGAATCAAGTGGATTGACAAAACTTCCTTTGATATCATGGATGGAATCTAGATCTGAAGTATGTCTCCTGCTTTTATACCGATAATAATCGATACAAGTATTCACCATAATTCTACCCATCCAGGCCCCTAAAGAAGTATTGGGTTCGTAGTTGACCAAATGGGTAAAGATTTTATAGTATCCGTCATGTAAAATATCTACCGCATCATCCTGCGCTCCAGCATACCTCATGCAAATGGAAAGCATTTTTTTATAATGCTCTTCATAAAGCCTTTGTTGAGCCCATTCTTCTTTTCTGATACAGGCTTGTATCAGGTCAGATTCAGAATCCATATATTTCAATGTGAGGTCCAAACTAGGTCTTTGCTTTATTGTAAAACGAAATTACTAATTTTTCGCTGCTTGAGCCTCATAAATATCTGTGTTTTATACCATGATATGTGAATTTTTGGCAATTTATGACATTTATCATTGGGTCCTAAAGTGGGCTAAACTATCTTTGCGGGCTCTTTTAAATTCAATAAGCGATACATTGGAATATTTGATTCTTCAACTTCTTGACCCTATGCTAGCGATTCGCTTGATAAGTATAGGAATTTATCCAGGCAAAGTGATTAAATTGATCAGAAAAGCTCCTTGGGGAGGCTGTTATTATGTGCAAGTGGATCAATCTTTTTTTGCACTTAGAAAAAATGAATGGGAGACGATCATCACGAAACCTATGGATTTAAAATGAGTCAGCCCCTGAATATTGCATTTATTGGAAATCCAAACAGCGGCAAAACAAGCTTATTCAATGCTTTGTCTGGACTTAATCAAAAGGTGGGCAATTTTCCTGGGGTCACGGTAGAAGCCAAAATTGTGAATCTGCAAGGTGAATTTGGCAAGCAAATAAAGCTGATTGATTTACCGGGAGCTTACAGTTTGTTTCCTGTTTCTGAGGATGAGAAAATCTTGAATCAATGTCTTAGCCAAACAGATCATCCCTATTATCCGGACATTGCACTTTATGTGGCAGATGTAAGGCTTCTAGACAAGCAATTGTTACTGCTGACACAAATCAATGACCTTGGAATCCCAATGCTGATTTGTCTCACCAACATTGACCATGTAGATCCTGAAACTGTGGGGTATTGGAAAAATCTGCTGGCTGAAAAATTTAATACAATAGTATTTCCAGTAAGCAATCGAACTGGTGAAAATCAAGCAGAAATTAAAAAATGGATTTTGCAGGCAGATGTGCTAAAGATAGAAAACAAGAGTGCCGCTCTAATTGATTATAATTATGAAAGACTTCAATCAATAGGATTAAATAGTTTGCCAAATCCCAATGAAAATGCACGCAATGTTTTTAAATCAACACAACAGATAAAATCAAACACAGCACAATATTCAGATTTTATTCGATTTCAGATCCAGGATACCATGGAAAGGTACCAACACATTGATGGCTGGATAACAGAATCAATTGGAACTAATGACCATCAAAACAAAAAATACAAGTCGTTATTTACGGCTAAAGTTGATCGGATTCTTACCCATCCTGTTCTTGGACTTGCCATTTTTATGGGAATTTTGTTTGTGATTTTTCAAATGATTTTTTCTTTTGCACAATGGCCCATGGATGCTATAGACGGCTCGTTTGCTTGGATGGCCAACCAACTCCAATCTGTCCTCCCAAACAATGGTTTTTCCTCACTCCTAACAAGGGGAATATTGCCGGGCCTGGCAGGGATTGTCGTTTTTATCCCCCAAATTGCTATTCTATTTTTATTTCTGGCGATTCTTGAGGAGATAGGTTATATGTCCAGGGTGGTTTATTTATTGGATCATCTTTTTTCAAAAATTGGATTGAATGGCCGATCGGTTATTGGATTAATTAGTGGGGGAGCCTGTGCAATTCCTGCAATCATGTCTACCAGAAGCATTAACAGCAAAAGAGAACGATTATTGACTTCATTTGTAATTCCTTTAATTCCCTGTTCTGCGAGGTTGCCAGTGTATGCGGCATTGATTGGATTTATCGTGCCAAGAGAAACTGTATTTGGCATTTTCAACCAACAAGGTTTGGCATTTATGGGATTGTATTTGTTGGGAATATTTTTAGCTTTATTAACAGCCTATGGTTTGCATTTAATACTTCCTGCCAAGGAGAATAGCATACTGGCAATGCCCTTACCATTCTATCAATGGCCGCAATGGACCCAGATCTGGTTGACCATTAGATCTAAAGTCAGTTCATTTGTTTTGCAGGCTGGGAAGATTATTTTTTTAATAGCCATTTTATTGTGGTTTTTAGCTAGTTACTCTTTTCCAGGGCAATTAGAAAAAGCAGAAGAACAAGCTAGGACAGAGGCATTGAATAGGGGATTGACCGGAGAAACGGCAGATCATTATGTGGAGTCCGTGATTTTGGAAAATTCCTTTGCTGGAAAAATCGGTCATTTGGTTGAACCACTCATAAGACCCTTGGGATTTGATTGGAAAATTGGGATTGCATTGATCACTTCTTTTGCCGCAAGAGAGGTTTTTGTAGGAACGATGAGTACCATCTATAGCCTTGGGCCCAACAATGAAGTAAATACCCTCAGAGAAAAAATGGCCACTGAATTAGACAAGGACGGCAGTGTATTTTATTCACCCAGAAGAGCCTTAAGTTTAGCGGTCTTTTATGCCTTTGCCATGCAATGTATGAGCACATTGGCAGTGATGAAACGTGAAACAAATTGGAGTTGGGCGATTGGCCAATTTTTATACATGGGTGCTTTGGCCTGGATCTCTAGTTTTTTGGTTTGGAATCTTTTTTGATCCCAATTTTTCTTAAAATTTTGAAAATTATTAGAATGAATAGTAACAATCCACTATCAAATGCGTTTAGCCTATAAATTATTTAAAAATGAAGATCAAATTCTTACAAGTATTCAACGTCATGATCCTATTTTGTATAGGTTTAACGTATCTTTCCGCCCAAAATAAAACAAGTCAAACTAAGATGAAAGCCAATCCAAAAGTATTTTTTGATATTTCCATTGGGGACCAAGCTCCCGAACGCATTGTTTTTGAATTATTTGCCGATGTAACTCCTATCACTGCTGAAAATTTTAGAGCACTTTGTACAGGAGAGAAAGGATTTGGTTTTAAATCAAGTGGTTTTCACCGTATTATTCCTCAATTTATGTGTCAGGGTGGTGATTTTACCAACCACAATGGAACGGGAGGTAAATCCATTTACGGAACAAAATTTAACGACGAAAATTTTAATTTAAAACACACCGAACCAGGATTATTATCCATGGCCAATTCCGGTCCTAACACCAACGGTAGCCAGTTTTTTATAACGACGGTCCCATGCCCTTGGTTGGATGGAAGACACGTGGTATTTGGTAAAGTGGTTGAAGGCCTAAGTGTCGTCACCAAAATGGAAGCAGTCGGAAGCCGCAGCGGTGCACCAAGTGCCAAAGTCACTATTACAGACTCGGGAGAGGTAAAATAGGTGTTGGAGAAATTAGTCAATTAGAGAATTAGTAGATTAGTCAATTAGAGAAATGTGGGAGGCCAATGCAAGGATACTGGAGGCATCTTGAAAAATGACTATGAATTAATGATAAATATCTCTTAATAAAATAATTTTGCATATTTTGGATTGTCACAAAAAACCAGCGAAAGGTTTGTAGAGCGGGAAATCCAGCGCAGCGCCCGCTCGGAGAACCTGGTCACGCCATGGGCGTGATCGCCTTTTTTTGTGACGAGTTTTCTTTGCTTACTTTCTTTTGCGGTCAAAAGAAAGTAAGAATCCTCATGCATGAAATGCATGGATTAACAAGACTACTCCTTAACCGATTCCACCTGATAAACCAGATATTCCGTATCACCTCGGAAAAATATTTTTCTGTATTTTTGCTTGTACAGTAAGGTTACCTTATGCCCAGTTTCTGAGGCATCTTGAATCTGACGTGCAACTTTATCATCTGAAACCGAAAACTGCCAAATGTTTTCTGATGGTCTGCCGTTCTGGCCTCCGACACCAAAAAAACCAAAATTCAATTCACCTTCCCAGGTTTTAAAGACCACACCCTTATGGCTGATTTTGGTGATATAGCCGGTTCGTGAACCCTCGCTGTAATTGGCAAAATAAATAAACATCAACCAGGATGCAAAGCTTAAAAAGCCAAGGATAAAAATCCAAAGGAATCCTTTTTTAATAAATTTCCACACGGGTGAAAGAAATTCTGTTGCGCTCATTCTACAAAGGTAAATATTTGTAAATTGCAAATCATGATAATTGTATAACTAATATTCATTCATCCAGTTTTGAATCGAAAACAGGGCCATTCAGCATTGTTTTATGATGAAATCAGCCATTTAACTCTAATTTTACCCCATGAATATTCATGCGACAGACACTATTGCCGCTCTGATAACGGGACAAGGAACTTCTGCTATAGGCCAAATCAGAATATCTGGTCCGGATTCCTTAAACATTTCAAATGCTATTTTTAAGGGGCAAAATTTGAATAAAGTGAGTTCCCATAGCCTTCATTTTGGTAAAATTGTCCAATCAGATGGACATATTTTGGATGAAGTCCTGGTTTCCGTTTTTAGATCACCGCATTCTTATACCGGAGAAGACGTGGTAGAAATCAGCTGCCATGGGTCTTTGTATATTTTACAGGAAGTATTGAATCTCATTTATTCAAACGGAATTCGACCTGCAGAAGCCGGAGAGTTCACACGGAGGGCTTGGTTAAATGGTAAAATGGATTTGTCCCAGGCGGAGGCGGTGGCAGATTTGATCGCTTCAGAGACTAAAGCATCCCATCTTTTGGCCATCAATCAACTTAAAGGTGGCATCCGAAATGAAATTGCCGAACTGAGAGCAATATTATTGGACTTTTCAGCCTTGATTGAATTGGAATTGGATTTTTCGGAGGAAGATGTTGAGTTTGCGGACCGGGGAAAATTGAGCAATTTATTGGATCAAATTTCAGATAAGGTTACTGTTTTACTGGATTCATTTCGATTGGGTAACGCAGTTAGAAATGGAGTGCAGACGGTCATTGCTGGAAGGCCCAACGCAGGAAAATCCACCTTGCTAAATGCACTTTTGGGAGAAAACAGGGCATTGGTATCGGACATTCCGGGTACTACACGAGATACGGTGGAAGAAAAATTAAACATAGATGGTGTGCTCTTTCATTTTGTGGATACTGCTGGTTTGAGAGAAGCAAGAGATCAGGTAGAAGCCATGGGCATTGCCCGCAGTTATGAAAAAATCAAAGAAGCCGCGATCGTCCTTTATGTATATGATGTTCAAAATACAAATTTCAATGAATTAGAAACTGATATTTTGGATTTAAATGTGGACCCCGAATCCATCATCATGGTGGCCAATAAATCGGATTTAATCTCGGAAGCCAATAAACCAGAAACTGAAATCGCATTTTTGAAATCCATTTCCCCAATTCATATCTCTGCTAAAAACGAAGAAGGAATATCCGAATTGAAAAAAAGTATTCTGATGAAAGTCTTGGGCAACCAATCCATCCAGGAAGACAGCATTGCCATCAACGCCCGTCACCGCACTGCCCTGGAATCTGCCCTCCAGGAAATCATTCAGACCAAAAAAGCCCTTCTCACAGGCCTCACCACCGACCTCGTCGCGCAACAGCTCAAAACCGTTCTTTACCATCTCGGTTTGGTCAGCGGAGAGATCACCAACGACCAAATACTGGGTCATATTTTTGGGAAGTTTTGTATTGGAAAGTAACCACCACAAAACAACCAAACACCAAACCAATATGAAAATTATACAAAGCCCTCTAATACATGGCTTTTTAATGCTTAGGTTTATTGGTTTGTTTTGCGTTATTGTACGCTTATTTATGAAATATTTGTACCTTTGTTGTACCTTAAATGGGTTGAAAGGCAAATTTGTACCTCAACCCATTTTTTAAGGGGGTAATTGGCACACATAGACACATAAAGGCACAATAAGCAACAAAGATGAGTTCAAATATTAAGGTACAACGTATTTGTCAGCATTGCGGTAATGAGTTCACAGCACGAACCACCACCACGCTGTACTGTTCACACCGTTGCAATAGTGCAGCATACAAAGCCAAACAAAGGGTTGGTAAGGTTGAGCAAAGCAATAAGGAAACCCAGCGTTTAAAGAGCCAACCTATTGAGCAACTGAAAGCCAAAGCCTTTTTAAGTATTGCGGACACTTGCAAATTGATAGGAATAAGCAGACGTACAGTTTACCGAATGATTGAACGGGGCGAACTGATTACAGGCAAAGCAGGTAAACGAACTATAATAAGACGTTCAGACCTTGAACAGCTTTTATTTGAGCAACCCCGAACCGTTGCACCTCAACCCGAAAAGCAACCCGAACAAAAGCAGTTTGATATTGCAGACTGTTACAACCTTACCGAAGTACAAAGCAAATTCGGTATTTCACAAACAGCCTTGCAAAACCTTATTAAACGAAACAGCATACCCAAAATAAAAAAGGGCTGGTTTGCATACGTTCCGAAAGTTGTAATTGATAAACTATTGAGTTAAACACTAAAGCATAAAAGACAATGGCAATAAAAGTTAAGTTAAGAGAAAAGAAAATTTCAGGGAACAGGCAAAGTTTGTATTTAGATTTTTACCCAGCCATACCACACCCCGAAACAGGCGAACCAACCCGAAGGGAATTTTTAGGGATTTATATTCCTATTCCTATAAAACACAAAAAGCGAAAAGATAAAAACGGAATCGAAAAATTGATACCTGTATACATAACAACCTATTCAAAAACATTGTTGAAACAGATATTGAAAACAATTTAAAACGCTGAACAGATAAGGCAGAAACGTGAAAACCATTTAAATGAACCCGAAATTTAAAAAGGATTACTGAAAAGGATAAAAAGGAACGACAAAAGGGCGAACAGAATTTTGTTGCCTATTTCAAAAGCCTTGCCGACAAACGCAAAGCCAGCAACCATGATAACTGGGTTTCAGCTTACAATTACCTTGAAACATTCACAAAGGGAAATTTAAAGTTTGCCGACCTCAACGAAAAGTTTTGTAATGAGTTCAAAGAGTATTTACTCACTACCAAAAGCAATAAGAGCAACAAAGTAACCCTTGCCCAAAATTCAGCCGTTTCCTATTTCAACAAACTGAAAGCAACTTTAAAGCAAGCCTATAAAGACGGGTATTTACCCAGCGACCTGAACGGCAAAATACAACCGATTAAACAAGCGGAAACGCAAAGAAACTTTTTAACCATTGAGGAACTGAACAGCCTTGTAAAAACTGAATGTAACAACCCTTTATTGAAACGTGCAGCCCTATTTTCAGCCCTCACAGGGTTGAGGTTTTCAGATATTAAAAACCTAATTTGGGGCGAACTTGAATACATACATGGCAATGGTTATTTTATACAGTTCAAACAGCAAAAGACAAAAGGGGTTGAAATGATGCCTATTTCTGAACAGGCTTACAGCTTGTTGGGTGAACGCAAAGAACCCACCGACAAAGTATTTGAGGGGCTTACTTATTCAGCATACGAAAACAAACACCTTGCAAAGTGGATAGGGCTTGCAGGTATTGAAAAGGATATTACTTTCCATTGTTTCAGGCATACGTTTGCCACCTTGCAACTATCAAAGGGAACAGATATTTACACCGTTTCCAAAATGCTGGGACACCGTGAACTGAAAACCACACAGATTTACGCAAAGATTATAGACCAAACGAAACGTGAAGCGTCTAACAAAATAAAACTCGATATGTAAGTATGGAAAAAATTTATATTTTTATCGAGAAATCTTTGGAAGGATTTAAAAATTTTAGCTTTGATGTAGATACTGAATTGAAGCAGGCTAAAAATTGTCATTATGGCGAATCAAACACATCATTGTTTTATGAAATTGGTTATATTAGAAAGGATATTGAGATAATTTATTTAGAAGGTAATGACAAATCAATCAACAGAATTAAGCAAAAATTATTGGAAACTAGAAAAACATTGGAAGGATTTAATGTAGAACTATTACTAAAAACAAATCAATTTGATTTTTATTTCATGGTTAATTCAGCAATAATTAAAAAAATTAACCGATTGAAAATTAAACATATTGATGAATTATTAAATTTTATAGAAGAGAAAGTCCTATTATCATCTCAACAAGCAGACACGAGAACAGAGGACGAAATTATTGAATTAAAACCAGTGTTAAAACCCGAAGCCGTACCAATTGTATTTGAAATTATCAAAGATTATTTCAAACCGGAGCAACAAACCGCACTGAAACAAGTAATTGAAACGGGCAACAAAGCCAATGAGAAATTACTTTTTAAAGATAACGGAAACAGACTTACTGATACATTTAAAAAGCTAATTGAACACGGTTTTATTACAGGTTGCCTAAAGCAGGATTTAATAAACTGGATTATTTCCAACTTTACATTCACTCATCAAAGCAAGGTGAAACCGTTTATTTACGATACTGTTGAAAAAATAATTTCTCGAAAAGGTACCCCTTGTAAAAGTCCATTGATTAATATAGAGAAAGGACAAATAAAGAAATTAGAGCAACCTCGAACCAAAAAGTATAATAAATAATAAAAACTTTATGCTGTTACAATACCTAATTTAAAACAGCATTGTAACCGACCTAAACACCCCCATAATATTGCAGCATTATTCATAAATAATGTAAGCAAATGGAAAATTTAACAGAGGGTTTAACCCTTGAAACATTACCGAAAGCCTTTACACACCTTACCAATGAAGTAAGCGAAATAAAAAGGCTGTTACTTGAAAAGAGTAACGAACAACCAAACGAAACCGACCGTTGGTTTGATCTCAACGAACTTTGTAATTACCACCCCGACAAACCCAGTAAGCCCACAGTTTACGGCTGGGTGAACGCTGGTACTATTCCAGTGCATAAAGGCGGCAAAAAGTTGAGGTTTCTAAAATCGGAAATTGATAACTTTTTGAAGCAAGGCAGAAAAAAGACGTTGGCAGAAACAGCCAGCGAAGCCGACACCTACCTAAAAAAGAAAGGGGGTAACAATGGTTAAGACATTGAACACCCCCAGTAATTCTTTGCATAATAGACAGGGCAAAGATAAACATTTTGAGGTGCAAATGAAACGGGTATTTGCAGCATTCAAACGCAAACCCTCAACTATGTTAATGGTATCTATTGAAACAGGTATTTTGAGGGCAAACATTTGTCGTTACGTTGCTAAATGGCAAAAGATTAACAGCATACACCTATTGAAACAGGGGCTTTGTAAAGTATCAAAACACCGTGCAGGGTATTACACCACCGACACGAATTTATTTACTCAACCCTTAAAACTGTTTTAATATGGAACTGAAAACAAATTTTGAATTTGATAAATATGGTATCGAGGTTGAAAGCAATTTTACACCAACTGATATACTGGAACATACAAACGGAATAATACAGCAAGGGAATGAAGTAACGGACAAAAGAACAAACTGTTTCCCAGTTGAGGTATTCCCGTTGCCTGTTCAGCAAGTAATTACAGCTACAAACGAAAACTTGAATTTCCCTATTGATTTTATAGGGGCTTCATTGCTTTATGCTGTTTCCGTTGCCGTTGGTAATACTCACTGCGTTGAGTTAAAAAAGGGTTTTCAGCAAAGTGCAGTTTTATACCTTGCTATTGTAGCCCGTGCAGGAACAACTAAAAGCCACCCGTTAAGCTTCGCACTTCAACCCATAGTTGAGCAGGATAAAAAGAACTTACAGCCAATACGAACAGAAAAGGCAGGAATACGAACAGGCGGTAAGCCTATCAAAAAATGAAAGGGAAAAACAAGCTATTGACGAACCAACAAAACCCGTTTGGCAAAAGTTTCTTTTATCAGATTTCACACCCGAAGCACTTGCCGAAGTTCACAAATTCAATAAAAGAGGTATCGGGGTTTATGTAGATGAATTGGCAGGTTGGTTTAAGAATTTCAACCGATACAACAAAGGCAGCGAAATGGAATTTTGGTTAAGCCAATGGAGCGGTAAACCCATAAACATAGACCGTAAAACAGGCGAACCCGTATTTATTCCATTGCCGTTTATTTCCGTTGCTGGAACTATTCAAAAAGGAATACTGAACGAACTTGCCAAAGATAGCCGAACCCAAAACGGGTTTATTGATAGAATACTTTTTGTAATTCCCGATAACATACAAAAGGAATACTGGAGCGAAACAGATTTACCCCCCGTTGTTTCTGAAAAGTGGGAAAGTATTATTTCAAACCTTTTAAATTTAACGGTTACAAATGATGACACACTAAACCCCAGCCCCGAAGTATTGAGGTTCACACCCGAAGCCAAAAAGGTTTTGTTTGAATGGCAGAAAGTAAACACCGACCAATGTAATGAAGCCGAAAACGAAGCTGTAAGTGGTATTTTTAGTAAAATGGATATGTATGTTTTGAGGTTGGCTTTAATTCTTGAAATGATGCGGTATGCTTGTAATGAAAGCGACAAACAGGCGGTAAGTATTGAAGCGGTGCAGGGGGCTGTTAAGCTGGTTGAGTATTTCAAAAATTCAGCCGTAAAGGTTAATTCCATTTTATCAAAAGCCAGCCCGTTGGATAAACACCCAGCCGACAAACAAACCCTTTACAAAGCATTACCCGACACTTTTACAACTGAAAGAGGCTTACAAATAGCCGAAGGGTTGGGGGTTGCTGAACGAACCTTTAAATACTTTCTGAATGAAAAGGAATTGTTTACACGAATAAGCAGGGGCGAATATGAAAAGCGTATTTAATCAAATGCACTTTGCATTTATGGCACTAATGGCACGAACTAAATGCAGTAAGTGCAACAAATGCAACAAGTGCAAAGTGCAAAACAGAATTTAAGAAAATGAATACAGTACACAAATACATATTAGAACCATACAAGGGAATGAATACCCGTTACCGTTGCCCCAGTTGCCAGCAAAGGGATAAAACCTTTTCGCTTTACATTGATACGGAAACAGGCGAACACATACACCCCACCGTTGGCAGGTGCAACCGTGAAAGTAATTGCGGACACCATTACACCCCGAAACAATATTTTCAGGATAACAATATTTCATTTGATACACCCCAGCCCAAAGTATACAAGCCCCGACCTGTTACACCTCAACCAAAGCCCGTTTCATTTATTCCCGTTGAGGTATTTAAAGCCAGCCTGAAAGGACACGAAACGAACCACTTTGTAAAGTTCCTTATTGACCTGTTCGGGGTTGAGGTTGCCAGCGAACTGGTAAGCCGTTATTTTATTGCCACCTCAAAACATTGGAACGGTGCAACGGTATTTTGGCAAATAGATACACAGGGCAAAGTAAGAACGGGCAAAATAATGCTTTACAGCCCCACCACAGGCAAAAGAGTAAAAGAACCATTCAACCATATTAACTGGGTACACAAAGCCCTTAAACAGCCTGAATTTGAGTTAAGGCAATGTTTGTTTGGTGAACACTTACTAATTGATAAAACAAAACCCGTTGCCATAGTTGAAAGCGAAAAAACGGCTGTAATTGCAAGCGTTTATTTGCCACAGTTTATTTGCGTTGCCGTTGGCAGCCTTACCAACCTGAACGCTGAAAAGTGCAGCGTACTAAAGGGGCGAAATGTTACACTATTTCCCGACCTCAACGGGTTTGAAAAATGGAGCAACAAGGCAAAGGAACTTTCACACCTTGCAATATTTACCGTTTCCGATTTACTGGAACGCAAAGCCACCGAAGCAGAAAAGAAACAAGGGTTTGACCTTGCCGACTATTTAATAAAATACGATCACAAAGCCTTTGCCATATCCGAACCCGAAGCCACCGAACCACCCCCAGCCGTTCAACCGTTGGTTGAGGTGAAACCATTTGAGCAGCCCGAACCCGTTTACAATTTCAGTAAGCCCGAACAACCAAAGCCCGAAAACTGGGAACAGGATATTACCGAACTTGAAAACTACTTTACAGGAATTACACTACCAACCCAGCCTGTAAAGCTGAACAGATGCATTACAATAGGAAACTGTTCCCTATTCATTGAAAGCCATTTTGCCACCGTGAAAGCAAACAAAGGCAAACGAACCTTTTTACCATACCTCAACCGATTACAGGAATTGAAAAAAGTATTAACAACAAATATAAATTGATATGAAAGCAAAAGAAATTGAAGCCCTTGAAAGCTACTTTAAAACAGAAAACGAATATTGGAACGGGTACACCCGTGAAATACTTTGCGAAGTATTACAGAAAGGTAATTTTGAAAACCCTGAAACACCTTTACAACTGTTCAGTAATTCAATAGACATTTTTACCCAACACCACGAAACACCGTTAAAAGCAGTTCAGGAATTTGCAGCCGAAACCGACAAACAGAAATTAACCCCAGCCCAAAAGCTATTTGTTTATGAATGGGTTTACAAGTATGTAAGGGTTTCCGATTTCGGGGAACTGGATTTAAGCGAAGTAAAGGGCTTACTAAAGAGCCAAACTGAAAGGCTGAAAAATGATAAACCACAGGTTGAGTATAATAAGCCTTTGACTGGGAACATACGGGACACCCTTAAAGAAATGATGCAAAAAGAAATTGAAAGTTTACCCGACACCCTCAAAGAACTTGAACCCGTGCAACGGCTGAACATACTTTGTAAACTTATTCCCTATGTATTACCAAAGGTTGAAAGCGTTACCCATACACAGGGCGAACCCGATGAGTATAAAATAATACGTTGGCACGATTAAGTAAAGTTCCTTAATGATTTAGGTTTCAATTTCTCAAAATAAATTTTAAATGCCAAAGCCCCACACTTTCCCGACCTTGTTTGATGAGGTAAAAACAGTTAGTATTTCCTTTTTGACAAAGCACCGATATTTAAAGCGAACCAATGGCAAAGCGGTACAATAACGTGGAGCAGGAACGGAAACAAAACAGGCAGTATTTCAATACGGGTAAACACCTATCCCGAAAGCCCATACCTTGAACTGGATTACAAATGCAACGAAGCCCCGATAAATTACAGGGTGCAACTTGTTTCAGCCACTTCCAATTTAGGCAAAGGGGTTGTTTGGCATTTCGTTTGCCCCCATACTGGTAAGCGTTGCCGAAAGTTATATTTAGCCGACACCTATTTTTACCACCGTTCAGCGTTCAGGGGTTGTATGTACGAAAAGCAAACCCAAAGTAAAAAGAGCAGGTATTTAGATAAAACGCTGGGGGTATATTTCCGAAGCGACCAGCTTTTTGAACAGCTTTGCAAAAAGTATTTTAAAAAACAGTATGCAGGTAAACCCACCAAAAAGTATTTGAAACTTACCCAACAAATACAAAGAGCCGAAAGCATACCAGCAAATGAAATTGAACGGGCTTTGTTAAGCTGAAATACTGAACGGAAAGTTTCCTAATTCCCGAAATGGAAAGTAAAGCCTTTTAAACCCTCAAAAGTGAATTTCCTGAAAGGTATTGTACCTTATTTGTGCCTTGAAGTATTGTTTTTTCGTAATGCCCTATAAGTAAAAAGTTTCAGGCATTTAGTTACTTTATGCAGCATTGACTTTTATTTTCTTGTTTGTAAAACTTTATAAACTGGAACAAATTAAATCCGTCTTTGATAATAATCGTTGATGGATTTGGTAGGATTATTTTCAAGCCAAATCTGCAAATCAGTTTTTTCTATTGTTATAGGTAAATCAGTTATTTCTATTGTTTTAGGTAAATTAAGTTCTTTTAAACAATTTGGGCATACTAAAGCTTCTTGTTTAATAATTTCAGCACAAAAAGGACATTTTTTCATTCCATTTTTGAGAAGTCTTTTTTCAATCCTATTTCGCTTTGGTTTAGCAATTATTGCATGGGGTAGGGCAATAATAAATATTGCCATTCCATAGAGCCACCATAGAAAAAACCTTCTTCCTTTTTTATAAGCAATATAGGCAGGTAGCAAAGCAATGAGCATTAACAGTAAAATGAATTCAGATGTAGTTTCCATATTTACTTTTATAAAAATTTGGAGCGAAACTAAATTTTCATAAAGCTATTAACGAAAATATTAATAGACCTGCTATACCGCCAATTGCCAGAATATTAAGTATACTGTTACTTCCTTTTTCTGATTGTTTTTTGGCTTTTACAATATCTTTATTTAGTTTAATTGAATTTTGATCTTCTTTAATATAGAGAGAATAATAATTGTCAATATTCGAAGGGTTGTTAATTATGTTCGATTGATTATTAAAGTTAAAAGTAAATAGATAATCTGAAATTTTCTTATCTACTTCAATTTGTAAACCAAGCCGAATATTATGTTTATTGATTTGTTCCAAGTTTTTAATTAAAGTACTTTTATTATTTCCGGTGATATTGACAAAATCTTTTGATGTCCAATAGCTTGTTTGATATTTACTTGAACTTTCTATCCATTTAACAAATTCTGAAGGTATGGCTTTATCTGATAATGTATCATTCTTAGGTATTACTGAAGGGGTAGAAAATCTGAGGATTGAATAAATTTAATACCATAATGTATAACTTTCCCATCCAATTGGGTTAAATTTGATTTTAAAGTACTTTCATTCCAATTGATTTTAATTTGTCCATTGTGGTTATTTTGAATTTTAAATTGCATACCTGTTGGATGAATCATAAATTTGATTTTAAACAAACTATCTGAATAAGACTGAGTGTTTTCGGTAAATTCCTGAACAATACTTACACCATTTTCTTTTGTACATTCAACTTTTCGTAAAGTAAAATCATTTTTGTCAGCTAGGAAATGGGGAATTCTGCCGCAGCTTGTTAGTGTGATTACTAGTATTAGAGCGCCTAACTTCAAAAGAGTTAATTGATTTACCATAGCTTGAATTTTTGGTAAAGTTAGTTAAATATGTATTTTTGTTAGCTTTTAATCAAATTTGCAAAATTTGGGCAGTTTGAGCTTTAAAAGCACTGGTCCAATACCATTTTGTACCTTATTTGTACCTTTTGTTTTTTAATTTATTGTAAGTAATTCATATTCATCTTATTAAGATAGTTAATTACTTTCTGTATTGGAAAGTGATGATAAAATCCAACTATGCATTTCTCCGAATTTTCGCTTTTTAGCTTAGATTTAATTTTTTGTAATCCTTTTTCATTGAAGGCCCTAATTCGAAATCCTTTTTCACTGGAAGGCCCTAATTCGAAATCCTTTTTCACTGGAAGGTCTTAATTCGTAATCCTTTTTCATTGAAGGCCCTAATTCGAAATCCTTTTTCACTGAAGGCCTTAATTCGAAATCCTTTTTCACTGAAGGCCTTAATTCGTAATCCTTTTTCATTTTGTTGATTCCTGCAAAGGCAATTGACAGTTAGTTTTTCCTAATTCCCAATAATTTTAACATTGACAACAGGACTAAAGAAATTTAAATGGCCCTAGTAGTTGAACCAGTACAGTTAAAGTTTGACATAAAGTAAGTTAATTTTTCACTTTATGAGATTTTATTAATTTCTTCTGTTATATATAAATTACAAGATAAACAATTAATTATACATATAAAATTTATATAATGGATATTAATAATTATTTATTGAAATTATTTCATAAAAATTTGGTATTTGGATAATTTTAAAATGCTACATTTGCCAATCATCCTTCAAAGCTGATTTTTGATTTCGTCCAAAGCAGAATATTTTATTTATTTTATAACCTTCAAATTAAATCTTATGGAAAAGCGAAATCGAGGCGGCAGCCTCCACATTGGATTCAAGCCTTCAACAATGTTGAAGCATCTTTTTTTAATCTTGTTTTTGGTACTATCGACGGCTAAAGGATATAGCCAGTGCCCGATTTCAGGCTATAGTTATATCGGTAATTTCGATGGTCATCATTATTATTTATCCAACTATGGCACGAATCCATCTTTAGCCTACGGAGATGCAGTTGCAGCAGGTGGGTACCTGGCAAGTATTAATTCAGCGGCTGAAAATGACTGGCTTTCAAATTTGGTCCCAGATTATATTACCATTGGGCTGAGTGATCTTGCTGTAGAAGGAACTTTTGTTTGGCATTCCGGTGAACCTCTTACTTATACCGACTGGTGGCCTGGAGAACCAAATAATTCCGGTGATGAGGATTATACGGTGACAAATTTTGGTGATATAGGTAAATGGAATGATGTACCTGATTGGGTAACGCCCCAATTTATTGTTGAATTTGTAGACAGTGATGCAGACGGAACCATGGATATCTGTGACAATTGTCCCTCAGATCCTAATAAAACTGAAGAAGGAATATGTGGATGTGGAGTATCAGATGCTGATAGCGACGGAGATGGTACAGTAGATTGTAATGACGGTTGCCCAACCGATCCCAACAAAACTGAAGAGGGAATATGTGGATGTGGAGTATCTGATGCTGACAGGACGGAGGCCAGGTGAATGACGTGCCCAACCGATCCCACAAAACTGAAGGGCCGTGCTGTTCTGGAGCGGCCCCTCCCAACAAGACAACACCTGGTCAATGCGGTTGTGGAAATGCAGAAACAGACAGCGATTGTGACGGAATAGCTGATTGCAATGATGTTTGTCCAGGTGGAGACGACGCGGTGGACAGCAATGGTGACAATATCCCAGATTGCAGTCAATTGTTAAATTACAATAGTTATAGCAATGCTTGGAAATGTGGTAAAGACAAAATTTTAGTTTGTCACAATGGCAACAATCCACATTCCATTTGCATCAACAAAAATGCCTTGTCAGCGCATTTTAACCACGGTGACAATATAGGTCCTTGCACATCTTGTGGAAATGCAATTAAAGTCCAGGATCATTATGAAGATGTAGAAGGAGACCACGATCATGCTTTAGAGGATGTAGATTTCCAGACAATGAAGATCGTACCCAATCCTGCATCCGATGATGCTGAAATATGGTTGGAGGGATTAAATGCACCAGGTATTATAACTTTACTGGATTTGAATGGTAAAGTTCATTGGCAAACAAAATTTGCTGCAGGGCAAAACATCATTAAATTAGATGATAAATTAGTGGATAGAGTATCTGGTACGTATTTGATCAGATTAGTGTCAGGAAATAAAATCATCACAAAATATATTGTAATTATTAAATAAGTTTTATTGCAGCATGAGTTGGCAAAAGAAATTTTGCCAACTCATTTTATAAGATATTACACTTGAACATTAGTTAATACCAGAGAACTCTAAATTGAATCAAGCAAATTTGAAATGTCTCATTTTATTTATTTATTTATTTTAAAACAAACTTTATGAAAAAACAAGAACCAAAATTGAATTCAAATTCATTAATACCAAAGATCAGGATTAGATGGAATTTTTTAATTTGGATGATTACATTTTTGTCATTTTTTAGATTGGAAGCGCAAAATGATTGTGGCAATCTATTAGCAAATCCATTGGGAAATGCACCAGTCACAACTGGATGGAACATATTACAAGTATCTGGTAATTCACCAGGATTTGGTCAATTACCAGGATCTGGTTTTTTAAGTACTTATGGGGGTTGTGGAACTTTGCGTTGGAATAGAAAATCCCAAACGGTGGACTTGATAGCTAAAGGTCTTAATCCAGGTTGGCTCGATTCTTCTCCTCATATTTATGTAGCTGAAACTTTTTCAACAGCAGCGACCAACGCTTTTTGTACTTATCCATCCGGAAATAGTTTGGATTTATATTATCTGAAAGTTGAATTAAGAGGCGCGAGTAACAATGTTTTGGCAACGATAAATTGGGGATCTACAGGAGCACCTCTTTTAGCTCCGACATCAGGAGTCACACATAGCCATACCTTTTCCGGATATCCTGCAGGAGTTAGGTATATTTATTTTGAAGATGGAGGCATGGATGCTGGTTGGTGGAATGGTTTTTACGGTACTTATATGGAAAACGCAACCGCAATGTTTAGTAATCCAGAAGACACTGACGAAGATGGAACAGCAGATTGCAACGACGGATGTCCAAACGATGCTGGTAAAACAGCTCCTGGTATTTGCGGTTGCGGAGTAGCTGATACAGACACAGATGGTGATGGAACTGCCAATTGCAACGATGGCTGTCCAAACGATGCTGGTAAAACAGCTCCCGGTATATGTGGTTGTGGTGTTGCAGACACTGACAGCGATGGAGACGGAATTGCAAATTGCATTGACGGATGTCCAAACGATGCTGGTAAAACTGCACCTGGTATTTGTGGTTGTGGTGTAGCAGATACGGATAGCGACGGGGATGGAACTGCCAATTGCAACGATGGCTGTCCAAACGATCCAGGTAAAACAACACCTGGTCAATGTGGTTGTGGAAATCCTGATACAGATACCGACCTGGACGGAACATCAGATTGCAATGATGGATGTCCTAACGATCCAAATAAAACTGCTCTCGGTATTTGCGGCTGTGGCGTTGCAGACACCGATAGCGACGGAGACACCGTTGCAGATTGCAATGACGGATGTCCTGCCGATCCAAATAAAATTGCTCCTGGTATTTGCGGTTGTGGAGTAGCAGATACTGACACAGATGGCGACGGTACTGCAGATTGTAATGATGGTTGTGACAATGATCCCACGAAAACCGAACCTGGTATTTGTGGTTGTGGAGTAGCAGATACTGACACAGATGGTGATGGCACTGCAGATTGTAATGATGCTTGTGACAATGATCCTACTAAAACCGAACCTGGCATTTGCGGCTGCGGAGTAGCAGACACAGACACAGATGGAGATAGTACAGCAGATTGCAACGACGGATGTCCAAACGATCCAGGTAAAACAGCACCTGGTCAATGCGGCTGCGGAGTAGCAGACACAGACACAGATGGAGATGGTACTGCAGATTGCAATGATGGTTGTCCGGAGGATTCTGGTAAAACCGAACCTGGCATTTGCGGTTGCGGAATAGCAGACACAGACACAGATGGAGATAGTACAGCCGATTGCAACGATGGATGTCCAAACGATGCTGGTAAAACAGCACCTGGTCAATGCGGTTGTGGAGTGGCAGATACTGACACAGATGGCGATGGTACTTCAGATTGTAACGATGGTTGTGACAATGATCCAGCAAAAACAGCTCCTGGTATTTGTGGTTGTGGAGTAGCAGATACTGATACAGATAACGATGGCACTGCAGATTGTAACGACTTATGTCCAGCAGATCCAAATAAAATTGCACCTGGCATTTGCGGCTGTGGAGTAGCAGACACAGACACGGATGGAGATAGTACAGCTGATTGCAACGACGGATGTCCAAACGATCCAAACAAAACTACCCCAGGTCAATGTGGCTGTGGAAATGTAGAAACAGACAGTGATTGCGATGGTGTTGCAAATTGCAATGACATTTGTCCGGGTGGAGATGATACTGTTGATGCAAATAGTGACAATATTCCTGATTGTAGTCAGTTGTTGAGTTATAATAGCTATAGCAATTCTTGGAAATGTGCAAGCAACAAAATCAATGTTTGTCATAATGGCGACAATGGACCAATTACTTTATGCATTAGTAAAAATGCATTGCCAGCGCACTTTAACCATGGTGACAATGTAGGGCCTTGTACAACTTGCGGGAATGCGATTAAAGTCCAAGATCATTTTGAAGATGTAGAAGGAGACCATGATCATTCATTCCTAGATGGAGCTTTCGAAACAATGAAGATCATACCGAATCCTGCTTCCGATTATGCTGAGATTTGGTTGGAGGGAATGAATGAATCTGGCATTATTGCTTTATTGGACTTGAACGGTAAATCCATTGTACAAATTAGATTTAATGCAGGACAAAATGTGATAAAATTAGATTTAATAAGTGGCATTAGTTTTGGTGGAACTTACTTTGTTCGTTTGGAATCAGCTGAACGAACCATCACAAAACGTTTGACAATTGTAAAGTAAAATTAATTTTTATATTTATAAAAATGGCGGATCATAAGTCCGCCATTTTTTTTTGTTTAATTTTTAATACCAATTTCGAATATGCTCAACCAAGACATTTCATTTCATTAAACATTCAAGATTTAATTATTTATCTCAATAACTAGCCCATCAACTTCTTCGGCGTCATCCCAAACTTCTTCTTAAAAGCGCTGATAAAATGACTCACATTTTGATACCCAATATGATCTGCAATTTCATTGACCTGGTATTTGGAGGATTGCAACATATTTTTTGCTATTTCTAGACGATGATTCATCAGGTATTGGTAGGGAGGTAAACCATATATTTCTTTAAATCCTATTTTGAGCTGGTTTTCATTCAAGCCCACTTGCTTGGCCAGTTCAACCAAAGTAGGTGCGGCTTGATAATGCTCGATCAAACTTTCCTTGACCTGCTTTAATTTTCTGACCAACTCTTCATCGTTTAAAAATGGACAGTTTTCACGTTCGAGGGTCTGGGCACTAAAAAACATACTCAATATTTCCATGGCTTTGGCGTGCAAATACAATCGCTGTGCATTGGCAGGGAGCTGAAATTTGTATAAACTGAACAAGATTTGCCTTATTTCAGCACTGATGCTTTTTTCGTCGTAATACTTGCGGTTTATATTCTCCAACTTAAAAACGGGCGCTTCCATGGACTCTGGGACAAAAAGCTGGTGTAATTCGGACAAGGGTAGGGCAATCATGACAATTTTAGCCATTTCCTGAGAGTGGAGCTCATATTTTAAAGCTTCCTCAGGATTGTAAATTAAAAAGACCTTGTCTTCTACCAACTCTCTTCTATAAAAAGGCCCAAAGGCAAAACTGGCCTTGTCTTCAATGCAGAACACCAGGTATAAAATCTTTGGTTCAAAAGTCGAATGGAGGACTTTCCCGGTTTCAACCATCTGTAATTGAAGATGAGATTCAGGTAAATTTAATCCTTTTGGGCTATCATTATCATTTAAATTCATGACATTTATCATTATTGTATTAAAAATCAATGTTATAGAGAACGTATTATGACACAAATTTACAATGAATATATATTTTTGGGGTATTAATAATTCTTTTTAGAGTATTTTATACATTTAAAGGCATAGACCTTTGCGACCATGTTGAGAATATTCAATTTCTTGTTGATTTGGCCATTTTGCTGTTTTCTGTTATTAGCCCAATCTGATTCTATCCAATTGGACGAGGTAATGGTGACTGCCACAAGAACAGAAAGATTATTGTCAGCGGTGCCTATGCCTACACTGATGATCAAATCACAAATGATCCGTCAGGCTGGAAGTACTAGGCTACAAGACATTCTCGGCGAACAAGCCGGGATCGTCGTAGTACCACAAGTTAACGGACTGGGAAATGGGATTCAAATACAAGGATTAAATCCGGATTATACCTTAATTCTATTGGATGGAGAGCCCCTAATTGGACGATACACCGGTTCGCTGGAGTTAAATAGGGTAGGCACTTTTAATATTAAAAAAATTGAAATAGTTAAAGGTCCGTCCTCCAGTTTATATGGGTCGGAAGCTTTGGCCGGTGTAATCAATATCATTACGGATCAATCTCTAAGAACAAATGGAAAAGTAAGTTTGAGGTATGGTTCGAGGAATACTTCTGACCTCAATTTACACGGAGCATGGGTGGATAAAAATCTGCGTTTAAGTTTGACGGCCAACCATTATTCAACCAATGGATATGATTTTTCACCGGAAATATATGGACAAACGGTTTCTCCATTTTCTAATTTTAGTCTAATGCCAAAATTGTTTTGGACACCATCTCCAAAACACGAAATACAAATTAGCGCTCGTTTTTTTAAAGAAAATCAAACCAATGCTTATCAAGTGATCAATGGTGTTGATTCTATACGAGTCAATGGAACTGGTTTTTTAAATGATCAAAATTTACAAATATCACATCACTATTTTATTGCCCCCGGTTTGAAGTGGACTTCTAGATTGTATGCCACTCAATACCACAGCGGTACTACGCTCAACAAATTGGAATCGTCCGAACTGCATTATCAAGATGATTTTAAGCAGCAGTTTTTAAGGCCTGAAATTCAATTTGTTTTTTCAAAATGGAAGAAACAAAGAATCACTTCTGGGACTGGATACATACACGAGACGGTCAACACTAGCAGATATGGTGATGCCAATGATAGAGCCCAAGGAACGTACTATATATTTGCACAACACGAATGGGATCCAAATTCGAAATGGTCCATTGTAAGTGGATTGCGATTTGATCAAAACAGCAGTTACGGAAGTCAACTAAGTCCAAAGCTTGGAATTAGGCATCAGTGCAATCAAAAATTGAGTTTTAAACTGTCCATCGGATCTGGTTTTAAAGCTCCGGATTTTAGACAACTCTATTTAAATTTTGACAATGCAGCTGCATCGTATGCAGTTTTCGGAACAGAGGTTGTCAAAGAACAACTTATTAAATTAGAAGAAGAAGGTAGAATACAAACTTATTTACAACCCGCAGGAAAAATGGGGAGCATCTCTCCGGAATCTTCTTTTGCCATTAATTTAGGAATGCAATATTCTTTGAGTAAAGATCTATCCATGGATTTCAATTTATTTCAAAATTATTTGAAAGGATTGATAGAAACCATACCCGTAGCCATTACCACCAATCAAAAAACCATCTATAGTTATACCAACATCAGCAGAGCCATCACCCAAGGATTAGAAGCACAATTCAATTGGCAATTAAATTCTAGTATCCAATTTGGATTAGGATATCAATTCCTCTTGGCTTTTGACAGAGATGTTTTAAAGGATGTCCAAGATGGACAATACTTTGGACGAAATCCTGAAACCTTAGTGACTTATCGAATTAAAACTTTGGATTATTTTGGCTTACCAAATAGATCGAGACACCATGGTACCTTTAAAGTCAATTTTACATCTCGTGATAAAACTTTGGATCTAAGTGCTCGGTGTATTTACAGAGGTAAATTTGGAATTATGAATACAGCGGGCAATGTCTCAGGTGTACTCATACCTTCTTCTGATAAAAATGCCAATTCAATCCTGGACCGTTATGATGATTTCGTTCCTGGATATTTCGTTTTTAATCTGACAGTTTCCAAACGATTATTTGATCAATGGACCATCCAAGCGGTGGGAGAAAATCTATTTAATAAAATAGAACCTGTAAGAATTCCTACATTGATAGGAAGAACATTTTATTTGCAAATACAATATTCAATCTATAAAAATTAATCAATGAAAAATTCAATTTATGTATTGGCCTTTTTGGCTTTTGGTATTTTCTCATGTCAGGATGACGATGTTACTCCTCAATCTGTTACTTCAGTGACGATTAAAGATCTACCCGGAGATCCATACACCGGCATTGACCCAGTCACCATGAGACCAACGGGTGACAAAGGTATTTTTACTTTTTTTAGCTTGTCAGATAGTAGTATAGTTTCTAATTCAGACAGTGCATCTACCAAATGGGACATTGGAATTAAAGGAAGCACTATTATCATCAACGGCGGGACGAGTGGTCCTGGACAAGGAGGTGCTATTGTATACGACGGTATTTTTTCGGACCTAAACTCAATTCCGGATTCTCTTAGTTTTTTAGTGGATAATAATCCGGTATTTGCAGTGGACAGATCATGGTATAAATATGATCCGGCAGCCATGGTGTTTACTCCAGTTCCTGGTAAAATATTATTAATCCGCACTGCGGATGGCAAATTTGCCAAAATGGAAATATTGTCTTACTACAAAGGTGCGCCCGCAAATCCAACTGTTCGTGATGAATCGAGGTATTATACTTTCCGTTACATCTATCAACCGGATGGCACGAGAAAATTTTAATATATAAATTATAAATATTTCAAAACTCTTGATTGGTTGAATAAACTGGTCAAGAGTTTTTTTTTACCATTTTTCGTCTGAAATATAATTGGCGCTATTTTCACATCGCGAAGCTTTGGTTTTAAAGGATCAAAGGTCATTTTCATCAGTTATTTCAATGAATCTATCAATATCATTTTAAAACTTTTCATGGATGGATTAATATTGCGGATTAACTGGTACATGTACAAGATTACAGAATTTATAAAATAAATAATAAATTTAAAATATGAAAAATATAGCATTGATTTTTGTTGGTTTGTTTTTAAGCCCTTGTGTTTTTGGACAGTCAAATTGGCACATAAAGGCAGTCGATCCTTCCGGAAAATTATTGAATGTAAAGGCCATTGGAAAAAATGGAGAGATTTATGATGTCAAAGCCATTCCAGAAAAGGGTGGTGCTCAATTTATGAATATTGTGGCATTGATTCAAGGAAAGAAAATACCCATCAAAGTTTTACCTGCAGAAAAGGGACAAAAACATTTATCCGTAAAAGCAATTGATCCTGCAGGAATGATTTTGGATATTAAAGCATTTGTGGATTCAAACACCAAATTAGATGTAAAAGCGGTAGGGCAGAGTGGTAACATTATGCACATCAAAGCAATTTCTGCATCGGGAGTACAGTATGGAATTAAAGCTGTGTCCTCTGAAGGAATCGTACATGATGTCAAAGGGATAAAATTTGAAGATGGTTCAAACGAAGAAGGAAAGGTAAATGGTGTAGCCTATCTTGCGCATGTAAAAGCAGTACCGCAAGTTGTTTGTTCAGAGAATGCTGAAAAATGGAATGTCAAAGGAATTCATCCTGATGGAAGAGTTTGGGACATTAAGGCTTTTGACAAAATGGGAAAGAAGTATGATGTAAAAGCATTTGTGAGAGATCAGGATCCACATATATTGGATATTAAAGCGATAGTGGATGACAATTTACTTCCTATTAAAGTAATAAATGGCAGCGATAAATATGCCCAGGTAAAAGCCATTCAGGCAAATGGCAATATTTTAGATGTAAAAGCCATTTCTGACAACGGTGATAAAATGGATGTAAAAGGGATCATCAAGGAAGGTAATATTATTCACATCAAAGTGGTGGATAAAGATGGAAAGCTACATGGGATCAAAGCCATTTCTCCTCAAGGATTCTTTTATGATGTAAAAGGTATTTCAACCGGACAGGAGAGTAAAATCAATGGGGTTCCTTTTAATGCTCATTTAAAAGCTCTACCACAAGGTTGATAAACTGAGAATATATTTTTGCTTATTGCTTTTAGGTTTCAAACTTTGTTTATTGAAATCTTGTTGCTTTCTTCATGATTTTTACCATCAAAAAGTTTGAGAATATCCATATTTTATTGTGGTTGCTCAAGGATACTGCATGGATGATGGATTGGAAGACTTTTGGAATGATCATGATAGCTCCAACAGTCATCGTCGCAATTCTGATTGCCATTAAGGATTATCGGAATGGTGGTTTAGATTTTTGGATTCAATTTGCAATATGTATGTGGATCATAGCCAATTCATATTGGATGGCCTGTGAATTTTATGAAATGGACTTTCTTAAATATTACGCATTGATTCCATTTGCATTAGGATTTTTATCCGTTGCCCGATATTATTTTGGAGTATACCGATTGCCAAAATAGAATCATTGAACTAATTTTTTAAGAATGTAGATTTTATTCCAGTCATTTTTAGGAAGATTATGGCAGTAACTCAATGCTAAATAATACCACTTGGAAATATAACTGAGTCCAATTCTCATTTTAAGGTCTTAGTCTATTGTTATATATCCAGGGGCATTCAGTGAATGATATGTAAGCGGAGATGCAAAACCCTATGCCAGACAATTAATTTTAATTTTCATTAGGTAAAATATTATGTTTCTAATGAAATTGAAAGAGCCTTTCTAAACCAGCGGCGTTAAAAGGGCAGATTTTGGTGTTGAAATGTTGTTGAGTGATCTGAATATCTTAGTGTACTAAAATTTATATGGGTACTTCTGTGTGCCTTATTTTGTCGTTACTCAGAAAACATGCAATGAAAAGAATTATTAATATACTTTTGGTAAGGTTACAATTATGTAACGACAAAATCCAGCACCCAAAATCTGCCCCAACAGATGTGGCTTAAAGAATAGGAATTTAAAAGGCTTAGCCGCTAATAGAAGTGCCGCCTTTTAGAAAGGCTGCGTTTTTGCTACTTTTTGCGCGACAAAAAGTAGGACAAAAGGAAGCAAATAAATATCCGGAAAATTAATGACTAATAGCTATCGCTTACGCGTTCCCTCACTTTTTGAGCTGTCGCTCAAAACTGCTTTGCAGATCGTTCGGTCGCCTTTTAGAAAGGCTGCGTTTTTGCTAGTCCGCTAATACTTTTAAAAATATATTGATTCAGTCAATTAAGAAAATTAATTTAAGCCGAGCTAATTAGCAGCTCGGTTTTATTCCACGTTGGTTAGCAACGTGGTTCAGTCTTTAACTCGACTAGTCCGTCGAGTTTGCTTTGCACCATTTCTTCACTAACTCGCTTAGTTCAATTAATTTAATACCTGCCGCATTGGTTTGCAATGCGGTTCAGCCCTTATTGCGCCTGACTCGGCCCAATTGCTTCGCATCAGGGCTTCATGCGACAAAAAGTAGGACAATAGAAAGTAAATATAAATCAGGAAAGTCTATGACATGAATAATTCGTTAACAGATTGCCCCTATGCCTGCATGGTGGGCGCTCCCTCATGCATTCGACTTGACTGGTCACTCAGAGTAAAGTCGTGTTCAATGACATTTATGGCATCAATCGTTCAGTCGTATCCTGCGACACTAAACTAATGGTGTGGACTTGTCAAACTGCAAACATGATAGATCAGTCTTCGTTTTATAAATTTTATTGGACTAATATATAAATACAATTAGTATTAATCCTCTTCCCTTTTATTATTCGGAGGTCCAATGATCACCACCCATTCGCCCAAAATTTTCTCGGATTCTAGCTTAACCTTAATTTCTGCCAATGTTCCACAGATATATTTTTCAAACATCTTGGAAATTTCTTTGACAAAACAAGCCAAGCGTTCTTCTCCAAATGTGTTAATACACTCAGTCAATAATTTTTCAACCCTGTGAGGAGCTTCATAAATGATGATGGTACAAGGAAGTGTAGCCAACCATTTTAATTGCGTTTGTCTTCCTTTTTTTTGTGGTAAAAAGCCTTGAAAGAAAAATTTATCGGCTGGTAAACCCGAAGCAACCAATGCTGGCACAAATGCTGTTGCACCTGGCAATGCACAAACATCAATTAAAGCTTCTCTGCATGCCCTGACCAATAAAAAAGCAGGATCAGAAATTCCAGGGGTACCCGCATCCGAAATCAGTGCAATATTTTTTCCGGATTTTAATAATTCAATCACATTGTTTTGAATGCGATGTTCATTGTGACTGTGGAAACTTTTTACTTCTTTTTCAATGCCAAGATGTTTTAGAAATGGTTTGCTGACCCTGGTATCTTCTGCCAATATCAGATCACAGCTTTGTAAAACTTCGATGGCCCGGCTGGTCATGTCGCCTTTGTTGCCAATAGGTGTAGGGACAAGATAAAGCAAAATTAAATTTCTGAAATTTTATAAGTAAAAGTTTCTGTGATTAAATTGGCCAATAATTTTTTACATGAGTTTTCTGCAATTTCTGCCGCAGAAGCCTCATTACTGGCTTGTACAGTCATTTGAATGTGTTTTCCAATTCTCACATCATCCACTCCGTGAATATCCATATGTGGCATATTGAGGGTAACAGTTTTGCCTTGTGGATCTAAAAGCTCCTTATGTGGCATGATGTCGATATGGATTTGATATTTTTTCATATGGTTTTTTTAGAAAATTTAATTAAAGTTAGATAACTCATAAGTATATATAAAATGATAAGCAATGATAAAAAAAGAATATAGCCCAAGGCAATTCCAATCAAACAAATCACTAATAAAATGGATAAGAGAAAATGATCTTTTAACCAATTAAAATTGGGTTCAAATTTAATGATGGGCAAAGTTGAAATCATACACCCGCTTAGGAAAATAATACAGATGACCATTGGAATTGGACTGGAAGTAAAGAGGTTTTGAAAAAAAAGTATTTTTTGTCCAATGGGAATTAATCCCGCCATAAAAATAGCCATGGCTGGCACAGGCAATCCCTGAAAATGTATTGAACTGGAATTCAATTTAAGATTAAATCTGGCCAATCTGAAAGCAGAAGCCACAGGAAGTAAAAACCCCAAGTACATAAGCCCTGGTATATCGAATGTCGCTAATAATTGAAAAGCGATGAGACCTGGAGCTAAACCAAAAGAGATCACATCAGCCAAAGAATCCAATTGGATGCCCAAATCTGAAGAAAGGCCCATTTTTCTGGCAATATAACCATCCAATAAATCAGCCAATAAACAGCCACCAAATAGCCAAAGACTGTATTCCCAGTAACCCATTGCAATTAAACTGCAATTTATGCAACCCAGGAAAAGGTTGACAGCCGTAATTAAATTGGGAATTGTAAACAAAAGGCTTGATTTTAGGGCAAAATTAGTAGAATGCACCATATTTTGAAGGAATATCACGAACTAGCTTTAATATAATATGCTAATTGTGCTAATTTAGCGTTAATTTTAATACATAGTGACACATTATTGTTACTTATGTCGTCTACTAAATTACCAACGACAACAAAATGAAGAATAGTTTAACGTTATTTTTATATCTACTTGGCATCCACGTCCTTATGGCACAGCCAGTCAATGATGATTGTTCGAATCCAGTCAGACTCTCAGATATTACCAAATACTGTAGTCGAGTAGGTGAGTTTACAGTAGTTGCGGCAACACTTTCTGGATATGGTCCTTCCACCTGTTGGCCTGGGGTTTCTCCAGACGTTTGGTTTAGTTTCAGAGCATTTGCCTCAGATGTTGCTTTTACCATCATTGGTCAAAACCCATTGGGAAATTCAGGGGGTACCATCACTCAGATGATGGCTTCCATGTACACTGGTGTTTGTGGAGGCACATTGTCGGAAGTCAATTGTGCCAGAAGTAACAATGGAGTCATTTCCATGTATGAAGCTGGACTGATTGTGGGTCGAGATTATTTGGTTCGGGTTGCAGGATTAAACAATGCCACGGGCACTTTTCAAGTTTGTATTAATAATTTTTTTCCACCTGCAAAGGCAGAGCAAGATTGCAGAAACGCGACCGTTTTGTGCAACAACAATCCTTTTGTCAATCAAACCTTTAGCGGATCAGGATTGGATGGCAATGAAGCTAGTAATTCATGTTTGGGAGAAGGTGGTTCGAATCAATCTGAATCCCAATCTACTTGGTACACCTGGATCGCAAAAACGGATTGTAATTTAACATTTACCATCACTCCACTTAACCCTGGTGATGACATCGATTTTGCAGTCTATGAATTACCCAATGGTGTTCATAATTGTTCCAATAAAATTGTGCATAGATGCAATGCTACTGCGCCACCTTGTACTGGGGCCACGGGTAAAACCGGATTAAATTTGACTTCATCTGATACAGAAGAAAATTTTAATTGTAATGCTGGAGAAGATGGCTTTAGTCGATTTTTACCCATGCAGGCTGGGAAGGCTTATACCCTTGTAATTAATAATTTTACAAACACTGGCGTAGGTTTTAGCATAGAGTGGGGTGATTGTGAATTTGACGGCCCAGATCCAACTTTTATAGTTTCCCCGTCTGAGGGGTTAAAATGCGATACTGATTTTTCTGCTTTGGATTCTACCATTTATAGTGGAGGGATAAGGGTCAGAGAATGGAATTTTGGGGTGGACGCCATACCTCAAACTGCATCTGGGGTTGGACCGCATAAAGTCAATTATTATTCTTTTGGTGAAAAATTCATTACGCTTACATTGGAAACCAATACTGGATGTAAATTGACAGAAGTGAGGAGGATTGATGTGTTGCCATGTTGTGAAGATATTCCAACATTACGTTTACTGATTGATAGTGTAATCCATGTGAAATGTTTTGGTGATAAAAATGGAAAAATTGTTTTTCGTGGCCAAGCAGGTTCTCCATATATTGATGCAGAAACTCAAGAAAGATTTTATCAGTTTAGTTTAGACGGAATCAGCTATTATCCCATCAAAGAAATTGGTCAATTGGCAGCAGGATCCTACCGAATTTTTATACAAGATGCCAAAGGATGCGAAACTTGGGTTAATGTATTTATTGATCAGCCTCCACCGATTGTTGTCGATTTAGGACCGGACCTAACGATCACTTTAGGAGACAGGGTGGATCTTAATGCTTTAGTCTCTCCTGCCAATGTTTATAAATATCAATGGGATGGCATACCTCAGAATTGTATTGATTGTGCATCTGTAAATTTTGTTCCATTAAAAGATGGATTTGTAAAAGTGACGACTACTGATCAAAATGGTTGTTTTGGATTGGATTCTGTTTTTATAAAAGTTCTAAAACCTTATCCTTTATATTTCCCAAATGCCATTTCTGTCAACAGTGATAACATCAATGATTTTTTCTCAAGTTCTTTGGATCAGGGACTTGCAGGATTTGATTTGGTAGAAGTGTATGACCGTTGGGGTGGCAGGGTTTATAGCAGAGAAAATATTCCAGTGGCTGATTATTATCAGTTATGGGATGGAAAGGTCGGTGCTCAACATGCCTTACCAGGAGTTTATGCCTGGATCGTAAAAGCACGCTTTATAGATGATACCGTCATTGAATTTTCAGGTGATTTGACCGTCATTCGATGATAAGGATTTTATTTGCTTATTTATTTATTTTAGTTTCTGTTGCTTGTAATGAACCCAGCAAAGAATTATCTGATCAGGAGGCAGTCGATTTACTAGACAAGGAATATCTTACTGATGTAGAACTAATTTATACGGACACCGGCCAATTAATACTAAGAGTTATAGCTCCGGTCATGATTAGGTATTTTAAACAAGGAGTTAGTAAGGATGAATTTCCCAATGGAATGAAGGCTGTATTTTATGCCAATGGAGAAATTACCAATATCCTCAGCGCAAAATATGCCATTCGCGTACCCGATGAAGGTAAAACCTATCTCACTGAAAATGTAGTTTTGGATAATCCTAAAGGAGAAAAATTAGAAACTTCTGAACTCATTTGGGATGAAAGATCAAAAAGAGTATATACCGATAAATTTGTACGTTTATCACGAGAAGAAGAGGTGATCCATGCTTACGGATTTGAATCCGATCAAAATTTTACCAAAGGATTATTACTTTCTACAGAAGCCAGATTCCCATCTAAGAAAATAATGGGTGAAGTTGATGAACAGAAAGATGAATAAAGAAAGTGTACTCAAAACACTTTCAATTTTATAAACATAGTGTTCCATCAATTCATAAACAGGGCTCCTTCCTATTCCTTATTTAATTCATTTTTTGTACTTAATAATAATTGCTCAATTTGAGATCGGCTATATTTTTTCAATGCTCTTTCTCTAATCAAGGCTTCTTTCTTTGATGCATAACTTTGTAAGAAAACTAGTTTCCAAGGGATTTTCATTGCACTAAATTCTGTTTCTCCTTCATTGTGTGCTTCCAATCTTTTCAATGGGTTTAATGAGTATCCTTTATAAAAGGTACCGTCCATTTCGCTCTCAATAATATAAACGTAGTGTTCCATCAATTCATAAAAAAAGCCCCTCAAAATTTGAAGGGCTATTACGAATGCGGACCGGACGGGACTCGAACCCGCGACCTCCGCCGTGACAGGGCGGCATACTAACCAACTGTACTACCGATCCAATATTTTCTAAATCACTCTTTTGTGATTCTCTTTTAATTTCTTTTGTTGGTCTCGAACCCGTCCCCAAGTTCACTTGGGGATGACAGGGCGGCATACTAACCAACTGTACTACCGATCTTTTGAATCAAATTTGATCAAAAGAGTGGCAAAATTAGAACATTTTTGGAATTTGGGAAATAAAATTTAAAAATTAATTGAATTCAAGCGTACTGAACACAAAGTTGTATTTTCGCTATTCAATAATTCGACACAAAACTTAAAATTACCTTCTAAAATGTTGACTGTATGATATTTATGGAATTTGAGAAAGCACTGGAGACGCTTTATAACCAATTGGAGCAAATCAAAAAAATTGCTGATGAAGGATCTATCGACATGTCTGGACAAATAATCGAACTTGAAAATAGAATAAAAGCCAAAAGAAAAGAAATATATTCAAATCTCACTGGTTGGCAAAAAGTCCAACTTTCACGCCATCCGGAAAGGCCTTACACACTTTATTACATCTCTCAAATTTGCAAAAAATTTACCGAACTTCATGGAGATCGCCAAATAAAGGATGATAAAGCAATTGTTGGAGGTATTGGGCAGATTGATCAACAGACTTTTGTAATTATTGGACATCAAAAAGGTACAACCACAAAACTCAGAAGCTACCGCAATTTTGGGATGGCAAATCCAGAAGGTTATCGTAAAGCTTTAAGACTTTTAAAATTGGCTGAAAAGTTTAATTTTCCTGTTTTGACTTTTATAGATACACCAGGAGCCTACCCGGGAATTGAGGCAGAGGAAAGAGGTCAAGCAGAAGCCATCGCTAGAAATTTATTTGAAATGGCTCAATTAAAAGTTCCAATCATGTGCTATATCATTGGCGAAGGAGCTTCAGGTGGCGCTTTGGGAATCGGTGTTGGAGACCGTGTTTTTATGCTTGAAAATACTTGGTATTCGGTTATATCGCCTGAATCGTGTTCATCCATTCTATGGAGAAGCTGGGATTATAAAGAAACAGCTGCAGAAGCATTAAAATTGACAGCAGACCATATGGCTTCATTTGGCTTGATTGATGGAATAGTAAAAGAGCCTTTGGGTGGAGCTCATTCTGATCCTGAACAAATGGCAAAGTCACTTAAAAAACACATTAAAACCACATTAGAGGAATTAAATCTATTAGATACTGAAACATTGTTAAATCAACGTATCGACAAATACGTGAAAATGGGTAAATTTATTGAGAACGGGTCTCCCGCAGAAATTTAAAATAGGTAATTATGCCAGATTATGGTTTTTTAAAAGGAACAGGCGTTGCATTGATTACACCTTTCAAAAAAGACAGTTCCATTGATTTTGATGCTCTAGAAAAAGTGATTGAGCATTGCATACTTGGAGGTGTAGAATCATTGGTGGTTTTGGGTACAACAGGTGAAAGTGTCACCCTCAGCAAAAGCGAAAAAAAAGAATTGATTCAGTTTTCATTGAAAACCAATAGAGGACGGGCAAAATTTATTGTTGGAATAGGAGGTAACAATACAGCTGAACTGGTGGATGAATTATTGGAGCTTGACCCAAGCGGAATCGATGCGATTTTATCCAGTAGTCCAGCTTACAACAAGCCGAGTCAGGAAGGAATTTTTCAACACTACATGGCTTTTGAAAAAGCAAGTCCCTTACCCATCATCATCTACAATGTACCTGCTAGAACTGCTTCTAACATTACCGCTGAAACCTGTTTAAGGTTGGCTCATGCTTCTGAAAAATTTGCAGCTGTTAAAGAAGCTTCAGGTGATCTTGGACAAGCTACCAAAATTTTAAAAGATAGACCACCGCATTTCTTGGTACTTTCTGGAGACGATCCATTGGCGCTTGGACTAATGGGTATAGGTGGTGATGGTGTTATTTCTGTGATTGCAAACGCATATCCTGCAGAGTTTTCTGAAATGATCAGATCGGCAAGTAATGGCAATTATACTCAAGCTAGATTACTCAATCAAAAATTATTTGATTTACATAAGTGGTTGTATGTGGAAGGTAATCCTGCAGGAATAAAGGCTGCATGTCATATAAAAGGATTATGCAAAAATATATTGCGCTTACCATTGGTGCCATTGTCTGATTCCAATTTTCAAAACCTTCAGCTGGAAATGAATAGAATAGGAAATTAAGAGCTGTTTTTATAAAATTAATATCTGACCCATAATTCAATCAAATCAGAAGATTAATTATCAATAATTAGTTTTGATTAACTTGTAAGTTTCGATTCCGCTTGCTGTCTCAATTTTTATAAAATACAAACCATCTGGCCATTCATTGGTTTTAATTATGCAAGGTGAGATTATACTTTTTTGATGGTGGAATAATTTGGACTCAATATTAAAGATTTGTACGCTTTCTATGAAATCATGGTTTCCGTTTTGGATATTGATTTCTTCATTAAATATAGTGGGGTAAACTTGAATTGCATTTTGTAGATTAATTTTCTCATGCGTATTATTTACTATATTGCAAATAGGAACTGGGGTAATCGCTTTTTCCAATGTCATAAAATTTGCTCCAATGTTTTCCATATCGCTACCTGCTTTATAGTAAGGGCTATTTAGTGTGAGATTGAAATTTCGATAATCTGTAAACCCATTTACATAATCCAAAAAACCAACATTGACCGTTGATTGAGGAAAATAATTGGTACTAGAAGTATTGAAATTGGTATACCTAGATGCATTTCCTCCAATCAAAACATTTTTGTGAAATCTCAAACTCACATCGGTCAGGTCGGGAAAATATCTAGTAAAAGTTGCATTCCCTTGATTAACACCAGGACCATATATTCCTTGATAACCACCAGCAGAAATATAACTATGACATAAATTATCTGTGAAACTAAAACCAGTCATGGTTTTATACGCCCAGGTGATGGCACCAGTATGTAATATTGTATTGTGTCTGATGGTTAAATCTATTGGTTCACCTAAATGAAATGCTGTTCCTACATTGGGTCCGTTGATATTATTGTCACCATAAAGTGGGCCATTTATTTCATACATCAAATTGTTTTCAATGAGTATTCGTTTAGATTTAATTCCATTACCATCATCACTTCCTGAAACTGAAATTCCAGCACCGGTATGACGAATGATATTCGAACGAATGGTCACATCACTGACATCCGCTTGTGGAGAACCTCCGTTTTCAGTTCGTATGGTTAATAATATGGCATAGCCACTTTGACCAATGGGTAAATCTGCCCAGCAGTTCTCCAATATATTTCCTTCCAGAAGTACGCGTTTACCTGTTTTTAATTCAAATAGATTTTTAATGGTCCAATGTTTTCCAGCATAAGTGGGATGTCCTATCTTCCAAGAGTTTGGTTTGTGAAAATAATTTTTAGTAATTAAAATATCGGATGGAACAAGTCCAGCTATGCTTGGAGCTCCACCTCCAAATAAAATATTTTCTCCTGCCCCTTCTAAGTAGTTGTTGGTAATGTAAAAAGGTCCGGGGCCATTGACTCCTGAAATGGCTTGTGCATCAAAACCAACACTGTGGAATTGTGAAATATGGCAACCAATAATAGCTCCATTTTTACAATCAAGACGCACACCATATTTCATCACATTTGCCTGATCTTGTCCATGGATATAACAGCGATCCATCGAAAACCACTCAGGTACTTTGTCTATACTGTTTTGCGAGCTACCACTTTCTCCCAAATTGACCAAGCCAAAACTTTGTGGAACAGTGGGGTCAATGCTAATATCAATTCCTGCCAACCAATAGCGGTGGGCATTGACCTCCGTTCGTATGGTAGGTAAGCCACTTTGATTGATGCTGATCAGTTTTGGCATCGCATCTGATTGTAAAGGATAAGTGGCGTTATTGGTGTTGGCACCTGGCTTAATTCTGTCACCAAAAACAGGTAGCAATTGCATTTGCGATGAAATCAATACAATCCAATCATTGCTTTTACCTTTATCTCTTAAAATAAAAGACCCTCTAAAAATAGCCTTGGCATCTAAAACCAAAACAGTCCTCGGAGTTGCAGCATTTAATGCAAGTTGTAGATCTGTATAATCTCTACCGATGGGCCCAACCGTGATTCTTTTATATCCACTGGTGTCTGGAAAACAATAATCGCTTTCATTGATACGTGGAAGTTCCGGAAGATTGTTTTGACTAAACGAGAAATATGGACAGATACAGATTGTGAAAAAAAAGTAGAGATTAAAAATATTATTTTGGGACATGACTTTTAATTAGGAATTATGAATAACAAAAGTACATTATTTCACCCAGATTAAAAAATGCTCTGAAATAAACAATCAAATCTGTTCAGAAGGACAACTTGAATAAATCGTTTACTGGATTTTTCTTTATTACAATGAATTAATTACTTCCAATAAAGGATGCACTAAGACTTGCTGTATTTTTTTATAAAAGCTAGCAATCTATGTTTAGATAAATGTCGTAAAAATTAAACTTTGCTTACTGGTTTGAATGCAATCCAATCCGGTTTCCTTCGGTGTCCATAAATTGGGCAATAAAGCCAAACTCTCCAATAGATGTTTTTGGAAAAAGTAATTTTCCACCTGCAGCATCTACTCTTCCGGCTTCTACGGCCACATCTTCTGAACCAAAATAGACAATGGTGCCATCAGCAGAAGGGCTATTATTTTCTGATTTTACCAAAGCCCCCATGGCTCCAATACTTTCAGGGCTTCCAGCGAACATGTACATGGGTGCATCCGGCATCGGCACATATTCAAATGATGCTTCAAATACCTCAGCATAAAAAGATTTAGCTCTTTCTAAATCCACACATCCAATTTCAAACCAAGTTACAGGATTATTCATTTTTTTAATTTTGCCCAAAGGTAAACATTCAAATATTATTTCAAAATTAGCTTATGACAAGTTTTTAAGCGCGGCACATTTCCTTTCGAATCCTACTCAATGAAGTATCTGTAATCCCAAGATATGAGGCAATGTATTTAAGAGGTGCAAAACGAATGACTTCCTGGCTTTCTGAAATAAAATTCAAATATCTGGTTTTTGCGGAGTCAGTGATCATAGACAAACTTCTGGTTTTAAGACATAATAACTGACGGGTCATCCATATTTGTCCCCACTCCCTAAAACCTGCAATGGCATGGTATAGTCGTTGGAAGTCTTCAATTTTAATTTCCCAACAGGTCACATCGGACAAAGCTTGTAAATTTTCTTTGTTTGGAGTTTGTAGAAAAACAGAAGATACTTCGATCGCTATAGATCCCTTTTCAAAAAAGCCGGTCGTAATTTCTTGAGCATCGTGGCTGAGTGCAAAGGACCGGATTAAGCCGGTTTCGATGCAATAGTACTTAGAAGAAATATCTCCTTGATTGACGATCATTTCACCTTTCCTAAATTTTACCCTTTGGTGCAAATGACTAATTTCTTCGAATTGAGAAGCGGTAATCATTGGATGCCTATACACTTCTTGGAGTATCATGCTCATTGATTTTTTGTTTTTGTTTGAATAAACGCCACGATTACAACGTACGAAAATAAGGAGTGTAGAAGCTCATAGAGGCCTGAATTAGAATTGATAAGATTTATTTAACATTTTAATGATGGCGCGGTAAATAAACGGTCCTTGTTTTAACTCCTGATTACACGCCTTATATGCACATTTTACTTGGACTTGCTTAAGGGCAACCCTTTCAAATAATAATTGTTAACTTTGTTATTGATGAAAAAGAAAAAAAGTCATAAAAGGACAGAGAGCCTTTTAAGTCCAAATAAAGTCCTTAGAATTTTTGCAGAAAACCCTGATAAATCCTTGGGAATTAGTGCCCTAAAGCGCAGACTAAATTTGCAGAAATTAGGCCCGATGGTGGAAATTCTTGAAACCATGGAGCGGAAGAAGTTAATTTCTAAAACCTCTCCCGGTAAATGGACCTACATAGGTCTGGCTATTACTCCGAAAAAAGGAAAGGAAGAAATTTATGAAGGTACCTTAGACATGGCCAGAGCTGGGTTTGGGTATGTGTTGTGTAAAGGTTTGGCCAGAGATATTTATGTGGCGCCAAAAAACATGATGAGTGCACAGGATGGTGATTTTGTGCAAGTGAAGATCGTCCGAATGTACATGAACAAACCCGAGGGAGTTATTCTAAAAATTCTTCAAAGGTCCAAATCACAATTTGTAGGCGTCTATCGGGCACATAAAAACCAAGCAGTCGTTTTGGTTGAATCCCATCATCATGTGATGGAAGTTTTCTTACCAAAAGAAGAAGCTGATAAATTGGTAGATTTCGACAGAGTGATCATCGACATTACCAAATGGAAGGAAAAGCCCGGAGATAGAATGTGGGCTAAGGTGGTTAAAAATTTAGGGCAAGAAAGCAGTATTGAGGTGGAAATGCAGTCCATTCTTGCCGAATCCGGTTTTCCTTTAGAGTTTCCTAAAGCTGCCTTGGATGAAGCCAACCAAATTTCTGATAAAATATCACCGGCTGATTATAGAAAAGATCTACGCGATAAAATTTGCTTTACCATTGACCCTGTCGATGCAAAAGATTTTGACGATGCCATCTCAATTCACAGGGATGAATTGGGAAGTTTGGAAATTGGGGTTCACATCGCAGATGTGAGTCATTATGTTTTGCCGGATAGTGCTTTAGACAAAGAAGCTTTGCGAAGGGGTAACTCCGTTTATTTGGTAGACAGGGTACTGCCAATGTTGCCTGAAAGACTTTCCAATCACCTTTGTTCCTTGAGACCCAATGAAGACAAATATACTTTTTCAGTCATTTTTACTTTTGACGAAGAGTACACCATTAAAAAGCATTGGATAGGAAAAACCATCATTCACAGCAAGCAGAGATTTGCATACGAAGATGTCCAGAAAATATTAGAAGGTGAATCACACGAGTTGGAAGATCATTTACACTTGATCAACCGCATCACCAAAATGATTCGCAAAGAAAGGATGAAAAATGGATCCATCGATTTTGAATCTCCGGAAGTGAGATTCAAATTGGATGATCAAGGAATTCCTTTGGAATTATACGTTAAAGAGCGTTTCGATGCACACATGCTGATTGAAGAATTGATGCTTTTGGCCAATCAATACGTTGCGAAGTTTATCTCTCTAAAAAATAAAACATTCCCAATTCCTTTTGTCTATCGGATACATGATCTTCCAGATCCAATGAAGCTTGAAGAATTTCAATTTTTTGCCCAGGAAATGGGTGTCAAATTGGATCTTTCCAATCCGAAAAAGATTTCAAAATCTCTGAACATCTTAAGCGAAAAAGTAAAAGAAGACGACAGTCTAAAAATTTTACTCCCGTTGGCCATACGGACCATGGCCAAAGCAGAATACAATCCAGAAAATATTGGCCACTACGGTTTAGGTTTTGAATTTTACACGCATTTTACTTCTCCCATTCGAAGATATGCTGACTTAATGGTGCATCGTATTTTATTTGACAACCTGACAAATGAAAAAAGGTATAGACCTGAAATGATTGAAGCTCAATGCAGATATATTTCATCGCAAGAGCGCAAAGCGATGGAAGCGGAAAGAGAATCTGTTCGATATTTTCAAGCACTTTACATGCAAGCTCATGTGGGCGAAATTTTTGAAGGTCGTATTACGGGAATGAACGATCGAGGATTTTTTGTACAGTTGATAGATACAATGTGTGAAGGATCCCTAGCAATGGATACTTTTGATGACAATATAGCAGTCAATAAAAATAGATTGTCAGCCAATTCCACATTGTCCGATCAATCATGGAAAATGGGTGATAAAATTAAAGTAAAACTAATTTCTTCAGATCCTGAAGATCGTGCGATTGTATTCGAACCGGTGATAGAATAAAACTAAGCTTTTATTTTCTCTATTTCACGCATCAATTGTTCAAAATAATGGGTAGGTTCATTTTTTTCTTTTGCCAACTCCATACCTTTTTTACAAGCGTTGATCGCATCACTGTGTTTGCCATTCAATTTTAAAATATTGGCATACATTAAATATTGTGTGGGCAATCCACCATTTTGCGCCGCTTTTTTGGCCAAAGATTCTGCAAAAGTGGTTACTTTTTTATTTGTTTTAAAATAACCAATTGACTGTTCTACAAGTTTGGTCAATTTATTTGCATCGTTTTTAGCTGATTTCTTTGCATAGGTTTTTGCAGCTACTAAATATTTATCCACATCACCGGTCTTTGCATAATATTCCATATTGGTTTGGAAAACAAATTCCTTTTCTTTGGTAGAGTGATGTTTTATTTTGGTCTGTGCTTCTTTTAGAAGTGACTCGTTGCGGTATTCTAAAGACTTTGCAAAAGTTCTATGGCAGGATTGGTATATTTTTGCATCGTACACCTCCTTGCTTTTAAGCAAGATGATCTTTTCTTTATTTTGAACCAACAGATCAAAAATTCTTGAATCTGCTTCGGTTGTAGATTCCAAAATAATTTCTAGATTTTCCGGCGTACCAAGATCAGTCTGGGTGGCTAAATATTCATTTGCAATTTTCAAGCTTGATTTTCCTGCATTGTTTAGTGATTTAATGTAAGCAAGTACCGTCTTTGGATCACGGTCCCCAGCATCGTATAGTTTTGCAAAATCTGCAGACTTGTCAATTTTTTTCAAGGCTTCTTTACCCAACTCAATAAATGGTTCAGGAGCTCTTCCACCAGATACACGATGTACAACCTTGCCTTGACCATCGATATAAAGCAGAGTAGGGTAGGAGTTGATGGCATATCGTAAGGATAGGTCTCTGCCTTCCCCTTTTTCCATATCCACTTTGAGATTAATAAAATTCTCATTGTAAAAATTTCCAACGGATGCATCAGGAAATGTGTTGGCTGCCATCCTTCTGCAAGGTCCACACCAAGTGGTAAAAGCATCCATAAAAACCAATTTGCCTTCTGCCTGGGCTTTGTCTAAAGCTTCTTGGAAACTACCATGGAAAAACTCGATTCCTTGGGCTTGGATGATACTTTTTTCGTTGATTAGAAAAAAACAAAGAATAAACAGAATGAATCCATTTCGCATCATATTGTAGAATTTAAGCCTATGAAACATTTAATTCTTCACAAAGATTATAGAATCAGTATAATTTTTACCATAATTTTGAGCTTTTCGTAAAATCAGAACATGTATCATAGATCCAGATTTTTAGACTTGGTAGGCCAAACCAGTAGTTCTCCTCAAGGTTTTGAGATAAGCCGTGCTGAAGGCTCATGGTTGTATGATCAATCCGGAGTGGCTTATTTAGATTTGATTTCTGGTTTTGGGGTCAGTAATATGGGTCATGCACATCCAGCCATCGTGGAAGCCATACAAGTCCAATCTAAATTGTATTTACACACCAATGTCTATGGCGAACATGTCCAAAATCCTCAAAACCAATTGGCCGCACTTTTAAGAAGTATTTTACCATCCAGCTTGCATCAAATATATTATTTAAGCACAGGTAGCGAAGTAATCGATGCTGCGATAAAACTTGCCCGAAGTTATACCGGAAGGGTTGAAATTGTGGTTCTACATCACTCTTATCACGGGAGCACCATGGCTGCGGAATCCTTGAGATCAGATCGTGCCCATACTGCTCATTTTTTGCCATTGATTCCAGGCGTAAGATTTATTCATGCCAATGATTTTGAAGGCTTAGACAAAATATCCGAGCGAACGGCTTTGGTATTAATTGAGCCAATCCAAGCAGAAGCAGGGGTGATAGCAATGGATGAAAAATGGCTTAAGGCTCTTCGATCAAAATGCAATACACATGGAGCTCTTTTGGCTTTTGATGAGATCCAAACTGGATTTGGTAGAACCGGAACCATGTTTGCTTTTCAAAATTTAAATGTCATTCCAGATTTACTTTTATTGGGCAAAGCACTAGGCGGCGGATTACCTTTGGCTGCATTGGTTAGTAGCGGTGAATTACTTGCATCCCTGGCCCAATCGCCTGCTTTAGGATACATTACCACCTTTGGGGGGAACCCCTTGTGTTGTGCGGCAGGAGGGGCTCATTTAAAGGCAATGCTTCAAGAAGAAGTTTTGTTAGGAATTTCTATCCGTTCGGATTTGATTCGTTCTATTTTAAATAACCCTTTGATCAAAGAAATCAGAATAAAAGGTCTGTTTGCTGCCATCGAATTTGAAAATGAAAAATTAGTGCATTCCATTGTGAAGAAAGCAAGAGAAGAACATATACTTCTAGACAGCTTTTTATTTCGACCAAGCGCTTTGCGGATCGCGCCACCATTGAATATTCCAATAGAAATTTTGGAAGATGCCTGTCAACGAATCAATTTATGGATCGAAGAAGCCCGCTGATAAATTTTACTTTATAATAACAAGCCTTTTGGAGTCTAAGATTTGATCAGCTTGGTAAAATCTGATAAAATAAATCCCTTCTGTCCAAGCTCTGGTTTCTAATTGGAAAGAACCATTAAACTTTCCGGTTTGAATGCTTTGTCCATGTATATTGACAATTTCAAAATTGACCGAATTGGAAACATTGCTGGTCAACCAACAGTGTTCTTGTGCAGGATTTGGCAAAACATTAAAAATAAACGAATCATTTTTTTGATCCTCAAAAATCAAATCAAGCCCATTCTCTGAGACATCTTCCAAATAATACTCAGGCTCAAGTCTTCCATCCAAACATATTAAATTGGAAAGCATGGAATTGTATTGATCTGCTTTTATTTTAAGAATAAACAGTGGTTTTTCAGGATTCCAATTGATAGGAAATCCATTTGTATGACTTATATGGATGCCTTGATCATTCCAATGAAATGATTCCTGGTCCAACTGCACATTTGTAAAATCCAAAATCTCTGCACCACCACAGGTATTGATGGAGCATTGAAATCCAAGAACAGCTTTGGAGGATTTTAAATAAACAGGAACTTCTATGATTTCACCAGCTTTTATTTTTTGATTTTTAGTCAGCAATTGGACTTCGGTTCCTTTTGCTCTTGCCACCAATTTATCATCGATCAATTGTCTGCGATAGCTGAGATCGATATCACCCATTTTCATAGCAAGAATATCGGCATTGGTTCTTGGAAAATTTACAATTTGAATTCCTGTGAATTGAATAGATTGAAAGCTTTGATGAGGTGTCATCACCTGTCTCCAATTTTGTACCAGAAAATACCATGGAAGTACCTCTGTAAAATTGTCTTTCACCCCTAGAATAATTCTTCTCAACTCTGTAATATCTGAAGCAGTCACATTTTTATTATTGTTGACATCCGCAGCAAAATTTTTCAGCGTGTCCACAAATCTTTCAATGGCTAGTATATGTCGCTGGATAAAAATAATGTCTCTTGATGAAATTCCAACAGTGGCTTCAGTTCTTTTGACAAGTCGATATTCCATAAATCCGCTGTTCTTTTTGTGGAGGGTCATCCCATAATGCAAACCGCCATTGGGAGATAGACAAACCTTGTCCACATTACTAGGAGCACCAAAGTAGATGCTGTCTGGATAAACCCGATAATCATTTTGAGTCACAATCCGACCTCCTACATCAGCTTTGTCAGACATGGATTGCAGTCCTACATTTTGTAATTGGTTGCAACCAAATTTATCTGTGACTACCGCACTATAAATTCCGGGTAACAAATTGGAAAGTATATTAATTGAGTCATTGGTGTTCCATCTGTATTTGTAAGGTCCAAATTCTCCTTTGGGTGTGATCTCAATATAGCCTTCTTGGTCACAAATAGCGTCTTCTACAATTCGATTATGTTCAAAACTATTTTGATAATTTAAAACATTGATAAAACTTATTTTTTGAGTGACTTCGCCATTACATAAATTTGTAAATTTCCATTCCCTTCTAATTCTAATTGGAGTAGTGCAACCATTGGAGACCTTGGTATCTGTAAAAGTGAAGGTAATCATTCGGAAAGGCAAATGAGCTTGCAGAATGGCCGCTGAAAAACTAATATCCCTTGGATATGAAACCGTTGTGTCAAATGGTACCGAAATACTGGATGGATTCAAGTGTTTGAGATAAATTCTTTGGGAGCATCTCTCCAAATCACCGATTGAATTTCGAATGGTAAAAATTCGTGTAATGACATCGTGGCTATTGGCACAATTACCTGGAGAAAAATATTCTATCCAAGTAAGTATGATGGCTCCTCCATTATTGGACAATACCTTAGGTGCTCCTGTGATAGAAGTATCAAAAGCCTGTCCTTCCACAAGATAGATCTCAACCGGACATTCAATGATTAAGGTTTGAGGTGTGGGGGAGTCAGAGCCTGCTGATGCTTGATTTTGGTTAAAAAATGAGAGCAAAGCAAGTACGAAAAACATCCTCATGATTTTCAAATTTGATGTAAATTTAGAGAAAAAGGAGCATTTTATCTACCTGAATTTGCTTAAAAGCCACGAAAAGACGTATGATTAAAATATTGTTGCTATAAATGGATCAATCTGTGATCCTTATCCATAACGACTGGTGCATATTGATAAATTAAAAATATAAGCCATTCCAAAGATGAGTCAGATATTTTCGATTTTATGATTAAAATTTGTCAATTCAATGGACAATTCAATCTAAATCTAGACCATTCATTTTACAAATAGTTATGACTGAAATAAAGTGTGATTGAATACTTTATTCAGGGTACAGGAAATTAAACCAATGGCTTATTTATTGGTGGACTTGGTCAACAATGGCCTTAAAACTGGCCGGGTGGTGTAAAGCTAAATCAGCAAGTACCTTTCTGTTGATGATGATATTGCTTTTATTAAGCTTGTCGATAAACCTTGAATAATTGATTCCAAAAGGTCTGACTGCTGCATTAATCCTCGCGATCCAAAGTCTTCTAAAAGCGCGTTTTTTCTGTCTTCTGTGTATGAAAGCATACTTCATAGCTCTTTCCACTGCGTTTTTCGCAACGGTATACACTTTTGATCTTCCGCTAAAATAACCTCTCGCGGCTTTTAGGATCTTTTTTCTACGTGCCTTGGCGGCAACTGAATTGACTGAACGTGGCATATTGACTTTTTTATGGCAGTTGAGGGATTCGCGGATGCGAATACTTAACCTCTACATACCGGTTAAAATGTTCTTTACTAAATTTAATTGATCCCCAACAAAACCAACATCCTCTTTTGTTCGGTAGGATGTGCAACAATGCTTGATTTGTGGCGTCCTTTCGCTTTTTTACTCTTACTGCTCAATCGGTGGGAAGTATTGGCCTGAGCCCTTTTGACCTTTCCGGTACCAGTTAACTTGAACCTCTTCTTCGAACCCGAGTGGGTTTTTACCTTTGGCATGACATTTATTTTTAAGCCTGCAAAGGTAGATCTTTATTCGAAATAGCGCTAAAAAAAATTAATTTTTTGCTTTTTTAGGAGAAATAATCACATACATTCGTTTTCCTTCCAGTCTAGGCAGCTCTTCTGCGGCGCCAAGATGGACCAATTCATTGATAAATCGTAACAATATCAACTCTCCACGATCCTTAAAGGCGATGGCCCTGCCTCGAAATTGGACGTAGGCTTTGACTTTGCATCCTTCTTCCAGGAATTTGGTGGCGTGCTTTACCTTAAATTCGAAATCGTGGTCGTCCGTATTGGGACCAAAACGGATTTCCTTAATGACAACCTTTAAAGTTTTAGACTTTATTTCCTTGTCCTTCTTTCTTTTAAGGTAAATAAATTTGTTGAAATCGATGATTTTACAAACAGGAGGTTCTGCTTTGGCAGTTATTTCAACCAAGTCGATTCCGAGGTCATAGGCCCATTTTATAGCTTGAGAGGTGCTAAAAACACCAGCTTCTATGGGTTTGCCTGCGATCGTTGAAATTTCATCAAAATCTTCACCAACCAAACGAATGGTAGGGCTTTTAATCTCATCGTTAATACGAAATTGGCCTTTTAATATGTCCAGAGGCCCTGGCTTCTTTTTATTAATCAAATTGCGGGGTTTAAAATCATTGAATCACAAAAATACACAAGCTTATTAAAATCAAGGCTGTGATTTTTTAGATTGGCTAGTTTTGGACGTTGCAGATATCAGCACTGCATCTTTTGCCTTGTTCATGGTGGCTTTTAGTTTGGTCCCAGGTTCAGGATTTTCATTAAGAATGAATTCTGCCAATGGATCTTCTAAATATTTTTGAACGGCTCTGTGCAAAGGGCGAGCACCAAATTGAGGATCATATCCTTTTTCAGCCAAAAACTCCAAGGTATCCTGGTGAATGCTTAGCTCTAACTTCATTTGTTCAATTCGTTTGAGCAAAGAATTTACAACCAGGTGAATAATCTGGAATATTTGTTCCTTTTCAAGACTGTTAAATATTAAGACATCATCGATACGATTTAAAAATTCAGGACTAAAAGTCTTTTTCAATGCATTTTTAATCACTGACTTGGAATTCTCTTCCACATTGTCCTGTCTTGATTGGGTCGCAAAACCGACACCCTGACCAAAATCTTTTAATTGGCGAACCCCAATGTTGGAGGTCATGATGATCACCGTATTTTTAAAATCTACTTTTCTTCCTAAACCATCCGTCAAAAGACCTTCATCCAAAACTTGTAACAATATATTATACACATCTGGATGCGCTTTCTCTATTTCATCCAATAAAATCACGGAATATGGTTTCCTTCTTACTTTTTCAGTCAATTGACCACCTTCTTCATAACCAACGTATCCCGGAGGTGCTCCAATCAATCTGGATACGGTAAATTTTTCCATGTATTCACTCATATCCAATCTGATCAACGCATCATCGGAGTCAAACATAAATCTGGCCAATGCTTTGGCCATTTCTGTTTTGCCGACACCCGTAGGTCCAAGAAAAATAAAGCTTCCAATAGGCTTTTTAGGATCTTTTAATCCTACGCGATTTCTCTGGATGGCTTTGACTATTTTAAGCACCGCGTCGTCCTGACCAATGATCATGGACTTCATGGCATCGCCCATGTTGACCAATTTCTTGCTTTCGCTTTGGGCTACTTTTTTAACCGGAATGCCGGTCATCATGGATACAACTTCAGCTATATCATCTTCCGTTACTGGAAATCTTTTTGTCTTACTTTCTTCTTCCCAATTTTGTTTGGAAGATTCTAATTTCTTTTGAAGCTTGGATTCAAGATCCCTTAGATCAGCCGCTTTTTCATATTGCTGACCTTTTACAGCCTGATTTTTTTGTTCGCGGATGACGTCTATTTGGGATTCAATTTCTTCGATGTGTTTAGGAACGTGAATGTTTTTTAAATGAACTCTTGCTCCTACCTCATCCAAAACATCAATCGCTTTATCTGGCAAGAAACGGTCTGTGATATAACGATCGCTCAATTTAACACAGGCATCAATGGCTTCATCGCTATACGCCACTGAGTGAAATTCCTCATATTTAGGTCTGATGTTTTGTAAAATCTGGTAGGCTTCTTCAGCAGTAGGCGGATTGACCATGACCTTTTGAAAGCGGCGGTCCAAAGCTCCATCTTTTTCTATGTGTTGACGGTACTCATCCAATGTAGATGCACCAATACATTGAAGTTCTCCTCTTGCCAATGCTGGTTTAAATATATTGGAAGCATCCAAAGAACCAGTGGCACCACCTGCTCCGATGATCGTATGTATTTCATCGATAAACAGTATGACATCACGTGATTTTTCCAATTCGCCCATGATGGCTTTGATCCGTTCTTCAAATTGTCCGCGGTATTTGGTACCTGCCACTAGTGCAGCAAGATCCAACATCACAATGCGTTTATTGAATAAAGTTCTGGAGACCTTCTTTTGCATAATGCGGAGCGCCAAGCCTTCTACGATGGCTGTTTTACCCACACCAGGTTCTCCAATTAATATAGGATTATTTTTTTTGCGTCGACTTAATATTTGTGAAACCCTTTCAATTTCCCTTTCACGTCCGACAATTGGATCCAAGCGACCATCTTCTGCCAGTTTGGTGATATCTCTTCCATAATTATCCAACACCGGTGTTTGAGATTTAGAACCTGGCTTTTTAGCGAATGAAGAGGAGGATTGTTCTTCTTCAAACGAATCGGGATCATGGGAAGAAGCAGAAATATCAGGAGCTTCTTCGCTGCTGTGGTCCTGGGTGCAGAGATATTCTAACTCTGATCGATAAAGATCATAGTCGATGTTCATGTCTTTTAAAATATGGGAGGCAAGATTGTCCTGATTTTTAAGAATGCTTAACATCAAATGCTCAGGATAAATTTCTTCTTCGCGGGTGCTTTTAGCCTCTAGATAGGTAAACTTAAGAACTTTTTCTGCCTGTTTATTGAGCGGTAGATTGCCTACCTGAAAACTGGTTTCTTCACCTTTGCGCACAGGAATGGCTTCGATAATGTGTTCTTTTAATTCTCCTAAATCGACCTTTAGAGATTTTAATACGTGAATGGCCAGGGTATCTGCTTCTTGAAGCATACCAAGCAGTATATGTTCTGTCCCGATATAATCGTGACCCAACTTAAGAGCTTCCTCTCGGCTGTTGGCCAATACTTTTTTTACTTTTGCTGAGAACCTTTTATTCATTGAAAAAGGAAATCTGTTTATGTGAATTAATTTGTTTCTTAAAAGATTTAAAAACATCACAGCCTGATGAATTGTTCTGGATCGGTTCAATCGCAGGATATGAAGCCTTAAGAATAATAAGAATCAAAGTTTCGTTACATTTGCGTCCCAAAAGTAAATAATTATTTTAATTCTATAATAAATATTTATTTTAATTATACGTATAAAATTGAAAATAAAACATTTAAATATAAATCTTTAATTGAATATCTATGAAATATCAAATAGACAAGCAAGATAGGTATGCTATATTTTCCTTGGAAGAAGCCAATCTCAATTCGATGATTGCGCCTGATCTTAAATCGGAGTTTGTATTTCTTAAAAATGAAGGAGTCCGCAATTTGATTTTGGACCTTAAAGATGTACAATACATTGATTCATCAGGTCTTAGTTCTATTTTAACGGGCAATAGGTTGTGGAGTGATGATGGAAGTTTTGTCATGACTAATATAAATTCTGATGGGGTGAGGAAGTTGATTGAAATTTCCAAACTCGACACCATTTTAACCATTATACCAACCCTGGATGAATCCATAGAATATGTTTTTATGGAAGACATTGAGAGAGATTTAAATGCAGAAGGGGAAGAAGAATAGCATCCATTTTGAACTGCTTATCTTAGGCAGCTCATCTGCCATTCCATCGGATGCCAGATTTCCCAGTTCACAGGTTTTGAGGATCGGGGAAGAATTGTTTCTCATCGATTGTGGTGAAGCGAGTCAAAACAGACTTTGGTCCCACAGGGTTCGTTGGAGTAAAATAGGATGGATTTTAATTTCACATCTACACGGAGACCATGTGTATGGTTTACCGGGATTGATCACCAGTTTTTGTCATCTTCAAAGAACCCAACCACTCATCATTACAGGCCCTATGGGCATCCGCGATTTTCTTGAAAATATATTAAGGCATAGTCAGGTCCATTTGACTTTCGACATTGAATATTTGGAATTGGATCAGAAAGTCCAAGTGATTTATAAAGATGATTGGCGAAAAATCACCGCATTTCCATTGGATCACAGGATACCCACGATGGGTTATTTATTTGAAGCAGAAAAAAAGATTCGCAGGTTGGATCTTGAAAAAGTTCAAAAAACAGATATTCCATTGGATCATTATCAAAAAGTGGTAAAGGGAGAATCTGTTCAAGATTCCACAGGACGCATTTACGAACCCGACGAACTTTCATTTATTGAAATATTCAAAAGGTCTTATGCTTATTGCAGCGACACCCGTTACAAAGAATCTCTGGTTAGCGTACTCAAAAATGTGGATGTGCTGTACCACGAGACCACCTACCTACATGAATTATTGGACAAAGCCATTCAAACGGGTCATACCACTGCAAAGCAAGCAGCAGAGTTTGCAAAATTGATTCAAGCAGGACAATTGATCACAGGTCATTATTCGTCAAGGTATAAAATTCTCACACCCATTTTGGAGGAGTGCCAATCGATTTTTCCGAATACTGTATTGGGGTACGAGGGATTGAAGTTGGAAATTCTTCCAAGAGGAAATGAGATAGGTTAAAATTTCGTTTTTACCTAGAAATTGATTCTTAACCATATTTAAATTGACAGGTTAAAATTTAACAATTCTATACTACTAAATGTAGGATACAAGCATTTCGTCTCTTATTTCTACTAGCTCGCTTCGACTCACTTCGACAGTCTCACTTCGACTGGCCAGAGAGCGAAGTCGAAGAACTTTGCGAGCGGAACAAGTCGCTCTACATTATTAAATTTCCCCAATTGACTAATCTTCTAATTGACTCATTGACTAATTATTTCTTACTGCGTTGGTCGAAGTAACGCCACGGCGTCATAAATCTTAGACTTCGATCCTATAGTATTGTAATGAAATAAATCATAGAACCCTTACTTAGAGTGACTTACTCCTTCACAAAACTCCGATGCCATGACCGGTCTGTAGGGCTGATCAAATAAATTCCGGATGGTAAGTTGTTAATAGGAATAGTGATTTGTTCTACTCCTAGTTCTATTTCCACAGCTTTTACTTTCTTACCGCTATAATCATAGATCTCAAACTGGCTACTCCTAAAACCTCCAGGGCTTGCAATATGAATCTGATCGCGCACAGGATTGGGATAAAGCCATACCTCGTCAGTGCCTTCTGTAGGATCTTCCACAGCCGTATCTAAACACGAAACATCATCACAGCCCAAACTGTCAGTTTCACCAGCCAGTTTCTACCCTGATTATTGTCTTTAATCCAGCTATATCCTCCGAGATAATATCCTCCATCGGGTGCTGCTGTAAAATCAAATATTTGCTCCTGTTTAAAATCCACTTTATTTAATACTTTCTCCCAGATAATATCTGCATCCATAGTTATATTAAGTATCCACCCATCTATCCATTGGTCATAAATGGGTCTTGAATCACCTCCGCACATCAGTGTGCTGTCTGATAACAAGATGCACTCATCAATGAAATTTCCAAATGATTTATTCTTTATATTTGTCTTTAATATATTCCCGGAGCTGTCCATGACCATGGTATAAATATAAGATACTTTTTCTTGATTAAAAAAATTAACCGGATCGACAGAAGTTCCTACCAATAAAAACTGATCATTCGCCAAAGCAAAAGCATTTCCAAAACTAATTCCATAACGGGCAAATGGGTAAATCTTATGCCAAAGTAATTCACCTGAGGAAGAAATTTTTATCACAAGACCTTTAAAATTTGGAAATTCACCTAAAGGTAAAAATGCTCCCAATACGTAAAAATTACCCTGACTGTCCTCCAAAACTTTTCTAGCCTCAAATTTATCTTTTGGCTTTAGAGAGTCCCATACCTCATGGTACCATTTCATTTGACCCGTAGAATCTGTCGAAAATATAACCGCTTTCAACTTATCAGTTGCACCATTGCCGCGATCATTTAACATATTATCCAAGGCACAAAAAACATAGTCGCCTTTGGATGAAAACAAAAAATGACTAATGTCTGGCTTGTTATGGGTACCTGGATAAGTATGTTCTTCTATGATATTCAATTCCATATCAAAATCCCATACCAATACTTTGCAACCCCCTTTCAGGCGGATATTTAAATCCAGCCATCATAATTCTATTATTTGATATAAATTCGAAATGTCGAGGAAGAAAATATCCCAAAGAATCTGATATGTATTTAAACCATAAAACGTCTCCGTTTTGGTCCACCTTGTAGCAATCATATAAGAATAGTATGGGCCCAGTAAAGGAATAGAATAGGTCAAAAAATATGCCTCGTTGTTAGGCAGAGGGATAGTAAATGTCAATCCATCCACAGTAAGTAATTCCGGTCTTATAGATGGATAGACTTTATTAAAAACTTGTGAATTTCCACTGATGTTGATAATGAGAAAAGCAAAAAAGCTAAACAATTTTTTCATAAATTTAAAAGTAAAAAAGCTGTCTTGTTATATTACATTGATCCATATTTATTGTATAACTTTTGTAAAAATAAAATATTTCTTTATAAAATAATAAAATTATATTCAGAAAAATTAACCCTAATTACTCCTTTACAAAACTACGATGCCAAGATCGGTCTATTGGGCTTATTAAATAAATTCCAGATTGTAAGTTGGTCATGGGGATGGTAATTCGTTCTAATCCTAGATCTGATTGAACAACTTTTACTTTCTTTCCGGTATAATCATAGATCTCAAACTGCCTGCTCCTAAAACCTCCAGGGCTTGCAATATGAATCCGATCGTGCACTGGATTTGGATAAAGCCATACCTCGTCAGTGCCTACAGTAGGATCATCCACAGCTGTATCTAAACAGGAAACATCATCACAGCCCAAACTGTCTGTCTTCACCAGCCAGTTTCTAGCCTGATTGTTGTCTTTAAGCCAGCTATATCCTCCGAGGTAATATCCTCCATCAGGAGCTCCTGCAAAATCAGAAATTTCTTCTTGCCTATAGTCCACATTATCTATAACACTTTCCCAAATGATGTCTGCATCCATAGTCATACTAAAGATCCTACCATCTGTCCACTGATCTTTGATAGGCCTATGGTTACCACCGCAAACAAGCGTACTGTCCATTTTTTAATACACAATCTGATAAGGAGTTACTAAAAGATTTGTTTTTAAAATTAGATTTCAGAATTGTGCCTGAAGTATCCATGACAATTGAATAAATATAAGACTCCGCCCTATCGTTAAAAAAATTTATCGGATCAGCAGAATGTCCTACTAATAAAAACTGATCGTTGGCCAAGGACAATACACTATAAAAACTAACACCATAGCCAGCTATTGGGTATATCTTATGCCATAGTAATTTACCTGATGGTGACATTTTAATAACTAGACCTTTCCAGTTAGGAAATTCACCTGAGGTTAAAAATCCACCAAATGCGTAAAAATTACCTTGGCTATCTTCCATTACTTTATTAGCAGTATATAAATCTTTAGGTCTTAGTGAGTCCCACATCTCATAGTACCATTTCATCTGTCCAGTCGAATCAGTTGAAAAAACTACTGCTTTAACTTTATCCGTTGCTCCATTACCGCGATCATCTAACATATTATCCAATGCGCTAAAAACATAATCTCCATTATCAGATATTAAAAAATGAGTAATATCCGCTTTATTATGTGTACCCGAATAAATATGTTCTTCCAACATATTCATCTCAATATCAAAGATACCATACCAATATTTAGCAATATCTCGTTCCGGAGGATATTTAAATCCTGCAAGCATGATTCTATTATTTGAAATGAATTCGAAATGTCGGGGAGTAAAATATCCCAATGAGTCTGAAATGTACTTATGCCATAAAACCTCGCCTGTCCGATCTACTTTCGTTGCTATTCGATAATAATAATAAGGTCCTATCAATGGAATACCTCTTGAAATAAAATATGCCTCATTGTTCTTTAATGGAATAGTTAATGACACTGCATCAACTGTTTTTAACTCCGGTCTAATGGAGGGATAAACTATATTAAATACTTGAGAATTTCCATAGATATTTATAATGAGAAAAGTAGTAAAGAGGCACAATTTTTTCATAAATTTGAAATTAAAAAAACTGTCTTGTTATATTACATTGATCCATATTTATTGGATAACTTTTGTAAAAATAAAATATTTCTTTATAAAATAATAAAATTTTATTCAGAAAGATACATCCTAATTACTCCTTCACAAAACTCCGATGCCATGATCGGTCTGTAAGGCTGATCAAATAAATTCCGGATGGTAAGTTGTTAATAGGAATAGTGATTTGTTCTACTCCTAGTTCTATTTCCACAGCTTTTACTTTCTTACCGCTATAATCATAGATCTCAAACTGGCTACTCCTAAAACCTCCAGGGCTTTCAATATGAATCTGATCGCGCACAGGATTGGGATAAAGCCATACCTCGTCAGTGCCTTCTGTAGGATCTTCCACAGCCGTATCTAAACACGAAACATCATCACAGCCCAAACTGTCAGTTTTCACCAGCCAGTTTCTACCCTGATTATTGTCTTTAATCCAGCTATATCCTCCGAGATAATATCCTCCATCGGGTGCTGCTGTAAAATCAAATATTTGCTCCTGTTTAAAATCCACTTTATTTAATACTTTCTCCCAGATAATATCTGCATCCATAGTCATATTAAGTATCCACCCATCTATCCATTGGTCATAAATGGGTCTTGAATCACCTCCGCACATCAGTGTGCTGTCTGATAACAAGATGCACTCATCAATGAAATTTCCAAATGATTTATTCTTTATATTTGTCTTTAATATATTCCCGGAGCTGTCCATGACCATGGTATAAATATAAGATACTTTTTCTTGATTAAAAAATTAACCGGATCGACAGAAGTTCCTACCAATAAAAACTGATCATTCGCCAAAGCAAAAGCATTTCCAAAACTAATTCCATAACGGGCAAATGGGTAAATCTTATGCCAAAGTAATTCACCTGAGGAAGAAATTTTTATCACAAGACCTTTAAAATTTGGAAATTCACCTAAAGGCAAAAATGCACCGAATAGGTAAAAATTACCTTGACTGTCCTCCAAAACTTTTCTAGCCTCAAATTTATCTTTTGGCTTTAGAGAGTCCCATACCTCATGGTACCATTTCATTTGACCCGTAGAATCTGTCGAAAATATAACCGCCTTCAACTTATCAGTTGCACCATTTCCTCTATCATCTAACATATTATCCAAGGCACAAAAAACATAGTCGCCTTTGGATGAAATCAAAAAATGACTAATGTCTGGCTTGTTATGGGTACCTGGATAAGTATGTTCTTCTATGATATTCAATTCCATATCAAAAATCCCATACCAATACTTTGCAACCCCCTTTCAGGCGGATATTTAAATCCAGCCATCATAATTCTGTTATTTGAAATAAATTCGTAATGTCGTGGAAGAAAATATCCCAAAGAATCTGATATGTATTTAAACCATAAAACGTCTCCGTTTTGGTCCACCTTTGTAGCAATCATATAAGAATAGTATGGGCCCAGTAAAGGAATAGAATAGGTCAAAAAATATGCCTCGTTGTTAGGCAGAGGGATAGTAAATGTCAATCCATCCACAGTAAGTAATTCCGGTCTTATAGATGGATAGACTTTATTAAAAACTTGTGAATTACCACTGATGCTGATATTAAGAAAAGCAAAAAAGAAAAACAATTTATTCATAAATTTATAATTAAAGAGCTGTCTTGTTATATTACATTGATCCATATCTATTGTATTACTCTTGTAAAAATACAATAAGCTTGTATAAAATACAAAAAAATATTAGAAAAATTAGTCTTAATTACTCCTTCACAAAACTGCGATGCCAGGATCGGTCTACAGTTAAGGATGGAAGATACTTACTTACAGGTACAAGTTGGTGACTCGGGACCACAGTTCCAAGCCATGGATTGTCAAAGTCGATCAGTATGGATGCTTGGTGCCAGGATGTGAGTCTTCAGTATCGACAGAGAATCCTAATTCCATTGATTTAAACCTCAGCTTGTATCCCAATCCTGCAGTTCATACCATTTCCTTATTGGATAATATTAATAAATCCAAGGATCTTCAACTCATGCTTTATGATGTATCTGGACGGGAGCTTATGTGCAATATTTTTAAGTCCCAGCAAGGCAAGCAACATATTTTTAATCTTTCTCCCGATCTGCCTAATGGACTGTATCTGTTACAGATTGTTTAGTCCTTTTTACTGAAAAATTGCAGATCATCAGGTAAATTCATTTTGTACAATTATAAAATATTACCTTTACTAGAGAAGGGACTATTGGAGTCCCTTTGAATATTTTAAGAAACATTCTTATATGAAAAATTCAATTTTCTTCTTATTATCTATCTTAGCCATGGGGATTTATGCCCAGAAAGAAGTCCCGGATTTTGAATTTAAGCTTTATATAACCAATCCAGATGGTGACAAAGATTCTCTTTGTTTGGGTGATGTGCTGAGGGAAAAACTTGATTTGGACACCGCTTATGGTGAATATGATATCTCTCATATACCTTTTAAATCGACTATTGATATCAGATCAATGTTAAGTTTAGAACTAGATTATCATTTTAAAAAATTTATAACCCGTTACAATTGTGATTCTATGGCTCTATTATTATCACCTCCAGGTTATCCTTCGCGGATTCCAATAGGCTTTTACAGTCGAAGTTATCCGGTTACTTTGAGCTGGGCTAGCGAAAAATTTCTGCTGGATACTTGCCGCGACAGCAGTTTTATAACAAGAATTAATTACGCAAGTTTTGATTTCTCTGATGAGCGAAATCTACCCAAATTAGAAGCGCGACTCAGTCGAACGGATCAGCTTGTTTTAGAAAGAGACTATCTGGAACAAACCAATTATGCAGCATGGGCTAGGAGAAATTATTATGAAACAAAATTAGACAACGGTGACTCAGGGGTCATCTATATGATCCACATAGGTATCACCAATCAAGCACTCAGGATTCTCATCGATACTAAAAATCCTCAGAAGAAATCTGGTATCAATGTCTATCCTAATCCTGCTGTAAACAGTATCAATTTGACCTTCTCAGTTGAAAGATCTGGAGAAATTCTACTAGAAGTCTTTGCGATGGATGGTCAAACTGTATTCCACAAAACTGTCAGTCCAAGCGAATCAACTATTGAAATTGATTTAAAATCATTTTCTGCAGGCTTGTTTATGTATTCTCTCACAGATCAAAAAGGTAAGAAAGCAAGATGGAAATTTTTAAAAGCTTATTGAATTAAGTTTTCAAGGATTCAAAAGTAACAATTTCAAATTTGTTGTATTCAATTGATTTGAAATTTTTACAAAGTAAATTCCTGCTGGTTTATTGCTAATATAATACATTCCTAGATCATTAGAAGTTAGTTTGTGGATTTGTCCATTCAAGGAAATAAGTTCAACTGATTTTATTTCAAGTTCAACATTTGATTGGATCATAAAACTACCACTACAAGGATTAGAAAAAATTTTATACTCCTCAATATTTCATAAATTTTCAATTGAAGTATTTAAGTTTGTTTTAATGCATCTACAAGATTGAAAATAAGAATTTGATTTTATCAATTCTGAAGCCAAATTATAAACATTGACAGTTTCAGCTGAATTTCTAACAAATGAAATATAAACTGATTTATGAGTATTTGAGTCAATCAAACGAATATTTGTGAGACTGCCGAACCCATTATAAACATCGTTTACATTAATTCCAGCAGGTAGTATCGAAAGATCAGTTTCTCCGGTTCCCCCGTATGTTTCATCAATAATTTTGTATTTGACATAATTGTATGCATCTTTCCAAAGGTATGTTGTGTCTGCATTCAAAAATAACATTAATTCATGCCAATTTTGAGGAGTCGGAATTGAATATCCAAGTGGGCAAATTCCATTGACAATTTTTTTATTTTCACCATTTGTCAATCCACTATAATTATAAATCAACCCAAAACTATCGGCTTTACTACAATCACCATTTGGACATTTGTAATTCTTGGAATCCAATATTTTGCCATCAGAATATTTCTTGCTTCTAATATTCTGTTTAAGCCATACCTGCTTGCCAAGTTGAATAGTATCATATGTGTTACCTTCAAAATCAAATACCTGTCCAAAATTCAATTTTGGAATTATAAAACTAATTATTACAACAATAAAAAACTTTTTCAATATTTATCAATTAGAGAAATCAAATTACTGCTATTAACCAAACTATAAAAAGGTTTTTACATTTTTACAAACTTGCCCGACCATACTATCTTTTTTCCTTGAAGCAATTGTAAAAAGTAAATTCCTGGAGTCAAATGATAGGTCGAAATCGTATTATTTTGAAGTATTGTGGTCTCCATATTCTGACCAAATAAATTAATAATCTTCACTGTATGGCTTGAGAGATCTGCTGTTGTTGATAAGCGTAGGAGATCAGTTGCGGGATTTGGAAGCAATTGGATGGATAAAGTATTAAATGTGTTTTTGGTAGAGATCGTACCAGACAATCTGTACAATCCGTCGTTGGCAAGAACCATATACAATTCATTATTTTTATCGAGATGGAAATTATTCACCAGCGCTGTTCTGTCTTCTGATCTTTTTTGACCGATGTCGTAGTCTATACTTTGCAAACTATGCCCTCTGTCAGGACTATAATATAGATGGAAGATATCGTTATAATCATATGTTGCAATAAACAATTGATCATCACTGATAAGATCAAAAGTGATTTTAAAATAAGGCCTAAGACCCTCAGTTAAGTCTTTATAGTTTACAAAATCCCTTGTCGAGTAAAGTGAATATTTATTATTGATTTTAGTTGTCATAAAATATTCACCATCTTTACTAAAGGCTAATTGCCATATAAGCTTTTTACCAAATCGAAGGTCTGGATTCCAGCTTGCACCATCATCTGTTGATATATAATACCCACTAGATCCCTGATAATTTAAAATATTCTGATTATGATCTACGGTAAATTGAAAATCTGATAACTTTTCTGTCAAATCAAAATACTTAAAATTGAAAGTTCTGCCATAATCATAACTTATATGATATTTTTGATAAGGTCTACCAAACAAGGTGTCAGATGTGATTAAGAATTTTCCATCTCCCAGATAATCTATAGCTTTTGTACGATTAGGTAATTTGGAGACACTAACCCAGGTTTTCCCATAATCTATAGTAGAATACAAGGTATCTCGTAAAAAAGCAAAATCTCCTACTTCTGTATGTATAAAATCATTGTAATTTGGTGAACTATTCTTCACTGTTAAGGGAGTAATTAAATTCCATTGTGATCCTTTGTCAGATGAGACCGCCCATGTGCAAACATTGATCAAAGTTGAAAAATCGCCATTCTCATAGACTCCAAATTCTGTCATATCAAGGTTATTGATCTCTTCCTTAAAGAAACTCTTCCAAGATTTGTTAGTTGCGTCGAGATAATAGAGGTGGTCATAATAACATATATCTGTAACTACTACAATTGCGTGTAAACTATCCCAAACGACGATTTCCTTAATTCTACCATCAGGAAAATTTTTGTTTAATGCCTCAGGATTAAGCCAGGTCTGACAATCATCATATGAAATATAAAATTTATTACCTTTATATATTACCAATTCCTGATTGACTTTACCTTTGGTTAATGCTTTTATGTAACCATTGCCCGTAAAAACATCAATCAATGGGACAAACAATTCCTTTCCAAAATTTTTGTAATAGTAGAGATCCTGAGCAGTGGGTATATAAAATCTTCCATCCCGTTCTAGTATTGCAAACTTGCCTTCATTAATTGGAGCATTAAATTGCAAGACAGTATCGCAAGCGCCATTCCTGGTATTTAAATTGATAATTTCAATTTGAGAACCCTCAGTTTGAAGGATAAAATTTGTATCTGGTATATAAAATGATGGAGCATACAACTTAGCATTACCGCTATAATATATTTTAGTCGTTGAATTAAGATTCCAGTTTGTATCATAGCGATAACAATGATTAAACTCCACTGTAAACATATCACCTAATGCATTTAAATATGTCAGACGAGGATCTCCAACACTTCCATTCTTACCATTAGGCAATAGGACTGGATTATATTGATTATTCTGATAAGTATGTGCGTCACCATTAATTAATACATACAACTCTTCATTAAACCCAGTGAATAAACTTACACCTTGAATTTGTTGATTACCCAGTGTAGGTTTAGCAAGTAGGTCCACCTTCCCAGTGTAAATATTTACTTTGGCTATTCGATTCACATTTAAATTTGACACATAAAAATTTCCTTTACTGTCAACACAAGTAATATTCAAGTTATTTTGATGAGTGGTTTGGATTTTGTTCCAAGTATTAGCTTGTCCATTAAGAAAGCAAGCAGCTAAACTGAACATAATACAAAAAGAAATTGTCAGGACTGAATTGGAATACTTATCTCTATTTGTGATCATATTCTGCAATATTTGTACCAAAGTTAAGGATTTTTTGTAGAACTCGAAAGAGTCGTTAATGAAAGGGGGCTAAAGCCCCATTATACCCAGCTCGCTTCACCCCAGCCTGAAGGCTGGGGTTCGCTATAATATCTTCAGATTATCTCACATCACACCAGCTTCTAAGCCCATGCCTTATCGTGGGGTTAGGAGATCTGGTAACGGGGCTTTTGCCCCAGATATCCCAGCACGCTTACCACCTGCATCCAACCCTTTGCTTTACCGTGAGTATAGGAGATTTAAGCTAACGGGGCTTTAGCCAACACAACATTTCATCCTTAACCAAATGCTTTAACGTGGGGTTAAGAGATAATAAGTAACTAGGCTTTAGAAGCATCATAACTTCTTCCAATGGTTTTAGTTAAAAACTAAAATAGATGTTATCTGTGTTGATGGTGAGTATCCAATCGATTCCTCTTTATTTAAGGCTATTTCCGGATGGTGAAAACCCATTACGTATCATTTCTAGATCAATAAAAAGTCAAAACTAGCAATAAATAAAATCATGAACTCTTTTTGCAATTGGATCTTTTGAGCCACTTTTAAATCCTTGATGTAAATTGTCACATCCACGTACAATTAAATAAATACTTGCAGTTACATAACCTACTATAAAATCTGTACTAACTGGTTGAACTGTCCAGTATTCCTTTATTTTTGATAGAGCAATCATTACTCCAATAGACACTTCGATTAATCCATAAATGGTTTTATATTTCAACTTGAATAAATAGAGAATAATTCCTACAATTAAAGTCATAAGAATAATAATAAATTCTATACCAATATTTGATACTTTTGGTGATAATATCCAATAAAATAGTCCTTTTATACTAACCCACAAGCAATACAAAAAGGCACTATTTGATAATGATATTAAAATTATTAGAAAACCTCTTTTTAAATCAAATTTTATGTTTTTCTTTATCAAACCGACAATTAATTCTATAACTTGAAATGCTATAAATACAATAAATATTGGAAACATTCCAATCAAAAAATCTTTTAAAGTTATATTAATAAATGTATATGTAATTACTATTCCAAAGAAAACAAATGATCCAATTAAATAGAAAAATATTTTTAATTTTCTTGAATTGTATTTCTCGACACTCATAATTTTATAGGCATAACATCAATATCCATGCCAGTATAACCAACACTTTGCATTCTCAATCAGGGCAAGGTTGGTAGGTTGATCGAAGTACCGCCTTAAGCGGCATAAATTTGGAAACTTCGACTATCACATTTCGTTGATCGAAGTTTGGAAATCGAAGATCACGCCTAAGGCGGGACTTCGACTATCACATTTCGTTGATCGAAGTTTAGCCGATTTACACATTAAACAAAAAATGCATCACATCTCCGTCCTGCACTACGTATTCCTTACCTTCAGTGGCCATCTTGCCGGCAGATTTAGCGGCTGCTTCTGTTTTATACTGAATATAGTCGTGATAGTGTATGACCTCTGCGCGAATAAATCCTTTTTCAAAATCGGAATGGATGACGCCTGCTGCACCGGGTGCTTTTGTGCCCTTGCGAATGGTCCAGGCTCTGACTTCTTTTTCTCCGGCGGTGAAATAAGTGATCAAATTCAACAATCGATACGCCGCTCTTGTGATGCTGTAGGTACCGGGTTCTTTTAATCCCATTTCTTCAAAAAATCCTGCTCGGTCTTCTTCCGGGAGTTCAGTGATTTCTGCTTCTATTCCTGCACAAATAATCAAAACTTCTGCATTCTCAGGAGCAACAAATTCTTTAAATTTAGCAGTGTGGTGATTGCCGGTATGGACTGAAGCTTCGTTGACATTGCAAACGTACAAAACGGGTTTACCGGTGAGGATTTGACTGTTTTTTACAAAGGCTGCGGTTTCATCATCTACGATAAAAGATCTCGCTGTTTTGCCATCCGCCATATGTACCAAAATCTGTTCACTGAGTTCGATCTCTCTCAATATTTCTTTGTCTCCGGTTTTGGATTGTTTTTTTAATCGATCCAATCTTTTTTCCATGGTTTCAAGATCTTTTAACACCAACTCAGTATCCACGACTTCTTTGTCACGGATAGGATCCACCGAACCATCCACATGGACCACATTGTCATCGTCAAAACATCGTACGACGTGTAAGATCGCGTCAACTTCACGGATATTGGCCAGAAACTGGTTGCCCAATCCTTCGCCTTTGGAAGCGCCTTTAATCAGTCCTGCGATGTCTAAGATATCTACTGTAGTTGGTACAACCCGTTGGGGATTGACCAAATCTGACAATTCCTGAAGACGGTTATCAGGCACGGTGATAACCCCAAGATTTGGATCTTTGGTAGCGAATGGATAATTGGCGGCCAATGCTCCTGCCGATGTTAAAGCGTTAAAAAGTGTGGATTTACCAACATTTGGAAGACCTACGATGCCACATTGTAATCCCATGGATGTATTTATTTTTGAAAATGAGGCGCAAAGGTATTAAATCCATCCAGAACAAATGGTCTTGGACTTGGTTAAAGCTAAAACAATTATGAATTTTTTAGCACATCTAATCCTGGCGCACCCTGATCAAGACCTCATGGTAGGCAATTATCTGGGAGATTTGGTTCACAAAAAAGAAGTTCCATTTGTACCAGAGAACTTTCACCAGGGAATCAACTTACATCGTTTCATCGATCATTTTACGGACAATCATCCTTCCGTGGATCAGATTAATTTAATCTTTCGTCCTGCCGTCGGAAAATACGCGCCAGTGGCTTCAGACATTGTAATGGATTATTTTATTTATAAAAATTGGAATATTTTTAACACCATAGAATATGTTGATTTCGAAGAATCAGTTTACCAATTGCTGAATGAAACATATGCTAGTTTTCCTGATTCGGCTGCTGATGTTACCCAAAAAATGGTGGCAGGAAAATGGCTCAAACAATACCAAAGTATCGAAGGAATGACAGATGTCATGAGAAGAATGAATCGCAAGGCAAAATTTTCAGTGGATTTTGAAAAATGTATTGCAGTAATGCAAGTGAATGAAGATAAAATCAATGAGCATTTCCTATGCTTTTACGAAGATATGGGGATTGAGTGCCAGTATTGGATTAACCTTCAAAATGCAGCGAAATAGTCAAACTTCTACTAAACAGTTTGTCGATCAAAGTGGATTCTACCAGTTTGGTATCGTAGATCAATAAATTACTGATGCCATGCGAAAATTTAATCTCCGGAGAGAATATAAAAAAGGGCATATAGAATTGCATCCCAACACCAAGTTCTACTTGAAAATCGTGTGGGGAAATTCGAATGAGTTCAAATCTGGTTTTGTCTGAACGGCTGTTGGATGAAAAATCATAAGAGTACTTTACACCAGAAAGCATAAATACCCTGAGATCCTTGTAAGGTGCAGATGTAAATCGAACGATCATGGGAATTTCTCCAAATACGGATTCAATTTGGTGTTCTTTGATAGGACCTCCTGCAGTTGGAGTAAATGTGAGCGTTTTATAGGAAAGAGAAATGGATGGCAAAAGTCGATAATCCACGTATTCTCCAATTTTAAAATTGGTGATCATGCTCAAAGTTAAACCTGAGTTGGAAATACTTTCATTGATGCGATATTCGGCTTCAGGTCTGAGGTTTCTACCATGCTCAATTTTATAGCCTGATCGATTGTAACCAACGGTCAAACCAAAGTAATGATCCTTCCTGCGAAATCCTTCATAGTTGTAGCTTCGCTTTTTGCTTTGAGCAAAAAACTCTGTCACACAAAGCAATAAGAATAGGCTTATTAAGATTTCTCTCCGATGTAAATACAGCATATGCCTAAGCTAAGTGATTTATAAAAACAATTTGAAAAACCTGCATCTTTTAGTTTATTGGTAAATCGCTCATAGTCTGGAAATTGCTGAACAGATTCGTACAAATAGCTATATGCGCGCGAATCTTTTGAAATAAGCTTTCCGGTCCACGGTAGTATATAACGAAAATATAAACCAAATATTTGTTTGAATGGAAAAATTCTGGGCTTTGAAAATTCAAGTACAATGCATCTGCCTCCAGGTTTGAGAACCCGGAACATTTCAGCCAATCCTTTTTCAAGATTTTCAAAATTACGCACGCCAAAAGCGGCTGTGACACAATGAAACTTTTGATCTTCGAACTCTAAATTTTCACTGTCACCCAATTGCAAATGAATCCTGTTTTGTAATTTTTTATCAGAAACTTTATGTAGACCTGTTTGGATCATTCCATCAGAAATATCAACACCAATAATATGGACTGTCGAATGTAACTGTGCAGTCTGAATCGCCAATGCAGCGGTGCCTGTGGCTACATCCAGCACTTTTAAATTTTCAAGATTGCTTGGTATATAAGACAAAGCTTTTGTACGCCAAATCCGATCGATTCCCAAGGATAGAAATCCATTTAGAAAATCATACACCGGAGATATTTTGTCAAACATCTTTTTGACCTGGTGTTTTTTGGAATCATGGTCTTGGACATAGGGTTTTACTTCCACGGATACATCATTTAGAAGCCGCAAAGATAGGCCGATTCTCACAGTAAAATTAACACTTTACATATTGTAAAATAAAAAATATATATAGCGCAGAATATCAAAAGCATATATCTTAAAAAAACTTCATGTTTTTTTGTTTGTAGCCTTGATTTATTGTAACTTTGCGCTCTTTAAAAAAGTCACTAAAAGAATATGTCAGAAACAGACAGGATTATACCAGTCAATATAGAAACGCAGCTTCAGACGGCTTACATCGACTATTCCATGTCGGTCATTGTTTCAAGAGCCTTACCGGATGTCAGAGATGGCCTAAAGCCGGTACACAGAAGGGTTTTATTTGGAATGAATGAATTGGGAATGAGGTACAACCGTCCCTACAAAAAGTCTGCAAGAATCGTCGGGGAGGTTTTGGGAAAGTATCATCCACATGGAGACTCCAGCGTTTATGATGCAATGGTACGTATGGCTCAGGAATGGAGCATGCGCTATCCGCTCATCGACGGTCAAGGTAACTTTGGTTCGGTGGATGGAGATTCACCAGCGGCCATGCGTTATACCGAAGCGCGTTTGGCAAGAATCGCAGATGATCTTTTGGACGGAATTGACAAAGAAACCGTCGATTTTAGATTAAACTTTGATGATTCGTTGGAAGAGCCAACGGTCTTACCGGCAAAATTCCCCAATCTATTGGTGAATGGATCTTCTGGTATTGCTGTAGGTATGGCGACCAACATGCTTCCTCACAATCTCAGGGAAATTTGCGATGGCGCTATGGCCTTGGTCAGAAATCCGGAAATCACGCTCGATGAATTAATGGAATTTATTCCTGCCCCGGATTTACCCACTGGTGGTATTATTTACGGTGTCAATGGCATCCGTGAAGCCTATGAAACCGGTCGTGGTAAAGTGGTGGTGCGCGGTAAAGCTGAAATTGAAATCATCGACGGAAGAGAAACCATCATCATTACAGAGATTCCATATCAGGTTAATAAGGCCAATCTAATTGAAAAAATTGCGGAACTGGTCAACGAAGAAAAAATCAATGGGATCTATGATGTAAGGGATGAATCAGACAGAAATGGAATGCGCATTATCGTGGAGGTCAAAAAAGACGCCATGGCCAATGTAATTCTAAGTCTTTTATATAAATACACCCTGCTCCAAAGCTCCTACGGTATCAACAATATTGCGCTTGTAGGTGGAAGACCATTGACGCTTGGTTTAAGAACTCTACTCACCGAATTTGTAAAATTTAGGTTGGAGGTCATTGTTCGCAGAACGCAATTCGATTTACGCCAGGCCAGAGAGCGGGCTCACATCCTCGAAGGATTATTGATCGCCTTGGATCATTTGGACGAGGTCATTGCTTTGATCAGGGGGTCAAAAACACCTGAGATCGCAAGGGAAGGACTCATGAGCCAATTCCAACTCAGTGAAATCCAAGCTCGGGCCATCTTGGACATGAGATTACAACGTCTTACTGGATTAGAGAGAGACAAAATCCGTGAGGAATACGATGAGTTAATGAAAGAAATTCAACGATTGGAAGCCATTCTTGGAGATGAAATGCTTCAGAGGGATATCATCGTAGAAGAATTAACCGTCATTAGAGATCGCTATGGGGATGACCGCCGGACAGAAATCCAACTTTCTGAAGGGGAAATCAACATGGAGGACATGATCGCCAATGATCAAGTTGTGGTGACCATTTCTCACCTAGGTTATATCAAAAGGACTCGTACGATCGAATATAAAACCCAGACAAGGGGAGGTCGGGGATCAACAGGAAGCAGAACCAAAGATGCCGATTTTATAGAGCATATGTTTATTGCCTCCAACCACAATTACCTTTTGCTGTTTACAGAGTTGGGTAAGTGTTATTGGTTGAGGGTTTACGAAATTCCGGAAGCCAATAAAACCTCACTGGGCAGGTCAATTCAAAATCTGATCGCATTCCAAAAAGAAGATCGGGTGAGAGCATATATCAATATTGAAAATCTTTCTGATAAAGACTTTTTGCAAAACCATTTCATTATGTTCTGTACCAGAAAAGGTACGATCAAGAAGACTCCTTTGGAAGACTTTAGCAGACCGAGAGCCAACGGTATTATCGCCATTAGCATCAATGATGGAGACCAGTTAATGGAAGCCAAATTGACCAATGGTGTGAATGAAATTATCATTGCCAATAAAATGGGTAGAGCCATCCGCTTTCCTGAATCAACAGTCAGATCCATGGGTAGAAATGCCGCAGGAGTCAAAGGTATCACCCTGGATAAAAAAACTGATGACGCCGTTGTTGGAATGATTTGTATCGATCCTACCGATTTGGACGCCACGATTTTAGTGGTCTCTGAAAAGGGAAATGGAAAAAGATCCGTTTTGGAAGATTATAGGATTACAAACAGAGGCGGAAAAGGAGTTAAAACCATGCAAGTCACTGACCGAACCGGTCAGTTGATTGCAGTTAAAAACGTACACGATACGGACGATCTAATGATCACCACCATCAATGGAGTAACCATTCGAATGAAATTAGATTCCCTGAGAATTATGGGTAGAGCCACACAAGGAGTAAGGGTTATACGTTTGGATGAAGGAGACGCTATTGCAGATTTGGCGGTGGTCGAAAGGGATGAAGAAGAAGTATTGGAAGTGGTTGATCCTCAAATTTTTATTGGAGAGGAAGAATAATTCAACTTTTTTTAACTAAAGGATGACTAACTTTGAAATAAATTGCTGGTCAAATAGCTTAAAGTTCAAAAAATAATCATAAAATGAAAAATCTTTTATTTCTATTATTTGCATGTATTGGTTTAGCTGTTCAGGCACAAGAACCTGAAAAAGATGTAAAAAAAGCAGATCGACTTTTAGGCATTTATCTGCTTGATACTCGTAACAATGCTGACAAACTCAAAGAAGCGCAACAATTAATCGATGCTGCCAGCACCAATGAAGCGGTGTCCGGAATGTATAAAACCTGGGTAACCAAAGGAAAAGTGTACAATGAAATTGCGGGTACGGACAATGTTAAATTGGTTGTCAATCCGAAAGCAAAGTTGGATCAACCAAAATCAGCAGTGATGGCCTTAGAAGCATTGAAAAAAGCAAGTGAACTTGCTGTTAAAGCTTTTGAGAAAAAAGATGTCAACCAGGCATTAAGTGAGACTGTACAATATCTCAATAATTTTGGTTCGGTACTTTACAATGCAGGTGATCTTCAAGGAGCCTTTAAAAATTTTGAAGGAGTCTTGATTGCCAATGATCTATTTGTTGCCAATGGAGGAAAACCAATTTTGGAAAGTCAAGAGGACATCAATAAACAAAAATACATTGCAGCCATCTGTGCTTTAGGAGCCAAGCAAAATGCTGCCGCGGGTGTTTATTTTGAAGAACTTGCTGCAGCCAATTACAATGACAGTACCGGCGCAGGTTCCGTGGTGTATGAAAGTCTTTACAATATTTATTCTAATACCGATGATGCCAAAGCAGAGAAGTACCTCAATGAAGGTCGCATTAAATATCCCAATGAAACCAACCTTTTATTTGCAGAAATAAACCACTTTTTAAAGAAAGGTAAGTTAAATGAACTAATCGATAAATTGAAATTGGCGATCAGCAAAGAACCTAACAATCTTTCTATCTACAATACTCTTGGTAATGTGTATGATAATTTATGTCAAAAAGAGTGGGAGAAAAAAGATCTTGTCAAGGCAGAAGAATATTTTAACGAAAGTTTAAAATACTACGGGATTGTGCTTGAAAAAGATCCGGGAAACAGCAACGCCACATACAGCATCGGTGCACTTTATTACAACAAAGCAGCGATACTTTCCAAAGATATGAATGAATTGGCAAACGATTACACCAAAGAAGGTACTAAAAAATACGATGCCAAAAAAGCAGAAATGTTCGTATATTTTGACAAAGCGCTTCCTTATTTTGAAAGTGCCATAAAAATGGATTCCAATGACTTAAATACTTTGGTAGCTCTCAAAGAGATTTATGCCAAGAAAGGTGATTTTGCAAAATCCAATCAATACAAGGATCAGATCGAGGCCATTAAAAAATAATTCCATTTTTCCAGACTTAGATTTTATAAAAAATTTAAGTCTGGGAAATCATTTTGTAGGCATGGACAACATTCTAGCAATCTGAGCAGTTTTAATAATATAAAATTCAATGATGACTAGAAAATTACTTGTAAGCTTTTTGTTTATTTGTTTTATCCTAGGTTTGTCTCAAGCCCAAACCAGAAAATGGACCAGAATGGAAACCATGCCACGTGAAGCGGCAGCACGCAACCATCCAGCAACTTTTACCTTGGATGGAAAAGGATACGTTGCCACCGGTAATACCATCATAAATTCCATATTTTTTAAAGATGTTTGGAGGTATGATCCAAGCTTAAATCAATGGGAACAGCTCGATACTTTTCCAGGACTTGCACGAGGTTATGCTTATGGGGTAGCTCATGAAGGGAAAGCATACCTGGGTTTTGGATTAAATCCGGATGTTGGTTTTTTGAAAGATTTGTGGGAGTTTGACGCTGCCACTGAAACCTGGAAGGAATTGCCATCATGTCCATGTGAACCACGTTCTCATCCTGCTTTTCTAGCGCACAAGGGTAAGTTGTATTTGGCGGTGGGAGGAAGTTCTAAAGGCGATTTACAAGATTTTTGGGAGTATGATATTACTTCGCAAGCTTGGACGCAATTGGATTCTTTTCCTGGACCTAAAAGACATCATCCATATTATTTTGAAATCGGAGATTTTGTCGATGTTGGTTTTGGCCACAGTGGACCTAATATCTACAAAGATATGTACCGTTATGATCCTGCCAATAAGATTTGGGCACAGGTTGCTTCATTGCCGGATCAAGGTAGGGTAGCAGGCACCCAATTTACTTACAAAGGAAAAGGCTATGTATTGAGTGGACAAGGAGAAGATCATCAAAACTTTAGAACGGGTGAATTTTGGGAATATGATCCTGTCACCAATCAATGGACAGACATGCCGGCACATCCCGGTTCTGGCCGTTGGGCTCCGGGTTCTTTCCTCATAGAAGATAAAGTATATTTAACTTGTGGCACACCAGACGAAGGTGATGTAAAAGATCTGTGGATGTTTAATTTTGATGAAATTTCTAAAACGGATCTTGTCCAAAATAACGATGTTTTATTTTCTCCCAATCCGGCTTTTGATTTTGTCAAATTGGATTTAAATTTAATCGATGAGAAGCACACCGAAGTTCAAATCAGGGATGCTTTTGGAAAATCTATTTATTTAAATTACTCTAGCGATGGTATAGTCAACCTTTCAGGAATACCATCCGGTTTTTATACTTTTTCAGTGCGGCAAAGAGGTGAATGGAAGTTTCAAAAAATATTCATTGCCGGGAAATAATTATTTCGAAAACTTTGAAGTTTTTTAATTCAATAAAAACAAGAGACCATGTCCAAACATCATTTTGATGAACCCAATGCACTCAACGATGTCGCTGCATTTCATGATTTATTTGACATGCCGATTTTGGATCAAGCGCAAATTCCATCATCAGAAAGGTGTAATCTCCGTTTGTCCTTATTGGAGGAAGAATTAAAAGAATTGCGCCAGGCGATAGAGGACAATGATCTCACCGAAATAGCAGATGCCTTGTGTGACTTGCAGTATGTATTGTCTGGAGCGGTCTTGGAATTTGGTTTGGGAGTAAAGTTTAAATCAATGTTTGACGAGGTCCAACGATCCAATATGAGTAAAGCTTGTGGTACTTATGAAGAAGCCCTTCAAACCCAGGCAAAATACTTGGAAGAAAAGCAGACCCAATCCGAAATTGTACAAAAAGAAAATAAGTTTTTGGTGTATCGCAAAGAAGATGGCAAGGTGCTTAAATCCATTCAATACAGTCCTGCCAATTTACGCTTGACATAATGCATTTTTGCTGTACATGAAATCACAAATTTGTTGGGGATTGTCCCTACTAATATTTTTAATGGGTGGAAATGCTTGCCATAAAAAACTTTTGCCAGCTAATGTTGAGACATCCATGAACATTGATCAAATACCTTTAAGCGTCATCAATCTTCCCGTTCAGATCTCAAGATCCGAACTCAATAGAGTCACCAGAGAATTGATGATGCAGATTTTTAAAGATGATCTGGTTTTGGAGGGTGGTTTTTTATGTCATATCCAACCGGAACCAGAAATTGACATTCAGGCGGTGCGCAATGAAATACATTTTGACATTCCATTGCAATTGGAAATTCGACATAAAAGTCAGTTTCAACAAATCAAAGCCATAGGTACACTTGAGTTGAATTTGAATACAAAAGTCGAAGTATTTAATCAACAGTTTTTAAGTAAAACGGAGATGTTACAACACCGATGGATCAAGTCTCCTGTTATTAAATTGTTGGGTGTGTCATTACCCATAGAAACCATTGCCAATCAATTGATCAAAAAATATAAATCAAAATTAATTCAAAGCATCGATCAACAATTAATGAGCACGGTGGATCTTGCTAAGCTCGGACAAAAGATCAATAATTATTTTAAAAGTCCATTCTTTACTTCTGATGATGGAATTTTGAAAGTGTTCGTTACACCTCAGGAATTTGCCCTTGGTCCTATTTTTATGAATGATCAATTTATTACGCTTCCTGCCATCTTTTATTTAGAAAATACCATTTCAGAAAACATAGAAATCAACCGTCGGAGTGGATTGGATTTTTCAACCAGACCTTTTTCGGATACCAGTTCGGTTTTTGCAATTCAGTCTAGAATTCCACTGCAATACATCGAACAATTGTTAAGAGAGCAATTGTTGACACAGGAATTTGGAAACTCCATGGCAAAAGTTAAAATTCAAAATTTAGTACTCGAAGGACTTGGAGAACAATTTGATGCCAGCTTTGAAACCACTGGTAGTTTTAAGGGTAAATTTAAAATGCATTTTGTGCCTGGATTTGACAAAGAGTCCAAAAAAATACAACTAAAAGATTTTAAACTTAACATTGTGTCTGGAAAAGGTATGTCAAAATCCCTCTATACATTACTCAAAAACAAACTTGAAAAAATTTCAAAGGAAGCCATCGAATCTCAGTTGAATACTTTTATGTTGGATTACCTGAACACATCAGAATTGTTTTTAGCTGATAAGACCATCACCAATGGAGTAAAACTTAAAGGAAAGATCGATCAATATCAGATAAAGGATTTTTGGATCTTTGATAAGAGAATGTATTTTACGGTATTGGTGGACTTGCATCTTGCTGCTTCAGTGGATTATATTGATCAATCGGTTTTGATAAAAAGATAGTGTTTTTTTTTGATTTCTAATACTGGATTGGCGTCAATAATAATGATTAATTATTAAATTATTTTTTTTGTCCTACTTTTTGTCGCATGAAGCCCTGTTGCAAAGCAATTGCGCCGGGTCAGGCGCAATAAGGGCTGAACCGCATTGCAAACCAATGCGGCAGGTAATAAATCAGTTAGTGACTGAACCGAGCTGATTACCAGCTCGGCAGGTAGTAAATCAATTAATATTTTACTGAACCTAACATATATATTCTTACTTTCTTTTGCGTGGCCAAAAGACGACTGAACGATCTGCAAAGCAGTTTTGAACGACAGTTCAAAAAGTGAAGGAGCGCGTAAGCGGTGTTAATCTATTGTAGAACAACGGCACAAGTTACAAACTTGCGCCAACACCGCTGGTTTAGAAAGGGTCTTTACAGTCAGAGATATATATTCAAACAATCAACTCAAATTTTCATTAACGCCTACGGTGTTATGTCGCTTCGCGCCATTTTCCAAATTGACTAATCGACTCATTGACTAATTAACTAATTTTATTTTTTCAATTTCCAAATTTTCAAATTTCCAAATTTCCAAATTTTCTAATTGACTAATCCCACCAACTGCGTTGGGGGCACGCGACTCATTGACTAATCAACTAATTTTATTTCTCCCATTTTCAAATTTTCACATTTTCGCATTTTCAAATTCTATTTCTTCCATTTCCACATTTCCACATTTTCACATTCTCTAATTTTCTAATCGACTAATCGACTAATTAACTAATTTCATTTCTTACATTTTCAAATTTCCACATTTCCAAATTTTCACATTCAATTCCTCCTCCGTTCCTTCTTTTTCCAAAACTGCCATTTCTTTCTCTCTTTTTGTTTTTCTTTAATAAGCACGTATCGGATGGTCATAGCAGTACTTGGTATGAAAAACCGATCCACTTTTCCAAACTGGAAAGAAGGTTGGAAATCCAAGGAAGCATTTAATCTGCCGACAGTCAGTTCCAGACCTCCGATCAGTGCCAAACCAGGCTTCAGATGTTCTACAGAATCATAAATGTATTTGAGATGGGGGCCTGCACCAAAATACATGTTCAATCTTTTGCCCAGAATGCGGTGATGATTTTCCACCAAAAGTTTCATCCTTACATCTTGATTTTGAAAAGTGGTGTTGACGATGCCTTCCAGTGTCCAGGATTTTGCGATTTTTTGTTGGATGCTTAGGCCTATATCATTTCCCATTCTAATTCCGACAGCAGTGCGATAGCGTTGGGAATGAGTAGGGGAGATTTGATTTAGAAGTATAACACCCAGGACTAAAAAGCGGATTTGATCTATTCTCATTGTGAGAACAAACGCTAAATGCCGTATAGAAATTATTATTCGAGCAATCTAACAGACTATTAATCGAATCTTCCTAAAATAAATAAGCCTGATTTTGAATGAAAATTAGCCAATTGCATGGATCCAAGAGGTCAATGCTTTCTAAAATGCCTAACTTTGTCGCGATATGATGAAGAAGAAGATCGAACAATTGCAAGAGAAAAAAGCGAAGGCTTTATTGGGTGGTGGTCAGAGTCGAATTGATTCGCAGCATCAAAAGAAGAAACTCACTGCCCGCGAGAGGATCGAACTGTTGGTAGATCCAGGTAGTTTCGAGGAACTAGGCATGTTGGTCACCCACAGGACCTCGGATTTTGGAATGGCAGATCAGATCTTTTATGGTGATGGAGTGGTAACCGGATATGGAAAAGTAGATGGTCGTTTGGTTTATATTTTTTCTCAGGATTTTACCGTTTTTGGAGGATCTTTATCAGAGACCCACGCAGAAAAAATTTGCAAAATCATGGATCTTGCCATGAAGAATGGCGCTCCTGTGATAGGTTTGAATGACTCAGGAGGTGCCAGAATCCAGGAAGGAGTTAGGTCTTTGGGTGGTTATGCCGATATTTTTTATAGAAATGCCCGTGCTTCGGGTGTTGTTCCGCAAATCTCAGCGATCATGGGCCCTTGTGCCGGTGGCGCAGTTTATTCTCCAGCCATGACCGATTTTATTTTGATGGTTGAAGAAACTTCTTACATGTTTGTGACAGGTCCGAATGTGGTGAAAACGGTAACCAACGAAGAAGTCAGTTCGGAAGGTTTGGGCGGTGCCATGGTGCACGCTTCCAAATCGGGAGTGACCCATCTCACTGCCATCAACGACGTGGAATGTTTACAAAAATTAAAAACCTTACTTTCATATCTTCCTCAAAATTGTGAAGACAAAGCTCCATCTCTCGAATGGAAAATAGGTTCGGAGATGCTTTCCGGAATGTCCGATTTTATCCCTGAAAATGCCAATCAACCCTACGACATGAAAGAGTTGATTCATGCGATTTTGGATCCCAAAAGTTTTTTTGAAATCCACCCAGATTTTGCAGAAAACATGGTGGTGGGCTTTGGGAGATTGGCCGGAAAAGTGATTGGGATTGTTGCCAACCAACCTATGGTTTTAGCTGGTTGCCTGGATGTCAATTCATCTAAGAAAGCAGCCCGATTTGTCCGTTTTTGCGATTGCTTTAACATACCCTTGTTGGTGTTGGAAGACGTTCCCGGATTTTTACCGGGTACTGACCAGGAGTGGAATGCCATCATCAGCAACGGAGCCAAATTACTATACGCATTTAGCGAAGCCAGCGTACCCAGAATTACCGTCATCACCCGTAAAGCTTACGGTGGTGCCTATGATGTGATGAATTCTAAGCACATTGGAGCTGACTTTAATTTTGCCTGGCCTTCCGCTGAGATTGCGGTGATGGGTGCAAGAGGAGCCAGCGAAATCATTTTTAAGAAAGAAATTGACGCTTCTGTAGATCCTGCAGCCACCACAGCAGAAAAAGAAAAAGACTACGCAGAAAAATTTGCCAATCCCTACATTGCTGCCGAGCGCGGATTTATTGATGAAGTCATCCATCCCGATGAGACCCGCCGCAAATTAATCAGAGCCTTTTCAAGTCTTGAAAATAAAGTGGACAATCTTCCAAGGAGGAAGCATGGGAATATACCAATGTGAGTTAAAAGTATGTATTTAAGTCGTTTTTTTTATACTTTTCTCTGCCTTTTACTTTATCTGCCAATTAGAGGACAGTTTGACACTATTTTTAAGACACCCGATGAATTTCAGATTAGGCTTCTGGACAGTATTGCCTTCAAACTGGGTTATCTCAATAAAGCGGATAGCGCTGTTGCCATAATTGATAAACTAAAAACAATTGCAGAGGATAGAAAAGATTACCGTTTTCAGATTTATGCAGAACTGTTGAGAATTCGGTTTAGTTATCACACTGATAATTTTGAAAATCAAAAAGAAAGTATTCGCTTTAATCAACTCTTAAATATTGCAAAGGAAAGGGAGGACACAGTTATGATTCTTACCATGACCAATAGGTTTGGAGATATTTTGAGAGATTTCTCAAAATATGCCATGGCCATTTCCTATTATCTCGTCGCGTACAAATTTATTCCTTTGGTAGATCATCGACTCCATAATATCAATATTGCTTTGTTAGAGATGCAATTGGCGGCTTTTTATTATCATCTTGGAGAATATGGTAAGTCCCTCGAGATTTTATCAAACTCGAAGGCTTCCAAAACAATAGATTACAATGGTATGGGTTGCTATGATCTTTGGTCCCAAATATGTTTAAAGCTCAAAGATTATGGTTGTTCAAAGAAGATGATTGAAAAAGCCCATTCTATTTATCTAGTTTCAGATACTACTTCTTGGTTTTTTAATGGTTGGGCTGGCATCTTTAGAGGAAATCTTGGTAAGATTGAGTACTACCAACAAAAATATGCACAATCGATCCCTTTGTTTTTAGAGGGTATTGAAATGACAAGCTCAGCATTGATGTATGACAATATGGCAATCTTTGGGTTGTTACTGGCGCAATGCTATATACATACCCACCAAGAAGCAAAAGCTGTACTGCTGTTGCCAATGATTAAAGAATCAATTTACCATAAAGATGACCCTCAGCTGTATGTAGATTATTTTAAACTTGCTCTGGTATTGAGTCCGCATATTCAACAAGCACCAACCAATTTAAAGTTTTTGGATTCGATTGATCATTATACTTTTAAACTGATGGAACGCAAGAATAAAGATCTAAAAATCAAAGAAGAGCTTGCCATGGAAATATCTGCCCAGGAGCATTTTCAGTCACAGCTTCAGCAAAAAGTAAAACAACAGCTGCTATTAAGAAATGTAATAATTTGTCTGATTGTCTTCTTATGTTTTATTGTTATCCTTTTGATTTATCGCAAGCAAAAACAATTGATTCAGCAGAGAGCTTTGACCAACGAAATTAGTGAGAAGGCCAGTGCAGAAGTTGCTACAGCACAAGAAGAATTAAACCGATTCAAAGAGTTCCTATTGGAGAAAAACAGAGAGATAGGTCAATTGAAGGCAAGTTTGAACTCCAAAGAATCTACCCAACAAGTGGAAGATTTAAGAATGAGCGTCATTCTGACCGATGAAGATTGGCATAAATTCAAGAATCTTTTTAATAGAGTTTACCCCAATTACCTAGATACGCTAAAACAAAAATACCCTCAACTAAGTCAAAGCGAGATTCGTTATTTTCTGCTCCATAAATTAGAGCTCAGCAATAAGGAAATGGCCTCTATTTTGGGAGTTGGGACTGGTGCAATGAGGACCATTAAAAGTAGAATTTATAAGAAGCTCAGTTTATCTGAAGAGGTAGGCCTTGATCAGCTGATTTGATCTCCCTAAAAATGTTTCAATACACTGAGTAAGGAGTTTTTTTTTTGGAAAAATTAGGTGTATTTTTGGAAATAAAAAGGTGTTTAAAGAGATCAAGATAAAATCGCCTAACTTGTATTATATTTATATAGTAAAAAAATATAATATATATAATTCACACTAACAAATTTATAGTATCAATATTTTAATTGTGACGATCTTGTAGCGCCATTGTGACACCATTGTAACGCTATTGTAACGCTTCATATTAGCTACTTTACGGACGGTCCACCTACTTTTGGGCCATGCTCGAGAAATTAAGGAATAATCATTCAAGTAAACCAAACAGTCAAGAGCTATTCCGATATTTTCTCCTAATAATAGTAGCCATTCTATTGTGTTTTCTAATATGGTATTATTCTGAAATTCAGATTGCAAAAATTAGGTATGGAGAGGCCCATTTACCTAATGTGAGGCATTATTCTTCAAACAACTCTGATTTATTTATTGGAATTGAATCACAAACTAAATATATTCAAAATGAAAAAAAATCAAATTAAATTACTATTATTCATTGTTATTTCTTGTTTTAAGAGCAACGGGTGGGCTCAAATGGCGACTTCTTTATACACTTTAAGACTAGGTGATTTAAAAGCTCACTTTCATCTTTGCACCGACGTTGGATCTCAAATAGAAACGGGAGTGCACGAATGGACAGCGAGATTTAGGACTTATGAGTATGATGCAATACAGAATTACCATGGACAAGTATATCAAACTTCTTGCATTTATTGTGATGAACTGGAAGACTGTGATTTTCAGCATGAAGAAATGCTGATCAGAAGTGACACTTCCTATGTCGGTAATATTGTGGTCCAATTAGATGCTTGGGAAAATGATCCTAATTATTTGTTTGATGAAGGAGAGAGATGTCATCTTAGAGATGAGGATGATGATAATGTTGTGAAAAGCGATCGTAAATATCTATATTATAGGTTATCAACATCACCAAGCAATGAAGTATATACTGAGTATCATTTTACAGATTCTATAGAAAAATCATCAAGTATAGTTTGTCTATTTCCCCAATCTGACAATTACCTTGCATATAGTTGGAGTGTAAAAACAACTTGGAAGTACACAGGAGCTTCAAATTTAATTACACCTGGTTGTACACCGCAGTCGAATTCTTTTATATCAGGGATAATGCCTTCCTGGAGCGTTCACTTGACAGCTGATGTTCAATATTACTTTAGTACCTGTGACGGAGCCGATTTCGACAGTTATTTGACCATATATGGAACCGATGGATTTACCAATAAGGCAAGTAATGATAATTCCTGTGGTGTCCAATCAAGAATTGAATTTACACCAACTGAAACTGGAATTTATTATCTTGAATTAAGATCCAAATCTATAATTACACCTCGGAGCGGCTCAATTACTTATGGAATTTCAACTCTTTCAAATCAAACATGTGCGTCTGCAATTACGCTTAGTCATGGCATGTCTCAATATTATAATACTTTATGCTCTAGTCAGGATGCTCCGGCACAGACTTGCGGAGGTGTAAATGAACACCACGATGTCTGGTATAAATTCACAACACCTGCAGAAGGTGAATTGATAATTGGTAATTGTTCTAGAAATAATTACAATTCAAGAATATCGTTATATAGAGGAACTTGCGGATCTTTGACTTTTGTACAATCCAGTTGTAATGATGTCAATTGTGGTGGTGATTTAAATGGGTCAGAAGTCAGAATTAATAGCTGTAAGAATACAACTTATTATATAAGTGTCGGCGGTATTGATGGAGCAAGAGGTTCAGGCTTAGTCTTTCTTTATTTTTTTACTAACACCAGCAGCCCTACCATTCATTGTCCGGAAGACATAATCGTCGAAATGCCGGAAGGTACATGTACCGGAACTGTTGTAAATTATACCACACCGGTTGGTACAGATAATTGTCCAGGTGTAACTACTCAAAGGATTGAGGGTATGGCTTCAGGATCTGTATTTCCACCTGGATATACCACAAATACTTTTAAAGCGACAGATGCTGATGGAAGTACTTCGACTTGTTCATTTAATATTTTAATTCATGATTTAGAAAGACCAAGAATAATTTGTAATCCAACCATTACTATAAATTTACCGAGCAATGCTTGCAGAGCGGCTGTAGCTATCGGGATGCCTACAGCCACAGACAATTGTGGCGTTGATCGCATTGAACGTCTTACTCAGATTCCTCAAGGTGGCACTTATCCAATAGGGACGACAAATATCCCTTTTGCAGCATGGGACATCTACAACAACTTGGCTACATGCCAAACAACAGTAGTTGTCAGAGATGTAACACCACCAACCATCAGTTGTCCGAGCAATATTACTGTGAATTCAGCTCCAAATCAATGTAAAACCCTTGTTGGCTTCGATTCACCTGTCGTTTATGATAATTGTTCAGCCACCTTTTCACTTGAATCAGGAATAGAAGCTGGTTCTGAATTTCTTGTAGGCACGACTACTAATATATACAGAGCGACCGATCTTTCCGGAAATACAGCGACTTGTATCATGACCGTAACCGTCCGAGACTTACAAAAGCCGACTATAACCTGTCCTCCAAATTTAGAAACCGAAGTTGTTTCACAGACAAGTTGCAGAACAACTGTTCATTTTCAGAATGCAATATTCACTGATAATTGTCCCCTTTCGATCACTACGGTGAGTTCTTCCATTCCCAATGGATCTGAATTAAATATTGGAAATTATCAAGTGGTTTTTACTGCAACAGATTATTCAAATAATACCAATACCTGTATTATGAGTATAACAGTACAAGATAAAGGACTACCATTTATTGTTTGTCCAGAAAACCAAGTATTAGGTTGCCCATCTAACTTTAATTTTCCAGCAGTGAATTATTATGATTTTTGTAGCGTGGCAAACATGCAACAGATAGAGGGTCCCTCAAGTGGTAGTTTTTTTACTGATGCTGAAACCAATTTGGTTTTTAAAGTAACTGATGTATCGGGAAACACCAATACCTGTAGTTTCAAAGTCATTGTTCAAAATGCAAATCCATTTGCTGGGCTTGTTTTAAATGATGTTGTATTAAGTAATTGCGGAGAAACTCCTCCAACCCCAATCGTAAATACATTGTGCAGCGGTCAGATTACTGCCACTACATCCCATAACTTTCCAATTTACGCTGTGGGAAACACAAATGTTATTTGGAATTTTGATGATGGAAATGGAAATCAAGTTCAATTAAGTCAGCTAATCATAGTTCAGGATAATTCTTCGCCAATTCCTGAAATTGACAATTTACCCATTATTCATGCTGAATGTTCTGCTGTGGTTACACCTCCAATTGCAAACGATCATTGTGTTGGTTTAGTTACGGCCACAACTTCTGATCCATTGGTATACAGTGAACAAGGAAATTACACCATTCACTGGACCTATTCAGATGGAAATGGAAACTATTCCCATCAGGATCAAACGATCATCATAGATGATGTGACACTTCCTGAAATTCCTAATTTACCTGAAATCAGTTTTACAGTGTGTGACATGATTCTGGAGCTACCAACGACAATGGATGCTTGTGCCGGATTGATTGTTGGGACGACAACTTCTGTATTTCCACTTGAAGAATCTGAAGTGGTCATTTGGACTTTTGATGATGGAAATGGAAACATTGTTTACGCCAATCAGAGTATCCTCCTCGAAATCCCAAACATTCCTGGTGAGTATTTAAATCTAATTAGCTGCGAGATGACTCCATGTCCACCGGGTACCTATTGTCCGGGAGGCACTACAGAACCAATCGCTTGCCCTGCTGGAAAATACCAAAACCTAGAAGGACAAGCTGTCTGCATTTCATGCTTGGCAGGAACTTTTTCATCGACTACCGGCTCAACCTTCTGTGAGTCTTGTCCTGCAGGAAAATACCAAGGTCTGGAAGGTCAGACAAGTTGTTTGAATTGTCCAAAGGGAAAATATTCTGATGCAACAGGATCCATTGAATGCGCGAGTTGTCCTCCTGGAAGCTATTCTAATATAATTGGATCCAGCGTTTGTGCCAGCTGTCCTGCCGGAACCTATCAAGGGCAACCTGGACAGGATCATTGTGAATCTTGCTTGGCGGGAACTTTTTCCTCGACTACCGGCTCCACATATTGTGAATCATGTCCTGCAGGAAAATACCAAGGTGAGGAAGGTCAGACCAGCTGTCTGAGTTGTCCGGCTGGTAAATATCAAAATCTCGAAGGACAGACCTTTTGTGCAAATTGCCCTGCTGGAACTTTTTCGGCTACAATCGGGTCCACCTTTTGTGAATCATGTCCGGCAGGAAAATTCCAAGGTCAGGAAGGTCGGACAAGCTGCTTGAATTGTCCACCGGGAAGCTACTCTTCGGTTACAGGATCGACCTTTTGTGAATCTTGCCCTGCTGGAAAATTCCAAGGTCAGGAAGGTCAGACAAGCTGCCTGGATTGTCCACCGGGAAGCTACTCTAATGTAATTGGATCCAGCGTTTGTGCGAATTGTCCTGCTGGAACTTATCAAGGACAGCAAGGACAAGATCATTGTGAATCATGTCCGCCGGGTTCATTTTCCGCTCAAGTAGCTTCCGTTGAATGCTCCAGTTGTCCTGCTGGAACTTATCAAGGACAACAAGGACAAGATCATTGTGAATCATGTGGAGCGGGAACCTATTCAAATGCAACGGGGGCTGTCGCTTGTACAAATTGTCCTCCGGGGAAATTCTCTGCTTCATCAGGATCCACAAGCTGCGCTGATTGTCCTGTGCAAACTTACAATCCTAATTCAGGAGCTTCCGAATGTTTAAATTGTCCGGCAGGCACCTACAATCCAAATACGGGAGCAATTATTTGTCCGGATTGTATGTTGAGTTTAAATTGCCCGAGCCCAAGCATTGTAAACACGAATGAAGGTTTTTGCTATGCAAGTTCCATCAATCTGATTGAACCGATTCTCACCAATTCTTGTCCTATAAGTTCTTTGGTAAGTAATGCGCCATTAAATTATCCAGTTGGATCCACAGTGGTTACTTGGACAGCAACCGATGTTTCCGGAGTAACCGCGACATGCCAGCAAACAGTCACTGTTAATAAATATGGAGATGCTAGTTTGTTATATGCGTACACCATTTTGAGTAAGGATGAAGTAAAAATGAAAGAGAATATTGTTGAAAGCGGTGGCATCGGAGTCATGACTGCCAATAAAAAAGTCAGTCTGGAAAAGAACAGTAAAATTATTGGTACGAATACTTTTGTAAAGTCAGGTAATATTGATGTGAAAAGTGGAAGTACTGTGACGACTAAGATAGATGCTTATGTACCTTCAAGTTTGAAACCCCCATTTATTGAAAATGTAAATCCCGGCAATAGCGATGTTAAAATCAATGACAACAGCGCACCGGTAACATTGAACCTAAGCAATTATGGAAAAATTGAAGTGGGAAAAAATGTAGTTGCTACTTTATCTGGTCACGCAAATGTTAACATCAAAGAACTCAAGCTAGGAGAAGGTAGCCAATTAAAATTTAATCAAGCAACGAATGTAATGATTGATAAGAAATTGGATGGAAATGATTTTATTAAAATCAACGAAAATGTTACTCCAGGTATACAATTTTATGTAGAAGAAGAAGTAAAATTCAATAAAAGCTCCATCGTAAAAGCAAATATCTATACCAAAAAGGAGATAAAAATTGAAAAATCAACTGCGGCCTCAAGAACTTATATGACCGGCCAGTTCATTGCAGATAAAGTGGATGCCGGTGAATACGTTACATGGAATTGGGATCCAACCTATTGTCCGGAGTTTAATCAGTCAATGCCTATTAAAGTTTCTCAAATGGATTTTTCACAACCACAAGAAGAGAATAATTCAGAACAGAATTTATCAGGTGAATTTGAATTGCAATTGTTTCCAAATCCTGCAAAACAGATCATACACCTCAAAGTAACTTCGAAGAAGGACGATATGGTAAAGTTACAATTGTACAATGTAAAAGCTGATGTTCTTAAAGTCATGGTCCTTCCAATAAACCAATTTGACAATAACATTATTCCTATTGACTTGCAGAATTATCCAGATGGATTGTATTTTGTGAAGGTGATTTTACAGGATAAAACCATGGTAAAATCATTTACAATACTCAAGTAAAGAAATTGAAATTCAATTTCTTAAAAATAGAAAAGGGGAATACAAGTTCCCCTTTTCTATTAAAAAAAATGGATTGCATATTTTGATGGGCTGGCTTTGTTGAAAAAATACGTATTTAGGCAACTTATAAAAGCATGCATTTTGAATCATCTCACCAGGGGAAAATTATTCGTAACTTTTCTTCCCTAAACTTAAAAATACCCTCAATCTTTTTTTGGATCATCATCGCATTTAATAAATCTCCAAGAGGACCAAAGGGAACCTGATAACTAATGATATCTCGCATCAAAATACCATCATCCTGAGGAATTAAATGATGCTCATGGTGCCAAATTTTATAAGGTCCTTTTCTTTGTTCATCCACAAAGTATTTTTTTTCTTCGACCTGTGTAATTTCTGTGACCCATTCCATGGAAATTCCCCACAAGGGTGACACTTTGTAGGCTATAAACATACCAGGGTAAATATAATCTGACATCAAAGGTTTTGTCACGCGAAAATCCATGGATGGAGGAGTAATTTTCGCAAGATTCATAGGAGAACTTATAAATTCCCATAGCGTGTCAAGTTCAGTAGGTAATTTTTGTTCAAATGTAAGTTGGTGCATTGCCATAATTGAATTATTTAATTGATCCAAAACCTCCATCTAAATGAATGATTTGTCCAGTCATCCATGAAGATTTGTCAGACAATAAGAAGCATGCCATTTCTGCAATATCTTCCGGTTGTCCTAAGCGTTTTAAAGGATTCTTTTGGGCAAGGTTTAATTTTTTTTCTTCGGTATTAAGTAGAGAGGCTGCCAATGGAGTTTCCACCAATGCAGGAGCGATGCAATTGAATCTGATTTGTGGAGCAAATTCTGCTGCAAGTGAACGGGTCAATCCTTCAATGGCTCCTTTAGAACTGGCCACCAAACTGTGAAAAGGTAAACCGATCTGAACGGCAACTGTAGAAAAGAAGATAACAGATGCCTGAGTAGATTTTTTGAGAAAGGGTAGTGCCATTTGAACTGAACGAACCAATCCGAGAAATTGAAATTGATAGTCTTCAAGAAATTTTTGTGGATTTATTCTGTTGAAAGGCAAGAGAGAAATAGTCCCGGGACAATAGACCAATCCATCCAATACTTCAGGAAAAGTTTTTGGATCCAATTCTTTTCCCATTACATCAAAATATTGGTATTCAGAATCAATTCCTGTGTTCCCTATTTTATTTTTAAAATAGGTGCCCACCACCTGAGCGCCAGTTTCTGAAAGTTTTTTTGAAATAGCAAGTCCAATACCCGAAGACGCTCCTATGATTAAATATTTTCTATTTTGAACCATATTTTTACTAAATGAATAGTGGTTTTTTATATCAAATTTATTGATTAAATTGTAAGGAAAAAGCTCCGGATTTTTTCCGGAGCTTTTAAACTTATTCTATTTACAAATCCAACAAATTCTATTTTTTAAAAAGCTTTATTTCTTGTATCGCATCTTGCGTCACCAACCTCAAAATATAGGTTCCAGGAGCACCTTCCACAAAAATTCGTTCAGTGGGTGAACTGGAATTTATAGACTGAATTAATTTTCCTTGAACATCCAGTATCTCAATCTTCAAAGCTTGAGCTGTAGAATTGGGTAAATCAATTTGGACGAAATCCGTAAATGGATTGGGGTATATTTTTACTAAGCCGTTAAAGATATTTTTGGATGAGGATGTCATTGTTAAAACCGCATCAATTACATGTACGACACCATTGTCTGCTTCCAAATTTGCATTGGTGACTTTGGCGTTGTTTATGAATAGACCATCAGTATTAATTTTAACTGTCAATGCACCACCAGCCAAAGTGGTAATTTGCTGACCTTCATTTAAGTCAGTTGATAAACTTTTTCCATTGGCCACATGAAAAAGTAAAAGGTCTTTTAATGCTCCTTGTGGATCTTTAAGCAATTCATCCAAAACACCAGCCGGTAAGGCTTGAATGGCCGCATCGGTTGGAGCAAAGACGGTAAAAGGGCCATCCCCATTAAGGGCGTCCTTTAGTCCAGCTAGATCGATTGCTGTTTCAAGAATGGTATGATCCGGAGAGGAAGCAATTATATCATAAACTGTCGTTCTTGCAGGCAAGAGTACTGCATTGATGACATGAACCACTCCATTGTCAGCAATTAAATCTGCAACGGTTACTTTGGCATCATTGATAAACACACCTTCTGCATTGATGGTCACCCGAACTTTTTTATTGGCAAGGAGAGTTTGGATTTCCTGACCATCGTTAAGATCAGTGGAAAGTGCCTGTGCTCCAACCACATGGTATAAAAGTATGTCTTTAAGTGCTCCAGTTGGGTCGGCAAGCAATGTGTCAAGAACACCTGCTGGTAAGACTTGAATGGCCGCATCGGTTGGAGCAAAGACGGTGAAAGGTCCATCACCATTAAGAGCGTCCTTTAGACCAGCTAGATCGATGGCTGTTTCAAGAATGGTGTGATCCGGGGAAGAAGCAATAATATCATAAACTGTCGTCCTCGCAGGCAAGAGCACCGCATTGATGACATGAACCACTCCATTGTCAGCAAGCAAATTTGTTACGGTTACTTTGGCATCATTGATAAACACACCTTCTGCATTGATGGTCACCCGAACTTTTTTATTGGCAAGGAGAGTTTGGATTTCCTGACCATCGCTAAGATCAGTGGAAAGTGCCTGTGCTCCGACCACATGGTATAAAAGTATGTCTTTAAGTGCTCCTTGTGGATCTTTAAGCAATTCATCCAAAACACCTGCCGGTAAGGATTGAATGGCCGCGTCAGTTGGAGCAAAGACGGTGAAAGGTCCATCACCATTAAGAGCGTCCTTTAGACCAGCTAGATCGATGGCTGTTTCAAGAATGGTGTGATCCGGGGAAGAAGCAATAATATCATAAACTGTCGTCCTCGCAGGCAAGAGCACCGCATTGATGACATGAACCACTCCATTGTCAGCAAGCAAATTTGTTACGGTTACTTTGGCATCATTGATAAACACACCTTCTGCATTGATGGTCACCCGAACTTTTTTATTGGCAAGGAGAGTTTGGATTTCCTGACCATCGCTAAGATCAGTGGAAAGTGCCTGTGCTCCGACCACATGGTATAAAAGTATGTCTTTAAGTGCACCTGTAGGGTCTGCAAGCAAAGTGTCTAGAACACCAGCTGGTAAGGCTTGAATGGCCGCATCAGTTGGAGCAAATACGGTAAATGGTCCATCACCATTCAGAGCATCTTTGAGCCCAGCTAGATCGATGGCTGTTTCAAGAATGTTGTGATCAGGAGAAGAGGCAATAATGTCATAAACCTTAGTTTGACCTGACAAATTGAAGAAAACGAGAAAGCTTAGGAGTAAAGAGGAAATACATTTCATAAAGTTAGATTTAAAGTGATTAATTTAAACTACCCTAACATCAATTTAAAAACTCTATTTATGTTTAACTATACAGTAAAAAGATTAAACAAGATTAATTATATTAACAAAAAATTTGAATATATTCATTTTTTAGGCTTTAAAATGAATGGCCTTTCTTGTCAAGAAACAAGGTAAAGTTGAAAGTTAAGTGGTATTATAGTCTTGACTGACTATTAGAACATTATCTCCTAATATACCAATTATTCATTTAAAAAACAATGTCTAAAGGTGATCATTTGTACATCGCTGGCTTTAAGCGTAGAATTCAGAAAAGTGATCACTGCTCCGAAAATCGTTTGTCCCGTATAAATTTAGGATCACTAAGTGTCTTTAAAAACTGAATAATTTTGCTGGACTCTTCATCGGTTAACTCAATACCTAATTTGCCGTTTTTAATAAGCAAAGAATCTAATGTGCTGCTTTTTTTTATCCCAAATCGATAGTGATGAAGTACATCTTCTAAGCTATTTTTATTTCCATTATGCATGTAAGGATATGTATATTCTACATTTCTTAAACTAGGGACTTTAAATTTTCCCTTGTCTTGTTCAAATTGAGAAATTAAAAACCTGCCATCGTCTATAAATGGTTCTTCTTGAAGTCCGTTGTTTCTGAATGCAAAGTCACTCTGAAGGACACCGCTATGACAGCTTGCACATTTAGATTCAAAGATTTTCATGCCTTCAATTTCTTCAGCAGAAAGAGCATTTGAGTTTCCTGATAAATATTGATCATAAGGGCTGTCCGCTGAAACCAGCATAGACATAAATTGAGTCATTGATTTTAAGAAGAGACTACCTGTGATACTGTCTGATCCATACACAGATTTAAATTGCTCACGATAATTTTGATCAGTATTTAATTTTGCGATTGCCTGACCAAAACGCAAATCCATTTCAACAGGATTTTCAATGGGGTTAATGGAAATTAAATCGATATGTCCAACTCCTCCATCCCAAAAAAAACTATTGTGCCAAATCAAATTCTGAATTGGTAAGCTGTTTCTCATTCCAATTAAATCGTCAATACCATGGCTTAGATCATGTCCGTGATGGGTAAAAGCACTGCTTTGATTATGACAGCCGCCACAAGAAATAGTTTGATCTCTAGATAAAATAGGATCGTAAAACAATTTACGTCCCAATTCAAAACCTTCTTTAGTGACTTCAACTTTAAAAAACGGCTCCGGGAAATGTGCTGGTTTTACGATGCCGGTCCATAAATCTTTATCATCAACAGTACAACTTGTCCATAAAATGGAGCAAAAAACCATAAGTCCCAAAAAATTTACCGACAACTGCATAAATGTTAATTTTGTAACCACCCAAGCTAACCAGAAGAGCAATGTTTTCTGGTTAGCTTTAAGTTGGTTTGAGAATTAATAGAATTAATTATGGATATGATCTAATACAAACATGTCCATATAATTATTTGCGAGATTTGCAGAAAAAGGACTTGCGTGCACTGTAGGATTGGTTGCTACACTGATGGCGTTGGGAGATTTAAACATGTCCATAATATCCACAAAAACATGTAAATGCGCTGCATGGTGATCTTTTCTTATTTCAGCTACATCATCGTGTTTGTCTTTTAAACTTACTGTACGGATATTGTTCAATGTTGGTGAATTCATGCCTCCAAACAATCCAATATGGTATCTGAATTTATTGGAATTGGTTCCAGGATCCAATGGTGCGGCAGGAGAAGTTCCTTCTACTCTCACAAATATGTAACCGCTGTTCCAAGCCCAATACATACCTGCTGCTTCACCAGCAGGATCTAATGCACCTGTGCGTTGTTCCGCTGGACTTGTGCTTTTGAGGCTATCTACACCTATGGTAAATTTAAATTCTTTGTAATCTCCAGCTGGAATATTGGATAAGCTAATTTTTGTGTTGACGCCATCTGCTTTTTCACGAATTAGAAAATAACATTCATCCTTTGGAACTGTATAAACACTTCCGTCAGATTTAACCAATGAAAAATTGCTTACATAATAATTGAATTCTGTAAACTGCATAGTTTCACCTGATTCATTCACATAATCTTGGCCAAATGCAAAAGTTTGCCCGTTAGCTTTATGGTCAAATTCGATTTCAAGGGTACCAGTTCCGCTTAGATCATCATCATCGTGTTTGTGACACGATAAGATGGTAAACGAACTTAATAAAAGAATTGAATAAAAATAATATTTTAAGTTTAACATGATTTGTTTTTTAAATTATAAAAAATAGAAAAATTGAATTGAAAATCTGCTTTTAGCGTGGGTCATATTGTTATTAAGATTCTGATAAAAAGGAATTTGGGTATTTGCTGACAAATTCCAACTTTGTCCAGATAATAGATTTAATCCTAAATGAAACATGAAAATATTTCCTCCAGTATTTACAACTTGATCCCCAAATTTTTGGTCTGGGGTAGTGCTTTCTATATCGAAACCTAGACTACACCAAAGCTGGTTGAGTCTATCAGTGGGTTTGTAATAAACTTTTCCAGATAAAGTCAAACGATGACCTTGTCTATAGTGATCATCATTTGAATTGGAATACTTAACGCTACTTTCAAAACCGGTACCCCATTTATTTGAAAATCGGTTATAAGCTACCATTCCAATGAAATCAAACGAACCACTTCCAGGTTGAAGTCCTGGAGGTAAAGTTCTGCCTTCCTTAACAAGTTGATATTCACCTGTGGGCAATTTGGTGCCAAAATTGACTAAAAATGAACTAAGATTACTCGAGTTTTTCCATTGGAACATTCTTCCAAATGTAAGACTCAAATCTCCCAATTGATGATAATTAGAATTTTGACCTGATTCTACCCTGCGAACAGAGTGAAAAGGTAAACCTACAGAAAATACCCATTTGTTTTTTATGGTGTATCTGCCCCAGATTTCTTGTGACCAAAAATAATCTGTTCCGCTTAAACCCTCTTCATGTATTTCAGAATGAAAAGAGCTAAAAGACGATCTAAGGCCTATAAAATGAGGTGTCGAATTTGGCAGTAATCCAATCGTACCTGAAAAAGAAGAACACCCACAAATGTCACAGGCTTGGCTATATTGAACACAAAAGGCCAATAAAAACCCAACGTATCGTAACATGATTGTTGAATTAAGAATATGAAAAAATGAATTTAAACGAAATATTTAAATTACTTCTGGTGGATGGAAGCAGCTCTGAGTGCTTTCGTATTTATACCCAAATTGGTAAGTTATAATAGATTTTTTCAATGAATGCTGAATGTCAATAAAACCAATATCAGATGAATTTGGTATTTCAAAAAATGGAATTTCGCTCCACACAAGATTTTTCTCTTGATTTTGCATAGGCACATTTTGCGCGTCATACTTTTTAAGTAATAAAGACAAACGGCATTTTCCATCACATTTTTTGAAAGGTTTACTTTTATTGACACAATATTTTTTAGAAATATTTTCCTGATTCATTTTCCATTGGATAAATGTCCCTAACTTTAGAATGCCAGGGGCACAAATCACTATAATTAATAAACTAGATATGAATGACTTAAACATCAAATGCAAAGGTATGAATATTAAACAAAACTTTGAATCATTTGATCATTTATTTAGATGATTGTTGTCAAAATTGGGAACTAAAATTAAGATCTCAACAAATATATTGCTTCTGCCACCCTTATGCCATCCATAGCCGCTGAAAGTATTCCGCCTGCATAACCTGCCCCTTCACCGGAAGGGAATAATCCTTTTATCTGTGGATGTTCGCAACTCTCGGGATCTCTTGGGATCTTCACTGGGGCACTGGTGCGGGATTCTGTACCTACCAACACCGCTTCATCGGAGAGAAAGGTTTTCATTTTTTTTCCAAAAATACCCAAGCCCTCTCTTAATCTCAGGCTGATGGTTTTGGGTAATAGTTCATCCAAACGGGCATTGATTAATCCTGGTATATAGGAACTGTTGGGAAGTGTACCGCTTTCTTTCCTTGCAATAAAGTCAAGCAATTTTTGTGCTGGCGCTTTTTGAGTTCCATCTCCTGCACCAAACATTTGTTGTTCTATAGCTGACTGAAAAAACATTCCCTGCAATGGCCCATCTTTTTCAAATGGTTTAAAGTCTAACTGATCGACCGAAGTGACCACGCCACTATTTGCAAATGGTGAATCTCTTTTGGACAAAGACATTCCATTCACCACAATTTCTCCAGGTGCAGTAGCCGCTGGAATGATCAGACCTCCCGGACACATACAAAAAGAAAATACGCCAATTTCATTTACCTGGGCACTCAATCCGTATGCAGCAGGTGGAAGGGTAGAAGGACGAGGGAAACAATGGTATTGCGCCTGGTCAATGATGGACTGAGGATGTTCGATTCTAAGTCCTATGGCAAATGCTTTGGTCTCAATCAAGATACCCTTGTTCTGTAAGAGTAAATAAATGTCTCTTGCAGAATGTCCGGTAGCTAAAATCAAATGACTTACATCAAAAGTTTCTTTGTTGGTTTGTACACTTTTGATTTGTTGATTGACTATTTTAAAATCAATCATTTTGGTATTGAAATGGATTTCACCACCATGTTGTAAAATGGTTTGTCTCATTCTTGCCAATATTGCAGGCAATTTATTGCTGCCGATATGCGGATGTACATCAACCAAAATTTCATCGGTAGCGCCATGGACTACCAACCAATCCAATACATTCATGATGTCACCCCTTTTGTTGGATCGGGTGTATAATTTTCCATCTGAATAGGTTCCTGCTCCACCTTCTCCAAAACAATAATTGGATTCAGGATTTACAATGCCCATTTGTTGGATTGCTCTTAAATCTCTTCTGCGACTTTGTACATCTTTGCCGCGATCGATGATGATTGGACGAATTCCTTTGGTCAATAAATGCAATGCTGCAAAATAGCCGCAAGGTCCTGCTCCCACTATTAAAACCGGATTTTGAGATTTAAATTTTGGAAAAATTCTTTCGAGAGGTTTGTAATTATTTTGGATATCATTTTCAAGATCAACCTCGATTCTTAAAACATATTGTACGTCTATAAATCTAGCATCAATGTTTCTTCTGACAATTTTATAACTAAAATTTTCTTTTAGTTTGAGCTTATCCTGGATGTGTGCTTTTAACCAAAGCGCATCCTGAATTTTTTGATGGGGAATTTTTGTATCTAATGTTAAAGCCATATATCATTAAAGGATGGCCTTCCTAATTTTTACAAGACGAGTAAGCAATTCTTCCATTTGATCTAATGGCAACATGTTGGCGCCATCGGATTTTGCTTCCGAAGGTTTTGGATGTGTTTCAATAAAAATTCCATCTACACCCACGGCGATCGCTGCTTTCGCGATGGTAGGGATTTGATCTGGTCTTCCTCCGGTGACACCAACCGCTTGATTGGGTTGCTGCAGGGCGTGTGTACAATCCATGATGACCGGCACTCCAAAGGATTGCATGGTCGGAATTCCTCTGTAATCGACAATTAAATCATGGTAACCAAAGCAAGATCCTCTGTCCGTTAACCAGGGTTCCACCTTACTGGACTGCCGAATTTTATCCACCGCATAAACCATGGCTTCAGGTGACATAAATTGTCCTTTTTTAACATTGACGATTTTGCCGGTTTGTGCAGCAGCGACCAAAAGGCTGGTTTGTCTGCATAAAAAAGCCGGAATTTGTAAAATATCTACAAATTGCGCTGCGAGCACTGCTTCTTCTTCTGTGTGAATGTCGGTTGTGACTGGGAGATCCAAACTTGTTCCAATTTCTTTTAAAATTTCCAATGATTCTACATCACCAATTCCGGTAAATGAATCAATTCTGGAACGGTTTGCTTTTCTATAAGACGCTTTAAAAATATAGGGAATCGCAAGTCTGTTGCAAATTTCTTTCATCTGCTCTGCAACCTGAAAACAAAGTTCTTTTGATTCTACCACGCATGGGCCCGCAATTAAAAAAAATGAATCTTTATTGGATTTTGTAATCTCTGAAATGGAATTCCATTTTGACATGGGCATAATTAATTTAGTGTTTTAAAATCCAGGAATCCGGATGGTATTTTTGTTTTAATTCTGCGAGAACTTCTTCTAAATTCCGTTGCATACAGTCAAACTGAATTCCTACTCTGTTGAATTTTCCAAATTCTTCTGTGAAAGAAGTATAACCGTCATGTACGACTTTCTTTTCCAAACGAATTGCATTGTTTTTTTTGATAAAAGATCCGACAATGATGACACAGGTTTTTCCCTGAACGATTTTATTTAATTCAGTGATGTTGTCTTCTTTTATTTCTTCTTCTTTTGGCAAAATAATTGCTTGTGTAGTATCTGATGTGGACATTGTATCAGAAACAACTAGCATTGAACTCGTATCAGTAGGTTCTATATAAGTCAAAGTATCTTTTAGTTCAGTGATATTAGAATTCTTGGCGTTGGATTTTTGTTTTTTGCCAGAAGGCCAAAACAATAAAACCAAAAATAAGATCCAAAGAAAAGCCAAGAGGTAATACAACCATTTTAGATTGGGTTCTTTTTTCTTTTTAATGGGTATGATAGGTGCAATGAGTTCATCGTTCCTTTGGTAATTCATTTTAAGCGCCGAAATTGGAATGGCTTGATTTCCTACAAAACCATGATGTGCGTTAAAATCTGATGGTGTAAAACTTTTTGATTGATCTTCAAGAAGCTTCAAAATGCCATAGGGTTCAAATTCCACTGAACCACTTTGTATCATATTCGATCTTAAGTGTGCACATAAATCTTCCAATTGAGACTCCAGATCTTGTTTTGAAAAACCAGTTTCTACAATGATGTTTTGCAACATTTCATCGGCTCTGTTTGGAGCATCATTCGTCAATTGAAGCTTCAGCGTGGGAGGATAAATCAGTTGATTCTGATGGTCAATATGAGCCTCATTTTTAATGGCTAGAAAATACGCCAAACCAGGTATATCCAGCCAGCCATATGCATTGGCATGCCACCAAAGTAGGTAATTGATATCTGGTACTGAGGTCAATGTGTAGGTTCCGTTTTAACTAAAAATCGCCCAAAAATAGGAGTTAATCGACGGAATACCCAATGAAACCGAAATATTATTTCAACAGATTAGTTGTCAGTAAGCAATGCATCATGAAATAAGTACATTCATGGGGAATTAAGCAGAATTGGATGTAAACAGAGCTCGGCTTTAGACTTCTAAAAGCACTTTATAACTTCGACCCAAATAAGCACTCACATCACTCGCACACAGACTTTCATGGGATTGAAGCTCCAATGCAAGATCAGCTGCCTTGCCGTGCAGCCAGACTCCTAGCCGCATCGCATCCATCATGGAATAGGATTGGGCCAAAAGCCCGGTGATGATTCCACTAAGCACATCGCCACTTCCTGCTGTAGCCAATCCTGGATTGCCCGTATGATTGAACCAAACCTCACCATTTGGGGCAATACAGGCTGTATAGGCTCCTTTTAATACCATGTGTTTTCCGGTTTCCTTACACCAATCGATGGCTGCCTGGAGCATGCTGTAAGAATCATCCTTTAGGCCCAACAGTAAGGACAATTCACCCAAATGTGGTGTAAATACACATTGGCTAGGTAACTTAGCAAAAAAACGAGGATTTTGAGCCAGAAACCGAATTCCCTCTGCATCAATAAGTAATGGAATATCTGGAATTGGATGGTTTAAAAAATATTCTACCACTTCTTCATCCAAGCCCGGACCCATGCAGATGGCCTGATAGTGTTTCCTCTGATCTTGGAAAATCAGCTCTGTCGGGCAAAACATGATTTCTGCTTGTTGTGCAAACAACGATGCTTTGCAAGACTCCAGAGTGGCTAATCTCACAAGTCCTGCTCCAGATCTTAAACAAGCTGTAGCAGCCAGAATTCCGGCACCACACATATTACTAGATCCTGCTACAATTAGCGCGTGGCCGTTTTGATGTTTATAGGAAAACCGCGTTCTTGGATGATAAATTTTGGAAAGATCTTTTTGATCCGTGACTCTAAATGCGGGAGTTTCGAGAAGTTCTGCATTTTTAGAAAGACCAATAGACTCCACCTCCCAGTTTTTGACATAATCTTGATTTTCCGGAAACAGGAAAGCCAATTTAGGAAATTCAAAACTAAGCGTCCAGTCTGCCTTAATAGCTGCTCCTTCTGTAATCTCGGATGCACTTAAGCCACTTGGAATATCTACTGAAACTTTTAGATTGGGTAATGCATTGATTTTATCTATGATTTGGGCCATCACTCCAACTACTGATCTATTTGTACCTGTGCCAAGGATTGCGTCAATGATGATGGCCTCAGCTGGAATTTTAGAAATAGAATCAAATTCAAAATTTTGAAAAATCTGAATGCCTTGACGCGTATTTAATTTGTTTAAATTGACGATAAATTCTGGACTTGTGTTGGATTCCCAAGGGACTATCCAAATGTTTACCTTGTAAAAATATAAGCTTAAAAATCTGCCGATCACCAAACCATCGCCTCCGTTGTTGCCCTGTCCACAAAAAATATGAATTTCTTTGTTTTGATATTTTTGGATAAACCAATCGGTAAAAACTTGTCCGGCCCTCTCCATTAATACTTCCGCAGAAATATTCTGTTCAACCATCGTCTGCTTTTCAATTCTTAGAATTTGATCCGGATGAAAGATATTAATGGGCATGCTGTAACTTTGTGTCAAAATTAAACTAAAATGAGTTGGAAAGGAATTTTATTTTTATGCGTTGGTTCTCTCTTTATGGCTTGTGCCCCAGCTAAAAAGGCAAGCCATTTTAGTCAGGATATAATAGACTTAAGAAATTTGATGGTAGGGACTTTTAGCAGTTATCTACAAGCCAGTCAGGATAGCAATTTTTTAAGTATCCAACTTCAGATGTGTCCTATTTGGTTGGAAGACAAATATGGTGTTTGGTTGTATGTGGAACAAGCCGCCTCGGATCAACTTCATAAACCTTATCGCCAGCGTGTTTATAAATTGGAAAGGCTCTCAAAAAATCATTACATCAGCAAAGTTTATACCCTTCCTGATGAAAAGAATTTTGTTCGGTATTGTCACAAACCTTTTTCCAATTTTCCATTAAAACAAGATCAATTGATATTAAAGGAAGGATGCACCGTTTATTTGGAAAAAATAGGAGAGTTTCATTTCAAAGGTTCTACCAAAAACAACAATTGCGAAAGTAAGCTTAGAGGTGCTAGTTCCGTAAGGTCAGAAGTGGAAATTACAAAAGAAGGACTAAAAACGCTTGACAGAGGGTTTACAAAAAATGGTTTGCAGGTTTGGGGATCCGAAAATGGCCTTTATTTATTCTTAAAGCTTCCCACAGAATAGAAATTATTGGCCGTCCACAGATCTAATAATTTTAAAATCTATATTTACACCAATGATTTGTTGGGATTGTTGCCCGTTCCAATTGTAATTGGTAAAAGCCGAAAAGTTAATGCTACCAGTCACTCGTTCTCCAGCAGATGGATATTCTGTAATTTGGATTTTTGTATTTTTTGGAATACTGGTGGTGATGAAGTCTCCATTGATAAAATTAAGGTCTATATCTCCGGCCCATTGTTCATTAGCGTTGTTGGCATTGATGGCTAATTTTTCGCCACTGGATGGAATTCCATCCCAGGCAAAATTTATTGAACTTGAATTTTGTAATCTGTTGTTTAGATTTTCGATCAAAGGCTGACAAAATAGTCTCGTGATGTTTTTGGAAGGAATAAACCGAAGATCACCTTCTGTGTCTGCTCCTGTGTTTAGATCAAATTCCAATCCCGCCAGGGGGCCTGATAAATATCTAAGCTTGATTTCTGTGGTTTCATCTTGAAACAAGGAGTCTTCCAAGCAGGATGAAAAGGTACAAATTACAAGAAATGTGGGAATTATAATTTTTAAAAAGAATTTTGAAGTAATCATATTTAAATTTTATTGTAGTAAAGCGGAGATTTTTTTATAATGTTGATTCATTTCATCAAATGTTGCAAAAACATTAGTAATCCATTCCTCAGTGACTAAAACAGTTGCGGAAGCTAAATCGTTTAACTGTTCTGTTTCTAGAAATTTGTAAGTTTGTTCAAATGGACCAATTTCAAATTTGAAAATGATTTTTTGGTTGGATTTAAAAACACTGATAAGGAGCTTGGGATGTGGTATTTGACCAATGAGACGCATGATTTATTTTTTTTGAGAAATGAGTGTTGAGTATTGTTGATAAAGTAAAGCAAATTCCGGAAAGTGTTTCTGAAGGTAGATAAACTGATTTTCTACGATTTTTAAATCACCCCTGTGGGCAGGACCTGTTTGGGTCAACAATGCTCCTTTTTCAAAAATACTGTTTAACATACCCTCCATCATAGGTTTAAAAACGGACAAGGGTATTTGGGTGGTTTTTAAAATTTCTTCTGCAATATGAACATTGTAATTGCTAAAATTATTGGCAAAAACGGCAGCGATATGAATTTTTGATTTTTCATCTTCGGTTACCGAATAGATGAGTGGAGATAAGGTTTTACCAAAATTATAAATTTCTTCATTTATAACATTCGAAGTAACAAATAAAGGAACATTTTGCCAATCCACTTCATGACCAATGAAACTATACATGGGCCAGAGGCAGATTTTTTTGGAAAAATAAGAATCTAAGACGTCTAATTTAAGTGAACCCGATAAATGACAAACATATTTGTCAGAAGAAATAACCTTGCTTAATTGTACTGATACTTTTGAGAGAGCATCATCTTTTACAGCCAGGATATATATGTCAGCTTGATTTGAAATATTTGAGAAATCCGAAATAATTTCTACAGAATGTTGAGCATCATCATTTTTAATAAAATCGACCTCATTGGGTCTTCTTGAAAACAGTTGAAGCACTTGGATATCATTTTTCAAAAGTTGAGGGACTATTGCTTTCGCCACTTTTCCGCTGCCAATGATGATGGCTTTTGAAATCATAGTTGTGCTTTTCCTTTTCTTCTGATCCAGGCACCATAAGCCAATCCAAAAACCATCAAAAGACTTCCAAGCCAAACGAGATTAATACCTGGAAATACAATGGCTTCCATGACTAGATAATCCGTTCTGGGGGCATTTTCTGCTATTTGGATGGGGACTGATCCTATTGTTTTATTCTCATAATACTTAAAAGTCATGTCACCCGTTTCAGGATCAATTTTGGTGAAATAGAAACTCGCCCATGGGTCGGTGATCCGATCAGGAAGAGGTATGATATTTTGATCGCGAATGACATAAATTGGCATGATTTCTTTAACGGAATTATTCCATTCAATTTTGAGCTTTGCTCCAATGACAATATCACCCTCCTTTTTACCTTCCAAATAAGGAGAGTTTGGATTTTTATCAAATCCTGACAATGTAACTTTTTTTCCATCTTCCAGTTGCATGGATTGCCCTTCTTTTATTTGAAAAGTTTGAAATGCTACTTGATTGTTTTCAGGAAATGCTGCTTCAAAAATATTTTCACCCACTTGAATTCTCACTCCTTTATTTTCCAATTGGGCTGGAAACCTGAACATGGTATTTCCTCTGAAAATTATTCCTGGCTTTAATACAAGAGTAGCAGTTTCTTCTAAAGATTTCATTCTCAATTCAAGCTCGAATCCAAGATCTCCCTTTTGTAATTCAAAATCCTTTGGTGCAAAATTAGAACCAATTCGGTCCAAAATAAAATAGTATTTATTTCCAAACACCGTATCACCTATTTCGAGGCTATGGTCTACATAGTCTAAACTATCTTCCGCTTTTTTAGCTGATTCTGCGTCTGTGTGGACGGCAGGAATTTGTGCAATAAGGGTAAAAATATCCTCGTGAATATATCTTTTAATGGATGGATTAGAAGCAGCAACTTTGGTAAGTTTATTGTCGTATTGGATTTGTGGATGGGTTTCAAAACTTTTAATTTTTTCACCCAGGGTGTCGATGGTAGAAAACTGGATGGTGTAATTTCTAAAACGAGATTGAAGTGTATCCTTTTTATATTCCACCATAAATTGTCTCACCAATTTTGGTTGATTTTTTATTAATAAAAAATGTTTGCCCGCAGCTTCAGGATCATCTGCGAACAAAAAGTCTTCCTGGAAAAATTCATCAGGAACTAAATTTTTTCGATTCACTCCTGTAAATACAATCCCCAATAATAGAATTCCAAAACCTGAATGCGCCAACAATGAAGACAATGATCTTGGCTGGCTTTTCATCAATTTAATAAAATAAACTACGCTACCAGCAAAACCAAACCAAGCTGCGAAAATAAAGACAGCCAAAGGAATGTTTTGTCGATCTAGAGCATAAAAGCTGATGCTACTGAATAACAAGGCAAATCCAGTGACGATTGCGATGTCTTTCCAGAATGATTTTTGCAAAACAAGATTTTTTTGGCCGTGGTATCTTAAAAACACAGAGAAGCCTGTTAGTAATCCTATTAATACAGCCAACCAAATTTGGAATCGATTGTGATGCGCAACCACATCCACTGGGGCGGATCGATGCCAACTACTTAAATTACTTCCAACCAGTTCACCAAAAAAATCCAATAATTTATTATAAACCGGAATGCTCGTTGTAAAAGAGATCAAACCTGAACTAAAAAGCAGCGATAAAGCACCAATAAACATCCAGAATTCTCTGGAACTTATACCTTCTTCTTTTTCAAAATTAGGTACCGATGAGCTGTGTCTAAAATATAAAATTAAAGGACCAATAACTGTGGCAGCGATAAAAAATAGGAGTTGCCATCCTAATCCCAGTCCTGTAAATGCATGCACACTTGTATCACCTAAAACACCGCTACGGGTAAGGTAAGTGGAATAAATCACCATTCCAAAGGACAGCATATAAAATAAATAGGCCGCTCGAACAGAATATCCTGTGTGTTGTGCAATTAAGTGGGCGTGAATTCCAGCTACCAAAATCAGCCATGGAACCAAGGACATATTTTCGACCGGATCCCAGGCCCAATATCCTCCAAAACTTAATGCTTCATAAGCCCATGCTCCTCCCATTAAAATACCTAAACCAAGTATAGAGGCAGAAAATAAACTCCATGGTAAGGCTGGTTTAAGCCATCCTGTATACTTTCTTTGGAAAAAACCAGACATCGCATAACAAATGGGTACAAGCACTGAAGCAAAACCTAAAAATAGGGTAGGTGGATGGATGAGCATCCAATAGTTTTGCAACAAAGGATTCATTCCATTGCCCTTTATAAGCGAAATATACTCAGCATTGTTAAAAAGTGGAATGTCCATGGTTTGTCGCAACAATAAAAATGGATTGCTTCCCAATCGCGTTTCTCCTACATAAATCCCCAAAATCATACTCACCAAAATGAGCTGGACACTAAAGAGAATACCGATATTGCTGATGACAAATTCATCAGATCGGCGAAGGATCATAAATCCCAACACCAGATTCCAAAACATCCAAAGTAAAAAGGAACCTTCCTGTCCTTCCCAAAAAGCTGAAAGGATGTATTTCATGGGTAAATCATCAGAGACGTGCTCCCAAACGTAATGGTATTCGTACCAACGTTGAGACATAATAAAAATAATCAATCCAATGGTACTAAGAATACTCGCAGAATGCACATAAAATAGAGCTTTAACCCATTTATCCCAAGGGTGGAGTTCTTGACTTTGTCGATGATGTAATATCGAACCAACAATGATAAATATCGCTGAAAAAAAGGAAACAAGTATGAGTAAATGACCTGTTGCTTGAACCCACAAATGTTCACCTACATATTGGATGGATTGCATCGGGCCTTAACTTTCACTTTTGATATAGACTTCTTCGTCTTTGTATTTGGATGGGCATTTTAAGAGTACATCTTTTGCGATGAAAAGTCCTTTTTCATCCATTTTGCCGGTGACAACGATCTGTTCTGAAAGTTCAAAATCTTGTGGTTTTGCTGCTTTAAGGACTACTTGTACAGTTTCTCCAGATTTGTCGGTAACATAAAAACTGAAATGATTGGGATCTTTGACCGGATCATATTCCATGTCCTTGTCTTTAGCCAATTGGCCAACAATTTTAAGGGTTTTATTTGATTTTCGGGCGTCCGAAAAACTTGAATAACTGGTGATATCCTTTGATGCAGAAACAAGCACTGCTATTGCCGCAACAATTAAAACAAGTCCGAAAATGAAGCTCCTTTTCATAGCCCAAAGATAACGTTTGGTTTGTAAATAGGTTTTTAAATCCCATTTTATGCCATGGATATTGATGATTTATAGAAAAAATTGTATGAATTATTGTTAAATCTAGGCAGCGGATCGTTCATAATTTGTATCATTGTAATTTAAATGTGGTAATTAATGCAAAAAACATTTTTTCTTTCAATCATTTTGAGTTTGTGTATCCTACCGGCTAAGGCTCAAATTCTTCCTGAAATTTGCGGGCACCAGAGACTTTTGGATCAGGCTGAATCTTTAAACCCTGGGTATAAAGCGGCTGTTCACAAGTTTTTTAATGAGACTAAACATTCACTTTCTCCGCGTACACCCGAAATTTATAGGATTCCGGTGGTATTTCATGTGGTTTGGAGGAATAATTTTCCAGATCAAAACATACCAGACATTTGTATTACAAGGCAAATCACGATTTTAAATGAAGCATATAGGGCTATCAATCAAGATCGCAACAATTTAAGACCCGTTTTTGGCTTGGCTGCTGAAGACAGCGGTATAGAGTTTTACCTTGCAGATATAGATCCCCAAGGTCAGCCCAGCAATGGAATTGTCAGAAAGTCAACAGCTACCAGATTCACCATTAACCCATTGGTCGGTATCAACATCGATATGAAATCGTCTGCTAAAGGAGGAAGTGATCCATGGCCTGTGGATCGGTATCTCAATATTTGGGTGGTCAATATGCCACTTAACTTTTTAGGAGTTGAGCAAGTTTCTGTAATAGGTTTTGCCACTCCACCCACAAATCTTGAAAATTGGCCTGCCAACGCCTTAGATGGAGTTGGAGCAGATGGCATTGTGATGCAATATCATTTTATCGGGGACAACAATCCTGCATTTAACAAGCTTCCAAGTAGTTTTTCATTGGCGGACAGAGGAAGATCTTTGGTACACGAGACTGGACATTATCTAGGTTTGCGGCACATTTGGGCAGACAAAGGAAATCCTTTATTGGGAACACCTTCTTGCAATAATTCACAGGGTGGCCGCGAAGATGATGGTATGGAGGATACGCCTTATTGTGGTGGAAACTCTCAGACTACAGGTTGTAGCGCTACTAAAAATACTTGTGTAGATGGAACGCCTGATTTTCCCGATATGTGGGAGAATTACATGGATTATTCTGAAGAAAGATGCCAGGTACTTTTTACACCTGAGCAAATTGAATTTATGAGAAAAGTGATTGACACCAGGAGAAAAAGATTGGTGAGCTGGAATGAAACCTCCGTTGTAGATAATAACAATGCTTACTCAGACATCAGTATTATACCCAATCCCAATTTTGGTCAATGCAGGATATTATGGGATCATGGATTAAAACCGACGTCCATGTACATATATGATCTAATAGGATATCAAAAAACCATAGCACTAAATACAGCAAATCAATTTATGGATTTGGATATAAATCAATTAAATCCAGGAATGTACTTGGTCCAATTTTTAGATGAAAATCAAAAAATACTTCGAAGTAAAAAAATGATTAAGCTGTCCTATTGATAACGATAGCCTTAAGTTAAAATGAAAAGAATGAAGCACAAGCAAATTTACAAATATTTACTTTTTTCAATTCTAGGAATTGGATTTTTCCAAACTGCCAATACCACGCATATCGTTGGAGGCGATATCACGTATCAATGTCTTGGAAACAACCGATATGTGATATCCTTGACGGTTCGAAGAGATTGTATTAATGGAAGTCCTGGAGCCCAGTTTGACAATCCTGCTGCATTGGGTATCTTTGATGGAAATGGAAACCTTAGAACTGAATTAGCCACATTTGGAGTTCTCCAAATGCAATACAATCCGGACGATACTTTAAATGAGATTGTAACTACTCAGTGTGGTATCGTCGGGGGAAATATTTGTGTGCACACCACCACTTACAAAGATACCATCACGCTCCCTTTTAGGCAAGAAGGATACATCTTGGCTTACCAAAGGTGTTGTAGGAATTCAATCATTTCCAATATCGTAGATCCTTTATCGGTAGGTTCTACTTTTACTGTAAGAATCACTAGTGAAAGTTTACTAAAATGTAACTCAAGTCCAGTGTTAAACGACTGGCCTCCAATATACGTTTGTGGAGATGCGCCTCTTAATTTTAACCTACGAGCAACTGATTCAGAAGGAGATTCCCTTGTTTATGTAATTTGTAACCCACTTACCGGAGCAAATCAACAAGTTCCAAGGCCAGACCCTCCTTCAAATCCACCTTATGGTCTTGTTGCTTTTAGCCCTCCTTACAGTCTTGCTGACATGGTAGGTGGAAATCCTAAACTCACTATAAATCCATCTACTGGTCGGATGACTGGATTTGTTCAACCACCCATTACGACTTATTTAGTAGCCTATTGTGTGAAGGAATATCGCAATGGGGTTTTGTTATCAGAAATGCAAAGAGAGTTTCAAATCAATGTGAGAAGTTGCCTTTCAAACGCGATTGCTGATTTTGAATATGAAATTAATGCATGTGAAGATTCTGTAATAATCAATTTTACCAATAAATCTACCGCACCCAATTCTTCCTTAAGGCTTACCCATTGGATTTTTCAATGGAATGGAAATACACAAACCAGTGGAATAGAAAAACCAGTGATAACTCTGGGAGATTCAGGAGTTTTGAGGGTGAGATTGTTTGCTGAATCACATGAAGGTTGCCGTGATACGATTGAGAGATTTATACCATTTAAAAGTATTAAACCAATATTCACCAGTGACAGCTTAAAAATTTGCAGAGGAGATTCTGTTTTGTTGACCAGCTCATTTACATCTGGTCTCATGTACGAATGGAATCCATCTACAGGACTTAGCTGCTCCAATTGTCCTAATCCAATTGCATTCCCCACTATAGACACTTGGTATGTTCTTAAAACCAAAGAAAAGGAATGCGATCGAATTGATTCTATTTTTGTAAAAGTCAATCCTTGTCTATTGGATAGTTGTGCAGTCAATATACTGGAACGTTGTTTGCCAGGAGGTACAGTGGAATTAAAAGTCGAAGATGCATTGGGGAGATTGGTAATGCCTTCAGCTCGGAGGCACGAATTATTTTGGAACCTAAAAGCCTCAGCGACCCAAGCTTCATATTCAATAAGAGATCAAAATCCAATTATTGTTCCAAGTGGAACGGAATACAGTCTGACCTCAAAAATCTATTCCTGGAAAAAAGGACTTCCTAAAAGCATAGAATTCGCTGACATTTGTCAAAGGAGAATACAAGGCACGGCTAAGTTAGATTGCAATGGTCCATGTAAGGATTTGGAATTTATACTTTCTTCTTGCAATGACAATTATGATATCCAAAATAATTTGAATTTTCCTGCTAATATTTGCAAAACCATTTGTTTAAATGATTGCGAATACATCATTGCACTTTTTGAGAAAAATGGCCAACTAATTAATCCGGCGGAATACCAAATTAAATGGTCGACCGGTGGATCCGGTTCTCATGTAATGATGATGGGTCCATATTATAATCAACTGACAGTAGAGGTGCGCAAAGGTGATTGTGTTTGGTATGGTCGATACATCAGATCTTGTCCTCCAAATGGTCAGACTGGTTCTAATTCAACTAATTCTTTGACAAGAGATCCATCAAAATTGGAGTGTTTAGGTTCACTTGATGTTGATTTGCTTAATTCCGACCCATGTGACACCATGATCAAGATTAGTTTTGACTACAAGCTTTCAAAATGTACAAGACCTGCCACTTTAAAAATGTGGAACACCTCTAAAGTCCATCCTGAAGCTAAATTGTCCTATTTTAGATGGAAGTTGGTTTTGGATAAGATGGTTAGTTATTACAATTTCGAAGACACTGTTAATATGATTTTGTCTGAAAATTTTGGGGGCATGCAAGTATTTATGTTTGCAGAAACAGAGGATGGTTGTTTTGGTGAAGATAACAGAGGAATTGCTTATGAGCATTATAATCTGGACTATGATACCAACAAATATTCTATTTGTTTGGGTGATTCTGTTCAACTCATCAAATATCCATTCTATAGCAGAGATTTTATTCCACCATTCAAATGGAGTCCACAGCAAGGATTAATAGAGCCAGATAATATAACTACTTTTGTAAACCCTAAGAAATCCACCAAATACTACCTGACCATTGACTTCAACGGATGTAGAACCATAGACACTTTTGATGTTACAGTGAATCCTCGCCAAAGAGGAGAAAAGAAAAATGAAGTGAATATTGATTCATTGGGAAGTGGTGATGTAAATTATTTGATAAGTTCACCTGATCTTATGGATGGCAAAAGTCTGTCAATAGACCAGTCTTGGATTTTAAGTCCCAATCCTTTTAGCGATCAGATCAACTTAAGGACATTAATCCGAACTCCAACTGACATCGCTGTTGATTTAGATTTATTTAGTGGCGAAGGAAAATTAATAAGCTACCATAAATTAATGATGAACTATGGATCCATTTTCGAATTTTCACAAGATGTTTTTCATGCCCCGGGAATTTATTTTGTCAAAATTAAATATGCAGATCAAACACTGGTCAAAAGGATTGTAAAACTTTAGTTTTTGGATGGATAAACTTCTTGGAATATATTCTTGAATCAAATGTAAATTTCATTTGGCTGTTAAAACTTATTCAAATTTGAAATTAGTACGTAAAAGCTAGTCAATTTCAAAAGAATATTGTAAAGTACAATTTGTGCTTTCTTTCTCTTAAATCGAAAGTTTAGCATTTTACATGAAAATCATTTTTCGTCATGACCTAAGTCAGCTTTTTAATGTCTAATAGGCCTTAATCTTGCGAGAACTAATCAGCAAGACATGCCAATCTATAGATCAGTAGGAATGGTGCCGAACAAGCGCCATATTGTAAACAGACAATCAAATGGACGATTGTATCATGAAGAACTATTTGGTACAGAGGGGTTTGCTGGATTATCTTCGCTCGTTTACCACCTTCATCCACCCACCATGGTGAAGGAGTTTGGAAAGCCTTATTCTGCCAGACCAAGTTTAGCCATTGAGGATAATCTGCAAGCAAGATCCTTTCAGGGATTTAGTCTTCCTCCCTCAGAAGATTATCTTCAGTCTCGTACCACCTTGTTTGTAAATGATGATTTGCAGATTGGAATTGCCTCTCCACAAAAGAGTACTGAAGATTATTTTTTTAAAAATGCAGACGCAGATGAGATGATTTTTGTGCATCAAGGTAACGGTACTCTTCGCACCATGTACGGAAAGATCCAGTTTGATTATGGCGACTATATCGTCATTCCAAGGGGTACTATTTATCAAATTCATTTTAATACTCCACAAAATCGATTGCTCTATATAGAATCCTTTAGTCCCATTGAATTTCCTGAAAGGTATCGAAATCGTTCCGGACAATTTTTAGAGCATTCCCCTTTTTGTGAAAGGGATCTCAAGCTTCCTATAGATTTAGAAACACATGATGAATGTGGTGATTTTAAAATAAATATAAAAAAAAGAGGATTGATTTATCCTTATATTTATGGAACTCATCCCTTTGATGTGGTAGGTTATGATGGCTGTTGTTATCCGTATGCGATGTCGATTTTTAATTTTGAACCCATTACCGGGCGAATACATATGCCGCCTCCAATTCATCAACAATTTCAGAGCAAACAATTTGTTGTTTGTTCATTTGTTCCGAGGCTTTACGATTATCATCCCGATGCAATTCCAGCACCTTATCATCACAGCAATATTGACAGTGATGAACTTCTATACTATGTGGATGGAGATTTTATGAGTCGTAACAATATACAAAAGGGACAAATTACACTTCACCCTGGAGGAATCCCACATGGACCACATCCTGGTGCGATAGAACGGAGTATTGGAAAAAAGGAAACCAACGAACTAGCTGTTATGATTGATCCTTTTAGACCAATGAAAATTACTGAAGCAGCAATGGCTTTGGAGATTCAAGATTATTTTAAATCCTGGATGATACAGCCAGAAATGTCATTTACTTAAAATAAAAAATATCATTTTAAAACCTTAGTGAAGATAAAAATGGAAACAGCAGATCTAACAAAAGTCCAAAATTTTAAATATTCGGAATCACAGAAAATATTTGACAAGGCTTCTGATTTTTTGCCGATTCATGGTACAGACTATGTAGAATTATATGTAGGGAATGCCAAACAAGCTGCCTACTTTTACAAAACTGCATTTGGTTTTCAGGATCTTGCATATAAAGGATTGGAAACTGGATGTAAAGACCGCACTTCTTATGTTCTAAAGCAAGGAAAAATCAGATTGGTTTTGACTACGCCTTTTGATCCAGATGGAGAAATTTCAGAACATCTTCAGAAGCATGGAGATGGAGTGAAAGTCATTGCTTTATGGGTAGATGATGCGTATGATGCTTTTCATCAAACGGTAAGCAGAGGAGCAAAACCTTACTTACATCCAGAAACGGAATCGGATGAACATGGTCTAATAAAAAGATCGGGAATACATACTTACGGTGATACAGTGCATTTATTTATTGAAAGAAAAAACTACCATGGAATATTTTTACCTGGATTTGAACCCCTTCAGACAGAATACCAACCAGGAGTTACAGGACTGAAATATATAGATCATATGGTGGGTAATGTGGAATTGGGTGAAATGAACTTATGGGCAGATTTTTATGCGCGCACCATGGGTTTTGCCAATCTAATTACTTTTGATGATAAAGACATTTCCACTGCATACACCGCACTTATGAGTAAGGTCATGTCGAATGGCAACGGCTTTGTTAAGTTTCCGATCAATGAACCTGCAATGGGAATAAAGAAGTCTCAGGTCCAAGAATATCTTGATTTTTATCGCGGCCCGGGCTGTCAACACATTGCAGTAGCTACAGATGATATCGTATTTACCATCAGTGAAATGAGGAAAAGAGGAGTAGAGTTTTTATATGTTCCGGGCAGTTATTATGATACAGTATTAGACCGTGTGGGCATAATCGAAGAAGATCTGAATGAATTAAAAAAATGGGGAATTATGGTAGATAGAGATGAAGAAGGTTATTTGCTGCAGATATTCACAAAACCAGTAGAAGATCGACCCACCTTGTTTTTTGAAATCATACAACGCAAAGGGGCAAAATCATTTGGAAAAGGAAATTTTCAGGCATTGTTTGAGAGCATCGAAGCTGAGCAAGCCAGAAGAGGTACACTTTAGGATTAATAAGTTAATTTAATAGGGGAGTATAACCGGGATGAGAATTTTATTTTCGTTCCGGTTTTTTATAGATAAAATTCACAAACTTGGTCTATTTTTGTCAAGTTCAAAATAGCATATTGATGAAATCTATCCTTTCCCTCCTTTTTTACATTTTTACGATTTGGACTTCTGACGCTCAAACTGCTCGGTTATTGAAAGATCTCAATTCTAACGCGGGATCAGGTATCTCTCCAAATGGCTATTACCCTGGAAATGTATATGTAGATGATCGGTATTTTTATTTCAGTGGCACGGATGGATCAATAAAAGGGATTTACAGATGCGATGGAGAGAAAATTGAGTTTTTATGCAATTTGGGTATTTACACAACAGGGCCGAAGGGGAATTCCATTTTTTTAAAAGATCGAATTTTTCAAATTAGCAAAGCTTATAGCTTCGCTAGGGGAGAGTATGATTACAATTTAAGTTGTTTTGCGTTTCAAAACCCAACGGTCATCCATTGTAAGCAGGACATTATATCCGATGACATTCAATCCGATGTGGCACTTATTCCCTTTACTGAAGATGAAATATTGTACCAAATAGATTCAGCTGGAATTGTAACTACATGGATTTCTGATGGAACTCCTCAAAATACACGTAAGTTTAAGATGAACTTATACTACCTGTATGATGGACCTTCTTTTCAATATAAAGGATATACCATTTTTACAAGAAATCAAAAATACCAACCTTATCCGTTGATTACTGATTTTACAGAGCTGAACACGTATGAATTAAAAGATTTCCTATATCCGATTTTATATTTTCAATACATTGATTTTGTTAGTTCCGCAGATGATGCTCTTTATCTAAGTGGGGACATTTTTTTGAATGGAGTAAAATTTACCCGAACTGTAGCTATTGTCGACGATATACCTTACATTTTTAACATCGGTTATCTTTTGGCTGTGTATCCGATTGGAGATAAAGTGATTTTTCACACAGAAAGTCAAGGTATTTTTAGTTTTGACAAGTTAACCAAAGAACTCATTAAGATTGTACCTAATACGCGGAGAAGTTTTGTAGTTTCTACACATGATAAAGTATTTTTTACTTACTATACATTAAACAAATATCAGCTTTGGGTGACTGATGGCACTTTCGAAGGAAGTAAAATCATTGATCCACTGATCAGTCATGTTGGACAAGGCTTTAATGTAGCCTATGATGGTAAAGAGACCATTTTTTATACTCGCTATTTTGGAGAATTGGAATTGTGGACCGCCAATCTCAATACAGGCATTAAAAATAAACTGCTGGATTTTAATGGAGCAAATTCAACGAATTTTGGGCTTCAAACTGCAATTTTAAAAGATCGGTTTTACTTTGGAAGATATACACAAGTATTGGGATTGGAATGGTGGGTGATTGATTATTTGAATTCTGTAAGTGATGAAAAAATTCGTGGAAATCAATTTGCCCAATATAATTTTTCGCAGCGGGAAATTACTTTTAATCAAAGTATGGATGATACATTCATACAGCTGGATTTGATCGCCCTAAACGGAAATTATTTATATCATTGGTCCGGCTTAAAAACGGAGGTGATCAACATATCAATTTTACATTTACCACCAGGTGTTTATTATTGCAGAATTAATCAAGGTGGAAAGGGGCAGACATTAAAAATCCTGATTCATTAATTTTTCTGTCAGAAATGTCAAATGTTTAATTAAAAACCAAACTCTTATTTTTCACCACAAGCTTGGATCCATGAATAATAAAAGATGGCATTTTCATCACTTTGGATTAAATGCATTAAATTTTCAACTTCAATCCATTCTTCCTTTGAAATTGCATTATTAGCAATCATGGTCAATGCGCTGCTTTCCATAAGTTCAGTCCAATAGCTTAAAAAGGTAGCCCTTCTCTCGGGTTTTGTTTTGTCAAAAAATAAAGGATGGGAGTGGGTTTGTATTTTTGTGAAACCAGATTCACACAAAAGATTCCCTAATTCTATTCCTATCTGCCCATTTCCACCCAAGCTATTTTGAAATTCATCCATTCTTTTCCAAAATGATAAAATTTTAGGAGATGCTGGATATAGGTCGAAAGACCGGTTGTACACTTCGGTGATATGAATCTTACCGCCTTTTCGGAGATACTGCTGTCCTGATCTTAGTAATTCCGATGGATTTTTAACGTGTTCTAAAACCCAAACCAATAAAATATCATCAAATTCATTTTTAATATCTAAAGAATCAAGGATATTGCCGGTGATTAACTCATATCTCGTTGGATTAATCCCACTATTGCCTAATAACTCCTTGGCTTTAATAATCTGGGCTTCATGCAGATCGATACCAGTCATTTTAATTTCGGGAAATCTCTTTAATATTTCTATCATTTGAGCTCCAACCCCACAACCTATTTCAAGCAAATGCTTGCTCTTACTTAAATCCAGCCAAGCATAAATGTCGGGACTTAAAACCTTGTTTTGGGCTATAAGTCGCATTTGCTCTTCCTCGGAAAAGCCATGCAGGTATTCATTGGTTTGATTTTGTAGCATTCGAAACAATTATTTATTACACCAGAGCCTTTTTTCTTAATCTAATTTAAGGAAATCTTAAAATCACTTATCAAATGCAACAATATCAAAGCCTGAGAGGTTTCAAGGTTTAAATAAAAACAATAAGTATGATGAAAAAATTAATTTTTGCTGGAGCTTTTATTGCTCTAATGAACATCCAAGCTACTTTGGATCTGAATCCTACCATTTCAAAAGTGGACCTTGGTAAAAGTAAAGTTTCCTGGATTGGTAAAAAAGTTACAGGACAACATTCAGGCAATATTAGCTTGAAATCTGCCAATCTTGAATTTGGTAAAGCTGGTTTAACAGGAGGCTCATTTGAAATGAATATGGGCACGATCACCTGTACTGATATGCAAGGTGAATATGCAGATAAATTAGTGGGACATTTAAAAAGTGAAGACTTTTTTAGCACTGAGAAATTTCCAGTAGCAAGTTTCAAAATCACAAAAGCAACTTCTACCGCTAAAGCTGGAACTTATAAAGTAGATGGAAATTTAACGATTAAAGGAATCACCAAGCCTGTAAACTTTGATGCTATGGTAGAAAATGGTACTGCAAAAGCAAAAATCATCATTGACAGGACTCAATTTGACATTAAATACGGAAGCGGAAGTTTCTTTGACAATCTTGGAGACAAAGCCATCGACAATAATTTTATATTGGAGGTAGAATTGGCTTACACAAAGTAAGTGTAATATTTAATCAGCTATATAAATATAAGGCAGTCTGAATTTTTCAGACTGCCTTTTTTATGAACTTATTTCATTTTAACAAGGAAGGTTTGAAAACTTTCCCCATTTTGTCTAATCGAAAATACATAAGTACCGACAGGCCATTCTTCTGTCAGAATTCTTAAAGTATGCTTACCTTTTCCTGATTCAATTTGCGAGCTCTTCCAAATTTTTCCATACATATCCGACACTTGATAATTGGCAGGATATTGGTTGGATAATTCTAAGTCAAGATAAACTTGTTGGTTGAAAGGATTTGGTTGGGCGATTGCTTTTAACACATTTGTTTGTTGAGATTCAACATCTGAAATTAATAGTTTTTCTACTTCAAACAAAACTTCTCCTAAGCCATAACAAGAGGATTTTGCAAAATTGGATTCTGCAGTTAAAAGAATATATCTAGCTTCTGGAATTCCTAAATCCATCCAATCCATTCCTTCATATCGGTTATGCCCTGGTGCTTTATCAAGATCCAATATTCTATCTTCATACCAATTGATCTTATTTCCTGAATACTCGACTTTTAATTTTGATATTCCATTGTCAAGTTGTGAAGGATCATTGTAATTCCAAATTTTTATTTTCTGAACCCTGTATCGTTGACCAAGATCAAATAGAAGCCAATGGCCATTTTTATTGACAGGATTCGGAGAAACACTTGCTTCACAAGACTTCCAGCCATCAAACCAATTGGTAGAATGTCTATCAGGATAACATTGCGCAATAAGTAATCTTGTGCTAAATAAGAATAAACTAAGTAATATAAATTTTTTCATTGTTTGGATAATTAGAGTTTAAGAAAACCAATGGGTGCATTGCTGGATTGGACATTGTAAAAATTACCTATATTGGGTATGACGAAATTTAAATCGCTCTTACGTACGCCCATCCAAAGTGCCAATTCGGCAAAATAAGTATCCACAGGAGTAGTTGGTATTACAGTTCCTTCATATATATTCAATGGTCCATTGAGTGCAAGATCAGGATACTGACCAAATATATTTCCACCATTAACTGCTCCTCCTGCCACAAAAACATTACCTCCCCAAGCGTGGTCCGTTCCATTGCCATTGGAAGTGAGAGTTCTGCCAAATTCAGATATGCAAAATGTGGTCACCTGATCGGATAAACCCAACTGCTCCATGGCTTGGTGGAATTCGCTAACTGCTGCAGATACATCTGAAAGCATACCATTTTGATTATTTAAAACTTCATCGTGATGGTCCCAGCCATAAAAATCCACATAAAATACCTGTCTCTTAAATCCAAGTTCTTCATGTACAGAAATAGTGCGAGCAATCATTTTCATGGAATCAGAAAGATAATTATCACTGAACTGTGTATTGATAACTGGTCCTTGGTCCAAAGCTCCTTTAAATTTTAAGTGGCCATCTCTTCCATTGCGAATGACATCCATATATGTTTTTTCAAAAGCATCGTGGTATTGTTGGCCCAACATACTATCTATAGCCTGGGTTTTGGCAATATTGAATTGGTCATACATATTATCAGGACGATAATCTCTGATTCCTATACTACCTTCTCTTGGATCAATGACATATTCTATGACCTCATTACCAGTTTCCAAAATATTGGTTCCCGAAAGAGAGAGATTCATCGAGATTTTATCCTCTGTATTCATGTCCTTGATTAAATCTGACATTCTGCCTGCCCAGCCAATATTGGTTCTCGTTTGGGGAATTCCTGTTTGCCAATGTTGACTTTGATCTGAATGTGAAAACAAGCCTAGCGGTAATGCAATCGTATTGTTGTTATTGTAAAAATCTTGAGCTGTCAGTGGATCTATCAAAGTGCCAATATTACTTATAAAACTAGCCTTGCGTTGATTAAATAAATTTTGTAGACCTGTCATTGCGGGATGTAAGCCAAAGGTCCTTCCTGGAGTGTTTCTCACCTGGAGATTTAGCAATTCATTCCTCGAAAGTGCCAAATTAGATCGCACATTCTGATAGGTATTGTATTCAGAGGTGGAAGTTGGTACAAGCATGTTGTACGAATCATTACCTCCAGATAAATTGATACAGACTAGAGCTTTGTAATCTTTGTCCAAAGCTCCGGTTGCTGCGGCGAGGGCATTGATGGCTTTTAAGTTTAAAACCGAATTGTATAAAGTGGTATATCCAATGGCAGCACAACTCAATTGGCCTAGAAATTTTCTTCTTGAATTATGATTATTTTGCATGATTTGTCTTATTTGAAAATGGCGTAATCAGGAGATATCATTAATAAATACAGTGCCATTTTGGCTCTATCGTTTCTAAAATCTCCTCTTATTAATTTGTGTAATGAAGTTTTAATAATCTCTCGGGTTCTATCGGACAATCTTCCATGAGATATTAAAATATCATATAAATTCAACATGGCTTCAGGGTCTCGTGCCAATTCTTCAAACTCATCAAAGCTAAGTAAGGTAGCAGGATCATCTTCCATCCAGGAATACATGGCATAATCGTAGATCCAATTATTGACTTGATTTAAAAAACCGATCGAAGTTTTAGAATTGTGGATTTGAAATTCGGGGCCTTGTAATCCTTTTGCTGATAGGGCACCCTTTGGACTGTGGTGAGGAAGAAAAAAATTAAACACAGTAGGAGCATGTAACACCATTTGATTGGTGGCGTCTAAAAATTCATAGCTACTGTTCCAATACCTGCCATAATATTGTTCAACTCCTACCGCCGACATCGCGTGTGCATACCTCAATATTGGTTCACGTAATTGTCCATTGGAATCATCATTCATCCAATCGCAGGTCCTGGCTTCGTCATCCAGCAATATAGCTTTAATGACTGAGGCCAGATTACCTCGTTGCCCATTTTGATCCTTATCAAAAACATTGGCAATCCTACTAACGTACTCTTTGCTTGGATTGGATTTAATCAACCTCTGGATAAGTTGTCTGCAAATAAATGGAGCAGTATTGGGATGATTGAAAAGTACATTGATGGCATCATTGATGTCTTTCATCCCGCTCTGTCCTCCAGGAATAGTGACATTTCCAAGGATATATTTAGGACCTTGTTCGTGATATCTTTCAAACATCTTCATGGGCTTGGTAGGAATCCCAAGATATAAATTGACACCAAATTGAGGAGTATCTATCCATTGATTGGGCATGATTTCTGAAAAACTCAATCCAGTAAATACTTTTGCCAATTCCTGAATATCCCTTTGAGTGTAAGTTGGAATATCATTTCCCAAACTATCTTTTTTTCTAGTCCCATCTTGATTTAATTCATATAAACCAATGGTAAAAAGCTGCATAATTTCTCGTGCATAGTTTTCATCAGGGCGGATATTTTCAATTATATCCGTTTTTGGATTGTTAAGATGGGATAAATAAACGCCCATCATGGGATGCAGACTCACCTCAAGCAATAAATCTTTAAAATTGCCTAAAGAATTTCTAACCAGAATATCATAGTAATTGCTCATTCCTCTGGCTACGCCACCAATATCTGAATTGGCTGAAATCACAAAAATTTCGCTGAGTGCCAAAGCGATTCTTTGTCTTAATTTATCCTTGGTTGTGAGATTGTGTTGCCACCAAGCATAGTTAAAGTAGAGCGCATAAAAATAGTCCGGTTCATCAATCGAATCTCCACCATTGACATAATGCCAATCGACCACCTCCTCTAGTACTTTTTCCAATTGATCCGATAAAAGTTCGGGTTTCAAAGCAATCTGTTCATTGATCCAAGGATGAAAACCCATCGAAGCCGTTCTTTTGACTTCCTGATAATCAGAACCCGTAGTGGCTTGATATAAAAAGCGACTGGCATTATAAAGATCATAATTGAGTCCAGAACCGTCGAAGACATTTTTACTTTCTGCCACTTTGTTCCAAAGTGGAGAAGTCCAATCACTGCTGGATTCTACTTTGACCTCCGGATTTTGGCCGGCACCCAAAATGATGGATTGGGCCTCTACCTTAAACATCCAATCAAAAATGAAAAACAGGCACAAGAATTTTGCTTTCTGCATAATTAATGATTTATATATCTGAAATGACTACCAAAAGTATGGAAATCTTGCACATGCATTTATGGAAATTGTAAATAATTTAAAAAATCAGGGTTTACCCTGATTTTTTCTTTTTCTCTGGTGCTTTAAATTCTTTAACATGAATATTTTCTAAAACTTTTTATCGGCCTAATCAAAAAAAATAGCTTAACTATGCAGCGCCATACTTATAATCATGATTGCAGTCGTCTCTCCATCCAAAGACCTTGATTTTCTCAAACCTTATCATGCCATTGAAGCCACCTTGCCTCGTTGCTGGGATCAATCACAAGCCATTCTGACAGTGATGAAAAAAAAGAAAAGCAAGGATCTTCAAAAAATCATGGATATTTCTCCAAAATTGGGAGATCTGAATTATGAGCGATATCAGCAAATGACTTCGGAGATGACTGCTGCCAATTCTCGTCCTTGCATTTTCGCATTTACAGGGGATGTATATCGAGGGCTAGATGCTCTTAGCTTAAATAAAAAAGAATTGAAATACACCTGTCAACATATGAGAATATTGTCAGGATTGTATGGTTTGCTCAGACCACAGGATCTTATTCAGGCTTATAGATTGGAAATGGGAATCAGCATTCCCATTAGTCGAAAGAAAAGTTTATACGCTTTTTGGAAGGAATCAATTACTCAATTACTTAATGATGATTTGTCAGAGTCTAAATCTAAAGTTTTACTCAATCTTGCTTCCCAGGAATATGCTGCAGCCATTGATTTTACAAAAATTGTAACTCCTGTCTTTGAAATTCATTTCAGAGAATTGAGAAATGGAAAATTGCAATTTTTATCATACAATGCAAAACGGGCAAGAGGTTTATTGGTGAGGTATATGAGTCTAACCAATGCAAAATCTATTGATGATGTAAAAACATTCAATCTTGAAAATTATCAGTTTGATGAAAAGTATTCTAATGAACATTCATTGTTTTTTATTCGATGATTAAATTCTACATGTGAGAAAATATATTTTTTTTATTTGGTGTTTGTTTTGTTGCGTTTTTTGGATTTATTGCCTTGAGCACAGTTGGAATCTCAATGGGAAATATTTACCAAAACTAGGGTCATTTTTTAGTATTTCAACTGGATTTTGGCAAAATGTAAAATCTGCTTCTAAACTTGCGAGACCACAATCTGAATCCATCTCTGAAAAGGGTAAAGTTTGGTTTGATGAAAGAGAGGTTCCTCATATTATGTCAGACAATTTGGAAAATGCATATTTCATACAAGGATATTTGCACGCCATGCACAGACTTTGGCAAATGGATTTTTCAACCATGGCAGCAGAAGGAAGAGTGAGTGAGATCATAGGTGAAGCAGCGCTGGATTTTGACATCCACAAAAGAAGAAAAGGCTTAGCAGAATCTGCTAAAGCCAGTGTAGAAGTTTGGAAACAATATAAAGAAACTTACGCTTTGGTAGAATCTTATTCAGCAGGAGTCAATCAATTTATTTCTGAATTGAAAGAATCTGATTATCCCATTGAGTATAAAATCATGAATGACAAACCAAGAAATTGGTCGCCTTTTCGTTCATCGCTTTTTCATAAGTCTATGGCAGAAGTTTTATGTGGAAGAGATAAGGATATAGAATTAAGCAATGCAAAAAAGTTTTTTGGTGTAGATTTTGATTTATTGTTTCCGGAAGAAGATCTGCTCACAGATCCTGTTATTCCAAAAGGAACCAATTGGGGATTTACCATGGATACTGCATCTTCCAAAGTTCAAGAAATTAATGATTTAGATATTGGATATATAAAGTTGGAAAGAGAAATTCCTGAATCTGGTCTTGGTTCCAATAATTGGGCGGTTGGAAAAAATAAATCACAATCTGGAAATCCAATTTTGTGTAATGATCCGCATTTGACTTTGAATCTTCCTTCCATCTGGTACGAACAACAAATCCTTACTCCGGAAAGTAATGTCTATGGTGTAACCTTCCCAGGAATTCCTGGTGTAGTGATTGGATTCAATAAAGATATCGCATGGGGGATTACAAATGCCGGTTGGGATGTGATGGATTGGTACTCTATTCAATGGAAGGATTCAAGCCGAACATCATATTTATTGAATGATCAGTGGAAAAATGTAGAATACAGGATAGAAAACATTGTAATTAAAGGAAGAAAAACAACACACGTTGACACCGTATTGATGACACATTGGGGGCCGGTGGTCTATAATTTGTCAGATCATCCCAAGACAGGTTTGGCAATGAAATGGATTATTTCTACTCCATCACAATATTGTGAATTGGATGTATTTAAAGATTTAAACAGGGGTAAAAATTATGAGGATTACAGATCTGCAATTTCAAAATTTCCCTATCCAGCGCAAAATTTTGCTTTCATTTCACAACAGGGGGATTATGCATTAACCGTGCAAGGAAAAATGCCAATTAAATTAAAAACTCAAGGTCGGTTTATTTCGAATGGTTCAGATACAGCTGCGTCTTGGAAAGGTTTTCTTCCCCTAGAATTTAATCCACACACTAGAAACCCGGAACGGGGATTTATTTCTTCTGCAAATCAGAAATCTACTGATCATACCTATCCAGTTTATTATTCGGATGGAGATTTTAGAGATTATCGTGGAAATATGCTCAACCGTTTTTTGCACCAAAAACAAAAATGGTCCCTTGAAGAATTGCGTGATCTGCAACTTAACAACTACAGCCTACAAGCTGAAACCGTTTTGCCTTTGATGATTAATTGTCTTGACACATTAAAAGATAAAGAACGACCTCTATTAAGTACCTTAAAAAACTGGAACTATCAATATGATTCAACAGAATTAGCTCCTGTACTATTTGATGTATGGTTTAAAAGTTTGCATCTAATGGTTTGGGATGAAATTACTTCAGATTCCACTCGAAAATGGATTGGAATTCCATCTGATCAAACTACCATCCAACTTTTTTCTAAACAGCCTGAATTAAAATACTATGACCTTGTCCCTTCTAGTCAAATTGAAAGTCTTCAAGATATCATTCGCATTAGCTACGATTCGTTGGAGCGAAAGATTTCAATGTTAGATAAGGAGAAATCCATAAACTGGGGTCGTTATAAGTCAGCCGTTATTCCACACATGGCTAGATTGCCTGGATTTGGAATTACTTTTCTATCTGCCAACGGCACTAAAGATGTACTCAATGCACATGCTAAAACATTCGGCCCTTCTTGGCGTATGGCAGTTGAATTGACATCTCAAGGTCCTGTGGCTTTTGGTGTTTACCCGGGAGGGCAGGATGGAAGGCCTGGTTCAAAACACTATCGATCCATGGTAGAAAATTGGACCAAAGGCAAATACTATTCTTTGGTTTTTTTAAATGGATCAGATGATCCAAGAATAAATTCTAGTAAATAGATGATGATGAATATGAAATATAAAACTATTATTTTTATTTTATTAATTTTGATCTCGGCGTATATCTGCGGAGTGTATTTACCATGGTGGTCGGTTATGATCGCCTCATTCTTAATTGCATTTCTTTTCCCATTGAGTTTGGGTATCTCTTTCTCACTTGCTTTGCTATTAACAGCTGCTGTTTGGTATTTTGTTTCTAGTTATATTCAAAATTCATCGGGATCAGATTTGTTGATCATGATTGGAGAAATGTTTATGGGTGTCAGCATGTTACAATTGTTTATAATAACAGGAATCATTGGAGGAGTCTCAGCAGGACTTGGAGCCATCACAGGTACAGCATTACGTCGTGTTCAAGGAAAGTAAAATGCATAAAAGGATTCTATTTTTATTCTATCTCTTGTATTGGATTGGAGCCAACGCACAGAATGCAAATCCCTCTGCCATCTTATACGAAAAAGGACAAGCAGATTTCCGTGTTTTTACTAATATTTACTATGAATATAATAAGCAACAAAAATATTGTTTCAATACTACGTTTTTGGATTTTATGGCAGCTGTTTCTGGCAAATTCAATGCTGGATTGAGGATTCGTTATCGGAATGTAGTAAGATTAGATGATTTTCAATTTACAGACGCATTTCGTTTTGAAAAACAAAAGTTAGACAGTCTTGCCAATTATAAAAGGCATGGCCTTTCCGGTGCAGAAGTTTTATTTAGACATAAGTTAGGAACCAATAGCGCATGGATTATGCAGCATTCTATTGGGATTCCAATGGGCAATCAGTTGGAACAACATTTTGATAGAGGGTTTTTGGATTGGGATGGGATTATATTATATTCTCAAATTTTCCATAACCGAAATCTAGGCAGATTTAATTATTTTTTAGATTTTGGAATTAGAATCGAAAATATTCAATCAGCTTCCTTTTCTACTTCCAAACCACACTACACTTCTTTCAGTGTTCCAATCAGTTTTTTACCTGGTTTCTTTTTGACTAAGCAAAATTATTTTTATTTACTTTCTCAGATTAATCCTGTTTTAGCTCACTCAGTGTATGAATCAAATGCAAAATCAGTTTCTGAAATTCAAAATGATCTTCATATACAACTTGGTATTGGCTACAAATTGTTTTGTTTTTCCAATTGGGAATTAGAATTTATCTCTTCTTGGTATAAAAATCAGGATAAAAATGCGATCACTTTAAATCTTGGAGTACGGAGATATTTTAATCGAATTTTATACTATTGAATTTCTTAATTAAGCAATTTCCATTGGATTCCCAATCTGATTCCAAAATCATAAATAGGGTAGTTCTTTACCCATAAATCCATTCGGTCAGTCCAAAATGATTCAATTTGATCAAAATTTAAATTGATCCGGAATTCATTTAAAATCAGTCCAACATTAGCTCCTAAAATCGTTCTAATTTTTTTATTGTTGCTTTCATCGCTTTTAAAATATTGCCCAAATAATGGATGGAATCCAAGCTTGTTGTCAAGCTTGAATATTTGTATATTTGGTCCAAACTGAATTTTACTATACCTTCCAAAAAATTTCAATTTAAATATCAAATCATGATAGGAATATAAGCCTGTCCAACCAGTTGGATCTGGCTTTAAAATATGGCAGTTTAATATATGTTGGCTGGTAATAAATTTATATTTAAAGTTCCATTGAGCTTTTAAGTGTAGCTGGTTTATTGTATTTGGGCTTTGTATAAAATTCAGGGTTTTATCCAAATAAATGAATTGATCGATTTGTGCAAATCTAACATTCAAGCTTGGCCAAGTTTGACCAGTTGTTAAATAGGATATTGTAAATTCTTTATGAATCGAATTATTAAAATAATTTTGCCAAATAATTCTTTTGTTGACTAACAATGTTTGCTCAAGCAGGCTAGGCAATTTTGATTCTTGAAGATAATTGATACTGAAACTAGATGAATCTTTTAACAAGTAAGAAAGTCTGGAATTTAAACTATAGCCGGAATGATGATTTTGATTTATCTGATAGAATTGGACATTTAATTTGAAGTTTGAGTAATTTGAAACTAGATTTAAACCTGATTTAATAAAATGAATTTGATTATGGACAGTACTATCAAAAAAAACTTTATTGTAATCATATTTCAGTATGCCCGATAAATTAAAAAGGGAATGATTGAATATTTGTATTTCTGCTGATGACCAAAGTCCGTGGTTGCTAAAATATCGATGAATCACCGCGCTATCTTGATAAAAACTTGGTCCATATTGATTAAGGATGGATCGTGGATTTGCGTCTGTGTAACTTATCGTGTTGTAATGATAGTAAGCATCCATTTTAATAGCTGGTTCGATGAATTCGTTAAATGAGCTTAGTTTGATGGAATATACCGCGCCTATTTGTCCATTTTTTAGTCTTGAATTAGATGATCTACTTCGGACTTCTATCGTTTCCCGCAAATTATACCTTGGATCATCCAGTGATGTTGAATCTGAAATTCCCCAATTGTATTGCAATTTATCAGTATTGGAGGCGAGGTTTATAGCTAATTTTTGTTTTCCGTTTGGATTTTCCCAATGTAGTGAACTGCCAAGTGTACTTATATAATTTTGATTATTCGCATAGATACCTTGATGATTTATCCGATTGTAATAAAAATTAAAGTGGAATGATTTTCTAAAGGGCACACTTAATAAGGTATATACCGTAAGATTATCGATCAAACTGGTTTGAGATCTTCCCGGAAATAAACCTTGATCTACATTCAATTCTGAATATGCTTTGTTTGTTTTAATTTTAAATAACCGATCTGCTCTTTGATGAAAAAAATCGGTGTTATGAAATCCTTCATCAAGGTGGCCGACCAATTCTAATTGATCTCTGTTGGCTTGCAAAGGAGACCCAAAATTATTGGTTTGTATAAATCCCATCTGACGAAATGGTTTAATCATCCATTGACTGCTATCTGCCAAATGCCAGTCGGAAGTAAAATCTCTATTTATTAATTCAATTGGTTGAAATTGAACTTCAAGTTTTTGATTTTCCAATATATAAGCCAGAGAATCTCTTGACTTTATGACCATTGAATCCGATGTAAGATTCTGACCCTGAATATTGAAATTGTATAGAAATATTAGGGATATAAGAAGGATTCTTATTCTCATCTTGACTACCTAAGAATACTAAATTTGTAAGTATTACTTACTTGGTTATCCATAATTACTTTAATTAAATAAATTCCATTAGCAAGAGTCTGAGTATTGATTTCATTCAATCCATTATTAAAATATCCCATTTGAGAATATATTTTTTGTCCAGTTAATGTAAATATTTCAATGGCTTTTATAGGGTTTTTGCTGGAAACATTTAATTGATCTTGCGATGGATTTGGATGGATTAATATATCAGATGATTCTGAAGACTTATCGTTCTGGCCACTAATCGTCTGGCATGTTTTGACAACATTGCATGCTTTTTCTACACCCTTCACCACAAATAGCCCTCTTTGCATATCTGCTACTAAAATATTTCCGGATGGCAAAAAGGGGTACACTCCCCAAGCTCCTTCATAACTTTTTATATTTGGTAGAAGTGAAGTTGGATAATAATATTTTCTCTCTGCCATGTTTGGTTTTGTAATGTCATATACTTGCAGTCCATCATAATAATACGACACATAAGCATAATCACAACTAACCAAAGGATTGTGAGGTATTTCTTTGTCATCCCGGACCACACCCATCAACGAAGTAATTTTAATTTCAGACCAATCACCAAAATGAATTAATTTCATTGGAGAGCCATGCGTTTCATCTGCCATTACATATTTAGAGCCATCAGGTGTGAGCCAACCTGAATGATTGTATCCAGCAAAAGGATACTCAGTAGGTGTTAGTGTATATAAACTTTTTGGAGCTAAATAATTGCTAAAATCCATAACCGCAAATCCATCATTACCGCAATTGAGATAGGCTGTATCATTGATGACATAACAATCATGTACATGCCCCGCTTCAATATTTCCAAATTGTGAATAATGACCTAGTAATTTAGGTTGTGTCGGATTTGAAATATCATACAACCCAAGGGCATATCGACCATCTATTCCGGTTTCAGCACTTGTATACAATCTAGCTTTAGGTACATCAATGTAGATATTATGTGATCTAACGAACAAGCTGTTGGTATCATAAACCATATGGACACTATCAGGAAGATAACTTAAATCCATAATTTGTAAAGTACTTAAAGAACCTTCGTCACACACCGCATATAAATAACACTGATAAGTCCTGTAATCCCGGTGGATAATATGTGTTCCTGAAGAACCACCTTTCACACGATACACTTCTTTAGGATCTGTTGGATTGGTCACATCAATAAAATGAGTGCCGTAGGTAGAACCAATGATTGCATACTCTCGATTATTTACCCATGCACCATAAACTTCATTAAAAGCATTATTGTAAGCGGAGGAACCTAATACATCAGGATCTCTCCAACGGCCTAATAATTCAAGCTGAACAGCTTGGCAATTGATTTTGAAAAAACTGAGGAGAGTAAAAAAAAAGAAACAATATTTCATTTTATAAATTTAAAAGTGCGGGATTCATTCCCATAGAAGAAAATCCACCATCGTGGTATAAATTTTGCATGGTAACCATTCTCGTTAGATCAGAAAACATCACCACACAATAATCAGCACAAGAATCTGCACTCGCATTTCCAAGTGGGCTCATTTTGTCTGCATAGTCAAAAAACTCTTTGAATCCTTTCACCCCCGATCCAGCAGTAGTCCAGGTTGGTGATTGAGAAATAGTGTTAACTCTTACTTTTTTCGCAACCCCATAATGATATCCAAAACTTCTTGCAAACGATTCCAACAATGCTTTAGATTCTGCCATTTCACTATAATCAGGAAAAATTCTTTGTGCTGCTATGTAAGTTAAGGCTAAAACAGATCCACCGTCAGAGATTGCATCTTGCTTGTAAGCGCATTGCATCAGCTTATGAAAAGAGATTGAAGAAATATCAAAGGTTTTTTGCATAAATTCATAATTCAAATCAGTATAACTTCTACCTTTTCTCACATTAAGTGACATGCCAATAGAATGCAAGATAAAATCAATTTTTCCGCCAAGAACTTCCATTGATTTTTGGAGAAGACCGTCTAAATCTTCTGTGAGTGTAGCGTCTGCCGGAATAACTTCCGCTTTTAGTTTTGTGCCTAACTCAAAAATTTTACCCATTCTCATTGCCACAGGTGCATTGGTCAAGGTAATTCTTGCACCTTGCTCGACACATTTTTCTGCGACATGCCATGCAATGGATTGCTCATCCAAAGCTCCAAAAACAATTCCTCTTTTACCTTCTAAAATTTGGCTTGACATCTTTGATATTTTATTAGTGATTTTTCTTAATTTATACTTATTAATTCTTTTGCGTTTTTTAAAGCAGAATCCGTAGGAGGATCTCCACTTAACATCTTTGCAATTTCAATCATCCTTTCATTCGGATTTAACAATTTTAACTTGGTATTGGTTGTTTCTGAATTGGTATCTTTATAGACGAAGTAATGATTCTCAGCTCGAGAGGCAATTTGAGCGGAATGAGTGATGGTGATTACCTGATGTTCAGAAGCCATCTGCCTAAGGATGCTACCCATTTGTAATGCAATTTGGCCAGACACACCGCTGTCGATTTCATCAAATACAAGTGTGGGCAAATTGGTGTTAGAAGCAACAATTGATTTAATGGCAAGATTTAATCTCGAAATTTCCCCTCCAGAGGCCTGATTCTTAATAGGCTTTGGTTCAGATCCCTTGTTTGCTGAAAATAAATATTCAAGCCGATCCATTCCATAAGTATTGAGTATTTCTGTTTCAGTGAGTTTTATTTCAAATCTAGCAAATTCCATTCCAAGCTTTTGGAGTAGAGTGGTAATCGACTTTTCCAACGAAGGACTGTTTTTTAATCGAGCTTTTCTAAGAAACATTGACTTTTCGATCAAATCAGCCTCAATAATTTTGTTCTTATTTTTTAAATTTGTAATTTCTTGATCCAATTCTTCAAAGCTACCTAATTTTTCATCTAAACTTTTTTGAATATTCATTAATTCATCCATGGAATGAACTCTGTATTTTTGGCAAAGCCTTGTCAATTGGTCATGCCTTTCTTGCATCTGATTTAATTTTGTTGGATCAAAATCCATTTTGTCCTTCATCCTTTCAAGACCTGATGTGAGCTCTTTAAATTCTTCTTTGAAGTTTAATAAATTCTGATAGTACTCTTCCAATTGAGCATCCAATCTTATATTTTTTAATAAGCTTGCACATTCTTGAATTTGATCGACAATTCCTTTTTCAGTATCTGCAAGTAACAGTATTTGTTGAATGTTTTGGACGATTTCTTCAGACTTAGAGGCTATGTTTAATTCATCTTCTAAAAGTTTGTATTCTTCCGGATTTAATTGTGCTTGATCTAACTCTTTAAATTGAAATTGTATAAAATCTTGTTCCACCAACTGGGCCGCATATTTTTTTTCTAAATCTGAAATCTCTTTTAAAGAGGACTGATATTCTGCATATTTTTTTTGATATTCCAAAGATTTAAATTGATTTTGGCCAAATGTATCCAATAGTTCAAACTGCTTTGTTTCAGTCAATAAATCCAATTGATCAAATTGTTGATGAATATTGATCAACAATGGTGCTAGTTCTTGTAGGTCTTGTACCAAGGCAGGTGAGTCGTTTATAAATGTTCTGGATTTCCCTGCAGGTGTAATTTCTCTTCTAAGTATTAAATCATCATCATTAGGATCATCAAGAAATTTTTCTATAAATGGATTTAAATTATTAAGTTGATTAAAACAGACTTCGACGATGCATTTTTCATTTTGATTTCTCAATACCTTTGTATCTGCTCTTGCACCGAGTACAAATTGAAGCGCTCCGATCATAATGGATTTACCAGCACCGGTCTCTCCGGTAATTGCAGTAAGTCCTTTTTGCCAATCTACATTCAGATCATCAATGATTGCATAATTCTTTATGGTTATACTTTTTAACATGCGATTATTGCGATACTAATTTTAAATTTATTGAGCTCCAAGTTTAGAGGCCTCCATGTAATCTGCTTGCGCTTTATCAGTTTGCCCCATGGCTTCATAAGTTTTTGCCCTTTCCAACCACGCAACTCCCAGTTTTGGGTTGTATTGTATACATGTTGTAAAATATTCAAGTGCCTTTGGTAAATTATTCAATATTCGATAACATCTTGCGCCTTCATACCAAAGGTCTGCATTATTTGGTTCCAACCTTAGATAATTGTTGATATCGGAAAGCGAACTTGCATAATCTCCTTTGACTTGAAATAAAATAGACCTGTTTAAATAAGCCACTTTCCAATTTTTATCCAATGCCACGGCTTTATTCAAATCTGCCAATGCTTGATCCAATTGATTTAATTTAGCATAGGCTGCTCCGCGATTTGTATAGTACTCCGCGGTATTTGGACTTTTTTGAATGGCTATATTGTAATCTTCAATGGCTTTTTGATCTTCGTTTCTTTGAAAAAATAACTTTGCGCGACTGTTATAGGTTGCGTGACCTGCTTTTAATGAAATGGCTTTGCTATAATCAGCCAATGCTTTATCAAATTGTTTTAAATCTCGTTGGTAATTAGCTCTATTATTATAAGGCAAAGGGGTGTTGTCATAATATTCAATGACACGTGACCAAAGTGTATTTGGATTTTTCCAATATTTGCATTGACGATAAGTCAGAAAAGACAAACAAATTAGATATAGAATTAGACTTGCTCTGATTAAAAATTTATATTGTGGATATTGTGACCACCATTTTTGAACATACCACGAAAATATAAAGAACAAGCCCAAATAAGCAACGTACGTAAAACGATCAGCAAGATAACCCTGCCCTGCACCAAGAAATTGGAGTAGAAAAAATACATTGACAAAGAAAAAACCAAATCCAAAAACAAGTTGGACCATCTTTCTTTTATAGGCAAAATACACAGCAGCTAAAATGGCAATAGCTCCAGGTAAAGATAAATAGTGCCAAATGGTGAGTTTATCTGGATAAGGATACAGGGGCAAGGTCATATATGGAACCAGCCATTTAATCAGGTAAGTAATCAAACTATATGTTCCAATAAAAACACGCATAAATCCTGTATGCAATTCATTGGCTTCAAGTGAACCTTCTTGCCTCAACATATAAATACCTAAAATACCAAATGCCAATGAACCCAGAAAGAACATCCATTTTTCAAATATCAAATTCCATTTTAATGCTCTGCCTTTTAGGTAGTCAGCTGTAATCATTGCCAATGGTAAACTGACCATTTGTATCTTCGCAAACAGGCCTATAGCAAATAGAATAAAAATCCAAAACATAGATACTGTACCTGGTTTATCTAATCTTTTTAAATATAAATAAAATGCAGGGAGAAAAAAAGCAGAAAATAAAACATCTTTTCTTTCTGTAATCCAGGCCACAGATTCCACCCTCATCGGATGAATGGCAAAGAGCAAACTACCCAAAGCTGCAAACCAAGGGTTTAAGCCAAGGTTTTTAAAAATTTTAAATGAAAAGAATACACAAATCAAGTGTAGGATAAGGTTGGTCCAATGCATAGTCTTTGGATCCATCCCTGCAAAATGATGTTCTACCGCAAAACTCCAAATACTCAACGGATTATAATTTCCGATGATCGGAGTGGTGAATATTTTTTGATGTTGAATGGCCTTCTGATTTGCAATCAGTGGATTTTCATAAACATTGCGGTCGTCATCCCAATTGACAAATTCATTTTTTAATGATGGACTAAACAAGAAAAAACAAACAAGTAAAATGGCCCATATCAGCCACCATGCCTCAGATGATACCTGTATATTTGTTTTAGATTCCATCGGAGAAATTTGTTCTCCAGCTTTAATTTTCTGTTTTTGTTTTGACATAGCCACTATTAACGACAAAATTAGGCTTTTTCTATAAAATAGTCTAGCCTTACTTTTTATCATTAAATAGTATGCTAAGCACCTTTCATTTCACTTAATTAGAATTACCTTTGCGCAATGAAAATGACTGCTGGACAACTTGCAGCGATTGTAAATGGTACTTTGGAAGGAGACCCTGAGATTGAGTTGTCCTATCCGAGCAAAATCGAGGAGGCAATTCCCGGCAGCGTTTGTTTTCTTGGAAATCTAAAATATGAGCACTACTTATATGGTTCACCCGCTTCATTGGTTATTGTTCCAACTAATTTTCAGGCTAGCCAACAAATTCATCCTGCCTTATTAAGGGTAGAAAATGTCTACCAGACTGTTAGCCAACTTCTTGAATTATTTTCAGAGAAAAACGAAGCCGTTTCTGTAATTCATCAAAGCGCAATCATTGATCCCAGTGCTAAAATTGGTGCTAATGTCCACGTTGGAGCATATACAGTTATTGAAGAAGGTGCTGTAATTGATGATCATTCTTTCCTTGGAGCTCAAGTTTTTATTGGAAAAAATGTTAAACTTGGACATTCTGTAAAATTATTTCCAGGAGTAAGAATTTACCATGATTGCGTGTTAGGTGATTCAGTAACCATTCATTCCAATACTGTGATCGGAAGCGATGGATTTGGTTTTGTACCCAATCAGGACAAATCCTATAAAAAAATCGCACAAATTGGAAACGTCATCGTTGGTTCACATGTAGAAATTGGATCCAATACTACCATTGATCGAGGCACAATGGGGTCTACTATTATCGAAGAAGGTTGCAAATTAGATAATTTGATACAAGTGGCCCACAATGTAAGCATTGGGGCTCATACGGTTATTGCAGCCCAGGCCGGAATAGCGGGTAGCGCAAAAATTGGAAAGTATTGTATGATTGGAGGACAAGTAGGAATTGCCGGGCATCTCGAGATTGCCGATGGTTCCATCATTCAGGCTCAAAGTGGAATTGCATCCTCTATTGAAGAAAAAAATAGGAAATGGTATGGTTCCCCTGCCATAGATTATTTTACTTTCTTACGCGTGTATGCAGAATTTAAAAAATTACCTGAAACTTCTAAGCAGGTTCGTGATCTCATAAATGTCTTAAAATCAAACCAATCCCAGTCATGAATCAGACCACAATTGCCAATGAAACGACTGTCTCGGGGGTAGGGCTCCATACTGGAAGCCATGTAACGTTGACTTTTAAACCTGCTCCTGCCGGACATGGTATCCGTTTTATGCGGATCGATCTTCCAGATAGACCCATTATCATGGCTGAAGTTTCTAAAGTAGTATCTACCAATAGAGGAACTACATTGCAAGAAGGATTGGCCCAGGTTTGGACCGTTGAACATACTTTGTCGGCATTATCTGGTATGGGAATCGACAATGTTTTAATCGAATTGGATGGACCGGAAATTCCAATTTTGGATGGAAGCGCCAAAGTTTTTGTGGATCTTTTTAGAGAGGCACAAATTAAAGAGCTTGACCTGCCTCGCGATTATTATGTGATTACAGAACCAATTAGCTTTGAAGATGAAGTTACCGGTGCTGAATATACTGCATTGCCTCACGATCAGTTTGAATTGACTTCAATGATAGATTTTGATTCTAATGTGTTGGGCCAACAATTTGCGACGCTTCACCAGTTGGAAGAGTATGCCACAGAAATTGCACCTTGCAGAACTTTTGTTTTTTTGCATGAATTGGAAAAATTATTAGACCAAAATTTGATCAAGGGGGGTGACCTTGACAATGCCATTGTCCTTGTCGACCGATTAATGTCGCAAGAAGAATTGGATACTTTAGCACATAAATTAAACAAGCCATCTGTTAAAGTGGATAAAGAAGGAGTTCTAAATACCCTTGCTCTTCATTTCCCAAATGAACCTGCCAGACATAAATTATTGGATGTTTTGGGTGATTTAACCCTCCTGGGTAGACCCATCAAAGGAAAAATTATTACTTCAAGATCAGGGCATAAATCCAATGTTGAATTTGCTAAAGTCTTGCTTAAAAAATGGACTGAACAGAAAAAACTAGAGGGGGTTCCTGTATATAATCCTGATTTGCCACCTATTTATAATACGGTTCAGATCCAAAATATGCTCCCCCATAGATATCCATTTCTATTAGTCGATAAGGTGGTAGAAATGTCTGAAAATCATGTGGTTGGAATTAAAAATGTGACCATCAATGAGGGGCTTTTCCAAGGGCATTTTCCCAATAATCCAGTATTTCCAGGAATGCTTCAACTCGAAGCCCTAGCTCAAACTGGAGGTGTCTTGGCATTGAGCAAACAAGATGATCCAGATCAATACGATACCTATTTTTTAAAGGTTGAAAATGCACGATTTAGACAGAAAGTTTTACCAGGAGATACTCTGATTCTTAAAATGGTATTAATTTCGCCCATTCGCAGAGGATTGGTTCAAATGAGAGGGCACGCTTTCGTAGGAACCAAACTGGTATGTGAAGCAGATTTAACCGCCCAAATCATCAAAAGGGATTCATGACATCGCCATTAAGCAACATTAGCTCAAAAGCCAAAATTGGTACAGGTACCAAAATCGAACCATTCGTTAGCATATATGATGATGTAGTCATAGGTGAGAATTGTTGGATAGGTCCCTATGTAACCATCATGGATGGGGCCCGAATTGGTAATAATGTTAAGATATTCCCAGGAGCAGTTATAAGTTCCGCCCCACAGGATTTAAAATTTAATGGTGAAAATACCACCATTGAAATTGGTGATCATACGATTATTAGGGAATTTTGTACTTTGAATAAGGGGACCAAAGCTTCAATGACCACAAGAATTGGATCACATTGTCTTTTAATGGCGTATGTTCATGTAGCGCACGATTGCATAATCCATGATCATGTAATTCTTGCCAACAATGTCACATTAGCTGGTCATATTGAAATCTTTGATTTTGCCATCTTAGGAGGTTTGACAGCAGTGCACCAATTTACCAAAGTTGGAGCCCATACAATGATTGGAGGCGGTTCCTTGGTTTCTAAAGATGTTCCACCTTTTATTAAAGCAGGAAGGGAACCACTAATGTATGAAGGGGTGAATGTCATAGGTTTGGGTAGAAGAGGTTTTGACAAAGACCAAATTGATAGAATGCATGAGATTTATAGGTATATGTTTGTTAAACATCGCAATATTTCCAAAGCTTTGGAGGCAATCGAAAATGAACTACCGGATAGTAATGAACGAAAAGAAATTCTTCAATTTGTGAGCACCAGCGAAAGGGGCCTGATCAAAGGTTTGAGCTGAGTTCACATATATGCATATCCATGTAGAAAATATTGCCAAAAAATTCTCAAGTCAACATTATATTTTCAGGAACTTAAATTTTGATTTATACAAAAATCATGTTTATGGAATTTCTGGAGCAAATGGAGCCGGTAAAACTACGCTATTATCTCTCTTGTCAGGAAACCAAATCCCCACCAAAGGAAAAATTGAATACCTTTTAACCTCTGATAAAGTTGTGCCAAATCTCCTTTGGTATAAATATTTTACATATGCAGCACCATATGCAGATCTATATGAATATCTTACAGTTTTTGAAATGACCAAATTTTTTAAGCAAATGAAAGGATTTGCAAATCATATTTCTGTAAATGATGTCCTCGAAATTGCCATGCTTAGTGATAAATCAACGGAATTTACAAAAAATTTATCTTCTGGGATGAAACAAAGATTTAAACTAGCTTTGACGATTATGTCAAATTCAGAAGTACTTTTATTGGACGAGCCTACCACCAATTTGGATTTAAAAACACAAGATTGGTTTAAAAAATTACTTGAAAAATGGAAGGCAAATCGCATTGTTGTAATTGCATCCAATGATCCTCAAGATTTCGAATTGACGGATTCTATCATTTCATTAAATTAATTGGCATCAAATTAAATCTAATGATGAGATCACTGTTTGGCCCCAATCGCAAAAATAGAGAAGAAGCTTTCTCTAATTTGGCTTACGAACTGGAATTCCAACGAATTGACCCTACTTCGATTGGACTCATTGCGCAGTTACAACAATTAGAATTGTTTAAAGCTGGGGCTAATAAAAAAATTGAGAATCTGGTTGGATTTCAAAATTATATTTCTGACAAGTACATTTTTGATTATTCTTATTTAATATCTACTGGAAAAACATCACATACTTTTCATCAGACAGTCCTTTTTATTGATTGTAGAGAATTAAGTTTACCGGATTTTTTTCTAAAGCCTGAGAATTTTTTTGACACACTCAAAGAATGGTTTGGTTATAAAGACATTGATTTTTTATCACATCCCGATTTTTCAGATGATTATCGCTTGACAGGAGAATATGAATCGGTCATCAGATATTATTTTAGTCAGGAAATTTTGGAATTGCTCACACAGTATAAAAGTTTTTGGATGGAAGCATCTAATTATTATCTCATCATATACCGAGATAAGCAATTGATCGATCCATTACAGTTGAAGGCATTTGCTCAATTCGGTCTAATGATCTACGAATTATTAAAAGTCCGAAGTCATAAAAGCAAACACGAATTTGGTGTTGAGTGAACCTAAAGGTATTAGATTAACTCTCTTCGTTTTCTATATCCTCAAAAATTTCATCTACCTGTCGCCTTTCTTTTTTAGTGGGTCTTCCACTTCCTTTCGGGCGTTGAGTATAAAAACTTGCAGACAGTGTTTGAATGCCTTTAAGTTTGTCTATGGTTTCTAGAGGTGTAAGGTTGGTATATGCTTTTTCTGCAATAGGAGCTCCAACTCTCTTTTCCAATAACTCAATAATTAAATATTCAAAATAAAGCCCCTGCCTTCTTATTTTAATGGTTTGACCGGACTGTATATTTGAAGCAGGCTTCAGGGTGATTTCTCCGGATTTTACACGTCCCTCTTTACAAGCATCCGTGGCTTGTGTTCTGGATTTATAAATCCTTACGGCCCATAGCCATTTGTCAATTCTCACAAACTATTCTTTTGGAAGAGTTGGGTAGGTAGGAGCCATTTTACGCAATTCCTCACATACCACTTTCGCTACTGTATAATCTCTATACCATTTATGATCTACAGGAACTATGTGCCAAGGGATTGCACTGCCATTGATTACTTCTTCGTAATAATGCATGTACCGATCCCACAATTTGCTTTCTTCAAAATCACCTGGGTTGTATTTCCATTGTTTTTCAGGAACCTCCAATCTTTCTTGAAGCTTTTTATGCTGCTTTTTTTGAGAAATATGGAGATAAAATTTTAAAACAGTGGTGTTTGCATCGTATTGAAGCAATTTTTCAAATGCATTGATGGATTCTAATCTAAGTGAGGCTCTTTCATCATCGATCCAACCATGCACTCTCTGTATCAGGATATCTTCATAATGGGATCGAATGAATATTTTAATCAAACCTTTGCCCGGTGCCCACTTGTGGACTCTCCAAAGAAAATCATGGGCCATTTCTTCCTCGGTAGGTTTTCTAAACGGATGTGCATCAATAACCAAAGGTGGACAATGTGAAAAAACATTTTTTGCAATACCATCTTTGCCACTAGCATCCATACCTTGTAACACGATGAGTATGCTCTGTTTTCTTTCAGCAAATAATTTTTCAGACCATTCACCAATTTCTTTAACCAGCTTCTCTGTTTCTTTTTTTATTTTTTCCTTATCAGCATTTTTAGGAGCTCCAGTAGAAACTTTTGAAAGTATTGTCTTTTTCATATGCCTGGTATTATTATAACATTTTATTTCTCTTTCCTAAAAATTGCTGAAGCAAATAATTGTATCCTTCATTGATATCAGATTCGTAATAGTCTATTTTATATCGTATACAAATATCTCTAACTTTAGAATGGTATTCCTTAACATGATTTATATATTGTTCTCTGATTTGATGAGATTGAATTCTAATTTGTTCGCCTGTTTCCATATCTACAAATTGATAAGGCCTGTTTTCAAATTCAAAATTAACTTCCAATCTTTTGTCAGATACATGAAATACAACTACTTCATGTTTATTAAATTTGAGATGCTGAAGTGCGTGTACAATTTCGTCGAGTTTGTCAGCATCATCAAACATATCACTAAAGAGAATAACAAGAGATCTTTTATGGACTTGTTCTGCAATTTGGTGTAAGGCATCAGCTGCTTTCCCTTTTTTATTTAATTCATATTCACGGATATATTTATCCATAAAACTAAGACAAAGCTGATAGTGCTTAGTACTTGATTTCGCTTGGGTGTGAACTTCCAGATTTTCACCAAAAATACTAATCCCGAATGCGTCTCTCTGAGTTTTTAAAATATTCATTATGCAAGCAGCCGCCAAAGAGGAGTATTTTAGCTTGTTTAGCACAAGTCCGGATTTTAACTTCTCCTCTGGAAAATACATGGAAGAAGAAGCGTCGATCACCAATTGGCAACGTAAATTAGTCTCTTCTTCAAATTTTTTAGAATACAGTCGGTCTGTCCGTCCATACACCCTCCAGTCTATATCACGAGTGCTCTCTCCCGGATTGTAGAGTCTATGCTCTGCAAATTCAACGCTAAATCCATGAAATGGCGATTTGTGTTTTCCTATGATAAAACCTTCTACCACCTGTCTAGCCAACAATTCCATGTTGTCAAATGCTTGCACCGGAAACTGATCAAAAAAACTCATATGGTGGAATGAACAAGCCCCTAACTAAATAGTTAAGGGCTTTTTTTAAATTTATTTTAACGTAAAATATAGATTTTGATTTTATGCATGGCACTAAATCAAAGCATCTAATTTTTGCTTAAGGGTGGCTTTGGTGGCTGTGCCAACATGTTTGTCTACCACCTTTCCATCTTTAATGAACAGTAGGGTAGGAATCGATCGAATTCCAAATTGCATGGAAACTTGTGGATTATTGTCCACATCCAGTTTTCCAATCTTAGCTTTTCCCTCATATTCATGGGACAATTCGTCAATGATGGGTCCAACCAATTTACATGGTCCACACCATTCTGCCCAAAAGTCAACTACCGCCACGCCGGTCTCTGCCAAAGCGTTTTCCTGAAAATTATCATCCGTAAATACAAATGCCATTTTATAAATTTTATCTTAAAACAACACTTAATTGAGAATGTTTAATAATCTCCGTTAGCCTAATTTATATTCGCACTATGTTTACTTTCAGTAAATTTGATCGACTTTGTATTGGAATCATTCTGATTTGTGTGGTTTATGGCCTTTATTTGAACAGTTTAGCTTCTGAAAACATAGATTCAAACTATACATTCTTTGTTTTTAAAGCATATAGGTTGATTTGGGATTGGCTTTTTCAATATTTTAACTTCCCACTCATTTATTTATGGATTTTAGCTTTCATTGCTTGGTTGGGATATTTATTCTTTTTATATTTTCAAAGACAAAAAAGTGTGAGTGCAGTTTTAATTAAATTGACTTTAGGAATTGGAATACATTTGGCTTTTTTTTATCTTTTTTGGGGATTCAATTATTTAAGAACTCCTTTGGTAGTCAGATTGGAACTCGATGGTCAAATAACCAATGAACAAATTAAAATTGAAGCATGGAGAGTTACAGAGAAGATATGTAGTCTTCGAAATGAAATCACGTTATTCAATGAAGAACTACTGACTCCCAACATTTGGATTCAACCATTACATCAATCTACTTCGATGGTTTTTAAAAAGTGGAACATTGGAAATTTTCCAAGTGCTAAAGTTCATTTATTAAAACCTCATGGCAGCTTATTAATTTTTGGAGCAGCAGGTTTTTATTGGCCCCTGTCTGGTCAAGGGCACGTTGACATGGGCTTACACCCTTTACAATGGCCTTTCACTTATGCCCATGAACTTAGTCACGCGATGGGTTGGACAGATGAGGGAGAGTGCAACTTTATTGCTTACTTGGCTTGCATTCAATCAGATTCACCTTGGGTAAAATATAGTGCGGAACTCATGTATTATCGGTATTTAATGGCAGCAGTGAAAAGAATATTTCCAGATGAATATATTATTTTAAAAGAGCAACTCTCCCCGGAGATTGCAAAGGATTTATCAGAAATAAATTATGCTTTAAACAGATTTCCAGAATTGTTTCCTAGATTTAGAGAATGGTTTTATGATGCCTATTTGAGAATGAATCGCGTTAATGAAGGAATTTATAGCTATTCAAATCTAGTAAAATGGATTATTTTGTATTCAGCTAAAGACATTAAATAAAAATGCCCGGTCTAAAGCAGAACAGGCATTTTTATTCTTTTCTAAAAGTAATTTAATTTGAAACTGCAGAGTCAGCCTCCGTTAAAATTTGTCTAGCCTTATTTAGGATCGTTTCATCATCAATCAAGACAATACCTCCGTTTGGACCTGCTTGTAAATGGTTACCCGAATTTTCTAAATGATTGGCTCCAAAATAATTTCTGACGATTTGTTCATCAACTTTTAAATCATCAGCAATCTTTTTAATACTTCCTGATGGTAACCGGTGTTTGATATCCCTAAGTTCTTCCAAAGTAATGTACATATTTATTGAGTTTGATAAGTGAACAATGAATTGACACAGTAAGTTACGAACTTTCCCTAAAAACCATCTATTTATTTAAATAAAAATTAAAAATAAATACAATCAATTAATAATTCAAAATCATATTTTTTTGAATGTCAATAAAATAGTAAAATTTTAAAACTTACCTTTAAGTCAATCTATAGTATTTGTTCTACAGGGGTATATTCCAAATTAAATGCTTTGGCTACACCTTCATACACCACTTTACCGTTGACCACATTAAGCCCCATCATAAGTGGCTTATTTTGTTGACAAGCTTGTTTCCAGCCTTTATCAGCCAATTGAATAGCATATGGTAAGGTGGCATTGGTCAATGCTACTGTGGAAGTATATGGAACGGCTCCTGGCATATTTGCAACACAGTAATGAACTACATTATCGATAATGTAAATGGGGTCATCATGAGTGGTAGGCCTTGATGTTTCTATACATCCTCCCTGATCAATGGCCACGTCCACCAATACAGTTCCTGGATGCATGGTAGATAACATATCTCTGGTCACCAAGTTAGGTGCTTTTGCTCCCGGGATAAGTACTGCACCTACAATCAAATCGTGAGTTTGTACCAACTCCCTAATGGTTAACTCATTTGAAAACATAGTATTAACATTGGCAGGCATGACATCAGCCAAATAGCGTAATCTTGGTAAACTAATATCCAACAAAGTAACTTGGGATCCAAGTCCTGCAGCCATTTTTGCTGCTTGTGTACCAACTATTCCTCCCCCAAGGACCAATACTTTAGCGGGTGGAACTCCAGGGACTCCCCCTAATAAAATTCCTTTTCCTTTCTGTGGCTTTTCTAGGTATTTGGCACCTTCTTGGATAGCCATTCGTCCAGCGACTTCCGACATAGGAATTAGAAGTGGTAAACTGCGATCAGGTAATTCTACCGTTTCATATGCAAGACAGATAGCTCCGCTGTCTATCATGGCATTGGTCAATGGTTCATAAGAAGCAAAATGAAAGTAAGTGAATAACAATTGATTTTCTTTAATCAATTTGTATTCACTTGCGATAGGTTCTTTTACTTTAATGATCATATCAGCTATCGCATATATTTCTTCTATGGTTGATAAGATTTTAGCTCCTGCACTGAGATAGTTTTGATCTGAAAAACCACTTCCAATACCAGCAGTGGCTTGCACGTATACTTGATGACCTCGCTTGGTTAATTCAAGTGCTCCGGCAGGATTAAGTGCGACTCGGTTTTCGTTGGATTTAATTTCTTTTGGGACTCCTATGATCATATGGTTGTATTTAACAAGTTTCGGCGAAATTACGATGATTGTGCATATAAGAAAGGAATCTTCTAAAAAAAAGAATGCCCGCATACGTTATACGGGCAAATCTTCATTTAATAACCAAAACTCAAAACTCGATTAATCTATTTCAAATACCATGCCAAAAAAGTACTGAATTCTCAAAATTTGCTTGAAAAGGGTTTCCAATTCTTTATAAACACTATAATATTAATCCTAGTGCCTACTTCTTACTTTAAAAAATGTTAAAATTTGTCTGTATTCTGCTTTTGGGTACTCTTTAAAAAACAAAGCCCATGACTTTTCATGGGCTTTGCTGATTTTTACATTTAATAACCAAAACTTACACGTTGTAAAGATAATACATATTATAATATTATGTCATATGTATTGATGAAATTTTTGAATCCACCATTAGATTTAATTTTTTCTATTTATAAATAATAGATTATTAATTAAATAAAGAGGTCAGATGGGATTTTATTTTTACCACTAAGTTCAAACAATTTTAAAATTGCCAACTCCCCAATTAAACCAAAATCGAGGCTAAGTTCATTTACATACAATTGGATGTGATCCTTAATCACTTGATCATCCATTTCTGTTGCATGCTTCTTTATAAAGCTCCAAATGGATTTGTCTGAATGCATTGCTTTCTTTAAAGATAGTGTGATTTGACTTTTAATATGATATTTATCAATCTCAGGAAGTCTCCTTTTTACCATAATTAAACCTAAAGGAATGGGCATACCAGTATGATCCACCCAATGTTTACCCAGATCTTTAATACAAACCAAACCTTTATTTTGATAGGTAAACCGATTCTCGTGTATGATTACTCCTAAGGTTTGATCATTCTTAAGAACCTCATTTTCAATTTCCGAAAAAACTTGATACCTTTTTTTATTCAAACCAGGATAGCAGTATTCAAATAAAAATGAGGCAGTTGTTTGAATACCAGGTAAAACAATCTCATAATCTTCTATCTGACTTTCCAAAATTTCTGACTTTCCAATGAGTAATGGGCCACAATTTAGACCCATGGCTGCTCCGCATCGCAAAATTTGGTAATGTTCTAACAATTGTAAAGCATGAGCCGAACTTACCTTGATAATATCAAATTTTTGTTTGGAGGCTTCTTGGTTTAATTCCTGAATGTCCATAAATTGACATGAAAGTTCGCTGTGTATAGAAGCCTCAAGTTCATTTAAATGTCCCTCAATCCAATTGCCAAATATAAAGGTATCATTTGGACAGGGCGAAATCGCCAAAGTCAATGTAAATTTGTGCTGCGGCATGTATCCTAAAATAATTTACGAAGATAATCACATTATTGTTCTGGAGAAGTATCCAGGTCTGCTTTCACAAGGCGATAGCTCTGGTCACCCAAATCTTGTGGATATTGTAAAGGCTTATCTTAAAGAAAAATATGACAAACCGGGTGATGTATTTTTGGGCTTGTTGCAAAGGTACGATAGACCTGTGGGTGGAATTATGGTGATGGCGAAAACTTCCAAAGCTTTTACAAGACTTCATGACCAAATTAAAGAAAGGACGGTTGATAAATTTTATTTGGCAATTACCAAGTTTAAGCCTCCTGAAATCAGTGGAGAGTTAAGCCATTTTTTATTAAAAGATGAGAAAGCCAACCGAACTACCGTCCATGAAGAATTCGTTACTGGATCAAAGGATGCTAGATTAAAATATGAATTGCTTGGAGAGAAAGACGATAAATTCCTTTTAAGAATTAAATTGATCACAGGTCGGTCTCATCAAATCAGAGCACAATTGGCCCATATTGGTTGTCCTTTATTGGGAGATGTTAAGTATGGTAATTCTATTCCAAAACCAGCTTACGATCTATGTTTGTATGCGTATAAAATTGCATTTGTTCACCCTGTTCTAAAAGAGAACATGGAATTTACTCATTTTCCGCGACTTACAGGGTTTTGGACTGGAATGGATGATTTTTTTAATCAAATCACATAATTAAGATTACTTTTGCGGTTGGTGAGGGTTCACGACCAGCTCCTTCTAATCCCCCAGGGTAGAAATACAGCAAGGGCGTGAGGTTGAGCGGTGCGATGAGCTCTTACCTTTTTGTTTTCTCTATACCAAACTAATCTCATGAAATTTTTTATTGACACCGCGAATTTGGACCATATTCTGGAAGCCAGGGAATTGGGAATTTTAGATGGCGTGACCACCAATCCAAGTTTAATGGCCAAAGAAGGCATTTCTGGAAAACAACAAATTTATACCCATTATAAGAAAATATGTGATTTGGTGGAAGGCGATGTAAGTGCCGAAGTGATCTCCACAGAATTTGAAGGAATGGTCAAAGAGGGTAGGGAACTTGCAGAAATAGCGCCCAATATCGTAGTCAAAGTCCCTATGATTAAAGATGGTATCAAAGCCATTGTAGAATTTAATAAACTCAATATTAAAACCAATTGCACTCTAGTTTTTAGTGCTGGGCAAGCAATTCTTGCTGCTAAAGCTGGTGCAACATACCTTTCTCCTTTCATTGGAAGAATCGATGACACCAATTGGGATGGAATACAACTCATTTCCGAAATTTATGAAGTTTATTCAGTTCAAGGGTATGAGACGGAAATTTTAGCTGCATCTATTAGAAATTCACGTCAGATCGTGGAGTCTGCCAAAGCTGGTGCAGATATTGTGACTTGCCCTTTAAGTGCAATTTTAGGATTACTTAAACATCCTCTCACTGATATTGGCTTGCAGATATTCCTAGATGATCACAAAAAAGCGAGTGCCAAATTAACAGGCCAATAAGCTTTTATAAAGCTAAATTAATTCATTTAGAAATATGCTGTTTTAAAAACTGAATTGTAATTTCAGAATTCCAATATGTTTTGAATTCCTCAACTGGAATACTATCGTTTTTAACTATATCTTACATATTCCACTACTTCCAATCCGTACCCCTCTACCGCTATATTTTTCCTTGGATTATTGGTCAATATTTGCATCTTTTTGACACCTAGGTCTTTCAATATTTGACTGCCAATTCCAATCTCTCTTTGGTCCTGCTCTGGATGAGCATTTGGCTTTTGAATTTCCGGAATAATACGATGTAACGGAATTTTTTCCTTACCTTCATTGGATAACAATAAAATTATACCACAATCTTGATTTTGTATATATTGAAGGACTTTAGACAGTTGTGCATTTTCTTGATAGATCATTAAATCAATTATTTCAGCAAATCCTTCACAATATTGTGCTCTTATAGGAATAAGTTTATCAGGGTGAATTTCCCCCTTGACAAGTGCAATGTGCTTATCCGAACTATTGATTTGTTTATATTGGTAAATTTCGAATTTATGATGATTAATCGTCATACTAGACCTGCCTTCCATTTGAATTAATCGTTCACTTCTCAATCTGTATTCTATTAAATCACTGATTGAAATTATTTTTAAATTTAATTCTTTGGATTTTTCTAAAAGTTGAGGAAGTCTCGCCATAGAACCATCTTCATTAAGAATTTCTACCAGCACTGCCACGGGATTCATTCCGGCAAGTTTAGCTAAATCGACTGCGGCTTCTGTATGTCCGGTTCTTTGGAGAACACCACCGGATTTTGCACGAAGTGGAAAAATATGTCCCGGACGGGCGAAATCAGCTGCAACAAATTTATCATCAGCCAAAGCTTTTAGGGTTTGAGCCCGGTCATGTGCTGAAATACCTGTTGTGCAACCATTGCCAGTTAAATCTACAGAAATTGTAAAAGCAGTTTCATGTAAAGATGTATTCGATCGAACCATCAACGGTAATTGGAGTTGCTCAGCTTTTTCCTCAGCCATGGGTGCACATATTAAACCTCTCCCCACCTTTGCCATAAAATTGACAAGTTCGGGTGTTATGGTTTCTGCAGCACAAATAAAATCTCCTTCGTTTTCACGGTCTTCGTCATCAACAACGATTAATAATTTACCATTCCTGAAATCAGAAATGGCATCTTCAATTGAATGAAATTTTATCATCAGATTTGATTTCTTTTTGGTGGTTCCCACACACTGTGCTTGATTCCACGCAGATATTTAATTAACCCCAAAAATAAAGCAATGTTCATTGATAAAAAATAACGCACTCCTCTAAATAATTTGATGTGAATGTTGAATTTACTTAAGGTCCAGTCTAAGGTAGGTATTAGAAAATAAAAGATATTAACTAAAATAAATAGAGGTATATAGATATTGCCTATCTGCATAGCAAGTATGGAACAAGAAATATAAATCAAGAACAAAAATATAGGTCCCAACCATCTCAAAAGTTTGTGTGATATAAACGCATAAGCCCTTGTCCAGGGTGGTTGATATAGAAAATGTCTAAAGAGAGACAAGCATTGAAAGTTACCTGAGGAAATGCGCAACTTTCTTTTAAATTCTTCTTCTATTAAATTTGGAATTCCTTCAAAGCAAATAGCATCAATATCGTTTATCAATTGTCCATTTTGTTCTAAAACTTTCATGCTAATATAAAAGTCATCTGTGATTAAATGTGTGGGAATATGATGAACCAAATTGGATCGTACTGCAAAACATCCACCAAAAGCACCCATCATTACTCCCCATAATTCTCCTTCCCATTTTTTTATTTGTGTTTCGAAGTTAATGTATTTAATTTCAGCCATTGCTATTCCTTCAGATTGATGACTGAATGGTATTATTTTTGAATCAACCAAGCCGATTTTAACATTGCTAAAATTTCTAACCATATTGCGTATGGCCATTGGATCTAAAATTACATTGGCGTCAGTAAAAATTAGGATGTGATCTTTGGATTGTGGATTTAATTCAAAGGCATATTTCATTAAATCATTTATAACGGAAGTTTTGCCTCTTCGTGAATTAAATCTAGAAAAATGTATATTCGGATACTCCTTTTGTAATTGTTCCATTAATTGATCAGATCTATCTGAAGAAGCATCTGATCCCAAAAATATATTGAGTAATTCATTCGGATAATTGCTTTGGATGATCGAAAGTACTTTCTTTCTTATAACCGATTCTTCATTAAATACGGAGGTGATCGTGGATACAATTGGCCATTCATTTTGAAAAGAAGCCAAAGTTTTACTCTTCTTATTATAAAATAAAAGCAGAAATTTTAGACTTAATGGATAAAATATATAACTGTGTATAATAGAAAATACACTTGTATAAAATACAATTTTTAAAAGAATCACGATAATTTATTCGTGCGGAGTTTCGGTTAAAGCTTTTTGATATGCACTCATCAACCTTTCCGCCAATACATCCCTGTCAAAATTATTTTGTATAAACGCTCTTGCTGAACTTGCTATGTTAGGTAACTCCTCTGGATGCTGAAAACAATATTCAAGTGCTTTTATATAGTCAGCTGAATCATCCGCATAAAACACATGTTTTTTATCTTGGGCGGCGATACCCTCAAGTCCAATGGTACTAGAAATGACTATTCTTCCTGATGACATCGCTTCCAGAATTTTTATTCGTAAACCTGACCCTGCACGAAGTGGAACTATAAATAATGGATATTTTTGGACAAATGCAGTTGAATTTTCCACCTCACCATGGTAAAAAACATTGGGATATGTCTTTCCAACCAATGATTTTGGAGCATTTCTCCCAGCAAAATGGAATTCAGTTTTTGGAAATCTTTCAAGAATCTTTGGCCAGACTTCTGACAAAAACCATTCAAGCCCTTGTAGGTTGGGTAACCAATCCAATGAACCAATAAAGGATAATTTGAGCGGTTTAGCAAAAGAATTTGTATCAATTTCGTAATATCCAACTTTATATCCAACTGGTGAAGAGATGCATCCATTTTTATATCCCATAGCTCTAAACATTTCTAAATCGCGATCGGTTATGGCTACCAGTAAATCATATTGATTGAGCTTTTGGATTTCAAATCGCTTTAGTTTATTGGACAGATATTGGACATAAACTTTTTTAGGAATAAAACGGATGTTTTCACTTATTCTTTCCCAAATCTCGTGCTCTATATTGTGAGCTCGCATGACTACAGGAGATTGTGTTACCGCCTTTATGGCATCAATATAAGGAGCTAGATAAAGTGTTTCCAGTTGAATAATATCATATTCATTGGACAGTATCATACTTTTAAGTTTGTCCTCAAATTCTTGTGATATGAATCTTGATATATGGTAAGATTGAGAACTAAATAGATTTTTAAATGCCCCATACCAGTTGATTGAATTATCTACCATTACATCTTCAATAACTTGAAAATGTGACAGCTCAGATGGTAATGGTTCTAAATGTTTAAATGGATGTCTTTTAGTGTTCATGGCTAGTAAACTAACTTCACATCCTTTTTGAGCCAAGGCCTGACTCATCTGCAAGATAGCGATAGATTCCCCATCTTTAGGTGGATAGGGGAATTTTTTACATACGAATAAAATCTTCATATTTGGCTTCGACGGACACCCCCGTTGGTTTTGGTTTCGTTTGTTAAATACATAACGTGGGTTTCACCGGTTTTAAGTATATTTTTAAGAGATTATTTTTACTTTAAACGTGCAAAATTAGATCTTTGTGGTAAATTCTACAAGATTTAAGCCAATTAAATTATTAGACATCCTTCAAAGCTTTTATTATAAAATGATGATTAACAATGATCTATTGCAATAATCTGGTAAAAACATATGGGTCTATTACTGTTCTTAAAGGTACTAGATTGGAAGTTCCAGCTGGGCAGATGGCAAGTATTATGGGGTCATCTGGAGCAGGCAAAAGCACCTTGTTGCATATTTTAGGGACTTTAGATCAAGCAAACTCAGGAACTATAAAATTGAATGGTGTTGAAGTTTCTGCTATGAACGCAAAGGAATTAAGCCATTTTAGGAACCAAAATATAGGTTTTATATTTCAATTCCATCATCTGTTACCTGAATTAACAGCACTAGAAAATACAGCTTTACCAGCTTACATTTCTGGGCAAAATGTATCCAAAGCAAATAATAGGGCTTCAGAATTACTGGATTATTTAGGTATGAAGGATCGGATGCAGCACAAACCCGGCCAACTTTCCGGTGGTGAACAACAAAGAATAGCACTAGCAAGAGCCTTGATCAATAATCCTAAAATATTATTAGCGGACGAGCCAACAGGGAATTTAGATCAACACAACGCTCAAGAAGTTTTGAGATTACTTTTGCAATTAAAAGCTGAGATGAATATGACCTTGCTCTTAGTCACCCATGATCCGAATATAGCTGTAAAAACAGAAATTACTTATACTATGAAAGATGGGGTCATCGTTGATTCCGTCAAATCCTAATTTGATTAATACCTACTTTAACTTAACTGAGTTAACATCCAACGATAGTAACTTTCATTGACATTTGCCTTGATAATTAGTATGCATGGGACTTCATATTGGTGCAAATTCCTAACCATAATGGATAAAGCTCCCTCAAATTCAGGAGTGGTTTTTAAAATTAATAAGAATTCAATTTCTGATTGCAATTGGTTATCCCATAGGTAACTGCTTTTAATTTCTGAAATGTGTGAGCAAGCAGCCAGTCTTGATTTAATAACTGTTTCAGAAATGAATTTCGCATTTTCAATAGTGCCACATGGAATATGAAAATAACGGACTTCAAAAATCAAGTCATTTTCCATTTTCTTGGGTATTTTGCAATTGGTATAGTTGTTTGTAAAATTTATAAGTGCTCATTTGACTTCTAACTCTCTTGCTTCTTATAGTTTGGACATAATGATTCACTTTTCGAAAATTTAAACTTCTAGATTTTGTGTTGTCCGTTAGTTGAATTTGTAAAACTTTAATAATTTCATTTTTTAAAGTTTCAGAATAAATTGGAAATGCTGTTTCTATTCTAAAGTGTAGGTTTCTGACCATAAAGTCAGCAGAAGATAGATATATTTTTTTTTCTCCACCATGATAAAAATAATAGACTCTTGCATGTTCCAAATAGCGATCTATGATACTAATACCAGATATATTTTCACTCAATCCTCTTTTGCCGGGCACTAGACAACAGATTCCCCTAATAATTAATTTTATTTTTGTGCCAGCCTTTCCTGCATCATACAAGAGGTTTATAATTTCGGTGTCTTGTAAATTGTTCATCTTTAAAATAATTTCTGATTTTCTACCAGCCAAAGCTTCAGATTTTTCAAAAAGAATTAAAGACTTAAGATCATCATTGAGGTTAAATTGACCAACTAAAAGATGTTTAAATGAGCTGTTTGGAAGTTTGACATTTTCTAAAAAACCGAACAACCGATAGATTTCAGAGGTTAAGCGGCTATCTGTTGTGAAGAAACCATAATCTCCATAAACACGGGCGGTTCCTTCATGAAAATTACCGGTACTCATATAAGCATAATGCTTTGTTTCTTGATCCTTTCTACGCGTAATGAGCCCAGCTTTGGCATGAACTTTTAATCCTGGAAAACTGTATCGAACTTTAATGCCTGCTTTTTCCATTTTTTCACCCCAAACTAGATTTGCAGCTTCGTCAAATCTAGCTTTCACTTCAATAAAAACAAATACACTTTTACCTCGTTCCGCAGCATATATCAACGCATCCATAATTCTGCTGTTTTTATCTACGCGATATTGCGTTATTCTTATATGTGTCACGAAGGGGTCCTGGGAGGCGTCTTCAAAAAAACGAATGACAGGTTCATAATCGTGGTATGGAAAGTATAATAAATGATCTTTATTTTCCAGTGCTCCAAATATTTCTTCCGCGTTGTCTATTATAGGATAACCTAACGGTTTAATAACTGGATTTAATAAATGATATTTACCAAAATGAGGGAAATAAAAAAAGTCAAAATTATTGTGATATCTTCCTTCAGGTGTCAAGTCAGTTTTTTTGATTTCAAGCAGACTTAAAAAATAATGAAGCATATCCTTTGGCATAGCATCATCGTATACCAATCTAGAGGCTGGACCTATATTTCGTTTAATTAATCCTTTTTTTATTTTCTCCAATAAGTCACCAGTATACTCATCCTCTATATAAAGTTCTGCGTCTCTTGTTAATTTTATAGAATATGAATGTATGATATCAAAACCAGGAAAAAGCCATTTTAATGAAAACCTAACTACCTCATCTAACAAAGTAATTTCATGTGCCCCTTTTTCAGAAGGCAAAATGACAAATCGGTTTAGATGATCAGATGGCACTTTGACTATGGCATAATGTTCTTCTTCTGTGTGATGTTCTTTGCTTTTTAATATAATGGCAAGATATAATTCTGAATTGTTTAGAAAAGGTTTAATCTTATCTTTGACCAACAGAACTGGCTGAACAAAGGGTAATAAATTTTCATTAAAATAATTTTCAATGAATTTTTCTTGAGGTTGGGTGAGTTCTCTATGCGATCTAAGGTAGATATTTTCAGACGCCAGTCCTGGTATTATTTCATCATAAAATATTTGATTGAATTCGTCCAAATGCTCGTTGGCTTTTTTATACAACTCCTTTAGAAAAATGGCCGGATTGTAATCCAAAACACTTTTTGTTTTCTTACCCAACAACATGATGTTGCGATGATGTGCCACCCTAATTCTAAAAAATTCTCCCAAATTGGAGGAATAAATAGCGAGAAATCGTAAACGTTCTAAAAGTGGAACATTTGGATCTTTTGCTTCTTGCATTACTCTATAATTGAAATCCAGCCAACTTATGTCTCTGTCAATAATGGTGAAATTAGAAGCTTTCGATATAGCCATGATGCTTTAAAGTTTCTATTAAAACAAATTCTGTTGCTCAAATCTATAATTCAAAACTGCCTAAATCGCACAATTTTATTTGAATTTTTTTGAAACAAGATGTAAAATTAAAGGTCTTTGTGATACTTGAAGTTATTATTAAGATATCAAATTATTAAATGAGGCAATTGCTTCATCAATAAAGCCTTAGGGGAGATTGTATTTTAATGCCTATTTTTGAAGTTTTATAAGAGCGTATGTTAACAAAAAGAGAACCTTTAATTATAGCGAATTGGAAAATGAATGTGCTTCCAAATGAGGCAGTTAGCTTGGTTTTGGAAATATGTAAACAGGTCTCTGAACAGGCTAAGATCATTGTTGCTCCACCTTTTACACATCTGTCTTTACTTGGATCTCTAAATAATGACAACATTTTTCTAGGCGCTCAGGATTGCCATGAAAAAGATTTTGGAGCTTTTACTTCAGAAATATCTTGCCCAATGCTCAAAGACTTGGGAGTAAAATATATTATCTTAGGTCATAGTGAAAAAAGGCTTTCTAATCCTTTGGAAAACAATAGAATAACAAATAAAATAAAGTCAGTTTTACAAGCGGGACTAAAGGCAGTATATTGTTGTGGTGAACCTTTGGATATTCGAGAATCTGGTAAACATTTGGAGTTTATAAAAATTCAACTCCAAAATGACCTCCCGACCAACTCTTTTCCCAATATCGAAAATTTAATCATTGCCTATGAGCCAATTTGGGCAATTGGTACAGGAAAAACTGCATTAAATGATCAAATTTTAGAAACACACGAATACATATATGATTGGTTGTCTGACAATTATGGTAAGAAATTGGCTGATACTATCCCAATTTTATATGGCGGAAGTGTTAATTCAAACAATGCAGCCCAAATTGCCCATATACCTAATGTGAATGGAGCTTTGGTGGGTGGAGCGAGTTTGAATCCTTTAGAATTTGCCAATATCTTAAATTCATTCTACTTGGTCAATTAGCCCATAAGTCATAAAATATTTATAATGAGTTGATAATTAGTTAAATAAATATAGTTAAGGTCTTAAATAATCAAGTTCCAAGCACTTGAATCAATTATTATGCAACAAGTTATGTCCATTGTCGTTTTGAAGTATTAAATTTGCGCCCCGCATGAGAAAAGCACTTTTATTTCTTGTTTTGATTTCTTTAATGTTAAGTTGCAAATCTGCCTATGAGAAAGTTAGAACAAGTAATGATCCTGTTTTAATTTATAAAACAGCAAATAGTTACTTTCAGAAAAAAGAATATCAAAAAGCCTTGCCTTTATATGAATCTATTATTTCTAATTATAGAGGTCAAAAAGAAGCTGAAGAGATTTTTTATAAATATGCCCAATGTCAATTTCAATTAGGCGATTATGAGGCGGCAAGTTTATATTTTAAAAATTTTGCAAACACCTTTGTTTTAAGTGCTTTAAAAGAAGAGGCAGAATTTATGTCAGTTTACTCACTCTATAAACAATCGCCTGGATATCGATTGGATCAAACACCCACAGAAAAAGCAATCGACGGTTTTCAGACATTTGTAAACGTTTATCCTGAGTCCAATAGGGTAGAAGAATGCAATAAGTTGATTGATGAATTAAGAGCAAAACTAGAGAAAAAAGCATTTGAACAAGCTTTACTTTATTATAATTTAAAGTCATATCAAGCTTGTTTGACCACACTAGATAATCTTTTAGTGGATTTTCCGGACACCAAAAATGAAAGAGAACTTAGGTTATTAGCGATTAAAGCATCTGCTGAATGGGCAGAAAATAGTATCTTTGAAAAACAAAAAGAGCGTTATTTGTTAACCGTTGACAAATGTAATACATTCTTAAAGAAATTTCCCACCGGTAAGATGGCTTCGGAAGTAAAAGAAATTAAAAACAACGTTATTAAAAAATCTAAAAATTCGTTATACGATGGATATTAAATCAAAAGTTCAAGGAATTAGTCCAAATGTCCAGGCTAGGGACGTTAAAGCACTCGTTGCTGACACACATAATATTTATGAGACGATCAATGTAATCTCACAAAGAGCCAACCAACTTGCCGCTGATATAAAGTCAGAGTTGTTAGAAAAGCTTGAAGATTTTGCTAGTCACTCAGACACCATCGAAGAAGTGCACGAAAACAAAGAGCAAATCGAAATTTCAAAATTTTACGAAAAACTCCCTAACCCTGTGCTTATTGCAATAGAGGAATTCATTGCAGGTGACATTCATTATGAGTTTAAGAATCAAGAGGGACCAGAGCACGAATCATAATTGGATGTTCGACATTGAAAGCTAGTCCAATGTTGACTTTATCGGGTAAGAAAATTATTTTAGGTGTTTGCGGTAGCATTGCCGCCTATAAATCTTTATTATTACTTAGACTTTTGGTGAAAGCCGGAGCTGAGGTAGAAGTAATAATGACAGAGTCCGCTACAGATTTTGTTGGACCCCTTAGTTTTTCAACTCTTTCAGGCAAACCTGTTAAAACACAAATTCATTCTGATGCAGATTGGCAAAATCATGTGCATTTGGGAATGTGGGCAGATTTAATGGTTGTGGTTCCTGCTACTGCTCAGACCATTGCCAAAATGGCACATGGCTTTGTAGATAATCTCTTGACAGCTGTATTCCTTTCCGCTAAATGCCCGATCATGTTTGCACCTGCAATGGATTTAGACATGTGGCAGAATCCGGCAACCAAAAGGAATATAAGACTCCTTACTGATTCTAATATACAAATGATACCCGTTGAAGACGGTTCTTTGGCAAGTGGTTTAAGTGGATTGGGAAGATTGGCTGAAACTGAAATGATATTTGAAATCATTAACGATCATTTTAATAAGCAAGATACATTGGCTGGAAGAAGAATTCTAATTACAGCAGGCCCAACCCTTGAAGCCATTGATCCTGTTAGATTTATCAGCAACCATTCCTCTGGAAAAATGGGAATCAGAATAGCTGAAGAATGTCTGAGGAGAGGAGCCAAAGTCCATTTAATTCTTGGGCCAACCAATGAAAATATTTCTGAAAGCCCAGAACTAAGCTTATTTAGAGTGGTTAGCGCAGATGAAATGTATACTGAAGTTAAGAGTGTTTGGGAGGATATGACTGATTTTATACTTGCTGCTGCGGTAGCTGACTATAAACCGGTGAATATGTCTGTTGAAAAAATTAAAAAGACGGCAGATCAAATTAACATTGAACTGACAAAAACTCCGGATATTGCTGCATTTTTAGGAATAAATAAAAAACAAAATCAAAAATTGGTGGGTTTTGCTTTGGAAACCACAAATGCTTTGGAATACGCGACATCCAAGCTGCACAAGAAAAATATGGATTTGATCGTTTTAAATACGACAGGTGAAATTGGGGTAGGCTTTGGTTATGATACCAATCAAATTGTATTGATTGATCGAAATGGTCATCAAACTAATTTTGATAAAAAATCTAAGAAAGAAGTTGCTACCGATATTGTAAATGCTTTATTACTTTTGTGATCTATGACGACTTTTAAATTCTATTGTTGCATTTTAAGTTTTTGCTTGCTTACCTCACTTAAGGTTCAGGCTCAGGAACTGGATGTAGCTGTTAAGGTCATCGGGAATGCTGCAAATCTGACCGATCGCAAGACCTTCGAACAAATGGAAAATATGGTCAAAGAGTTTATCAACAACCAACGCTGGACCAATGATCGTTTTGAATCATTTGAAAGAATTCGCGCTAATATGCAAATTTCAATCAAACAAGATAAAGGCAACAATGAACTTGTTTGTGACATAACCGTACAAGCTTATAGACCCGTTTTCAAATCGAGCTATGAAACAATGCTTATTCAATTTACAGAGAAAGATGTCCCAATTCTATTTGATCCATTTAGACCAATGGAAAACAACAGAGAAGTCTATACGGACAACCTTTCTGCAGTAGTAAGCTTTTACGCGTTTCTACTCTTAGCATTGGATTATGATAGTTATAGCTTAGAAGGAGGGGAACCTTATCTTAATATCATGCAAAACATGCTGGTGAATATACCTTCTAATGCCAAAAGTTATGATCCCAGTTGGACTTCCTCCACCTCCAAAAAAAATAGCCGATATGCATTGTTTGAAAATTTGAACAATCCTAGAATGAAACCATTTAGAAGGGCTTATTATGAATACCATCGTTTGGGTCTTGATCAATCTTCTATAGATATGAATCTGGTGAGAAGGGATTTAGTAAGTGCCATTAAAGCCATCGCCCAAACCGATCAAACATACCCAAATACTTTTTTAATGCAGTCATTTATTAATGCCAAGCGACCAGAAATTATTGAAATATTTAAGCAAGGTACAGGTATTGAAAAACTAGATGTACATAATGCAATGATCACCATAGACCCCTCCAACGCTACTGCTTACGATCAGATAAAATCCTAATCTTTCGACCCATAACTATCCCGTATGAAAAAGAAAAAAATTGCAATTTTTGCTTCAGGCACAGGTTCCAATACTGAACAATTGATTAAACATTTTAAAGGACATCCTCATATTCAAATTGGTCTCATTATTTCTAGTTCTTCTAAAGCCGCAGTGGTCAAATTGGCTGAAGAAAATGATATCCCATTTTCTGTAGTTAATAAATCACTTTTAAGCAATAATTCATACATGAATTCATTGTTGAATCTTTATGATATTGAATTTATTGTTCTAGCAGGTTTTATAATGCTTATTCCCCCATTTTTGGTGAAACAGTTCGATCGCAGAATGATTAATATTCATCCGGCATTGCTTCCAAAATATGGTGGACGTGGAATGTTTGGATTGGCTGTACATCAAGCTGTGATTTCTTCAGGAGACCAACTTTCAGGAATCACCATTCATTATGTAAATGAAATGTATGATCAAGGAAAAACAATTTTTCAAACCACCTGCAAAGTTGATCGGAGGGACAATGCAGAAAAGCTTTCAAAAAAAGTATTGGAATTAGAGCATAAATATCTTCCTGAATGGACCGAAAAACTAGTTATGGAAATGAGATACTTTTAATTCTAATAAGGATCAACATCTATGATGTAACGAGTCGCGTTTCCTTCCTCTTTTTTTAATTGGGCAATATTTGTTTTTATAAGCTGTTTTGCCTCATTTAATTTTAAATGGTTTCTTTCTACCTTAATATATAACTCCCTTGCATAAGCGCCTTTGATTTTAGAAATAGTGGGTTCTGCAGGTCCTAATACCCTTGTTCCAAGTTTTAATCTCAATCTCCTCGATAGTGTTTCTGAGATTGATTCTACGGTCTGAAGTTTAGGGTTTCTTATAATCAACCTTATGAGCTTTATATAGGGTGGATAGTGGAACCTTTGTCTTTCTTTTAATTCCCTTTCAGCCATTCCGCTGTATTCATGATTCATGACATCAGATATAATAGGATGGTTCGTTTGATAAGATTGAATAATTACTTGACCTTGAATATTTCGTCTGCCCGATCGTCCACTCACTTGAGTCATCAATTGATATCCTCGTTCATGTGCTCTAAAATCTGGAAAATGTAATATTTGATCAGCCTGAATGATCACCACCAAACCAACATGATCAAAATCTAAGCCCTTTGATACCATTTGTGTACCAACCAATATATCGATTTCTTTATTTTGAAATGCATCCATGATTTGGATTTGACGGGCTTTGGTTCTTGCAGACTCCTGATCGAATCTTCCAATATTTTTATCTTGAAAAATACTTTGCAATTCTTCTTCTATTTTTTCAGTTCCAAATCCAACCAACCTTAATGTTTCTTTGCCACATTCTGGACATTGGCTCGGAAGCGCCATACTTGTTCCACATAAATGGCATTTTAATAAATGGTGAAATTTATGGTAGGTGAGGTTCAAATCACATTGATGGCAACTGGATTCCCATTGACAAGAACTACATTGTAATAAAGGACTATAGCCTCGCCGATTTCTAAATACAATAATCTGACGCCCTTCTTCCATTTGTTTTTTCATTGCTTCAATCAATTCTTCAGAAAAATTGCCATGGAGCTGGGCTTTTCGTTTTGCATCTTTTAAAGAGATTAATTTGATTTCCGGCAATTGGCCTTCACCATATCGCTGATCCAGTCGGACGTATGCTATCTTTTCAGATAAGGCCATTTGAAAACTCTCTAAAGATGGTGTTGCTGATCCTAAAATAACATGTGCATTATATTCTAGTGCAAGAATCATGGCTGCATCCCTCGCATTGTATCTTGGAGCAGGTTCGTTTTGTTTATAAGATGGATCATGTTCTTCATCCACAATGACCAATCCTAAATTTTTAAATGGTAAAAATAAAGATGATCTTGCGCCTATAATAAGTGGATGGCCTTCTATGCATTGATTCCAAACGGACAATCGATCTCTGGTGCTTAAACCAGAATGATATTCAAGGGTGTGTTCCGGAAAATATTGTTTAATTCTGTAAACCAATTGGGTCGTCAATGCTATTTCAGGTACCATGTATAGGACCTGCTTTCCTGCAAGAATGTAATCATTGATTAAATCAAGATAAACCTGCGTTTTACCACTTCCGGTAACTCCCTTTAATAGTGCAATGCCTTTTTGGTACAAACCAGCCACCAATTCTTCTTTTGCAATTTGTTGATCCTGTGATAAAGTTAATTCTAAAGGATTCAAAATGACATCTGGAATTTTGAATTTCTCCAAAAACAATTCTTCAAATATTCCTTTTTTAACCAAGGCTTTAACAATCGTGCCTTCACTACCCGAAATTCTTGTAAGATCTGATGACTTTATCCAACCATAATCTTTCCTTTCTGAAATGTAACACAACAATAATCTAGATTGGTGTTCACTTTTTTGGACTGCAATTAAAGCCTTGTTTATGGCTCCAGGTTCATCGGTAAATTCTTTTCCTATTTTGAGCCATCTTGTTTTAACTGCATCTTCTTGTTCTTCTAACTGTTCTTTCAGCTTGATAAAACCTTTTTGATTTAAATCTTTAATTAACTTAAGGATTCGTTTTTTTTGTAAAATTTGACTGACTTCACCAATGCGCAATTCACGCCTTAAATCCAAGGCTTCCAGGACCATAAATTCATCCTGGTTCAATTCCAAACCCAAATAATCCAAATCTTCTACTTTTAAAATTTTCGTTTCACTTGCTAAGCGATATGCATTAGGTAAAGCTGCAGACATAACCTCACCCAGGGTACACATATAGTACTCACTTATCCATTCCCATAAATTTAATTGTTGTTCGGTCACAATTGCGTGAGAATCCAAAATATCAAGAATAGGTTTTGAATCTGGAAAATATTGGTCATTTGAAATTCTTCTCACCAAACCGGCATAGTGCCTTTTTCTTCCAAATTCAATTTCAACCCTCATTCCAACTTTAAGAATAGGCTTCATTTCTTCAGGAATCCTGTAAGTATAAGTCCCTTCTAAAGAAACCGGTATGATGATTTGGGCGTAATTCATTTATTTGAAAACTATTTTTTAAAGGCAAAGTAAACTGCCAGAATAATAAATACAAAGCTGATGATATGGTTCTTTGAGAATGTTTCATTTTTAAAAAGTAACACCGTAAAAATGACAAAAACAGTCAAAGTAATAACTTCCTGTAGTATTTTTAATTGGATTAAGCTAAATGGTCCGCCATTTTCAATAAAGCCCAAACGATTTGCGGGTACCTGCAAACAATATTCAAAAAAAGCAATTCCCCAGGAAACCAAAACAATACCCATTAAAGCTTTCCAATTGTTAAGACCGGTAGATTGATATTTTAAATGCCCGTACCAAGCCATTGTCATAAATGCATTGGATAGTATTAATAGAATGAGGGTTAAACTTATTTTCATAAAATCAGATAATCCACAAAATTAATATTTTACATATTATTATTTTGTGCTATTTATTATTTAATCTTCTTTTTAAATGGATTTGTGACAAAAGTGTTAATTTTAGTCTCCGGATCATCAAACAAACGAAATGTATAGTACAGTCCTGTGGGCTTTATTGTTGTTATTTTTTAGCAATCATCAAAAAATCTCAACGATTGGCATGATTGAGATTTGTGACAATGCATTAGATGATGACGGGGATGGTTTGATAGATCTCAATGATCCTGAGTGCAGTTGCAATGGGATTCGGGATACTTTTTTTATACCTTCTGGCTTAATTTCAAATCCATCGTTTGAAGATTACAATGCTTGCCCAGATACTACAGCTCAGCTCTATAAATGCCAAAATTGGATACAAGCATCTGCAGCAACTTCTGATTATTTTAATACCTGCGATTTTTGGAAAGACCGAGTTCGGGGTGAACCTCCACTTCCGTTACCCGCAGGAAATGGTTATGTAGGATTTTTAGACATACAAAATTTGGGATTTGGAGCCTACAAAGAATACGTAGGTTCGTGTCTGACAAGTCCAATGTTGCCTGGAAAGGAATATACCTTAAAATTTTGGATTGGATTTGGGAAGAGGGGAGTGCAAGAATTTATGGGAGATTTTATAGGAGCTAGACGAACCTTTAACATGGCTATTTTCGGCACATCAAGATGTACTAATTTGCCCTTTGGCGGTGGACAACCAAATCCTTATTTATGTCCTACCGCATATCCTGGAGGTGGCTGGTTTGAAATGACTCGTCTCAGTGTAACTGGTACCAATCGATGGATTCAAAATACAGTTAAATTACGTCCAAATGTTCCCGTGGAATCAATTGTCTTAGGTCCTGCTTGTGCAGTTACGGATGGAAATTATTTTTATTGGTTAGATGAATTAATTTTAGAAGAATCCACAAAACTCGATTCCTTTCAATTTACAATCAACGGCTCACCATGCAAGGATTCCATTCGTTTGGAAGGTTTAAAAACAAGTATCCCTAGCATTAAGTACCAATGGTATAAAGACGGTATTGCCATTATAGGAGCCACAAATTTCGATTATATAATTCCTCCGGATCAGGAAGGTTTATATCAATTAAGAGCTTTTGATGGAACAGATTGTGAATTAAGTAATGTTTACTTATACCATTTGGATGAGGCCTATAATTTCTTGGATACTATTTTGTGTGAAGGGTATTCCCTGGAAATTGCAGGAAACCAAATAGACAAAGAAGGTTTTTATACCATTGTTGCAAAAAGAATGAATGGATGTGACAGTACGATTTATTTGGATTTGCAATATGCCAAGTCTTTGCAAACTTTTGTGGATTCTACAGTTTGTACTGGAACCATCATCAAAATTGGGTCCAAAGAATTTCCAGACCCTGGTCAGTATGAGATAATGTTACAATCTTCTTATGGCTGCGACTCTCTGGTTAATTTAAATATCGCTCATGTTGATTTTTTTGAGTCCAAAGTTGATACTACCATTTGTCAAGGAAAATTTGTGATCATAGAAAATGATACTTTAAATCAGACTGGATCTTACATCTATAATTATATAGGAATGGATGGATGTGATAGTATGGTAACCATTAATTTAAATATTCGATCAAGCGATTTTATATTCGATGAGCATACCATTTGTGAAGGAGATACTTTTTATTTTCGTGGAATCGCTTATTTTTTAGGAGGAGTTTATGATTATTGGGATCTTAATCAATTTGGATGTGATAGTTTAACGAGATTAGTAATTAGGCTAAATAAAAACGTAGGTCAAACAATTGATACTACTATTTGTGAAGGAGATTTTTTAATAATTGACAATCAACAGTTTGATAAATCGGGCAATTTCATTATCCCTCTAACCACTAATTTGGGATGCGATAGTATTGTAGAGCTGAACTTAACAGTTTTGCAAGCAGCTTTAAATTCCTTGGATACCATTATTTGTGAAACAGAAGTTTTGCAAATGTGGGGAAGAACATTTAACCAGGCTGGGACTTACGAATTTACCCAAAAAGACGGAGCTGGTTGTGATGAAAGATTTTATTTAAAATTAGATATTGAACCTGCCTATTTGTTCCAAATGGATACAACCATATGCCAGGATAATGTATTCAGATTTAGAGGTGTTGATTATCAACAATCAGGAAATTATGAATTAAAAGTCCCATCAGCGATTGGGTGTGATAGCGTTTTTAGACTAAATTTAATAGTTGCACCCTCTGTTAAAAGATCAATCGATACAATAATTTGTGCAGGTCAAGTACTCAATGTTAATGGGCAGTTGTTAGATAAATCAGGTAGCTATATCTTTACTGAGAAAACCAGATATCAATGTGATTCTACTATAGAAATAAATCTCAACATTGCACCACCATTAATTTTAAATGGCCAAATCACAAATATTAAATGCTATGGACAATCAGATGGGAAAATAAAATTGGATGTAATTGGCGGATTAGGCCCCTACCAAATATTATGGAGTCATGGATCAACAGATACATTGTTAGAGTCACTGAAGGCAGGTAATTATACTGCACAAATCACAGATCAATTAGGCTGTTCAATTACCAAAACTTTCATGCTTCCAGAACCAGAATGTTTCTGTTTTTCTTTTATCAAAGATGATCTTTTTTGTTTTGGCGAGAAAGGTAAGTTGAACATTCTTCATCAAAGTGGAGGACTTGAGCCACTTGAATATTTTTTAAATGGTCAAAAAATTCAATTGGATAGAAATACTATTCCAAATTTAAGGCCAGATGTCTACAATCTGCGCATTCTTGACCAAAATGGTTGTCCCTACGATCACCAATTTGTGATTGAAAGAAAAGGAAATTTAATCCAGGACCTTGGTGTTGATACTCTTTATCATTTTGTGGGTGACACAGCCATCATTTTTTTTGGCGGAAATAATAGACCAAATCAAGATTTGGCGATCGATTGGTTTGAAAATGGTTTGAACAATTGTGATACTTGTGATCAATTCAAAGTGTTAGCGCGAGAAGGTTCCCAAATTTATATTTCTGTGGGATTGGATGAATTTGGGTGCGAATATACTTATCAGGCAATAGTAATCGGAAAATTGGGTTATTGGGTCCCCAATGTTTTTTCACCCAATGGCGATGCAGTCAATGATTATTTTAATTTGCATACTGACCTGGGCTTTGATCGAATTGATAAATTACAAATTTATGATCGATGGGGTGGGCTCCTTTTTGAAAGTAAGGATGGTGTACCAAACAGCCACCAAGGAGCTTGGTATGGAGAATCCAATGGTAACCCGGTAATCCCCGGAGTTTATACTTATCTATTCCTGTTTAAAGACAAAGTAGGTAAATCATATAAAGTAGCCGGCGACATTACTCTTTTGAGGTAGCCACAAAATCACATTACAAGTGGATCACTTCACCATATGCAGCAGCAGTTGCCTCCATAATAGCTTCAGACATGGTCGGATGCGGATGAATGGATTTTAAAATTTCATGTCCTGTTGTTTCTAATTTTCTTGCAACCACGATTTCAGCAATCATTTCAGTGACATTCATTCCTATCATATGTGCCCCAAGCAGTTCACCATATTTTTTATCATAAATCACTTTTACGAAACCTTCTTTTGCTCCGGCAGCACTGGCCTTTCCGGAAGCTGAAAATGGAAATTTTCCCACTTTTAATTCATATCCTGCCTCTAAGGCTGATGCTTCTGTATGTCCTACAGATGCAATTTCTGGAGAGCAATAGGTGCATCCAGGAATATTATTGTAATCAATGGGTTCAGGATGGTGTCCGCAAATCGCCTCTACACAAACTATACCTTCCGCACTTGCCACATGCGCTAAAGCGGGTCCCGGCACAATGTCTCCAATGGCATAAATACCTTCCACATTGGTTTTATAAAACGGATCCACCTTAACAAGACCTTTTTCCAAAGTAATTCCTAGTTCTTCTAATCCAATCCCTTCTAAGTTTGGACTAACACCTGCAGCAGATAGAACAATATCGCATTCTAATACTTGCTCAGTTCCGTCCTTTCTATTTTTCGCAAAAACTTTTACTCCTGATTTATTGCTTTCTATTCTTTCTACCGAAGTGTTCGCAAGGGTGGTGATTCCTTTTTTCTTAAATATTTTACTTAATTCTTTGCTGATTTCAGCATCTTCTCTTGGTACAAGACCTTGTTCCATAAATTCTACAATGGTGACTTCTGTACCCAAAGCAGAATAAAAATACGCAAATTCAACTCCAATTGCACCTGCACCTACGACCACCATCTTTTTGGGTAGTTTTTCTAAACTCATTGCTTTTCGGTATTCAATCACATAAACCCCATCTATTGGAAGGTTGGGAAGTTGTTTTGCCCTACCGCCGGTTGCTATTATAATATGATCGGCTTGATAATTCTGCTTTTTACCATCGGAGTCGGTAACTTCCACCATTTTATTTTTTGCCAATTTAGCGGTTCCCAAGATAACCTGGATCTTGTTCTTTTTCATCAAAAATTGAATGCCTTTACTCATACCATCCGCTACACCTCGACTTCTTTTAATAATCTGGCCAAAATCGGCCTTTGCTTCACTTACCTGAATTCCGTATTCATTTGCATGCTGAAGGTATTCAAAAACCTGAGCAGACTTTAGCAAGGCCTTTGTTGGGATGCAACCCCAGTTTAGGCAAATTCCACCCAATGATTCTTTTTCGATGATACCAACCTTCTTACCAAGTTGTGCTGCTCGAATTGCAGCTACATAACCCCCTGGCCCGGATCCTATTACGAGAATATCAAATTTGTCCATTCTTAAATTAATTTAGGGCAAAGATATAAGATAGATTGGGGAATTTATAACATTTTGGCAGATGGTTCGTTGAATGAGAATATGAAGTCATTTTTGATTTTAGGACTAAGCTTATTTTTAGCACAGAGTTGGTACCAAATCAAGGATGAAGATGCCATGTTTGCCATGGAAATACCAGGTGAACCTGATATTAAAACCGACAGTATTCATTCTGAGATTGGGACCGTTCAGATTAGATCGTTTGTTAGTTCTGATGAATCGGAAATATATATGGTGAATTTGACGAGTTACCCTTCTGAACTCAATTTTTTTGAACAAGAGGATTCCATTGGCTTTTTTATGGCCAATACCATTAAAGAGCAATTGCTCAGCCAACTAAACAATGGCAGCCTTGCGTTTGAGTACGAAAGAGATTTTGATGGAATCCCTGGTAGATTTTTTCAGATATTTTATGACACTGATAGTTCTGTGGTGCGAACAGCCGTGATTCCTTACGACAATCAACTATTGACTTTGCAATATTTCTGTGATTATAAATCCAGATTGAACAAAGATGCTGATCGATTTTTCGATTCATTCAAGCATTTGAAATAATTATTTCAAACCATTATTTCTTAAGAATTTTACCCTTTCTTCAAATCCATTTTGCTCAATGGAAATGAGTATGTTTTCAAGCTTTGCGCACATTTCGGAATCATGAGGTACAAGTTTTTTAATACTCAAATCGATGTGCAGAAATTTGGTCCACATCAGAGATTTTAAAGTGGTTAAATCATCATCCCACATCTGATATTCATTGACTATATAATCTTTACCTAAATCAATCATGGAAGATCGAATTCTAATAAACTCATTGCGTTTAGCTTCTCTTAGATAACTGATTTGATGGGCACTTACGATCCATGCCCGACCATGCACTGTAGCATATTCTTCGAGATTTAATCCATAATGGTCAATGATATGATCTTCTCTGGACTCCAACATATACTCTAAAAAACGGGTATTGTATAAGTGGCCCAATGGATCACAATCTTTAAATCTCACTCTTATTCTGCTCTCGGGTGTTTTGTTATAATTCATTCTCTCTTATTTAGTTTTTCTTTGTTTTGTCGTGCTTGAGTACATTAGTTCATCGATCTTTTCAAGCAGCCAATCTTTACCATATGATTTGGAGTCAACAACATCTTGTTTTAGCTTTACCAAATTTACTTCCTTGTCTTGAGAGGAATCTAACAATTTTTTAGTGAACTTTACCAAATTTGAATACCCAATTTTTTTTGTTTGATTTAGATTTTTATCTCTATTTAGAAAATTTTTAAAACTGTCCAATAAAGAAGCCAAGGCATAATCTTCATTCAATTCGAAATAAGTTGATATTAATATGGTTTTTGAATCCAAACCATAAAAAATCTCTTCATAAGCCACTTTTTGAAGAAGAGGAATAACTTTATCGAATTCTTTCTTATGATAATGAATCAAAGCGGTATTGTATAAAACTGAATTTTCTCGATAATTTAAATTTAGCTTTGGCGCATAATCTTTAATAAATGATTCAGTCCAAGCAAATTCTTTTAACCTAACCCCTTGAGTAATTATATTTTTAAAGGTCCAGGGTGAAATTTCATTTTTTACTATAAGCACTTCAGTTTCAATACCCTTTTTATAAATAGAAAGTAACTCATGTTGAAATGAGATATCAATGTTTGCATTTCTAATATTGTAATTTATAGCGGCTTCAACAATTTCTTTTGCTTCTTCTTTTGGAAATAAATTTAAATATTGATCAATCAATTCTTTTAACTCGTAATAGTATTTAATTTCTTTTGGATAAACAAATGTTTCATAAATTTTAAGATAAATGGCTATAGGAGGTATTTCCTTAAATTCTTCCTTTCTTGCGATTTCAATAATTTCATCGATAAATAATAGTTTTGTATCCAATGCGAAAACCAAATTCCAAGACAAAAGATTGCAGTAATGTTTCAATTTTTCGGCAATGTAAAAATAATCTAAATTGTTGACAATTTGATCGAGATTGATCTTACTGAAGGATGATTTATTGGCTCTTGAAGCCTCAAGATTATTTAGTTTATAAAGATTTTTAACAATTTCATACTTGTAGTAGTAATAGGCTGGATTTCGATCAGATTGGTGATTGAGTAACAATTCTGCTTTAGATTGTGAGCTGTTGTACAGCCTGTCCATTTGGAGATTATGAACCGCCTGAAGTAAAAAATTGGCCTGATATAAACTGACTTCATCGTAAACCTGCTGTGCCAAAAAGGCCTCACCAAGATCCAAAAGTTCTGAGCAATGTTTTCTAAATTTGTCGTCTTTGTATGGAATGGTTGGATAAATTTGATCCCAGATTTGTTTTTTATCAAGTTCAGTTTGAGTATTTTGCCGTATATGGTGTTCTATTCTATAATAAATCGCCAATAATTTATCATTTCGATTAAAATAAGGAGATTCAAGGTATCGGCTAAGTCTGTTAATTTGAACTGGACTTAAACTGGCCACAAAATGATAGATTTTACTTTCCGTCATTAGTAGCAAAAGTAGTCAAATTTTATAGATTATTGAGTCAGAATTAGAAACATATTTGATTTTAATGGCTCATATGATATATTAACTAATTTAATTTTGAAAATTGTTTAAATTGCTTAATTTATTAATACAAATTGTTTAAAAATGGTTATTTAATGTTGATTAGTTTCTGAATTTTATTTATTATTAAAGACATTGAATCTAAAGTTTAGCTTAAATTAATATACTTCTAAATTCCTTCTAAAACTTACCTATAATATCTCTAAACTACTACATATTCTTCAAACTATTCTTTCATATTAAATATTATTGTAATTTATAAATATTTTAATATCAATATATAAGATAACATATTGAATATTACTCTTATATTAAATAAAAAAATATAAATATATATTTTGAAAATATCAAAGAAGCTTGTAGCTTTGCTCCCAAAGATGGGATAAATGGGATTTTTACAAAAATTTATATTCTTACTGATATGCTCCTTCATATCAGTTGCTGGATGGACTCAAGGAGGGTATAGGATTGTTAAGGTACTAAAGAATTATGATCAATCTGAAACCCTTAATCCTTGTTTTTTACCAAAATTGATTGATTCTTCTGCTTCAGGTAAAGTTACTTTAAATAATCTTTCTGGTGGTAAGTTTGAGCTCTTTTATGAGCCAGATAGTAATTTTATTGGGATGGACACAGTTATTGTGGAGGCAAGAACGACCAATGACCAATCTTACAAACTCGTATGGTATTCATTTGTTTTCTGCTATGTCAACTCTTACCTTAAGTCTCATCAAGACTTTTATGTGGTCAATAAAAATGCAGGTTCTACTACGGTTAACCCACTAAGCAATGACTCAACCAGTATTCAAGGTTCTGGTAAAATCCATTTAACCCAGGTTGTTAATGCATTTAATTTGGCTTCTGTAAGTTTTACTGATACCAGTGTTTCTTTTACACCCTTAACTGATTCCATTGGTAAGGCTACAATAAGCTATCGTGTTTGTGATATTCTGGGAGAATGTGAAACAAATCATATTTATATCAATGTGATCGATCCACAAAATCAATCTGAGGACACCATTAGAATTTCTACAGCCGAAAATATTGGGATCTCTATGCCTCTAAATTCAACAGGTTATGGTTTAATCCAAAATCCTAAAAAAGGCAAAGTCAGTATCAATGGTCCTTCTTTTACATATAATCCTCACAAAAACACCTTTGGTAAGGACACTTTTAAGTTAGAATCAGGAAATCTAACTACACTTGTTTATGTTGAAATTTTTAACCTTCCAGCAGCCAATAGCATCATTCAATCAGATAAATACAACACTCCTGTTAACCAGATCCTTACATTTAATGTAACAGATAATGACATAACTCCAATTGTGAGTAAATATCCGGTATTAATTCACGATACAGTGGGATTAAAAGGGACTTTGGAACGTTTAGACACTAAAGGTAATTTTAGGTTTACTCCTCAGACGGATTTTAAGGGAGTTCAAATTTTTAAATACAAGGTTTGTCCACAAGGAATCTGTGAATATGCTTCAGTCATATTATTAATAGGTGATGCAGAACCCTTAACCGATCACACTTATTCATTTAAAACCAAAAGAAACACTCCACTCCAATTGAATTATGAAGTTCCTGTGGATGCTTATGGCTTTAGTTCATCTAATCCAAGAATTTCATTTCATCCAGGTTGGGATACCCTATATTTAAATTATAACAATGGTTGTTCAAGTACCATCATTGGCTACAACACCTTATTATATACTCCATTATTAAATACAATTGGAACTGAATCTATCAGTATTGAATATTGTATTGGTAGTACAGGGAATTGTATTACAGCAGATTTAGAGATTGAGACTGTTTATGAAGCTAAAAATTGCGTGAAACAATGCGTTGGTGATTGTGTGTGGCCTGGTGATGTGGATTTTAATGGAAGGGTGGATATGCACGATTTGCTACACGTAGCATACCATATGGGTAAGGACGGAGATTCTAGAATATATCCGGGAACGACATTTAGATCTTATAAATCCAACAATTGGGGAGAGGACCTTTCTGGAGGTTCAATTGACATTAAGCATGCAGACACAGATGGCAATGGACTAATCAACGAGACTGATGTGGTTGCTGTGGACGATAATTTTTATCAAGAGCACTCATTAATACCGGATTTGGTTTTACCAAAGGATGATTTTCCTTTTGATATTGTTAATCTAACTCCAGGTGCTGGTCAAGGTGATTTAGCCATGTTTGAAGTGAGATTGGGTGATTCCAATGATCCTGCCATCAATTTATCAGGTTATGCCTACCAATTGGATTATAATTTAAATGCAGTCGTAGATAGTACTTTGGATGTCCATTTTTACCACAAAAGCTGGTTTAGCCAAAATGCTAACACCGTTAATCTATTTAAAAAACCTTGGGATGGTCGATTGGAAAGTGGTTTTGCCCGAGTGGGTGGAAGCCCTTCTAGTGGTGGAGGTGGAGTAGAAGTCATCGTATTTATCATTGAAGATAATGTTGATCCTTTTAGAAGAGAAGATGAGCTATTGAAAATTCCTTTTTATTTTCACCATATGACTAAAATGGATGAAAATGGAAATAAACAATCATTAAAAGACAAGACTTTCATTTTAGAAATCAATAAGAACAAAAATAATTCAACGGAGCTTGATCCAAGCAAACTCATTATATTTCCAAATCCGGTTCAGGACCAATTTCTGCTTCATTTAAATGGTGAAAATACCATGAAGAATTATTCAATTATTGGCATAGATGGACGGACTTTTAGATCTAAATTGAATATAAATCCAAAACATGAAGTGGTTTCACTTTCTGGATTGGGATTGGTTGATGGTATCTATATAATAAGAGTAGAAACCGCATTTGGACCGATCGTTAAGAAATTTATACTGCGTAATTAATCCCTGTTTTTAATATAACCCGTTTTATTCTGATTAATGTTAGATAAACGAGCCGCTGAAAAGTGGCTTGTTTATTTTTTAGCAAATTGTATTTGATATGATGAATTATACCACTTGGAAATATAATTGAGTCCAATTCTCATTTCAAGACCTTAATCTATTTATATTTATCCAGCGGCATTCAGTGAATGAAATGTAAGCAGAGCTGCAAAACCCTATGCCGGACCATAAATTTTAATTTTCATTAGGTAAAATACTTTGTTTTTAATGAAATTGAAAGAGCCTTTCTAAACCAGCGGCGTTAAAAGGGCAGATTTTGGTGTTGAACGTAATTCTCGCTGTGCTGGTTTTCAGCCCAGTTCAGCCCTTATTGCGCCTGACCCGGCGCAATTGCTTCGCACCATGGCTTCATCTTATTTTGTCGTTACTAAGAAAACATGCAATGAAAAGAATTATTAATATACTTTTGGTAAGGTTACAATTATGTAACGACAAAATCTAGCACCCAAAATCTGCCCAAATGGGTTGGCAAAAAGAAAATGAGTTGTAAGGAACAGCTGTAATGAGAAGCGCCGCTTACGCGTTCCCTCACTTGTCGCAGTGTCCTGTGACACTAGGCTTGCAGCCTAGATCGTTCGGTCACCTTTTAGAAAGGCTGCGTTTTTGCTACTTTTTGCGCGCCAAAAAGTAGGACAAAAGGAAGTAAATAAATATCAGGAAAGTCTATGACATGCATAATTCGTTAACAGCTAGCCCCTAAGCCTGCTTGGTGGGAGCTCCCTCATGAAGTCACTTAAAGAACAGTCGAGGTCAATGACACTTATGGCATCATTCGGTCAGTTGTATCCTGCAACATCAAGCTAATGGTGTGGACTTGTCAAGCTACAAACATGATAGTTCAGTCCTAGCTTTATAAATTTTATTAGACTAATTTATAAATACAATTAGTATTATGTCTTAATTATTCTATTCGATCCAATTGAACACAATATAAAGTGAGCCAGCTGCGATATATTGGCCTATTAATTCACAGCAGTATTTATATACTATTTTGTTGCTAATAATTTAATAGGAAGTTTCAAAATTCTAAAATTCAATCAATTCAATTTGGCCAAAACATCAATATTTCCTTTTACAACTTGCTCTAATTCAACATTTACTATTGCATCCAATGGTAAGTAAACATCGACCCTGGATCCAAACTTTATAAAGCCTTGTTCATCACCTTGGCTAACGGTTTGGGCAACCACTGCATAATTACATATTCTTCTAGCTACAGCTCCCGCAATTTGTCTGATCATTACTTCTTTTCCATCGTTTCTTTTAATAACTACGGTGGTTCTTTCATTTTCAGTGGATGATTTAGGATGCCAAGCAACCAAATATTTTCCTGCATGATATTTTGAATATTGGATGATTCCTCCAATTGGGTATCGATTGACATGCACATTCAATGGATTCATAAATACGGAGATCTGAAGTCTTTCATCTTTGAAATATTCTCCTTCAAAAACTTTTTCAATCACAACGACTTTGCCATCAGCAGGACATAAAATTTGTTGATCATCCTTTTTATAAACGATTCTTTCAGGGTTCCTAAAAAAGTTAAGGACCAATAGGAATAAAATCCCCAAAATCAACGCCACAGGAATGGTAAAAATGGTACCATACCATGATAAACACAGTATCAAACCTACATAGACCAATAAAATTCCCAAAACCCAAGTCTTTCCTTCTTTGTGTATATACATTTTATAAATATTTTTCATTGATCCAAATCCAGAATAATCCAACTGGAATAGCAAAAAGAAAGCTGTCAAAACGATCTAACATTCCTCCATGCCCAGGCAAAATATGACCACTGTCCTTAATTCCGATTTGTCTTTTTAAATAAGATTCAAATAAATCTCCCAAGATTGAACTAACACTAATGAGTATTCCAAAAATTAATAATTTAAAGATTGAATATTCAGAATGAATCCAATAATAGTCCAAAACAAGAATGGTCACCAAACAAAATATAAAACCACCGATAGAACCTTCGATGGTTTTTCCTGGCGAAATATTAGGAGCTAATTTAGTTTTACCAAATAAGCGACCCGTAAAATAAGCGAATGTATCATTGGCCCAAATCATCAAAATGATGACCAATGCCCAAACATGAAATTTTTGATAATCTAAAACCAATAACCCAACCAGAATAATAAGGGGCAAGCCAATATAAACAAAGGCAGTCCATATGTTGAAATATGGAAATTTGATCAGTGGCTTTTTTAAATTTATGGAAGCGATGATTATAAATATTAGACTCAGTATAAATCCAAATATGAGGTATTCGTAAACAAATGTGAATTTAATGATACTCATAATAAAGAATAATAAGAGAATCATTAAACTAGCCAGCCCAAAAGTATTTCCTGGAAATTTTTGAATTGCACTTTTATTTGAAAAATGCATGGAAAATTCTGACATGCATCCAATTAAAATGATGGAAATTAAAGCCAGGGCGGTCCACAAATTTATTAAAAACCCAGCGAGCATTACTACACCAAATAGAATTCCTGTTACTGATCGAAGTAGCATTTTATTCTGTTGTTTTAAATTTTTTAAGTTGTTCGAATAATCCTACAATGATGAACACTGAAAAAACTCCTGTAGTCCAATCCAACCAACCTATAGGGCTAATGGTATTTTGTTCTTCCATCCAATCTTTCCCGGTCACAAAAAGAATAAGTATTTGACTACCGTTGAAAACAAAATGCAATATCATTGGATAGACTAAATTTTTTGTGTAATGGTAAATTAAACCTAGAACAACACCTAAAATAAATCTTGGAATAAAACCTTCGAACTGAAAATGAAAAGCAGAAAAAATAATTGCAGAAATCCCGACAAAAAACCAAACCTGATTATTAATATTTTTGAAAATATTTTGGATGATTCCTCTAAACATCCATTCTTCTCCAATTGCAGGAATGACAGCTATGGTAATAAATAATATCATTTGATCTATGAGACCATTTGTATTTAATATCTTTTCCATCATTTCAGCAACCTTATCTTCAGCAATTCTAAACACATCTGGAAGAGGAATCAATTGATTGAGTTTGGCACTTAATCCTACCAGCGGAAATGAAGCTAAAAGTATTAAAAGACAGATGCTTAAAGTATTCCATTTTATTGGAATATTGTAGATGCTTATATCTTTTATCCCAAATACTTTGCACCATAACCAAGAGGGGAGAATCAAAACAAAAACATGACTAATCACTTGTAATAAAAGCAAATGCCTATACTCTAATCGATCTGTTAAATCATTTTGGATTGTGGAATCTAAACTAAGGCCTTGGATAAATAAAAATAAAAGAGTCCAGAGTTGGAAAAGAAAGAATCCACCCATGACGAATAGCAGCAAAGCTATACCTTTAAATAATGTACTTTTATGATTCAAATCAATCAACAATGTGCAGATTAAGTGTAAATATCAACAAAATAGCGCTTATTCGAAATTCACGCGGCGCAAATTTACCCGATTTATGCCAGCTTGCAAAAGATTGTCAAGAATTTGGTGCACAAGGTATCACAGTTCACCCTAGACCAGATGAAAGGCACATTCGCTTTTCAGACTTAAGTGAGCTTAAAGAGGTTATTTCCACTGAATTCAATATTGAAGGATATCCAAGTGATTATTTTATAAAAAAAGTTCTTGAAATAAAACCTCATCAAGTTACTTTAGTACCGGACTCCCCAGATGCATTGACCTCAACAACAGGATGGGACACCAATCTTCATCAAGAATTATTAAAAAAAATAGTTGGTAACTTAAAAGATAAAGGTATCCGTGTTTCATTATTTTTAAATCCAGATCCTACTTTAATAGAGTCTGCACAAAGGACTGGTACTGATCGTATTGAACTTTACACAGGTGGCTATGCTTATAATTATGGAATTGATATGAGTCAAGCAATTACCCCGCACATCCAAACTGCAAATGCCGCAATTGAAGCTCATTTAGGATTAAATGCCGGGCATGATCTAAATTTAGATAATCTTGAGTTCTACTATAACCAAATACCAGAACTCCTAGAAGTCTCCATTGGACACTCTATTATTTGCGACGCTCTTTATTTTGGTCTCCAAAACACCATAGCCATGTATTTAAATAAATTGCAATAGATTGATAGATAATTAATTATATTATTTGTCTTACACTTCAAGGCGTACTATTTTAAAATTGGGCTAAAATTTTAATAAAAAATTATGATAATTTTAATGGAATGGTAACTTTGCATATCAGTTTGACGAAAAGGGTGTTTAATATTTTAGTTAAGACATTGAAATTAAGGATAATATAAAATTTAAATTTTGAATTTGTACTTTCATATGGAGGTATAATTTGAATTTATAACTGTTAATTTTTTAAAATGTAATTCTTTAAATTAAAACAAAGCGATATGAAGAAAATTTATTTTGTTTTTCTGCTATTTTTTGCAATTTTTGGAGCATCCAATGCTCAAAGAATTGTAAAAGGAACGGTTACGGATAAATCCGGAGACGCGGTCATTGGAGCAAACGTAGTTGCCAAAGGAATTAATATTGGTACTATTACGAATGAAAATGGAGCGTATTCCTTAAATGTACCTGATGGAGTAACCACTTTGGTCTTTACATACACTGGGTATGTTTTTCAAGAAATTACAATTGGAGCTAGTAATCTTGTAGATGTTTCTTTAGATGAAGGTCTACTTCTTCAAGAAACTGTTGTTACTGCTTTAGGTATTTCCAGAGAGAAAAAAACTCTTGGGTATGCCGCCACTGAAGTCGATAATTCTGTTTTGGATCAAACAAGGAATGCAAATGTACTTGATGCATTGTCTTCTAGGGTTCCTGGATTGTCCATTCAAACAAATTCTGGATCACCTGGGGCATCTTCTTCTATTAATATAAGGGGATTTGCGTCTGTCACTGGAAGAACTGAGCCATTGTTTGTAATTGATGGAGTGCCCGTCAATAACAGAACTATTAATGGAATCACAAATTTAAATAATTCAAATGATGATTTTAATCGTTCGGCGGATTATGGAAACCAGTTTTCAGATTTAAACGTTGCTGATGTTGAAACTGCTACGGTTTTAAGAGGAAGCGCTGCTACCGCACTTTATGGTAGTCGTGGAGCAGCGGGTGTAATTTTAATTACCACAAAATCCGGAAAGAAAACAAAAGATAAACTTGGTATTGAATATACTGGAAATGTTGGAGTATCCCAAGTGCTTCGTGTGCCACATTTGCAAGATCAATATGGCCAGGGATGGAGCGGTTTATTTGCATATGAAGAAAATGGTTCTTGGGGTCCACGTGCAGATGGAATAGACAGATTATGGGGTAATGTGGTTGATAATTCTCAATTATTGAAACCATTTAATATTTTGGATAATAATTTAAGAGATTTTTTTGAGTTAGGTCGCCAATCTTCTCATTCACTAGGAATTAGTGGTTCCAATGGGAATTCCCATTACAGACTTGGTTATACTTATTTAAACAGTGATGGAGTAGTACCTTTAGATGGAGATAAATTAGTTAGGAATTCACTTTCATTTAATGGTGGAACTTCTTTTGGTAAACTGACAGTTAACACAGGAATGATTTTTAGTGTTAAAGACCTGGATGCTGTAGCTACTGGTCAAGGGGATGATGCCGGAGCTGGAAAAGTAATTTGGCAAGAAATAATTCAAGTTCCAAGAGATCATTCAATTGTAGATTACGCAGATTATAAAAACAAATTCTACAATGTTGACAATTTCCATACTTTATATGCTCAAAATCCTTATTTCATTTTGAATGAAACAGGTAATAATTACAATGAGAATAAAACAATTGGAAATGTAAGTTTTGAGTATGAATTATGGAAAGGATTTAAAGCAAAATGGAATGTTGGGGGAGACTATGCCAATGGATCAATTTTTGAATATGGAAATATTTCTAAAATTACCGCTGGAGCACCCAATGATCCGGCAAATGATGTGGTTGGAAAAGTTGCTGAAGCAACTATCAATAATACCCAGTTAAATTCAGATTTTACTTTATCTTATAAAGTAGATTTGTCTGAGGATTTTGATTTAGATTTATTAGCTGGTCACAATGCGAATCAAACATCCTTTAAAAGTTTTTCTACTGAGATTACTAATTTATCTATTCCTGGTTACTATAATTTATCAAATACAACAACCCAGCCTGTAACAGCCACGGCCCGTTCAAAAAGAAGGTTAGTTGGGGTTTTTGGAATGGCTACTTTAGGATTTAGAGATTGGTTGTATTTAGGTTTGCAAGGTAGAAATGACTGGTCAAGTACCTTGCCAAAAGAGAATAATTCATTCTTTTATCCAGGCGTAACAGTAAGCGCAGTTCTTTCTGATGCATTCGATATGTCTAACTATTTTGAGTTTCTTAAGTTAAGAGCTGGTTATGCATTTACAGGAAACGATGCTCAGCCGTATCGAATTAATAGTGTTTATGGAGCTGCTCAGGCTAGAGCTGGAGGTTTTGGATTTATTAATTTCCCAATTGGAGGATTTAACTCCTTCGAAATTGGGGATAGAATTGGAAATAAGAATTTGAAGCCGGAATTAACATCTGAATTGGAATTTGGTGTTGAAGCCCAAATGTTAAATAAAAGAATTGGTATTGATCTTTCTGTTTATGATAAAAGGACAAAAGACCAAATTATTGAAATAGATGTTGATCCAACAAGTGGATATCGCTCACAAGTAATTAATTTAGGAGAAATCCAAAATACTGGGTTTGAAGCAATGTTGGATTTAGTTCCTGTAAGAACAAGAAACTTTGAATGGGGTGTCAATTTTAATTACAGCACAAATAAAAACGAAGTGTTGTCCTTGGGCGATTCTGAAGGCACATCTCTTTTGTTGAATGATGCTTACAATGTTGAGCTAAGAGCTGAAGTGGGTAAGCCAGTTGGTACAATATACACACCAGATGTTCAAAGAACACCAGATGGAAGAATAGTGGTTAATCCTGCAACTGGACTTCCATTACAATCTGCAGCGAAAGTCCTAAGAGGATCTATTAATCCTGATTTTTCAACAGGTTTTGGAACTTATTTGAAGTATAAAAATTGGGCTTTAAATGCTAATGCAGACTTTAGAAAAGGAGGTTTATTTTATTCATATACCGCAAGACTGAATTATTTTGTAGGAAATGCTTGGAATTCACAATACAATGATAGACAACCATGGATAATTCCAAACTCAGTGGTTGACAATGGAGATGGTACTTTTTCTGAAAATACAACTCCAATATCTAGAGCTGATGTTTTTACATATTATGGAGCTACTCCATCCTATGAGTATAATCACATTTTGGATAAAACATTTTTTAAATTAAGAAATGTTTCTTTGAGTTATTCGCTTCCTAAAAAGTGGTTTAAAGGTTCAATAAATAATTTTGTATTAACTGCATGGGGTAGAAATTTATTATTATGGACGCCTTCTGATAACCATTTTGTAGATCCCGAATCAAACACATTTGGTACTTCATTGGCCAGTCAATTAGGAGAATTTGCTACAGGTCCATCCACAAGTAGTTATGGTATTACATTAAATATTAAATATTAAAAAAAATAGCATGAAGAAGATTTTAGTATTATTCATATTTATCTTATTAACAGGAACATCTTGTAGCGATTGGTTAGATATAAATACCGATCCCAATAACCCTACCGAAGTTCCAGCGGATTTAATATTACCAAATGCACAAATGCAAATTGCAGGTGCAGTTGGAGGAGATTATGCAATTTTAGGAGGAATATGGTCTCAGCATTGGACTCAAAGTCATATCGCATCACAATACAAGGATATTGATTCTTATGATTTGACGGATAAAGATTTTGAGATTGATTGGTCAGAATTATATAGTGACGCTTTAGTCGATTTAGCAGAAATAAAATCAAAATCATCAGCAGCTGGCGAATGGAATTCTTTTTTACAAGCGACTTGTTTGGAAGCATATACTTTTCAAATTCTTGCAGATTTGTATGATAAGATACCACTCAAAGAAGCTTTACAAGGTTCAGCAAACCTCACTCCAAAGTTTGATAATGGGAAAGAGGTTTATGACGAATTATTCGCTAGAATTGACGCTGCTCTTGGTAAAGATTTCAATTCCAGTAATGTTGTGAAGGTAACGTCGGATCTACTTTTCGGCACTCAAGATAAGGCTGCCCAAATTGACAGTTGGAAGAGATTTGCTAATACATTAAAATTGAAATTACTTTTAAGACAAACTGAAAGTGCTAATGGCGCAGCTGCAACACAAAAGATCTCAGATCTTTTAGCTGCAGGTACTGAATTCCTAACTGGCCATGCGGCAATTTCAATTTTTATTGATGAAGCAAATAGATCAAATCCATTGTATGAAAATAATGTTCGTCAATTGAATGTAGCTACTAACTTAAGGGCTTCATACACCTTATTATCATTATTACAAGCCAACAATGATCCAAGGTTGGATGCTTATTTTGTACCAGGAAGCACCGGACATTTTGCCTTGGCGCAAGGAGATTTTAATGAATTAACTTCTGTTACTCCTGGAGCAAGAACTTCATCGGCAAAATTTTCCGCCACAACTCCATTTTATTTTTTCTCAGCAGACGAGGTTAGTTTTATGTTAGCAGAAGCTATTTTGAGAACTGGCGGTAATGCTGAAAGTAATTATTATGATGGTGTAAGAAGTGCTTTTTCCAAATTTGGGTTAACAGCCCCTCAGAATTTGTTGGATAACGTTTATAAGTTTCCTTCATCTGGGTCTGTTGAAGAAAAACTAGAAGCAATTATTACACAGAAATGGTTGGCTTCTGTTAATCAAGGATATGAAAGTTTCTTTGACCAAAATAGAACTGGTTTTCCAAGAATTTCAAATGTAGCTGCAGACGACCCAGCATATGTTCCAGGAAGATATACATATTCAATTGAAGGTGTCACAAGTGGTAGGTTTCCAAAGAGATTAATTTTTCCAGATTTGTCTAGAAGAGTTAACCCAAATACACCTGCTTTTGTGGCAATCACTGAAAAAGTTTGGTGGGTAAAATAATTAACAATAAAAAGCTTAAAAAATGAAAAATTATTTATCGAATATATTAATGATTTTCTCTCTAATTTTAGTTTCACTTTCTTCATGTGAACTAGAAGATACAACTGCGGATGTATCTAGGATTACATATTATCCAATTTTGACTTTGAAAGGTGCACAATGGAATACAATTGATCAAGGTGGATCATTTACTGATCCAGGTGCTACTGCAAAAGAAGGTGACACAGAAATTAATGTCAAAGTAGGCGGTGATGTGGTAGACCCCAACAAACCTGGAGTTTATACTATAACTTATACTGCACTGAACAAGGATGGATACTCTGCTACTGAATATCGTTATGTAGGAGTAATTGCGCCAAATGTCAAAGGCTTAGATATGTCAGGAAGTTATAAACGAAATGCTGGTGCATTGGGGGTAAGTACAGTTGCAAAAATTTCTGATAATTTTTATAAATCCGATAACGTTGGTGGGGTTGCAAGCCCTGGCCCTGCCACGACTGTTTATTTTTATCATTATGATGGTGATAAGTTGGGAGTGCCTGAGCAAATAGTAGCAGGTGCTACATTTTCTTGTATTAATTCTACGGTTCAATTTGAATCAGGAGTAAGTAAAAGTTACAAATGGGTGGTAATCAATTCTGGATATGGAACAGCTTTAAGGACTTTTATTAAACAATAAAAATTTAAAAAATGAAAAATTTCAAAATCTTGTTATATAGTTTGCTTTTTGCTTCAGTGATTAGTTCATGTGATTTAACAGAAAATCCTGCTATTGATGGCACTAGTACTGAAGCCATGTCCGGTGAATGGTACCTCCAATTAATGGAGGAAGATAGTTCTCTTGTGGTAGATTATACATTGGCAACAACATCAAATACTGCAGCAAATGTCCCAGATAAAATGTGGATGAATGACGGAGCTCACATTTTTGATTTTCAAAGTGTAATCAATACCAATCAATCCACACTTACCTTTAATGCTATAAATGCAGAAAATTTACATTTTAGTGAGACTCACAGTGCTCCAGGAGGGAAACCGGTTGTTGCAATCGGTGCTACTAAAACCGTTTCATCAGCAACTCCTGAAAGGATGACTATTGAAAATGGTTCTATTACAAAAAATAGTTTTACCGCTCCATCCAAAACAAAAACTGATTTTTTGCAATGCAGAATTACTGGTTTGTACAAAGCGTTCAATTATGTCGCGGATTCTTATTCTATTAATGGGACAGACACAACAGTTGTTTGGAGACTTTCAGGGACCTCAGAAAGTGCTGATGGTCCTTACATATTAGCAGGTTATAAGCGAACTGGCTTTTTAGAGGATGAACATTAATGTTTTTTAAATTAAACTGAAATAAAAAAAGGGTTGACAATTGTTAACCCTTTTTTTATTGATATCTGATTAGTTAAACTAGATGATTTTAAACTATAGATTACTTTGAATAGTGAAAAGCTAAAAATATTTTTATTGGTGTAGCAGGAATTAGATTAAATCTTTTATCTTTGCACCCTAAAATTTTAGATCCAATATGCTCATAATTGACGTAAGAGAATCAGAATCAATCGATAGGGCTCTTAAAAAGTACAAGAAGAAGTTCGAACAAGCTGGTACTATGAAAGAACTTAGAAGAAGAAAGCACTTCGTAAAGCCATCAGTGCTTAGAAGGTCAGAGGTATTAAAAGCTCAATTCAAAGAAGCTTATATCGCTGAGCACGAATTATAATAAATTATAATATTTAGTTTGCTGTTTTTACCTATCTTAGCTCGAAATTTGGGCTTTGGAGGTAGTATTACAATTTCTTGATTATATTAGATTTGAGAAAAGATTTTCTCAGCATACTGTTTTAGCCTATAAAACAGATTTAGAGCAATTTGTAAATTTTCTTGACCCAACACGAAATTTGTTGGAAGTGAATGCCAACGAGATTCGTTCTTGGTTGGCTGAAATGTCTGAAATGGGCCTGGATTTTAGAACCATCAAACGCAAACTAGCCAGCATAAAGTCATTCTATAAATATTGTAAACTCAGATCTTTCCTTACAATAAATCCAGCTTCTCTCCTAAAAGGTCCCAAAATTGGCAAACTCCTGCCAGAAGTTGTTCCACAATTAGACATAAAGAAACTTTATTCAAAGTCTTTTGATTCAAATAGTACATTTTCTGAATCAAGAAACTTGTTGATTATTTTCATGCTGTATGAAACAGGAATGAGGCGCGCTGAATTAGTTGATTTACAATTGAATAATTTTGATTTTAGCCGTAAATCGTTGTTAGTTTTTGGAAAAGGTCAAAAAGTAAGGAATATTCCCATTTCGGACGAACTAATTACCAGAATCAAGCGTTATTTGTTAATAAGATCTGAATCATTTTTGGAAATGTCATACCACTTTTTCTTAACCGATCATGGTAAAGCCATTTATCCAAGAATGGTACATCGTATTGTGGATCAAAAATTGAAAGAAATTACACTGACACAGAAGCGCAGCCCACATGTATTAAGGCATAGTTTCGCCACTCACCTGGTAGATGGTGGGGCTGATATATATGCAATCAAAGAATTACTAGGGCATTCTAGCTTAACTGCAACCCAAATTTACACTCACACCTCTATGGCACAAATTGTTGAAATGTATAAGAAATTTCATCCTAGAAGTGGATCGGAATAGGAATTATTTTATTATTTAACCTTATAAATAGAATTGTATGGAGATTAGAATTCAAGCAATGAAAGCAGAAGTAGATCAAGCATTGATCTTAAAAATTGAATCAAAAATCAAACAACTTGAAAGTCAACTTAGTAAGATAAAAACCCGAATCGAAGTCTATCTTAAAACCAGTCAACTTGGACAACTAAAAGAGAAAGTAGTTGAAATAATTGTTAATATAGCCGGTAAAAATCTCATATTTAAGGAAAGTGGACCTAATTTTGAAATAGCTTTCAACACTGTTTATCAAACACTTAAGAGGCAGCTTGTTCGTGAAAAAGAAAAGCTTCAAGAAAAACATTAAGCCTATCTAAAAAAAGTAGTTGGATTTTCAAATATGTATTATCTTTGCAGCTCTTTTCGAAAGGGTGTAAAGGTATGCCCTTATTTTTATATTTGCCAGTGTAGCTCAGTTGGTAGAGCAGCTGACTTGTAATCAGCTGGTCGGGGGTTCGAATCCGTCCACTGGCTCATTTTATTTATTTAATTGTGAATGAAGGGGGTGCGCCGGAGTTGGAGAGCCGGGCCAGACTGTAAATCTGGTGTCTATGACTGAATGGGTTCGAGTCCAATCACCCCCACAAAAGATTATTTTTAGTTAAAAATGTTTGGAATCATTTTTAATGTAGAAAAGTAAATGCCTTGACTTTTTTTATTAAAATGGTCAAATATTATGGAAATTTACTACCAGGATTTTAAAGAAAAGTTTTTAAAATTTAATGAAATAATTAATAGTTTATGCGGGAGTAGCTCAGTTGGTAGAGCATTAGCCTTCCAAGCTAAGGGTCGCGGGTTCGAGTCTCGTCTCCCGCTCAACAAACAAATTTTAGAGAATTATCTTTAAAATTTGAATTTTTGATCATCTATCTAAATGTAGAGATGATTTCAAGATCCTCCTTAAATGGGGTTCTTTACCATTAGCCAATGTAGCTCAGGGGTAGAGCACTTCCATGGTAAGGAAGGGGTCAAGGGTTCAATTCCCTTCATTGGCTCAAACAAGTGTAATTTTATTCAATAACAGTTTTTTAAAAAACAAGTAAAAATAGTATCCAATGGCAAAGGAAACTTTCAACCGGTCCAAACCACACGTCAACATAGGCACGATTGGCCATGTTGACCACGGTAAAACAACTTTAACCTCTGCAATTACTTCTGTTCTTTCAGAACAGGGTCTTGCAAAGAAAAAAGATTATGATTCAATCGACAACGCTCCCGAAGAGAAAGAAAGGGGTATTACCATTAATACCGCTCACGTGGAGTATGAAACTTTAAAAAGACACTATGCGCACGTAGATTGTCCAGGTCACGCCGACTATGTTAAAAACATGGTGACAGGTGCGGCTCAAATGGATGGTGCTATACTTGTAGTAGCTGCAACGGATGGCCCTATGCCTCAAACTAGAGAACACATTCTACTTGCACGTCAGGTGGGAGTTCCTAAGATTGTTGTTTTTATGAACAAAGTTGATCTTGTGGATGATCCTGAAATGCTAGAACTTGTAGAAATGGAAGTTAGAGAATTATTAGACAAATATCAATTTGATGGAAACAATGCTGCCGTTATTAAAGGTTCTGCATTAAAGGCTCTGGAAGGCGAAGAATCTGGTAAAAAAGCAATTCATGATTTAATGGATGCTGTAGATGCCCAAATACCAGAACCTGTTCGTTTGGTTGATCAACCATTCTTAATGCCTGTTGAAGACGTATTCTCGATTACAGGTCGTGGTACTGTTGCTACAGGTAGAATTGAAAGAGGTATCATCAAAGTAGGTGAAAGTGTTGAATTGGTGGGTATGCAAAAACCGGGAGAGAAAGCCTTAACCTCTACCATCACTGGTGTAGAAATGTTTAGAAAACTTCTTGATAGGGGAGAAGCTGGTGACAATGCTGGTTTACTATTAAGAGGTATTGAGAAAGACGATATTAAGAGAGGTATGGTAATTTGTGCTCCTGGGTCTGTTAAACCACATATGAAATTCAAATGTGAGGTTTATGTTCTTTCAAAAGACGAAGGTGGCCGTCACACTCCATTCTTTAAAGGTTACCGTCCACAATTCTATTTTAGAACTACGGACGTAACAGGCGAATGTCAACTTCCTGCAGGTGTGGAAATGGTGATGCCTGGTGATAATGTATCCTTAGAGGTAACGCTTCTAAGTCCAATTGCAATGGAGAAAGGTCTTCGTTTTGCCATCAGGGAAGGAGGTCGTACAGTAGGTGCGGGTCAAGTAACTGAAATTATTGAATAAAAATCTTGTTTATACGATTCTGCAAGTTTTAAAACTTGCAGAATCTTATACGGGCATAGCTCAACTGGCAGAGCGACGGTCTCCAAAACCGTAGGCTGAGGGTTCAAGTCCTTCTGCCCGTGCAATAAAAGAAAAAATGGACAAGTTGGTATTGTATTTTAAAGAGAGTTACAATGAATTAATGGATAAGGTCACATGGCCTACCTGGCCAAATTTATTGGACAGTGCCAGGGTCGTAGTGATTGCATCAATCATTATATCATTAATCATTTTGGTCATGGATTTAGTGTCCAATGCTTTGCTGGATTTTGTTTATAATTTATAATATAACTATAGCTCAGCATGTCAGAAGGTAAAAAATGGTATTCTCTCCGAGTCATAAGTGGCAAAGAGAAAAAAATAAAAGAACGTCTTGTTGCAGATATGCTGCGTTCAGGGTGGTCTGAAATTGTAACACAAATCATTGTTCCTTCTGAAAAAGTCTATAAAATAAGAAATAGCAAAAAAGTAATATTGGAAAGAAATATACTTCCCGGCTATCTCTTAGTTGAGGCAGATAGTGCAAAGTTTAGTGGTGAAATTGTTCAACATATCACAAACTTACCTGACATTATTCACTTTCTTGGAAGAAACAATCCAATTCCAATGACTCAGGTGGAAGCCAATAGAATGTTGGGTAAAGTCGATGAATCTCAGGAAGCCGGTGAAATGATGATTGAACCATTTATAGTTGGTGAAACTGTAAAAATTATAGATGGTCCTTTTAATGATTTTATCGGAGACGTTAAAGACGTAAATGAGGAAAAGAAAAAATTGAAAGTAATTGTTAAAATATTTGGTCGCGGTACTGAAGTCGAATTAAACTTCATGCAGGTCGAAAAAGCAAATTAAAAAATAGTCAAATGGCTAAGGAAATTGAAACTTTTATTAAGCTCCAAGTGAAAGGTGGTCAGGCAAATCCTGCTCCTCCAGTCGGTCCAGCACTTGGTTCTAAGGGTGTGAATATTATGGAATTTTGCAAAAGATTTAATGCAAAAACCCAGGATACACCAGGAAAATTATTGCCGGTGGTGATTACTGTTTTTAAAGATAAATCATTTGATTTTGTCGTAAAAACTCCTCCAGCCGCTATCCAATTATTAGAATTATCCAAAGTCGCAAAAGGATCTCCCGAACCAAACCGTAAAAAAGTAGGTTCTGTCGATTGGAATCAAATTGAGGAAATTGCGAAAATTAAAATGCCGGATCTCAATGCATTTTCGTTAGAATCTGCTATGAAAATGGTTGCTGGAACAGCAAGAAGCATGGGCTTAACTGTTTCGGGAACTCCACCATGGGGCGGAGAAAATTAATTGTATTTATTCACCGAGGAAGCACATATAATGTGTGCGCTTAACCTCAAAATGTAATTATATGTCAAAAATTGCAAAAAAAAGACAAAAGGCAAATGCCCTGGTAGAAATTACCAAACTTTATAACCTAGAAGAAGCTTCTTCGTTGGTGAAGCAAGCAAACACCACTAAATTTGATGCTTCGGTGGATTTGCACATTAGATTGGGTGTGGATCCTAGAAAGCCTGATCAGGCCATAAGAGGTACTGTTACCCTTCCCAATGGAACTGGTAAAACCAAAAGGGTTTTGGTTTTATGTACTCCAGAAAAGGAAGCCGAAGCTAAAAATGCTGGAGCTGATTACGTGGGTTTAGATGAATACTTGCAAAAAATCGAAGCCGGCTGGACCGACATTGATGTAATTATTGCTATGCCAACTGTGATGGCTAAATTGGGTAAAATCGGAAGAATTTTAGGTCCTCGTGGATTAATGCCCAATCCAAAAACTGGAACAGTCACAATGGACATAGGCTCCGCTGTAAGTGAAGTTAAAGGTGGTAAAATTGCATTTAGGGTAGATAAATTTGGAATTATTCACTCATCTGTTGGGCGTGTTTCATTTAGTGCTGAAAAAATTAAAGAAAATGCAGAAGAACTTCTAAATGCTATTCAGAAATTAAAGCCATCTACATCAAAAGGAGTCTATTTCAAGTCAATTGCCATGGCTTCAACTATGAGTCCAGGTATTAAAGTTGATCCTAAAGTTATTCACTAATCTGCAAAAAAATTAAGAAATGACCAGAGAAGAAAAATCAGTTGCAATTCAACAACTTAAAGATAAATTTTCAGAATCTCAATTCTTTTATATTACTGACTCTTCTACATTAACAGTAGAACAGATCAATCAATTCAGAAGACTTTGTTTTGAAAGGGGAATAGAAATGCAAGTTGTAAAAAACACACTTGCACAAAAAGCTCTAGAAGGTATTGAAAAAAATGGTGAATACAAGTCGGTTTATTCCGCGTTGGTAGGACCTACTTCTATTCTTTTTACACAAAATGCAAAATCACCTGCGGAACTGTTAGATGAATTTAGGAAGAAGAATGAAAAGCCTACTTTAAAGGCTGCATATATCGATTCAGATGTTTACAGTGGGGATGATCAAATTAAGGTTTTATTAAAACTGAAATCTAAAGAAGATTTGATTGGAGAAGTGATTATGCTACTTCAGTCACCTATATCAAGGGTCATTGGTGCACTTCAAAGTGGTGGAAACACCATCGGTGGGCTAGTGAAAACGCTCCAAGAAAGAGCGGAATCAAAATCATAATCATTAAATTGGCTTCCAAGCTTGCGCTTTTATTATAAAATTATTGTTAATTAAGAAAAAAAATCAGAATCATGGTTGATGTAAGTGCTTTAGCTGAACAACTCGTAAACCTCACAGTAAAAGAGGTGAATGAATTGGCTTCAGTATTAAAAGATCAGTATGGAATAGAGCCTGCTGCTGCTGCAGTTGCAGTTGCTGCTGCTCCTGCTGCTGACGGTGGTGCAGCTGTTGTAGAGCAAACAGAGTTTGAGGTAATCCTAAAATCTGGAGGTCCAAACAAACTTAATGTTATTAAGGAAGTTAAAAACATCCTTAATTTAGGCTTGAAAGAGGCAAAAGACTTAGTAGATGGGGCACCTTCTTCAGTAAAATCCGGAGTTTCTAAAGAAGAAGCTAATTCTTTGAGAGAGGCTTTGACTGCTGCTGGAGCAGAAATTGAAATAAAGTAATTGTTTCACGATCTAAGTATGCCTTTTAAATGCAAAAGGAATACGAAATGAACGGTTTGGGTCATTGGTGTAACACTCATGACCTAAACCTTTTTGTGTTTTTTGAATATCGATTTTTTTATTAAGGCAATTGCCTAAAATTTTTACAAATGTCCGTAAGCATAGCTAACACAAATTCAAGAATACGATATAATTTTTCCAAAACATCTCTCCATACTTCCTATCCGGATTTTTTGGAGATTCAGTTAAAATCGTTTAAGGAGTTTTTTCAACTTGAAACCACTCCTGATAGAAGAGCAAACGAAGGATTGTTTAAGGTATTTAAGGAAAACTTTCCAATCATGGATGCAAGGAATATTTTCCTTTTAGAATTCCTTGATTACTACGTTGATCCACCTAGATATGATATCGATGAGTGTGTTCAAAGGGGATTAACTTATAGCGTGCCTCTTAAAGCAAGGTTGAGATTATCTTGTAATGATGAAGAACACGTAGATTTTAAAACCATCGAGCAGGATGTATTCCTTGGAAACATACCCTACATGACTCCAAAAGGGACCTTTGTAATTAATGGAGCAGAAAGAGTTGTGGTTTCTCAGTTACATAGATCACCCGGTGTTTTCTTTAGCCAGTCATATCATCCTAATGGAACAAAAATATTTTCAGCCAGAGTCATCCCTTTCAAAGGAGCTTGGATGGAATTTGCAACAGATATTAACATGGTCATGTATGCTTATATAGACCGTAAGAAAAAATTCCCAGTAACTACTTTGTTGCGATCCATTGGTTATGACACGGATAAAGAAATTTTAGCTTTATTTAATCTTTCTGAGGAAATTAAAGCAACACAAAAAGGACTTAAAGCTGCTATTGGCAGAAAGCTTGCAGCAAGGGTTTTGAGAAGATGGACTGAAGATTTCGTTGATGAAGATACAGGTGAATTAGTAACTCTTGAAAGAAATGAAATTATTCTTGAAAGGGATACAATTTTAGATGAAGAAAATATTAAATTAATTATCAATGCTGAAGTAGATACCATCATACTTCAAAGAGAAGACATAGAAGAAGATTATTCTATAATCTACAATACCTTGCAAAAAGACCCTTCCAGTTCTGAAATGGAGGCGGTAACCCATATTTATCGTCAGTTAAGAGGAAGTGACCCTCCAGATGATGAAACCGCAAGAGGTATTATTGATAAGCTTTTCTTCTCTGATAAGAGATACAACTTAGGTGAAGTAGGTCGCTATAAAATCAATAATCGTCTAAACATGAATGTGTCGGATGATGTCTTGGTTTTAACAAAAGAAGATATTATTTCAATTGTAAAATATTTGGTTTCACTGATTAACCAAAAAGCAGAACTAGATGATATTGATCATTTATCAAACAGAAGAGTAAGAACAGTAGGTGAGCAGCTGTTTGCTCAATTTGGTGTGGGATTGGCGAGAATGTCTAGAACGATCAGAGAACGTATGAACGTTAGAGACAATGAAGTTTTTACACCAATTGATTTGATCAATGCAAGAACTTTATCTTCCGTTATCAATTCTTTTTTTGGTACCAGTCAATTAAGTCAATTTCTTGACCAAACAAATCCACTATCTGAAATTACCCACAAAAGAAGAATTTCAGCCTTAGGACCTGGCGGTCTATCCAGAGAAAGAGCAGGATTTGAAGTAAGGGACGTGCATTATAGCCACTATGGTCGACTTTGTACCATTGAAACTCCGGAAGGTCCTAATATTGGTTTGATTTCAACACTTTGTGTTCATGCAAAAATCAATTCCATGGGTTTCCTTGAAACACCTTATTGGAAAGTAGAACATGGGAAAGTTTTGCTAAATGCAAACATCCAATATCTTAGTGCAGAAGAAGAAGATTATGCTCGAATTGCTCAAGCAAATGTACCTGTCAATAAGAAAGGAGAATTTCAAATTACTGAAATTAAAGGAAGAGAACATGGTGAATTTCCTTTGTTTGAACCCAATGATTTAGAATATATGGACGTTGCTCCCAATCAAATTGTTGGAGTTTCCGCTTCTTTGATTCCATTTCTTGAAAATGATGATGCCAACAGAGCGTTAATGGGATCAAACATGCAACGTCAAGCGGTACCTCTTATCAAACCTCAATCACCAATTGTTGGAACTGGTTTAGAAGGTAAAGTAGCACTTGACTCAAGAATGCTTATTAATGCGGAAGGAGAAGGTGTTGTTGAATTTGTGGATGCAAACAGAATTATTATTCGTTACGATCGAAATGAAGAAGAAAACCTTGTTTCATTCGAAGAAAATATCAAAGAATACAATTTGACTAAATTTTCTAGAACGAATCAAGCAACCTGCATTAACCTTAAACCTATCGTCAAGAAAGGTGATAGAGTGCATTTAGGAACAATTCTAAGTGAAGGTTATGCAACTGAATCAGGAGAACTTGCATTGGGAACCAATCTACAAGTAGCATTCATGCCTTGGAAAGGATATAATTTTGAAGACGCGATTGTAATTTCAGAAAGAGTCATTCAGGAAGATGTTTTTACATCTATACACATAGAAAGTTTTGAACTTGAAGTTCGCGATACCAAACTTGGAGAAGAGGAACTTACCAATGATATACCAAATGTGAGTGAAGAGGCAACCAAAGATCTTGATGAAAACGGGATTATCAGAATTGGTGCGCATGTTGGAGAAGGAGATATTTTAATTGGTAAAATTACACCAAAAGGAGAAACAGATCCTACACCGGAAGAAAAACTTCTGCGTGCAATTTTTGGTGATAAGGCTGGTGATGTAAAAGATGCTTCATTGAAGGTGCCACCTTCCATAGATGGGGTTGTGATCGATAAGCAATTGTATGCAAGAGCCAAAAAAGATAAGTTCCAGAAGCAACAAGAAAAAGATTTGCTACAGAGAATGGAAGATAAGCATGAAATCATTTTGAATGAGTTGAAAATCGAATTGATGGATAAAATGCTTAAGATTGTAAAGGATCAAATATCCAATGGAGTCAAAAGCATTTATGGTGAAGAATTGGTTTCGAAAGGAACTAAGTTTACTCCTGCTTCTCTTAAAAAACTTGATTTTGTAAAAGTCGATTATGCCAATTGGACAAAAGATGAAGACAAAAACAATTTGATTGCTAAACTACTTCACAATTTTAATATCAAAGTGAGTGAAGAAGTAGGACGATTCAAAAGAGAAAAATTCAATATCAGTATTGGTGATGAACTTCCAACAGGAGTATTAAAACTTGCTAAAGTTTATATTGCCAAAAAGAGAAAACTAAAAGTTGGTGATAAATTGGCAGGTAGACATGGAAACAAAGGTATTGTTTCTAAAATCGTTAGGGTTGAGGATATGCCTTTCCTTGAAGATGGAACACCAGTTGACATTGTTTTAAACCCATTGGGTGTACCTTCTAGGATGAATCTTGGGCAGATTTTTGAAACTGTATTGGGTTGGGCTGGTAAGAAATTGGGAATGCATTTTGCAACTCCGATTTTTGATGGTGCAACCATACAAGATATTGATGCATTTATTAAGAAAGCAGATCTGCCTGAGTTTGGTCAATCATTTCTACATGATGGAGAGACTGGTGATAAATTTCACCAACAAGCTACAGTGGGAGTGATTTATATGTTGAAATTGTCACACATGGTGGATGATAAAATGCACGCACGATCCATTGGACCTTACTCACTTATTACACAGCAACCATTGGGTGGTAAAGCCCAATTTGGAGGTCAGAGATTTGGTGAAATGGAAGTTTGGGCTCTTGAAGCATATGGAGCATCAAACATTCTAAGAGAATTGCTTACACTTAAATCGGATGATATTGTTGGCCGTGCTAAAACATATGAAGCTATAGTCAAAGGTGAAAACTTACCTGAACCTAATATTCCTGAATCATTCAATGTGTTGATTCACGAGTTAAGGGGACTTGTGCTTGATGTTAAATTTGAATCTTAATTTGATTATTTAATAAATAGGATCATTCATGTCATTTAAAAATAAAAATATTAAACTAGATCAGGATTTTGAAAAAATCACCATCAGCTTATCCTCTCCGGATGATATTTTGGATAGATCTTATGGTGAGATTTTAAAACCTGAAACCATCAATTACAGATCTTATAAACCTGAAAGAGATGGACTTTTCTGCGAGCGTATTTTCGGACCAGTAAAAGATTATGAATGTTATTGCGGTAAATATAAACGAATTCGATATAAAGGAATAGTTTGTGACCGATGCGGGGTTGAAGTTACTGAAAAGAAAGTGCGAAGAGAACGTATGGGACACATTAAGTTGGTGGTGCCCGTAGTTCATATTTGGTTTTTCAAAAGTCTTCCAAACAAAATAGGTTATCTACTTGGACTTTCTTCTAAAAAATTAGAAACCGTCATTTATTATGAAAGATTTGTTGTGATCCAACCAGGAATGGCAAAGGATACATCAGTACTAGATCTTTTAACGGAAGAAGAATATTTTGAAGTTTTGGAAACACTTCCAAAGGAAAATCAAATGTTGGACGATGCGGATCCCAATAAATTTGTAGCCAAAATGGGAGCTGAAGCTGTATTTGATTTGTTGTTGAGGATTAATATGGATGATTTGTCTTTTGAGTTAAGACATCAAGCATCTACTGAATCTTCCCAACAAAGAAAAACTGAAGCTTTAAAGAGACTTCGAGTAGTCGAAGCATTCAGAGAAGGTTTGAATAATAAAAATCATCGTCCAGAGTGGATGATCATTCAATATTTACCAGTAATTCCACCTGAATTGAGACCTTTGGTGCCTTTGGATGGAGGCAGATTCGCTAGTTCTGATTTAAATGACCTATATAGAAGGGTAATTATTAGAAATAATCGTTTGAAAAGATTATTGGAAATCAAAGCGCCTGAAGTCATCTTAAGAAATGAAAAGAGGATGCTTCAAGAAGCTGTTGATTCACTTTTCGACAATTCAAGAAAATCAAACGCAGTTAAAGCGGAAGGAGGAAGAGCCTTAAAATCTCTTAGTGATATATTAAAAGGTAAGCAAGGGCGTTTTCGTCAAAACCTACTTGGTAAAAGGGTAGACTATAGTGGTCGTTCTGTTATCGTAGTTGGTCCTACATTGAAATTGCATGAATGTGGAATTCCTAAAGGAATGGCTGCAGAATTGTTCAAGCCATTTATAATTAGAAAACTAATTGAAAGAGGCGTCGTAAAGACTGTTAAATCTGCAAAAAAATTAGTGGATAGAAAGGAAGCGGTTGTTTGGGATATTTTGGAAAACATTCTCAAAGGCCATCCTGTTTTATTAAACAGAGCTCCGACACTCCATAGATTATCTATACAAGCATTTCAGCCAACTTTAGTAGAAGGAAAAGCGATTCAATTACATCCGCTAGTTTGCGGTGCATTTAACGCAGATTTTGACGGTGACCAGATGGCTGTGCATGTCCCTTTAAGTAATGCATCCATATTGGAGGCACAACTTTTAATGTTGGCTCCACACAATATGTTGAATCCACAAGATGGTTCTCCAGTTACACTTCCATCACAGGATATGGTTTTGGGATTATATTATTTAACTAAGGAAAAAATTTCAACTAGCACTGCTAAAATCCGCACTTACTACAGCCCGGAAGAAGTGATCATTGCATTTAGTGAAGGCAAAGTAGAGTTGCATGATAGTATAAAAATGCGTGCAAAAGTAGAGGATGAAGCAGGAGTCATGGGCTTTAAAGTGATTCTAACGACAGTTGGTCGAGTAATTTTTAATGAAGCTGTTCCGGTTCAAGCACCTTTTGTCAATGAATTAATGACTAAAAAAGCGCTTAAAACTTATATTGGAGATATTATTACAAGAACCAATTTTGCTGTGACAGCAAAATTCTTGGATGATATTAAAGACATGGGTTTCTATTGGGCATTTAAAGCTGGTCTGTCATTTAATCTTGGTGATTTGATTACACCTTCCATTAAAGTTAAAACTTTAGATGAAGCAACTAAAGAGGTAGATGAAATTTGGGATTCATACAATAATGGATTGATCACTAACAATGAAAGATACAATCAAATTATTGACCGTTGGACATATGCTGATAATAGGATTACAGACAATTTGATGAAGGAATTGGCTATCCATAAAGGTGGCTTTAATTCTGTTTATATGATGCTTCACTCTGGAGCAAGAGGATCCAAACAACAAATTAAACAGTTGTGTGGATTAAGAGGATTGATGGCAAAACCGAGAAAATCAGGAGATACAGGAAGTGCTATTATCGAAAATCCAATTTTGTCAAATTTCCAGGATGGATTATCGGTTTTGGAATATTTTATTTCTACTCACGGTGCTAGAAAAGGTCTTGCCGATACAGCTTTAAAAACAGCCGATGCGGGTTATTTGACCAGAAGGTTGGTGGATGTTTCTCAAGATGTAGTTATTACAGAAGTTGATTGCAATACATTACGAGGGATTGATACTTCTGCTTTGATTGACAATGATAAAGTTATTGAAAATCTTTCTTCTCGAATTCAAGGAAGGTTTGCTCTAAACCATGTTGAGCATCCAGTTACTGGTGAAATTTTACTTGAAGCGGGCGAATATATCGATATAAAAACTGCAAACACCATTGAAGCCGAAGGAGTAGAATATGTGATGATTAGATCAGTATTAACCTGTGAGGCAAGAAAAGGAGTTTGTACAAAATGTTATGGTAAAAACATGGCCACCGGTAGAATAGCAGAAGCAGGTGATGCAGTTGGTATTATAGCAGCCCAAAGTATTGGGGAACCTGGAACTCAGCTTACTCTGCGTACTTTTCACGTGGGAGGGGTTGCTGCAGTTTCAAAATCTGAATCTGAAATCACAGCTAAATTTGACGGAATCGTTGAATTTGATGGAGTGAAATTTGCAGAATCGACAGATGACAATGGTAATCGAGTGCATGTTGTTATTTCTAGATCTGGAGAAATAAGAATCATGGATGCTGAGACCAAGAAAATGTTAACCAGTGCTCACGTGCCATATGGTGCATTTTTATTGGTTAAAGAGGGTCAAAAAATGTTAAAAGGAGACATACTTTGTAACTGGGATCCATTCAATGCATTGATCATTTCTGAGTTTTCAGGGATCATTAAATTTGATTCCATTGAAGAAGGTGTCACCTTTAGAATGGAACGAGATGATCAAACTGGATATTCTGAAAAAATCATCATTGAATCTAAGAATAAAAAGAAAATTCCAGCAATAAGCATCTTAAGTACCAATGGGGAAGAATTGAAAAATTATTCTTTACCAGTGGGAGCTTATATAACCATTGAAGACAATTCCGAGATCGTTGCAGGTCAAATGATTGGAAAAATTCCTAGAAACGTAAGTAAAGTATCAGATATCACGGGAGGTCTTCCAAGGGTAACTGAATTATTCGAGGCAAGAAATCCATCTAATCCAGCAGTAGTTTCTGAAATTGATGGTATTGTAATTTATGGTAAAATTAAAAGAGGAAACAGGGAAATATTTGTAGAAGATGAAAGAACAGGCCAAAGGAGAAAATACTTGATTGGACTTTCTAAACATATTCTTGTTCAGGAAGGTGATTTTGTCCGTGCCGGTATGCCTTTGTCTGATGGAAATACAGCGCCTCGTGACATATTGCAAATAAAAGGTTTGTTTGCCGTTCAGTCTTATTTAGTCAATGGAGTTCAAGAGGTTTATCGTTCACAAGGAATAAATATCAATGACAAACACATCGAAGTTATAGTACGTCAAATGATGCGATGGGTTCAAATTGAAGACCCAGGTGATACAACATTGTTGGAAGGAGAACCAGTTGATAAATGGGATTTTGTAACTGAGAATGATGTTATTTTTGAGAAAAAAGTAGTCACAGAGTCAGGTGATTCAGCGAAATTGAAGAGAGGTCAATTGGTTTCTCTTCGACAGTTGAGAGAGGAAAATTCATATCTAAAAAGAAATGATAAAAAAATCGTGGAATACAGAGATGCGGTACCATCTACTTCTAGTCCATTGTTGTTGGGAATTACCAGAGCTTCATTAGGAACTAGCAGTTGGATCTCCGCTGCATCGTTCCAGGAAACTACCAAAGTTTTAAGTTCTGCGGCTATTGCTGCTAAATCGGACGATTTATCAGGATTGAAAGAAAATGTGATCATAGGTAAGAAAATACCGGCAGGAACTGGACAAAAACAATACAAAGACATTTTGGTATTGCCTTATAAGAAAGAAGTATTGTCCTAAAATGATCTGAAGAAATTTAAAATTCATATTTAAAACAAAAAGGCTTGATTTAACATCAAGCCTTTTTGTTTTATCAGGAAAATGAATAAGTTTTTAATTGTAATACATTACTATGCGTATTCAGGCCAAAAAAAGCGTAATGTGTGTGAATAGGAATTCAAAACAAACTATTGCAGAAAACCTTCTAACATCCAATCTGCCAACACTTGTCTGTTTTTAGGTGAAAGGATACGTTCCTGGTCTTTTAAGTTTCTAATATTTGCTAGCTCTACAAAAATGGGATCTGGATTTGAAGCTCTAATTACATAAAGTGGTCTGGTGCTTACCGTTCCTTGATAATCCCTTTTCTGGTAGGCTTTGTATTTATCTGCAAAAACTTTTTGGAGTTTTTCCGCTCGTTTTTTACTTTTCCTGCTATCTGCCTGGTAATAAAAGAATACATCTTGTCGGTTTGCCTCAGGTTGAGAATCAATATGTATCGAAACCATCCATTGCTTTTTAATTCCATCTGATTTATGAATTGTAAAAAGTTCATTGACTTTTCCCATACCTTGCCTTAATCTTTTCTTTTGATTTACAGGCATATCTAAATTTCCCATAACTTTTTCATCATTATCGCAATCTAGATATCTTTCATCTCTAATTCCATTATGTTTGTCTTGGACTATGACATGGACAATGGCTCCATGTTTGATGAGGTTTCTGGCTAGCCTTAGGGAAACATCATATGCATATTCATCTTCACATAATACATGACCTGAAGTGTGTTTTACCATAGCTCCAGGATCAGGCCCTCCATGACCCGGAACAATATAAAAAACCTGATTTTTTAAAGCATCAGTTTCAATTTCGACCATGCTTTTATCTTTACCAAATAAATCGATTTTTACAGATTTGCCACTTATTTTTTGAACCATTGGCGTTCCTTTACCAGGTTCAAAATCTGCTAAATTTTCACTTAAAGAACTATGATATAAGTTTGCAATTTGGCTAGAGTCCAATCGGTTATCTGCTACCAAAATTTTGGAGGAAAGTGTTGTATTTGTCCTTGAATTTGATTTTTGAAGCTTGTTGTTAGATTTATCGGGTTTAGGTCTGACGACTTGGGAGACCGATTGTTTAGTGTTTACTGTTTTTGATTCTAAATAACTAGTTGGGACATATATTTTTTTGGAGATTTTATAACTCTGAGAAATTATTTTAGAGGTTGACAATGAATTATTATAAATTTCAATGGCTTTGGCTTTATGATAATCTTTAATTCCCAAGGAAGACCGAATACTTTTTCCATCGAATTTATGAATTTCTATCGGTAATCTGTAGGAAAGCCCGCTAAGTAGTGTTTCTGTGGGTTTAAGTCCATTGATTAAATAGAAATGATCCATAAGCCCATTTTGATTATTTAGTTTGTATTTTTTTAATAATCCAATGATTGTTTCCCCTTTTTTTGCTTTTAGTTCTAAATATTTGGGTGATTGAGCCAAAGATGCAATAGGCAATAAAAGCACAACGATTAGAATTCCAGATAATGTCCACTTCATGGGCAGTACAATTTGACGCAAATATAACATAAATATATAATATGTATTTAGTTATTATGGTATATTTTATAAATTATAAATATATATAATATAAATGATTGAGCTTAAAGTATATAAGCTACAAACAACATCCATCATTGGGTATAAATACCTATAATAAAAGAGTAACTTTGCGACTTATGCGTTTTATCGATATCAAAGTCTTAATTTGGAAAGATATCCAAAGGGAATTTAGAAGTTTTCATCAATTAGGTGCAGTCATTGCTTTTTTATCCGGCACCAGTTATTTGGTTTATTTTTTTTCTGGAAAAGAAACCTTTGAAGAATGGAATCTCTTATTTTGGATTGTTTACTTATTTGTTAGTTTTTTTACTGGATACAGGGTATTTGAGGAAGAATTGGTTAAATATCGCGTATTGACCTATCAATTGTATCACCCAAATGTGATTTATTTAGCAAGAAATATATATTTGTTTTTGTTGTTAGTCCTATTAGGGATTTTATTATTCTTAATTTTTAATTTATTAATGCCAATATCTGTAGGCTATTTGTTTGATTGGTTTTTATTACTAATTACATTTAATATAGGTAATTCAATAATATTATCTTTCAATTCATTTCTCTCATCTCAATCTGTTAATCAGACTCTTATGTTCTCTGTCTTGGTTTTACCCCTGACTTTTCCACTGTTTGGTGCTGGTTTTTTAACTAGTTTATTACTTCTTCAAGGTGGGCATATTTTAGACTCAGGTTCACAGCTTAAAATAATGGTGGGTATAAACTTGTTTAGTATTGCATTGGTTAGTATTCTTTTACCTTATATTTGGAAAAATTAATGAGATTTTTAGGATTAGCTTGGTGGAAGTGGATGAGTATTGTTTTGTTTGTATACGTGATTACAAGAGGTCTTTTGGTTCCATTAAAGCCAGGAATATTAAATATTAATCCTTCCAGATTTCAAGTTGGTCAATCGGTTGAATTTGAAATAGAGGGATACAATAGTTTTTATACGAAAGCAACACCTCGAGTATTTTTTAAAATCTCTGATCAATATCTATGTCGTGCGGATTCAATTGAAGTCATTTCAGAGACAAAGTTGAAAATCAAACATTTATTTCATAATTATTTGCCTGTAAATCAGAAGATTGTAATGGCCAGTGTCATTGTTGATTCAGAAGTAGATGGTGCATCAGTGATGCCTTCAAAGTTAATTTTGTCTCAGGATTCAATAGAACTTGAAGAGGGAATTGCGGCATGGACTCTGGACAAACCTGCGCAGTTTAATTTAAAGCACAAATATCATTTTCCATTTAGAAATATCTTGTACGAAACTATCAGAAATACTTTTTTCCATGTTTCGCTATGGTTTGGAATGTTTGCTTTAATGTTTGGGTCATTGTATTATTCTTACAGGGTTTTGAAGTATTCTAAACCGGAGGATGATCTGAGGGCTTATAGTATGGTTTACGTAGCAGTTATTTTTGGCGTATTGGGGTTGATGACAGGATCGTTATGGGCAAGGTTTACTTGGGATACTTGGTGGACCAATGACATCAAATTAAATATGGCAGCTTTATCAATGTTGATTTATATAGCTTATTTGATTTTGCGAGCAAGTATAGATGATCCTGATCGACGTGCTAAAATTACAGCTGCATACAATGTTTTTGCTGTGGTGGCTATTATTCCTTTAATTTTTGTCTTGCCAAGACTGACGGACAGTTTGCATCCGGGTAATGGTGGAAATCCTGCATTTGGATCGGATGATATGGACAATGCATTAAGGACTGTGTTTTACCCTTCAGTGACAGCGTTTATTTTACTGGGATTCTGGATGGCAGATTTATGGAAGAGGGTTTGTGTTTTAGATGCTCAAGACTCTTTAGACTTTGATTAATTTAAAAAATGATCGCTTCAATTAAGAAATTAAATAGAAATTTGACCCGCCAATGAAATATGAAATTAATATGAGGATAATTCTAGCACTTATATTTTTACCTTGTAGTGTGATGGCACAAGCCAATGATTTTATGCGCAGCACAGGTAAAATGAATGTGGTGTATGGTGTAATTCTAATTATTTTTTTAGGTTTGACTTGGTTTTTAATAAAATTAGATAAAAGAATTCAAAAACTAGAAATAAATCAAAAGGATGAGCAATAATACTGAAAATTCTTTTTTAGCGAGTGTCAATCGCAATTTTGATCGAGCAGCAGCTTTTACAAATATACCAAAAGGAATTTTGGCCCAAATTAAAGCATGTAACGCGGTATATGAAATAAGATTTCCGGTGAGAATTGGGGATGAAATTGAAGTCATTGAAGCATACAGGGCTCAACATAGCCACCATAGACTTCCAACAAAAGGTGGAATTCGTTATAGCCAACATGTTAATAAAGATGAGGTTGAAGCTTTAGCTGCATTAATGACTTATAAATGTGCAATCGTGGATGTTCCGTTTGGCGGAGCTAAGGGAGGTGTTAAAATAAACCCATGGCAATATACAGAAGATCAACTTGAAAGAATTACAAGAAGGTATACGACTGAACTTATTAAGAAGAATTTTATTGGTCCCGGGATTGATGTACCTGCTCCGGATTATGGGACAGGTCCTCGCGAAATGGCTTGGATTTTGGATACCTATATGACTTTTAAAGGAGCAGAAATTGATGCTGCAGGATGTGTGACAGGAAAACCCGTAAATCAAAATGGTATTCGCGGTAGAAATGAGGCAACAGGTCGTGGAGTGTTTTATGGTCTTAGAGAACTTTGCGATACAGAATCTGCAATGAAAAAAATTGGACTTACAAAAGGATTGAGAGGAAAGACTGTAGTAATCCAAGGAATGGGAAATGTAGGGTCATTTTCTGGTATCATTATGCAGGAGGAAGGTGGTGTTAAAGTAATCGGGGTTGCAGAATACGAAGGTTCGATCCATAATCCTGATGGAATAGATATTGAAAAACTGTTGGCTTTTAGAAAGGAAACAGGATCTATTATTAACTTTCCAGGTACTACAACTCTTGAAAGAAGAGATTCAGCTTTGGAATTGGATTGTGACATTTTAATTCCCGCAGCTCTTGAAAGTCAAATTACGATTGAAAATGCAGATAGAATAAAAGCAAAAATTATAGGTGAGGCAGCAAACGGACCTGTAACAGCAGATGCAGAAGATATTTTGCTTAAAAAGGGAATTTTGATTGTTCCGGATATGTTTTAAATGCCGGTGGGGTGACTGTTTCATATTTTGAATGGTTGAAAAATTTGTCACACATGCGCTTTGGTAGAATGGAAAAAAGGTTCGACAGTAATCTTTACAGTCGAATGGTAGATAAAGTTGAGGAATTATCAGGCAAAACCATATCAGATAAAGAGAGATTGTTGTTGACACAAGGTGCCGATGAAATTGATTTGGTTCGATCAGGATTAGAAGAAACCATGGTGACATCTTTCCAGCAAATATGGAATACCTTCGAATCTAGGCCTCAAACAAATAGTTTAAGAAATGCTGCTTTTGTCGTGGCTTTGGAAAAAATTTCTAATGATTATGCCAATCTTGGGATTTTCCCATAATTAGAGATAAATTTTACATTTGAAACGATGATGGTGCTCATTGACAAAGTTGATGACCATCATTTATTTTTCCATCATCTTAAAATTATGTTAATTCAGTAATAAATGATGATAATTTTAGAATAAAATTCTATTTTTGGGGTTTATTTAGAATCTTATTGTGTAATACTCAAAATTATTATTATGAATGAAAAGATAGATAAAGTTGATGTAAAAATATTGAACATACTTCAAGAGAATAGTAAAATTACAAATCTGGAGTTGTCTAAAAAAATTGGGTTGTCACCTGCTCCTACCCTTGAAAGAGTAAAGAAGCTTGAAATGTCAGGAGTTATTGAAAGTTATCACGCCGTTGTTAATCCACAAAAAGTAAATTTATTTGTAAGTACTTTTGTTCTGGTGAATGTAAAATGGAGTAAAGAAAATGCGTTGTCAAGTTTTATGGATAAAGTTCGTAAAATTGATGAGATTATAGAATGTTTTGTGATCACAGGTGATGCCGATATTTTAATGAGGGTCATTTGTAAGGATATGCAGAGTTACGAAAATTTATTATTTAAAAAGCTGGCTGCTATTACCGAAGTTGAACGAATTAAAACATTAATGAATCTCTCTACAATCAAAGCATTGAAGAAGTTACCAATAACAGTAGAATAATCATATTCCTGGTGAAGCTTGTTTAGAAGGGGTATGTTGACAAGTTTGCTTTGGCATTTTTCTAATATATCAGGACAAGAAGGTTACATTTTTGGCTCAATTCACCTTAATCTAGATGGGCATGAGCAAGTTTTAAAATCTCTAGAACCCGTCATATCAAATTGCGATTTGATGATGACTGAAGTTGAACTTAATGAATCAGATTACTTTAAAGTTGCGCACTTTATTAATTTGTTGGAAGGACAATCTTACCAAAATTTGTTGGGTATTAAAAAATGGAATAAATTTTCTAAACTAATAAATTCAAAATTAGGTCGAGATGGCGTAGTTAATTATAATTTGAAACCTATAATCTTATTGAATTTACTTTCCAGCAAATTGTCTGGATATAGTGTTCATGATGAACACATGGATAGTCGTTTATACAACTTGGCAAAAACGCGAGGAATTAAAACGCAAGGACTAGAAGATCTTGTAACTCACTATTCATACTTGAACACAATTCCAATTAAAGATCAATTAAAAAGTTTATTAAAAGCCACTAAAAATTTATCTACAATTAAGCATCAATTTGATAAAATTATTTCAGCCTACAAAAAACAAGACATCAAACTTATTTATAAGATTAGCAGAAAGCAACTGGGAAAATGGAAAAAAATTATGTTGGTGAAACGCAATTTTCTAGTGCTTAATACATTGAAAAGCCAATTGGATCAACATAAACCTTTTGTTTGCGTCGGCGCTGCTCATTTGGCTGGGCAATATGGTTTACTAAATTTGCTTAAGAAGAATGGATATAAATTAAAGCCTGTCTTCACTAAACATTGAATTGTATTTTCTGTTCTTTTCTGATGATATTTAGAATTGTTTTGAGAGTAGTTTATTTCTTTTTTCTTTTATGCTTTTCGTATCATGGATTTTCTCAGAATGCAATGAATACGATTTATGGTACAGTAGTCGACAAAGCCACTGGGGAGAGTTTGGTAGGTGTAAATGTATTTTCAAAGAATCAACCCACTCTGGGAACAGTAACCAATTCATATGGATTTTATTCATTAAAATTACCGCAAGGTTTGGCTACCATTGTTTATTCTTATACAGGTTATCAAACAAAGGAAATCAGTTTTTATATTAATAAGGACACTTCTATCCAGATGAATTTATCGGATGGACTTTTATTGGAAGAAGTTGTAATAACAGCAGAAGACTTAAAAAGGAATGTGCAAAGTAATGAAATGGGAACGGTTGATTTAAGTATTGAGCGTATAAAAACTTTGCCAGCACTCTTGGGAGAAGTCGATATTTTAAAAACACTCCAGTTGTTACCTGGTATTTCATCAGCAACTGAAGGTACTTCCGGTCTTTATGTGAGAGGTGGTGGACCAGATCAGAATTTAGTTTTATTGGATGAAGCCGTAGTGTATAATACTGGGCATTTGTTGGGTTTTTTTAGTGTTTTTAACAGTGACGCAATTAAAAACACAAAACTAATTAAAGGTAGTATGCCTTCTGAATATGGAAGTAGAATTTCCTCTGTGATCGATGTACAGATGAAGGAAGGCAATAATGAATACTTTGAAGTGGAAGGAGGGATTGGCTTGATAAGCTCAAGGCTGACAGTGCAGGGTCCAATTTCAAAAGGAAAAAGTTCCTTTATTTTATCCGGTAGAAGAACTTATGCATTGGATCTCGCACAACCAATTATTTCTCAGACTGAATTTGCAGGTACCAATTATTATTTTTACGATTATAATATGAAAATCAACTATAGAATAAGTCCAAAAGATCGGATTTATCTTAGTGGTTATTTTGGTAGAGATGTATTTAAATTTGCAAATCAGGATCGCGGATTTAGTGTCAAATTGCCGTATGGTAATAGTACCGGAACATTTAGATGGAACAGGGTACTAAATAAGAATCTTTTTTCAAATTTGTCATTAATTTACAATGATTATCAATTTGGACTTCAAGCGGGTCAAGAGGATTTTTCTGTAAAAGTGATGTCAGGTGTAAAAGATTGGTCTTTGAAATACGATATTGATTATTATCCTGTGAATGGTCATCATGTAAAAGTAGGAGGTAGGTATACTTATCATACTTTAACTCCTAATTTGGTCAATGCATCTAACGGAGAAGTTGATTTTTCATCTGGGTTGACCTCCAAATTTGGACATGAATTAGAATTGTATGTAGGAGATGATTTTAGATACAGCAGTAGGTTTGGTATGAATGTGGGATTAAGAATGACAGCTTTCTTTTTTACTGGTCCGTATACAAGTCTTATTAACGGGGAGAAATTTGGTCGAGGTGAAATTGTAAAAACTTATATAGTTCCTGAGCCAAGGATGATATTTAATTATTCTATAGATAAAAATTCATCAATTAAGGGTGGGTTTACTTTGGCAAGCCAAAATATTCATCTAGTTAGTAATTCTGGAAGTACATTGCCAACAGATATTTGGGTTCCTAGCTCTCAGATTGTAAAACCTCAGATTGGACTACAATATACTGCAGGGTATTTTAGAAATTTTTTGAATGATGAATTGGAAGCATCCATCGAAGTATATTATAAAGATTTGAGGAACCAAATTGATTATAGAGAAAGTTATGTAGAAAATTTTTCATCAGATATTGAAAATGAATTTGTTTTTGGAAAGGGTAGGGCTTATGGAATTGAATTTTTTATTCAGAAAAAGAAAGGAAAATGGAATGGTTGGATTGGCTACACTCTAAGCCGTACTGAAAGATGGTTTGATGAAATTGAGAATGGTCGAGTCTTTCCAGCTGTATTTGATAGACCCCATGATTTGACCATTGTTCAATCGTATCAAATTAGCAAAAGTTGGCAAATTTCAGGTAGTTTTATTTTTGCAACTGGAAGAGCTTTTACCCCAATACAAAGTCTTTTTATAATTGACGGGCGTCCTAATATCGAATATGGTCCAAGAAATAGTGTAAGAATCGATCATTACCATCGATTTGATCTATCCTTTATTTATAAGAAGCAAACAAAACCATCTAATAAGTTTTCAAGCAGTTGGGCATTTTCAATTTATAATGTTTACAATAGACAAAATCCTTTCTTCTTTTATACCGTTCTTAATAACAATGTTCTTTCTGGTTCCGGAAGCGCAACAGCAGTAAAGGTTTCACTATTTCCTGTGATTCCTGCAGTTACATGGAATTTTAATTGGAACTCAAAATAATTGGAATGATTTACAAACAGCTTTTTATAATTTTTTTCGTTTTGGGATTCACTTCATGCGAAACTGAATTTATTCCTGAAGGGACCAACACCAATCCTGATTTTGTGATTGAAGCCTATCTTGAAAAATCTAAAGAAGGAATTCCAATATATTTAATCTTATCTAAAACGATTGGTTTTTATTCTGAGTTTTCCTCAGATCGGATTCAAGATTTATTTATTAAAGCAGATAGTGTAGTCATAAAAGATGGAGATACAAATATATTACTCTCTGAACTTTGTTTAAATGATCTACCTGAAGAGTTAAAAAAAATGGCCTTTGAAAGATTAGGTTTAAATCCTGATAGTGTAAGTATTGATTTATGTGTTTATACCGATTTGTCTAATCGATTGCAATTAAGAGAAGATGCTACTTATAATCTTTTGGTTTATGTTGGTCATGAAATTCTAAGCTCTACCACAAGTATTCCAAAAGAAATTCCTTTAGATTCAATTTGGTTTGACAATGTACCTGGAAAAGGTTTGGACTCGTTTGCACAGATGTTTTGTATTATTAAAGATTTACCTGGAGAATCTAATTTCTATCGCTATTTTACAGCAGGACCTAATGAAAATTTAATTGCTGGTTTTACATCCGTGACAGATGATTATTTTTTTGATGGTCAAGAATTTAAATTTTCCCTTCAAAAAGCAATTCCACCAGGTCAAGGTTTTTCTGATACCAGTGGCTATTTTAGAGTTGGAGATACAGTAAGGTTAAAATGGTGTAATATTGATAAAGATCATTTTGACTTTTGGAATACTTTAGAGGTTAGCAGGACGAGGCAAGGCCCCTTTTCATCTTATGTGCGAATTAAAGGAAATATTAACGGTGGTTTAGGGATTTTTGGTGGTCAAAACTGTAATTATTATACCTTGGTGGTTAAAAAATAGAAATGGGTAAATCAAGTAATATTAAAATTGAAGTAAAGCTGGATGATCACAATGTGCCTGAGCAAGTCTTATGGATGGCAGAGGATTCTGGACAAAATAGCCCAACGGAGGCTAAAGGCTTATTAATTTCTATATTTGAAAAAAGTAGTTTAGATACATTGAAGCTTGACATTTGGACAAAAGAAATGCAAGTAATCGAGATGGACCGCTTTATGTACCAAACTTTAAATGCTTTGTGTGATACCTATTTAAAAGCAACAAACAACATTGAATTGTCAAATGAGTTCAAAAGTTTTGTTACCCATTTTGGTAAGTCTACAGAAATAATTCAGTAATAGATTTAGGTTTCCATTTATTGAAAAATAAAATTAATGGATTTTATTTTTCGATATTCTATGAAGGCCTGAGTAAATATTAAAGCTATTGGATTTAATAAAACCAATTAAACTCATTCCATTTAATCTTGCTAACTCCATCGCTAAGTGGCTTGGAGCCCCTACAGAAAGAACAATTGGAAATCCGATGGACATTGCTTTTTGAATTAGCTCAAAACTGGTGCGGCCGCTAAAAACCAAGACATGATCGGACGCTGGTAAAATATTATTCTGAATACACCAACCGCTTAATTTATCCATCGCATTATGTCGTCCAACATCCTCTGCAAAATGTATTAATTTCATGTTTAAATCAAAAATACCGCTAGCATGTATTCCACCAGTTTCATGAAATAGTTTTTGGTGAGTTTTTAAAATTTCAGGGGCAATGGTTATTTGATCTGAAGTAAGACATCCATCAAGAGATTTAGGAACATATGCAATATGCTGCATTGCTAAATCAATAGCTGTTTTTCCACAAACCCCACAACTTGAATTGGTATAGAAATGTCGTTCTAAACTGGTAATTCGGGGAATAACTGATTCAGACAATGATACTATAGCAGTTTGTTGATCTTGAGCTTCGCCATCACAAGTATATCTAAATTCAATATCAATGACATCCCTTAGACTAGTTATTAGTCCTTCATTGTATAAAAAGCCAATAATTAATGAATAATCATCACCCGGTGTTCGCATGGTGACCGAGATTGGTTTGTGAATTGTATTTTTGCCAAGCTGGTATTTTGCAACTATCTCAAGTGGCTCTTCCATGGCCACTTTGTCATTCTCATGATGGAATTCTCCAGAATTCCATTTTATAATATTAATATTAGAAATACCCGATTGTAGATTTGGGTTGACAAAATCATTTATTACCATACGATTAATTCACTCGTTTACTTGCTCCTTATGAAAACAAGGCTTATCAAATTCTATCAATAGAGTAAGGATATTGGTATTAGAAAACTCCATTTCGTATGCCAATATTACCTCTTGTTTATCAGACCAATTGCAAATTGAAGCTGCCGGTAAATATACTCTAATATGTTTATTCAACATTTTGATGGTTGGGGTCAGCGACTCGGATAAAATGACTGATGTTTTAAATACGTCTAATACATCTAAACCTAATCTAACGATAATTTCAACCATTCCTTGATCTTTTAAGGTATCAATATCTGACTGATTTAGTCTAATTCTGATTTTGTCGGTTGTAAATCTTAGTTTCATTTATATTGTATTTAACTATACAAAAATTAAGTGTTTAGGTTTATATTTTGATTTTTTAATACCAACCAAATCTATTTTTACATTAATTTCTTTTTTTTTATAACAATTAAGAAGTTTTAATATATATTAACAACATATATAATCTATTTGAAATCAAGTAAATATAACATTTTTGAAAGTTTGTTGGCGTAATTTGGCCAATTAATTGAGATTTTTTTTTGGAAATATTAATTATTGTCTACCTTTGGATCAAATAACTGGACTTCACTTTATGTCCGGACCCAAACATTTCCGAATTCCCACATTTATTTAAGCTAAGTTTTTTCTAAATAAAATACATATATAATATGCATTATAGGTATGTCATTCCATTTATGTTCATTTTTTCTCATATATTGGTGGGTCAAGATGTTCATTTTTCACAGTTTTATTACAATTACCACAATCTCTCGCCAGCCACGACTGGTCAGTTTGATGGTGATCATAGAATTACAGCCAATTATCGAAATCAATGGTTGTCTGTGCCAGTACCGTACATGACTGCTAGTTTGTATTACGATACCAAATGGCGATTTAACAGAAAACCTGGCCGAATCAATTTTGGTATTGGGGTCGATTATGATCAAGCTGGTGATTCAAGATTGAATTTGACAAAATTGGTTGGAAGTATTTCATACAGCCACCACTTGGGAAGCAAGCATGTTTTAACGCTTGGAATAAGTCCTTCTGTCGCACAAAGAAGATTTAATAATGAAAAATTGAGATGGGATATTCAGTGGAATGGCGATCGATTTGATCCTACGATCAGTTCTAAAGAACAGTTTAAAAATACGGGCAACTTTTTTATGGATATTGGAGCAGGACTTGGCTATGAATTTTTTATAACTAAACGTACAAGATTTTTACTTAATGGAGCTGCATTCCATTTAAACAAGCCTAACCAAAGTTTTGATGGCGCAAGCACTGTCCAGTCAAGTCTGCCAATGAGATATGTAGGCACAATGGTGTTTTCTGTAGGTCTAGGGTCCTTTTTGGATTTGTCTGTTGGCGGTATGTATGGCCAGCAAGATCAATACCAAGAAACAGTAGTTTCAAGCATGATTAGATTGTATTTAAACAGAACACCAGGACAGGTTCTAAATTTATTGATTGGATTTAATTCAAGATTAAAGGATGCAATGATTCCTCACATAGGTGTAGAATATAAAAATTGGCTTATATCTGGTAGCTATGATATGAATACTTCCGCTTTCCAAACTGCTAATAGAAAACGTGGTGGCCCAGAGATTACAGTTCAACATATTTTTAAAGGAGTCAAGAGTCCAGGTGTATACAAAAAGTGTCCGATTTATTAATAAAAATTGAAGTATTTCATGTTCAGATATTTTTTATCATATATAATTATTTTTGTTGTTTGTTCTCAAACAAATGCTCAAACTTATGCTTCTTTTAATAAGTACTGGGAACCTATTAACAATGCATTGGTTAAAGAAAATTTCTATGAGGCTTATGTTCTTATTAAAGAAGCCCTGACATATAAAGTAAGTCAAGATACATTACATTCCTTGGCAGCTAATGCAGCATTTTCATTAAATGCTTTTCAGAAAGCTGAATTTCATTATAGACAACTGTTAAATACAGAATTTGAAGATCGCCATTCTGAAATTAGATTTTGGTTGGCTGAATCTGTTTTTCGTCAGGGCAGATATCAGGAAAGCCAAAACTTATATCAAACGTTTATTGGTCAAGGTGGAGAATTATTTGATAAAATAGAGCTTGCTAAGTTTAGGTTGGAACAAATTAAATGGGCTAGAGAAAATGTGGCACATAAAAATCCTTTAATTAAAACCAAAAGGCTTGAAGGTGTCATTAACACTAAGGAAAATGAATCAGCCCCAATTGAAGATGGAAATAGAATATACTATTCGGGATTGAGGGTAGATCCTAAAGACAATGCAAAATGGCAAATGCCAAGTAGCAATATCTATAAATATGACGAATTAAGTAATTCTTTTGATTCAATGGAATTAGGTTTAATCGATGATAAAGTTTTTGTTGCTCATCCTTCATTTAATTTGGATCATACCAAATTTATTTATACTGTTTGCAAGTATGGCGAAAACAATACTAATTTAGTTTGTGGACTTTGGATTAAATTAAAAGAAAATGACAAGTGGTCAAAAGCAATTAAATTATCAGAAGAAGTTAATTATCCAGGATTCTCATCCACACAAGGTAAATTTTCTTTAGATGAAGATTCGGGTCTAGAAAGGATCCATTTTTCAAGTAATAAGCCAGATGGAAAAGGTGGCTATGATATTTATACTGCTTTAATGTCTTCAGATGGCCAGGTTAGTAAATCTGAAAATTTGGAATTTATTAATACCAGTATGAATGAATATACTCCATACTACCTTCCTTTAAGTAAAACTATTTATTTTAGCAGCGATGGTTATCCTGGACTTGGAGGTCAGGATGTTTATAAGTATTCTTGGAAAGGTAAGGATTCCTTAAAAATAATTAATTTAGGGCCATCTGTAAACACCAGCTACGATGAACTGGGTTTTTCCCAGAGCTCAGTCGCTAGGTCAGCATACATGACCTCAAATAGACCTGGATCATATTATATTGATGAAGTCATGCAGGCTTGTTGTTATGATATTTACAAAGTGGTCATTACACCTGCTACCATAGAACTATTTGCAATTGCGAAAGATGCATATGATTCACTAAATCTCACTGGTGTTAAAATGAAGCTTTATGATATTACGGAAGGTGACTCTTTAGTAGCCATGTTGACCCACCCTGAAAAATCTGATTTTAATTTTAAATTAATAGAGGATCGAAAGTATAGATTAGTAGCTGAAAAAAATGGCTTTTTACCAGATTCTATTACAATTTCAACAATAGACTTACCAAACTTTGAACCTATAAAAAGGGAGCTATTTTTAAGAGAAGTAAAATCCTTAAATGCATTGACATTTGAACGCACTACAAATATTTATTTGAAAGGTGTAACAGTTCAGTTGTGGGATTTGGACAAAAATGTATTGATCAAGGAGATCACAAATCCAGATACAAATACCTTTCATTTTGAACTAATTAAAGGGAAGAACTATAAATTATCTGCAACTAAGAAAAAATATGATTCTACTTATGTGTTGATTACACCACAGGAAACGGCTGCCGAACCAATTTTGCACAGAAAATTATTTTTGGAATTGAGTGCAATAGCAGAACTTAGAAGACTCTTGCCAATTAGATTGTTTTTTGACAATGACATGCCTAATCCAAAATCTGATTCCGATACTACCAATGTACTTTTTTCCCAAATCTATAACGATTATGTTGCCAAAAAGGGTAATTATATCAAAGAGTTTACTAGAGGATTAAGAGGAACCGCCAAAGAAAAAGCGATTATTGAAATTGATACTTTTTTTGAGAAAGATGTTAAAATTAACGGGGACAAATTGGAGCTTTTTATGGATAAACTTTTAATTATTTTAGAAGAAGGTCATGAAATTGATATATTTTTAAAGGGTTATGCATCACCTAGGGCAAAATCTGATTATAATCAAAAATTGTCTTCAAGAAGGGTAAATAGCATAAGAAATGAATTTAACAGATATAATAAATCTTCTTTTTTAGAGTACATATTGAGTCTTAATCTTGAGATTATTGAAATTCCATATGGAGAATCAAAAGCTTCATCTGATGTAAGTGATAGTCTGGAGGATACTAGAAATTCAATTTACAATCTTAAAGCAGCTTATGAAAGAAGAGTTGAGATATTAGAAATTTTAAAAGGAGTTGATGATGAAAGCAGATTATAAATTTGAAGATCACTTTAATTATTCAGAAATGAAGAATTTAGTAAGCAAAAAATTTTATTTATTGTTCTTGATATTTTTTATCCAAGGATGGAATGATTTAAATGGAACACATATTGTTGGGGGGCAAATCACATATTACTGCAGTAATATGAAAACCAATGAATATACCATATTATTGACACTACGGAGAGATTGTTTTTTAGGATCACCTGAAGCTGAATTTGACGATCCCGCACATATAGGAATTTTTGATAGTAAAGGAAATGTTTTAAGAGACCTTGGCCGATTTGGAGTTATTACTATGCCATTTAGTAAAGATGACACACTCAATGAAATCTTAAAAACTGAATGTGAGGTTGTTGGAGGGGATGTTTGTGTACATACTACAACTTATGTAGGTAAAGTTATTTTACCAATTAGACAAGGTGGTTATATTTTAGCTTATCAGAGATGTTGTCGGAATAGTACTATCACCAATATTATGGATCCATTATATACTGGCGCCACATATACTTTAATGATTACTGAAGCTGGATTGCGAAGATGCAATTCTGGCCCAGCGATTGGTGAATGGCCTCCTGTCTATGTTTGTGGAGATAGACCTATTAATTTTCAAATGAGTGCCATTGATGGTAGGGACACCCAGCATAAAGATTCCTTCTATTATTATTTTTGCGCGCCTTATATTGGAGCAGATACCGCTAATTCTAAACCTTCAACACCAAGGCAACCATTACAAGATCCAATAACATTTAGACCTCCTTATTCCTTAAATGATCCGATGGGTGGACCTGTACCACTGACCATAAATAGATCCACCGGTTTCATTTCAGGTCAACCCAATCCGATTGTTGGGCAGTATTTAATTGGTGTTTGTGTTAGTGAATTTGATAGTAATGGTGTTTTACTTTCAATTACACGAAGAGATTTTCAATACAATGTTCGAATTTGTACCACAAATCCAGTTTCAAATTTTGATAATGATAGAGATGTAATTTGTGATGAAAATCGCACAGTTAATTTTACCAATAAGAGTAAAAATACCAAAGATTACACTTGGTATTTTGATTATCCTAGAGTAAATCAATTCAGTAAAGATTCTAGCCCAAGTTATACCTTTCCGAAACCTGGTAAATACAAAGTGGCTCTGATAGCCAATAGGGCCAAAGACTGTGTTGATACAAGTTATAAGGATATCTATGTGTATGACTCCACACTGTTGGGTGCAGATTTCGAACTTGGATTTGGACCGTGCAGGGATTCTATTAGTTTGAATGTACGTGATAAATCATTTGATTCGCTTTTGGGAATAAAAAATTGGATGTGGGAATTAGAAATTCAAGGAAATAAATACAACTCAACCAACAGGAATCCTAATTTTGTCATCTTTGATACAGGTAAGGCCATATTAAAACTTCTGATTGAATCGAACGGAACTTGTTTAGATTCAATTGAAAAAGAATTTAATTTTAATAGATTGAAACCCGATTTTCCAGTTGGGGGTGTTCCAATCTGTATTGGTGAATCAACCAGAATTATTGGAAATCCGGACAATAGATTTACCTATACCTGGGCACCCGGAAAATGGATAGATTGTACGGATTGCCCGAATCCAACAGCCAATCCTGATTCCACCATTACTTATTTTGTCACTGTGACTGATGGGCAATGTACAGAATTTGATTCAGTGACAGTTAGAGTGAATGAATTACTTGATATCGATATCCTAGGAGATTCTGTGATATGTCAAGATACATTTAATTTAAGGGCAGTGGGTGGTGTGTCTAATTCAATTGAATGGTCAACATCAAGAACTTTTGACAATATCTTGAATGCTGGAAATCCATTATTGAGAGCAGTGGTACTTGACAGGCAGACATTCTATTTAAGGGCTAGATCAGCTGAAAATTGTCCCGGATTTGATAGTATCTCAGTTCGAAATGAAAAAATTGAAACGGATACTGATGGTAATGCTTTTAAATTTTGTGAAGGAGATACCTTTCAATTGTATTTATCAAATCTAAGACCAGAACATAATCTAAATTACATTTGGACTCCAAACAATTGGGTTCTTTCAGGGCAAGGTTCTGATACAATTACTGCATTCTACCCATTTTGCGATGATCAAAGGTATATAGTGAACGTGGAAAACCAATACAAATGTAGAGGACTTGATACAGTTCTAATTGATATGGTTTGCAAGCCTAAAGCTACATTTGAAGTCGATAAAAATTGTGATAATACATTGGTTAGCTTTATTAATTCTAGTGATCCGGGAAGTTATATTTGGATTTTTGGAGATGGGGATACAAGTACAGCTCAAAATCCCGTTCATGAATATAAAGATACCGGCACTTATTTGGTAACCTTAAGGGTTATTGGCGAATGTAATAATGTAATAAGCCGCTTTATTAATGTTGGATTTGTAAAAGTGAATTTGGTTGATACCATTTTGAGTTGCAACGGTGAACCAGTTTATTTAAATCCTAATCCTGATCTAAGTTATGATTATGTTTGGGTTCCATCAGAATTTTTAGACAATCCGAATAGCCCCAATCCTTTAGCAAGTGTTACCGAAACTAAAACTTATACAGTAAGGATTTCGGACAAACGCCTACAAGATTGTTTTATTGAACGGCCAGTAACTGTATTTGTTCCTCCACCCATTGAGCTTAAAGTTAATAATGACACTATACTTTGTCATCCAGGTGAAATTATATTAGAGGCAGAAACTAAAGAGAATGCAAAAGTGGAGTGGTTAGATGGTATTGGTAGATTTTTGGGGGATGGATATAAAGTTACGAGACAATTTAAAGACTCTCAATATATTAGGGCTTTTGCAACTGACATTTATGGTTGTACTGATGTAGATTCTTTTAGAATAATTCCGATCGATACAAGCTATGAAATAATAGGCCGTAGAAATTTTTGTCTTGGGTCTGATGGGAAAATTGAATTTATTCCGATGGATGGACATAAATATTCATTTGAGTGGTCACCAATACGTTACATCGTCAACAAGCAGAATGCAAATGAATATATAATTGTAAAACCTGAAGATACGACCATCTTTTTTGTTGATTTCGTCAATGAGTATGGCTGTAGATATAGAGATAGCTTTCAAGTCAATATAAGCAAATTCGTCCCTCCTCTTAGTGCTTGGGCTGATGATGATACTATTTATTTAGGCCAAAGTACAACTCTACACGTGACTGGAGGATTTAACGGATATGAATGGCTTAATCCACAAAGACCACCGGTTTTAGATTGTATCTTTTGCACGGACCCAGTTGCAACACCTAAAGTTTCCTCTGTTTTTAGGGTAAAAGCAATCAACGATGATGGATGTGAAGACATTGCCGAGGTATCAGTATTTGTAATCCTTCCGAAATGTGATGAAACAGATGTATACATACCAAATATATTCTCACCCAACGGCGATCAATTGAATGATGAGTTTATTGTAAGGAGTAATTTTGTAGAAGAAATAGAAATGTTTATTTACGATCGTTGGGGAGAAAAAGTTTTTGAATCTCGTGATGTAAATCAAGGTTGGGATGGGACTTACAAAGGGCAGGATTTGGCACCGGATGTTTATGCATTTTACTTTAAAGTGCTTTGTGTGGATGGTAGTACCTACTTTAAAAAGGGTAATGTCACATTGATGCGGTAAATTTAGTAAGGCATGTTTTTGTGAAGCAGAATATTTATTTCGTTGGAAATAAATATTCTATCTATCTTTACATATTATAATATTAATTTATATGTGAAGATGAATCATATTGTTTCTCAAAGGTTTATAAATTGTTTTCAAGAATTATTGGATACCAATATTGTTAAAAGTGCTCGCCAATTTGCAATCCAGTTGGAAGTATTACCACAAACGATGCACGAGATATTGAAGGGTAGACGTGAAGTCAATATTGATTTGATTCAAAAGGTTATAGAAATTTATCATTTTAATCCGGTTTACTTATTTAATGGTTCACAACCTAAATTTTTAGGTGTCGACAATGATAAGGATTTTAAGATTTTGACCATTTTATCTGATCGAAAAGGAAAAGAAAGTATCATTCATGTTCCGGTTACTGCTCAGGCTGGGTATCCTGGATGTACTTCGAATCCAGTTTTTATGGATGAATTACCGAAGTTCAGTTTACCGGATTTTAAGTTTAGCATAGATGGTACTATGCGATCTTTTGAAGTGGCCGGAGAAAGTATGGAACCTATTTTGGCTGCTGGTGATTTAATAATTAGCAGATATATTCATCCATTTTATTGGGAAAAGCAAGTCAAAAGCGGACCTGCATATGTGATTATCACACATCAAGATGTATTGGTGAAAAGAATTACCAATTTAATGCGCACGGAACATAAATTGATCTTGCATTCAGACAATCCATTATTTACATCATACGCCATAATGGGTTCTGAAATTAAAGAAATATGGGAGGTTTGCGCAAAAATTTCTACAGTCTTAGAACCTCCTAAATCTCAAGAAATGAACTCAGAAGAAAATCTGAAAGCTATTATTACCAAGCAAACCGAATTGTTGGAGCAATTACTTCTAAAAGTATAAATGGTTTTTTGGTCGGTTGATATCACAATTCTTTAGAAAAAATTTTTACCTACGAAATCTTTCGTATGTTTGCGTTAAAATTCAATTATGTCTACGAAAATTAAATTACTAGGGTTGTTTCTGTTATTAGTTAGTGGATTTATTTGTGCTCAGGATGCCAGATTGTTGAGGTTCCCATCTATTCATTCCGACAAATTGGTATTTACCTATGCTGGTAATCTTTACTTAACTTCCTCAGAAGGAGGTCTCGCAAGAAGACTGACAGATCATGTGGGTGTTGAGATTTTTCCGAAATTTTCACCGGATGGTTCGAAAATCGGGTTTACAGGTCAATATGATGGAAATTCCGAACTTTATACAATTCCATCAGATGGAGGTGTCCCAACCAGAGTCACTTATTCAGCAACATTAGAACGAGACGATGTTTCAGATAGAATGGGTCCAAATAATATTTGCTTAGGATGGAAAGATCAGCAGACCTTGGTTTTTAGATCAAGGTGGTCAGATTTTAATAGTTGGAAAGGGCAATTATATACAGTTAATGTAAATGGATCAATGCCCGAAAGAATTGAGTTGCCACATGGTGGTTTTTGTAGTTTTTCACCTGACAAAAAGAAATTGGCATTTAATAGAACATTTAGAGAATTTAGAACGTGGAAACGATACAGAGGTGGGCAGGCGGATGAAATTTGGATTTACGATTTTATTAAAAAGGAAACAACTAAAATTACAGATAACAATGCCCAGGATATTATTCCTATGTGGTTTGAAAACAAGGTCTATTATGTTTCAGACCGGGATGGTAGAATGAATCTTTATGTGTATGATTTTAATACAAAACTGACTAGTAAATTAACAGATTTTAAGGATTTTGATATTAAATTTCCTTCTTTAGGAGACAAAGCTATCGTTTTTGAGAATGGAGGATACATTTATAAAGTAGATCTTAAAAACAATAAATCAGTTAAATTAAATATCCAAATTAAAGAAGATTTTTCGGGGAGCAGAAATAAATGGGTAAATTCAAAAGATCATATTCATTCATATGATTTAGCGCCTGATGGTAATAGAATGGTATTTTCTGCTCGCGGTGATATTTTTACGGTTCCAATTAAGAATGGTCCAATTCGAAATTTAACAAATTCATCAAATGCACATGATCGTTCAGTAGCTTGGTCCCCGGATGGGTCCGTGATTGCATATATTTCCGATGAAACTGGAGAGGATGAAATTTATATTCAAAAGTCTGACGGATCAGAAAAAAAGATTCAGTTAACTTTTAATAGCAAAAATTATAAATATGATCCCGTTTGGTCTCCTGATGGGACCATGTTGGTCTATAGTGATCGCAATCAAAAGCTCTACTTAATAGATGTTAAAGCTAAAAAAGAAAAGCAAATTTTTATGTCCGATGTTTTTGAGATCAGAGATTACGAATGGTCACCGGATAGTCGCTTTGTGTGCTTTACAAACCCAGTCAGAAAGGGAAAATCTGTTATAAATATCTATTCAATTGGTGATGGGAAACTACATCCAGTCACTGAACCCTGGTTTGATTCTTATTCTCCTGAATTTAGTGCTGACGGTAAATATTTATATTTTATTTCTCGAAGAACATTTTCACCATCTTATAATAATTTGGAATGGAATCATGCTTATTTTGACATGGCAAAACCTTATTTTGTGACTTTACAAAAATCGACCAGCAATCCTTTAGGTCCCAAATCTGATGAAGTTGCAACTAGGGATTTATCTGCTAACATGGACAATAAGGATGACTCCAATAAATCAAAATCAGAAACGGCTAAGAAATTAAATGCTGCAAAGGATTCTAAGGATAGCTTGAAATCTGCTGGTGTAAAATCAAATAATGTAATAATAGACTTTGATGGAATTATAAACAGGGTTGTGGAACTTCCCATTCAAGCTGGAAATTATTGGTCACTAAACAGTATTGATGATAAACTTTATTATTTTAGATCTTCACTGAAAGAAAGTCCTAAACTATGTGTTTATGATTTTAAAAATCAAAAAGAAACAGAATTAGGTGAAAAAGTGAATTCTGCAATTGTAAGTGCAGACTTTAAGAAAATGGCAATCAATTCTCAAGGCAAACATTTTATTATTGACATTCCTAATTCTAAATTAAATTTAGAAACTTCATTAAATCTAGAAAATCTTAAATCCAATGTAAATCCGCAGCAAGAATGGAAGCAAATCTATTTTGAATCTTGGCGACAAATGCGTGATTTTTTTTATGATCCAGGTATGCATGGAGTTAATTGGGAACAATTAAAAGACAGATATGCAGAATTATTGCCTTATGTAAATCATCGCATTGATTTAACATACATTATTGGTGAGTTAATAGGAGAGCTTAATTGTGGGCATGCCTATGTAGGAGGCGGAGATTATCCTAAGGCAGAAAGAATAGCAATGGGGCTTTTAGGTGCTGAAATCGTAAAAGATGCATCTGGGTATTTTAAAATTAAAAAACTTTATCAAAGTCAAAATTGGGATAAATCTGTAAGATCTCCTTTAACTGAAATTGGAGTGGATGCTAAAGAAGGAGATTTTATTATTTCATTGAACGGTCAATCTTTAAAAGATGTGCCAAATATCTACAGCCTACTCATTGGCAAAACAAATCAACAGGTTGCATTAAAATTAAACTCAACACCGAATGAATCTGGAGCTCGCAATGTAACCGTAGTACCAATTTCAGACGAACAAGAGTTATTATATTACACTTGGGTTCAAAAAAATATTGACATGGTAAGTAAAGCTACCAATGGCAGGGTAGGTTATATTCATATTCCAAATATGGGTTCTGATGGATTAAACGAATTCGTAAAATATTTTTATGCCCAATTGTCAAAGGAAGGTGTAATTCTGGATGACCGTGGGAATGGAGGAGGTAATGTCTCACCTCACATCATTGAAAGACTTAGGAGGGAACCTGTGCAAATTACCAAAGCTAGAAATGCAGCTCCCACATATGAACCAACGGATCAAATAGTAGGCCCTAAAGTAGCACTAATAGATGAGTATTCAGCAAGTGACGGAGATATATTTGCATATCGGTTTAAGAAATCAAAATTGGGGCCAGTGATTGGAAAGAGATCTTGGGGTGGAGTTGTTGGAATTCGAGGTAGCTTACCCTTTGTAGATGGAGGAATTCTCAATAGGCCTGAATTTGCAAGGTACGATGTGGATGGAACTGATTGGCAGATAGAAGGTCATGGTGTCGATCCTGATGTCGTTGTGGACAACGATCCATATCAAGAATTTATTGGGAATGATCAACAATTGGAAGCTGCAATTCAATATATGCTTAAAGAATTGAAGGATAAACAATACAAGGAAGTGGCGCCACCACCTTATCCCAAAAAGTAAATTATAACCATTTGGTCTCAGACCAGGCATAATTGGTCGAACTTTTATAATTTTGCAATTTATACATCATATTCTTGCGCCCTAATTTAATTTGATTTAAATGAAATACATTATTTATTGTTTTTTGATACCTGTTATAGGTTTTGGTCAATTTACTGGAGTGCCAACCAAGCCAGTTGTTGGAATAGGCAAGATCTCAGGAGTAGTTTTTGATTCATTGACCAATCAACCTTTGGAATTTGCGAATGTAGTTTTACGTGAAGCCCTGGAACACAAAGAAATGGATGGTGTTTTTTCAGATTCAAAGGGAACATTTAGATTTAAAGAATTAAAAAATGCGAAATACGAAATTGCCATCTCTTTTATTGGTTACCAATCCAAAATAATTGGCGTTTATAAAATTAACAAAGACTTTACTGAGCACAATCTAGGTAAAATTTTACTTTCTCCAGAAACCAAAATTCTCGATGAAGTAACTGTGACAGGACAAAAAGAATTGGTTGAAAATAAGATAGATAGGATTGTATATAATGCTGAAAGGGATGTAACAACTCGAGGTGGAAATGCAGCGGATGTTTTGAGACGAACACCATTGTTGACCGTTGATATGGATGGCAATGTTTCCCTCCAAGGTAGTTCCAATGTCACGGTTTTTATAAATGGAAAACCTTCATCCATCATGGCATCTTCTGTGAAAGATGCACTTAAAATGATTCCTGCTGATGTGATACAAAAAGTCGAGGTGATCACCCAACCAGGTGCAAAATATGATGCAGAAGGAACTGCTGGTATTATAAACATCGTTACAAAATCAAAAAAATACAAGGAGTTAGTGGTGGCTTTAATGCTAGTGCGGGTACTCGGAGTAATTTTTTAGGAAGCAATGTTTCTATAAGGATGGGAAAAATTGGATTTACTGGAAATCTTGGTGGTCACGTTTGGAGAGGAAATGGTCGGACCGAAAACACAAGAGAGAATATATTTTTAGGGGACACTTTATACCTTTATCAATCTGGGAGATCATCAAATCTTGGTGGAGGGATGTTTGCCCAAGGTGCCATAGATTATGACGTAACAGAAAAGGACAATCTTAGTTTTTCAGTAAGGATTCCTGTTGGGCTTTTCTCAAATTCTATGGATATGACCACAAAGTCTGGATTCATTGGTTCTGAATTACCATTTAGTTTTAGAAGAGAAAGTGACAATCTCAATAGAAACCTTGGCGCAGATTTGACATTGGATTATAAACATACCTTTTCCAAAGAGTCAGATAAAGAATTTTCTGCCTCAGCTCAGTATAGTTTAAACAATAGAGTCTCAAGATATTTAGCGGATCAATTTGATATAAATAATATTTTAAACTTTCGGGAGAATGGCCCTAATCTAAGTGTCAATAAAGAATTAATTTTTGCAGCTGATTACCTTCATCCTATCAAAAAGGATTTTAATTTCGAAATAGGTGCTAAATCAATTCTTCGAAATGTAACCAGTGATATATTTTATGATACTTTAAATTTAGAAAGTAATGAATTTCAAAGAGATCTAAGGAGAGATAATTTCTTTGAATATATTCAAAATGTAGGAGCTGGTTATGCACAACTAACTTTTCCAATTTTTAAAAATTTGTCTGGAAGAACTGGTGTTAGATACGAACACACTTTTATCAATGGTTTGGTTGAAGATGGGAATGATTTTAAAAATGATTATGGCACGTTTGTTCCCAATGTTTTAATTTCATATAAGATAAGTTCTGCTACAAGTATCAAAGGTTCATATACCAGGAGGATTCAGCGACCAGGAATGTTTTTCTTGAATCCATATGTGAATTTTAACGACCCGACCAATATCTCGTATGGTAATCCTGAGTTATTACCAGAACTAACGGAATCTTTCGAGATTAGTGGTGGATATTCGAAAAACTATAATTCTTTGAATGTGAACTTATACCATAAAACTACCAATGATCAAATTGATAATTACCGCTTTGTGGATACTTTAGGTATTACAAATGCAACTTATAATAATTTAGCTACTGGTTACGTAACCGGGCTAAGCGTCAACGGTGGGATTATGAAACTAGGCAAAATCATCATTAATTCAACTATGAATTTATTCTACCAAAAAATCGAAAGTGAGAGATTTACAGGTGTTAAAAATGATGCAATTAATTTTAATATGAACGGCTTTGCAAACTTTAATATAACTCCTACTTGGAGTATAACATTATTTGGTTTTTATCAAGCCCCAAAATTGACCACTCAAGGAAGACAAGCCACTTGGTTTGTTTATAACATCGGAGCGAGGAAAGAATTGTGGAAGAAAAAAGGAGCTATTAGTTTTGGATTAGACAATCCATTTCACCGTTGGATGCAAATTAACTCGAGATTTGAATCCCCAGAATTTAGTTTTGTTTCAGACAATAAAGTGGAAGGTTGGGGTATAAGGGCAGGTGTAGAATATCGGTTCGGTAAAATGGAGTTTGGAGCACCTCAGAAAAAGAAGCGGAAAAATAGTCTTAATGATGATTTAAAACAAGGAGATGGCGATGGTGCTGGGAGCGGTATGGGTGGAGGACGATAGTTTAACGAACAGATTATCAATGTAGTAATTGTATTTATGGCTTAATTTATTTGAGTAGCTTATTCGCTTTAGATTGTTTTTAAATCACTGTCATGAATTTGCCATAACTTCACTCCTTCATTTAGGTAGTATTAATGAACAGATCTTAGATATGACGATTCTCAAAAAAATTAAATCCGTTTTTATTGTGCCTGAGGAAGAATCAACAAAAGAATCTGTCCCCACACAAAAATTAGATAATAATAGACCTGAAACTAGCTCTGAGCAGACATCCGTTTCCAAAGAAGGCAAACAAAAATTTTATGAGATTTTAACAAATGTTCTGGAAAAGAACAATATGCCTGGTTTTGATTATATTGAATTTAAAAGAGCCGTCAAGTCAGTATCCGAAATGCACCAAATGGAGGAGGGTGTTGTTTATAAGACAGCTTTTGCAACAGCTCAGGCGATGAATGTTCAATCAAAAGTATTAATTGATTCAGCCCAGAAGTATATTTCAATTTTGGAAACTGAAAAAACATCTTTTAGCCAATCCGCACAAAAATTTTTAGATCAACAAATAAATGGCAGAAAGATTGAGATAGATGCTCTTGAATCAGAGATTCGATCTATTCAAACAGAAATTAAACGATTAACTGAATCTCTAACGGATAAAGAATCCAAGGTCAATAAAATGAAAGAAACTACTGATTCTGTAAAGTTGAAATATGAATCCAATAAATTAGACTTTGAAGAAGCTTATCAGTTAATTGTAGCACAAATTGAAGAAGATGTTCAGAAAATGCAAAAATATTTATCATAGTTTGATTTTTAAATAATCTAATGCATGAAACCAGGTAGTAAAATATTTTGGAATAGACCTGAAGGAATAACAGGGGGATTGGTATTGGCCGGGTTAATGATTGGTTTAGTTTTTGTGTTATTCAACTTCTTACCTGTTTTAATCGGACTTGCTGCCAATACACTTTATTTGGCAGGTATGTTAATAGCTCTAGGTGCTATTCTTTATATAGTATTGGATGATAAAGCAAGGAACCTTGTTTGGTATATGTATAAATCAGTCATGCGAAGTATCACAGGCATTTTTGTTAAATTGGATCCGATAAGCATTTTAAAATCATATGTCGATGACCTAAGAGATAACTTAGGCAAAATGAATAAACAAATTGCAAGGCTCCGATCTCAAATGCATCTTCTTAAAGAACAGATGTATAATAATGCAAAGCAAATTAATTCAAGTTTATCACAAGCTGCAGATGCCCAAAAAACAAGCCAGGAGTCAGTGATGATTCTTAAAACCCGACAAGCAGGAAGACTAAAAGAATCAAATATCAAGCTAGATGACCTTTACCGCAAAATGGATATTTTGTACAGGGTATTGAATCGGATGTATGATGCATCCAAAATTATGGCAGAAGATATTTCAGATCAAGTACAATTAAAAGAACAAGAAAGAGCCGCCATCCATGCAAGTTATTCAGCAATGAAATCTGCAATGAGTGTGATATCTGGAGATAAAGACCAAAGAGCATTATTTGATGAAGCTCTTGAAGTTATGGCGGATGATGTGAGTATGAAAGTTGGCGAGATGGAACAATTTATGGAACTTTCTGAAAACTTTATGGCTTCCGTAGATCTTCAAAATGGGGTTTTTGAAGAAGCCGGCTTAAAAATGTTAGAAAAATGGGAAACACAGGGTGTATCATTAATTTTAGGTAAGGAAAAGGATGCCATTGTAGCGAATGATAAACCTTTGATATTAAAAGAAGCAATTCCTTTGGAAGCAGAACAAGGCACCTCAAACCCCTATGATGATTTTTTTAAGGAGAAATAATATTCACCTCGATATTGGCATTTGATATTTCAATAATTAACCTCTCCAATCTCATCATCATAGCGTAGTTAGGCTTTCTTCTCCGCAGTTTGGTTACATTTGCACAATTATGGGGATTTTAGATAGACTTTTTAAAACAAAAAAATCTGAGCATCAATGGATTAGATTTGGTCGTGCTTCCGATGAAGTAAAAACTTCCGAACAAGTACAATTGTGGGATCAAGCTATGGTTGATTTTGAGAACCAACGCTATTTAGATTCTTTTGAAAAATTATTGAAGTATTTGTTGATACCAAATATTGACAATGTAAGAACTACTCGAAATTCAGATAAAATTGAATTTGAGCTTGAACAGGGATCTGGACTTGTTACAGGTTGGATGGATTCACAAAATTTTTGTGCCCTGGCTCAAATTACAATAGGAGATACCTATAGCATTGGATTGATGCGTCAATTATTGGAAAGCAGTCTTGAATTACAACACAGCCGTTTTGCCATTGATGAAAATAATTATCTAATCATTAAATTTGATGGTTTTACAAAAGAATCTTCACCCTATAGGTTATTTTATGGACTTAGAGAAATAGCATTAAGAGCCGATAAACAAGATGATCTATTACTTTCAGAATTTGATCATCTAAAAGCTGTGGATAATACGAATGTTACAGAATATTCTGAGACCATTAAAAAAACAAAATATCAATATTTTCAATTGATTCTTCAGAAAGCATTGGATCCAGGAGCAGTGGGTAAGCTCGATACCAAAAAATACACAGGTGCTTGGACCTATATCTATTTGAGTACATTGTACAAAATAGATTATTTAATTAGTCCAGAAGGAAAATCCATGGAAATTATTGAAAATGCCCATAAAAATTATTTTATCCAAAATGGTGAAGATATTTTGGATAAAACAGAAATGTTAAAAGAGTCAATTTTAGAATTATCCGAAATTGACCAAACTAAATTGGAAAGGGAATTATATTATGTTCATCATACTTTTGGTTTAAAATCTGCCGTACCTTATGGAATCATCAGTGAATTTATTGTTACAGAAATGAATCCGTTGGAATGGTATAAAAGTCAAGGTCACACTGAAGTTAGTTTGGCTATTTGTCATTATATCGTCGGTTATTTGGTATATAATTTTTCTTTACCTGAACCAGCAAATGAATTGGCTCATTATTATTTTCTATGCAATGATTCAGAGTATTTTTCTGCTTTAGGATTGCAGACACCTGAGCTGATGGATGACGAATCCTTTAAAAAATCCGAATCAAAATTAAAATCCGGTATTCGTAAAATTATTGACAAACATCTGGTTAAATTCCCAGATTTAAATACCGATGTGACAATATCTTGTCAATCAAGGTTGGATTTTTGTATTAGTTATTTGACAATGATGAATAATCTAAACCTCAATGGAAGATGAGAGAAATTATCGAGCGTTATAAAGGTGCAGTCATTCAAATCGCGACCCCTTTTTCCGTTGGGACTGGATTTTATCTGGCGGATGAAGATTTAATCGTCACCAATGAACACGTGGTTAGAAACAACAAAGAAGTGGTGATTGAAGCAAAAGGATTGAAGCGAATGGTTTGTCCTGTTGTTTTTATAGATACAAGATTTGATCTAGCATTTATTAAAATTCCTCAAGAGACTTCCTTGACCATTGTAAGATTAGGTGATTCGGAAAAAGTGAGGGAAGGAGATATTGTCTTGGCAGCAGGACATCCTTTTGGATTAAAATATACTGCAACCCAAGGAATCATTAGCAACACCAACCATATGCAAGGTGAAATAAGGTATATTCAGCATGACGCAGCTCTAAACCCAGGTAATAGCGGAGGGCCTCTCATAGACCATAATGGCAGAGTAGTAGGTGTTAATACATTTATCATTAAAAATGGTCAGAACATAGGATTTTCACTTCCAAGTAAATACCTCATCGAGAACCTAGAAGATTTCAAAAAAGGTTTCGGCAAATCAGCTGTTCGTTGTTCTTCATGCAATAATATGGTGTTCGAACCAAATCCAGAAAAAAAGTACTGCCCACATTGTGGAGCTAGCATTTCAATGCTGAGTGATATTAAAACCTATGAGCCCAAAGGACTTCGTAAAACCCTAGAAAATGCTTTAGAGAAGTTGGGTTATGATATAAGATTAACAAGAAGAGGGCCTTTTAATTGGGAATTTGCCCATGGAACTGCAAATATAATTCTGAGTTATCATGAAGAATCTGGTATGATTGAAGCAGATTCCTTTTTGGCTAGTTTGCCCAAAGAAAACATTGGAAAAATTTATTCTTACCTCTTGCAGCAAAATAACTTGATAAGGGGTCTATGTTTAGGGGTGAAGGAAAATGAGATTTTCTTATCCCTGGTAATGTTTGATCAATTTATTGATGAAGAAATTTTGAACCTAAACTTAAAAAATTTGCTGGAGGCAGCAGACCATTATGATGATGAATTAAAATCTAAATTTGGAGCATTAATGATTAAAAATTAAAATATTACATATTAGTTAAATTAAAATATATTATAAAATGCAAAAAAGCAACAAACGATTCAGCAAAAAGCCCGTACATTTATACTTTGGTAAAACAGTAGTTATGCGTAAATTTTTGAGATTGTTATTGTTCCTTATTCCTATTGGTGCGTTCTCTCAGGACATTCATTTCTCCCAGTTTTATATGTCTCCCTTAAATTTGAATCCAGCATTAACAGGGGTGATGAACTGCAAAATGAGATTTGTAGCCAATTACCGCAATCAGTGGGCTCCTGTATTAAAAGCAAATGCTTTTAATACTTTTAATATGTCTTTTGATCAAAAAATCCCGGTAGGTCGATACGATTATTTTGGATTTGGTGGTACATTTTGGGGTGATAAGGCTGGTGCCTTAGATTTTTCAACCATACAATTCAAAATGTCCGGATCATATAGTAAGAGAATGGCTGGCACGAGAACATCAGCACACTATCTTGTTTTTGGGGCAGATGCAAGTCTAAACTCCAGATCTGTTAAATTTCACAATGCCATATGGGGAAATCAGATTACTCCTAATGGACCTGATCCAAGTTTACCTCCTGATCCTTCTTTATTAGATCCAGGATTTCTATTCGCGGATCTAACAGTAGGCTTACTTTGGTTTTCCGTACTTGATAAGAAAAACAATTATTATTTTGGCTTGGCATACAGCCATCTTAATGAGCCATTGCAAAATAACATTCTTGATTTACCAGTCAATAATTATACTCCAGCTCCATTGTATCCAAAATTAACAGTACATGGTGGTGGTGTATTTGCCATGAATCGCCAGACCAGCCTTGTTCCAGGAATTGTAAGTTTTTTCCAAGGACCACATTGGCAACTGAATGGTGGAACTAGTTTTAGATTTAATATGGGCAAATCAAAGTACGATGAGCAGTCCTTTCAATTGGGATTATGGGCTAGATTGGCCAATTCTGAAAGAACTGAAACACCGCCTGTTGGTCAAGTAGGTGGAACTTATAAAAATGGCTTATTGATGGATGCGTTGATTTTATCTACCAGATTTGATTATAACAAATTTGGAATTGGAATTAGCTACGACATCAACGTATCTGGTTTGAGACAAGCCAGTGCCGCCAACAATAGTTTTGAATTGTCATTTATCTATAATATTTGTGGACCAGAGAAAAGGGGAATTTATTGTCCAAATTTCTGAGAAACAAGTTATAATAAATTAGAATATATTAAGGCGCCCAATTATTTTGAGCGCCTTCTTTTTTTATTTATCCCAAAGGATGGCAATATTTGGTTCAATTTTTGTAATTTTAGGCTCACAAAACAGTAAATGATATGTTTGGATCGAGCAAACCTTCAGAAAAAGATACTTCTAAAACTCCTGTGGGACCTGGATCACAAGGAGCATTAAATAGTTTAGTCGCGGGGACTCTGGTAGAGGGGACCGTGCAGGCAGATAGCGATATCCGAGTGGACGGCACATTACGAGGCACTTTAGTTTGTAAAGGAAAGGTTATTATAGGTCCCAAAGGCCAAATAGAGGGCGAAATAAAAGCCCAAAATGCAGTCATCGAAGGAATGTTTAAAGGAACCATTCAAATTGAAGATTTACTTCATGTTAAAGAAACTGCGCATGTCGAAGGAGAAATAAATACCGATAAATTATCAGTTAATCCGGGAGCTAAATTTAATGTGGTAAGTAAGATGTCATCACAGATTTCAAGTAGACAGGTTCCATTACACCCTAAAGCTGAGGACAATTTAAGATAATTCTATTAGAAATTTCATGAAAAAAAAGGGATCATCAGGTAATAGCTATCTGAAATATAGTGGTATGGCATTTCAGATATTCGTATTACTTGGAACAGCTGCTTGGTTTGGCCAATTTCTAGACAGGAGATTTCTTACAGAAAAGCCTTATTGGACTATAACCGCTGTTGCTATTTCCTTTATTATGATAATAATTTGGTTGTATTATAATCTTAAAAAAGAGGTAGAATGAAAAGGAACCTTTTTTATACTGGATTATTAGCACTTTTCATAAGTTTGAGTTTCTGGATTTTATTTCAAAATCCAATTTGGTCAGTAATAATTTATTTTTTATTTTTTATCTTAATTTTTTTGGCCATTGTAGATTTAATGATGTTTGAAGTTGGCCACAAACTCAAAAAAAGTAATAACCCATATCAATTTACAAGATTTTTCATGATCATGGTTTTTGTAAAAATGATGCTGTTTGTAGGCATCATTTTAATCGGTGTAACCCGATTTTATATTGAGAAGAAAGCTTTTATAATTCCATCACTGGTTTTTTATCTACTTTTTACCATTCATGAAACATATTTTTTAATGGCTATCAGTAAGAAGTCGTAGTTGTTATTAGTGTTTTTAAATTAATTTGTTTTCTCTACCACTTATTGTCTGAATACTGGTTTTCTTTTTTCTAAGAATGCATTAATTCCTTCCTTTGCTTCCGCACCTTCCATTAATTGACCAAAAAGTTCTGATTCTAATTCTGCGCCTTGCCCTTCAAAGGCATAATACTCATGTATGCATTTAAGTGAAGAAGCAACCGCTAAAGGTCCTTTCTTACTTATTTTTTCAATTATTTCAATTGCTTTACTAATTTCTTCGCCAGGCTCAGTTAGATGATTGATCAGACCCAAGTTTAAGGCTTCTGTAGCTGTTAACATATCCCCAGTTAAAATCAGTTCTGTGGCTTTTGCCCTGCCCAAATATCGGACCAACCTTTGTGTCCCAGAATAACCTGGAATAAGTCCTAAATTAACCTCTGGTTGACCAAATTTAGCAGCAGATGAGGCAATTCGGATATGACATGACATTGCTAATTCGCATCCTCCACCCAATGCAAATCCATTAACTGCGGCGATCACAGGAATGGGTAAACATTCTATTCTATCAAAAATTTTACGTCCAAACTGAGATAATAATGTGCCAGAATTAGCATCTAAATTTAAAAACTCTGTTATATCTGCACCGGCTACAAAGGCTTTTTGGCCTGATCCAGTAATAATCAATCCTTTCAATGACTTATACTGAGACTCTATTTCAGTTACATATTGATCGAGTAATGACATTACATTCTGATTCAATGCATTAAGAGCATTCTCCCGATTAATAGTTAATTGTAATATTCCATTTTCTAAGGTTTTTAAAACATCCATATTTTTTAATTTGAATCCGCAAAGATGGAAAAAGATTACTCTTTCTTCCCATGCTATTTTTGATTTGCAATTAAATGCTTGAATATTATTAAATTTGCGCTTAAATTAATTTTAAACATGAAGTTGATCAAATTTTTCTTATTTTTCTTAATTAGTTCTTTTTCTCTTTTAGCTCAAGATGGAGATTTTAACATGGAAATTTTAGCCAACGTAAAAGTTCCTGAAGGAGGTTCTGGTATTTGGCATTATGTAGATAATAATGGTATTGAATATGCTGTATTTGGAAGCCGAACAGCGGTTATCATTTATAGTTTGGAAGATCCTAAAAACCCCATCGAAAGATTTAGATTGCCTGGCGTTGAAACTACTTGGCGTGAAGTGTTTATTTATGGAGATTACATCTACGGCGTAAATGATAATCAAGCTAACGGGTTGATCATTATCAATATGAAACAAGCCCCATTAAATATTACCGGAAAATTTTGGAAATCTACCATTACTGCAAATGGAATTACAGAAGAATTAAACACTTGTCATACAGTTTTTGTCGATGAAAAGGGTAGATTATATCTAAATGGTTGTGGTTCTTGGAGAGGTACTTTGATATTTGATATTACTAAAACGCCGGAAGAACCTCAATTTCTGGGTGCACAAACGGCTCGATATTGCCATGATAATTTTGGCAGAAATGATACAATTTGGTCTTCTGATATTTTAGATGGAGTTTTAAGTTTTTGGGATATTAAAAATTCAGCAAGCCCTAAAGAAATAGGTGTGGTACGTACTCCATTTAGTTTTACACACAATGCTTGGCCTTCTGATGATGGTAAGTATGTTTTTGCCACTGATGAAAGGGCTGATGCTTATGTGGCTTCATATGATGTAACTGATTTATCAGATATTAAATTGTTAGATACGTGGAGACCAAAAGATACAGAAGGAAAGGGGGTGATACCTCACAATACTAGATATATAAACGGATTTTTGGTAACAGCTTTTTATACAGATGGGATTAAAATAAATGATGTACACAGACCCGATAATATTGTAGAGGTAGGAAGTGTTGATACCTGGTTTGGCGCTCATGGTGGATTTAATGGTTGTTGGGGAGTAAGTCCTTTTTTACCAAGTGGTACAATTGTTGCGTCAGATATTCAAGCCGGATTGTTCGTAATTAAGCCAACTTACGTTAGGGCTTGCTATTTAGAAGGTAGGGTAACGGATAGTATAACAGGTTTTGCTATTAAAGATGTTTCAGTTAATATTGTTGCTCCTCGCAAGAATGGAAAAACCACTGATCAAAGAGGAGATTATAAAACTGGTTATGCTTTTGCCGGCACTTATTTAGTCACTTTTAATCATCCAGATTATTTTCCAAAAACAATTTCCGTAGACTTACAAAATGCTGAGGTGAATGTCCAAAATGTAATTTTAAAACCTAGGAACTTAAGAATCGATCAAAAAATTATTGTTAAGGATGAACTGACAGGTCAAATAATTGAAAGTGCACAGATATTTTTGAGCAATACTAACAGAGAGGCTAATGGTCAAACTGATGAGTTTGGTGAAGCTACAATCAGTTTTTTTCAGGATAATTTACTTTTTGATTTATTTGTTGGAAAGTGGGGATATTTCCATACAAGATTAAATTATGATTCTGAAAATTTATCTGGGCCAATTACAGTGTTTTTAAAAAGTGGTTATCAAGATGATTTTATTTTTGAACAAAATTGGAATTTAAAAGGGAGTGCTTCAGCAGGATTGTGGGTAAGAGAAGAACCTATTGAAACGCTCTTTAGGAATATGGTTATAAATCCAGGTAATGATATTGTTGATGACTTTGGGACAAAATGTTATGTCACAGGTAATGCGGGCGGAGGTTCTGGTGACGATGATGTTGACAATGGCAATGTTGTTTTGACAAGCCCTGTAATTAATCTATCTAAATATAGAAGACCAATTATGAAATATTCTACTTGGTTTGCAAATGATGGAGGTTCAGGTAATCCCAATGATAAAATGACGGTGCGAATGACCAATGGAAATGAGACGGTTGTATTAAGTGAAATTTTAAGGACACAAAACAGATGGGTGGAAACTGACAACATAGACATTGCCTCCTTATTGTCACTAACAGACAGTATGTATTTAATTATTGAAACAGCAGATGAAATTCCCGGTCATTTGGTAGAAGCCGGTTTTGATGGATTTTTAATTACAGAGTCACAACCTAATATAGTCCAAGAGACAGATCCAAATATATTAATAGAAGCAAACCCAACTGTATTTAATACATCTGTAATGCTTAACTATCATTTGCCAGCTCAATACCAAAATGCGCATTTAAGGATAAATTCTATGGATGGGAAATTCATTCAAAGTATTGATCTAAATCCTGGAAATGGGAAAGTGGAAATTGGAGAAAAACTTGCAATGGGTGTCTACTTATTGCAAATTAAAGTAAATAATGTCTTTTCAAAAACAATCAGAGTAATAAAACAATAAGGTTATAAACAATGGCTCGAGTCGAGTTATCTTTAGTTTTCATTTAATCTAAGACTTAGAATCATCTAAATTTATTAAAATTTTGGTTGTATAGTTCAAAGTTGCGAATAAAATATTTGCCTAAAATATCGAATTCAATATTGACTTGATTACCAACTTTCAAATATTGAAAAGTAGTATGATAGAATGTATAAGGAATTATTGAAACTTCAAAAAATTCTTCTGTCAACTTAGAAATAGTAAGGCTTACTCCATTGATTGAAATAGAACCTTGCGGAATTAATAATCCAGCATCTTTTCTTGAATATTGAAATCTAAAAATCCAACTACCTTCTAATTCTACAATATGATCACAAATAAAAGTGCTATCTATATGACCTTGAACCATATGCCCACCCATCAAATCAATTAATTTTAATGAACGTTCCAGGTTTATTTGATCCCCAATTTGCCATTGTTTGATTGTGGTTTTAAGAATGGTCTCCTGTACCGCTGTTACCTTGTAAAATTGATTATTACATTGAGTCACTGTTAAACAAATACCTTGGTGGCTAACACTTTCATCAATTTGTAATTCATTGCTCAAATCTGAAAGTATGGTAAATTCAATATTTGTGCCTTTAGGTTCAATTTTATATATTGATCCTATATGTTTGACAATCCCTGTAAACATTTTATTTATTTGTAATTAATTCAATAAATCCTGTAATAATCTTTTCCTCAAAACCTTGTTGATTTGGGAAAGGAATAATTTTACATTGATAATAATAGACTCCATCATTTACTTTTTTGCCTTGCAAATCAGAGCCATCCCATAGAATATCAGGATTAGAAGTTGAGTAAATTTTTTGACCCCAACGATTCACTAATTGAAACTCAACTTCTTGAATAAATTGGTTTTTAGAAGGTTTGAAAATGTCATTATGCCCATCATCATCCGGAGTAAAAGTATTGGGTAAAATATAATCTGGACAATAAAGGGCGCATTTTGTTTCTGCGGTAATACATTCTAAATCTGTACTATCTACAGACCTTATTATATAACAAATTGGTGCATCTTGTTCAAATAAATGTAAATAGCTTAAAGTATTCACATCCTTAATATCTGCGATTAATTCAGGATTCTCATTTTGTTTTAACTTATAAATTCTATATCCTATCACATCTTTTGATTCGCATATCACATTTGGATTATTCCATCGCAAAGTATTAAACATCTTTTCTGTACTTTGAGTTTGATCACAAGGGCCTTCAACTGTTAAAATCGGACAGCAAGGTGCTGAACTGTCTTGGATTAGAATGCAAAGTTCTTGGGATTGGTTAAAAAGCGGCTTTTCCAATAATTGATTGCCGTACTCTCCTTCTGATTGAACTAAATAGCAATAAATTGAACTAAAGATTATGTTTCTATCAATATAATTTTTTTGGTTAGACGATCCTATTTTGGTGAAATTTAAATCCAATAACTCTTTTCTGTAAATATGGTATTGGTAGTTTGTCCAAGGTGTAATTTCATTCCAATTTAGTTCCAATCGAGTCCCTATGATGCTTGCTTGTATGAAAATGGATTGAGCAGAATCTGATTTTGTTTTGTATCCATCAGAAGATGTAATTTCAATTTGATAATAATAAGAAACATTTGCAGTATTTAAATTTGTATCTAAATAACTTGTGTCTGTAAAGCCACCCAATGTATTTGTTAAATTGGTTTTAATTTCGATCCAATTAACGAGATTCAAACTTCTTCTTAATACAATTTGGTAGGGTGGGGTGTGGGTGAATGTATCATATTTAAAATAATCCGGTTTTGTCCACTTAATAAATACTTCTCCTTGTATACTGTCTGTGTTTTTTACATCTACATTCAAAATGTGAGGTTTATCATCTGTTATATATGCGCAGGTTTCATTTGAAGCCAATGAAGTTGAGAAATTGTACGGAAATCCCGAAGGACTTATTTTACTAAATTCTGCTTGAACTCTATAGCAATAAGTTATTCCTTTTTGAGCCAAACTGTCTTTATAAAAGATTTGTCCATTTTTACTTTTATAAACCAAATAAGCAATTCTTTGATATCCACTATTTTCTAATCCTGGGGAACAAATTTGTTGATTAAGTTGAATCGTTTTTTTGGATCGCCAAACTGAAAATCCTCTTAGTTCGCTTGTAATGCTATCACAGGCATAAGGTTCTTTCCAAAATAATTCAATTCCATCATCTTGTGGGACACTGATTAAATTTTCAGGAGATGGACCTGTTACCTTTATTCTTAAAGTAAAAATTGAGCTTAGGCCAGTAGTGTCAAAAAAGTCGTCGGTAACGAGTATAAATATAGTGTAATAATCAGATTGAATATGTTCGCAAGTAGTTTGCCATTTAATATTCAAATTTTGAATTGGATTTTGGTAGGCTGCATTAAAAGTTGAGATGGCGGGATTATTTACTTGCATCGCTCCACCACCAGTTTCAATTTTTACCCTTCCTCCTCTGAAGCCTTTATTGATATCATCAATTAAATAATTTAATTCCAATAAAGTCCCGGCAACCACACATGTATCACGGACTCCTACAATACTTGGAGGAGCATTGTCTTTACAATTTGCCAAAACTAAAATTTGCATATCTCTGATGACTGAACCAATTTTAATCCCTCTCCTAAATTCTGAAATCTCAATTGCAATATTGTATTCTCCGGCCCTTTGTGGTGATTGCCATATTAAAGTTCCTGTACGGCTATCTAGATTAAGGCCATTGTTGATTCCTGGTGAAATTAAATTTGGTAAAAGATAATTGGGGACAGGTGTATTAAAATCCATAAATGGAGTGGTAAAACTAAAAGAAAGACTATCTCCATCTTCATCGTAAGCTGAAGGATTATGAATAAAAATTTGGCCAAGGCAGGCTACATCAATTGGATCTTTAAGTAAAATTGGAGAATTATTAATCCCTTGAAAAGTAGTATTGAATAAAGTGATTGTACTTTGAATGTAAAATGGAACATTTATACTATTGGGTGGATCTACATTTAAAATATCCGCAATTCGATTTGGATCAATCATACTTATAATATAAGTTCCTCTTCCGGGGTAAGTATGTTCTGCGATGTAAATGTTCTTTTTTACGCTGTTTGCTAATTCAGTACCATTTCCATTGCTTCTTTTTACATTAGTAGATGTGCCATCACCCCAATAGATGGTGACGGTATCTCGATCGGCAGCGGCACTTTCCGTTTTAGTGTAAGTTATAAGTGTTGCAATAATACTTAGCTCTCCTGTTTGTTTATAGATTATTTCACCTGCTCTATTGTGTGTACAGAATATTTTAATAGGTGCAAACAATAGAAACAAAAATGAAATTATTAGTATATTTTTCATATTCCGTTTCCTTGCAATATTTTATCAATACAAATTTGAAGACTATCTTCCCAAAATGGGATTTCCAAACCAAATGTTCTAATCGTATCTGAACAATCTAAAACGCTATACTTAGGTCTGATGGCTTTGGTAATATATTCAGAAGTTTTGATTGGTATTGTTTTAATATTTATTTTGCCTAATAAGAAAATCTTTATAGCAAAATCAAACCAACTTGTTTGTCCTTGATTTGCGTAATGGAATATTCCAGGGTTCCATTTGCCAAAATGAATATATTGAACTGTTATGAAATTCAAAAATCCAGCTAAATCTGCCGCATAAGTGGGTGAACCAATTTGATCATTAACTACTCGTATTTCTTGATTCTTCTCTGCGAGTTTCAGCATGGTTTTTACAAAATTGTGGCCATATGAGGAGTATATCCACGAACTTCTAATGATCAATGCATCATTATTGTTTCTTAAAATTCCATCTTCAGCTTGAGATTTAGAGATGGCGTATATCCCTTGTGGTTTTTTAATGGTTGCTGTTTTTATTGGAATAAAATCTTGTTCGTTAAAAACATAGTCACTTGAAATTTGAATGAATTTTATTCCTTGGTTTGCACAGCTTTTACTTAATGAAATTGCTGCATCCCTGTTTATTTTTAAACATTCTTTAATCTCTTCCTCAGCTTGGTCCACTTTCGTATAAGCTGCAAGATTTAATACGAGCTTTGGCCTTTCACTCAACAATATTTGATTAGACAAATACTCATCGTCAATAGGCCATTGTTCTTTATTATAGAAAATATATTTTAGGGCTGAATATTTTGCACTAATTTCTTTTAGCTCCTTTCCTACTTGACCTTCTGCACCAGTTACTAAAATACTTTGCATATTTGTGTTTAAATAAAATAATTGGGCAGCAGTTGATCTTTCGTAGAGATTTTAATTTGATGAAGAGGTAGACCCCAATCAATATTTAATATTGGGTCTAAGGGGTTAATACCATTTTCCAATGATGGATGATAAAAATCATCGCATTTATAAAAAAAGATAGTTTGATCTTCCAATACAGAATAACCATGTGCAAATCCTTTTGGAATGATTAACTGTATTTTATTTTCACCCGTTAATTCAATCGCAAAATGTTTTCCATAGGTAGAGCTATCTTTTCTTAAATCTAAGGCTACATCAATGACACGACCGCTGATTACCCTAACTAATTTGGTTTGTGCGTGAGGCGCAAGTTGGTAATGTAAACCTCTTACTACTCCATAATTTGAACAAGCTTCATTGTCTTGAACAAAATGATAAGATGAGATTAAGTTGTCCAAGTTAGACTGATGATAGCTCTCCATAAAATATCCACGCTCGTCGGAATGAACTTTGGGATGAATCACATAAAGTCCTTCAATAAATGTTTTCTCTACAGTCATTTATTTTTCTTTAAAAATGAGCCTAATTGAAACTCCATTGAAATTGAACAATGACCTCAATTGATTTTCTAGAAACTGTTTATAACTACCTTTAATTTGATCTGGATAATTTGCAAAAAAAGCAAAAACAGGATATTCCTTTTCAATTTGAGTGATGTACTTAATTTTTATTAAATGATTTCTATAGGAAGGTGGTGGAATTTTGCCAATGGCTTCTAGCATTTTTTCATTCAGTTCAGAAGTTCTTATTTTTCTTGTACGATTTTCAAAAACTTCAAGGCCCTTTTCAATGGCCTGAAAAACCCGCTGTTTCTCTAATGCCGAAATAAACAGAACAGGTACATCAGTAAAAGGAGCCATTTTAGCTTTGATATTTTTTTCAAAATCTCTAGACGAATTTGTATCTTTTTGGACCAAGTCCCATTTATTGACAAGAATTACCAAGCCCTTGTTTTTCTTAATAACATGGGAAACCAATTCCATATCCTGTGCTTCAATCCCCATGGTGGCGTCCATAACTAAAAAGCAAATATCGGCTTCTTCAATCGACCGAATAGCCCTAATTACAGAATAGAATTCCAAATCTTCATGTACTCTGGATTTTTTTCTTACACCTGCAGTGTCAATCAGCATAAAGTGCTTTCCAAATTTATTGTATTCAGAATGGACGGGATCTCTAGTAGTGCCAGCAATGTCTGTTACCATATGTCTTTCATCTCCCAAAAAGACATTAATCAATGATGATTTACCTACATTCGGTTGACCAATTATAGCAAACTTTGGAACATCCGGCATTGTCAGTACTTCATCTGGTACCATTTTGGCTATCTCATCCATAAGTTCTCCCGTACCACTTCCAGTGATTGCGGAAATACAAAACATGTCATCAAATCCAAGACTCCAAAATTCCTGAGCCAACATAAGTCTTTCATGATTGTCTACCTTGTTTACAACCAGAAGTTTTTTCTTTTTGACTTTTCTTAGCATTTTTGCAACCATTTCATCCAAATCTGTAATGCCTGTAGTTACATCTGTCATATATAAGATTACACTTGACTCTTCAATCGCTACTTCTACTTGTCGTCTAATCTGTTTTTCAAAAATGTCTTCTGAATGTGCAACAAAGCCACCCGTGTCTACGACAAAAAAGGTTTTTCCGTTCCAATCGGCTTGATCGTATATCCTATCACGGGTCACCCCACTAATATTATCCACAATTGATTTTCGTTTTCCTACCATTCTGTTGAACAGGGTAGATTTCCCGACATTGGGCCTTCCTACTATAGCTGCTGTAAATCTCATCTTAATATTCCTGATTTTTCTATGAAAGCCTGGTTATTTCTCCAGTCTTTTTTAATTTTAACAGTTAATCCTAAATAGACCTTTTGGCCCAAATAGCTTTCAATTTCCTTTCTTGCACTTATACCTAGTGCTTTAATTTTTGAACCTCCTTTACCCAACATTATTGAAACTTGACTCTCTTTGGAAACATGGATGATTGCTTCTATTTTAGCCATTTCAAGACCTTCATCTACACCTTTACAGCTATAGATTTCGACAAATACCGAATATGGTATTTCATCTTGATATTGAAAAAATATTTGCTCCCTTATTAATTCGGAAATAAAAAAGCGAATAGGTTTATCACTGATGATATCGTCAGGAAAGTAAAAGGGATGTTCGGGTATTTTATTTTCTATGTTTGACATTAATTCTGGAACACCATGTGCAGTTTTAGCAGAAATAAGAAAAACGGGAATATCTGAAATCATTTTTTGAATTTCAGCTAAAAGTTGTTCTTGTTGTGTTTGAATGAGAAGATCTATTTTATTGATTACAATCAATTTCGGTAAATGATCTATTTTAGATGTAAGTTCATGTATTTGGATAAATTCTTGAATTCCTTTTTGTCCATCTACTAAAATGACAATAAGATCTGCATCGGACAAGGACTCAGAAATTTTATCATTCATCAACTTATGAAGAGGGTATTTTGCATCAAGGATCCAACCCGGTGTGTCAGAAAATATAATCTGCAACGAATCTTTATTGACAATAGAAAAAACCCTTTGTCTTGTGGTTTGTGGTTTAGGCGAAACAATACTAATTTTACCTTCACTTAAAGCATTAACCAAAGTAGATTTTCCACTATTTGGTAAGCCAATTATACTCACAAATCCTGCTCGTGTCATTTACAATATTTTTTGTTCAATATATTCATAAAGCATCTGAGGATTTAATTTTCGCCAATGTATATCATCTAATTTTTTTCCAAAATTTACGTAATGATGAATCATGGTTCTTTTCATTTCATCTTGAACATGCGGCAAGGTATTAATAAAACAGATCCAACCATCTTGTTCGTCTACATCTTCTTTCCATTCTTCATAATAGCAATCGTCTGATCCATGAAAATTAAGAACATTTTCACAAATAAGCATAAATTTTACAACTTCTTCGTTTAGTAATTTGTCAATTACATCCCGTTTTAAATACATTATATCATTTTCAATGCAATCATTCCATTCTCCTATTAGCTCTATTATCGTAAATCCAATATCATAATCGATATAAAGTATTTTTATATATAGATTTGCAGAACCAAAATTATCCCATTGAGGATGAATATAATAGTTGTAAATCTTATTCGTATAATTAAATTCAGAATAGATTTGACCTGCAAAAGGCGATTTTTCGTCTTCCGCACTATCGTAAAGTCCACGCCAATGGTAATATGGCTCAATGTCGTGCATGATTTTTTAATTCCTTTATTAACTGATATTTGATGAGAATAGTTTTCACAGGTCCTGAGTCAAGCGGGAAGACCAGTCTGGCCAACTTTATATCGTACCAATACAAAGGTAAGTTGATTCCTGAATATAGTCGTCAATATCTGAATGAAAACGGCCCCCTTTACACAAAGAATGAAATTACACAAATGGCTATTAGTCAACATACTAAAGCTATAAATTGTCATTCAAATGCTAATTTACAGATTGAAGATGGCGATTTATTAACTTATATTGTTTGGCAACAAGTAAAATATGGTGGAATTAATGAGCATTTAATGGAACTTTGGCATACAAACGCTCCTGACTTATACTTGATTTGCTTTCCGGATTTGCCTTGGATTTATGATCCTTTGAGAGAGCATCCAATGGATAGGGAAATGTTGTTTAAAATTTATCTTACCACCATAAGCAAAAATGGATTAAAATACCAGATTATAAGTGGGGTAGGCCAGCAAAGGTTAAGCTTAGTGAATTTTTATTTGCGAAGTTTAGTTTGAATTTGTAATTTTGTAAATTAATTGGGGTGCCGTATAAGTGAATTCTCACCGGCTGAGATTATACCCATTGAACCTGACCGGGTAATTCCGATAAGGGAAAATGTAATCTTCTACAGCATTTCCAATATTAAAATGCTGTATAGATGAAAAAGTTACTTTTTATTTTATTTCTTATAGGAATTGTGAAATTACATTCGCAAACACTTGTTGTTGTAAAATTTGTAGACGAAATTGGAATTCCTATATCTAATTTGGGTGTCTATGTACATGAAACTAAGCAAAGTATGATGACAGACTCAAATGGAGTTATAAATCTATACTTAGTCATGAATGAAAAGTACTATTTATCATTGACGGATCCAAATGGTTTATTCTCCTTAGTTTCTATTGATGCAATTACAGATTTTATACAAGTAAATTTGAATTCCAAAAGCATTAGACTCAATGAAGTCAGTATAATTAGTAACCGATGGCAATCTGATAAATTAATTAGTTCAAATTCTTTAAGTTTAGAAGAATTGAAAAATAAGTCTGATGTCAAAGATATTCCATATTTACTCCAATCATTGGCTTCTGTCCAGGTTCAATCAGAGGCAGGAAATGGCATCGGATACACTGGATTTAGAATCAGAGGGATAGATCCTAATCAAGTACAAGTGAATCTCAATGGAATTCCATTAAACGATCAGGAATCTTCAAGAACTTATTTTGTGAATACACCAGATTTAATTGGTAATACAGATAGGATTGATATTTTATCAGGTTTCGTGCCAGGAAGAGCTGGAACTGGGGGTTCGGAGCAGCAGTAGATATTTATTTAAATAAAGTTTATGCAAAACCTTTTGCCGAACTAAAAACTCAAATTGGCTCATTTAATACTTCTTTGTGGAGTTTGAATTTGCATTCCGGATTAATGAGCGGTAAATATATCGTAGAAGCCAGATTTAGTCAGCAAAAGTCAGATGGGTTTATTGAAAGATCTTCCAGTGATTTGAAAGCTTTGTTTTTAAGTGGTGCAATTATAAAACCTAAAAGTAGTTTGCGTGTAAATTTTATACGAGGAAATGAGCGGACTGGACAAGCATGGTTTGGTTTACCCTTTTCATTTTTTAATCAGGATTCATTAATCAAATACAATGTGGCTGGTCGAGAAAAAATCGGAGAGCCCTATGAAGATGAGTTGGATCAGTATATGCAAAATCATGTACAACTATTCTATCATTATCAATTAAACTCAAAATCAAATCTGGTTGTCAATGCGAATTATACCAAAGGATCTGGATATTATGAAAACTATAAATCCAATGCAATTTTATCAGACTACCAATTGATTCATAACGATAGTGCTAGATCAGATTTGGTGAGGCGAAAATGGCTAGACAATGATTTTTATTATTTTTATTTAGGCATCGATCAAAATTTAAATTCAATATTTAAATACAGTTATGGTTTGTCTGGTTCCCATTACAATGGTAATCATTTTGGTAAAGTGAGTTGGGTTAAACTTGAAAACACCGAAGGTATTGGAATGGACTATTACCGAAATATAGGAAATAAATCCGAATTTGCTGCATTTGGTAAAAGCGCCTTACAGATTAATCCTAAGATTCTATTTATTATTGATATTCATGGCCGCGGTGTAAATTATCAAATTAACGGCGAAGATGATCAATATGGCTTATTGAAATATTCCAGAAACTTCTTTTTGTGGAATCCTAAATTGGCTTTGCAATTTTCTCCCACTTCAAATTTAAATTTGAGCGCATCTGCAAGTTATTATGAACGGGAACCTTATAGAGAAGATGTATTGTCTAACCCAGAAGTAAACAAAGAAAAGCTTTTGGATTTCGAAGTTGGTGGAATTTTCAGAAATTCTAAATTATCAGTGAGTGCCAATTTTTATCATTTAGAATACATCAATTATTTAGCATTAACTGGAGCTCTGAATCAAACTGGTGATCCTCTTAGGGTACAAATACCAAGTGCACATCGAACTGGCATTGAAATGAATGTGAATTGGTCTCCATGGCGAGCAATAATTTTTACTGGCGCTGGTAATTTGTCTAATAGCCGTTCTGGAATATTTGAAGAGTTTTTACCACATTATGGGGAGCCCCAAAATGAAATGCCGCCTCGTAAAGTGAATAAACATAAGTTAGCCTTTTCTCCAGATTGGATGGTTTATTCCAATATGCAGATAAAAATTTATGAGTTTGTTAAAAAGTTGCCTTTGACTCTTAACTATGCACATAAAGTAGTTGGGATTCAATACCTTGATCTTTCATTTTCTGAGGAAGCCAAATTGCCAATGTATCAATTTGGTATTTTAAGAATATCTCATCAAGTAAATTGGAAAGGAATCCAATTCAATTCTTTTATACAATGCTATAATGTATGGAATGAGAAATACAGTACACACGGTTGGCTTTCTAGATTTACATCGGATACCAGTCCTGAGCCAGATCCATATATTGGTGCAGGATCGAACGGTAGTTATTTTTATAAAGGTTTATATCCTCAAGCATTAAGGCATTATTCATTTGGCATTACAGTTAGAATTTAAAACTTGTATGTAAAACCAACTCGATAAACAATTGGCAAATTGGCCACATCATCTGGAGCTAAAAAATCATACATTACATAAAACTCATAACCAAAATCTCCGCCAGAATTATAACCTAATCCGGTATAAAGGTGATTGCTCCAATCTCTTTCTAAGACAAACTTATTATTTGCATCAAAAAATCCGGTCCAATAAAAATCACTGTTTCTAGCGAACTCAATGTGTGAAAAAAAAGTTCTAAAAAATTTCATTCTGTTAAAAACGCCGAAACTGTAGTTTGTGATAGACAATTTATAGATGTCAGAACCACCGGCATATCTCCCTGTATAATAGCTAAACTCGAATCTTGGGCCAAAAGATAACCAATTGGTTAGTTTATACCCAGCCATTGGGGATACTCCGACATTGAATACATTTCCACTTAAGGATCCATTACCCAATATAGAACTCCCAAATTGTAATGTTAAGCCTCCTCCAAACCATAAATGTTCCATTAGTTTATAGTCAGATTCTTTTTTTGAGGTCTTTTTCTTTTTTGAACTTGATTTATTTTGGGCATAGGAATCCAATGAAAAAAGAGTAAAGGACGCTACAAGCAATATTAAGATGTAAAGTTTCTTTCTTATGTTTAAAACATTGTAAATCATAATATAACATATTGTATTAAAAAAATTATATTGTCTAAATTCACATAATGTAATTCGAGATTATTAATTTCATTAACTTTGGCGAAGTTTACAAACAAATGAATATGAAATCTTTGATTTTTGTTGCAAGTTTTTTGATTTTTAACCTAAGTTTATTTGCGCAGGATTTTATCGGTCAACCTGTTGAGTATCAAAATAGAGCCAAATTGGATGCTCTTTTTACGGATTACGAAATAGTACAATTGGATATCAAATCTATGCAGACTTCCTTAAATACGCGTGCTTCAGTAAAGAACATGAGAATTACAACCCCAAAACAAGATTGGGATTTGGTTTTGTTTGAATTTGATATTTTTAAAGAACACTATTTTTTAACCAAAGCAACGGACGAAGGTAAGCAAAAATTACCTCGCAACAAAAATTTAAGAACCTTTAAAGCCAATTTAAAAAATCCAAGAGGTGGCTTGTCTTGTATGACTATATCAGATAATTTTTTATACGGCTATATTGATGACGCTGGCGAGAAATATTTTTATGAGCCTCTAAGTTATTTGGATCCTACCGCCTTACCAGGGCAGATTTTGATTTACAGTGAAAAGAATGTGAAGCCAAATTCCAATGTGGGTTGTGGATATGATGAATATAAAAAGCATCTTCATTTAGCAGATCATGAATTGATTTCTGATCCACCTGCAATTGGAAACAGATCGGCATGTTATACCGTGGATATTGCTTTGGGTGCAGATAAAACGATTCATGACAATAAAGGTGGAGTGCCTCAAGCTGAAGCTTTTATGATTGGAGTTTTGAACAATGTTCAAACCAATTATGACGATGAGTTTGCACACCAAGTTGAGTTTGGAGTTACTGCCACATTCGTGCCCACTACTACAGCGCAGGATCCATGGAATAATGTAAACAATATTAATACCCATCTTGATGTACATAGAACTTGGGCAAATTCCGGAGGATATGGTGCAGGTTATGCCGTAGCTACTGCATGGACCAGAAAGTACACTTCTGGCGCCATAGGTTTAGCTTGGGTGGGTGCGCTTTGTACCAATTCTAGATACAATGTTTGCAGTGATTTTGGAGGAGGTCCATCTAGCTTAAGAGTTCTTCAAGCACATGAATTGGGTCATAATTTTAATTGCGGTCATGACGGATCTGGTACACCTTATATTATGGCGCCAGCAGTTAATAATTCTAATACATGGTCACCTGCCTCTATTGCCGCAATAAATTCATATTTACCAACCAGAGGATGTTTGGGTGCATGTTCAGGTGGTCAACCACCTGAAGCCGAGTTTACTGGAAATCCTTTGTTTGTTTGTGCAGTAGGAAAGGTAAATTTTACAGATTTATCGACTAATACACCAACATCTTGGCTTTGGACCTTTCCTGGAGGGAGTCCTTCCACATCCACAGCTCAGAATCCAATGGTTAATTATTCAACTAGAGGATTATATGCTGTTACTTTGAAAGCAACCAACTCATTTGGAAATAATACGGTCACTTATCAGGATTATATAGAGGTAGATCAAAAACCAACTTTGGTGAGATATGATTATACCTTAAATCAAAGAGAATTACAAATTGTAAATGTAATCCAAACTTTTGGGGAAGATTATTTGTGGAAATTTGGTGACGGGAATACTTCAACTGAAGAACTACCATATCATGAATATGCTGCGGATGGAACTTATAATCTTGAGTTAATTCTTTCCAATCGTTGTGGTTCTTCCACAAGACTTGTAAGGATCGTGGTGACTTCTCCGGTATCAGCTGATTTTACTTCGGATGTCCAGCAAGGCTGTGCAAAATTTACCGTAAAATATAAGAATCTTTCATCACCGAATGCCACAAGTTTCGATTGGGAATTTCCAGGGGGTTCACCGGCAGCTTCAAAACTGAAGGACCCAGTGATTGTTTATGAAAATAAAGGAGAATTTGATGTAAAATTAACTGCAAAAAATGCAGGTTATGCAGAGGTTAGATCAATCTCGAAATATGTAAAAGCAGATTCTATTCCAATTTCTGAATTTAGCCATGACCCTCCGGTGGGAAATTTGGTTAAATTTAATAATGCAACCATTGATGCAGATTCTAGTTTTTGGAATTTTGGAGATGGCAAAAAAAGTATCGAAAAAAACCCAGAACATGTTTTTTCTGGACCAGGTAAGTATAATGTCTGCTTAACAGTTAAAAATAAATGTGGAAAAGATACACTATGTCAAGAAATTGAAATTCTCAATAAATTGTCCTCAAGATTCACTTTAGCCAATTCTCAAGGATGTGCTCCTTTTAATGTAAAATTTGTTAATGCTTCCACAGGAGCTAAAAGTTATATTTGGAATTTCCCTGGAGGCACGCCTTCTTCAAGTACTGATTTTGAACCTGAGGTGAGTTATACTCAACCAGGAATGTATGATGTTAGTTTGTTGGCCATTGATGGATCGGACACGGTCGCTTATAAAGAATTATCTTTCGTCAATGTTTCTGCATTCCCAACTGCTGATTATCAGACCTCAATAACTGGGCTTTCAGTTTATTTTAACAATGGGTCACTTTATGGAGATAACTACGAATGGAGTTTTGGAGATGGTGAGAAAAGTACCGAAATGAACCCAACTCACATTTATAAGGCTGAAAATGATTATGAAGTAATCTTGAAAGTAACCAATGAATGTGGTACTGTTGAAATAAAGAGACAAATAGCAGTTTTATTAATACCAAGAGTTAATTTTTCTTCACAAACTGAGATTTGTGCTGGAGATAAACTTGACTATTTTGATTTATCTTCCATAGATGTGTTTGATTGGGCTTGGCAATTTGAAAATGGCATTCCTAGTACATCTACTGAAAAAAATCCTGTGATTTATTACCCTTTTGCAGGCCGTAATACTGTGAAATTGACTGTTAAAAATTCAAATGGAGAGAATTTCTTGATTAAAATTGCCCACGTTACGGTTTTATCCCCTGTTATGTGTCCTGATAAGTCTAGAAAAAAGAACAAGAATACAGCCACTATTTTAGACGAAGATCAATTGGGTAGCGTTTTGGAAGAAAGATATTCTTTAGATCAAGAAGGCAATTTCTATACGATCCAACCGAATCCAGCAAATCAATCGTTCTTTATTAAAAATGATAAGGCTTATAGTTGTGATAAAGTTAATGTAAAATTGATGGATCTAACAGGAAAATTAGTCATGGATATAAGTGGAAAGCCAAGTACAGTTTTCAACCAGGATATTGATATTAGTCTTATAAATGCAGGAGTTTATGTGGTTAGTATCAATGATGGAATAAAACAATTTACCACCAGATTGGTGGTAGTCCGATAGTAATAAGATACATATATCATTTTTAAGCCTCTTGGTACATTTACCTTGAGGCTTTTTTAATGCAACATTTTTACTCTTAAAGGGGTCATCATACTATATTCCATGAATATTTAGTTTTATGATAAGCAACTGGTCATTGATTAAGAAGCTGGTTTAAAAGCAAATTAAACTTGATGGTATATAAACTTGTTTATCATCGGTTTGGGTTCTAATTCTTGAAACAAGATGGAATTGTTTAAATTTGGATTTCCCACATGGTTCAAAATTTTTTGAAATATAAATATTATTTACTTTGTATACTGTCTCTTGCAGTTTGCAACATGAATGCTCAATGGTGTTGCCTTGACAGTACTTTTGTGATAGAAGACCAGAACTCTAAAACACTCAGAATTAATGTCTCAGGAGCTATAAATAACGATTTAGCTTCCCCTGCACAAGGATTGTGCGGAGTTCGTATTAGATTTGATCACAAATACATTGGTGATCTTACTATGACGCTTGTCTCCCCTTCAGGCCAAAGAGTTGATCTAATTGGTCCTAGTGGCAATTCAGGATTTACTTTCTTTTCAAGATGGGATGTTAAATTTATTAATTGTGCTGATCAGGCCATTCCTGATCCAGGGTATATTTCCAAATGGAGCAATTTACAATCTTGGGGCGTTTTTGGGCAATTTTACAATGGCACTTATTACCCAAATTTAGGTTGTCTGGAAGATTTTAATTCTGGACCAGTGAACGGTGTGTGGAATTTGGAAATCATTGATCATCAAAAGTTTCAAACAGGTCAAGTACATCAAGTATGCCTCTTATTTTGCGATATAAAAAATACTTCTTGCTTGTCTTGTAGCCCAAACGCAGGTTATTTTGAGCGAACTGAGACTCATTTTTGTATTGGTAATGATTCCCTTAAATGCTTAGATTGGATTAGTCAGCAAAATTATAAGCCGGATTCCAGCTTATACTCTTTTGCCTATTTAGTTTCAAGGAATGATAGTTTGTTGCAAATAAGCAATAAACCTGATTTAAGCCTTTATGGAGAAGGAGAATATAGGATTTGTGGACTGTCCTACCTCACTTCTGACTCTACTGCACTTTCATTGCGTGTAGGGATTTCAAGGGTAAGTAAAATTCGGGCAGATGTAATTTTAAATTCTAAAGGAATTTGTGCTGAGTTTTCTAAAAACTGTATGGATGTATTTATCCATAAAAATCCTACACCTCAAGATCAATATATTACCATTTGTAGAGGCGATACATTGACAATTTTTGGGAGTAATTTTTTTATGGATGGGACTTATCAACTAAATTTTTTAAATGAATTTGGTTGTGACTCAATTGTAAGGTATCATTTAACGACAGTTCAACTGAAGGCAAATATACTTTTGCCAATAGATGAAATAACATGTAATAAAGACACCATAATTCTTGATGCCTCTGGATCTCTGACCGGATTAAATACAAGATTCTATTGGAATACGATAGATGGTAATTTGGCAGATACCAGTAATGTTAGGATGGCAAAAGTAAGTAAAGATGGTGCTTATACTTTGTTATTAGAGGAGGGGTTATGTAAAGATTCAATAAGCATTCTGGTTAAGAAAATTAGCGATGTTCCAGAATTGAATATTGATATTGACACAATTACTTGTGATCAGAATATCGTGACTATAGCTGCAAATAGTAATATTCAAAACCCTATTTGGGAGTGGCGGGATCAGAATAATCAGGTCATTTCAATGAATGACCGCTTTATGACAGCAGTTCCAGGAATTTATTTTGTGACCGTACAAGATTCACTTGGGTGTAAAGTAAATCGATCAATTTTAGTCCCAATTGATAGCATTCCACCTAGATTCTTGATTCAAAATATTGAAAAGCCTTGTTCAGTGGATTCTATAATTATTGCCTGGCAAGCAGTTGATTCCTTTTTATCATTAGAGTGGTTTGGGCCTAATTCTTTTTATTCGACTATTAGAAACCCTTATTTGAAGATGGAAGGCAATTACAGTCTTAAAATGCTAGGGATAAATGGATGTGTTTCAATTATGGATTTTGTTTTAAGCCATCAAAAATCAGATTTGACCTTGATTTTAGATACGGATACATTAAACTGTAATGATTCAATTGTAGAGATTAGAAGTACTTTTGACAAGGCATTTAAAGAAATTGAATGGACAGGACCTGGATCTTTTCAATCAAGTGAATTGGATGCTCAAGTATATCTGCAAGGTCGATATTTTGTAACCGTCACAGATTACAATGATTGTCTAGTTTTTGATTCTATTGATGTTTTTGAACAAAAATCTACACTTGCATCAAGCATTTCAGTTGATAATTTAACGTGTTTATCGGATTCGGTACAGTTGAGAGTTCAAGTGTTCCCAAATGGTGCAGTTCCAGATTCTATTTTTTGGCTTGGAAATAATTTTTCATCAAATTTGTTGGAACCTTGGGTTCGAGAAGTAGGATGGTATAAACTTTATTTAAGAAACAGTAATGGATGTATTTCGGTAGATTCCGTTTTGGTAAGTGAAGACAATAGTAGGCCAGATGTAACGCTTGAAGCGGACACATTAAATTGTAACACAGATTCAGTACAGATTAATACTTCAAGTGTTTTGGGAATTAATTTTAATTGGGTAGGACCGGATAGTTTTACAACAAATCTTAAAAGTCCTTTTGTTAGTGAAGCTGGCTTTTATGAAGTGACCATTATTGCAGCAAATGGTTGTCAAACCAAACGCACCATTTTTATTGTCAAAGATACTATTGCCCCATTTGATTCAATCATTGGAGATACATTAAATTGTAAAAATTCTTCGGTTACTCTTCAATTAAATGGTAATTCGGTCAACGACTCAATACTTTGGACAGGGCCTGCTTTTTTTCGTTCCAATCTTGATAAAATTGATATCACAATTCCTGGAGTTTATTATTTGAATGTGATTTCGTCCAGAAATGGCTGTGTCAAATTCGATTCTGTTGATATTCCAATTGATACAGTTACTCCTGTTTTTCAAATAGAAATAGATTCAGTAACTTGCTCACGTTCCATGGCATTGATTAGGCTTACTTCAGTAGATATTAATGATGAAGTGCAATGGTATTTACCCAATGGAGATACCATATTAGGTGCCTCTTTTCAATCAGAATTTCTGGGCATGTATCGTTTCAAAATCGTATCAGAAAATGGATGTCAAGTTTATGATTCTGTTTTGGTGGAGTCATCTACAGATAAACCTTCCTTTCGACTGTTTGCAGATTCAATAACTTGTTTTAACCCAGTTGCACAAGTTCGCATATTAAGTGCAATGAATAATTTGAGTTACAGAATTATTAGGCCAGATCAATCGGAGGATTCTGCTCAATCCATTTTAACCACTATCCCTGGTTGGCATATCGCCATTGCTAAAAATTTATCGGATTGCATAACTGTAGATTCTATTTTTGTTCATGATTTTACGACTCCTCCAATTATATTTTTTTCGGATTCAATTTTTAATTGCCTAACCAAAGGAAACGCATCCTTGTCATTAATTAATGCTCAATTTGGATCTTCAATCACTTGGGTTTTGCCAAATGGCATGTTTTCATCTGATAGTATAATAAAAAACCCAGATGCTGGAAAGTATATTGCTACTTTAACCAATCAATTTGGTTGTTCTGGAATGGATTCAATCATAATATTTTACGATACCACATTGCAGTTTTCTTCCTTTATTGTAGATACTTTTTCATGCGATCATCCATTGGTGGAAATTAATTGGAGTACCACGAATTCTAATCCTTCCTATAAGATTACAGGCACTGATACCAGTATTCAATCTAATATTTTACCTATTATTCTCAACAAACCTGGCGATTATCAAATTGAAATAGAAGGATCAAACTTTTGTAAAATTGATACAATTTTCAGGGTGGTAGCTGATACAAGTTTACCTATTGTCTCCATACAGTATGATTCTATTAATTGTTTTAACCAAAGCAATAGAATACTACTAAATTCTACCGATACAATTGCAAGCACATGGATATTACCAGATGCTTCAGTAGTAAATGGAAATTCTTTGACAACCACTCAATCGGGATTATTTTATTATCAAGTAAAGTTATTAAAAAATGGCTGTATTTTGTCAGACTCCATAACCATAGGGATTGATACAATGTCACCTATCTTTGAATTGCTTGTCCTAGATTCCTTAAATTGTCAGGATTCACCAATTAGGATTCAAGCAAATTTTAGTAGTCCTGATTCAAATTTTATTTTCCTATGGACTAGTTTTGGAGGTCAATTTTTGGATAGGATAGATTCTAGCAAAACAATCGTTAAGCAAGGTGGCCGTTATTTTCTTAGCATGACCGGTAAAGTAAATGGTTGCGAGTCCATGAGAGAAATTGACTTAACAAGAATTCCACAACCGATCCTGGCAGTAGATCTAAATCTTGAACAAGATTTGTGTCTAGAAAATGATAATTCGTTGCTTGAAGTTACTAATGTGGTTGGAGGGAATCTGCCTTTTTATTTTTCATTGGACAGTTTAAATTATTCAAGTGTTTCTAATTGGAAAGATTTACCACCAGGTTACCAGAAAGTTTATATTAGAGATTCTAGAGCTTGTAGTTACGACACAAGTATATTTATTTCTGCTACATTTCCTTTAACTTTAAAAGTTGCAAGTGATACAACCATTAGTTTCGGAAGTAGTGTTAGACTAAAAGCTTTGATCAATAAGGATAGTATAGCTCTTAGATCAATTTTATGGTCACCTTCAGATTTTTTAGGTTGTATTACTTGTTTATCAACCATCTCTAAACCTGATTATGATATAGAATACCATGTAATGGTCGAGGATACAAATGGTTGTTTGGCATCTGATCTAGTGAAAATTACCATTACAAAGGAAGTTACAGTTTATTGGCCAAATGCATTTAGTCCCAATGGTGATTTAGTGAATGATGATTTTTACATTTTGTTAGATGAATCTGTTTTAATGGTCAATGAATTTTCCATTTTTGACCGATGGGGAAATAGGCTCTATCAGATTAATAATGCACAAACTATTGACCACAAAATATTCTGGGATGGCTCAGTCCAAGGTAATCCATGTTTGCCTGGAGTTTATGTTTTTCATATCGATTTTGATAGTTCGGCCGGTGAAAAATTGACTAGATCTGGCCATTTTACGATAATTCGTTAAAAATTTAATGCAATCCTTACTATGCAGGCAGCATTTTTTGTTTTGAAAGGGTCTAGAACAATGTGAAACGTATATTGGTATGTAAATTCGTATTAATCTGTTTTTGAGAAATTTAGATATTCGTAATTTTATATCTATATCATTTTTTCTAAATCAAATTATATTCTCGAATTAAACCAAAAAAACGTTCTATCTTTATACGCTCTTTTAATCATGATATTAATTTAATATTTAATATATAAATAAAACGAAATCAATATGAAAAATAGGTTTATACCTTTTTTAGTGTTTTTTTGCATTGGGATTTTACAAAATCTAAATGCACAATGCACACCACCTGCTGCTGATGATTGTGCAGATGCTAGTGTTTTGTGTTCATTGGCTGAAGTGAATGGTTATTGTTGCTCAAATGTGGATTATTCAAACCCGACTGGTTGTTCTCCGCTTTGCCCAAGTGGTGGTGCACCTCATAATACTGGTTGGTGGGCATTTGTAACGGAAGGAGGAAGTGTTACCATTAGCATTACTTTTAGTAACTGCTCGGTGAATGGTACGGGAGTACAAATGGGAATTTGGGGAGATTGTAGCTGTAGCGAATCTATAGTGTGTAATCCTGCATGTAATGGACCTGGTAGTTATTCTTTATCCGGAAGTTTAGCAGCTTGTAAAACTTATTACCTTTTTGTGGATGGTTGTTCTGGTGATGTTTGTGATTTTTGTTTGACAACTTCAGGTGGTAATGCACCCATGCTTCCACCTTTGGGAAATCTCATGGGATTGAGAGATGTATGTGTTGGAGCATGTAATATTCGTTATACTGTCAATACTGGTGGTAGCTGTGAACCCGTTTATGAATGGACTTTAGACGGCAGCGAGGTTGGTGCGGGTACGGGAGAAGTTACTTTGGATTTTCCAACGGAAGGGGATTTTGTATTGTGTGTAACTGCATATATTGGTAACCCTCAGTCAGGTTCCATTTGTGATCAAGAAGGACCAGTTTGTATCACTATTAAAGCTAGACCCATCGCCGATAGGTTGGCACCTAAATCCACACTTTGTTTAGAACAAACGCCCTATAGATGGCATAGTAATACAATTACTGCATCAGGTGAATACAAACAACAATTTACGGATCGAGCGACCTGTTGCAAATATGATTCAGTAAAAGAATTTATAGTTTTGGAAGCCCCTGAACCACCTACTGTTTACTATCTAGGGTGTATTGGTGATACTTATATTGATCCGCTGACCAGGGTGACCTTTGCAAATTGTCAATTTGAGCAGGTAGTAAATTTACCAAAATCAACTGATCCTTGGAGATGCGATAGTTCGTATAAATTAAATGCCATATTTCTTAATTATAATGTTCAATTTAGAGAGTATTGTGCAGGAGGCGTAATTATAGTGGAAGGCAGACCAGTTGATAGGACCATAGCATGCGGAAATTCAGGTTTATCGCAGGACTTGCAATATAAATGGTATTTAAAAAGTGATTTCTCAAAAAGAGCCATTGGTAATGACGAGCGCTTAGAGGTAGATAAAAAGGATGAATATTGTCTTGAATTAACAGTTGTTGCCACTTTTGGAGACCAAGCAAAAACTTGTGTATTTGACTTCTGTGAACAATGGGATGAAGATCAGTTTAAACCATACAAAGTCTGTCCTAAAGGGGATGTGTTGGTCTGTGAAGGCAAAACAGGAATTTATTTTATCGATACTATATTACCACAGGGAATATTCCTTCATAATTGGGTAGTAAGTGGAGGTACTATTCTAACCCCAAAAGGTGGGATAGACACAACTACTATTGAGGTACTTTGGAATGGAGGAGCGCCAGTGGGACAAGTTTGTTATAATTATGTTTCCAACTGCGGAGACAGTGAGGAATGTTGTATAGATGTTACCATTGCTCCAGCACCAGCTCCGAAAGCAGGGCCTGATGAAGGAATTTGTGGTTTATCCAACAGATTTAAAGGGCAAAGAGACAGGGGAGGGACTTGGACCCAAATTTCAGGGCCAAACGCAAACATCGCTGATCCAACCGATCCTAATTCTAATGTTAGCGTTAATTCATATGGGTCCTACACCTTTGTGTACTCTGAATTTTATTTAGGTTGTATTGGATCTGATACTGTTACCTTATTATTCAATGATGACCCCGCAAAAGGCCCAGTTACTTATATTTGTAATGCAAATAATAAAGATTTTACATACAATTTTGAAGTTACTGGTGGAAGAAAAAACTACACAATCATTAAAGGGAATGGGACAATTAATCAAACTACAGGAATATATACATCTGGCATTATATTAAACTTAACCAAAGACACAGTAATTGTTCGTGATGTGAATGGATGTGAATTTACATTTATTCATGATTATGAATGTAAGTGTACCAATAGTATTGGTGTTGTGCAAAGAGAAAACTTAAGATTGTGTGAGGATGAATTGGTGACTATAAAATATGACAAAACCTTTGAAATACTTGATCAAACTCCAAAGGATACGGTGATCTTTTTTATACACTCCATTGATACCAATGCCTTGGGCAGTAGACTAAGAAATATAAGCAATTTGACTTTTGGATTCGATCCAAGCTTTATGGTTTTCGGCCAAACATACTATGTCAGTGCAATATTAGGTCGTACTGATAATCGTGGTTGGATAGATGCGGTTAAAGGTTGTTCGAGAACAGAAGGACCAACAGCTTTTACATTTTATGAAATTCCAAGACCTTCTGCTGGACCCGATGAATCAATTTGTGATTTTGAAATAGATTTAAATGGAATTAAATCCTTGACTCAATCTACTATTTCATGGACAGAAATCAATGGTAAAGCCGTTTTATTTAGTAATGGTAATAATCAGCAAACTAGAGTTACAGCATTGGATGGCTATGGGACTTACACATTTAGAATAACTGAGAACAATAGTGATGTATGTATTACAAGTGATGTAATTCAAATTACCTTTAATGAAAACCCAGAAATAGAAGGGGTTGAGCCCAAGTGTGTATTTTTTGGAGCACCTGGCTCTACAGATGGAAAATTTATAGTAGATGCGACTATTAAAAGTGGTTTAGCTCCTTATACTTTATTAACTCCAAATGGTAATCTGAACGGAACTCAATGGGTATCTGATACTTTATTTAGTTTGGATACTTTCCGACTACAAGTGCAAGATGCCAATGGATGTGTATCTGAATTAGTGATTGATTTGTATAATTGTAATTGCGATCCAATTGATGCTGGAATTTTGGATAGTAACTTGATCAGAGTTTGTGAGGATGAATGTGTTCCTATTAGAAGTCTTGTAGGTGAATTGGTAAATCCTGCCCAAGATATTGCAATGTATATTTTACATACCGGCACCTTTAATTTTTTGAATGCAAGCAATAGATTAGACACATTGACCATTACCGATGTGATTTGCTTTGATCCTTCTAGAATGAGATTAAGTGCTGAAACATATTATATATCTAGAATAGTAGGAGAAGATATCACTCCAAGAGATGGATTAATCGATGAGAAAGATCCATGCAAACGTATTTCTAATCCACAAACGATCATATGGGAGCCATATCCATTGGCGGATGCAGGCCGTGATAATGAAGTGTGTGGATTAAATTACAATATGTCTGCAAATTTACCATTTGGTCGAGGAAACTGGCGTCAGTTAACAGGACCATCTGTGAGTGTAATAGGAGTAGATACATCAGCCACAACAGGTATTACAGTACCTTCATTTGGAACTTATACCTTTGAATGGCAGGCATCGCATTATAACTGTGTGAGATTGGATACGATGAGCATTACATTTTTGGATGCACCAGAATTTGATCGATTGAGCTATACATTTGAATGTGATAATGTTGCAGAAAATTATAGAGTGAGGGTCAATGGACTAAACGGCCATCGACCAAGTTGGTCCGTGTTGGGATATCATAAGAGCAATCAATTGACTGGAAGCTTTACAGGTGATACCTGGTTAACTGGTTGGATCCCACAAAGTGAAGATTTTATATTGACGATACGAGATAGGAATAATTGTGATGTTGATACCTTGTTAGGAGCAGAACCATGTTTGTGCATTACCCAGGTTGGAAATCTTAGTGCGCCAAGACATTTGTGTAAATCAGATCCAGTTCAAGTGAATTACGCACAAGGAGTATTAGATCCAAACGATGTGGTAAGATATCAATTGATTGATACCACGAGTGGTGTAGGGAATATATTAAGTTTTAACGGTACTGGGAGCTTTAGTTTTGATGCCAGTACCATGCAGAGTGGCAAGACCTATTATATCTATGTTTTCGTAGGAAATCAGGATCCAAGTACGGGAAATGTAGATTTTGGAGATCGCTGTATACAATCCACAGTGATACCAGTAAGTTGGTACGATAACCCAGTATCTGCGATCACTGGTCCGACTGAGTTAACTTGTAGAATCACAAGTATACAATTAAGTGGAACTAGCTCCCAAAGTGAGTCAGGAGATCCATTGCAGTATAACTGGTCAGCAAGTCAGGGAGGTCAGGTGAATCCTGGACAGACGAGCTCATCAGTAATAGACATTACACGACCTGGAACTTATACACTTGAAGTAATAGACCCAAGAGCAGGCTGTCGTCATCAAACTAGCATTGTAGTGACACAAGATATAGTCAAGCCAAATGTTGCAATAGGGCCACCCAATGTATTGACTTGTGATGTATTGAACGTGGACTTAAACGGAAGTGGATCATCACAAGGGCCAATATATACAGCCAGATGGACTAGCTCGAATCCAATTACAGGTGCGAATAATTACACAGCAAATGTTGGAGTTCCGGGAAGATATGTATTGACGATAGAAAATGCAAGAACAGGATGTTTGGATAGTTTGGCCACGAATGTAAGCCAGGATGTTGCATTGCCAGTAGCAGCGATCGATCCCAAAGGTCAGTTGACTTGTACAGTAAATCAGATACAACTAGATGCAAGCCGTTCCAGAGGGAATTCAGGAACGATAAGTCGTTATACCTGGTCAGGAACAGGAGTTGTAATAGGAGGTCAAGGGACTTCGACTGTGACGATAGGAAAACCAGGAGGAAGATTTATAGTAGAAGTTAAAGACAGCCGAAATGGTTGTATCGATACAGATACGATAGACATCAGCGAAGTGGGTAATCCATTGGCAGATTTGTTGATAGATCCAGCCAATCCGACATGTTTTGGAGATCGCAATGGAAGAATCATCATAAATCAGGTGACGGATGTAGACAATATGCCAATGTCAAATGTAGAGTTTTCATTTAATGGAGGCGCATTTAGTACAAACAGATCCTATACAAATTTAGGTCAAGGAAATTATCGAATTACAGTAAGAGATCCAAATGGCTGTTTGATGGAAAGGACATTTAGCTTGATAGAGCCTACCAAAATGGGAATTGAAGTAATCAGAAGCATCGTAGTAGATCAAGGAAACCCTGTGAATGTAAGGGAATTGTTGGTTAGACTTTTTGGAGGAACACTAGTTGGAGGAGAATACAGGGATACTCTGTGGTACAATTTGGATGACAGTATAGATTGGAAGAGCAAGTTAATTTATGAAGCAGATACGACAAGAGAGTTTTTAATAACAGGAATAGACTCCAACGGATGTGAGATATCAGAGAGAGTAAGAGTGATCGTAAGGATCATTAAAGATGTGTGGTGGCCAACAGCGATATCACCGAATGGAGATGTGACGAATGATTTTTTCAATGTATATGGAAAAAGAGTACGTAATGTAAAAAAACTACAAGTATATGATCGTTGGGGCTCCATGGTGTATTCAAGGCAGAACCTTCCGGATGGAAACAAGAATCCACAGGTAGGCTGGGATGGCACATTTAAGGGAGAGAGCATTGCCTGGTGTATATGTATTTTATGCAGAGGTTGAATACGAAGGGTCCACAGGATTCGAAGAAGTAAAAGGTGATTTTACCCTAGTGCGATAAGTGAAATAACAATACAGTATAAATTACGAAAGTAAAAACAAAGCCCGTCTTATTGATGGGCTTTGTTGTTTTATGATGGTTCCTTCAGAATAAAGATTTTTTAATTTTTTATGAACTCTTTGCAGCGTTTAGATCGCTTAGGGTGTCTTAACAATATCAGAAGTGATAATTTTAGATTTCTTAAAGACTAAATCAATGGAAATCAAAGCATTGTTAAAAAGTTATTGCTCATTTTGACAAATATTTATCAATAGATTGTTAAAATAGTCGTAACTTTTGCCATCAAAATTGATGATATATAATAATAAATTAATGTATAATACAAACAAATACAAATGAAAGTAAAATTTTTACCCCTTATTTTGGTATTTTTTCTGCCGTTCTGGAGTCAATTAAATGCACAATGTACTCCAGCATCTGCTGATGATTGCGAAGATGCAAACGTACTTTGTTCATTATCAGAAGTGAATGGTTATTGTTGTTCAAATACTGATTACTCTAACCCAACAGGTTGTTCTCCCTTATGTCCAAGTGGTGGTGGGCCTCACAATACAGGTTGGTGGGCATTTGTAACTGGAGGAGGTTTTGTTTCCATTACAATTACATTTAGTAATTGCTCTGTAAATCAGCAAGGAGTTCAAATGGGTATTTGGGGTGATTGTGCGTGTGGTGAATCCATTGTTTGCAATCCTGCTTGTAATCAAGCTGGAAGTTTTACATTATCTGGGAATTTATCTGCTTGCAAAACTTATTATCTTTTCGTGGATGGATGTAATGGAGATGTTTGTGATTTCTGTTTAACAACATCTGGAGGACTTCCTCCCATGTTGCCACCTTTGGGGAATATTACCGGTTTAAGAGATGTATGTGTAGGTGCTTGTAATATACGTTATTCTGTAAATGTCGGTGGGGCATGTGAGCCAACCTATGAATGGACTTTAGACGGTAATGAAGTTGGTTCTGGTACAGGGGAAGTTACTTTAGATTTTCCAGACGAAGGAGATTATGTGCTTTGTGTTACTGCTTATATTGGTAACCCTCAGTCAGGCTCCATTTGTGATCAGGAAGGTCCTGTATGTATTACTATCAGAGCAAGACCAATCGCGGATAAAATTGGTCCTCCATGGACCATTTGTTATGAAAATATTCCATTTAATTGGCATGGTAATTTAATTAGTTCCTCTGGTGAATATAGACAGCAATTTACGGATCGAGCAACTTGTTGCAAATTTGATTCAGTAAGGGAATTTATTTTATTGGATCCAGTTGAAGAACCGGAAATATTCCATGTGGGTTGTGATAACAACGATGCTTACATTGACCCAACAACCAGGCAGTCTTTTAGTACTTGCCAGTTCCAAAAACTGATTAGCCTGCCAAAATCAACTGATCCTTGGAGATGTGACAGTGCTTATAAACTTAATGCTGTTTTCTTAAATTATAATGTCGTTTTTAGAGAATATTGCCTAAGTGGTGAAATAGAAATTGAAGCAAGGACAATAGACCGAACAATTACCTGTGGTAATACCCAGCTACAACAAGACATCAGTTATAAATGGTATCGAAAAAATGATCCGGGTAGAAATGCAATAGGTAATGATGATCGAATTCAAGTTACCAACAAAGATGAATATTGTGTTGAACTTAAAATTTTGGCAAATTTTGGAGATCAAGTTGCAGTGTGCTTTTTTGATTATTGCGAACAATGGGATGAAGATCAATTTAAACCGTGGGATGTATGTCCTAAAGGTGATTTATTGGTTTGTCAAGGTAAGACAGGGATCTATTATATAGACACACTATTGCCACAAGGAATTTTTCTACATAATTGGGTAGTAAGCGGTGGAACCATAATTACACCAAAGGGTGGAATAGATACAACAGCAATTGAAGTTTTATGGAATAGTGGGGCTCCAGTTGGGCAGGTTTGTTATAATTATTTATCCAATTGTGGTGATAGTAAAGAATGTTGCTTAGACGTTACAATTGCTCCTGCACCTGCACCAAAAGCAGGTCCCGATGAAGGCATTTGCGGGTTAGCGAATAGATTTAAAGGGCAAAAAGATAGAGGAGGCACTTGGACACTAATATCAAATCCATCTGGCGGAAATGTAAATATTACAGATCCAACTGATCCTACTTCTCCGGTGAGTGTAGATCGCTATGGCACCTACACTTTCGTATATAACGAATTTTTTATTGGATGTACAGGATCTGATACTGTTACCTTATTATTCAATGATGACCCAGCAAAAGGTCCGGTTACTTATATCTGTAATGCAAATAATAAAGATTTTACCTACAATTTTGAAGTTACCGGAGGAAGAAAAAATTATACGATCGTTAAGGGCAATGGGACTATTAATCAAACAACAGGAATTTATACATCTGGTATTATTTTAAATCTAACCAAAGACACAGTAATTGTTCGTGATGCGAATGGATGTGAATTTACATTTATTCATGATTATGAATGTAAGTGTACCAATAGTATTGGAGTAGTACAAAAAGAAAATTTAAGATTATGTGAAGATGAATTAGTAACTGTAAATTATGACAAGACTTTTGAAATGCTTGATCAAACTCCAAAGGATACAGTGATCTTTTTTATACACACCATTGATACCAATGCTTTGGGCAGCAGACTAAGAAATATAAGCAATTTGACTTTTGGATTTGATCCAAGTTTTATGGTTTTCGGCCAAACATACTATGTCAGTGCCATCTTAGGTCGTACAGATAATCGTGGTTGGATAGACGCAGTTAAAGGTTGTTCGAGAACAGAAGGACCAACAGCTTTTACATTTTATGAAATTCCAAGACCTCTCGCGGGGCCCGATGATGCGATCTGTGGTACTAGTTTTGACTTGCAAGGGTTTAAATCATTGACACAATCGACTATCCAGTGGGATATATTGCAAGGCTCTGCAATTTTCAATGACTTTAATTCATTGACGCCTAATGTTACGGCCTTAGGAGGCTATGGTACTTACAGATTTAGAATTACAGAAAATAACAATGATGTTTGTATAAGCAGTGATATAGTTGAAATCACATTTAATGCAAATCCTGAAATTGATGCCGTGGATCCTAAATGTGTATTTTTTGGTGCTCCTGGTTCAAAAGATGGAAAATTTATTGTGGATGCAACTATTTCTAATGGCTTAGCACCTTATACTTTGATTTCCCCAATTGGCACTTTAAATGGTAATCAGTGGTTATCAGATACTTTATCTAGTTTAGATACATTTTTAATTCAGGTCAGAGATGCCAACGGTTGCGTTTCGGAATTGGTGATCGATATTTACAATTGTAATTGCGATCCAATTGATGCTGGAATTTTGGATAGTAACTTGATTAGAGTTTGTGAAGATGAATGCGTACCGATTAGAAGCTTGGTTGGAGAATTGGTGAATCCATTGGAAGATATTCCAATGTATATTTTGCACACTGGCACCTTTAATTTTTTAAATGCAAGCAATAGATTAGACACTTTGTCCATCAACGATATGATCTGTTTTGTACCAGGTCGGATGACTTTAGGTCAGCCAATTAACATCACAAGAATCGTAGGAGAGGATATTACCCCAAGAGATGGATTAATCGATGAGAAAGATCCATGTAAACGTATATCTAATCCACAAACGATCATATGGGAGCCATATCCATTGGCGGATGCAGGTCGTGATAATGAAGTGTGTGGATTAAATTACAATATGTCTGCAAATTTACCATTTGGTCGTGGAAACTGGCGTCAGTTAACAGGACCATCTGTGAGTGTAATAGGAGTAGATACATCAGCCACAACAGGTATTACAGTACCTTCATTTGGAACTTATACCTTTGAATGGCAGGCATCGCATTATAACTGTGTGAGATTGGATACGATGAGCATTACATTTTTGGATGCACCTGAATTTGATCGATTGAGCTATACATTTGAATGTGATAATGTTGCAGAAAATTATCGAGTGAGGGTCAATGGATTAAACGGCCATCGACCAAGTTGGTCAGTATTGGGATACCATAAGAGCAATCAATTGACTGGAAGCTTTACAGGTGATACCTGGTTAACTGGTTGGATCCCACAAAGTGAAGATTTTATATTGACGATACGAGATAGGAATAATTGTGATGTGGATACCTTGTTAGGAGCAGAACCATGTTTGTGCATTACCCAGGTTGGAAATCTTAGTGCGCCAAGACATTTGTGTAAATCAGATCCAGTTCAAGTGAATTACGCACAAGGAGTACTAGATCCAAACGATGTGGTAAGATATCAATTGATTGATACCACGAGTGGTGTAGGGAATATATTAAGTTTTAACGGTACTGGGAGCTTTAGTTTTGATGCTAGTACCATGCAGAGTGGCAAGACCTATTATATCTATGTTTTCGTAGGAAATCAGGATCCAAGTACGGGAAATGTAGATTTTGGAGATCGCTGTATACAATCCACAGTGATACCAGTAAGTTGGTACGATAACCCAGTATCTGCGATCACTGGTCCGACTGAGTTAACTTGTAGAATCACAAGTATACAATTAAGTGGAACTAGCTCCCAAAGTGAGTCAGGAGATCCATTGCAGTATAACTGGTCAGCAAGTCAGGGAGGTCAGGTGAATCCTGGACAGACGAGCTCATCAGTAATAGACATTACAAGCCCTGGAACTTATACACTTGAAGTAATAGACCCAAGAGCAGGCTGTCGTCATCAAACTAGCATTGTAGTGACACAAGATATAGTCAAGCCAAATGTTGCAATAGGGCCACCCAATGTATTGACCTGTGATGTATTAAATGTAGACTTAAATGGAAGTGGATCATCACAAGGGCCAATATATACAGCCAGATGGACTAGCTCGAATCCAATTACAGGTGCGAATAATTACACAGCAAATGTTGGAGTTCCGGGAAGATATGTATTGACGATAGAAAATACAAGAACAGGATGTTTGGATAGTTTGGCCACGAATGTAAGCCAGGATGTTGCATTGCCAGTAGCAGCGATCGATCCCAAAGGTCAGTTGACTTGTACAGTAAATCAGATACAACTAGATGCAAGCCGTTCCAGAGGGAATTCAGGAACGATAAGTCGTTATACCTGGTCAGGAACAGGAGTTGTAATAGGAGGTCAAGGGACTTCGACTGTGACGATAGGAAAACCAGGAGGAAGATTTATAGTAGAAGTTAAAGACAGCCGAAATGGTTGTATCGATACAGATACGATAGACATCAGCGAAGTGGGCAATCCATTGGCAGATTTGTTGATAGATCCAGCCAATCCGACATGTTTTGGAGATCGCAATGGAAGAATCATCATAAATCAGGTGACGGATGTAGACAATATGCCAATGTCAAATGTAGAGTTTTCATTTAATGGAGGCGCATTTAGTACAAACAGATCCTATACAAATTTAGGTCAAGGAAATTATCGAATTACAGTAAGAGATCCAAATGGCTGTTTGATGGAAAGGACATTTAGCTTGATAGAGCCTACCAAAATGGGAATTGAAGTAATCAGAAGCATCGTAGTAGATCAAGGAAACCCTGTGAATGTAAGGGAATTGTTGGTTAGACTTTTTGGAGGAACACTAGTTGGAGGAGAATACAGGGATACTCTGTGGTACAATTTGGATGACAGTATAGATTGGAAGAGCAAGTTAATTTATGAAGCAGATACGACAAGAGAGTTTTTAATAACAGGAATAGACTCCAACGGATGTGAGATATCAGAGAGAGTAAGAGTGATCGTAAGGATCATCAAAGATGTGTGGTGGCCAACAGCGATATCACCGAATGGAGATGTGACGAATGATTTTTTCAATGTATATGGAAAAAGAGTACGTAATGTAAAAAAACTACAAGTATATGATCGTTGGGGCTCCATGGTGTATTCAAGGCAGAACCTTCCGGATGGAAACAAGAATCCACAGGTAGGCTGGGATGGCACATTTAAGGGAGAGAGAGCATTGCCTGGTGTATATGTATTTTATGCAGAGGTTGAATACGAAGGGTCCACAGGATTCGAAGAAGTAAAAGGTGATTTTACCCTAGTGCGATAAGTGAAATAACAATACAGTATAAATTACGAAAGTAAAAACAAAGCCCGTCTTATTGATGGGCTTTGTTGTTTTTAAAGTAATCAATCATTTTATATAATGATTTAGATCAATTATTTGACTAGTCTAGAAACATAATTTTACAGTTCCTTTAAAAGTATGTTTCGAAAATCAGAAGTAAAACCGATTATTGAATGTTATCACTGCGGTGACGAGTGTTTATTACCAATACTTTTTAATGGCAGATCATTTTGTTGTAATGGGTGTAAAACGGTTTTTGAATTACTAGAAAGCCACCAACTTTGTGAATATTATAATTTAGAAAACCACCCAGGTGTTAAGTTAAAAGAAGGAAGCGATAAGAGATTTTTATATTTGGATCGTGAAGATGTTCGAGCCAATTTAATATATTTTTCTGATCAACGTACAAGTCATGTAAGGTTTTTAATACCTCAAATGCATTGTGTCTCATGTCTTTATTTGCTTGAGAATTTATCTAAAATGAATTCAGCAATTCTCCAATCCCAAGTTGATTTTGATAAAAGAAAAGTAAATATAGCATTTTCTCATGACCTTGTTTCTCTTCGGCAAATTGTCCAACTCTTGACAGAGATAGGTTACGAACCCTATATATCTTACAACGACTTGCAGGTCAAAGAGGCAAAAAACCCCAATCGGAAAATAATATATAAATTGGGAGTTGCAGGTTTTTGTTTTGCCAATATAATGTTATTAAGTTTTCCTGAATATCTTGGTTTGGATATATTGAAAGACCCGGAAATTACTTACACATTCAGAGCACTAATTATATCACTATCTCTACCTGTTATTTTTTATAGTGCTTCTGAATTTTTTATAAATTCATGGATAGGAATAAAAAACCGATTTATAAATATCGATGCACCCGTATCAATTGCAATAATTGTGACTTTTTTAAGAAGCATTTATGATTTATTGACCAATTCAAGTCCCGGCTTTTTAGATAGCATGAGTGGAATTGTATTTTTTATGCTTTTGGGAAGATATTTTCAAAGCAAAACTAAAGATTCACTTGACTTTAATAGAGATTATAAAAGTTACTTTCCAGTTTCAGTAAATAAGCTCACAGTAAATGTCGAAACCCCACTTCTGTTAAATGAAATATCAAAAAATGATATTTTAAGAATTCGCAATCTAGAAACTATACCAGTAGATGGAATTTTAATTTCTGAAATGGCAGATATTGATTATAGTTTTATCACCGGTGAAAGTGCATCTTGTAGAATTAGAAAGGGTGCATTGTTGTATCAAGGAGGAAGAGTGTTAGGCGAGTCAGTTGATTTAACGGCCATTAAACAGTTTGATAAGAATGCATTTGTGGATCTATGGAATTCTACTGCAAAAAATAGTAAACTTGAGCATCGTTCTGTGATTCATCAATTTAGCCATTATTTTTCATATGCGGTATTTTCTATAGCCATTGTAACAGCGATCTATTGGGCATTTATCGATTCTAAAAAAATTTTAGATTCAGCCACTTCGGTATTAATTATTGCATGCCCGTGTTTATTGCTTCTAGCATCTTCTTTTACAAATGGTTTTTTAATTTCTCTTTTTGCAAAATATGGATTGTACTTCAAAAATTATCTTGGTATAGAGCGCATGGCCCAATGTGATCAAATTGTATTTGATAAGACTGGCACATTAACCATGGATCATAGTATGGAAGTAAAATATATTGGCATTGAGTTGACAGAGTATGAAAAAAGTCTTATAAGTTCTATAGCATCTAAATCAACACATCCATATAGTAAATCAATTTCCCTGTTATTAATGGCACAAAAGAAAATAACCATCCAAGAAGTAAATGAAATTCCAGGTGAAGGTATTTATGCAGTAGTAAATAATCAAATAGTATTATTGGGAAGTAAGAATTTTGTTGGTGATACATCACAAGAATCTTCTTTGTATGCTTCTGAGGTATATTTCAAAATTGATCAGTTAATTAAAGGGCGATTTGCAATTTCCCAAAAATTAAGAAATAATATTGCTGTCAGTTTTAAGACTTTGGAAATGAAGAAAGTTCATGTTTTAAGTGGTGATAAGACCGAAAGTGTTAAAGAAGTTCTTTCAAAAATTCCCATTTCAATTTCATATAAGGCGGCTTGTACACCTATGGATAAAGTAGAATATATTAAAGAATTAAGTGGCCAAGGATCAAAAGTAATCATGGTGGGAGATGGGTTGAATGATGCTGGAGCTCTAAATTGGGCCTATTTGGGCGTTTCGGTTATGAATGAAAATTTTAGCTTTTCTCCTGGCTCAGATGCATTGTTAGAGGGGAATCAAATGTATAGAATACCACAATTTTTGAAACTTGCAAGGTTTGGACAAAAAACAATTAAAATCGTTTTTGCGTATTCATTTATCTATAATTTTATTGGCCTAGCTTATGCTGTAACAGGCCATCTTAAACCGTTGGTTGCTGCTATTTTAATGCCCATATCATCGTTGAGCATTATATTTTTATCTTTTTTCGCTTTGAAAGTGTATGAGATTAAATTTGGGAAACTTAAAAATGTGAATATTTTACAAAGTTCTTAAAATGGTGATTTTGGATTTTTGCTTTGATAAAAATCATTTTTCCGATTGATGTTGGTTTCGAAATTATGAATACTCTATTTCTAATTTTGTAAAATTTTAATGGTGAAAATTATCATTTTGCTTCTAGGTGTTAGTTTATGTGTGGCATTGTTTTTTTTATTTGCCTTTTTGTGGAGTGTAAATGATGGTCAATATGATGATGAATATGGTCCTCCTAGAAGAATACTTTTTGAAAACAAAAAACAAAACATAAGAAAATAGTATGGATTTAGAAAAGTTTTTTTACGATAACAAGTCAGTTAGAAACTTTGCATATGCTACCATTATTTGGGGTGTTGTAGGTTTTTTGGTAGGGGTAATTATTGCTTTTCAATTGGCTTTTCCTTCACTAAATTTTGGAATAGAATTTATTACTTATGGCAGACTCCGTCCTATCCATACCAATGCAGTAATATTTGCTTTTGTTGGTAATGGAATTTTTACTGGTGTTTATTATTCACTTCAGCGGTTACTAAAGGCCAGAATGTGGAGTGATACTTTGAGTAAAATTCACTTTTGGGGTTGGCAATTGATTATAGTGCTTGCAGCTGTTACTTTGTCAATTGGATTGACACAGGGAAAAGAGTATGCTGAATTAATTTGGCCCATTGATATTTTAGTGGCAATTATTTGGGTTCTGTTTGGTATTAACATGTTTGGCACCATTTTTAAAAGAAGAGAAAAGCATTTGTATGTTGCTATTTGGTTTTATATAGGTACTTGGGTGACGGTCGCAATGTTGCATATAGTTAATTCCTTTGCAATTCCAACTTCACTTTTTCATAGTTATAGTTGGTTTGCAGGGGTGCAGGATGCTTTGGTACAATGGTGGTATGGGCACAATGCAGTTGCTTTTTTTCTCACCACTCCTTATTTGGGAATCATGTATTATTTTGTTCCAAAAGCTGCTAATAGGCCTGTATATTCTTATAAATGGAGTATAATCCACTTTTGGGCGCTCATATTTATTTATATATGGGCGGGCCCACATCATCTATTATATACTGCATTGCCTGATTGGGCACAATCGCTTGGTACCGTATTTAGTATAATGTTAATATTGCCGAGCTGGGGAGGGATGCTGAATGGTTTATTTACTTTACGTGGGGCATGGGATAAGGTTCAAGAGGACCCTGTTTTAAAAATGTTTGTGGTTGCATTAACTTGTTATGGAATGGGTACATTTGAAGGGCCCATGCTGTCACTGAAAAACGTAAATGCAATATCTCATTATACAGATTGGACCATTGCACACGTACATATTGCAGCATTGGGTTGGAATGGATTTTTAACTTTTGGTATGTTATATTGGCTAGTCCCAAGATTATACAACACAAAATTGTATTCAACCAAACTTGCAAATATTCACTTTTTGATTGGGGTAACAGCTATATTGTTATATGCAATCCCGATGTATTGGAGTGCTTTTTCGCAGGTATTTATGTGGAAACAATTTACAGAAGCAGGGCAATTAAAATATCAGTTTTTAGAGACTGTAACCAAGATTGTTCCAATGTATATCGTGAGGGGATTAGGAGGTACAGTATTCTTGGTCGGTGCAGGTTTGATGGTTTATAATCTTTTTATGACTGTAAAATCCGGAACATTTATTCCACAAGAAGAGGCAGAAGCAGCAAGCCTTAAAAAACAAGTAAATACTAAATTGCCTACATTTTGGCATTCTATTTTAGAGAGAAAGCCTCTTTTGATGCTTGTTTTTAGTTTGTTAGTTGTAGCCATTGGTGGACTGATTGAATTAGTTCCAACTTTCTTAGTCAAATCCAATATCCCAACCATAAGTACTGTAAAGCCTTACACACCACTTGAGTTACAGGGGCGTGATATATATATCCGTGAAGGTTGTTATACATGCCATAGTCAAATGATTCGCCCATTTCGAGATGAAGTTGCCAGGTATGGTGATTATTCGAAAGGAGGAGAATTTGTATATGACCACCCGTTTCAATGGGGTAGTAAAAGAACAGGGCCTGATCTTGCACGAATAGGTGGCAAATATTCTGATAGCTGGCATTATATACATTTGCTGGATCCTCAGATTGTAGCACCGGGATCAATCATGCCTCCTTATCCATGGATTTTTGATCATCCAATCCAAATTTCCACAACTCCTGCGAAAATCAGAGCTATGCAAACATTAGGGGTTCCCTATCCAGAAGGGTTTGATGAAAACGCCAATGTTGAATTAAAAAAGCAGGCTGATGAAATCGTAAAAAATCTTTTAAAAGATAAAATTGAAATTGGATCAGACAAGGAGATCATTGCTCTAATTGCCTATTTGCAAAGAATGGGAAAAGATGGTAGGTTAAGCAAAAAATAAAATCATTATTTAAATTAATCCAAATGAAATTTAAAAATTATTTAGCCTCCATCGATGATGTGAGTATTTACCCCTTGGTATCATTAATTCTTTTTACTGTGTTTTTCTGTGGTGTTATAATTTATGTTTTTAGAATGAAGAAATCAAAATCTGAAGATTTTGCTCGTATTCCCTTAAAATGAAAAATGAAGCAATATGAAATTGAAAAATTTGTTTTTATTTATTTTATTTAATCTTTTATGCAATCCATTAATTTGGTCACAATCATCATCATCAGTTGTATCCCAAGGAGATGGTTATGAAGTTATAAGACTTATTCTGCTATTTATTGGTTTGGTATTGTTTATAGTAATTTTTGTTTTGGGTAATACATTATCAGCAAGTTACAAAAACTTTATGAAGAACAAATTACAGGTATTTGTTCCTTGGTCGGCCATAATTTTACTTAGCTTTATTAGTTTAACCCCACATAAAGTTTCAGCACAAAGCAGTTTTATTATAAATAAATTTGTTCAAATTCCTTTTGATGTTTGGGTTTATTTGATAATTCTTCTACTAGAAATTTTGGTTATTGTTTTTCTTAGTAATAAAATCAGATCACTTATAATTATTGAACCAAAAGCAATCCAAGAATCCAAGGATTCATGGTTGGTTAAGTTATTTTACAAACTTAATAATTTTAAACCAATTGAAGAAGAGGCTAGTTTTGATGTTGGCCACGATTATGATGGTATTAGAGAACTAGATAACAAGACTCCTGCATGGTGGAATTGGTCCTTTCTTTTTAGTTTTGTTTTTGCCATTTTATATATGTACAGGTATCATATTGCACATTCAGCACCCTTGCCTTTAGAAGAGTTAAAAATTGCTCAAACAGAAGCTGCAATCAAGAAGGCCGAGTACTTGAAAAATGCTGCAGAAATGGTAGATGAAACAAATGTAAGAATGTCCGATGCGGCTGGCATAGAGATTGGGGCAACATTGTTTGCAAAAAATTGCGTTGTTTGTCATGGTGCAAAAGGTGAAGGAGGTATTGGTCCAAATATGACTGATAATTATTGGATTCACAAAGGGAGTTTAAAAGATATTTTTTATAGTGTTAAATATGGATGGCCGCAGAACGGTATGAAAGGTTGGAGTGAAGATTTTTCCCCTTCAGAAATTGCTCATGTTTCAAGCTATGTAAAAACTTTGGTGGGCACAAATCCACCTAACCAAAAAGAAAAGCAAGGCGAAGTATTTAAGGAATTGGAACAAACTACTGATTCATCGGTAATATCAATCGATACAATAGGAAAATAGTTGACCCAAATAAACTTTGAAAGGTAATTCAGATAAAGATAATTTTAGAGAAATTCATTCTTCGGTTACGGCTGTTGGTGGACGGAAGTGGATGTATGCTCTTAAGCCAGAAGGTAAATGGTACAATTATCGCAGCTATATTAGTTACTTTTATTTGATATTATTTTTCACACTTCCATTTATTAGTGTTGGTGGTCATCCACTATTTCAATTTAATATTTTAAAAGGAGAATTTTACTTCTTTAGTGTATTATTTACTCCACAGGATTTCGTAATGTTTGGCCTGGGAATGTTGATTTTTATTTTTATTGTGATCGTTTTTACAATGATTTTTGGAAGGTTATTTTGCGGGTGGGTTTGTCCTCAGACAATTTTCATGGAGATGGTATTTAGAAAAATTGAATATTGGATTGAAGGAAATGGAAATAGACAAAAAGTAAATGATCATAAGGAGTGGACGACTGAATTGATCCTTAGAAAGGGATTTAAACATTTTATATTCCTTCTTATTTCTTTTGCAATTTCAATAACATTCTTAATGTATATCATTGGGGAAAGGGCATTATTTTTAATTATTCAAGAGCCTATAAAGGATCATTTAACTGGATTTATTGCATTGATTTTTTTTACATTGGTTTTTTATGCAGTATATGCTTTTGTAAGAGAAATAGTCTGCACAGTTGTTTGCCCATATGGTAGATTGCAAGGGGTATTAGTGGATAGTCATACATTGTCTGTAAGTTATGATTATGTAAGAGGGGAGCCTCGCACTAGACAAAAGACGGAAGAATTTGGAGGTGATTGTATTGACTGTAATTTATGTGTTCAAGTTTGTCCAACTGGGATTGATATTCGCAATGGTTCTTCTCAAATGGAGTGCACACAATGCACCGCTTGTATTGATGCTTGTAACATGATGATGGCCAAAGTTAAACGTCCTTTAGGTTTGATAAAATATGCTTCTGCTTCAAATATTGAAAGTTTGGAGAAATTTGGCTTGACATCAAGGGTAAAGACCTTTTTATTGATATTAATTGCTCTCATTGGACTTTTAACTTTAATTTTAGCTACTCGAAAAATAGTGGATGTTACAGTATTTAAAGTTCCTGGACAAGTTCTAAGATATAATCAAGATGGAACTGTCAGTAATTTGTATTCTATGAAAATTACTAACAAAGGAAAATTGACCATTCCGATTACCTTAGTTTTAGATCAACCTGTTGGAATAATCGAGACGATAGGACTTAAGCCTGATAGCTTATTTGCAGAATCTAAAATCGATTATTTATTTTTTATAACTCTTCCAGTTAATAAATCAGATGGTAGAAAAGGCAAAGTTAATATTAAACTTATGTCGAATTCAAAACAATTGTACTCAGGAAATTTGGATTTTATTTTAAAATTATAAACTCATGAAATTAAATTTTGGCCATTATGTATTATTTGCCTATATTATTGGTGCAAGCTTTATTTTATTTATAGTATGTTTAAGTTTTAAGGTCGATTTTGAAATGGCAGAAGAAAATTATTATAGTAAGGAAATGCAAATGAACCATTTTTTGGATGGTCAGCAAAGTTCAAATCATATAAATGGACTTATTACAGCTAAAGTCACAGATGATCAATTGAAGATTCAATTTTCAGATAGCCTACATAAACCATTTGAAAGTGGATCAATTTTAATCTATTGTCCATCTTCTTCTAAAAATGATTATAAATATATTCTGAGTTCATCAGATACAAGTAAGGTAATAGACATTCCCACTTTAAGTTTAAAAAGAGGAGCTAACACAATTAAAGTAGAAATTGTAACAAATAACAAATACTACTATGATGAATTAAATATCACATTATAAATGGTCGCATTTTTAATTTCTGGATTGCTACTTGGATTAGGAAGTAGTTTTCATTGTGCGGGAATGTGTGGGCCATTGGTTTTAACAATGCCTTTTTACACAGCTGATGGAAGTTTAAGAATTCAATCAGTTGTTGAATATCATTTTGGCAAAGCAATGATGTATGCAGTCTTAGGTGGTTTTTTTGGTGTTTTTGGAATGGGTATAAAATTGGCAGGATTTCAACAATGGTTTTCGATTGTTTTTGGAGTTGCCATTATCCTTTTTGTTTTAGGCCCATTATGGTTTGTTAGGATAAGGAAATTCAAAGAATTTATTGTAAGTATTTGGATCAAGTTTATTTTTAATATTTCATTGGTGGGAGGTAATAAGACTTATTTTTTACTCGGATTTTCTAATGGAATTATTCCTTGTGGTATTGTTTATGTGGCATTGGCAGCTTCGGTATTGGCTTATTCAGCCAGTTTAGGAGCGCTGTTTATGTTTTTGTTTGGAATCGGAACAATTCCAGTTTTAAGTCTTATTATTTCAGGTAGGCATTTAATAAAATCCAAGTTGAATTTTTCTTTTACCAAAATTAGCCAATGGATGACATTGGCATTGGCTATATTATTTATACTTAGAGGTTTGAATTTAGACATTCCATTTATAAGCCCCAAAATTGCAGAAAATCATAAATTAGAATGTTGCAAGCGGAAATAAAACGCTTTTATTTTGCTGTGTGTAGTTGGAAAACGAATCTATTCTTGCTCAGAAGTTCTGAGTTGGACTAAAAACCAAGAACAAATAAAACAAACGGTACAAATTGATGCGATAATCATAATCTCTTATTTTGATAACTGTATACAAAGGTAATACATATTATGAAAAATCATAATATAATTTTCTTTAAACATTTTACCATTTATTCAGTTATTTTGTAAAGTATTGAAAATCTTATCTTTGTAAAAAATTAAAAAATGAAAATATTTATTTATCTGAGTCTTATTTGTTTTTGTTTTGTTGCGAAAGCCCAAATCGTGACCCCATCACCTAGTCCTTTGGCAAAAATTGAGCAAAAATTTGGTATTGGGATGATTACTTTAGAATATTCCAGACCTAGTATGAAAAACAGGGTGGTTTTTGGCGATTTAGTTCCATTTGGTAAAATGTGGCGAACTGGAGCAAATAAAGCCACTAAAATTACTTTTTCAGATGATGTTACAGTGGAAGGAAAAGCTTTGCCTAAAGGAAGTTACGCAGTTTATAGCATTCCTGGAGAAGCTTCGTGGGATATTATTTTTTATTCAGACTGGGATCAACCAGGCTTACCTCGTAATTATGATATGACAAAAGAGGTTTTGAAGGTATCAGCCATTCCCGAATTGTTAACTACTACAATTGAGACCTTCACAATGGATTTTAACGACATTAAAAACGATGCCACGAATCTTGTGATCACTTGGGAGAATACCTCTGTCGCAATCAAGATTAAAACTGATTTGGATAGCAAGGTTTTGCAAAGTATTGATAAAGTTTTAGCTGGGCCTAGTCCTAATGATTATTATACAGCTGCTCGTTACTATTTTGATTCAGGAAAAGACTTAAATGTAGCTTTGGGTTGGATTCAAAAATCCAATTCCGCAGATCCACAGTTTTGGAAATTAAGAACTGAATCGTTAATTTTAGCAAGATTAGAGAGAAGGGATGAAGCAATCTTAGTAGCAAAACGTTCACTTGAGTTGGCTACGGCAGCAGGTAATGAAGATTACATCAAAATGAACAATGAATCAATTTCAGAGTGGAGTAGGAGATAATTCAAGAAAGTGAATTTATCGATAGGTGCCGAATGAATTTTTTATTATGAATTCATTCGGCATTTATTTTTTTAAGTTCTATTTGAATTAAGGTTTTATTTTCTCGCATTAGAGTTTAATAATTTTGTGGCCTCATCAATTACTGCATTTGTATTACCAATTAGAATTTTTTTTCCAGCTATAACAATTGGTCTTTTTAAAAAAGTATATTCTCCCAGAATTAAATTTTTATAATCTATTTCCGATAGGATCTTATCCTTTAAGCCTAAAGTTCTATACTTAATAGCTTTCCTTGAAAATAATGATTCATAACTACCGGAAAGTTTTGCCATGGTATCCAATTGCTTTTCGGATATTTGTTCCGTTTTAATATCTTGTAGATTGCAATTGTTTAAATTCAATTTTTTTAAAATGTTTTGGCAAGTGGAACAAGAACTAAGATGGTATATTTTATTTTTCATAATTTTTTAATTTTATTGGATGAAAACACATTGGATTTTTAATGAGGATCAATCTATTTATCATTTAGGGCTTCGGTCTGATCAAGTTGCAGATTTTGTTTTTACGGTTGGTGATCCGGGAAGAGTTCCAATGATTAGTCGCCTCTTTGATACAATTGAAACAAAAATTGGTTCAAGAGAATTTGTAACTCATACAGGAAGTATTGGCTTAAAAAGAGTCTCTGTTTTATCCACTGGAATCGGAACCGATAATATGGATATAGTATTAAATGAATTGGATGCTTTGTGGAATTTGGAGAGAAATTTTATGGAGCGAAGGAAGCAACCTGTCAGTGCAACAATCATTAGACTTGGTACAACAGGTGCAATACAGCCAGATCTTGAAGTTGATTCAATATTGATCAGCGAGGCTGCAATTGGTTTGGATGCACTTGGAAGTTTTTATAAAATGAAAGAAAATATCCAATCAGATTATTGGAAGGAACAATTCTCAAAACACGGATTAAAATTTCACTTATATTTTACGACACCCGACCAATCATTGCTTAATCGGTTTAATGTATCAAATTTCAGTAAGGGCATTTGTTTAACTTCACCGGGATTTTATATTCCCCAAGGACGAAGTTCATTTGCAGATTCATTTTATCCAAATTTATTGAATTTATTGTCGGATATGAGAACATTCGATCAAAAGCGAATAAGTAATATTGAAATGGAAACTTCAGGGTTATATGGATTGGGCAATTTATTAGGTCATCAATGTCTTTCAGTGAATGCTATTTTGGCAAATAGATGCAACGATCAATTTTCAAAAAATCCTGAGCATACCATTCAAAAGATGATAGAAAAAGTATTTGATATTTTATTTTAAGCTAAGTTTTTGGTCTCATTGGATGTAACGATATGAATATCTCTTTGAGGATATGAAATTGAAATTTCGTTTTCCTTAAACTTTTCATATATTGCATAATACAGTTGACTTTGCAGGACGCCAGGAGTATCACTATAAGTACTGCTCCAAACTCTCAAATTAAATCTTATGTTATTGTCTAAGAAAGAATCTAAAAGGACATCTGAATGAGGATCTTTCAAAACACCATCATTGGCTGCAGCAACCTCTAATAGTAATTTTTTAATTCTATTTGGATCTTCTTTATAAGAAACTGACACCATAAAATTGAATCGAACGGTTCTATTGTGCAAACTCCAATTTATAACACGTCCATTTATAAATTCTGAGTTAGGTACAATGATCGCTAGATTATCATTTGTTATTATTGTCGTAGCTCTAGGGGAGATTTTAAGAATATTACCAACAATATTTCCTACTTCAATTCTATCTCCTACTTTAATAGGTCTTTCAAAAAGGATGATAACACCACTTATAAAATTGCTGGTAATATTTTGAAGACCAAATCCAACGCCAATGCCTAATGCACCGGCCAGTAAACCCAACGAACTTAAATTAATTCCTGAATTATGAATAATAATAATGCTGCCAATAATTACAAATACGTATTGTATAATAGAGGCCATTGCCTGGCTAGTTCCAATGTCAAAATGAGGCCTTTTAAAAACCCTGTGGACAAGGAGTTTTTTAAATTTAGTGGCTATAAAAACTAAAATTATAAGGTATAGAAATAGTATCAATACAGTGCCAAGAGTGACTATATTTTCTCCACTTCCGAATAGTTTAAAATTCCATATTTCATTAAAATTAGTCAATAGAAAATAATTTGCATTAACAAAATATATACTAAAAATTAATTGGTATTATTAATTTGTTGGTCTTTATTCAAAACTTCATTTTTCATATTCTCTTTAAAATTTTGAAGTTGCTCATTTATAATTTCAGAATTTAATGCCAAAATTTGAATTGCCAAAATGCCTGCATTTTTGGCCGCATTTAAAGCGACTGTAGCAACAGGAACTCCATTTGGCATTTGCAAAATGGATAAGATTGAGTCCCACCCATCAAGAGAGTTGGATGATTTTATAGGAACTCCAATAACTGGTAAGTTTGTAATAGATGCCACCATTCCTGGCAAATGAGCAGCTCCACCAGCACCAGCTATGATGATTTGAATTCCTCTTCCTTTAGCAGTTTTTGCATATTCCATCATATGCTGGGGAGTGCGATGAGCTGAAACAACTCTTATTTCATGGGCAATGTTAAATTGATCAAGAATATCTGCTGCTTGTTTCATAACAGGCAAATCAGAATCTGATCCCATAATGATTCCTACTTTCATTGAATATTTTAAGAAATAACTAGAATGGTTTGTCGCACGAAATTAGCTTTTTCTTTGCATTTGTCCAGATTTAAATCAGTAATACAAACATGACCCATTTTGCGATGTGGTCTCGTTTCAGATTTACCATAAAGATGAATATTGACACCAGTGATTTTACTACAATCTTCTATGCCAATGTATTTTACAGGTCCAATATAACCTTCTTGACCAATTAAATTGATCATAATAGCGAATTTATCCGATTCTACTTGACCTGCAGGCAGTTTGGCCAAAGCTCTTACTTGGTTGGCAAATTGAGAACATGAACCATTGTCCAAGGTGTGATGTCCACTGTTATGGGGTCTTGGAGCAATTTCGTTAACCCAAATACTACCATCTTTATTAAGGAACATTTCTACAGCCAACAATCCCTGTATTTCAAGCAATTTACAAATTTCTAATGCAATTTGTTGGGCTTGTTCTTTGGTTCCTAAACTAATTTGAGCGGGTGATAATAGGTATTCCACAAGATTCGAATCAGAATTAAATTCCATTTCAACAACTTCATACGCCAATCTTTCTGTTGTTGAAGTACTTATACAAATTACGCTAAGTTCCTTATGAATATCCGCCATTTTTTCAACGATAGAAGGTCCTTCTAGAAGTTTTCCAAGGTCATCTTTAGTTTTTACAATAGTAACCCCACGACCATCATAGCCGCCTATCCGTAATTTTTGAACAAATGGAAATGATATTTCATTCGATTCTAGAGCCTTATGAATACTTTGCAGGTTGTCGAATATCCAAAATGGCGCCGTTGGAATCCCATTTTTAATGTAAAATACCTTTTGAAGGCCTTTATCTTGAATCAATTTTAAAATTTCAGGATCAGGTATGATGGTTTTACCCATATTCTTCAATTCAAACAATGCGTCAATATTTACCTCTTCAATTTCAATTCCAATTACATCCAAATCTTTGCCAAATTGAAGGACATCATTGTATAATTTAAAATCGCCTTCTGTAAAAAATCTACTGATCTTCCCAGCTGGATAATCTTTACTTTTGTCAAGAAAATGAAGTTCAATGTCAAGTTTTGAAGCCTCCTGGGCCAGCATTTTTCCCAATTGTCCGGCACCTAGAATGCCTATACGCAGTGAAGATGGAGTAAAAGCCATAATTAGATATTGGGCAAAGATTCAAAAAAAAATTAGACTCTAATGAAAATAAACCAAATCTTTAAAAATGTTTTGTTGGTCAATGAAGGACAAACCATAGCCTGTGATGTTCAAATTAAAGGTGAAAGGATTCATAAGATTGGTAATGACTTAACAGATCCTGAAGCCAATATTATAGACGGTGATGGAAAATATTTGATTCCGGGTTGTATTGATGATCAGGTTCATTTTAGAGAACCGGGACTTACACATAAGGCAGATATTTATTCAGAATCAAGGGCTGCTGCTGCTGGGGGTGTAACAAGTTTTATGGAAATGCCCAATACAATACCTAATACTTTGACTAAAGATTTGTTAGAGCAAAAGTATGAAATTGCAGCAAAAAACTCTGCAGTTAATTATTCATTTTTCATGGGTGTTTCTTTGGATAATTACGATGATATAATGTCTATAGATTACCAGCATACTTGTGGTATCAAAATATTTATGGGATCATCCACAGGTGGAATGTTGGTAGATGATCCAAAAATTTTAGAAAAAATATTTGTAAATGCAAATGCGTTGATCGCCACACATTGTGAAGATGAAAACATTATTAAGAGCAACCTTCAATTGATGAAAGATCTATACGGAGAAAAGCTAAAAGCCAGTCATCATCCAATTATTAGAAGTAGGGAAGCTTGTTTAGCCTCTTCCACTTTTGCAGTTCATTTGGCGAAAAGGTATGATACCAGATTACATATTTTGCATATTTCCACTGAAGAGGAGTTGAATTTGTTTTCAAACAAACTACCTTTAATAGATAAAAGAATTACCGCAGAAGTGTGTGTACACCACCTATATTTTGATGATAGAAATTACGAAACGCATGGAAATTTAATAAAATGTAATCCTGCAATCAAGAATTTAAAAGATAGAACTTCATTAAGAAGAGCGCTTAAAGATAATATTCTAGATGTTGTTGCAACGGATCATGCACCTCATACCTGGGAAGAAAAGAATAAAGTTTTTTTAGAAGCTCCTGCTGGTTTGCCGCTTGTCCAGCATCCACTATTGTTAATGCTTACTATGGCTTCTGAAGAAGGTTGGGATCTACCGTTTATAGTACAAAGAATGGCTCATAATCCTGCGATTTGTTTTCAAATTAAGGAAAGGGGGTTTATTAAAGAAGGTTATTATGCGGATTTGGTCTTATTGGATTTAAAAGCTACCACCACGGTTACACCTGATCGATTGCTTTATAAATGTGCTTGGTCGCCATTGGAGGGTCATATTTTGAATGGTTCGATTTGCGGTACCTGGGTCAATGGACTAAAAGTCTTTGATGGAAATTCTGTGACAATTCAGAAGCCAGGATTAAGGATTGAGTTTAACCGAAATTAAAGTAAAGATTTTCAATTATTTAGGTCTAGAAAGTTAGTTGAAGCAATATATTTGTAACATATTACAAAAGTATATATATATTTACCCTTTATTTAATGCTTTAAATAATGGTTCAGGATATTTTTCCTATTTATACCCAATGCCGGATGATGTGGCACAGTCCATGTTAATTTCTGAGACGGAAACAAATATTCATATACGACCCACTAATTCCAATAGTTTAAAGTGTTGGCTTCACAACAAGCTATTAAGGAATCTAGCAACCCAAAGAAAAACTTTGATATTGGTTGACAAACAAGAACATGTAAAATTATTTGAGGAATTAATTGAATTATTTGGAATCCAATCTCTTTGTTTTAATTTTCACCACTCTCGATCCCAAGTAGAAAAAAATTTGATTAAATTTTCTCCTATAACTGTTTCAGGTAGTCTTAACATTAGAAAATTTAAAGATTCTTGTAATCATTTTCATTCTATTACCAATCATCTTATTCAATCTGTAGAAAAAACATATTTGCATGGAAAGTATTCTGCCGATCCTGCATACTTGACCTTATGTAGATATATTAAATTAAATAAGAGCGAATTCTATTTTTTACCGCAATTAAACTCCAGATTAAACTTAAAGGAATATCAATATTTAAAACACATAGTTGAAGCATTGGTAAAAAATTCTGCAGGTCAATTGTACGAGCTGCATCCATTGCGAAATACCTGAAGAGGCATGGACTTATTTTTCTTATTTTTTATCAAATTGGTATAATAAGGGAAAAACATTACTGGGTGAATTCAGAATGGTTCATAAAGAGATTAAAGCTCAAATTTCGAAGAAATTATTTTTACGCAAATTAAAATTAATAGAACTTTGGAATTCAACATGCCAAACTTCAAATGATCCTTGCAGTTGGTCTGTGGAACACCAGTTGACTTGTGAAAAGATAAATTCATTTCTGAAAGAATATAGTGGGGAACAAATTCGTTTTTCAGAGGTAGATAATTTTTCTGAAATTGATTTAAAAGTCATTTTAGATAAGACTGTTCAGATTTATTTATCCGACCAAGCGGAATTTTTATCCACAGATGTTGTCAATGAATCTGAATTTAATGCTAGCTTGACTACATTGGATTCTAAACTTAAAACTTGGTATCAAGAATTGGTGAATTCCCGAATTTTGCAAGATGTCCATGGTCTCGAGTTGAAACCAATGTCCCAACAAGTGGAGCAAGTTCAACAACTTATGGTCTGGGTGAAAGAGATTTTAGAACATGAGGAAGAATTTCCAAGTTATTATGAATGGATGGCACTAACCAATCAATTCACCTCAGCTCAAAATGAAGTATTGGATTCAATAAAACACCTTCCAAAACCAATGTGGGCTCAAGCCATTGAATATATTTATTTGAATGATTTATTTGGCAAAAGTAATTTTTTAGATGATCTGGTAAATGATCAAAGTATTTCCGAATGTAAAAAATTGTTATTAGAGTTAAAAGATAATTTTCCAAAATACTTACATTCTATTTATGAAAAATGGCAATATTTAGCGCTTCAACAGTTAGAGCAGAAAAATGACAGCATTTTTCAAACTATAAAACATAAAGTCGACTCAAAATATACATTGTCTGAGTTTTACCAGAATTTGGATAGTCTTTCTAACGTTTTTCCTGTGATCATTTTGGAGAGTTCGCATCCTGAGTTTTTTCCTAACAATCTAGATGCACATTGGGACGAAATATGGAATTTAAGTCCGACTATCGATGAAAATTTTCTAAATAGATTTATGAAATCTTGCCATCATTTTATAAATATATATTCAGATTATTCCACTTTCAGTCAATTTAATATAGCCTTAAGCCAATCTGCGCCAATAAAGTTAAAAGATTCATTATTAGAAACAGCATCTTCTGATAATTATTTAACAATTCAATCTATTGCTGCATTTATTTATAACAATTTTCCACAAATGAGGATCTTTGTTAACAACGATACTCATTGCATTTCATTTTTACCGAGACATTTAGAACCCCTAATATTGCAATGGAGTGAGTCAAATTGGAATCAAATATCACTAGATGAGCCCAATGCATTAGATAAACTTACAGAAATTTTGCTTTACAAAGGTACTACTAAGAAAATCTGGCTGGCCGATGGATTTTTTAGTCCAAATATTGTTTCAATTCAACAAATGGAATGGCAGTGGCATTTTCTAAAATGCATGCAATTAGCTGGATTTCATGTAGAAAATTTCTCAATGACAGATTTTCTTGCCAATATGGATCTTCTAAGTTTTAAAGAGCAACAGTTGTTCGTTAAATCACGAAGGATATTTACTGCAAAATCATGAATTTTATCGATTTGAAACTTGACTTGCTCAAGGATCGTATCCAGCGTAAGGATGATCAATTCTTATTTGATCCAGTCAGGAGAAAGTGGATTAAATTTTCTTCTGAGGAGTACGTAAGACAACTGATGCTTATATATTTGCATGATGTGCTGGGTTACGGATATTCAACCATGGCTGTTGAACGAATGATTAAATTGAATGGGCTTTCTAAACGGTTTGACATTGTTGTTTTTAATCGAAAAGGAGAAGCCTTCATTCTCATTGAATGCAAGTCTTTTAACCATCAATTATCTCAGGATGTTTGGGACCAGGTATCAAGATATAATTGCGTATTAGCTTCGTCATGGCTTTGTATAACCACTGGAATACAAAGTTTGATTGTAAAAATTGACTTCGAGAATTCAAAAATATCGGCTGAAAATACACTTCCAGTCTATTCGAACAATTCTTAGAATTTCAAAGTTTAGTTGATTACCTGGATAGAGTTTTATATTATTTGATTTCTTATCCTTTTATTAGGGTTTAAGAATTATAATTTAATAATTCCATTTTCCCAGCCTGGAAAAAACCTTGCCCCGTTTTTTAAATAAAATTTTTTGGCTTCCACATTCCAATCCAAGACTTGCCATTTAAGCATTTTAGCCCCAAAAGCTTTTGCTTGATTAATATATTCGTCAAAAAGTAATTGTCCGACTCCGTGCGAACGATATTCAGGCCTCACATAAAAATCTTCTAAATATAGTGTTTTGCCATTCCAGGTAGAGTAGTAAGGGAAAAATATTGCCATTCCAATAACTTCTTCCACTAAATTTATGGCTACAATTCCTTTAATAAGGCCTTGACTTAGACTCAACTGTACATCAGAATAGCTAGTATTTACCTCATTTGGACATTTTTCAAAATTAGCTAAATCTTGTATTAAGTTTTGGACAGAAATTGCATCCTGATCGTCCATTTGGCGGATCTTAATTTGCTCATTCATATTTTAATAGCTTGTTAATCAGCAAATCTATGAAGAAAAATATTTTTAAGTCTTTGTGATTTTGTGAAAGTATATTACCTTTGCGTCTCCTTATGGTATACGTGTGTCTATAAGGTATTGATTTTTAATAATTTAAGTAAGTAAGAAGCAATTAAATTGATTTTATAAATTATGCCTACTATTAACCAGTTGATTAGAAAAGGTCGTGAAGTGGTGGAATACAAAAGTAAATCCAGAGCTCTTCAGGCTAATCCTCAAAAAAGGGGAGTGTGTACCCGTGTATACACTACAACTCCTAAAAAGCCAAACTCCGCTTTAAGAAAAGTGGCTAAAGTACGTCTGGTAAATGGCATGGAAGTTATTTGTTATATACCTGGGGAAGGACATAACTTACAGGAACACTCAATCGTTTTGGTTCGCGGGGGAAGGGTAAAAGATTTGCCAGGAGTAAGATACACCATTGTAAGAGGTGCATTGGATACTGCCGGAGTGAACAATAGAAAGCAAAGTAGGTCCAGATATGGTACCAAAAGACCAAAAAAATAATTTGATAATCAATACATTAGAAAAGTTTACAGGATTATAAATCATGAGAAAACATAAACCAAAGAAGAGAATATTAGAGCCAGATCCAAGATTTGGAGATACTATGGTGACCCAGTTTGTGAACAACATGTTGTGGCAAGGAAAAAAAAGTACAGCATACCATATATTTTATAGTGCAATGGATACTGTTGAAACCAAAACAACAGAAAATCCACACGAAGTTTGGAAAAAAGCACTAAACAATGTAATGCCACATGTGGAAGTAAGGCCAAAAAGAATTGGAGGTGCGACATTCCAAATCCCAATGGAAATGCGTCCTGCCCGAAAACTATCCATTGGAATTAAGTGGTTGATTAAATATTCAAGAGCTCGCGCTGGAAAAGGAATGGCTGATAAATTGGCTTCCGAGATCATTGCGGCTTCAAAAGGTGAAGGTGCAGCGGTAAAGAAAAAAGAGGATACGCACAAAATGGCAGAATCAAACAGGGCATTTGCTCACTTTAAAGTGTAATCACGAGAACTCATGGCAAAGGATTTAAATTTATTAAGAAATATAGGAATTGCAGCTCACATTGATGCTGGTAAGACAACTACAACTGAGCGAATTTTATATTATACGGGTTTAACTCATAAAATTGGTGAAGTTCATGACGGCGCTGCTACAATGGATTGGATGGCGCAGGAACAAGAAAGAGGTATAACCATTACTTCTGCAGCAACGCAAACCAATTGGATTTGGAAAGATAAAGATTTTGTAGTTAACATCATCGATACTCCGGGACACGTTGATTTTACTGTAGAGGTAAACAGGTCATTAAGAATATTGGATGGCTTGGTATTTTTATTTTCAGCAGTGGATGGGGTAGAACCTCAATCTGAAACCAACTGGAGGCTTGCGGATAATTACAAAGTCCCTAGATTAGGTTTCGTAAATAAAATGGATCGTCAAGGAGCAGATTTCTTTATGGTAGTCAACCAAGTGAAGAAAATGTTGGGATCCAATGCTGTCCCACTTCAAGTTCCAATAGGATCTGAAGAACATTTTAAAGGTGTTGTAGATTTAATTACTAACAAAGCAATTGTCTGGGATGATGAATCTAAAGGAATGAGCTTCACTGAAATTCCAATCCCCGCAGATATTGCAGATATTGTTCAAGAATATCGTCAATCGTTGATAGAAAATATAGCAGAATACGACGATGATCTGATGATCAAATTTTTTGATAATCCAGACACTATCACAGAGCAAGAAATGATTGATGCCATACGGGCAGCTGTGTGCGACATGAAGTTTGTACCGATGATGTGCGGTTCTGCTTTTAAGAATAAAGGAGTACAAGCAGTTTTAGATGCGGTTTGTGCTTTCCTTCCAAGCCCATTGGATGTGGATGCGGTACACGGTACTGATCCTAAAACTGATGCAGAATTAAGTAGAAGACCTTCAGTTGATGAGCCATTTGCTGCACTAGCCTTCAAAGTAGCCACAGATCCTTTTGTAGGTAGACTTGTATTTTTAAGAGTGTATTCAGGTAGATTAAACGCAGGCTCCTATGTCATGAAAGTTAGATCAGACAAGGATCGTATAACCACAGATAAAGAGAGAATTTCTCGTTTATTTTTAATGCATGCGAATGATCGTAAGTCAATTGAGTATGTTGAAGCAGGAGATATTGCGGCTGCTGTAGGTTTTAAAGACATTAAAACTGGTGATACCTTGTGTGATGAAAACTATCCAATCATATTGGAAGCTATGGTTTTTCCAGAACCTGTTATTTCTATAGCTATAGAACCAAAAACGCAAAAGGATCAAGATAAATTAGGAATGGCTTTGGCAAAATTGGCTGAAGAAGATCCCACATTTAGAGTTTACACCGATGAAAATTCTGGCCAGACCATCATTAGTGGTATGGGAGAGCTACACCTCGAAATTATCGTGGATAGATTAAGAAGAGAGTTTAATGTGGAGTGTAACCAAGGTGCCCCACAAGTAAATTATAAAGAAGCGATGACCAAGACTGTTGAGCATCGCGAGAGATTAAAGAAACAAACAGGAGGATCTGGATTGTTTGCAGATATTGCTTTTTCAATAGGACCTGCAGATGATACTTTTCTTGAAAGTGAAGAATATAAGTCAGGTAAGACTAAAATGCAATTTGTTTGGGACATATTTGGAGGATCTATTGATAAATCATATGTTCCAGCGATTACAAAAGGATTTGACTCAATGATGAGCCAAGGAATCCTTGCGGGTTATAACTTAGACAGTATGAAGATTCGTGTTTATGATGGATCTATGCATGCGGTCGACTCCAAACCGCAGGCATTTGAAATCTGTGCTAAGGATGGATTCAGAGAGGCTGCGCCAAAGACAGCACCTCATATTTTAGAACCCATCATGAAATTGGAAGTAATTACTCCTGAGGATTATGTAGGTCCTGTGATTGGTGACCTTAACAGGAGGAGAGGATTGCCAAAAGGTCAGGAACCACGAATGGGTGGAGCTGTAGCCATTCAAGCTGATGTGCCATTGTCTGAAATGTTTGGATATGTCACTCAATTAAGAACGATAACTTCAGGTAGAGCTAGTTCGACAATGGAGTTTTCACATTATGCTCCTGTGCCAAAGCAAATCGCTGAAGATGTGATTGCCAAAGCTAAAGGAACAGTAAAAGTTTAATATTAAATAAATAAATATAAAAATTCATTAAGGCATGAATCAAAAAATTCGGATAAAGCTTCGTTCTTACGACCATAATTTGGTTGATAAGAGTACGGAGAAGATTGTCAAGACTGTTCGCAATAGCGGTGCAGTTGTTGCCGGTCCGATTCCACTGCCAACTGAGAAAGAAATATTTACGGTTTTGCGGTCCCCGCACGTAAATAAAAAAGCTCGGGAGCAGTTCCAACTTCGGACTCATAAAAGGTTGATCGAGATTTATACACCCACTCCTAAAACAGTGGATGCATTGTCAAAGCTCGAACTCCCCAGCGGTGTTGACATTCAAGTCAAATTATCCTAATTTTTTAAAAATTGAAATTTTGTTTTTGTCAGAGTTGCGTAGCTTCTCTGGCTTAAATTAACCATAAAACTATACGATTGTGAATGGATTAATAGGAACAAAGGTAGGGATGACCAGTATTTACGCAGCAGATGGTAAAGCCATTGCGGTAACTGTCGTACAAGCCTCACCAAATGTTGTTACACAAGTAAAAACTGAAGATTCTGACGGGTATTCTTCAATTCAATTGTCCTACGGGTCAAAGAAGGCAAAAAATGCGAATGGAGCCATAACTGGACATTTTGCTAAAGCCGGAGTTGAAGCGATGAAGGAGTCAAGAGAGTTTAAAAATTTATTGCTGAATAAGAATCTGGGAGAAACTATCAGTATCTCTGAAATTTTTAGTGAAGGTGATACTGTACACGCCACGGGGGTTACAAAAGGTAAAGGATTTCAGGGTGTTGTAAAGAGACACGGATTTGGTGGTGTACAAAACGCCACACACGGCCAGCACAATAGAGGTCGAGCACCAGGATCAATTGGTGCATCCTCTTATCCATCAAAAGTAGTAAAAGGTTTAAGAATGGCTGGTCGTACAGGTGGTGGGCAGGTTAAAGTTAAAAATTTAAAAATTGCTAAAATTATGGAGGATCAAAATCTTCTGTTAATAAGAGGCGCGATACCTGGTCATAAAGGATCTATTGTTATCATTGAAAAAAGTATAAAGTCATGAAGCTAGACATATTAAATACAGCAGGCCAAAGTACCGGAAGGCAGGCTGAATTACCGGATTCGATTTTCGGAATTCAACCTAACGAACATGTATTGTATTTAGCAGTTAAAGAATATCTTGCCAACCAGAGACAAGGAACTCACGACTCTACCGAAAGAGGTGATGTGCACCGTACCACAAAAAAGTTTAAAAGACAAAAGGGTACTGGTGGTGCTCGAGCTGGATCTTTAAAGAATCCTATGTTTAAAGGTGGTGGACGTGCTTTTGGTCCTCACCCAAGAGATTATACTCAAAAGCTAAACAAAAAAGTTAAATCGCTAGCCCGAAAATCAGCTTTGTCTCAGCTTGCTGCAAATGCTAAAATAACGATTATAGAGGATTTTGGATTTGAAACTCCGAAAACCAAGGAGTTTAACAATATTCTAAAAAATCTTGGTTTAAATGGAGTTAAGACCTTGATCGTGGCCCCAGAGTATAACCAACCTTTTTATTATTCAGGAAGAAATATTGAAAAAGCCCATTTAAGAATAGCCACAGATTTAAATCCGTATGATATTCTTAATTGCAAAAGCATGCTTTTGTTAGAGTCAAGTATCAAGAAAATTTCTGAAACATTAAGTTAAATCGTCATAAAATGGTAAAAGAAATAATTATAAAACCTGTAATCACTGAAAAAGCAGAGAAGCTTTCAAAAAGCAGTAACCAATATACATTTGTGGTGCGTCGTGATGCTAATAAAATTGAAATTCAGAAAGCTATAAGCAGCATGTACAATGTGGCAGTAGAATCTGTAAACACGATGGTTATGCCAGGAAAAGAAGTGGTAAGGAATACAAAAAGAAATATGCTCAGAGGCCGTAAGTCCGCTTATAAAAAAGCAATAGTGACTTTGGCAGCTGGAGAAGAGATTAACATTTATAGTGAAGAATAAAAACAAGCCTTATGCCTGTTAAGAAATTAAAACCAGTAACCCCGGGAACCCGATTTAGGGTAGCAAATACATTTGAGGAACTTACCACAGATGTTCCTGAAAAATCATTGATGGCATCCAAATCATCCACTGGAGGTCGAAACAATCAAGGACGCCGTACTACTAGAAATAGAGGTGGTGGACATAAACGAAAATATAGGATCATTGATTTTCTTAGAAATAAGGATGGGGTACCTGCAACAGTAAAATCTATTGAATACGATCCAAATCGGACGGCATTTATCGCATTACTTTGGTATGCTGATGGTGAAAAAAGGTATATAATTGCACCCAATGGACTTAAAGTGGATGCTAAAGTTTTAAGTGGCGCAGGAGCAGCTCCAGAAATTGGAAATGCTTTGCCTTTATCAGAAGTACCTTTAGGATCTAGTATTCATAATATTGAATTGCATCCAGGTCAAGGAGCTGCGATGGTAAGATCAGCTGGAACTTCAGCCACCATGATGGGAAAAGAAGATCGTTATGCGGTTATCAAAATGCCTTCCGGTGAAATCAGAAGAGTGCTAATGACTTGTAAAGCAACCATTGGATCAACTTCAAATCCAGACCATAGCTTGGAATCAGTAGGTAAAGCAGGTCGATACAGATGGTTGGGATTCAGATCCAGGGTAAGGGGTGTCGCAATGAATCCTGTAGATCACCCAATGGGAGGTGGTGAAGGTCGTTCTTCTGGAGGCCAACCTAGGTCAAGAAATGGTCAGTTTTCAAAAGGTTTAAAAACTAGAAGCCCTCATAAGCATTCAGACAATTTAATTATTTCAAAAAGGAAATCTACTAAAAAATAATTCAATCTAATAATCTTCTATATATTATGGCAAGATCAATTAAAAAAGGACCGTATATACATTTTAAGCTTTTGGAAAAAATTCAAAAAGCAAAGGAAACTACTAGAAAATCTGTGATCAAAACTTGGAGCAGAGCATCTATGATTATTCCGGATATGGTTGGCGAAACCATTGCTGTGCATAACGGAAAATCATTTATACCAGTCTATGTATCAGAAAATATGGTTGGTCATAAATTGGGAGAATTTGCTCCAACACGTACATTTAAAGGTCATTCAGGTAACAGATAATATAATCTTAAAGAGATAAAAATAATGGAAGCTGTAGCTAAATTAAGAAACTGTCCGATGTCACCTCGTAAAATGAGACTTGTCGTTGATTTAATTAGGGGCAAGAAGGTGAACCAAGCATTGCATATATTGAAGTTTACAAAAAAGGAAGCTTCTGAATGGCTTGAAAAATTACTTCTTTCCGCGATTAATAATTGGGAACAAAAACATGGAGAAGGTGCTGCTGATGACTATGAGTTATTCGTCAAAACGGCTTTTGTGGATGGTGGAACTGTTTTAAAAAGATTTCAACCTGCACCCCATGGAAGGGCGCACAGAATTAGAAAACGCAGAAATCATGTTACTTTAATAGTGGCAAATAAAGAGATTTAAATAGATCATTAAACGATAGTAAATTAAACATTAAATGGGTCAAAAGGCAAATCCAATTGGAAACAGGTTAGGAATCATCAGGGGATGGGAATCTAGCTGGTTTGGTGGTAACAACATGGCACAAAAAGTAGTGGAGGATGAAAAAATTCGAAATTATCTGGATGCCAGAATCGCCAAAGGAGGAATAGCTAGGGTAGTCATTGAGCGAACACTTAAGCGGATTACCGTTTCTATTCAGACTTCGAGACCGGGTATAATTATCGGAAAAGGTGGTACCGAAGTTGATAGAATCAAAGAAGAGTTAAAGAAGTTGACCGATCAAGATGTTCAAATTAACATCATCGAGATACGCAAACCTGAACTTGATGCTATTATAGTTGGAGATTCAGTTGCCAAACAAATTGAATCCAGGATAAATTATCGTCGGGCTATAAAAATGGCCATTCAGTCTACCATGCGCGCAGGTGCTGAAGGTGTAAAGATTAGAATCTCAGGCAGGTTGAATGGAGCAGAGATGGCCCGTTCGGAAGAATATAAAGAAGGACGTATTCCGCTTCACACATTCAGAGCCGATATTGACTATGCTATCAGAGAGGCTTTGACAGTTTATGGGAAAATTGGAATTAAAGTCTGGATTTGCAAAGGAGAAGTGTTTACTAAAAGAGATTTATCTCCTTTAGTAGGTCTTGCGAAAAAAGAGAACAAGCCATTTAGAGGTGGTGAAAGACAAGATCGCCCGGAAAGAGGTGGTGAAAGACCTGATCGTGGCGGAAGAGGTGGAGACAAAGGTGGACGTAGGGAAAAAAGAAGATAAAATATATAAAATTGTTGTAATTTTGCAGCTCTTTTTCAAAAAAACAGCTTAAATTGAAGATATGTTACAGCCTAAACGACTGAAATACAGGAAACAGCAAAAAGGTAGAAATCGTGGTGATGCCCATAGAGGTCATACCATTGCATTTGGTTCATTTGGTTTAAAATCCATTGATTCTGCAAGGATTACAGATAGGCAGATAGAAGCTGCCAGGATTGCAATGACCCGATATATGAAAAGAGAGGGAACTGTTTGGATTCGAATTTTTCCCGATAGACCAATTACTTCTAAACCTGCTGAAGTCAGGATGGGTAAAGGTAAAGGTTCTTTGGACCACTATATTGCAGTAGTAAAGCCTGGTACCATTATGTTTGAAATGGATGGAGTGCCATTTAAAATTGCCGAAGAGGCTTTTAGATTGGCTGCTCAGAAATTACCGGTTTTAACAAGAACTATAGTAAGAAGAGATTATAATTATACGACCAATAGTTAAACATCTGATCAATATGAAATCAAGAAAATATTCGGACTTTATCAATATGGAATTGGAAACCCTTCAAAGAGATTTGAATGCTGCAAAAGACAGCTTGGCAAAACTTAGATTTGAGCATAAAGTAAAAGGACTATCCAATCCTGCGACCATTCCCGCATTAAGAAGGGAGATTGCCCAGATGAATACAGAACTAACCAAAAGAAAAAATACCAAATAAACATCACCTATATTTCATTCATAAGTATGTTAAGAAATTTAAGAAAACAAAGAATCGGTGTAGTAAGCTCCAATAAAATGGACAAAACTATTGCTGTAACCATTCAGCAAAGAATGCTACATCCTAAGTATGGAAAGTACGTAAAGAAAAACAAAAAATACTATGCCCACGATGAAAACAATACTTGTGGAATTGGTGATTTGGTTAAAATTATGGAGACGCGACCTCTTAGCAAAATGAAATGCTGGAGATTAGTAGAAGTCATTAAGAAAGGAGAATAATTGTCAAATTAATAAAATACAAAGGATATGATTCAGCAGGAAAGTAGACTAAGAGTAGCAGATAACAGCGGCGCAAAAGAGGTTTTGTGCATTCGTGTATTGGGTGGTACTGCCAGGAGATATGCCTCATTGGGCGATAAAATAGTTGTTACTGTAAAATCTGCTTCTCCAGGTGGTGTAAAGAAAGGAACTGTATCCAAAGCTGTTATCGTAAGAACTGCCAAGGAAGTAAAAAGAAGAGATGGATCCTATATTCGATTTGATGACAATGCAGTAGTTCTATTAAATGCATCTGATGAGCCAAGAGGAACCCGTATTTTTGGACCTGTAGCTCGTGAACTTCGTGAAAAAGATTATATGAGAATTGTCTCCCTTGCTCCTGAAGTCATTTAATCACATTTAAGATTACAATCGTATTATGAAATTGAAAATTAAAAAAGGGGACACCGTCCAAGTGATAGCGGGGTCCCAAAAAGGCAAAAAAGGCACAATTACAAACATTATTAAAGATACAAACCGTGCTGTTGTAGAAGGTATCAATATACGTAAGAAGCATATGAAACCTACTAATAACAATCCTGGGGGAATTGTAGAAATTGAGGCTCCATTGCATATGTCAAACCTTTCTCTATTAGACCCTAAATCAGGGAAGCCAACCAGAGTTGGTTACAGAGAAGAAAAAGGAGTCAAAGTAAGATATTCTAAAAAATCTAATGAAATTATTAAGTGATGAGTTACGTACCAAGATTAGCAACATTTTATAAATCCAACGTAGTGCCTGCGCTTATGGAAAAGTACAATTATAAGTCAAGCATGGAAGTGCCTAAGCTTATAAAAATTTGTATCAACCAAGGAATAGGTGCAGCAACTCAGGATAAGAAATTAGTTGACAATGCAGTTTCTGAATTAAGTATTATAACTGGTCAAAAACCGGTAGCCACTTTTGCCAGAAAAGCGATTTCAAACTTTAAGCTTCGTGATGGGATGCCAATTGGAGTTAGAGTTACTTTAAGGGCTCAAAGAATGTATGAATTTTTAGATCGTTTGATCACAGTTGCTTTGCCTAGAGTACGTGACTTCAGAGGAATTAATGATAAAAGTTTTGACGGTAGAGGAAATTATACCATGGGAGTTACTGAGCAAATCATATTTCCTGAAATTGATCTTGATAAAATCAACAAAATAACAGGAATGGATATCACTTTTGTGACCACCGCTAAAACAGATGCAGAAGCTTTTAGTCTGTTAAAAGAATTAGGCTTGCCTTTCAAAAATACCAATAATTAATCCATCATAAAATTAATATAAAAGGAAATGTCCAAAAAGTCCATTGTTGCCAGACAAATTAAACGCGAAAAAATGGTCGCTAAATTTGCAGACCTTAGAGCAAAGTTAAAAAAAGAGGGAGATTACGAAGCACTTGACAAAATACCTCGTAATGCTTCTCCAGTTCGTTTAAAAAACCGTTGTCAATTGACTGGTAGACCTAGAGGGTATGTTAGAAGATTTGGAATATCTAGGTATGCTTTTAGAATGATGGCTTTGGAAGGTAAAATTCCAGGTGTAACCAAAGCAAGTTGGTAATAATTTTTAATTAATTTAAGTTCAGTTTGATATGATAACGACAGATCCAATCGCAGATTACTTAACCAGAATCAGAAACGCTCAAATGGCAAGTCATAGAATTGTTGAGATACCTGCGTCCAATATGAAAAAGAAAATTACTGAAATTTTGTACAATTATGGTTACTTGCTAAAGTACAAATTTGAGGAAACAGAAAATAATCAAGGCGCTATTAAAATAGCTCTTAAATATGATCCCATTTCAAGATTGCCGGTAATTCATGAGTTATTGAGAATTAGTAAGCCGGGAAGAAGAGTTTATAAAACTTCTGACCAATTACCTCGAGTCAAAAATGGATTAGGAATTTCGTTGGTTTCAACATCTCAGGGAATTATGACTGACAAAGAAGCAAGAAAGAAAAATTTAGGTGGGGAAGTCTTATTTAATATTTATTAATTAAATTTTAAACGAATAGATCCAAATGTCTAGAATAGGAAGAAAAATAATATCAATTCCGACAGGAGTTGATATTAAAGTTGATAAAAATAGAGTGACGGCTAAAGGGCCAAATGGTACTTTAACACAAGTCATTGACCCGGACATGTCTGTTGAGATTGATGGTTCAGTTTTGACCATATTACGTCCAACTGAACAAAAAAGACATCGTTCTTCACATGGTTTGACCAGAGCATTGGTTAGTAATTTAATCACAGGTGTTTCTACCGGATTTAAAAAGGAATTGGAACTAGTTGGTGTGGGATACCGTGTCAGTAATACTGGAAATTTATTGGAAATCTCTATAGGCTTTTCACATCCAATCATGTTTTACCTTCCGGATGAACTAAAAGTAGAAACTGTTACTGAAAAAGGACAGAATCCAAAAATAGTTTTAAAAGGTTCCGATAAACAATTATTAGGACAAGTTTGTGCTAAAATCAGAGCATTTAAAAAACCAGAGCCATTTAAAGGTAAGGGTATCAAATTTGCAGGAGAAATTCTTAGAAGAAAAGCTGAAAAATCAGCAGGTAAGTAAAGTATATTTAAATATTGGATTATGAAAACCAAAATTGAAAAAAGACAAAGTGTCAAGTATAGAATCAGGAGAAAAATAAATGGCACTCCAGAAAGACCACGTCTAAGTATTTATAAAAGCAATAAAGCTATTTATTGTCAAATAATTGATGATTTGGATGGAAGAACTTTAGTTTCTGCTTCCAGCAAAGGATTAAATGCCAATAAATCTGAACAAGCTAAGGAAGTTGGAAAACTAATTGCTCAAAAAGCAACAGCTTCCAACATTACCAGCGTCGTTTTTGATAGGAACGGATACATTTATCATGGCCGAGTGAAATCTTTGGCCGATGGTGCAAGAGAAGGTGGACTTATTTTTTAATTTGAATAGCTAAGAATTATGACAAAAACAAATATAGTAAGGGTTAAAGCAGGTGAATCTGAATTAAAAGATAAAATGGTTTCTCTTAACCGTGTGGCAAAAGTAACAAAGGGTGGTAGAACATTCAGCTTTTCTGCTTTGGTCGTTGTAGGTGATGGGAAAGGCGTGGTAGGTCATGGATTGGGAAAAGCCAGAGAGGTTGCTGATGCAATTTCAAAAGCGGTAGACGATGCTAAGAAAAATTTAGTTAAGGTTCATATCCACAAAGGAACAGTGCCTCACGAACAACATGGTAAATTTGGAGCTGGCAAAGTTTTTATAAAACCCGCATCAGATGGTACAGGAGTTATTGCTGGTGGTGCAATGCGTGCAGTGCTCGAAATTGCAGGAATCCACAATGTATTGGCAAAATCAAATGGATCTTCAAATCCTCATAATGTTGTAAAAGCAACAATTGACGCTTTGACTAAAATTAGAAGTCCATATGATGTTGCTAAAGCAAGAAAAATTGAAGTAAAGAAAGTATTCGAAGGCGTTTAAATATATAATTGATATGTCGAAATTACGAATTAAACAAGTCAGGAGCATCATTAAAGCAAGTGATAGACAGAAAAAAACGATTGAGGCTCTTGGATTAAAAAGTCTGCATGACGCAGTCGAATTGTCAGCATCACCTTCTATATTGGGTATGCTAGACAAAGTAAAGCATTTAGTTACAGTTGAAAAGATCTAACGATGGAATTACATAATTTAAAACCTGCAAAAGGAGCAGTTCATAGAGAAAAAAGAATCGCACGAGGTGAAGGTTCAGGTCACGGTGGAACGGCGACCAAAGGTCATAAAGGTCAAAAAGCCAGAGCAGGGGCAAAACGAAAAAGAGGATTTGAAGGAGGTCAAACTCCTACTCATATGCGATTGCCTAAGTTGGGTTTTAACAATATCAACAGGGTAGAATATCAAGTCTTTAATCTTGATCAACTTAAAGATTTATCAGACAAATACGGCGTCAATCAATTTACTGTTGAAGGAATGTACAATATGGGTCTGTGTAAGTCTTCTGCCAAAATCAAAGTATTAGGTCGTGGAGAAGCTAAACAAGGCTTGGTTATAAAAGTACATGCCTGTTCCCAAATTGCAACTGAAAAAATTCAGGCTGCAGGTGGTTCTGTTGATATCATTTAATTTAAACCATGAAAAAATTCATAGAAACTTTAAAAAATATTTGGAGTATAAAAGAGCTTAGGGATAAGCTTATTTTCACTGCTACACTATTGGCCATTTTTCGATTTGGTTCTTTTATCGTTTTGCCAGGTGTGGTTCCCAGTGTATTAAAAAGTGCAACATCCGACAGTAGCAACAGCTTGTTTGGGTTGATAAATACTTACACCGGTGGAGCATTTAATCAAGCCTCTATATTTGCTTTAGGCATTATGCCTTACATAACAGCCTCCATTATTATTCAATTATTGGGATTCGCAGTTCCATACTTTCAAAGACTTCAACAAAAAGAGGGGGAGTCAGGTAGAAGAAAATTGAACCAAATGACCAGAATTTTTACAGTGTTTATCACATTGGTTCAAGGAGGTGGATATTTGACATATATTCAATCCTTGGGTGCTGTGGATCCAAGTGTAAGTCCATTTGTTTTTTGGTTTTCGAATAGTATTATTCTTGCCACAGGTACCATATTTGCAATGTGGTTGGGAGAAAGAATTACCGATAAGGGAATCGGAAATGGAGTTTCTATGATTATCATGATTGGAATTATTGCTGGTTTACCTGGAGCATTCAGTTTTGAGATTCAAGCTCAACTAGCCAATAATGGATTGATATTATTTATCTTTGAATTAGTGATTTTATTTTTAACCATCATTGCCTCAATCTTGATTGTTCAAGGAGTTCGTAAAATTCCTATTCAGTTTGCAAAAAGGATGGTTGGAAGAGGAAGTGGTGCAATGCCAGTTGCCAATGATCGGGATTTTATACCTTTAAAAGTTAATGCGGCAGGTGTAATGCCAATAATATTTGCGCAAGCCATTATGTTTTTACCACTTACAGTTGTGCAATATGTAACAAATGATCCATCTGCTGGAAGTTCTGGTGTTTTGAGAGCACTTACAGATCCTTATGGTTTTTGGAACAACTTTATCACTTTTGTTTTGGTTGTAGGTTTTACATATATTTATACTGCATTGATTGTAAATCCTCAGAATTACGCTGAGTACCTTAAAAGGAATAATGCATTTATTCCCGGTATAAAACCTGGGCCAGACACAGAGGAATATATTGATAATACAACTACCCGAATTACATTGCCAGGATCAATATTTTTAGGATTTTTAACAATATTACCAGCAATTGCTGTTATTTTTGGAGTAAATAGTTCTTTTGCAAGATTCTTCGGGGGGTCCTCTATATTGATATTGGTTGGAGTAGTTTTAGATACACTTTCTCAAATTGAGTCCTATTTATTGATGAGAAAGTATGATGGATTGGTTAAATCAGGAAGGATAGAAGGAAGGACATCATCTGGTATTGGCCCAATGACGATGGGGTAATATTATCTTGATGTACTATATTTTAAACGGATGATCTACTTAAAACACGATGAAGAAATCGAGTTAATCCGTGTGAGTAGTTTACTTGTTTGCAAGACATTGGCGCAAATTGCTAAAGTCCTAAAGATTGGTAAAACAGGTTTGGAGATTGATAAATTAGCAGAAGAATTTATAAGAGATCATGGGGCAATACCTGCATTCAAAGGATATCAGGGATTTCCGGGTACATTGTGTATTTCTGCTAATGAATGCGTAGTACATGGTATTCCATCTAATAAACCTTTTGAATCAGGAGATATTTTATCGATTGATTGTGGTGTTGTTAAAGATGGATTTTATGGTGATTCCGCGTATTCTTTTTTGCTTGGCGAAGTTTCTGAAGATGTCATTAAGTTGGCTAGAGTAACTGAAGCAGCCCTTTATTTGGGTATTGAACAAGCTATCGTTGGGCAAAGAATCGGAGATATAGGTCAAGCCATACAAGAGCATGCTGAAAAAAGACATCATTATGGAGTAGTTCGGGAATTGGTAGGCCATGGAATTGGAAAAAAATTACATGAAGCACCGGAAGTTCCTAATTATGGGCAAAAGGGCAAAGGACCAGTTCTTAAAGAAGGATTGACGATAGCCATTGAGCCTATGATTAATCAGGGTACTCGCCATATCAAACAATTGAAAGATGGATGGACTGTGGTTTCTACAGATCTCAAAGCTTCAGCCCATTACGAACACACCATTGCGGTGCGAAATAATGGACCTGAAATTTTGTCAGATCATCAAATGATTAAGGATGAAATAAAAAATAATTCCGAAATTATACTATAATTCGTCAAATTGTCAGATATTTGCACTCCGAAAAAAAAAGATGAGTAAAAAAAACCTGATTCAACAAGATGGCATTATCGAAGAGGCACTTTCGAATGCCATGTTTAGGGTCAGATTACAAAATGATCATCTTATAATTGCCACAATATCAGGTAAAATGAGAATGAATTACATTCGTATTTTGCCGGGAGATAAAGTTTCAGTTGAAATGAGTCCATATGATTTGTCGCGAGGTAGAATTACTTATAGATATAAATAAATTAACAATCATGAAAGTCCGTGCATCAATAAAGAAGAGAACAGCAGACTGTAAATTTGTCAGGAGGAAAGGCAGATTGTATATTATTAACAAAAAAAATCCGAAGTTTAAACAACGTCAAGGTTAATCAATCATTATTATGGCTCGTATAGCTGGTATAGATCTTCCAAGAAACAAAAGAGGTGTTATAGGCCTTACCTATATTTACGGTATTGGACGCACCACTGCCTCCAATATTCTACATAAACTTGATATAGATGAAAGTACTCGTGTAAATGAGTGGTCTAATGATCAAGTTCAGTCAATAGCTAAACTTATTCAAGATGAAATCAAAGTGGAAGGAGAACTTCGCTCTGAAGTCCAATTAAGTATCAAAAGATTGATGGACATTGCCTGTTTCAGGGGAATACGTCACAGAAAAGGTCTACCTGTAAGAGGACAAAGGACTAAAACAAATGCAAGAACAAGGAAAGGTAAGAGAAAGACAGTTGCTAATAAGAAGAAAGTAACCAAGTAATCATTAGATTTAGATTTAAAAAATTGTTTTAAATGGCAAAGGGTAAAAAAGCTAAAAAAAGGAAAGTAAAAGTTGACGCTGAAGGACTTGTGTTTATTCAGGCTTCTTTTAATAATATTATTATTTCAGTGTGTAACCGAATTGGTGAAGTAATATCTTGGGGAAGCGCTGGAAAAGCAGGCTTCCGAGGTTCCAAAAAGAACACGCCTTATGCAGCCCAACTTTCTGCAAACTCAGCTGCCATGGTAGCCTATGATGCAGGAATGAGAAGTGCAGAAGTGTTTGTAAAAGGTCCTGGGTCTGGAAGAGAAGCTGCAATTAGAGCAATTGATGGGTCAGGAATTAAAGTTCTTAAAATTACGGACATCACTCCGATTCCACACAATGGATGTAGACCCCCTAAACAAAGAAGAATATAATTACCCTCAGCTAGTAAGATTTTATAAGATATGGCAAGATATACAGGACCGGTAACCAAAAAGTCACGAGCAGTAGGTCAATCGTTGACAGGATATGATAAATATTTTGAAAAGAAGAAATATCCTCCAGGGCAACATGGCCCTTCACGGAGGAAAAAACAAAAATCTGATTACGCTTTGCAGTTGATTGAAAAGCAAAAAGCCAAATTCACCTATGGAGTATTGGAGAGACAGTTTAGAAATGTTTTTCACGATGCCCACAAAAAATCAGGAGTAACGGGTGAGGTACTTTTTCAATTTTTAGAGGCCAGACTTGACAATACAGTATTTAGATTTGGAATTTCTTCTACTAGAAAAGGCGCACGTCAAATAGTATCTCATAGACATATTGCCGTGAATGGTAAAGTATGCAATGTTCCTTCTTATAGGTTAAAACCAGGAGATATTGTGACTGTCAAAGGTAATTCTCAAAACTTGGAATACATTTCTCACCAAGTTGCACAAAAATCTGATGTCAGAAAATTTCCTTGGTTGGAGTGGAACAATGATAAAATGGAAGGAAAATTCCTACAATATCCAAACAGAGACCAGATTCCTGAAAACATCAATGAACAACTTATTGTCGAGTTGTACTCGAAATAACAATTTCTAATTATTCATCTCAATTTATCCAAGGATATGAGCATTTTAAATTTTCAAAAACCTGAAAAAATTATTCTCCAAAAAGCGACTGATTATGAAGGTTCTTTTGAATTCAAACCTCTGGAACCAGGTTTTGGTCAAACTTTAGGAAATTCTTTAAGAAGGGTACTTTTGTCATCTTTAGAGGGTCATGCGATCACTTTAGTTAGAATTGCAGGAGTTGATCATGAATTTTCCACCATCAAAGGTGTTATTGAAGATGTGGTCGAAATAATTTTAAATCTTAAGCAAGTAAGGCTTAAGCCGGCCAATAAGGAAGACGATATAAGAGAAGAAAAAATCTATATCACAATCAGCGGACAAGAATCTTTTACCGCTGGAGATATTGAAAAATTTACAAATGTTTTCACTGTAACAAATCCAGATCAAGTTATTTGTCACATGGAACCGTTTGTTAATTTGGAAATTGAAATAACAGTTGCCAAAGGTCGTGGTTATGTACCAGCTGATGAAAATCTTACCAAAGACCTTCCAATTGGGGTTATTCCGTTGGATGCCATTTATACTCCTATCAAAAAAGTAACTTACAGCATTTCCAATACAAGGGTAGGTCAAAAAACCGACTATGAAAAATTGATTCTGGAAATTAAAACAGATGGAACAATACATCCAGAAGCTGCTGTAAAAGAAGCTTCAAAAATTTTGATAGAGCATCTGCTTTTAATCACAGATGAAAATATTACTTTTGAAGATGCAGTGAAGAAAGAAGAGAATGTGGTAGATGAGCAAACACTCCACATGAGAAAATTACTAAAGACACCATTAGAAGACCTTGATTTGTCAGTGAGAGCTTACAATTGTCTTAAAGCGGCAAAAATCAATACTTTGGGTGAATTGGTAAAATTTGATACCCATGAGTTACTTAAATTTAGAAATTTTGGAAAAAAATCTCTAGTCGAGATCGAAGAGCTCTTAGAAACAAAAAGTTTGTCATTTGGAATGGACCTAGGTAAATTCAAAATGGACGAGGATAATCAAAAAGATTAGTCTTTTATTAATTTAGAATTAGAATTAAAACAGTTCAGTCATGAGACATGGGAAGAAATTTAACCACCTGAGTAGAAAGAAAGGACACCGTGTGGCCTTACTAAGAAATCTAGCTGGTGCATTGATTCAACATAAGCGCATTAAAACTACTTTGGCGAAAGCCAAAGCTTTAAGAGTATATGTGGAACCTATTATCACAAAATCCAAATCCAATTCAACACATAGTAGAAGGATAGTTTTTGGATATTTGAATAATAAAGAAGTTGTAGCCGAGCTATTTGGCAATGTAGCAATAAAAGTCGCTGACAGACCTGGAGGATATACAAGAGTGATCAGAACTGGTTTTAGGAAAGGTGATGGAGCTGAAATGGCCATTATAGAATTAGTTGACTACAATACTACTATGGTTTCTGCATCCGCAGCTAAAGCGCCTGAAACAAAAGTAGTAAAAAGAACTAGAAGATCTGCGGTAAAGAAAACAAAGTCTGAAGATGCAAACCAAAAAAATGATGCAGAGACGACAATATCTGATAAGTCTGAGTTGGCAGAATCGGAAAGCGAATCAAAAGAATAAAAGTATAATACCAAAGCGGCTTACGGCCGCTTTTTTTTTGGCTTTATGTTACTTATATAAAATTGATATATATTGATAATTCGTATATTTGCGGACTTTAAAATAATAAAACTAAATGTCTAACAAACCATTGGGCTCAGCCATCATGGTTCTTCAAGATGGCACCGTATTAAGGGGTAGGGCAGCAGGATTTGTTGGGACCTGTACTGGTGAAATATGTTTTAATACCGGGATGACAGGGTATCAAGAAATTTTTACTGACCCAAGTTATTATGGACAAATCATTGTAATGACCAATGTTCATATTGGTAATTACGGAACAAAGGAACAAGAGTCTGAGTCAAGTAAAGTACAAGTTTCAGGTTTGGTTTGTCGAAATTTTTCTGAACAATATAGCAGAAATTTGGCAGATTCTTCACTTGAAGATTTCTTGGTACAAAATAAGATCGTTTGCATCTATGACCTTGACACACGAGCTTTGGTGCGGCATATAAGAACTTTTGGATCTATGAATTCAATTATTTCCAGCGAAATTTTGGACCCTGAAAAGTTGAAATCAAGATTAGATATGGTCCCTTCCATGGAGGGATTGGAGTTGTCCTCTCAAGTTTCCACGACTAGGATTTACGATATTCCCGGAACTGAATCTGCCACCAGATTGGCAGTTTTAGATTATGGCATCAAAACTAGTATATTAAAACAATTGACCGCTCAACATTTTTATTTAAGAGTCTTTCCAGCAAAAACCAGTTTTGCAGAATTGAATGAATGGAAGCCAGATTCATTTTTTTTATCGAATGGACCTGGCGATCCTGCTGTCATGGATTATGCAATACAAACGGCCAGTCAAATCATCAATTCAGGAAAACCAACTTTTGGGATCTGTTTAGGGCATCAAATTTTAGGTTTAGCCAAGGGAGTTAAGACTATAAAAATGTTTCATGGTCATAGAGGATCCAATCATCCAGTAAAAAATCTCAATACCGGTTTGGCCGAAATTACTTCTCAGAATCATGGTTTTGCTGTTGATATGGAGGATTTGAAAAAGCATAAAAAAGATTTAACCTTAACCCACATTAATCTCAATGATCAAAGTGTCGAAGGATTTAGTTTTAACAATGCTCCAATTTTTAGTGTACAATATCATCCGGAAGCAGGACCAGGGCCTCATGATTCCAGGTACCTATTCGGACAATTTTCTAAATTGGTCCAAAAGGAACTTGGAATTAAACAATCATCATAAATATATCCAATGAGTCGAATATTAGACATTATTGCCAGACAAATTTTAGATAGTCGGGGTTTCCCGACGATTGAGGCAGATGTGATTACTGAAGATGGGTTTTTGGGTCGCGCAGCCGTTCCATCTGGTGCTTCTACAGGAACTTATGAGGCTGTAGAAAAACGCGATGGTGATCCTCAACAATATTTGGGTAAAGGTGTGCTACAGGCTTGCCAATCGATTGAAGAAGAAATTGCCGATTCGATCATAGGAATTGAGGTTGGAGATCAAAGACTAATTGACCAAACGATGATAGAATTGGATGGAACATCCAATAAAAATAGGCTTGGCGCCAATGCACTTTTAGCGGTTTCTTTGGCATCTGCAAGGGCAGCAGCAGATGAATCAGATTTACCTCTTTATCGTTATTTAGGAGGATCTAATGCACATATTTTACCACTTCCTATGATGAACATCATAAACGGTGGTGCTCATGCTGATAACAAATTAGACTTTCAAGAATTTATGATTGTCCCTGTAGGTGCAGAATCATTTTCTCATGCTGTCCGCATGGGATCGGAAATATTTCATACCCTCAAAAAAGTCCTAAAATCTAAATCTTATTCTACAAATGTTGGTGATGAAGGCGGATTTGCTCCATCTTTAAATTCTAACCAAGAGGCTGTAGAAATTATTTTAACTGCCATTGAAAAAGCAGGATATAAACCAGGCGAAAATGTTTATATTGGACTAGATGCAGCAGTAACTGAAATGTACAATAAAGAAACTGGCTTATATGAATTTAATAAATCTGGAGCAAAGAGTTTAAACTCTGAAGAAATGGTTTCATTTTGGCAAGATTGGGTAAATAAGTATCCTATCATTAGCCTAGAAGATGGACTGTCAGAAGATGATTGGAATGGTTGGGTCCAACTTCAGTCAAAAATCGGCAGCAAGGTTCAACTGGTTGGAGATGATTTGTATGTAACAAACGTCGAAAGATTAAAAAAAGGTATCCAATTAAAAGCTTCAAATTCTATTTTGGTAAAAGTCAACCAAATTGGAACTTTAACAGAAACCATGGAAGCCGTCAGAATGGCACAACAAGCTTCATTTACAACAGTTATTTCTCATCGAAGTGGAGAGACTGAAGACCATTTTATTGCAGATTTGGCTGTTGGATTAAATGCAGGGCAAATTAAGACTGGCTCAATGTCAAGATCTGATAGGATTTCAAAATACAATCAATTAATTCGAATAGAAGAGGAATTAGATGGGCAATCAACTTTCTTTGGCAAAAGATTACTTGAAAAGTAAATAATATGTATATTTGCCTCTAATTCCGTGAATTATGAAAAAAAGAGCATCTATTTTGCATTTGCCTTTTCAAGTTACTTCTTATGTTTATAAACATAAAGCCTTGATTACAATAGGATTGTTTCTATTTTACATGAGCTTTTTTGATAAATTTAATATTAGAAATCAATACAAAATTTATAGTAATCTATCAGAATTAAAAGACAAGAAATTGGAGTATGAGCAAATGATTGTTCAAGCTAAAGCTGACAAATTGGATTTGGAGCAAAATTTTGAAAAGTTTGCTAGGGAGAAATACCATATGTCAAGAAAAGATGAAGATGTATTTATTATTGAAACAAGGAAAAAAACGAAGTAATTAGAAATGAGCGTATTAGTTAGTAAGCATTCAAAAATCATCGTACAAGGATTTACAGGAAAAGAAGGTACTTTTCATTCAGAACAAATGATTGCATATGGAACACCATTGGTTGGTGGAGTCACTCCGGGAAAAGGTGGACAAACACATTTGGGTTTACCCATCTTTAATACAGTGAGTGATGCAGTTAAAAAGACCAACGCTGATACAACAATAATTTTTGTGCCACCACCATTTGCAGCAGATGCTATTATGGAAGCGGCAGAGGCTGGGATTTTGGTCATCATCTGTATTACAGAGGGAGTTCCTGTACAAGATATGGTTAAAGTAAAGGAATACCTTAAAAATTACCCCACTGTTTTAATCGGCCCAAATTGTCCTGGAGTAATTACTCCGGATGAAGCAAAAGTTGGAATAATGCCTGGATTCATACACCGAAAAGGGAATGTTGGAATTGTATCTCGTTCAGGTACTTTAACATACGAAGCAGTAGATCAAGTGACTCAAGTGGGTTTAGGACAATCAACATGCATTGGAATTGGTGGAGACCCAATCCCTGGCACAACCACTCTTCAAGCAATCCAAATGTTGATGGCAGATTATGACACCCATGCGATTGTTATGATTGGAGAGATCGGAGGTAGTATGGAGACAGATGCAGCACTTTGGATTAAGGATTATGGGACAAAACCTGTTGTTGGATTTATTGCAGGTAAAACAGCACCTAAAGGACGTAAAATGGGTCATGCTGGTGCTATAATAGGAGGTGCAGAAGATACTGCTGAAGCCAAGATAAAGGTAATGGAAGAATGTGGTATCCATGTGGTTGAATCCCCATCGTTGATCGGAGCAAAAGTTAGGGAACTTCTTTCAAAGTAATTTAAAACATGCGAATCACAAATCCATTCACTTTAATGTTTAATTAAAGTAGAAAATTATTTTGATTGCTCCAAAAAATACATTTCAATTTCGCCTTTATTTTTGACCGCCAACCTGCCTCGGTGCACTAAATTAAAATTTTGGGTCAGGTGTTTTGCAGTGGTGTCGCTTATATTTATTTTATCTGGTTCACTGGCGGTTTCCATCCTCGCTGCCGTATTGACCGTGTCGCCCCAAATGTCATAAGCAAATTTTTTAACTCCCACTACACCGGCGACTACTGGACCGGAATGCAAACCTAATCTGATCCTAAAAGTGTGTGATTTTTTTTGCATTCTTTGTTGCATAAAAGTTACAATTTTAAGAGCAGCATTTGCGGCATTAGTAGCGTGATTTTTTGTCTCAATGGGAAGTCCTGAAACAGCCATATAAGCATCGCCTATGGTTTTTATTTTTTCTAGTCCGTGTTGGGATATGATTTCATCAAATTGACTAAAACATTCATGCAATTCCTGAACTAAATCCTCAGGTGATAATCTTTCAGCGACTTTTGTAAAGTCCACAAAATCACTAAATAAAACTGTTACCTCATTGAATCTTTTTGCGGTGGTTTCTCCTTTTTCTTTCAACTCCTGCGCCACTTCAAAGGGCAGAATATTATGCAATAGCGACTCAGACTTATTTTTCTCTTGTTCAATTTCGCTTCTTGATTTTTTCTGATTTATAAAATTGCGATAAATTGAAAATGTTAGAACTGCCAACAATCCAAAGCCACTAAATAAAAATAGTTTTTGATTTTTTTGAGATTGAATTTCTCCTTTTTGCACATCTAATTCTGCTTTTTGTAAATTGACCAAAGTGACTTGCAGTTCTTTTTCTTTTTCTGCGCTAACTAATTTTTCTTCTTTGATTTTATTTTGGGTTTGAGATAGATTCAAATCAGTCTGGCTTTTTAAGATTTGTATTTTTTGAATTTCCCTTTCCTTAAGAGCCAAATTAATGGAATTTTGTTTTAGCTGTATTTCCTGCTTTTGTTTTTCCGATAATAAAAGCTGTTCATTTAATTTAATTCCAGTAATCATTTGTTCTTGTCGCAAGGAATCTTCGGTCTTGCTAAAATCAAACAATAGTGTTATTTTGGTTATTTCCTTTTGGATATCAGCGTTGTCTATTTTTTGTTTAATTTCAATGTATTGTTGATAAGTATAATAAGCACTGTCGTAGTTATAAATCGCTTTGTAAATCTCACTTAAATGAAGCAAGTTATCTCTTTCGATATTATATAACTGGTTGTTTTTCGAATAAAATAGCGCAGTTAAAGCATTGGTTTTTGCCAATTGATATTTTTCCAATTGTAGGTAGACTTCAGTTAAGCCTGAATGCATCTCAGCCATACCTTTTTGATTATTCAATTTTTGATTCAAGGACAAACCTCGCTGATAGTAAAGCAGCGCCTCTTCAAATTTTTTCATTAGCATATAGACGTTTCCTATATTGCCATAATTGGTGGCAATCAAATTTGAATCATTTGCTTCTTGGTTGAGCCCGAGCGACTTCATTTTATAACTGAGAGCAATTTCATATTCTTTGAGATGGGTATATGCATTGCCAAGGTTGGTAAGGATACCAGAAAGTGCTGATTTATTGTTTGAATGCTCCAATAAGTTGAGTGCCCTTTCACCATAATCTTTGGCTTTTTGGTAATCGCCCAATTCAAAGTAAATATTCCCAATATTACCCAATACATTAATCAATGCAGGTTTATTTCCAGTTTTTTCATTTATGGCCAAAGTCTTTAGAAAACAATCAAGTGATTTCGGGAATTGAAAAGTGGCTTGATACACCAATCCCAAATTATTGTAATTATTGGCAATGCCCTGTTCATTTCCAATTTTTTGGTTTATGGTAAGTGCTTTTTGAAAATCATTTAATGCGAAAGCGAATTTTCTTAAATAAAAATTGCCGGTGGCCTTTGCACTGATTGCATTGGATAGTAATTTTCCGTTTTGTAGCTTTTCTGCAAGTGATATCGCCTTGTCCAGATAAAAGAAACTTTGGTTTGTTTGTTTTATCAACAAAGCTCTGCCAATGTCTATCAATAATTTGCAACGAATCGTATCTTCTTGTACATATTTAGACTCAACTTCAATCAGTGAATCTAGATTTTGAATTTGGCTGAAAATCCTTTGGTTGGTGCCCAAAAAGGTAAATAGCAACATCCAATATTCAAGCCGCATATTAAATTTTCTATTTACTCAGCCACAAAAACCACATTGACACATGGTGCAACCCTCAATTGATTGGTGTTGTTAGGAAAATCGGACACACCAGATATGATTTGAGATTCGTTAAAAGACAAAATGCTAATATTGCCTACATTGATCGGAAAAGTAAATGCAGTTGAGTCTTTTTCTGAACTCTATAGAAATTATTTGAAATAACACTGATCCCCATTTTTGTTGCCTCAGTTTTAAAAAAGGGGATGTTCACAAATTCTGGAAAATGATTTTGGTTGACTCTTATTTTTCTTTCGTGAATAATAATCGGAATGGGCGGATCGAAATTCCATAAACGCACTGTGAATTCGCCCTGTACAGGAAGTTTTAATCCCAATTTTCTAATTTCACCTTTTTTAAGTGGCTTGAATACAAAACCATATTCCCAGCTATCATTGGCAGTTGTGCTAGTGTCAATGTGGATACTTGGAAAATCAAGAAAATTAAAAAAAGGACTCTCTTCCAAAGGTGGGTCCGCTTTTTTATCACAAGACAGAAAGAATATAATAAAACAAAAAAAAATGTAATTTGCCAGTCTATTGTTCATATTGCCCAACATGATTTTTTCTTTAAGCCATAAAGATATAAATAAAACCCATTTTTCTAAACTAGTCCAACAAATTATAAATTTAGGCATTAAAAATATCTAAGTTTTTTATAATATATACTGAGATATTGGAATATTTATAATTACCTTTGACTGAAATTAATTGGAATTATGAAAGGTACATTTTGGCTTTTAACAATAACTATTTGGATATTAACATATTGTGATGTAAGTGCTCAGCTATTTACAGCTAAAAATGGTTTGTCTGTAAGGAAAACGCTCTACGACTACAATTCCTTCAGATCCCAAAACAGTGCTGCGATAAGAGATTTTTCAGATGGTTTTGAGCTGGCATACGTAAGAAGTTTCTCCAATAGATTTGCAGTTTTTGTACCGATTGGAGTTGGCTCTTATAAGGATAGTTTAAATGAAGGATTAAGTAGCCCTTTTTTTTCTATAGGAGCACAGGGCCAATTTCATTTTTATAATTCAAAATGGTGGATTAATCCTTATGCTGTTGGTGGTGTTCAGGCTTTATTTCCTTCTGGACATGCATTTGCATTGCAGTTGCCTTTAGGATTAGGCGCAAATGTGAAGTTGCATCCTCAGGTTTTATTACAAGCCCAGGCGGATTTTAGATTGACTTTAAAAGATTGGGAAAATCATTTACAGTACACTGCAGGTTTGGTGTATATGTTTGATTCAAAAAAAGAAGAAAGCATTCAAGAAAAATTGGATTCTGATGGAGATGGAGTGATTGATGACCTGGATTTATGTCCTAATGAAAAAGGTTTGGCAGAACACATGGGATGTCCTGATTCAGATGGAGATGGAATAGCTGATCATAAAGATAAGTGCCCTAATATAGCAGGACTTGAGAAGTTTGTTGGATGTCCTGATTCTGATGGTGATGGGGTTGCTGACAATGAGGATGAATGCCCTAATTTAAAGGGTCTCATAGAATTTAAAGGTTGTCCTGAACCGGATCAGGACAATGATGGAGTACCTGACCAAAAAGACAAATGTCCTGATAAAGCTGGATTGATTCAGTTTGATGGATGCCCTGACTCCGATGGGGATGGAATTGCAGATCATGAAGATAAATGTCCTGATAAGTCTGGAAAAAAGGAAATGGGGGGATGCCCGGAAACTTTTAAAGATAGTGATGGAGATGGAATAGAAGATAAAATGGATGAATGTCCATTGGCAAATGGGCTTAAAGAATTTAATGGTTGTCCTGATAGTGATGGTGACGGTGTCCAAGATAAGTATGATTCTTGTCCCAATGTTTCTGGACCAAAAACCAATAAAGGTTGCCCATTAATTGAAAAGAAAGATCAAGATGTTCTTGATTTTGCAATGAGGGCAGTTCAGTTTGATTTGGGTAGAGCTACTTTAAAATCAGAATCATTTTCAATTTTAGATAAAATTAGTGGTATTATGAAAAAGTACCAGGATTATAAACTTGAAATAGGGGGGCATACTGACAACACAGGAAGTGCAGGTTTTAATTTAGAACTGTCCGAGAAAAGAGCCAAAGTTTGTTATGAATATTTAATTTCAAAAGGTGTTGGACAAGGAAGGTTGAGTTATGTTGGCCATGGTCAGAACAAACCAATAGCTGACAATGCAACTGAACAAGGTAGATTCTTGAACAGGAGAACGGAATTTACAATGATTCCAAAATAGCTAATTCGTTTATATTGAGATAGTTGGCAACTTAATTAAGGATTCTTAATTTTAATTATATCAAAGACTTATCTTTGCGTGCTAAATTAAAAGAAAATTAAAGAATGGCAACAACATCGGATATAAGGAATGGTATGTGCATGGAGTATAATAATGACACTTTTGTGGTAGTAGAATTTCAACATGTGAAGCCTGGAAAAGGAAATGCATTTGTAAGGACTCGATTAAAAAGTTTAACTTCAGGTAAAGTGCTTGAAAACACTTTTGTAGCAGGTCACACCATCAATGAAGTACGAGTAGAAAGACGTAAAGTGCAATTTTTGTACAAAGATGACATGGGATTCAATTTTATGAACTCTGAAACTTTTGAACAGGAAGCCTTGGATGAGAAAATGTTAGAAAATGGTGAGTTTCTACAAGAGGGTATGGAGATTGAAGTGTTATACCATGCGGCTAAAAATATTCCATTGACTGCGGAACTACCAGCACATATCGTAGCTGAAGTAACATATACTGAACCAGGAGTCAGAGGAAATACCGCAACCAATGCTATGAAAATGGCTACCATTGAAACTGGTTCAGAAATTAAAGTACCATTGTTTATAGAACAAGGTGAGAAAATTAGAGTGGATACAAGAACAAGAGAATACGTTGAAAGAGTCAAATAAACAAACCACCATATCATGAACTTTAAAGAAATCCAAGAATTAATCAGATTGGTTGGAAAATCTGAACTTTCAGAATTTAAAATGAAAGATGGAGAATTTGAGTTAACCATTAAAACTCAAAGAGCTGGAAAATTTCAAGAAGGCGTTCAATCAGTTAGTTATTTACCAGTTGCGGCACCAATAAGCGTGCCTTCAGCACCTTTGAATCAAAACAAAGCTAATACTGAAAATACTCCAGCACCTTCAGCTTCGGAGAACGCTGTTAAGAATCAAATTGAAATTAAATCTCCCATGGTTGGGACATTCTATAGATCTGGTTCACCGGACAAACCTCCTTATATAAAAGTTGGAGATAAAGTAGAACCTGGAAATACAGTTTGCATTATTGAAGCCATGAAATTATTCAATGAAATCGAAAGTGAAGTAAAGGGAACAATCGTAAAAGTTTGTGTGGAGGATGCTTCACCAGTTGAGTACGATCAAGTTCTTTTCATTTTGGAACCTTAATTCCAAACCTTATTCTACAATTATGTTTCAAAAAATCCTGATTGCCAATCGTGGAGAAATTGCATTACGAATCATTCGTACGTGCAAAGAGATGGGAATTAAAACGGTAGCTATTTATTCTACCGCAGATAGAGAAAGTCTTCACGTCAGATTTGCAGATGAAGCAGTTTGTATAGGTCCACCTGCTTCTGCCCAATCCTATTTAAATATTCCAAAAATTATGGCTGCAGTGGAAATAACCAATGCTGATGCAGTACATCCGGGCTATGGCTTTTTGGCGGAAAACGCAGAATTTGCTGAAATTTGTACCCAATATGGAATAAAATTTATTGGGCCAACTGCAGATCAAATTCGAAAAATGGGAGACAAAGTAACTGCAAAGGAAACCATGATTAAATGCGGCGTCCCAGTGGTTCCGGGGTCGGATGGACTTCTAAAAGATAGCAAACAAGGAAGAAAAATAGCTAAAGAAATTGGTTATCCAGTAATTCTCAAAGCCACCGCAGGGGGTGGTGGAAAAGGAATGAGAATTGTGTGGAAGGATGATGAATTCGAAAATGCATGGAATACTGCACGAACTGAAGCAAAAGCTTCATTTTCAAATGATGGTGTGTATTTAGAAAAGTATGTAGAAGAACCTCGCCATATTGAATTTCAAATTGTTGGTGATCAGTTTGGAAAAGTGGTGCATCTTTCTGAAAGAGACTGCTCGATCCAAAGAAGGCATCAAAAATTAGTTGAAGAAAGTCCTTCCCCTTTTATGACCCCCGAATTAAGGGAAAAGATGGGGGATGCTGCCATATTAGCAGGAAAATCCATTAATTATGAAGGAGTTGGAACAGTTGAATTTCTAGTGGATAAATACCGTAATTTTTACTTCATGGAAATGAATACCAGAATACAGGTCGAGCATCCTGTAACTGAAGAAGTGATAGACCATGATTTAATCAAGGAACAAATAAAGGTTGCGGCCGGAATTGCCATTTCAGGTAAGAATTATTATCCCAATATGCACGCCATTGAAGTTAGAATCAATGCGGAGGATCCATTTAATGACTTTAGACCAAGCCCCGGAAAAATAACTTCATTACACACTTCCAAAGGTCATGGAGTGAGGGGTGGATACCCATGTTTATTCGGGTTATACAGTTCCTCCATATTACGATTCAATGATTGCCAAATTGATTTGTAGAGCTCAAACCAGAGATGAATGTATCACAAAAATGGAAAGAGCCATAGATGAATTTATCATTGAAGGAATTAAATCCACATTACCTTTCCATAAACAATTAATGAAAAACGAAGCTTTCAGAAAAGGTGATTTTAATACTGGATTTTTGAATACTTTCAAACTTGAACAATGATTATTTGTTGCTTCAAACCAACCATTAATTCAGTTTGAAGGAATTTATAGTTTATATTAGTCAAGTAAGGCGTTACAAAACGCTGGTTATACTTCATTTTATTTGTTATATTTTTACAGCAATTTTTACAGTTGCATCCATTCCAGCAATTATTCCATTGTTTGAAATGTTGTTTATGCAGGGAAGCTCTGAAATGTTGCAGGCTGACCAAATGCCAGATCAGAGCGTAATTCAAAAATTAAAATTTTATTTTTTCAAATGGCTGTCAACGAAAGACAGGCACGAAGGAGTAATATATGTTTGCGGTATAATTGCGGTGGTCTTTTTTCTTAAAAATTTATTTAGATATCTTGCCATGTATTTTATGGCACCTGTAAGAGCATCTATTGTAAAAGATACTAGAAGCAATTTATTTAAAAAAATGATGGAATTGCCTATCTCTTATTTTTCAGAAGAAAAAAAAGGTGATTTGATTTCACGGATGACCGCAGATGTACATGATATAGAATGGACTCTTCTTTCTACATTTGAATCATGGGTTAAAGATCCATTAATAATCATAGGCAGCTTGGCATTTATGTTATATACCAGTGCTTGGTTAACCTTGTTTGTTTTTATTTTATTGATTTTAACTGCATTTGTAGTTGGAGGTATTTCTAGGACATTAAAAAAGAAATCACTCAACGCGCAAGAAGAGTTTTCGGATCTAATTTCATTACAAGAGGAAAGTTTGGGAGGATTAAGAGTTATTAAACTTTTTGGTGCTGAAAAGTATATGACGAATCGTTTTGATAAAATTCTTCAGACTTATAGAAATTTACTAATCCAAATTCAAAGGAGAAGGGATCTGGCTCCGCCTACATCAGAATTTTTGGGCATTGTCATTGTATGTTTGCTTATGGGAGTTGGGTCCATGTTTGTTTTTTCTGGTGAAATGCAGTCCTCTGTATTTCTGGCTTTTTTATACGCTTTTTTTAGCGTCATTGAACCTTCAAAAGCATTGTCAGCCTCTTATTTTAATGTACAGAAAGGTATGGCTGCTCTTGGTAGAATTAATGAAATCATGGATTTGGATATTAAAATCCACGATAAAGCGGATGCTGTTTCCAAAAAAAGTTTTGATTCAGAGATTCAATTTGACAATGTCAGTTTTTATTATGCTGGTGCGGAATTGCCCGTCTTGGACAAGATTCAATTGACCATTCGTAAAGGAGAAACCGTGGCTCTTGTTGGGGCCAGTGGGGCAGGAAAATCGACGATGGTTGATTTGTTGGCCAGGTTTCACGACGTTAGTTCAGGATCTATAAAAATAGATGGAATTGACATCCGGAATTTGAAATTAAAAGATTTAAGATCTCTTATGGGTATGGTTACCCAAGACCCAATTTTATTCAATGATACCATAGAAAATAACATTGTTTTCGGTATTAATAAATCAAATGCTGTTGAGATAAACCAAGCGTTAAAATTATCAAATTCAGAAGAATTTGTCAAGGATCCTTCGAAAGGATTGGATTTTATCATAGGAGATAGAGGTGTGAAATTAAGTGGTGGCCAGAAACAACGACTAACCATAGCAAGAGCTTTGTTATTTAATCCGGAGATCCTCATATTGGATGAGGCTACTTCTGCATTGGACTCTGCTTCTGAAAGACAAATTCAGGAAGCCTTGGACGAACTTCTAGTTGACCGGACTGCCATAGTAATAGCCCATCGATTGTCCACAGTTATGAAAGCTGATAAGATTATAGTCTTAAAAGACGGCAAGATTATTGAATCGGGCACACATGATTCTTTATTAGCTAAACGAGGGGAATACTTTACCTTTGTATCTTTACAAACCTTAAAATAAAGTATCATGCTTAGACTTTTACTAATATTAATTACTGTTTTTGAGCTTCGATTAGATGCCCAAATTACTTTGACGAATCGAATACTTCCTGCAGTCGGAGATAGATATACTTATCATATTGATACTCAATTCTCGGATGCTACTTTATTGCTTTTGGTAGGCGCAGATCAAACTTGGGATTTAAGGCAACTAAGCCAGGCCAGAATCAGAACCGATGTTTGGGATTCTCCCAATTCAAGTCGATTAGCTGCAAGTTTTCCTTTAGCCAATGCTGTTTTTAAATCTCAAGGCCGGGATGTTTTTTATAGAATTACGACCAATAAAGTAGAAGAACTAGGTTCTGGAAATTCCCAAATTGGTGGTGGCCCTTTTGGTAATTTGGTCAATATTTACCCATCTCCGGTGACTGTGTTTACAACACCTGCAAATTATCAAGAGAATTCAAATTTCTCAACTGAAACATCGTTTACCATTCCTGCTAGTTTTATACCTGATTCCATTTTTACGCAATTGCCAGGTGGACTTAAACCTGATTCGATTCGCATTAAAAACAAAACAAACGTTACAAGATTATTTGATTCCTGGGGTAGGCTGCAATTACCATTGAAAACATGGGATGTTTTAAGAGAAAAAAGAACGACAGTTAATTCCGGATCTATTGAGGCAAAACTTGGTTTTTTAGGTTGGATTGATGTGACGAGTTTAGCTGGACCGATTTTAGGAGGTCTTTCTTTAAGTAACACATCCTTAGATTACTTTTTTTATTCAAATAATTCCAAAGGTTTTCTTGCATCTATTGCTACAGATACATTGGGAAATATCAATTCTGTTGAGTTTAAACCTGATCAAGCTGAAGTGGCAACTCATAATATTGGTTTACAATCCAATATTGAATTGGTGTCCAATCTTGTGGAAGATCAAATCGTATTAAGGACCAAAGATTTAGTTAATCCACAGTATCAAATCTTAATATCAGATGCAGGTGGTAGAATCATTCAAAAGGAAAAGGTTATTTTGGTTCCAAATGCTGAAAATATCATCAAATTGGAGCCTTCTGCTACTGGGAGTTTTCTGCTAATCATCAATTCAATGGATAATGCATCTGCGTATTATCCATTTTTTAGAAATTAAATCAAACAATTCCTTCAGTTAAAGGCTATTGTAGTTAAGGCGAAATTTAATTAATTAAATACTGACGGCTTATTTTTGAACTTCATTTGACTTAGGTGAATCAAATGACTGTAATTAAATCGCTATCCAAACTATCTAATTGATGTTTTAATGGAGTAAGATGATTTTTTGTGGGTCGTTCAAATGAAAAATAATTGACAAGGAAACGATCAAATAAATTTATTTTTCTAGATACGTATTATCTTAATATTGTTATATTTGCAAGACCATTTTCATGAAATAGATCTTGTTTTTAAGATATTTTATGTTTTTTCTCCTCCCGAATAACCATTGTATTCTGGATATTAATGTTCTTAAATCATCTAAAGTGTTTGATTTTTAGATTTTAATATATTATCTCAAGTTTAAATATGTGACTGTGAAAACGAAGCTCAACCATTTAACCGCAACTTTTGTCCTTGGACTAATTTGGCTGACATTCTGTAGCCCAATACGATCTCAAGACATTCATCATTCTCAATTTTATACTTCCCCAATCCACATTAATCCAGCATTGACCGGTATGTTTAATGGGGATGTACGGGCTGCTGCAAACTACAGGAATCAGTGGTTTGTAGATGAATTGGTTGAGTATCTTACATTTTCAGGTATGGTGGATATGCGTTTTTATCCTAAAAAGTGGACCACAAAAGGAATTTGGAGTGGAGGATTACTGATCAATTATGATAGGGCAGGAGATTCTCATTTAAGTTTGGGGCATCTAGGTTTAAGTATTTCCTACGCTTATCCAATTTCCAATAACCACATTATTTCTTTAGGAGCATTGGTCGGAGGAGCTCAAAGGCGTTTTGAACAAGACAAATTAACCTGGAATGAGCAATATGTTCCAAATTCTGGTCATAATGGTAATTTGCCATCGGGAGAAAATTTTGACAATACTTCTCGAGGATTTTTAGATTTATCAGGAGGAATAAATTACCGTTGGCAGAAATCTAACAGGACTAAACTTGATTTAGGAGTTGGGGTATTTCATTTAAATAAACCGGAACAGAAGTTTTTTAATCAAACGGCCAATGCCAAATTGCCAATGAGATTGAGTATAAGTTTATTACCTTCTTTTAAAATTGCAAATAAATTTGATCTGCTTTTTCATGGATTATACCAAGATCAGGGTCCTTATCAAGAAATAGTATTGGGAGGTTATGGAAAATTTTATTTGAATACCAAACGAGGATCTAGTTTTTCACTTTTATTAGGCGCAGCCTCAAGACTAAGAGATGCAATCACTCCTAAAATTGCTGCTGAAATTAATAATTGGTTGGTTGGTTTTAGTTATGATGTCAACACATCTCCATTTAAAGTGGCAACTCGAAGGAGAGGAGGTCCGGAATTTTCTGTGCAATACATTTTTGTAAAAGCAAGACCACTTTCACAACTTAAAGCTTGCCCAATTTTCTAATCCTTTCATCCTGACATCACCATGAACAAATATATTTCGATTATTATTTTGTGCTTTTTGACGGGGTCAATTTGTGCGCAATCTGCAAGCAAGAAATCACTCTTGGAAGTAGGGGACAGGTCCTTTGCATCTAAAAATTATTATGACGCATTAATTAAATACAAGGAAGTTTTAGAATTTGAACCTGACAATGTTGAATATCTATTTAAAGCTTCAGAAGCTGCGAGACTTCATGGAGCATATCAGCTTGCTGGAATTTATTTAGATTCTCTTTGGAATAAAGAGGATGGGAAAAAGTACCCGAAAGTTGGATTTTATAGGGGACAAATTGCACAGAGTAGATGTGATTATCAAGGAGCCATTTCCGCATATAAAATTTTTATTTCTGAAAATGGAGATGATGATCCATTTTTAAAAGCAACTGCAGAAAAGCAAATCAGTGCATGTGAGTGGGCAATGACCCAAATGAACCAACCAGCCAAAGGTGTTAGCATTGAAAACATGGGAAGTAATGTAAATTCTGAAAATTCAGATTTTGCTCCTTTCGAAAAGAATGAGAAGTTTTATTTTTCTTCAAACCGTTTTGACAATATTCACAACAAGTTAATTCCAAAACGAACATTAAGTGGAGTGCTAAAGCAGGAAAAAGATGGTACGGTATCTATTGTCAAAGATTTTAATGATCAATTTAAAGCATTGAATGTAGCACATATTTGTTTTAACCCAAAGGGCGACAAAATTGCATTTACTGTTTGTGAAGATTTGAATGACCACGATAAGAGATGTGATCTATACACCGCTAAGGTGGCAGACGATGACAATTGGCTTAGCCCTGAAAAACTTCCTGATCATGTGAATACTCCCGGATATTCCACTACACAGCCCAACTGGGTTAAAGATCCAATAAGTGGGCTTGAAAGATTATATTTTGTTTCTGACAAGCCAGGAGGAAAAGGTGGTTTCGATATTTGGTTTCTAACTATAGACAAAGAGTTCCAATTTTCTGAACCTATTAATTTATCTGAAATTAATACCCCACAAGATGATGTAACTCCTTATTATCACTTTCCTACAAATACATTTTATTTCAGCTCTAAAGGTCATTTGGGTTTTGGAGGGTATGATATTTATTCTTCTAGTTTAAATGCGAAATATAATTTTGGTCAACCTATTAATTTGGGATCTCCATTTAATTCATGCTTAGATGATCTGTATTATACACGTGGTGAAAATCTAAAGACCGTTTATTTAGCCTCCAATCGAACAGGGTCCGCATTATTGGACGATATCACACAAGCATGCTGTCTTGATTTATATAAACTTCAAATTCCACCTTGTGATGTAAAATTGCGTGCATGGGTTTATGATGCAGTAACAAAGCAAGATTTGAATGGAGCTACACTTAAATTATATGATTTAAAAAATCCTAATGCACCACCAGTAATTATTACAAAGGAAAATTCAAACCAATATGAGTTTGATATTTTGTGTGATAAAGAATACCGATTAGAAGCAAGTAAACCTGGATATGATACTGAATCAGTTCAATTTATGTCTGGCAAACCAGGCGAGTTTGAAGAAATTGTTAAAAAATTATATTTAACACCATCCAACGTAAGTCTTGACGTGTTAACCTTCGACAAACAATCAAGAATGGATTTAAATGGAGCAAAAGTAACTCTTTACAATTTATCTGATACTTCGATTGCACCAGTTTTAATAACCAACTTAAATACAAATCTTAGTCAATTCAAATTGGAGCCCTGTCATAAATATAGGGTAACTGCTGAAAAGGAAGGATATGCACCAGCCTCAAAAGAATTTACAGTAGATTGCAAAGACAGGGGAAAAATAACCAAAGAACTTTATTTGGATAGAATTTTGTACAGCTTTTTACCACTTGCATTGTATTTTGACAATGACCACCCTAATCCAAGAACATTAGACACAACCACGAGATTAGGATATTATTCTACATACAACAGATACTATGCGCGCAACCAGGAATTTGCAACTCGTTATAGTAGAATATCGACGACTGAGGGCAAAGATTCAGCTAGACAAGATATGTTGAAGTTTTTTGAAGACAGTGTGAAGGGTGGCAAAGAGAAATTAGATCGGTTTTTAGTAATATTAGAAGAAGAATTGGAAGCTGGGAAAAAGTATATCATTTATTTTAAAGGGTATGCAAGTCCATTGGCATCTAATCATTACAATTATCATTTGAGTCAAAGACGAATTGAAAGCGCTAAAAACGAATTCTACCGATATAAGAAAGGCGTATTTAAGAAATTCATTGACAATGGTAAGCTTGTAATAGCAGAAAAACCTTTTGGAGAAAATTCAGCACCATCAGGGATTAGTGACGATGTAAAGGATCCAAAATCAATTTTTGGAATAAGAGCAAGTAAAGAGAGAAGAGTAGAAATAGTGGAAATCGATGAATAGTCCTATAATTTTAAGTTTATGAAAACAAGCACGTTTCGATATATATTAAGTCCGAATTTATTCAAATTCGTTTTAATTTTAGTTTTGAACTTTAGTCAATCTTCATCCATTTTTGCAACACATATCGTAGGTGGGCAATTAACTTACAAATCAGCTGGCAATGGATATTATGATATTCGCTTAGTCATTAGACGTGATTGCAAGAACGGTGTAGAGCCATTTGATCCTAGAGCCATCATTGGTGTTTTTTATAGCGATTATCAAAAGGCTTATGATGTTGGTTTTGATGGGGTGTTCCAGATTGCTTTTGTAAAGGACGATACCATTCGCGAGGTACCTAAGGAAATTTGCGTACCCAATTCAGATTTGGTCTGTGTTCATGAAGCCGTTTATACACGAAGAATTTATTTACCAGAAAGTGAAAAAGATTTTATTTTGGTTTACCAAAGATGTTGTCGAAATCAAACACTTTCTAATATAGAATTGCCTTTAGAAACGGGTACAACTTATTCTGTGCGAATACCAGGATCTCGGAGCACATGGGATATATCAGGACCACAATTTGGGAATTTTCCACCATTGTACACTTGTGTGAATGAACCATTTGTTTTTGATCATTCTGCAACTGATCCAGATGGAGATTCGTTGGCTTATTTTTTTATTAAGCCAAATCTTGGTAAAACCATTCAATTTCCTGCTGATAGGCCAGATGCTCCTCCTTATGACAGTGTCGTTTTTAAGACAGGTTATGGGGTCAATGATTTTACAAATGCCGGATTTGGTGGAACTCCGTTTAAAATTGATCCTATTACTGGATTAATCACAGGAGAACCAATTCTTGTGGGCCAATTTTTATTGGGAGTTGTAGTCCACAAATATAGAAATGGTAGATTAATCAGAATTGCTACAAGAGATTTTCAAATAAATGTAGTCAAGTGCGGTGATCAACCTGTGGCTGATTTTACGATTGAATCTGAATTGTGCGATGGTTTAACTCAATCATTTAAAAATAATAGCCAGATAGTCATGGCTTATGAATGGTTTTTTGATTTTAGAAACAATCGGAACCTGCGATCTACTCAAAAAGATCCAGTTTTTACCTATCCTGCTGCTGGAACTTATGAAGTTGTTTTGGTAGCGATAAATGGATCATGTACAGATACAGCTAGAAAATTATTGACTGTGATTGATCCTGCTCTGAAACCTGATTTTCGATTAGACTTGGATTGTGATCCTGATCTTACGATAAGAGCTTTTGATCAATCAACTTCTAATTTTCCAATAGTACGATACGATTGGATATTGACAGGTGGTAATAATAATTTAATAAGCACAGAAAAAGATCCCATATTTAGCATTAATGGAGATGGAAATTTAACTATAAAGTTAACCATAACAGACAGCAATGGATGTACCTCAACGATTTCTAAAGATACCGTGTTCAATCGAATTAAATCTGATCTCATTGGAGATTCATTAGAAATTTGCATTGGTCAATCCATCAAGATTGTGAGAAACCCGGATCGCAGATACATGTTTACATGGTCACCCACCAAATGGCTTGATTTAACCAATCCACATGACCCCATCGCTAGTCCAGATAGTTCGATCACATATTATGTCAACATTACAGATGGGATATGCAATATTTTCGATTCGATTTATATAAAAGTTAAAGACAGTGTTTTATTTGAAGTCAAGGGAGATACTTTTACCTGCGATGGCAAAATCACATTAATGGTAAGCTCTAAAAACACTACAACCTTTGAATGGTCTTTTTTTCCTGATTTTAGAGAAATCATTGGTACTGATTCAATGATCATGGTAAACATAAATGGAGATAGGAACATCTATATAAGAGCAGGTAAAAAAGATGAATGTCAAAGTGTTAAATGTATTAGATTATTGGATCATTCTGTTAAATTTCAATTTTCAAGAGAACAAGTTATTTGCATTGGAGATACATTAAAAATTAAATTAATGCCTCTAGATCCTACAGACAGCTTGACTTTCGATTGGAAACCAGATAGTGTCATTGTAGCAGGACAAGGCACAAACGAAATTTGTGTTTTATTTTCCCAAGTTGGAAAATATTATTTGACATTTAAAGCAACCAATCAACATGGTTGTATGATTACAGATTCAATATTAGTTCAAGCAGTTAGCCCTCCTGATGTGGATTTCGAAGTAATTTCTGAGTGTGGTTCACTTAAAATTAAAGTAAATACCAATGCCAAAGGCAAAATCAAATGGGATTTTGGTGATGGAGTTGGTATGTCCACGAAAGCCATGGACGAATATACTTATCAAAAGACAGGCCGATATAAGATTTGTCTAACTGTTGATTCAGTATGCACAAGAACCTTATGCAAGGAGGTGGCTGTATTTTATGTAAAACCATTAGCCTCTCCAATTACGATTTGCAGGGGACAATGTACGGATTTAAACCCAAATGGAGATTCAACTTTAATCCATATGTGGTCACCTGGGGAATTGTTGGAAGACTCAACTTATTATAACCCGAATGTTTGCTGTGGTGAATATACAAGATACTATGTTAAAATTCAACACCCAGATTTTCCGGAGTGCCCGTTTTTTGACACAGTTGATGTATTGCTTTTTCCGATAAAATGGGATTCACTTTTATTGCCAAAGGATACAATTTTATGCGAACCAGCAACCATCATGTTGACTGTGATTGATACCATTAATTACCTGGATACAGTGTTTTGGTGTGATTCAAACGGGAATAGAATTGGCTCTGGTAATAAAATTACTGTAAAAATTGATTCAAGTGATTATTTTATTATAAAGTTGACAGACAAATTTGGTTGTTCATTTATTGATTCAGTCATTGTTACACTTTTTGACTTTAAGGGCAAGATTATTGGCCCTGATCAAATGTGTTCATTTGACACCGTGATGTTACAATTGGACACAATTTTGCCCGATGGACATACGTATAAATGGACACCCAAAGATGGGATTATTGGACCTGATGATTCATCAAAAGTTACTGTTTCACCGGATGTTACAACTACATATACCTTGACCATCGACAATGGATTGGGATGCATTTGGGAAACAAGTCACACGATCACGGTAAGTCAAGTAGGTAGAGAGATTTTTGCCAAAGCTGAACCTGCCATGATCGTTCCAGGATATAAAACTCAACTGACTACAGTTGAAGATAGTAGATATACTTATCGTTGGGGGCCGGACGATGGATCAATAACCGCATTGGACATTTTTAATCCAATGGCCATGCCAATGGTTACCACTACTTATACTGTTACGGTCACAGATGAATTAGGATGCATATCTACAGCATCGGTCACTGTAATGGTTAAAACCTGTGAAGAAGCTGTTTTTCTCCCAAATGCTTTTAGTCCAAATAGCGATGGAAAAAATGATTTTTTCTATCCAAGAAGTGATTTTCTTACAAAAGTGAAATTAGAAATTTATACTCGGTGGGGTGAGAAAGTTTTTGAAACAGAAATGGCTGAACCTGGTTGGGATGGGACATTTAAAGGAGATTTTTTATCACCTGATGTTTATGGTTATTATCTAAGGTATTTCTGTTTTGAAGCAAAAGAATTTACAAGAAAGGGAAATGTAAACTTAATAAAATAAAGAATAATTTTATATTAAGTTATACTCATCTGGTTATACTATCTAGAACTAATTTGCAATTTATTATTTAAAAAAAATCCAACATGGCATTGATCATCATCGGTATTGTAATCATTATTGCGCATTTTATATTTAATCAGAGTAACCAACATCCAAATTTAAAAAAGATTGGAGTTGGAATGAGAACCTTTGGATTGGTCTTGGTGATCATTGGTTTTCTAACATCTTGTATTTTGCAAATCAATGCAGGTCAAGTTGGGGTCAAAGTTTTGTTTGGGCAAGTGCAAAATGATATATTGAATCCTGGACTTCATATTATTAATCCTTTGCTCGTAGTGCATGAAATGGATGTGCGAACGCAAAACTACACCATGAGTGGTTCGAATGATGAGGCACATTCTACAGGTGATGATGCCATAAGGGCATTGACAAAAGACGGTTTGGAAATTGTCATTGATGTAACCGTTCTGTATAAAGTAATTCCAAGTTCAGCTCCTAAAATTTATAATGAAATTGGAAGTGATTACAGAGATAAAATTATCAGACCATTGGCAAGGTCAAGAATTAGAGATTATTCAGTTGCATATGAAGCTATTGAACTTTATTCCAGTAAAAGAGATGCATTTCAACTTCAAATTTTTAAAACGATTGAAACTGATTTTTTTGCGAGAGGATTGACCTTAGAGCAATTATTAATTAGAAATATCGCATTACCAGCTAGTGTAAAATCATCTATTGAAGTTAAAATACAAGCAGAGCAAGAATCTCAGAAAATGCAATTTGTGCTTATGAAAGAGAAACAAGAAGCAGAAAGGAAAAGAGTGGAGGCACAGGGAATTGCAGACTACCAAAGGATTATTAATACTGGTTTAACTGAAAAGCAACTTGAATATGAAATGATTAAAGCTTATAAAGAATTAGCGACCTCGTCAAATGCAAAGGTCATCGTACTAAATGGAAAGAACAATCCGTTAATATTAAATGGACAATAAATGTTAAATTATGAGCACTAAAACTGAAGAGAAAGTTCTGAAAGGTGGAGAATTTATCATCCTTGAAACAGACTTTAAAAGCAATTTTATTCCAGAGGACCTTAATGAAGATCAAAAAATGATTCGATCTATGGTCAGAGATTTTGTTGAATCAGAAATCCGACATAGAGGACATAAATTAGAAGAACAAGTATCATTATTAGAACAAGCAGCTTCTTTGGGGTTATTGGGTGCACATATCCCTGAAGAATTTGGAGGAATGGCTCTGGATACCCATTCCAATACGTTAATCTCAGAAGAACTTGGAAGAGGCGATGCTTCTTTTAATACAAGCATTGCAGCTCACACAGGCATTGGAATGTTGCCAATTTTATATTTTGGAACAGAAGAACAAAAACATAAATATCTTCCAGGCTTGAGCAATGGAACGCTCAAGGCTTGTTATTGTCTTACAGAACCTGGCTCGGGAAGTGATGCATTAAGCGCTAAGACTAAAGCTGATTTGGATATTGATGGTGAACATTATATCTTAAATGGCCAAAAAATGTGGATTTCCAATGCTGGATTTGCAGATGTTTTTATTGTATTTGCCCAGATAGATGGAAATAAATTTACTGGTTTTATTGTAGACAAAGGAACGGATGGATTAGTCCTTGGAGCTGAGGAACACAAATTGGGAATTAAAGGCTCGTCTACAAGGCAGGTTTTTTTTGAAAATCTAAAAATTCATAAAACTCAAATACTAGGTCAAATTGGAAAGGGGCATTTAATAGCTTTTAATGTACTTAATATTGGCCGCTACAAACTAGGAACAATGGCCATGGGTGGGTGTAAACGTTCTATTGATGAAATGGTAAAATATGCCAACACACGGATTCAATTTGATCATCCGATTTCCAGCTATGGCGCTATCCAGTATAAAATTGCGGAATCTATCGTACGCGTTGTTGTATTAGAATCGACAGTCTATCGTGTGAGCGATTTAATGGAAGACAAAAAATCACAAGAAACTGCAATGGGTACCGGATATGCTGCAGCCATGTTAAAAGCTGCTGAAGAATATGCAGTAGAATGTGCCATTATTAAAATTAATGGCTCGGAAGTTTTAGATTACGTGGTGGATGAAATGCTTCAATGCTTTGGAGGCTATGGATTTTCTGAAGAATATTTGCCTGCAAGAATTTACAGAGATGCCAGAATCAATCGAATTTATGAGGGTACCAATGAAATAAATAGAATGCTGGCCATCAACATGATCCTTAAAAGAGCATTGAAGGGTGAGTTGGATTTGGTTGGGCCAGCATGGGCAGTTCAAAAGGAGTTAACTGGAATGCCTTCTATGGAGATTCCTGATGGGCCTTATGGACTTGAATTAAGGAGCATTAGGGAATTTAAAAAGACACTGTTGATGGTTGCAGGAGCTGCAGTGAAATACCAAATGGATGGGAAGCATGATTTAAAGGATCAACAAGAAATTCTAATGAACATTGCAGATATAGCAATTGATGCCTACAATACTGAATCTATTTATTTGCGATTAATGAAATTGCGTGACAAAGGAGAAACAAATTTGGAATTATTTGAAGCAGCGATGCGTATATTTATTTGGGATGCTCAAACCAGAATTATTAAAAATGCCCAGGATGCATTGGCTTCTTTTGCTGAGGGCGACGAACTTAGAATTATGCTTTTGGGAGTTAAAAGATTCAGCAGATATGATGCTCCCAATGTTAAAAATTTGCGTCGAATGATTGCACTAAAAGCAATTGAAGTTAATGGTTATTGCTTCTAAATTTCATTCTATTTGGTTTAATCGAGAATGTTAAAAAAACTAGATTTAATGATTTTAAAAGGCTTTGCAGGGCCTTTTATAGCTTCATTTTTTATTGCGCTATTTGTTTTGGTCATGCAAACCTTATGGCTTTATATCGATGATATTATAGGTAAGGGCGCAGGGATTTTGGTTATTCTTGAGTTTTTATTTTATTTAAGTTTGTCTTTGGTTCCTCTTGCTTTACCCATTGGAGTATTGTTGTCTGGTGTTTTCTTGTTTGGTAATCTAGGAGAGAGATATGAATTGTCAAGTATTAAATCCGCTGGAATTTCTCTGTTAAGGATCATGCGACCTTTAATAGCCGTGTCTTTGGTAATTGTCTTTACATCTTGGTTTTTTTCTGACATCATTATTCCTAGAGCCAATTTAAAATTTCTAAGCAGGCTCCACGATTTAAAAAGACAAAAGCCCACTTTGAGTCTTGAAGAAGGTGTTTTTAATGATGATTTTTATGGATATGTCATAAGAATCGAAGACAAAGATAATGATGGTAAAACCATTAAAAATGTACTTGTGGATGATCATAGCAATTTAAATTCACGATCCACGATTTCTTCTGAAGATGGTAAAATGTATGTAACGCAAGGCGGCAAATTTTTGATAATGGAGCTACACAATGGAGAATTGTATCAAGTTCCAGATAGATCAAGCGCGAATCAAGCTGCATATCCTTTTGTAAGGACTCGATTTAAAACCATGACAAAGGTTTTTGGTCTGGATGAATTTAATCTAGAGCGTTCAGATGAAGATTTATTTAAAAATAATCAGCGAATGAAAAATTCCAACCAGTTGAGAATTGAATTGGATTCAATTGATGTGGAATTAAGTAAAAATCTTCCGGAAGCAATGGGGAGATATGTCAGAGATTTTAAATCCTCTAAATCTGATTTTAAAATTCAAAATGATTCAGTTCAGAAACCCAATGTTGAATCAGATCCTGCTCTTGATAAGTGGAAAAATAAAACTTATTTAAACTTTACAACCAATGATTTGAGCATTGATAGCATGGTTAATGTTTATCAATCCAATGATCCACTTTACATGACAGAAATTGCGAACAAAGCAATAGGTTTATCAGAAAGAGATTTTCAAAATAGTAGTGGATTTCAAGAAAACGAGAAAAGCTTAAAAAAGAAAGGCGCCAAATTTGCGTATGAATTGTACATCAAATATTCTTATGCACTGGTATGTCTTTTGTTTGTTTTTATAGGCGCACCATTAGGGGCCATAGTGCGAAAAGGAGGATATGGTTATCCATTGATTTTATGTATTTTTGTCTTTGTGATTTATATTTTATTAAATACTTTTTTTAAAAGACTTTCAGAAAGTTTAGCGGTTGGTCCTGAAATAGGTGCTTTTCTACCCTGTGCCATTATTTTATTACCTGGATTTATATTAAGTTGGTCAGCACAATTGGATCTAAATCCACTAGGTTGGATTAAAATGAATTTAAATAGAAGAAAGAAAAAGTAGAAGTATTTGGATAATAAACTTGTATGTACTAAAGATATTATTATTCCATAGTTGATATCTCAAAATATTTTAAATTTTTCTAGCTCGGGTAACTTCTCTTTTTCTTGGGGGGCCTGGAAGTGCGTCTACAATAAATCCTGCCGCTTTTAAATTCCTTTTCACCTGACCCTTTGCACAATAAGTTACCAACACGCCATCAGACTTAAGTAAGGTATAGCATTTAGCCATGGAATCAATACTCCAAAGTTCTGGTTGGCTCTCTGGGGAAAAGGCATCAAAATAGATTAAATCAAATTTTTCCTTTGGTGCAAATTCATTCCAATCATCCTCAATTTTTAGAAGATTAAAATGATTGGACATCATTTTCTTAACGCCAATTTCTAACTTATGTAATTCATTAAATTGAATTATATCAGTATTGGTTATCTGATAATCTATTTTATCAGCAAATTTAGCTGTGATATAATATGTATCCACAGCAGTATAGTCTATGGTAATTCCATTTTCATTAGCATACATCCAACTTAACAAGGCATTAAGCCCAGACCCGAAACCCATCTCTAACAAATGAATATGACTTTTTGATTGAGCTACGAACTCTAAACCGTATTTGATAAAGACAATTTTGCTTTCCGTCAGAGCCCCGTGCAAAGAATGATAAGTTTGATGTAGAGTAGGATGAACTAGAGTGGGGGAGCCGTCAGCGGTTGTTAGAAGTGCAGGTTCCAGTGAAGGATTTAAAATTAAGGTTAGCTCCGGAGACAAACTAGAACAATCCAAAAATAAGTGTACCCACAAGATTGATCGCATTTTCAATAGTGGAACCAACACTAAAATCATAAGGACAACCATATCCACGGTTACAGGAACTTAAACTCACCATCACTAAACTTAGGATTGCGAGAAGTGCTGAAGGATTTTTTCTATTTTTCATGGGTTGTGGATTTAATAATTAAATATACCATCAAAACGCCCGCAAAGTTATATTATTTTTGACAATAGCCTTATGTTTGAGTTAAAATTTTAATAAGAAATGTCTCAAAAAGTCCATTTAATAGCCATTGGGGGAAGTATTATGCACAATTTGGCTTTAGAACTTAAAGATCAAGGCTATTTGGTGAGCGGCTCTGACGACCAAATTTATGAGCCAGCACGGACTAGATTGGAATCTGCCGGTATTTTACCCAATTCAATCGGATGGCGTCCTGAAGTTTTAAGTTTAGAGATTGATATTGTGATTTTGGGTATGCATGCCAAGAAAGATAATCCCGAACTGATTAAGGCTCAAGAACTTGGATTAAAGATTTACTCTTTTCCGGAATTTGTAGCTTCAAAGAGCTTACTAAAGAAACGAATTTCGATTGCAGGTAGTCATGGCAAAACCACAACTTGTTCCATGGTTATGCACACTTTGAAGAATTTGGGTTTGGATTTTGATTATTTGGTCGGAGCTCAAATTGAAGGTTTTAACCATATGGTTTCTTTAAAAGATGCCCCAATTATTGTAATTGAATCTGACGAATATTTGAGTTCATGTATTGACCCAAGGCCTAAATTTCTTCATTATATACCAGATATTGCGATTATTACGGGGATAGCCTGGGACCATTTTAATGTGTTTCCTACCTTGGAATCCTATGAAAATGCTTTTGTTTCTTTGATCCAAAGCATGCACTCTCAATCCATTTTGATTTATTTTGAAGGAGATCAATCTCTGGTTCGCTTGGTTAAGGAGCATGGGGCACATTTAAAAACTATACCTTACAAGGAGGCTCCCAGTAAAATGGTGAATGGAAATTCAATATTACTTTCAGAAGGAAAAGAATACCCAACCAATTTGTTTGGCTCACATAATTACCAAAACATGCAAGCTGTAATTGAACTTTGCAAATGCTTGGGATTAGAGAAAGAATTAGTCATTCAGCAATTAAGTGAATTTAAAGGTTCTTCAAAAAGGATGGAGTTGCTGGCGAAGGGACCAACTAAAATAGCTTATTTGGATTTTGCCCATTCGCCATCCAAAGTTAAAGCAACACTGTCAGCATTCAGGGAAAAACATCCGTTGGATAAAATTTTAGTGCTTTTGGAATTACATACTTATTCTAGCTTAAGTTTGGAATTTCTACCACAATACCACCAAACAACATCCCCTGCTGACCACATCATTCTTTATTTTGATCCGATTGCAATGCAAATTAAAAATATGGTTGCTTTAAAGTCCGATGATCTCATGAGTGCTTTTGATCGATATGACATGGACATTTGTACTTCTACCGAACAACTAAAGGGAAAATTGTCTTCAAGAATTGAAGATTATAATGTGTTAATTTTTATGGGTTCAGGACAATTTGGAGGCATCGATGTGAAGGCTTATGCAAAAAAACTGGGTGCGAGTTTAAGCGCAAAAATCTATTTTGGAATACTCTGGATTAATTGCGAAGTATATTCTTCCTTCGGGTTTTGTATAATTTGATATGTTGGTCCTTCTTCTACAATACATCCATCTTTTAAAACTATAATCCTATCGGCTATAAAGTTTACGACAGAAAAGTCATGTGTAATAAACAAATAGCTTAATCCAAATTCTTCTTTGAGCGATTTAAGAAGATTAAGCGTTTGTGCTTGTACTGAAACATCCAAGGCAGAAACGGATTCATCTAAAACAAGTACTTTAGGATTGAGTACCAATGCCCTGGCTATACAAACCCTTTGACGTTGTCCCCCGGAGAGTTGATGTGGATAACGATTTAAATAACTTGGTTCTAATCCTACTTTTTGCAGCATTAAAGTAGCTTCCGTCAATCGTTCTTTCTGACTATTTAAAATGCCATGTACCATCATTGGTTCGGTAATGGCTTCTCCGACATTTTTTCTTGGATTTAATGAAGAATATGGGTCTTGAAAAATGATTTGTAGTTCTTTTCGAAATGGTTTCCAGTCTGAAGAATTAAATTCCGGTAGCACTTTATTCATAAAATGACAAACTCCTGAACTAATCTGTGTTAAGCCTAGTATGGCCCTACCAATGGTTGATTTCCCGCTTCCTGATTCTCCAACAATACCAAGGACTTCTCCTTTTCTTAATTGAAATGAAACATTTTTGACAGCGTCAAAACTTTTAGTAATTTTTCCAAATAAATTCTTTTTAATCACATATTGGACGTTCAAATTTTGAACATCCAGTATAGCTTTCTTTTGATTTAATTCTAATAATTTTTGATCTACTTCTGTAGAGTGAATAACTTGTGAGTCATCATAAAATGTAGAAAGCGGTTTGCCTTGCAAAAAATCTAAAACAGTAGGTAAGCGGCGTAAACGTACATTTAAAGGTGGCTTGCTGTTGATTAAACCACGTGTATAGGCTTGCTCCGAACTGCTGAATAAATTCTGAGTAGTCGTTGTTTCCACCATTTGACCATCTTTGAGAACCATAATTCTATTACAAATATTCTTTATAACAGAAAGGTCATGGGAAATAAAGATTAAACTTAATCCCATTTCAGATTTTAGTTCTTGGATGAGGTCCAAAATTTTCTTTTGGAGCGTCACATCCAATGCTGTTGTTGGTTCATCAGCAATGACAATATGTGGATTGGTGCATAAGGCCATCGCGATAAGTATCCTTTGTAATTGCCCACCGGAAAGTTGATGTGGATAAGATCTATAGATACGATCGGTATCTTTTAAACCCACTTTTTCAAACCATTTCAAAGTGTATGTTTTATACTGAGACTTTGGTACAATTGCATGAGCCGCTAGAATTTCAACTATTTGAAATCCGCAGGTTAATACAGGATTTAGCGCAGACATTGGTTCTTGAAAAATGACTGATATTTTTTTTCCTCTGATCAGTCTGAGTGATTTTTCATCGAGTTTCAACAAATCCACTGTTGTTTTTTGCTCTGGTTCAGTCCATAATATTTGTCCTGTCTTGTATTTTGCATAGGGTCCCAAAAGTTTAAGAATGGACATGCAACTTACAGACTTGCCGGATCCAGATTCACCAATGATACCAAGGGTTTCTCCAGCATCGATTGAAAAATACAAAGAGTTTACCACATTGCGGCTAACTCCTTCACTCTCAAAGCTTACTGATAAATCTCTGACTTCTAGTAATTTCACAGGCACAAATTAAACTAATTTCAATGAAATGTAGTTAGATAACTAGGCCTTCCTAGCAAAATTGTTATGGTCGAGGTTGTTTTAGTCACCTTAAATACATCAATAAATGAAAAGATTTTTGTCCATTCTGTTAAAATTAGTCGCTATTTTATTGATTTTATTCGTGACTGCCATTTTCTTAATTCCTATTTTATATAAAAAAGAAATTGTGGAATTGGTCCGAAAATCTGTGAATGATCAAATTAATGGTGAATTGCAATTTAAAGATGCGAACTTAAGTATCATTCGAAATTTTCCTGGTATTAGTTTGATTATAAATGAACCGCATTTAATTTCATTTTCAGGAAAAGATACAACTGATTTGTTTAAGTCAGATGAATTAAGTGTGATCATGGATTTTTGGAATATTATTAAAAGAGATGAAATTCTCTTTATTAAAGGAGTTGATTTATTACAACCAACTATTCATTTGGTTACTTTTAATGATAGTACAAGTAATTTCAATATTCTTAAAGACACAAGTACAGTAAGTGCAGATTCAAATTCAGGGGTTGAATTGAATTTGGATAGATTTACCCTTATCAATGGTTTATTTACTTATAAAGATTATATTTCTGAAATTCAAGTATCAGCTAAAGGAATCAATCAAACCGTGAAAGCCAATTTAGCCAAGGAGAATACAATGATTGTATCGAATTCTTCAATTGACAGTCTATCTCTGCAGATGGGTGGAATAACTTACCTTCATAAAGCTCGATTTAAAGCTTTGATAGATCTTAATCATAATTTAAATTTGAGTACTCTAGATATTAAAAAAGGAGATTTAATTTTAAATAATTTGAATTTGGTTTCAACTGGCGATGTTGCATTTTTAGAAGATGGCTCGCAAAAAATAAATTTAAAATTAGAAAGTGCAAAATCTGAAGTCAAGGATTTGTTTTCGTTAATTCCAAGTGCTTTCAAAGGTGATTACAAGGATGTGCAATCTGAGGGACAATTTTCTTTGAACGCATTGATCAATGGTATTTATAATAGCGAACAATCCACATACCCTTCGTTTGATTTTGACATGAATGTGAAGAATGGGAAAGTGAAATATCCTGGTATGCAGTTTTCTTTGGACCAAATAAATTTAGATTTGAACGCCAAGGATGAAGGCAATAAACTTGAAAATACTGATGTGCGAATTCCTGTTTTTGGATTTAGTCTTAACCAAAAGAAGATTAGTGGAAATGCAAATCTAATTCAACTTCAACAGGATACAAAAGTTTCTGGTCAAATTAAGGGAGGTGTTTCCCTTTCAGATTTTGTAGCTTTTATTCCATTGGAGGCTGGTACGAGTATGAAAGGTGATATTAATGCGGATATAGATTTTGATTTTAATAAGAGCGCAATTGAAAAGCAAGATTATGAAAGAATCAAACTTAAAGGGATATTGGATATTTTAAACATGACCTATGTGACCATAGACATGCCGGTTTTACAAGTGGACCAAATGAAATTATTGTTTGACAATAATGCTTGTCAAATTCCATCATCTAATATCCGTTTTGGAAAATCTGATCTAAGCTTAAAAGGAAACGCAATTAATCCTTTGGCATTGATCATGGAGAAAGGCAAATCCACCATGAATTTTACCGTTGATGGGAATTTATTTGATGTGGATGAATGGATGTCTTCGGGAGAGGAAGCCATCGCTGAAAAACCAATCGTTAGTTCAAATTCAGGGGGCTTTCAAGATTATATCGACTTAAGACTCGATGCTAAGTATAAGAGGATTAAGTATGAAGATTTTCTAATCGAAGATGCAGTCGGAAAAATTAAATATAATAATGACAAGCTTGAAATTGAAAGTTTTAATGCCATAGTCAATAAGAATGCAATCCAGCTTAGGGGACAATTAAATCCGGTGATGGCTTTTGCTTCTGATCTATCAAGATTGAATGGTAATATCAATGTAACTGGCGGTAAAATTGACCTGGCGCAATTTATGTCTGTGTCTACTGAAAGTGCACCATCTCAAACAGTTGAAGCGACTGCTTTTGAAGCACCAGTAGGTATGGATATCCAAGTAGATTTTAAATTTGATGAACTAAAATACGACAAGTGGTCATTTGCAAAACCAAATGGAGTATTAGTGATGGATGACCATGAGATTCAATTAAGAGAATTTAAGTCAAATTCTCTGGGAGGTCTAGTAAATATGCAAGGCCTGTACAATTCAGAAAATTTAAAAAAACCCATATTTGATTTTAAGTATGATATGAAGAATGTGCAATTCAATAAAGCTTTCGCATCTGTAAAAACCATAGCTGTGTTAGCACCTATATTTAAATTTATAGAAGGTAATTTTAATACTTCGATTGTTTGTTCTGGGAGTCTAACCCCGGATATGAGTCCTGTATTTTCGTCTTTAAATCTAAATGGACTAATTGAAACTTTGGATGGTTTTATTAATGCATATCCACCTTTACAAAAAATTGCATCCAAACTTGGAGTTGATGAACTAAAATCTTTTTCTCTACAAAATACTAAAAATTGGGTCAATGTAGAAAATGGGACATTAAAGATTAACCCAGGAGAAAAAATGATGAAAGATATTAAAGTGAAGTATGTAGGTAGTCATCAAATTCAAGGTGATATGGATTATCAATTGGTTTTTAATATTCCTAAATCTAAGATTAGAAATAGTCCACTTGGAAACGCCACTGAAACAGGGATGAGCTTCTTGCAGGGATTGGCATCTAAAGTAAATATGGAACTTAAATCAAGCACCCATATCAATGTGGGCGTGCAGTTAACCGGTAAATTATTAGATCCAAAGGTCAGTATTAAACTATTAAGTAATTCTGGTGAGTCTTTGGATGATGCGGCAAAAAACACAGTGAAGGATATGGCAGAGTCTGCCGCTGATTCATTGAGAAACAGAGCTAATCAAGAGATTGATATATTAAAAAAGAAAGCTCTGGATGAATCCAAAAGGGTAGAAGACAGTTTAAGAAAATTGGCCAATAAAAAAATTGAGGAAGAGAAAAATAAAATAATGGATAAAGCCTCAGATGAATTAAAGAAGCGGCTTGATTCTGGACTGGTAGAAAAGGGTAAGGAGGTTATAGGAGATAAATTGAATAAAGAAACTGAAATGATACTTAAGGAGGTAGGCAAAAAGGAAGTTGACAGCATAAAGAGTAAAGTGGAAGAATGGAACCCTTTCAAAAAGAAAAAGAAGTAGGATTATCAATTATATATTTGATTTAAATGAAGCTAGAATACATTATCAAATTTGTCTTTAAAGCAAGTTTTCTTGCAGCCCTGATTTATTTTAAGAGTGGAGAGTGGTTCTTATACCAGCCGGATAGCAGTTTTGTAAAATCCCCTCTTTTTCTTTCTATTCTTAATTTTATTATATTTTGGTTGGCTATCAACATCATCATAAGACTGAACCAATTTATTTATAGGAAGAGGAAAAAACTTGGTGATAAATATTCAGACAATGTAATTGTTGGATTACAAAATATTTATTTTCTTCTTACGGGTTTTGGAGTGATAGTAATGCTTTTGGGAATGTTTGGTGTTGAATTTACCAAACTAATGACTGCACTTTCCATCGTGGCTGCAGCTATTGCAATTATATCTAAAGATATTGTAAGTGATATATTGACTGGATTTATCATCTCTTTTTCAAAAGACATTGCATTGGGAGATTATGTAAAAATTGCTGATTTAAAAGGCAAGGTGATTGATATTAATATTTACAAAATTGTCTTGCTTTCTGAAGAAGGAGAGCTTATTTATATTCCAAATTCCAAGGCATATTTCTCTGAAATTATTAATTACTCAAAAGTGAGTATTAATTTAGTACATTTAAATTTCACACTAAGTAAAAGTGTTTTTAAATCCACGGAATCGTTGGAGAAAACCATTATAGATAGTTTGGGAAATTATATAACTTCTATAGAACCAAATTCAATTAAACTGCACATTGTTGGTGTAAATAAAGACGAAGTTAATTTTAACCTAACATACCAATTACTTGCACCAGATTCAAAATTAGAACAAAAGATAAACAATCATATCTTTTCAACAATTTTAAATACAAGCATTTAATTTATGTGGATGATCTGAATTTGTCTCGGATAAGTTCAGCATAGTTTACTAGAAAAACTCCGGATAATACAAGCGCACTTCCCAAAATCATGTACCCATTAAGTGGCTCGTCAAGAATTAAAAATCCTAATATGATCGCTATCACGGGACTAACGTAACTTTGAATTCCCGTAATAATTGCTGGTAGATGTGATAAGGCATATATAAAAAAACTGTATGCAATGATAGATCCAAAAGTAATAACATACAATAGAGCCCAAAGTGCAGTTCCGTCAAAAGATTGCGAGCGTGATTTTTCGTCAAGCAAAAGCATAATAATCATAGGTAAACTACCAAAAAGCATTTGGAATCCTGCAGCAATCATAGTTGATTGAGCAAATGATTTAGTTTTACTATACACAGAACCAGCTCCCCAAGCAATAACAGAAATAAGTGTTAAACTCACTCCTAATCCTGTACCAACTGTAAATAAATTTTCGAGTTTCACTTTGTCAAAGCAAATTAATAATAGTCCAAAAAATCCAGTAAGTACACCTACCCAGGCTATTTTATTTAATTTAGCGGATGGTAAAATGAATAGATTTAATATTGCAATCACAATAGGCGACAAAGCAGCGAGAATGGCCGATAATCCACTATCAATAAAACTTAAACCTATGATTCCGACACCATTTCCAATACCAATGAGAACAATGCCCAATATGAATTGAAAATATAAATACTCTTTATCCGGGAATGGGAATTTTTTAATGAGAAAACAATACGCCAGCATTAATCCGCCAGCAATCAATTGTCTTACGGCACTAAAAAGAATAGGGGATACATGTGAGACTCCCACTTTATTGACCAAGTAAGTGGTTCCCCAAATCAAACAAGTGATACCTAGAGCAATGTAAGCCTTTTTTTGATGAACATTGACCATCAAACCAAAGGTGCCAATTTAACTACCAAATGATTGATATGTTCGGTCAATTTTATTTGACATGCCAATCGGCTATTGGATTTTGTTCCAGGTAATTGATCCAACATTAGTTCTTCATCTACAGACATTGGTGGTAATATAATTTCAGAAATTACAAATACATGACAAGATCCACACAAAGCAAGTCCTCCGCAGGTACCTTCTACCGGCAAATTATCAGCTTTGCATAATTCCATTAAGTTTAATCCAGTTTCAGCAGGAATAGAATAATTATGTTCTGCCTCATCTCTGTCAAATATTTTAATTGTAATATCCTCTGACATTCTATTTCTATTTAATCGGTTGGATACCGGTTACTGTGGTGTATTTAAAACTTGGTTTTTTACCCTTGTTGACAATTTTATAAGCAGATTGAACCATTAGAGTTGCTTCATGAAATCCACACAGAATTAGCTTTAATTTTCCAGGATAAGTATTTATATCGCCGATTGCAAAAATCCCTTCTACATTGGTCCCATAATTTAGGGTATTAACCTCAATAGCGTTTTTGTCTAAATTCAAACCCCATCCTGCCAAAGGCCCCAGTTTAGGACTTAAGCCAAACAGTGGTATAAAATAATCAAGCTGCAGTGTATGCTCTGTATTTGGAGTTGATATAGATAATTGCTCCAATTTTAATTCGCCGCTCAATTTATTCACTTCTGATTCAAGATATAAATTGATTTTTTTTGCTTCTACAAGATGAAAAACTTTTTGAACAGATTCAGGAGCTCCCCTGAATTCCATCCTTCTATGGACTAAATGTACTTCAGTTGCAATATCTGCAAGGAAAATAGCCCAATCTAGTGCAGAGTCACCGCCTCCAGAAATTAGGATTTTTTTATTTCTATATTTTTCTGGATCCTTGATAATGTAATCCACCCCACGATTTTCATAATATTCAATATTTTGAATTTCTGGTTTGCGAGGTTCAAAACAGCCCAATCCTCCAGCGATTGCAATTACAGGTGCAATGATTTGTGTCTGATGGTCGGTTTCTATGATAAAGCGTCCATCCTCTAAAGTATGGATCTTTTGAGCAGTTTCTCCAAGGGTAAATTCTGGTTTAAAGGGTTCAATTTGAAATAACAACTTATCTACCAGTTCACCTGCAATAATGGAAGGATAACCAGGTATATCATAAATGGGTTTCTTTGGATATATTTCTGCTAATTGCCCTCCCGGCACTGGAAGTGAGTCTATCAAATGACATTTCAAATTAAGTAAGCCAGCTTCAAATACAGTAAACAAACCGCATGGCCCAGCTCCAATTATGGCAATATCTGTTTCAATTTGGGAATTCATCTAAAATATAATTCTAGTTTGTTTCATAAATAAGATAGAATGCAGTCAATTGAGAATAGTTTAATGCGAGCAAGCTATCAATAAAAGTATTTTGATATTTCAAATAATAAGATAAGCCGGATTCTTCTCTTTCCTGAAGTTGATTATTGGGAAATAATTGATTTTTAATTTTTTGAATATTTTGCAATTCTGTATCAAAAGTATTTTTATAGTCTTTTGACATTTTTTGAATAAGTTTTTCCATTCCTAAATTCAGTTTATTAATCTCAGCCTTCGTTCCAGCCAATTCTGATTTGGACACCTTGGTGGTAATTTCTTCTAATTCCTTTAAAAAATTTGCATAATGTGATTTGATCAAATCAATTTCCTGTATTACATTAGAATTTTGTGAAACAAAATTGTTTTTAATATTTTCAATGTTTTCAAGAAAATCAAGAGGAGATAATTTTAATTTTTTTATTTTACTTAAAACAGTTTTAGAAAATAAAATAGCAGAAAATCTCCTAGCAAGAATTGGAAAAGAAATTTGATGATGTTTAAATAGATCGCCTAATTGTAGCCAATAATTCATTTCAGCTCCTCCTCCTATAAATACTACTGTTGGCAAAAGTAACTCTTGATAGATAGGTCTAAGGATAACATTGGGACTAAAATTTTGAGGGCTATTTTCAATTTCCTCTAATAAGTTTTGCTCTGTCCAGGATTTAGATTGATCAGCTAGGGTGTAATTATTTCCTTCTTTAATAATTCTGGTGCGACTTTCATTTCCATGATAAAACAAATTGATCTCCCTGGCATGAGCTTGTGCTTTTATCGAAATGTTTTGCAATTCTTGATTTGTTTTTGTCACAGATTTTAATCCGCTCTGATGCAAAATTTCATCCTTGAAAATAGATTTCAAATGATTTTTTGCGGTTTGATCATCAGGATTGAAACACAATAAACCATAGGATTTAAATATACTATGAACAAAATTAAAATAAAATTCACCGTATTGATCAGATTCATTTACCAATTGATCCCATTGATCAATAATTTCCAATACATCCAATTGATTGCTAAACAATGAGCGAATATTTTTTAAAACCTCATGAAGACCCGAGGTAGTTTTTTTTCCAATAGCAATATCTGACTTTCCATTCCATTCAATCCTTTGATTAAATAAATTGATATGATTTAATTCTTCAAAGTCATGGTCTTCAGATCCAATAAAATAAATTGGAACAAAATGAAAATCTTTGTGTAATTCATTTAAATAATTTGATAAGGAAATGGCATGTATAATTTTATACCACCAATAAACGGGTCCACCCAAAAGAATAGGTTGATGCGCACAGACAACAGCAAATGTATTTTCAGAAAACAGGCTCTCTATTTGAATGGTAAACTCAGAATTTACTTCAATTTTTGAATATTGGTTTTTTACAATATTAGCAAATTCGACTCTTTTGTTATATGTGCTTTTTTTAAGTTGGAGCTGGTTTGTGATCCCTTCTAAATCAAATGAATTTGAGATAAAGTCCTTAAAAAAGTCTGGATGGCTCCAATATTTTAGATCAAAATCTTTAAATATTGAACATTTGGATGGATCAACCATCAAAAACTGGTTAAATGGTAAACTCATCCTGATTTGTTCAAATAATTCCGCAAAGGTAATCAAATTTTTCACGAACATTGTGCTACATTTATGTTCAATTACTTATTAAAACGAGTAGGATTAGGCTTGGCTACAATTTTTGTTGTGACTGCTCTCGTATCCTTTATTATTTATTGGGCTCCTGTTGATCCTGCACGGATTAGTTTTGGTCAAAGGACCGATGAGAATACGGTAGCCATGCTTAAAGCAAAGTATTATTTGGATAAAAGTCCAGGTATCCAAATCTTAAGATATTTTGAAGACATTTTTCCTTTGCAATTTATATCAAAATTGGATGCCCGACTGTCGGACTACAATTATGTTTCTTTGATTGATTTTTCTGGCTCGAATTTGATTGTAAAAACGCCATACTTGAGACGATCTTATCACTCAGGCGCTTTGGTGTCTTCAATTTTGTATGAAGCAATTTGGCCAACATTAATATTAGCAATTTTGGCAACCATCTTTTCTTTCATACTTGGAACCATTCTTGGATGGCTAGCCACCAGGAATCCTGGTGGAGTAGGGGACAGGGTGATCGTAAGTACGACCAGTATATTTTATGCGATCCCAAGTTATATTATGGCCATCGTTTTGTCCATGATCTTTGCATACGGATTGAATCTATTTCCCATTCAGGGGAGTTTATGGGATCTTTCAGATTCAGGTGAGTTGACTTTTAAGATAAGTAATCTATGGTTGCCCTTGATATCTTTAACTATTCGACCGATAAGCCAAATTTGTCAGATGGTACGGGTGTCTATTTTAGAAATTAAAAATTCAGAATTTATTCGTACCGCAAAAGCAAAGGGATTAATAGACAATCAGGTGTTTTTTTATCATGTGCTTAAAAATGCCATAAACCCGGTCATCAGTACCGTTGGTTCATGGTTTGCTTCGCTCTTGGCAGGCGCTTATTTTGTAGAATATATTTTTAATTATAAAGGAATGGGTTTAGTTACCATCCAAGCCGTAAGTCAATTTGATATTCCAGTGGTAGTGGGCTGCTGCGTGATGGCAGTGATTATTTTTACGACAGTAAGTTTAATTTCCGACCTTTTGTATGCTGTATTTGATCCTAGAGTTCGTTTAGATGCTTAAAACATATAAGACAATAAAGCCACCAATTTTGTAGGAGCTTTGGAAAAAGAATACTTCACTCCATCAATTTCTAAGTGGTCGCCATACTTTGTAAAATTTTGCTCCCAACGCAAATCAAAGGCAAGTTTAGAAAGGTCAAATCCAATTCCCAACTGATAAGCCAATGTAGATTTTTGCCAATTATCCTTAAAGCCATCAATGCTGGTAAGATCAGAACGACTGTGTATAAAAACATGGGCTAGAGGTCCAACCATAAACCGAACAATTCCGATTTTATATCCCAGCATCAGTCCTAAATCCAGATGTTGATATCTTTCTTTTTTAATGGAATCTACAATGGTAGCAGAACCAAAACCACGAATTTTATAAGTGGTTTTATTGGAATTAAAGTAAACTTCGGGTTGTATTAGAAAGGAACTAAACTTGTATCTCACGAAAGCACCAAAATGATATCCATAGTCGGCGTCAAAGTAACTCAAGCGTATTGAATCATTGTGATTTTTATCATTTATTACAAATGTTTGACCTGGAATTCGCAAGGTGGAAAGTCCTATTCCCGGACCAAAAGTTAACTGTGCATTTAATTGAAAACCAATCAATAAGATTGCGATGGTGGGGAATATGAGTTTAAGCATATGTCTTATTTTTGTGCAAAATAATGCATTTATAGGTAAAGATTTATACCTTTCGACGAATTTAGGATAAAATTAAGAAAAATTATAATGTTTGAAGATGTAAATTTTATTGGATCTTTTCCAGCGTTTAATAAGATCCCTCAATACGAATTGCCAGAAGTTTGCTTTTGGGGACGTTCCAATGTGGGCAAAAGCACCATGATCAATTATATTCTCAACAGAAAAGACATGGCAAAGACTTCGTCAATGCCAGGAAAAACAGTCCATTTTAATTTGTTTTTAATAGATCGGGAATTTATTTTTACAGATTTACCTGGATATGGTTATGCCCGGGCTTCCAAGGCTTCTAGAGAAAAATGGGATGATCAAATTAATAGATATTTAGAAAAAAGATCAAACCTGGAATGCCTTTTTTTGTTGGTTGACTTGAGTATTGCTCCTCAAAAAATCGACTTAGAGGTGTTAAATAAACTTGGCGAATATGAAATTCCTTTTGTAATTCTTTATACAAAATCAGATAAACTAACCAAAAGTGCCATTAAAGCACAGTTAAAATTGCATTCAGAAACATTGGCTGAATTTTGGGAGCCTTTGCCAGAATACATCATTGCCAATTCGATAACAAGAATAGGTAAGGATGAACTCATGCAAACGATTCAGAAAATTAAGCAATAAAGTTGAGCATTCATGAAAAGATATTCTCATTTAATTCCTAACCTTTCTGATTGGCCCATCTATAAAATTTTTCAGAAAAGAAAAACCATCATGACTGAGGTTGAAGAAGATTTGACCAGTTATTTTGATAGTATCTCTACCAATGAATTAGATCAAATATTGGCAAAGACCATTTATTTTGAAAAGCAAAGGGTAAAGTCAAATCCATTTAAGGTGGATCCGCCCAATGAAATGCAATATTATAGGAAATTACAAAAGGATTACAATGATTTTCACACCTCAGATCAAGCTTCTGTTAAAATAAAGGAATCTGTTTTTAAATTAGTAAGAAGATACTCAGAGGAAATTGCTGGTAATTTTAACATCAACACTTTTTTATTTGCTAGAAAAATTACCAACCATTTTTTTTATATACTTTTCTATAAATTTTCATGGAATAGTTTACGAAGGTCTGGTTACAAGGCAAACCAATTGCCTCAAAAAATGAAAGTGGTGGGCCATATTGAAGAAGTGCGTGCTCTGATGAAGAATCATACCATTATTTTAGTGCCAACCCATTCTAGTAATTTGGATTCCGTTTTGGTGGGTTATTTATTAGACTCCATTTGTGGTTTACCTGCCTTTTCGTATGGTGCTGGATTGAATTTGTTCGATAGCGAATTTTTTGCATTTTTCATGAATAGACTTGGAGCTTATAAACTAGATCGCCGGAAGAAAAATCAAATTTATTTACAAACACTTAATTCATATTCCAAAATTATTGCAAAAAACGGAGTACATACCATATTTTTTCCTGGAGGCACAAGGTCCAGATCTGGTGAAGTTGAAATGAAATTGAAATTAGGACTTTTGAGTTCGATGATTTCAGCACAAAGAGAACTTATCATGAATTCGGACCAGAGAAAGATCGTAATAGTGCCTGCTGTCTTGAGTTATGAAAGCGTATTGGAAGCACGCTCATTAATTACCCAGCATCTCAAAACCACAGGTCAAGAGAAGTTTACAGCACGCTTTACAGAGTCACCCATTGGTCAATATTTTAGTTTGATCTGGAGAATACTCTTAAACGAATCTAAAATGTGTTTAACCATCGGACAACCGATGGATGTGTTTGGCAATAAATTAAATACGAACGGTGAAAGTGTTGATTCTCATGAGCATCATTTAGATTTAAGTTTATATTTTAAGAGAGAAGGGGAGTACCATTTGGATTTGCAGAGAGAAAGTATTTATACCAAAGAATTGTCTGATCGAATTGCAGAACAATATGTAAAGTACAATTATCTTTTACCGGCACACATCGTCGCATACTGTACTTTTAAATTGTATGGAAAAATTTATTCCGGTCAGGATATATATAGCATGGTGCAAATGCCGGAAGATGAAATTATTTTGCCAGGGAATTCTTTAATCAAATTAATTCAACAGGTGGTTGAAATTTTGAACCAAAGAAATTCGGAGGGCAAAATGATTTTTATGGATGAATTGCAAAGTCCGCCAGAAACGATATTATTGGAGGGTTGTAAGTCCTTGGGTATTTTTCACAAGGACAAAGTGGTCAAATTATTACCCAGTGGAGATGTGATGAGTGAAGACTTTGTGACTTTATTATATTATGCAAACAAGCTGAGCAATTTAGAACTTGAGAGCGATATTAATTGGGAGAAGGTAAATTTTAAGAAAGTATAGCATGAATCTTTTAGTTTTTGACTTGGAAGCAACTTGTTGGAATTCCAATGGAACAGCATTGAGAAAACAGGAAATCATAGAGATCGGTGCTTGTATTTTGGATGAATATGGTAGGGTAGAATCCACTTTCCAAAGTTTTGTCAAACCACAGATGAATCCATTTCTTTCCAACTATTGCATGCAATTGACCACGATTACCCAAGAAGAGATAGACAAAGCCAAATCCTTTCCCAAGGTTCTTGAGAGTTTTATAGACTGGGCTAATCCAGAGGATGAAGAATACATTTTTTGCGCCTGGGGAGACGCCGACAAGGATCTTTTAAAATCGGACGCACAGAGTTTTAATTTGGACATTTCCTGGTTGAAACCCTACATCGACATTAAAGCCAGATATCACAGAAACCGTCAACTTTCAAAACTTCAGGGTTTGGATCGTGTGATGCACACCAATGGATTTCATTTTGAAGGACAAAGGCACAGAGCCATCTACGATGCCTTGAACCTTGCAAAGCTGGTTGCAAAATACAAGGAAGAATGGGTTTAAGCTATCTCGCTTTTTAAGTTAACATAATATAAATTATGGGACAAAAATATAGACAAATTATCCGTAACAATATCTTAAAAATTTAACCAGACCTAGCGTTTGATCCTGCTTCCAACAAAGCTCATAGGGAACCTGGTCTAGTGAGCTTCTCTCAATCAACTCCTCAAACATTATTAAAACAGCTTCATTAAATATTGATACAGTTTCAATTACTGAACTTCCAATAGCTGAAATTTCTAAAGATGGAGAATAGATTTTGGTCCATCATCCTAATTAAGTATTCAGAAATCTCTGTATTCTCTTATATTTGCTTCAAATTAAATCAAATGGGAGTTTTTAGCTGGTTAAAGTCAAAATTGGTCAAGAAGGAAGAAACTTATGTGGATTCTGCTCCAATGAAGGATGATTATAGAAAGCCTTCACAACCACAGGGAGTCTGGAATTATGAAGAGCAAAAAACTCAGATTGAGGAGACTCCTTTTGTGGAAAAAGCAAAAGACTTTCTGGAAGATACTCGTGATGAAGTAGTTACTCAGGGTAAAGAGGTCATTGAGAATCTGAAAGAAAAGTGGCAGGTATTAGACGACGAAACAAAAGAAGTCAGAGAAAATCTAAAAAATAAAGCCAACGAAGCTTTGCAAAAACTCAATGATTTGGTGGATAAAACCATCGAGCATGGCAAGAATGAAGAAACTGTTGAAAAATCCAAGGACGCAGATCAGGATGGCTTTTCTGATAAAGCGCCAGATTTTGGAGAACCTGTGTCACAAAAGCATGAAGGTTTTTTTGAAAAGGCTGAGAATTATTTGAAACAGGAAGATGAAGCTGATCAAGTTACTCCGGTTCAAGAGACCCCTCCTACCCCAGCAAAACCTACTTTAGATCTGCCTCAAGAAGATGACTCCAAATAATTTCATTAAAGGAGTTTCATATTTTGTTTTACTCTTTTTGAGTATTTATGCCTGTCGTTTTGAATATAAACCATATCGATTTGAAGTGACGGAGCAAAAAGTCGAATTGGAGTATGGCCGAGCGATGAGTCCGCAATTACTGGATTCGATTACTGCAGTTGTAAAATCACATAACATTGAATTACGACATTTTGATGTGGCTTACGATGGTTCAGCCTTGTCCAAATTGTCTTTTGAAATTATATATGGAGGTAAAAAAGTGCAATCCAGCACAAATTTTGTCAACAAAGGTTACGGCTTTGGATTCTCCGTTAACAAACAAAATAGCTCAGTTAAATTCGGTGAAATCTTTAAGTAAGTTGTACTTTTTTTAAATTTAGTTCGCTTGCGATTTTTTCCATCAAACCCATCGCATCTTCCAATTGATTGGGAATTTCTCCTTCTAGTATTGCTTCCCTGATGGCATTCTTGATAATGCCCACTTCTTTACACGGAGCCAAACCATAAATTTCCATGATCTTTTCTCCGCTGATAGGTGGTTGCCAGGCTCTGATCTTGTCTTTTTCTTCTACCTCTTGTAGCTTTTGTCGGACGATGACATAGTTGTTTAAAAATTTCTTGACTTTATCAGGATTTTTAGAAGTAATATCTGCTTCGCACAACATCAACAGATCTTCCAAATCTTCACCTGCATCAAACAACAATCTCCTCAATGCAGAATCAGTAATCTGTTCTTGAGTTAAAGCAATGGGCCTAAGATGCAAACGAACCAATTTCTGAACATACTTCATTTTGGCGTCCAATGGCATTCGCAGATTCTTAAAAATTCTCGGAACCATGGCTGCTCCTAATGCTTCATGTCCGTGAAAGGTCCAGCCCACTTCAGCATCGTATCTCTTGGTTTGTGGTTTGGCAATGTCGTGTAAAATGGCGGCCCACCTCAAGTAAAGCTGATCTGTTTGTTGTGATAAGTTGTCTAGAACTTGAAGGGTATGATAAAAATTGTCCTTGTGTCCTTTGCCGTCCTGGTAAGCGACACCTTGCAATAGGCATAATTCAGGAAAGAAAATTCTCAAAAGACCAGATTTGTACAATAGATCGAACCCTTTCGAAGGCACTTCACTTAATATAATTTTATCTAATTCAGCACTGATCCTTTCCTTGGAAACAATTTTAAGTCGGTCTGCATTGCGAATAATTCCTTCCCAGGAAACCTGATCTATTTCAAAGCCAAGTTGTGATGAAAAACGGATTGCCCTCAACATTCTTAAGGGATCGTCCGAAAATGTAATGTCTGGATCGGTCGGTGTTCTAATAATTCTTCGCTCTAAATCTTCCAAACCATTAAAGGGGTCTATGATATTTCCAAAATCTTCTTCATTTAAACTGATCGAAATGGTGTTGATCGTAAAATCTCTTCTCAATTGATCATCTTCAATGGTTCCCGGAGAAATAATTGGTTTCCTGGATTCATGTTTATAGGATTCTTTTCGAGCTCCTACAAATTCTATTTCCAAATCACCATGTTTAATCATGGCTGTACCAAATCGTTCAAAAATATTCACAGACGGAGTGGGCCTAAAAGCCGAAGCTACCTCCTGCGCGAGTTGAATTCCATCCCCTTGACAAACGATATCAATGTCTTTGCAAGGTCGACCAAGTAATTTATCTCTAACAAATCCACCAACCGCGTACAATGGCAACTTTAATGCTTTACCTTTTTCAGAGATGATGGTTAGTATTTTTTTTTCTCTTGGCTCAAGGGTATATAGTCCACTATTAAACATCATAATACGACTTCTGCATTTTGATGTTGATAAATATAATTCATTTCATTAAGTATGGAATAAATGGTGGAAGGTTCCATTTCTGTCACCAGTTTGGTTCTAAAATCTTTCACTCCCGGAAATCCTTTAAAATAATTGGTGTAGTGTCTTCTCATTTCCAATACACCAAGCTTCTCCCCTTTCCATTCAATGGAATTGGTTAGATGCTGTTGTACAGCCAAGATTCTTTCTTCAAAAGTGGGAGGATCTATTGTGTTTCCTGTTTCGAAATAATGCTTTATTTCTCTAAAGATCCAGGGATAACCAATGCTGGCTCTACCAATCATGATCCCATCCACCCCATATTTGTTTTTGTATTCCAAAGCTTTTTGAGGTGTATCAATGTCTCCATTCCCAAAAATTGGAATCTTTATTCTTGGATTCTCTTTCACTTTAGCAATCCAGGACCAATCTGAATGTCCTTTATACATTTGACTCCGAGTTCTGGCGTGAATTGACAAAGCTTTAATTCCAATATCTTGCAATCTTTCTGCGACTTCTACAATTCGAATGCTGCTTTCATCCCATCCTAATCTGGTTTTTACAGTGACTGGTAAAGAAGTGGATTTGACCACAGCTTCCGTCAATGAAACCATTTTATCTACATCCTTTAGAATGCCTGCTCCAGCTAGTTTACAAACTACTTTTTGCACCGGACAGCCATAATTAATATCTAAAATATCCGGCTGTGCTTCCTCAATAATTTCTGCGGCTTTCATCATGGATGCGTACTCTGCTCCAAATATTTGAATGCCAATCGGTCGCTCTTCGTTGTTGATGTCTAATTTTTTGACACTTTTTTCAGCGTCTCGTATTAAGCCTTCAACAGAAATAAATTCGGTGTACATTAAGTCACAACCATTTTGCTTGCACAAAGCACGGAAAGGTGGATCACTGACGTCCTCCATGGGAGCCAGAATCAATGGAAATTCAGGCAATTGGACGGTTCCTATTTTTATTTTATGACTCATGAAGATGCAAAATTAAGACTATATTTCAAATGAAGACCTCAGTATGGATTTGGATCGCCAATTCATTTTTAAAATATTGAAAATCAGTATGATACAGTGGGTATTCTTTTGTGGAATAAGGTTTCATTGGAATTGTTCTAATTTCGCTCCAAATTTATGTGGATGAATTCTCCGAATTTCATAAAGTTGTTTTGTCTTTTTACATTAACCCTTGTTTTTGAATCTGGATTTTGTCAAAATCAACATTCAAATTTTCAAACCATCGAAGCTCTAAAATGGAGACATTTAGGACCATTTCGTGGAGGAAGATCTTGTGCAGTTACTGGTGTAATTGGACAAAAAGACAAATATTATATGGGGACAACCGGTGGTGGTGTTTGGCTTACAAAAGATGGAGGAGTACAATGGAATAATATTTCTGATGGATATTTTGGTGGGTCTATTGGCGCTATTGCTGTTTCTACGGCAGATCCCAATCAAGTGTGGGCAGGTACAGGGGAAGAAACCGTCCGCGGCAATGTGTCGCCTGGGCAAGGAATTTGGAAGTCAATTGATGCAGGAAAATCATGGACTTTTAAAGGTCTTCCCAATACCCGCCATATCAGCAGAATCAGAATTCATCCCAAAGATCCCAACTTAGTTTACGTAGCCGCTATGGGCGATCTTTTTAAAAATCATCCGGATAGAGGGGTATATAAAACCACCAATGGTGGAGAGACATGGAGCAAAATATTATTTCCAAGTGATTCAGCTGGTGTGGTTGAATTAATCATTCACCCTACCCTTCCCAATGTTTTATATGCATCTAGTTGGAATATCAGACGTACACCTTATTCACTTACCAGCGGAGGTCCTGAAGGAAATCTTTGGATGAGCAAGGATGGAGGTGAAAATTGGACAGCGTTAAAGGGTAAAAATGGCTTGCCATCGGGCCTTTGGGGAATAAGTACCATCACAATTAGTCCTACCAATCCTGATGTAATGTTTAGTTTAATTGAACATGTTGATGGAGGATTGTATAAAACCGAAAATGGTGGAGATCTATGGGTTCGCGTCAATGAAAGTCGAGATTTACGTCAAAGGGCTTGGTATTTTTCAAGAATTCAGGTGGATCCATTGGATCACAACTCCATTTATGTATTAAATGTATATTTTCATAAATCCACAGATGGTGGAAAAACTTTTAAAACCATTTCAGCAGGGCATGTGGATCACCATGATTTATGGATAGATCCAGAAAATTCTCAAAGGATGATACTGGCCAACGATGGTGGTGGCCAAATTTCGACCAATGGTGGAATGAATTGGTCTAGTTTGTACAATCAGCCCACTGCTCAATTTTATAGAGTGACTTGCGATCAACATTTTCCTTTCAGAATTTATGCGGCACAACAAGACAATAGTACGATTAGAATTTCGCATCGCACCACTGGAAATTCCATTGGTCAATCAGATTGGGAAAGTACAGCAGGAGGTGAATCAGGTCATATAGCTGTGGATCCTCTAAATCCTGAAATCGTTTACGGCGGAAGTTATGGAGGCTATCTCACTCGATATGATCATCAAAAAAAGTGGAACCGAAATATTCATGTTTGGCCAGATAATCCAATTGGGCATGGCGCTAAAAATTTGAAATATAGATTTCAATGGAATTTTCCAATTCTGATTTCAAGACACGATCCTAAGAAACTTTATGTTTGTTCAAATCATGTACACCTATCGCAAGATGAAGGTCAAAGTTGGAAAACACTCAGTCCAGATTTAACCAGAAATGACAGTACGAAAATGATGGCTTCCGGTGGCCCAATTACAAAAGACAATACTTCTGTAGAATATTACTGTACCATTTTTGCAATGGCTGAATCCTTTTCTGACCCTGATGTTTTATGGGTAGGTTCCGATGATGGTTTAGTACATATTAGCAGGAATGGTGGAAAAAATTGGGACAATATAACTCCGCCAAACCTTCCAGCTTGGGCCATGGTCAACAGCGTAGAAGCAGATCCATTTAAACCGGGTGGATGTTATATCGCGGTTACTTCATATAAATCGGGTGATTACAAACCCTACCTTTTTAAAACAGAAGATTTTGGAAAAACTTGGGTTAAGATCATAAAAGGAATTTCTGAAGAACATTTTACAAGAGTGCTTAGAGCTGATAGAGTAAAACCCGGTCTCCTTTATTGTGGAACGGAAAGAGCCATTTATTTTTCTGAGGATGATGGTAAAAATTGGTTTTCATTGCAAATTAATTTACCGATTGTTCCTATTACGGATATTGCACTAAAGGATTATTCAATGGTCGTTTCAACCCAAGGAAGAGGACTTTGGATGATAGATGATTTGACCCCATTGAGAGATTTAAATAGTATTAAAAAAAATCAAAGCTATTTCCATCATCCTAAACCAACGTACAGTATAAAAGGAAAACAAGATTTATCGGTAAACAAAGTTGGAATCAATCATCCATCGGAATGGATGTTGTATTATTATTTAGATACTATATTTGAAAAAGATACTTTTCAAATTTACCTTACCTCTAATTCCAAAGATACCATTACACGATTATCCAATGTAAAAATCAAGAATTTTGAAAAAATTGACATAAAAAGTGGTTCAAATCTAAGCCTCATCCCATTCCAGTATCCATCTGCACAAAATGTGGAAGGAATGATTCTTTGGGGTGGATCATTGGCTGGACCACTAGCACCTCCGGGGAATTACAATATTCATGTTTTAAAAAATGACAAAACCTTGTATTCAGATAGCATTTCATTATTAAGGCACTTAGCATTTCCTTCTAGCGACGAGGATGCTTTAAGAAGGTTTAATTTTTTAAAAAAATGCAGAGACAAAGTGGATGAAGCACATAAGGCAATCTTGGAAATTAGAGATCTGCGCGCACAAATGGATCAGTATTTTAAAAGACAGGATACAATTCCAAAATACAATAAGGAATTAAAATTAGAAATTGATAGCATTTTAACATTCATAGAAAACGAATTGTACCAAACACAAATGAAAGCTGTTCAGGACCCAATTAACTTTCCCATTAAATTAACCAATAAGTTGGCTCACCTAGTTGCATTATACAATCAAGAACAATTTCCACCAACCGATCAGGCAGAAGAATTATCAGAAATATTAATCAATGACATTGATCAAAAATTAATGGAATTTGCTAATCTAAAATCGAATCAGTTAAAGAAATTAAACGAAGCATTATTTATGACCCAATCTCCTGTATTTATTCCTTTGAAATTTAATTAGTTTAAAAACTATTCAACACTTCATTATGACCACAAAAAAAGTATATGATTATTTTATGATTTATAAGCCATATGGAGTATTGTCTCAATTTTCAAAGGAAAATGCCGACGATAGAACTTTGAAAGAATTGTATCATTTTCCATCCGACGTTTACCCAGTAGGCCGATTGGATAAGGATAGTGAAGGACTTTTGATTTTGACCAATGATCCTTCACTAAATGCAGAATTACTTCGCCCTATTGAAAAAATGGAAAAACTGTATTGGGTGCAAGTAGAAGGAAATCCTGATAAATCCTTTATCCAAAAAATGTCAGAAGGGGTTTCAATTACTATTGATAAGAAAAAATATAATTGTTTGCCTGCAGAAGTCCAATTTTTTAAAAAAGCGCCACCTGTTCCAGATAGAAATCCACCCATCAGAACTAGATTAAATATCGCGGATCGATGGATTTCAATTAAGTTGGTGGAAGGTAAAAATAGACAAATTAGAAAAATGTGCGCTTCTTTGGGATTTCCAGTTTTGAGAATTGTTCGAATTTCAGTGGGTAAACTTAAATTATCTGAGTTTGTACCGGGATCAGTGACCTTAATGAAGAGGAAAGATTGTGTTTAGTCGATCACTTTAATGCTTCTGTAGAATGATTAATCAAGCAAGGCCAATTATTGAGGAAGGCCATTTTAAAATAAGTATCTTTGCGCCTTATTAAAATTATATTTCAATGTTTATAGTTATTTTTCTGATTATCAGTTATATATTACTCTGCCTTAGTTTATTCTGGCTTTTCCCTAAAATGGGTATTCCTGCTGCTAAAGCTTGGATACCAGGAGTTAATTTCGCAGAATGGTGCCAAGCGATAGGCAGATCTCCATGGCATGCTTTGTGGCTTTTAGTTCCGATCGTAAACGTCTTCATTTTTGCTGGAATGTCCGTGGATTTGGTGAGATCTTTTAGAAAAATGACATTTGGTGATTCTGCTTTAGCAGTAATTTACGCACCGCTCAGTTTTACTTTAATAGCAAAAAATGACAAAGATATTTTCGTTGAGCCTGCAGTTACAAAAGAGAGAGAATATTTGCATTCATTAAATTTAGCTCAGAAAGATAATGATGCCAACAAACTAACGCGCTTAAAATCTCAAAGTCCTTATGCGAAATCTGCTTGGAGAGAATGGGTCGAATCTATCATTTTTGCAGTTTTCGCTGCTGCCTTGTTAAGAATGTTTATTCTGGAGGCTTATGTGATTCCTACTCCCTCTATGGAAGGTACGCTAAAAGTGGGAGACTTTTTATTTGTTTCCAAATTACATTATGGTGTGAGAATGCCAATGACCATAGCGATGCTTCCGCTATTGCACAATACTATTCCAGGTTTAGGAACTGAATCATATTTCAAAAAACCAAGTTTAGAATATAAGCGACTTCCAAAATTGGTAGATATTAAGAGAAATGATCCATTTGTTTTTAATTGGCCAGTGGGCGACAGTGTTTACCTTGGTAGAGAAAGGTCCTGGGCTGCTTTTCAGCTTAAATCCAATCCATTTGCTGCCCAAGATTGTAAAGGAGCTGAATTAAGAGTAAGACCTATTGATAAAAAGGACCACTACATTAAAAGATGTGTTGGGATGCCAGGGGATAGTCTACAAATTATCAATAGACAACTTTACATTAATGGCGAAATGGCTAAAAATCCCACCCATTTGCAACATGCCTACTTGATGAAGTCTAGTACTACAAATATTCAAATGAAAAAACTGACGGAATGGGGAATCAATACTTATGATCCAAACCTTAGAGCTGGTCTTATTTATTTGGATGAGGTACAATACAATAAGGTAAAATCTTTGGGTCCGGATATTGAATTAACTCCTTTTGAAACCACAGATGATCAGGTTTTTCCTCCGGGGCAAACTGGTTGGACTTTTGACAATTATGGTCCTATTTGGATTCCAAAGGCTGGAGCATCAGTGAATTTGACCACAGATAATTTATCCATGTTTGATAGAGTAATTTCAGTTTATGAAGGGAATCAAATTGAGCTAAAGGATGGAGCCATTTTTATTAATGGAGAGCAAACCAATTCCTATACTTTTAAGCAAAATTACTATTGGGCAATGGGAGACAATAGACGAAATTCCGAAGACTCAAGAGCTTGGGGCTTTGTACCAGAAGACCATATCGTAGGAAAGCCCATTCTCATTTGGTTTAGCCTTAGAAATGCTTCGTTAAAAGAAGGAGTCAATTGGAAAAGAGTATTTTCTTCACCAAATAAATTGTAGATTTTTTGAATTGGATTAGATATAGTGTTGCATTTTTTTGGCTTCTGAACCTAAACTTGTTGGCTCAGATGCCGCAGACATCCTTATGGTATTTGAAAATTTCAGAAGTTGATCAAAATTCTTGGACTGTCCAGAAATTGAAGTACTTGAGTAATTTTAATCAAAATTCTTACAACAACCAACCCTATTTTATTAATGATCATGCGTTTCTTGCTACCGTCAGTTTAAAAACTAAGCCAGATCCAGATATTTATCATTTTGATTTAAAAAATGAAACTTATACAATTTTATTAGACCACAAGCTTAGTGATTACTCAGCTAGGATTCATCCACTCTACAAGGATGAACTAACCACAGTTCAAGTAAGTATGAATCCAGATACCATGCAAAAGCTTGTTTCCTATGATATACTTTCTGGCGTGCAAAAAAAAGTGATTTTGGCCAAACATGGTAAGATTGGATATTATAGGTTTCTAAGTCCTGAAAAATGGGTCTGTTTCATAGTGGATGAGTTTCATTTGTTGGCAATCTGCGATGAAAAATTAAATGAGAGACAGATTTTTGCTTCCAATATTGGTCGGTGTTTTGAAGTTTTAGAGAATGGTAAAATTTTATTTGTTCAAAAAACAAAAGATCTACCCAACAAGCTTAAACTATATGATCCAAAGACTAAGCAAATGGAAATATTAACTGAGCTTCCTGCAGGTGTTGAAGATTTTGCACTTACTGAAAATGGTAGTATCATTTGTGGTCAAGGATCAAAATTATTTTCTTATCAGAGTGATTCAAAATCTTGGAAAAATTTATTGGATTTAAATGCATATGGAATAACTAATATGAAGAGGATTGCTTTTAATAATAAGCAATTAATAATTGTAAATGAACAATAGCTCCCATTATTTAAATGCAGATTACAGATCAGCTCAATTATACCTTTCAACTTCCTAAACCACCAACCAGAATTATTTCCTTGGTTCCTTCGCAAACTGAATTATTGTTTGAATTAGGATTAGAAAAGGAAGTCATAGGGATTACTAAATTTTGCGTTCACCCAGATCATTGGTTTAAAAACAAATTAAGGATTGGAGGTACCAAAAATTTGGATTTAGTTAAAATTCAACATGCCAAGCCTGACTTAATCATTGCCAACAAAGAAGAAAATAGAAAAGAAGACATTGAATTTCTTCGTCAATATTTTCCGGTTTGGACTAGTCAAGTATCTGATTATTCTCAGGCTTTGGAAATGATTCAACAAATAGGATTTATAGCAAATAGACCAAATGAAGCCTTTCAATTAATCCATAAAATTGATGATGCAAGATTGGCTTATTTAGATCTTCGCGATCAACAAAATCTCGGTCCATTAAAAGTCGTTTATTTAATTTGGAAAGATCCATTTATGACCATTGGATCAGATACTTTTATCCATGAAATGTTGAAATTAGCTGGTTTTACCAATGCATTTTCAGATCAAACAAGATATCCTATCGTAAGTCTTGCTCAGATAAAAGAAAGGGAAGCCGATTATATTTTTCTTTCTTCAGAACCCTACCCTTTTAGAGAACAGCATCTTTCATTATTCGACTTTTCAAAAGCAGTCATAGTGGATGGAGAAGCGTTCAGTTGGTATGGCAGTAGAATGTTATCCAGTTTTTCGTATTTTTGTCGTTTAATCCAAATGATCCAATAAGCTACTCCATGAAATATCTACACCTTATAATATTTTCTTTTGGTATTTTTAGCATGAATGCCCAAGAGTTACCATCCCATGAGTATTTTGTAGAATGGAGAGAATCCAATAGAAACTTGAATGCATTTATTAAACAATGTAATTCACAACTAATTGATGTACAGTATATAAATTCATATAAACCATTTGGTATTATTTCTTTTCCTCCTCACTTTGACCCACAAAAAGAGCTTGATATTTTGAAGAACGAGCCCTTGATTAAAAACTTTAACACCTCAAGACGAATGTTGGAAAGGGGATGTGCGCCCAACGATCCTCAATACAATAAACAATGGAATTTGGGAAAAATGGAATTTGATGAAGTTTGGTGTTATGGCAATGATGGAATTAGCCCGCTAGGTGATACCTTGGTAATTGGTCTGATGGATTATGGTTTTGATTACAATTTGGCTGATATTTTACCCAATGTTTTTTCAAATTATAATGAAATACCAGACAACCTTATAGATGATGATGGAAATGGTTATATTGATGATTATTATGGCTATAGCCCTATTTCATTAAAGAAAGATGACGATCATCCTATTGCAAACCACGGAACTGAAGTTATCAGTATAATGGGAGCCAAAGGAAATAATTCAAGAGATATTACTGGAAGCGCGCAAAATATTAAAGTGTTGCTTTGTTCTGGAAATACAGAAGCGCATATGGTGGCCTGTTACACCTATTTTTACCGAATGAAAGAACTCTATCTCCAATCCGGAGGTACTAAGGGCGCTTTTGTGGTTGCGACCAGTCTCTCTCTAGGATTTGACTTTTCATTCCCCGAAGAATTTCCGAACATATGCCCACTGTACGATTGGTTAGGGAGCTTAGGAATTTTAAATGTTTGCGCTACCGTTAATAAACCAGACCACGATGTTGCAATTAAAGGTGATGTTCCATCGCTTTGCCCCAGCGATTTTCTGATTACTGTGACCAATACAGATATCAATGATAGATTTGTCACTTCCTCAGGATATAGTAATATACATATTGATTTGGGTGCAAGTGGAGAGGTAGTTCCTGTGATACAAATGGGTGGTGGAATCGATTTTTCAGCAGGTTGCTCATTGTCTGCACCGCAAGTTGCAGCAGGAATTTTATTGCTCAATCAATTTTGTTTGCGTTATGCAGAATTACTCAAAAACACCCCTGCAGAAGCAGCCAAGTTGTTGAAATCTATGGTTTTAAATTGTGGTGACCCTCTGGCTACTTTGCAGGACATTACAGTTTCCGGAAATCGTTTTAATGTTTTTGAATCGATGTTGTGTTTGGAGAGATATTGTAATTCTCTTCAGGATCAATCCTTTATAAAAATTGTGAACAATCCCATACTTGAAGGAATATTAAAAATCAATTTAGGTTTTGACCAATTTGGACCATATACCTTAAGGATTATCAATGCTCAAGGCCAAATTATAGATCAACTAATTGATGATCATTTACCTGGTTCGATGGATCAATTCCTTGAAAAAAACATAAGTCATTATCCCTCAGGTGTTTACTACATACAATTTTTATTTGGAGAATTTAGTGAGTCTAAAGGATTTATAAAATATTAACAGAAAACATCACAGAATATAAAAAAAAACCTTAATTTTGCACCCTGTTTTTAAAAGGCTCCGTAGCTCAATTGAATAGAGCACCTGACTACGGATCAGGAGGTTTCAGGTTTGAATCCTGACGGAGTCACAAAAATAAAAAATATCAAATCCACATAGCAATGTCTAAAGTTTGTGATTTAACCGGTACGAGACCTTTGTTTGGAAATAAAGTGTCCCACTCAAATAGGAAAACGAAAAGAAGATTTAATCCAAATCTCCAGAAGAAGTCTTTTTTTATACCTGAAACCAATGAATGGATCAAGTTAAAGGTGACTGCCAAAGCCTTACGAACCATTGATAAATATGGTTTGTATGAATATATTAAGAAACTAGAATGTAAATGTTAGTAATTATATAATTAACCAATTATGGCTAAGAAAAGTAAAGGTAATCGTCAGCAAGTGATCTTGGAGTGTACTGAACACAAAAATTCAGGATTGCCGGGTACTTCAAGGTACATGACGGAGAAAAACAAAAAAAATACTCCAGACAGGATCGAACTTAAAAAGTACAATCCTATTATGAAAAAATATACCCTTCATAAAGAAATTAAATAAACATGGCAAAGGTATCTAAAAACGCAAGGGTTGCTCAACGTGCAGCCAACGTAGGTTCGGGAAGAGATTTTGTAAAAGTTATTAAATCTATTAAAGATCCTATATCAGGAAAATATACATATAAGGAACTTATGGTACATAAGGATAAGGTTAAAGACTTCTTTGAACAAAATAAGTAATTAATCTATTTCACCATTTTTCTGTAGAATGAGAGGTTCGCAATCCGGACGTCTCATTTTTTATTTAATAAAATATCAACTTCCATGGGATTTTTCGACCGGTTTTTCAATAAGGAAAAACAACAAGACCTAGAAAAAGGGATTGAAAAAACCAGATCGGGTTTTTCGATAAAATTACTCGTGCAGTTGTTGGTAAGTCGACTGTTGATGAAGAATTATTGGATGAATTGGAGCAAATTTTAATTAGCTCCGATATTGGGTTGGAAACATCGGTTAAAATCATAGAGCGCCTAGAAGCTAGAGTTGCTAAAGACAAATACGTTAAAGTTGAAGAACTTAATGATCATCTGAAAAGTGAAATTGATTTATTGCTAGAGGAAAACAAAACGGAAGATCTTGAAGACTTTTATACAGGTAAATCAAAACCCCACATTATTTTAGTGGTAGGTGTGAATGGTGTTGGAAAAACAACTTCCATAGGAAAGCTGGCCTATCAATTTACACAAAGAGGCAAAAAAGTGCTGATAGCTGCTGGAGACACCTTTAGAGCAGCGGCAGAAGATCAACTAAAGATTTGGTCAGATCGTGTAAAATGTGACTTCTTTACCAAAGGTATGGGGGCTGATCCATCAGCGGTCGCATTTGAAGCAACCCAAAATGCTCTAACAAATGGCCAAGATATTTTAATAATAGATACAGCAGGTAGACTACATACCAAAATTAATTTAATGAATGAATTAAGTAAAATTTACAGATCCATTCAAAAAGCATTGCCTGGAGCCCCTCATGAAGTACTCTTGGTATTGGATGCTACAACTGGGCAAAATGCCATTGAGCAATGTCGCCATTTTAGTCAGGCAACTCAATTGTCAGGACTAATTCTTACTAAATTGGATGGTACCGCTAAAGGTGGCGTAGTATTAGGAATATCTGACCAATTTAAAATTCCCATTCGCTATATAGGGGTTGGGGAAAGCATTGAGAAATTGCAGGTATTTAATAAGAGAGCATTCATTGATATGCTTTTTAACAAAGCTGGAGAGCTTTAATTTATAAGAATTAATTCCTATTTCTTAACCTAGGATAATTTATTTTAGGAATAATCTTCATTTGGGTTTTATATACTTATCTTTGAATAAGTTTAAAGATTATGAATCATATTTACTTTGTAGCGGGTATTTTGTGTAGTGCTATTTTATTTTTTTCATGGAGTTCCAATCCTCCCAATGGCTACACTGGGGCTCCCGGTGAAAGTACCTGTGCCAATTGTCATAGTGGAGGTGGAAATATAAATGGAGACTTACAAATTTTAGGTCTTCCGGGCAGTATTACTCCAGGACAAGTTTACACCATTACCCTTTTAATCAATAATTCTTCAAGTCCATTAACCAATGCTGTTAGAGGTGGATTTCAGTTGGTAGCCTTAGATCAAAACAATACAAACGTGGGAACTTTGTCCAGCCCGAGTACCTCATCTGTATTAATGATGTCTAGTGGAAGAAATTATTGGGAACACAATCCTTATAAAAATTTTAATGGTGGATCCAGCTTAAGTTGGACGGTTAATTGGGAAGCACCTCCTGTTGCTTTAGGACAAATGGTCACAATGTATGCAGCATCAGTCTTAGCAAATGGCAATGGTAATAGTGGAGGTGATAGAGTTGAAATTACTGAAGCTTCCGGAAATTTACCAGGTCCCCCACCCCTCAATGCAACGATCTCTAATTTCAAGAATATTTCTTGTTTTGGGGGTAGTGACGGATTTATAACTGTAAATGCTACCAATGGACTTCCTCCATACACTTATGAATGGTCCAATGGCCAGAACACAGCTACAGCAAATAATCTTCAAGCAGGAAATCACACAGTTACAGTGTCGGATCAGATTGGTGGAATGGTGGTATTAAATAGAAATCTTACCCAGCCAACTGAAATCAAAATCAATTCATCTGCTGGCAGATTTTTATTAAATTGCCATAATGACAACAATGGTTTCATAAATTTAAGTATAACTGGTGGTGTAAGTCCTTATACCTATAAGTGGTCAAACGGTCCTACTACCAGAGACATTACAAACTTGAAAGCTGGTGATTATACAGTCACCGTCAAAGACAACACTCAATGCGAACAAACCAGAGATTTTACAATTGATCAACCAGATCCATTAGATCTAAATGGTTTGATTTTAACTTCTCCAGATTGTATTAAATCAAATACCGGACATATTCAAATGACTGTATCTGGTGGCAATTTTCCATATTCTTACAAATGGAGTTCGGGTGAAACAACTTCTTCTATTCAAGATAAATTACCAGGGAATTACTCTTGTACTGTGACGGATCAAAAGGCTTGTATTGGAATACAATCGATACAGTTAAAAGTAATAGACAACATTAAACCCCGAATTATAGCCAGTCCTCAACCAAGGATATATTTAGATTCTGTTGGGAAAGCGATCTTGCAGCCGCAATTTTTTATAAAAAATGTAATTGATAATTGTGATACAGGCATTGTGATCAGGCCTGAATTTAATCTGGTAAATTGTCAAAATTTAGGACAGCTACCCCTTAAAATTTATGCAACAGATTTAGCTGGGAATTCTGATTCTGGTATAATCAGTATTTTGGTATTTGATACATTGGCTCCATTTTTTGTCCTTCCTCCTAATATCACCATATCAGATTGTTCTGACACTGTTCCTCATTTAATAACTTCAGACAATTGTTTGATTAAGGAAATACGACAATTGGAAGGACCATCAGAAGGATTTTTGTTCAATGAAGGATTGAATAATATGAGATATGAAATCGAAGATTTCTCAGGTAATATTTCAAAAGTTAATTATTCTGTTTTGCTTAATAATCCACTTGAATTCAATTTGGATACTATTTTATACGATCGATGTACAGGGAAAGATCCTAAAATCATATTGAATATGCTGCATACATTGGATTCAAGTTTTAGTCTTTCTTACAACGAATGCTTGATTAAATATTTCGATACAATTACTGATTATATTTTAAATAGTATTCCTGACACTAATTTTATTTTAAGTATTCGAGATACCAATTTATGTTCCAGATCAATTGCATTTGATATCAATTATAAAGAACTTGCTATTAAACTATTAGCTGCACAATTAACAGATCCGACCAATTGCATAACTACAGATGGTTCGATTGTTTTGACTTTTGAAAAGCAAGTTTATAGAGGTACTTGGTTGGATGCTAATTTTATAATAATTCCTAATCAAACAGGTCAAAATTTAGCAATTGGAAAATATTATTTTAGGGCATCTGATCTGCCAGAAACTTCACCGGATGAGTGTGTATTGACATTTGGTCCATTTGAACTAAGATGTTTAAGTAATGAAGTTGCTATTGATAAATTCGTAGAAACTTTTCTTGTTTTTCCAAATCCAAGCAATGATCGAATTCTTAATCTCGATTGCAAATTATCAAGCAGCGCTCAATTGCAAATTATTAATTCTAATGGAAGTATTATCTTTACTAAAAATAAAATTGACAATGGATTCCACCAATTTGAAATTCCTAAATTAAGTTCTGGTCTTTATTTGGTTAAACTGGAAACCAATCAAGGTAGTATGGTTAAGAGATGGATGGTTTTATCTGATTGATTTAATTAATTTCTTCAAAATAACCTGTCTTCGTATTTTTTCTTACTTTATCCCAGAGGAAATATCTTCCATTCATTACAACATAAACTCCATTGGGCAAACTTTGAGCAAAAGCAAGCGCACTCCCAAGATTAAAAAATCCATCGGATGAATTTCCAAATGCATAAGGGATCATAGCACCAGTTAAAACAATGGTTTTTTCAGTAACACCCGCTTTAATTATTGCTTCTGCAGTTTGTACCATGGTGTCCGTCCCATGCGTAATTAATATTTTATCAGTTTTGCAGGTTTTGCATTGATGGATGATCATCGCTCTGTCGGCATCAGTCATTTCCAAACTGTCTATCATCATCAACGTTTTTACATCTACTTCCAGAGAACACCTACCCCGATCCAACATTTCCCCTAAGTGGCTATCTTTGAAATATAATTGCCCGGTAACAAAATTGTATTCTTTGTCGAATGTGCCACCGGTGATAAATATTTGAATAAACTTATTTTGTTCCATGATTTTGCAAAATTAGGGTTAATCTACGAATCCATTTTCTCTCATCCACCAAATTGCAAAAACAACAAATAAAAATATAAAAATTAGAATGGATATTTTTATCCAAGACCAAGGTTTGTCGCCATATATCTTTCCAGTTTGCCCATTGATTAGGATTTTATAAATTTTACCATTATATTGATAAGCACTCATCCATATGGGCAAATAAACATGTTTAAAAGTTTGTTGAGATAGTGTTGTGCTTACATGTAAATTTTTCTGAACGTTTCCACCCAGTTGGCCTGAGCACATGTTTCTTACCTGATCTCGGACTATTTGTTCAGCCAATATGTAAGAACTTTGAAGATTTTGATTGTATAGTTCTGATTGCCAACCCATCATGTATCTCATATCAAAATTAACCAATTCATTTAATCGGAATCCGGTAATACCAGTCCGAAATTTCGGGTCTATTTTATCCGATGCAATGATTAATATATCATCAAAGAAGTGTTGCAAGGTTCCTGATTTATATTCCCATCTAATTTTAGTCACGGGTTGATTTATCCACTTTCCATTTAAATAAACCCTTTGATAATCAGTGTAATGATAACCAGCATCCCCACACCATTCCGCATATGCATGAAAATCAAAGGTCCAAAAAGGAATATACACACCTTGCATGGCGTCCAATGATGCAGCTTTTTTCAATTTTGAAGGGTGGAACCAACCCTGCCCTATCCATTGGGTAAACTTCAGCTCTGCTTCCTTTTTGCCTAAATAAAAAGGAATAATTCCGGCAGGTTTAACCATTCTATGTTCAAATGCTTCTTCAAGAATTCCATCAGCGGTACAAAAAGTACATTTGGTTTTGATTTGGTCACTGTCTACCATAACATTTGCACCACAAGAATTACAGTGATATACTTTTTTTGCTTCCTTCTCTAAAAGTATAATTTCTTCTTGGCCGTTGTGCTCATGATAAGCTAACTCTTTAATTTGGTCATTGTTGGCAGACAAATTTTCATTGTAACCGCAATATTGACATAACAATTGATTTGATTTTGGATCATAGCCCATTACTCCTCCACATGAAGGACATTTTGGGCTAGTTACCCTGGTTTCCTCAAGTAAACTAGGATGGATTGGTTCAGGAATCACAATCTGGCCAACAATTCTTTTTTCTTAATTTCAAATTCTTCTTCTGTGATGATGCCTTCTGTCTTTAGTTTTCCAAGTTCACGGATAGTTTCCATGACTTTAGCCTGCGCATCAGTTTCAGAATTGGTTGCCTGCGCTCCAGACATAGATTGACCAACCATTTGACCCATTCCAGCACCCATATTCATTCCAATAAAGGCTCCGGCAGTTCCTTGATTTTCTGCTGCCTTTCCAATTGCTTGAGAAGTTTCAAATTGGGTAAGACGATTCATGTCTTTCACCATGTTCATATTGGTGATTTTATCATAAAATGCTTCTACCTCGGTTGGAAGGGAAATACTAGTGACTACAAATTTTGTGATTTCAATTCCAAAGTTTGTAAAATCATTTTGTAAATTTGGCAATACAGAAGAACCAATTTCTGATAAATTGGAAACCATATCCATCACCGAAACATTGGATTCAGCCAAGGCTTCTCCAAATCGTGGCGAAATTAAGTCTCGCATACTTTCTTCAATATCAGATTGATAAACGATTTTTCGGTTACCAGAATACTGTTTGAAAAATAAAACGGGGTCTTTGATTTTAACCATATAGGTTCCAAAAGCTTTTACCCGGACTTGACCAAATTGTTGATCTCTTAGAATAAGTGGGTTTGGAGTTCCCCATTTAAATTGGGTAAATTGTTTTAAGCTTATAAAGTAAATATCACATTTAAATGGAGATTTGAATCCCTTGTCCCAGTTTCTTAGTTTGGTTAAAACGGGCAAGTTTTGCGTTTCCAATGCATACAAACCTTCTGAAAAGATATCCGCTATTTCTCCCTCATTGACGAAAATGGCTGTTTGAGAAGGACGGACAGTTAATGCAGCTCCATATTTTATGTCTGCTTGTTGGTCTGGAAATTTATAAAATACTACATTAGGATCGCTTTCTACCCAATCGATGACTTCAATAAATTCATTTTTCAAAAAATCAAAAATTCCCATTTGTTTCTTGCTTTTTAGTTGATAAAAAAAATATAAACACAAAACTACTCTTGTTCGTTCCTTTAAAATCAATTACTTTATCAATAATTTGGTATTTTTGTTGAAGTTCTTTGAATCATTCATATATTTCATTAAGTTATAAGTATAAAATATTGAAAACCTACATTTAATATAAAAATGGCATATATTTTGATAGTGAATATCTGACGTATTGTCTAAAATTTACTCAGATTGCCATATTGATCTCATAATCATGATATTATGACTAATTTTAAAAAATATTTACTTTGTTTAAGCCTGAGCCTTCTTGGGCTGGACAATTTAAGTGCACAATGTGCATCAGGGGTGACATACATCACCAAAGTGACATCTACCTCTGGTTTAGGCACTTACGAAAGTCCGGCATTAGGCAATATAGAATTTGAGTTTTGCTTTAAATTGGACGAATTTTTTGAATCTCAGACCAACTGGGTACATGGTATATTTATATCATTTGGCGATCTGCAAGATGGGGTGGTTTATGAGCTAGGTGAATCTGGAGAACAAAATACTCAGCATGGTCCCAGAAAATGGATTTACATTGATTCAGTTAAAGCAAAACAGTTCAAACTGCCTGGTGTGGGCTTTTATGTGGATGATTTTGATGGAAACCCTCGTAATAACTATGGTGACAATGGCAATGGAACTCCTAAAGCTAAGTTCCCGAATTTAAAACCTTTTTGCATTAAAGCGAAATATACCTGTGGTTATCCAAGAATTTTAAGACCTACTTTTACAGTTACAGGAGATGGAACTTCGGGTGGTTGGTCAAATCCGGCATGTCCTGGTGATGAATTTGTTTCTGCCCAAGGCGGTGGCAACAATACTGGTTATATTGTAGTCTGCGGAACGGTCTTGCCGCTGCAATTGCTTAGTTTTTCAGGAGATTATTCTGATCAACACAATTTATTAAACTGGACTGGCTTGGCAGATCAATTTTTTTCTCACTATGAATTGGAAAGAAAGGTTGGAAATGAAAGAGAATATACTAAGGTAGAGCAATTTGTTCCTAGCTATTTAAACAATGAATCTGGGCTGCATGAAATCCAGTATACAGATCCAATGGTTGCGCAAAATACGACTTACTATCGATTAAAGATGGTAGAAAAAAATCTCAGTTATAGCTACTCTCAAATTATCAGTATATCTCCTCAAAATAATTTAAAAAATAAACTAAAAATTCGCATTTATCCTCAACCAATAGACCAATTATTGTCTGTGGAATGGTCTTCTTCAAGTAGTGAATTACTTTATGAAATATATAGTTTAGATGGAAAATTATGTACCACTGGTATTTTAAATTCATTGTTAAATAACAACACACAGGATATCTTTACACAACAATTGACAAAGGGATCATATTTTATACGCTTCATTGAACGTTCTGAAATACCAAATGCTAATTTAATTCCAGGCAATAGTCAAGTATTTAAATTTATTAAATCGTAAATACTTATTATAATATTTTTAAATCACATAATCTGCACAATAACTGGATGCAAATGCATTGGGTTTACCCTTGAAAATAAAACCCATAGAAAGAATATAACCCATAGCTTCCTTCAATGCGACATTTGATTTAAATTGGGGATCAGTGTTTATATCGGCATGAACTTCTAAGGGTATTTTATACTGCTCTAAAATCTCACAAAGAGAATAAGCCACTTCAACTGATTTTGAGACTTCAATTAACATCCTTTGTCTTAAACTCATTTTAATATTTTCTTTGCTGAGATTGATATACATAAAACCTCCTTTTCCTTCCCTTAGAAAAACAATAACTGTCGCAAATTCTGAAATCAAACCATGTACGCGGGAATCAGTGCCTATACATACTTTGAGTCTGAAACCTAAGTCAGTTTCACGGATAATGGTTTGTTTTACTAAATTTTGAAGATTTTGGTTAATTATTTTTCCATCAAAAGTTTTCCATTCCATAAGCTATCTTTGTGAAAATTTTTATGTAATTTATTGTACATATTGTTGTAATTAACTATATATCAATATTTTAAATAATAGCTTTTGGGTCGATTTTTAAGGAGAATCCTAAATCACTGATTTGTTATTCTCTTCACAATATTACAATTATTTTTAATATGCATTCTAATTATTCCTTGTTATCAAATTATAAATTATTTAGTGATCATATTTTTTCACTCAGATTCTTTTCTATTATTTTATTATTGCTCTGGTTTTCTTGTAATAATGTAAAAAAGGATTCTGGCCAATCTTCGCAATCTAACCATCTAATAAACGAAATTTCTCCCTACCTTCTTCAGCACGCACACAATCCTGTGAATTGGTATCCATGGAAGGATGAAGCCCTTGAATTGGCTTTAAAGTCTAGAAAATTAATGGTGGTCAGTATTGGATATTCTTCTTGTCATTGGTGTCATGTGATGGAACGAGAATCTTTTAGTGATACTGCTGTGAGTAGAATTATGAATCAAGATTTCATTTCAATTAAAGTGGATAGAGAAGAGAGACCAGACGTCGATCAGATTTATATGAATGCTTGTCAAATTGTAAATTCTGGGGCTTGCGGTTGGCCTTTAAATGCAATTACTCTACCTGATGGTAGACCAATATGGATTGGAACTTACCTTACTAAGGATGAGTGGATAAAATTATTGATTTCTATGCAAGCGGTTTATCAGGAAGATCCCAATGAATTTGAAAAAATGGCCTTACGGATTCAAAATCATTTAAGCGTAGACTACTCACAATACATGCAATCTTCATTAAGTCCAGTAACTAAAGAAAAAATAGATCTAGTATATCAGAAAATAGGCAGCGGAATGGATAAAAAGCATGGCGGGAAAGAATCTGCTCAAAAATTTCCGCTACCATCACTTCATAGATCGCTTCTAGATTATTCACAATATTCATCAAAAAAAGTGTTTGATCAATATCTTAATCTTAGCTTGACAAGAATATTAAATGGTGGAATTTATGATCAACTGGATGGTGGTTTCTTTAGATATACGGTAGATTCTGAATGGAAAATTCCACATTTTGAAAAAATGCTTTATGACAACGCACAACTGATCAGTTTATATTCATTGGCTTACCAAAAATCAAATAACGAAAATTATAAAACAGTTGCGCAAAATTCAATGGACTTTGTTCTTGGTAAAATGCGTCACCCAGATGGAATGTTTTATTCCTCTTTTGATGCCGAAACTGAAGGTGAAGAGGGTAAATATTATGTCTGGACCGTCAATGAGATAGATCAATTATTGACCGACCCAATAGAGAATAAAATTTTTAAGTCAACTTACAATATAAGTTCATCTGGTAATTGGGAGAAAGGAAAAAATGTTCTTTTTATTGCAAATGAATTGCAGGCAGTTGCAAGTGAAATGAAAATTGATAAAAATAAGACAATGACTTACTTAGTGGCTGCTAACAATAAAGTACTGGAAGTAAGGAACAAGAGATCAGCACCACTGAGAGATGAAAAAATATTGACTTCATGGAATGCGCTGATGATTAAAGCATGTGCCGATGCATCAGTTGCTTTTTCACGCAAAGATTATTTAGACGCAGCGATAAAAGCTGCTGCACATTTACAAAACAATATGTTTGTTTCTGAAAGAGGGCTCTCTAGAAATTTTATGAATGGTAAATCAAGTATATCCGGATTCCTTGAAGATTACTCATATTCAGTGGAAGCTTTTATTCGTTTATATGAATTGACATTTGATGAAAAATATTTAAATTTTGCAAAAGAACTTGTTGAAGTTGTAATAAGAGATTTTTCAGATGAAGCAGGAATTTATTTTTATTTTACTTCTAAATCTGATCGAAAATTAATCACCCGTAAAGTTGAATTTGAAGATCAAGTGACTCCTTCTGCCAATTCTGTGATGGCGGAATCCCTTCATAAACTGGGTTTATATTTTTATGATTCTAAATATTTAGACAGAGCTGCAAAAATGGTCCAAGGAGTTTTAGAACAATTTGGTGACCAGCAACCAGAGTTTTATGCCAATTGGATGAGATTGGCTATTTTTCAAGTTCGACCCTTATATGAGATAGCCATTGTTGGTCCTGAGGCCGCAAAAATAAGAGATGAATTGGCTAAAAATTATTTACCCAATGCCATTTTACTAGGTGGCGAAACTGAAGGTCAGTTGGAGTTGCTAAAAGAAAAATTGCAGGAGGGCCAAACTTATATTTATGTATGTCGAAATAAGGTTTGCAAATTACCAGTTACAAAAGTTTTAGAGGCGATTCCATTGATTCAATAAAAATGAATCTTATAACCTCCTTTTTTGGTTTAATTATAGCATCCTTACGATTGTTACTTTTAGTATTGATGATTGTACTGTTTGTGAGTATTGGTTTTGTTCTTTTTAAAATGGGGCTGGTTGAGAAGGAATTTGGTTATAAATTGAGAAAAGTTTTTTGTCAGTTTGCCGTTTTGTTACTTGGGATAAAAATTATTAAGTCTGGCCAAATTTCACAATATCAAGGAGCTTTATATGTATCCAATCATAGGTCATTGATTGATGCAGTTATTTTATTTTCTATTTTAGACCATGGCTATGTAATCAGTAAGTCAGAAGTCAAAAACTATCCTTTTATTGGTACTGGGGCGGAATTGTCTGGTGTTGTTTTTGTGGAAAGAAATAACTTAAACAGCAGGAATCTGACTAAAATGAAAATTAAAGAATTGCTTATCAATAAGGAAACAGTAATAATTTTTCCAGAAGGGACGGTTAGTATTGATCAGAAGCCTCTACCCTTTCGTAAAGGCTCTTTGGATGCGGCTTTTGAAGCAAATGCCCCTGTTTATTATTCAGCACTTGAATACATGAATCCTTTTACTGATTTTTGGTTTCACCCGCATCTTCTTAAACAATTTCTGATTAGTTTTTCTAAACTCCAAACCAGAGTAAGAATTCATTTTTTTGATCCTTTGATTATTGTAAATTCTTTAGAAGCCATTCAGAAAATAGAATCAGATATTTCTCTTAAGTTAAATGAATTTCAAAAATCGTGGGATTCTAAAGAGAGGGAAGAACTATTTGGGGGTAAAGTCTAAACTAATACTATTGACACAATGTCGCGTATTTAAAGGTGTAAATCCTTCCCCTTCAAAAACATGTCCTAAATGTCCATTGCATTTTGCACAAACTATTTCAATTCTTCTTCCATCCTGATCTGGAATCCTTAGAATGGATCCTTGAATTTCTTGGTCAAAACTTGGCCAGCCACAGCCGGAATGAAATTTATGATCACTTGTAAATAATGGAGAAGAGCATTGTTTACATAAATAAACACCCTTCTCAGTGTGTTTATCATAAATTCCAGTGAAGGGATATTCTGTGCCTTTATGAAGAATTACTTGTTCTTCCTCTTTTGTTAACTTTTTAAGTGGAATATTTTCCATACTTTATTTCTGTATCAATCCAGGGTATTTTTGTCTGAGTTTAGCTAGCTTGGGAGAAATTACAATTTGACAATAACCTTGATTGCTGTTATTTTTATAGTAATTCTGATGGTAGTCCTCAGCAGGGTAAAATATGGTAGCTGCTGTAACTTCAGTGACGATCGGATCATCCCAAATCGTTGAGGCAACATCTTGAATAGATTTATTCGCTTGTTCTTGTTGGGTTTTATTTAGAAAAAATATGCCAGATCTATATTGGGTCCCTTTATCTGCACCTTGCCTATTTAATGTGGTTGGATCATGTGTGGTCCAAAAAACTTCCAATATGGTTTCAAAATTTATGGTTTTAGGGTCAAAAACGATTTCAATAGCTTCGGCATGGCCAGTCGTCCCATCACACACTTCCCGATAGCTTGGATTTTTTACAGTTCCACCAATGTAACCCGATCTCACTTTTTTAACTCCTTTTAAATCCTGGAAAACTGCCTCCAAGCACCAAAAACATCCTCCGGCTAAAATAGCAGTGTCCAATTGAATATTCTCATCCATTACTACAGACTTTAATTCCATTTGCTCAATTAATGGTTTATCTTGTATAGCATTTGGCTTACATGATAATATGCCAAAAGTTATTCCTAAAATTTGAATTAAGTAAATCATAGTATGATAACCCAAAAGTCTATTTGAAGTTCAAAGACTAAATTATTATTTGAATAATTGATATCAGAGTTGTACCTTTGCGGTCCAATATTGCGGAGTGGAGCAGTTGGTAGCTCGTCGGGCTCATAACCCGGAGGTCGTAGGTTCGAGTCCTGCCTCCGCCACCATCAAAAGCCGGTTAAATTCCGGCTTTTTTATTGATATAAAGGAATTTGCAATAATTCATATTTGGGATGTCGAATACAATATAAAGTTTATGGAGAATCAGGATGATATTGTAAAAGCACTGCAATTATTAAAGAGATTTAATGAAAATCCAGATTTGATATCTTTATTAACCGAAGAACAACGTATTGAATTTATGTTGGCATGCGGTCAAATTGCCAGACCTGACAAACATGTGAGAAAGCAAATTAATAAATCAATCAGAAAAATTGAAAAGGATAAGCTTAAAGATGAAGATCGGAATAAAAGAGCAGAAACAGGAATTAGAAAAGCAAGAACGATTTCAGTTTTTACTGCACCCAAAAGTATAGAATCTGAAGAGATTAAAGAAAGTTCAACATTGCATTCTTACCGGAATTGTTATATTTGTAATGCAGAATACAAAACGCTACACCACTTCTATGATGCCTTATGCCAAAATTGTGGAGATTTAAATTACACCAAAAGATTTCAAACCTGTGATCTGACAGGCCAATACGCACTGATAACGGGATCTCGCGTAAAAATTGGCTACCAGGCCACATTGATTATGTTGAGAGCTGGAGCACATGTGATTGCAACCACCCGATTTCCTGTAGATTCAGCCATTAGATTTGCTTCAGAACTTGATTATTCAGATTGGAAAGACAGATTGGACATTTATGGATTAGATTTAAGGCATTTACCGAGTGTAGAGTTATTTGCCAAGTACATTGAAACTAGATACCCACGTCTTGATTTATTGTTAAACAATGCAGCACAAACGGTGAGAAGACCGTCTGGATTTTATGCTCATTTAATTGAAAAAGAGATAAGTGATCTTCAATCGCAATCTGCGGAAGTCATTCATTTATTGAGAAGCCATGAATTATTGAAATTGCATTTATCGGGAGATCAAGAATGGTTAAATAAGAATTTTGGTTCATTGCCTGTAAAATGGAATTCAGTTGAAACTGGCATTGGAATTACAAATTCTGCCGCTTTGTCCCAACGTCCATATACTTTTGATATTGAAACCAATTCACAAGATTATTTTCCTGAAGGACAATTGGATGCTGATCTTCAACAAGTGGACTTAAGAACCACAAATAGTTGGCGACTATATCTTGGAGATATCGAAAGTACGGAAATGATTGAAGTGCATCTCGTCAATTTGATGGCGCCTTTCATCCTTAACAATAGGCTGGTGCATTTAATGAAGAAGCAAAACACAGGTTGTAAACATATCATCAATGTGACTGCGATGGAAGGAAAGTTTTATAGATTTTCCAAATCAGCCAGACATCCGCATACCAATATGGCCAAAGCTGCATTGAATATGATGACGCATACCTCGGCTTCTGAGTTGGCAAAGTTTGGTATTTATATGAATGCTGTAGATACTGGTTGGGTGACAGATGAAGATCCATATTTTCTTGCAATGCAGAAGGAAAAAATTCATGATTTTCAACCTCCATTGGATATTGTAGATGGAGCTGCTCGAATTTGTGATCCTTTTATAGATGGTATTAATTCTGGAAAACATTGGAATGGTCAATTTTTAAAAGATTATTTTCCAATTGATTGGTAATTCTGAAATAACTAATTAAAATTTAGTTTAATCATCTTTTTTAATTCTTCAATGTTTATAATGTATTCAGCATTGGGCCATCTTTTTAAATAAAATCTCCATGATTGCAATCCACCTGTATGCAATATAATGGTTTCTTTTTTAGAATCTATCAAATGAAAATTGTGATCCAATGCAAGTGCCAATCTTCCCGTGTAAATTGGATCTAGCCAAATGCCATTAATTTTGTAAAATTGATCTATGTATTCCAACATTTCTTTTGAATACCCTCCAAATGCAAAATGAATTGGTTCTTTTATGCTTATGGAATTTTTCGATTCTGACAATACTAAAGTTTGACTTTTGACAGGACACACTGTATAAAATGTGCTCATTGACATTTTTTGTTGAAGGTGCTTTAACATTGTTCCAGTTCCAATAGGGAGTGCAATATTCAAATTTTCAAATTTGTATTTCTCCCCTATTTCTTCAGCCAATTTTTCAACACCAAATTCGGCTTGTTCTGCATTTCCACCTTCAGGAATATAAAGAATCGATGGTGAATCTTTATAATTTAGGGTGGTATATTCACGATAATTTTGCCTTGATACTATTTCATAGGATATTCCCCAATTGCTTATATCTTTTATTAAGAAAGATTCATCCTTTGGATGACCGTATAAGTAAAATTTGCACTTTATTTTTAATTTGAAACAAGTATAGGCAAGTGCGTGTACAAAATTTGAATGCAAACTTCCGCCGGATTCAATCTCACTTTTTCCTTCTTCAAAATACTGATATAGAAAACCAATTATTTTTCGAAATTTATTTCCGCTTAATATTGGATGAATTAGATCATCCCTTTTTATAAGTGCAGTTTTGCCAGAAATGGGTAAAATAATTTGATTGATTGGTGAAGGGAGTAATAACTCATTTTCAATCCAATATTTTAACTTGTTATTTTTCAAATAGCCAGTTGGTGGGTCTATGTACATTATAGGGTCTCAGTGAATTTTTAATAGATGTGTGTTCCTTAATAATGTCAACAGCTTCATCAATATCGTCCGTAACAAACAGCAGATCTCTATCTTGAGGTGAGATGGTACCTTCCTTCGCCATAACATCAATAAATTCGATCATTTCTTTGTAAAAAGTTGAACCAAATAGGATAATAGGAAAATTAGTTAATTTACCTGTTTGGATTAAGGTGATCGCTTCAAAAAGTTCGTCTAAAGTTCCAAATCCTCCAGGCATTACAACAAAGCCGTAAGAATATTTGATTAACATCGTTTTTCTAGTAAAAAAATAGTCCATATCCACAAAATTGTCCAAATAAGGATTTGGAAATTGCTCATTTGGCAATATAATATTGCATCCAACAGACTTACCTCCAACGCTTCTCGCACCTTTATTGGCTGCTTCCATGATTCCGGGGCCACCTCCTGTAAGAATGGTGAATCCCAAATTGGCAATTTTAGCAGCTATCTCTTCAGTGATCTTATAATATGGATGATCTCTTTTAAATCTTGCAGATCCGAATACTGTAATGCAAGGACCTACAAAATGCAATTTTCTAATTCCTCTAAATAAGTCTCTGCTGACACTAAATAAATATTTAAATTCTTGCCATCTACTTAATGGACCACTTAAAAATTCTATTTCTTTGCGTTTGTTGTAAGTCATGAATGAACTTTAATTGGTTGCAATATTATAAACTTTTACCCAATTCTTAAAATGTTAATATATTACAGCTTGATTTAATAATTTGCAAATGACTTCTGAAAATCATTCATTTAGAGAGTTGTCCCAGATGGCAACCAATTTAATTCCTTCTGAAATTATTAGGCTAGGAAATGAAATTAACAAACTGATTAAAGAAGGTCATGAAATTTTTAATATGACTATAGGGGATTTTGATCCTAGCGAATTTCCAATTCCAACCAAACTGCGTAATGCCATTATAAATTCTTATAATTTAGGCCATACCAATTATCCACCTGCCCATGGTATGTTGGAATTGAGGCAATCAATCTCAGAATATATTTTAAAATTTCAGAATCTGGAATATTCAACCGAACAAATATTAGTATCAGGAGGGTCTAGACCTCTAATTTATGCTGCTTATAAAACGATTGTGGATCCAGGCGAAAAAGTAATTTATCCCATTCCCTCTTGGAACAACAATCATTATTGCCACCTTTCGGAAGCATGCCCAATTGAAATATCAACTTTGCCGGAGCAATTTTTTATGCCAAGCGTTGTAGAAATTCAACCTCAATTAAAAAATGCTGTAATGGTTGCATTGTGTTCTCCACAAAATCCAACAGGTACTATGTTCTCAAAAGATTCATTGTACTCAATTTGTAAAGCAATATTACTAGAAAATGAACAAAGAAAAGGAACTCGAAAGCCGATTTACATATTATACGATCAGATATACAGCCAATTATGTTATGATTCAAATATTCATGTAGATCCTGTAACACTTTTTCCTGAGTTGAGTGATTATGTTATTTTTATCGACGGGATGTCCAAATCCTTTGCAGCAACTGGTGTGAGGGTTGGTTGGGCATTTGGTCCAGAGTCTGTGTTAAATAAAATGAGAGCGATCTTATCTCATATCGGGGCGTGGGCTCCAAAAGCTGAACAAGTAGCTACAGCTGAATTTTTAAAAGATATTCCTGAAGTTGAGAATTATTTAAAAAAGTTTAAAGGCGAAGTACATGAACGTTTAATAGGCTTGTTTGACGGGTTAAAAAAATTAGCAGATGATGGATTTCCAGTGGATGTAATTAAACCCCAAGGTGCTATCTATTTAACTGTAAAATTTCCTTGGAAAAATTATAGAAAACCAAATGGAGATATATTTACTTCACAATCTCAGATTACTGAATTTTTACTAAAGGAATGTCATTGGGCAATTGTTCCTTTTAAAGCTTTTGGAGATGATGGAGAATCTGAATGGTATAGAATTTCGGTGGGAACAATAAGAAAGAATAAAATAGGAGAAATGTTAGAATTTCTCAAGTTAGGTATGAAGAAATTAGTAAAATAATTTCTTAGTTATTTTTATTTACAAACATTCATGGAAAAGTATTCAGTTTATTCAGTGATTATGGCCGGAGGAATTGGAAGCAGATTCTGGCCACTAAGTAGAAACAATAAACCCAAACAGTTTCTAGATATTTTGGGAACAGGTAGGACTTTGTTGCAAATGACCTGGGATCGATTATTGCAAATTAGCGATGAAGATAAAATTATTGTGGTTACCCATATTGATTATAAGGATTTAGTACAACAACAATTGCCTTTAATAAAATCTGAGAATATTTTATTGGAACCTGAAAGAAAAAATACAGCTCCATGTGTATTGTATGCAGCACTTTACATTCAAAGCCTTGATGACAATGCATTAATGTTTGTTGCCCCTGCAGATCATCTGATTTTGCAGCAAAAGAATTTTTATAATGATGTGATAGAAGGTGTGGCATTCATTAAAAACAACCCATGTATTTTAACATTGGGAATTGAAGTGTCTAGACCTGATACAGGATATGGGTATATTGAATATTTGGATGGAATGGAGCAAAGTAATGATATCTATTCTGTGACACGTTTTGTGGAAAAGCCCAGCAGAGAAGTCGCCTTGACTTATATGAATTCGGGAAATTATGTGTGGAATAGTGGAATGTTTCTTTGGACTATAAGTACAATTTTAGAAGCTTATAAAACATATGCTTCAGAATTATTCAACATTTTTCACAAATATGGATTAAATAAAGTACTTGAAGCTTATAAATTATGTCAGAATATTTCGGTCGATTATGCTATACTTGAACACTATCCCAGTATTTTTGTAAAGAGAGTTGATTTTGGGTGGAGCGATTTGGGTACTTGGGGTTCCGTCTATAATTTAATAAATCAAGATGAACATTCAAATGCAATTCTCAATGGGAATAATTTAATCAACGATACTACTGGTTGTATGGTTTACAACAACACAGATCAGGTAATCGCCACTTTTGGCATTCAAGATTTAATTATTATCAATACAAATGATGCAATTCTAATTTTACCAAAAAGCGAAGAGCAATCCGTGAAATTTATTTTGGATAACATTCGAACAGAATTTGGAGACAAATTTATTTGACAATCAATTTTCTTTTTATCAATTTTTTTAGATTTATCAATTGTTTTAGATATTAATCGTATTGTTTCTAGATTTATATTTAATTTCATGAATTTGATGTAAGTGTTTGAAAATCAAATATATATGATATATTTTAGGTAATATTTGTTTTTCAATTCTTATTATTTTATGTTTTTCCAATGTTAAATTTGATTGGTAAAACTTTATTTTAAGATTATTGGTTATTTTTGTGTTTATCTAAATATTTTATGGTGAATGATTTATTTGTAAATTCAGAAATAGGGCTATTAAAGAAACTCATTGTTCACCGACCTGACGTTGGAATTGATAGAATCAGTCCAAAAAGAGCAGGAGAATTACTTTTTGACGATATTGTTTTTTTACCTACCATGCGTGATGAACATGATGTTTTTACTGAAATATTGTCATTGTTAATTGGTAGAGAAAATGTTCTGGAAACGGAGGTGCTTATTAGAGAATCTCTAGATTCTAGTGCTGATCTAAAAGAAGAACTTATTCAAAAAATTCAGGAATGGGAAGAACTTCCACTAGCATGGGTTGATGAACTTAATGGAATGGAAAATGAACAATTGGCTAAAGTGTTGATTTCTGGATATGATTCGAAAGGCGATAGAATTTATTTTGACCCAATCCCAAATTTTATTTTCACAAGAGATATTGGTTTAACCATTAAAGATCATATTGTTATTACAAAAGCAGCGAAATCTGTAAGACATAGAGAAAATCTATTGACCCGTTTCTTCCTTTATGCACATCCTATGTTTTCGCATTTAAGCAAGGAAGGTAAATTGATTAATTTAAATTTAGTCAATGAATTTCCTCCTTCTAGATATGGAGAACCTATTTCCATTGAAGGTGGAGATTTAATGTTGATTAATGATGATTATCTTTTGATTGGTTCCAGTGAGCGCACGACAGAGCATGCTCTCATGGTTCTAAAATCTGTGCTTTTTGAAAAAGGTTTGATTAAAAATGTGGTCGAAGTAGATGTTCCAAAAGAACGTTCGTTTATGCACATAGATACATTGTTTACACAAATTAACCACCGACATTTTGTGGGCTATAAGCCAATCGTAAAAGATGGATTGGGTTCGTATGTAACTGTGCATAGGATGAATGGTGAAATAGTTGAATATCCATCAGTTCTTGATTTTATGCATATAGAATTAAGTAAAAATATCCAATTTATTTGGAGTGGTAATGGAATGTCGCCATACCAAGAGCGCGAGCAATGGACGGATGGCTGTAATTTATTAACCATTCGACCGGGTTTGGCGATTACTTATGACAGAAACCCTATGACAGAGAAGGCATTTAAAGATTTTGGATACCAAGTCATTCATGCTAAAGAGTTAATACATCAAATTAAAAATGAAAAGCTAGATCCAGCGTCAATTCAAAATACCATTATCACGATTTCTTCAAGTGAATTGTCTAGAGCTAGAGGTGGTCCTCATTGTATGTCTTTCCCCGTTTCACGAGAATTGTTGTTGGCAGATGTTTAAACATCAAACTGCATGGAGGGTACGTTATGCTGAAACTGATAGAATGGGATATGTCTATTATGGAAACTATGCTATGTACTATGAAACTGGAAGAGTGGAAGCATTAAGGTCCTTGGGTTTGATTTACCAAAAACTAGAAGATGATTTGGGCGTATTTATGCCTGTTATGTCTATGCAATGTAAATTTATTCGTCCTTGTTATTATGATGAATTATTAAGTTTTGAAACATCCATTCTAGAAGTGCCTGATAGTACTATTCAGTTTCACACAGATATCCTAAAGGAGGATGGAAAATTGGCCAACAAAGGAGTAGTTACTTTGTGTTTTGTTGAAAAGGAAAGTAAAAAAAGGATTCCGGTTCCTCCATTTATTGTTGATCTTATTAAGCCTTGGATTGGTGTTGATACTGAATCGATTTAAAAATTTAATCCGGGAATCTCAAATTTATATTGAAATTCTCCAATTCTCAAAGAATAATTCTTTACCTGGATTTCATGGTGTAAGTATTTACAACCTCGTTTCCTTTATAAGAGATGAGTTGAAAAGAAATGACATTTCAACTAAATCAAGTGCAATGTCTTATCATTTTTTTTTAGCACTTTTTCCTGCCATCGTTTTTTTATTTACACTTACTGCATATCTTCCAAAAGAGTTTGATTTATTTTTAACATTGGAGGTATCAATGAGAAACATTTTACCCGAAGATACATCAAGGTACCTTTGGGATAATGTAATTTCTGGTTTGAAGCCTCAGGCAAAAGGAAGTCTACTTTCTTTGGGATTTATTTTAGCACTTTATTTTGCTTCTGATGGAATTTTAGCGATGATGAAAGGATTTGATAAAACGTATAAATCCAGTTTTCGTAAAAGGAGTTTTTTGGAAAAGCAAATTGTAGCATTGAGCATTACGATTTTATTAGGGCTGTTACTTATTGTTTCAGTAATCCTTTTAATATTGGGTGGAACTATATTTAGTTGGTTTTTTGGAATATTAAAGTTGGGTGTTGTGGCAGCATCCGCTATTAAAATATTACAGTACCTTATTGTTTTGCTTCTCTTCTTTACAGTAATAGATTTAATTTATCGCTATGGCCCAGCTTTGAGAAAGCCAATCGGTTTTTTTTCACCAGGTACCATATTTGCTACAATAGCATCAATTTTAACTTCAATGATTTTTGGATATTTTGTTGAAAATTTCTCGCAGTATCATAAAGTGTATGGAGCAATTTCAACATTGATCATAACCCTTGTTTGGATAAGACTAAATGTGCTTATCCTATTGTTAGGTTTTGAAATTAATGCTGCAATTATTATCAATCGAGGATTGGCTAATAAAGAAATTGTGCAAAATCCTAGTTAATTTTTATTGCCTCCTCTAGAAATAGTATAAATGGTTTTGCTATTTTATATCTTGTTAATACTTCTTCTTTCAGCTTGTTCATATTGTTTGCATGATCCACAATTGGACTAATTGCATAGAATGCTTTGTTGAATAAATAAGGTTGGGTTTCGGCAGCCGTTTTCATTTCCTTTGGAATTACTTTGCTTTTTTCACCCAAAATTTCACCAAAGTATTTTAAGAATTCTGAATCAGTTACAATGGTTTTAAACTCTTTTTGATTTTCAATAATGTATTTTCTAATGGATAATAGTGTTTTGGGATCTGGTTGATAAAGCCCAGTGTATAAATCAATTTTACGAGCTTGTACTTCCAGATAGATACCAGGTTTGGTCATTGACTTTCTTCCTCCTGAGGAAGGTATTGCAGACATATAGGTCTTGTAAGGGGTCTTGTCCTTGCTAAAACGAATGTCTTTATAAATTCGGAAGACTGCTTCATCTAATGTGTTAAAATAATCAGGCTCTATTTTTGAGAACTCGAATAGCAATGATTGTATAAATGACTTAAAAACAGGTTCAACTTCATCTTTAAATTTGGCTTTGTTTTTGGCAAACCAATCTCTATTGTTATTTGCCTCCAATTGTATGAGAAAACTACTAAATTCAGGACTTAGCATAATTTAAATTATTTTGTAATAGGGCAAATTTAATCCATATTTTTGCATTCTTAAACAAGATGATGATTTACCAGTTTAAAAATTTTAAACCCTACATTCACCCAAGCTCATTTGTGCATCCGTTGGCTGCAGTTACCGGTTGTGTAAAAATAGGGGCTAATGTGTATATTGGACCCTTTGCAGCGATCCGTGGAGATTTTGGAGAGATCATCATTGAAGATGGCTGCAATATTCAAGAGCATGTGATGATACACATGTTCCCTGGCATCACAGTCCGTTTGGATCAGAATGTGCATGTTGGGCACGGCGCAATCATTCATGGTGCCCATATTGAATCTGATTGTTTAATTGGGATGAATTCAGTGATTATGGATGATTCTAAAATTGGTTCCGAAAGTATTATTGGTGCTCTCAGTTTTATAAAAGAAGGATCGATTTATGATAAGAGATCATTAATTGTTGGCAATCCTGCAAAAGTCATTAAGCAAGTTTCTGATGAAATGTTGGATTGGAAAAAGAAAGGCACAAATTTATATCAACTACTTGCTGCAGAATGTTTGTCCGATCTGCAAGAAGTTGATCCTTATACCCATTTGCCCGAAAATTGGGAAACACCCACCGGAGAATTTCTTAATTGGAAAAAACAAAAATTATAATTCATATGAGTTCGTTTGTTAAAGTAACTGAGAGAGAATTTTATACTGAGATAAGTTTTTTTACGGAGCAAAGTAATTCGTTGCCATCTGACATTCTTCAACAATTGGCAGAGAAAATAAATGAAGTTTCAATTTCGGTAAAAAAGAATATTATTCTTCTTAAGAGTGAAGGTGAGAAAGCATTCTGTGCAGGAGCCAGTTTTGAGGAATTGTCCTTAATAGATAATCTTGATCAGGGAATTCAATTTTTTTCTGGATTTTCTCAAGTTATTTTGGCTTTAAAGAAATCCCCAAAAATTGTAATTGGCAGAATTCACGGTAAGGCTGTTGGAGGCGGAGTAGGATTAGCTGCAGCTTGCGATTACTCGATGGCTACCCATTATTCTTCCGTTCGCTTGAGTGAACTTGCTGTTGGTATAGGCCCGTTCGTCATTGGCCCTGCAGTCGAAAGAAAAATCGGAATATCTGCTTTTACCAAAATGGCCTTAAATGCCACTGAATGGCAAACAGCTGATTGGGCAAAGCAGAATAATTTATTTCATGAGGTATTTCAGACCACAGAACAGCTGGATCAATATATAGAATCCTTCTGTTCTATTTTGGCCAATTCTAATCCAGAAGCACTGAGTGAGTTAAAATGTGTATTTTGGCAGGGTACCACGCATTGGGAAGAACTAATGAAAGAACGAGCGGCAATTAGCGGTAAACTTGTATTGAGCCAATTTACCAAAAATGCAATCGCAAAGTTTAAACAAAAATAATAGTTAATCTGCCAATACCAATTTCTGAGAATAGGTGAATTTATGATCCAGATAGATATACAAGGTATAATTTCCTGGAGGCAGATCTTTCACAGATATCATTGGTTGTGATTCACCAATTATTTTTTGATATTTAACTTTATGACCTGTTTGATTCACAAGCCATACTTGTACGTGATTAAATGTGTAGTTTTCAAAATCCAAGTTAATTTCGTTAGTTGCTGGTTGAGGAAAAATATTCAATTTTGGAAAGTCAGATCTAACCGAATGCTTCGAAACATTTCCATTAGTTGTCACTAAGTGATACTTGATTTTTAAGAGATATGGGTTGGCAATTGTCAAATGTGCTTTGTCGTAAGCCCAGGGATTTGGTTCGGATGTTGGATTGTAAATCCCTCCAAAAATGTATCCTAAATCAATACTATCCTCTTGAACTAAATCAAGATCAATAATTTTATTCTCATTTTTCATTTTTGGAATATGAGAAAAAATAAAGACTTCGGAATTTGTTCCAAAAAATCCAGGCAATCTGTTTTTCTGAAAAGTTTCTTCATAAATATTTCCGTTGTTTCTTGTAACAGAAGATACAGTATTCACAAAAGGTACCCTTGGGTCAGAAACTATTAAATTACTGTCATTGATATAATATTCAGCCATTCCTCCAAAAAACCATTGCCGCATTGTATTCGATTCTTTTTCGTAGAGTCCTAATTTTGCACAATGATAGTTAGCTAATAGTTGACTGAAACTTTGTATGTCCTCAAAGTTTGTCGCATTTACTCTGGCAATATTTAAGAAGGGTCTATTTACATTTACTAAGAAAACACCTGAAAATACCATTGCTTCTAATTGCTCAATACCAAAATAGAAAGGTGCTAAATTGTAATCTCTTCTATGAAAATTAAACTCATCGATCATTTCATGCCAATCAGATATCTCAATGTTGCCTTCTGAAATAGAAATTTTAAATGATGAAGCCTTGTCTAAATATTTTTGCTTTACACCTACTGAGTTGTCCTCGTATTTGCCAGTAAATTGATTTCCTCCAACGAGAATAAATTGATCGTTGATTAGAACCATTTGGCCACCTGCAATTGCAAAATTTGGATTTTGAACTTGGCGGATAACTTTAGTGGGGTCATTTTTCCAAGTTTCTGAATTATTCGCTTGTGATAAGTCAAGTATCAAAAGACTAGGATAGGTCACAAAACTGTCTTGAGCATTTTGGCCATAACCACCAATTACATATAAGAACTGATTTCTTTGAACAAAGGATGTACCTGCGGCACTCAAAGGATCAATGATAGAATCAGGTAAGAATTGTAAATCTATTGAATCTACTTCCATTTTATAGGGATCCCAAATATAAAGTTGACGGTTGTTGGTTTTTCTTTCGAACCCGGATTTTTTCTCATGTATTCCATTTTTTCTACCGCCAAACATATATACTTTACCTTCCCATTCACCAAAAGTAAAAGAATGTACCGAAGGCCAATTTGGAACTCTAAGTGTGTCAAAACTAAAATAGTAGTTTTTCTGAGCCCGCAATTCAGAAAAAGAAATTAAAAGAAAAATAAATAATTTTAGAAATACTTTCAAATGAAAATTATTCAATAATTGCGAAATCATGATTTGGGTATTCGGGTCATGCCGACCAATCTTCGAAAACTATATCTTCCTGTTCCATATAAGTAAATATGGATTAAACCACCTGTAATGGCAATGTTTTTCATAAATAAAATGGAATATAGTGTTTGTTTTTCTGGTATTTTATTCCAAAAAGAGTAAACAATAAAGGTGACAGGTATCCAATATATTAATAGTAACAAAACAGCAAAGCCTGGTCTATAACCTATTAAAAGGAATATTCCACCTATTGATAATGCAATAATTGTGCATATTAGCAGGAATTCCTGATTCCAGGTAATCCCATATTCTGTCATAGTTAATTTTGTTCTTTCAAAAAATTTGGCCGAAGTAAATGCTTCAAACAAAAATATGGCAGAGATAAAGGCCCTCGCCAATAGATCTAATAAATCTTTCATTAAATTTTATAAATAATTAGGCTGAGAAAGACTGCCCACAACCACAAGTTTCCTTGGCATTTGGATTAACAAATGAAAATCCTCTGTTATTAAGTCCATCCAACCATTCAATTTGCATTCCAACCAAATACAATGAATGTGCAGGTTCCATTAGAACTTTGATTCCAGCAATTTCAAACTCTTGATCTTGTTCTTTTTTGGAGTCAAAGCCCAAAGTATAGCTAAAACCTGAACAGCCTCCTCCTCTTACTCCGACTCTAAGGCCAAAATCCAAAGGAATGCCCTGCTCTTCTCTTATTCGATTTAACTGAATTAATGCAGTCTCGGTTATTTGAATTGGAATTTGCTCAACAGCATTCATATTTTCTTAATTTATATTCAATCTAACAAAAAATTAAATAATTTTGTTCCTGTTTTATCGTTTAAATCATAAATTGCAGGTTTACAATAAATTACGTATATAAATGGAAGTTTTTTTTGAGGTTTTGAAGTATACTTTGCCTTCTACAATCGTATTTCTAACAGTTTACTTTTTATTAAGGCAATATTTTGACTTGGAAAAATTAAAGTTTCAAACTGATCGTTTTTCTAAGACACAGAAAGATTCATTGCCCATTAGATTACAGGCATATGAGCGTTTAAGCCTTTTTTTGGAGAGAATTAGAATCACTAATCTAATTATACGTTTTCCTTATCAAAAAGATACCAATTCAAAAGCTTGGTTGCATTCATTGATGCTTGCAATTCAGCAAGAATATGAGCACAATATGAGCATGCAAGTTTATGTAAGTGAAAAATTGTGGGAGATATTAAGTTTTGCGAGAAACGAAAGTTTAAATGCAATTCTCGAAGCCATGAATCAATCAGACAACTCAATCATCGATGCTGATTTATTGATGAACTCTAATCCTTCTGCCATTGCAGAACAATCAATTGATACCGCCTTGGCTGCTATAAGAAAAGAGGCTCAACTTTATCTATAATGATAGAATTAAAATTATTTTATTGATTTTATAAAACTTAGCTCTATCTTCAAAGACATTTTAAATACAAATAAGGGCTATTAATTTTTTTACTTTCATTACCAGATCTATCTTTTAAATAGATTTCAAAACTTAAACTGTCCAATGGAAATTGTGCGGGGGAAGTGCAAGGAGGTATGCCTTGAGGAAAGATACAACATGTGGTATAAATTCTTAAGCGAATAGTGCCTGATATTGTTTTTCCTTGTGAATCGGGCAAATCAGGCAATTTATATGCATCTTGGATTATATTAGTACGCCTATCAACCACAAAAATATCTTTATCAGAACTTTTAGAGCCAAAACCAAGATCGCCATTACCATCTTCAAATCCTAATTCAAGCCAAACAGAATCTTGGTTAATATCTCCTTGTAACATTTCAGATTTTGAAAAAGAAATAAACCATAGTTTTGGAATATCTGAAATATCTCCCATTGGATCACAAGATGAAAATCCTATTAGGCAAATTGATATAAGGAAAATATTAATGGGTACAACTTTAGAACAATACATTATATTATTTAATATGAAACTCATAGTAAACTTATTAAAAATCAAATGTAGGTTTTAAACCCGAGGAACCATCACCTCCATAAAATTCATTGATAATTCTTATTACTTCATCCGGATTATCTACAATTGGTATAAAATCCTTATCGTCTGGTGATATGTAGCCATATTTCTCACCAACTACTTTTAATAACCATTCTTTTAGTGGGGCCCAGAATTCAGATCCAATCAGCATAATAGGTACCTTATTAATTTTACCAGTTTGTGTTAGAGTAAGCACTTCGAATAACTCATCCAAAGTACCAAATCCACCCGGTAAGGCAATAAAAGCCTGAGAGTATTTTACAAACATTACTTTCCGAACAAAAAAATAACGATGATTAAGCGTTTTTCTAGGGTCCAAATATGGATTGTTAAATTGTTCAAATGGTAAATTTATGGTGAGTCCTACAGAAACACCATTGTTCATATGGGCACCTTTATTGGCAGCTTCCATAATCCCGGGACCGCCTCCTGTGATAATCCCAAATCCCTCATCTGTCAACTTTTGGGCAATTTCACAAGCCAATTCATAATGAGGGTGACCTTCCTTCACTCGTGCAGATCCAAAAATTGAAACGCAGGGCCCCAATTTCTGCATAGTTTCAAAACCATCCACTAATTCAGCCATCACTTTAAACATGGTCCAGCTATTTTCAGCTTTGAGGTGGCTCCATTGTTTCATTGATTTCATATTCTAAATAGCGTTTTAAAGTTATTTTCTTGTCACAAATTGGTTAAAAATTCAAAGTTAATCTAATTGATTCATATTAAATAGGATCATTATTTTCAGCTTCAGCTTGTAATTTTCTTAATGTGTTTTTGCACTGCTCGACCAATTCTTTTGCCCGCTTTAATTCTAATTCTAATTGGTCAATTGGGAAGTTAGGATTCTGGATTTTATCTAAAATATTTTCAATTTCATTATATGCCTCTGAGTAATTTAATCTTTTCATTTAAATTTCATTTAAGGTTTAACTAATACATTCAATTTACCATCCGCCCAGACAATTTCAACGTTGTCACTCTTATCTAAATCTTTAACTCTTCTGATCCTTATGTTATTTTGAACAATGAATGTAAAACCATTTTTTAAGACCAAGTCAGGATCATTTTGTTGTATTTTTGATTCTATCCATAGTAAATTCTGAAAAGATGAAAGAATAATTTGGTGAATTCCAAATGATATTTTTTCATTCAACTTATTAATATTTAAAAATTCGTTGGATGTTCTTTTAAACAAATAGGAACTAATTTTTTGATTTAACTGACTCAGTTGTAAAGAATGAGTAAATATCTTTTCATGAATTTCAGATCGTATATTTTCAAAAACGTTTAGAAAAGAAGATTCAAATGAGGATGTATGGGATATTATATATTCGGCAACAGCAGTAGGAGTTTTAAACGATATACAGGAATTTAGGTCAGCAAGTGATTCATCATTTTGATGGCCAATTCCTGAGAAAACTGGCAATTTAGACCTGCATATTGATTTTGATATTTGATAGGTATCAAAATCAAATAAATCAGATTTAGAACCACCTCCTCTGATTAATACAATACAATCAAATGCCAACTTAATTCTATTGATCTTATCAATTGATGCGCTGACTTCCTCTTCCGTTTTAGCGCCTTGCATACTGCTTTGAAACAAGCTTAATTCAAATTTATATCCAAATTCATTGTTTTTAAGATGAGCGACAAAGTCATTGTATCCTTCTGCAGTCTGGCTACTAATGATTGCTATTCTACAAAATACCAATGGAATTTTGGTTTGCCTGTTTTTCTGCCACAAACCTTCATTCATTAAAGTTTGCATGATTTGAATTCTTTTTTGACTTATTTTTCCATCGTGAAAAGCTTTATCAATATCTAATATGATAAGTTTTAAACCATATTTGGAATGAAAATCAACTTGGATCTTCAACCGTGTTTCATTGCCAGGTTTAAGAATTTGTTGGATGTCAATATTAATTTTTTCTTTAATAGAAAAAGCTTTAGACTTCCAAATCACTGCAGAAGCTTGAGCAATCAATTCCTGATCAATTCCTTTTTCCGCTAATTCAATATAGTAGTGCTCTTTTACTAATTTAAGTTGGAGAATTTCAGCAGTTATCCAAATAGGATCAGAAAAGTTGAGTGAAACTACCCTACTAATTTGTTGATATAGTCTCGATAAAGAGATGGTTTCCATCTCAAGTTTTTCAGGATAGAACTTTGGTTACTAAATCTGCTGCTTCTTGTAAAGCAATTGCTGAATGTACTTCTAAGCCAGACGAATCAATAATCTCTTTAGCTTGTTCTGCATTGGTTCCTTGTAATCTGACTATAATTGGGACATGAATATTGCCCATATTTTTATAGGCGTCTACTATGCCCTGCGCTACTCTATCACAACGTACAATTCCTCCAAAAATATTTACCAAAATTGCTTTAACAGAGGGGTCCTTTAAAATTATTCTAAAAGCCTGCTCAACCCTAGCGGCATCAGCGGTTCCTCCTACATCCAAAAAGTTGGCAGGACTTCCTCCAGCCATTTTAATGATATCCATTGTAGCCATTGCAAGTCCAGCTCCATTGACCATGCAACCAACATTTCCGTCAAGTTTTACATAGTTTAAATTAAAATTTCTTGCTTCAACTTCCGTTGGATCTTCCTCATTTTCATCTCTCATTTCTTCGATGTCCAAATGCTTATAAAGAGCATTGTCATCTATAGAAAATTTACAATCTACAGCAATGATTTTGTTTTGATTATTCTTAAGGCAAGGATTAATTTCTATAAGACTAGCATCAGTTTCCAAATAAGCTTGGTAGGCCTTTTTAACAAATATGCACATTTCTTTAAAAGCCAACCCACTTAAGTCTAAATTAAAGGCAATTTTTCTCAACTGAAATTCTTGAATACCTAGCGCGGGGTCAATAAATTCCTTATGGACCAATTCAGGAGTTTCTTCTGCTACCTTTTCTATATCCATTCCACCCTGTGTTGAATATATAATGACATTGGTTTGGGATCCTCGATCAGTTAAAATGGAAAAATAATATTCTTTACACGCTTCAAAATCAGGAGCGTAACTATCTTCGGCTAAAAGTACTTTTTTAACCAATTTACCCGGGCCTTCCATTCCTCCAGGTGTTTGCGGGGTTTTAAGCATCATGCCTAAAATATTGGAAGTATAATTTTTAACTTCGTCTAAATTTTTGCAAGTTTAACCCCTCCTCCTTTGCCTCGTCCTCCTGCATGAATCTGTGCTTTTACAACTGCATATTTTGTTCCAGTTAATTTTTGTAATTCTTCAAATGCAGCTTCAGCTTTTGAAGAATCTTCAATTAGAATACCTTCTTGAACTGTAACTCCAAATTTTTTTAATATAGCCTTGCCTTGATACTCGTGTAAATTCATGATTGTATTTCTATTTTATCAATAGTTTTTTTGTAAATATTTTATGATTTGTTTCAATAGTAACAAAATAGATTCCTTTCTGTAGATCTTGAGTTTTTAATAAAATTAAATTTTCATGAACTTTTTCAGAAATTGTTCTTATTTTTTGACCTAACTGATTTATTAATATTACTTTAGTGATTTCATCTAATTCAGATTGGATCAAAACTTCATTAGAATTAAAAGCAGGATTTGGATAAATTGTAATATTAGAATTTGCATTTTGATTTATTGAAACTGAAGAAATAGTGGAATATTGAAAAAACCTTGTATCAGATACTTTGTAACAAAAATCATATTTATTAAAAGGCTTCACCCTCCAGTAATAATTTCTTCCACTTACTAAATTATCAATTGTAATTTGATTTGTATTTAGTGAAATAAATTTGACGGTAATCGTAAAAGCAGAGTTACGGGCAAGTTGAAAAATATAACCTTCGGCTCCTTCTATTTTGGGCCAACTGAAAGTTACATTTTGATCAGCTACTACAGAAGAATCCAATGGGGTCATTACTGTTTTGTCCAAGCTTTCCATATACATTGGAAAAATATTTGTTCGCAATAATCTTGACCTATTGAAATTCAAAAATTTTTGCATAGCCTCAGATTGATCGGCTGTGAATCGATTCATGCATCGATCATTTGAATAAGACATAAATAGACTTCCATCAACTTGAAATGATACACTGTCTATGTCTTTTAAAAAATATGAACTTTGTTTATTTTCATCACAAGACCATCTTGAACTGATATAATCTGGTGGAGTATCGCAATAACCATCGGCTTGATCTTTACAGTTAACTCTGTTTACATTCTCTATTTGTGTCCAAACCCTGGATTGATATTCACTGGTAGGAGTTTTTCCACTGTATGAAATCCCTTCCCATCCATAAAATGTGTGTGGCAATGAAAAATAGTGACCAAGTTCATGTGCCCAAGTATGGGATCCTCCGCCAAGACAGGATTTACTGAGTGCGACGGCATCTCCATCCCACGCAAAATAGCCACAATTGCCAGCAGGATTTGAAACAATATAACAATTTACTACATCAGGAAAGTTGTTTACTTTCATCATCTCAATTCCATCTCTAAAATTTTCATGATCATTCCATTTTGAGCTTCTGATATAGTTTATATTCTGTTCCATATAGAACTGAAATCCTGTTTGTTCAAAATCTTTATTTAAAGTACACAATGCTTCATCTAAATGCAATAAATTATAAATTCCATTGCCTTCATCGGTCAATAGCATATGAACCTGAATTGGAACTTGTATTAATCCTCCTTCTTGATAATGATTTAATTCAGGAAGTTTAGCTTGTAATTCTAACATTTTCCTTTGGTCAGTGTGGCTCGTGCCACAAGGGTTCTCTTGACTATTGCAAACAATAGAAGAATAAATGACAAAAATACACGACAACAACATGAGTCGTATTTGCATAGGTTGATAATTTAAAGATCTATTAAAGTATAAGGCACTTTCCGCTTAAAGCACCGCTGGTGGATGAAACCCTATATAAATAGGTTCCCTTCACCGGAAAGTTTATTGAAATTTGATTGGCCCCTGTTTGTAAATTTAAATATTGGCTAAATACTTTTTTACCTTGCATATTAAAGAGTTCAATATTTGATGAAACTGCATTAATTGAATTGACATTGAATTCTAATTCTAACTCTGATACCTGGTACCAATTAATACTTTGGATACTAGTCGTAATATCTTTGGTGGAAACTGAAAATTTGCCAGTTACAAAACTGATAGGATTCATGATAGCATGACAAAAGTGTGTGTTGTTGTATGCAAAAACCCTATATGCATACCTTTTATTAGAAACCAGATTGGTTAAAGTTGTATCGGTTCTTTTAGTGATGAAGCTGACATTTTTATTGGTTAGTGAAGTTTCCCCATACTCAACTAAATAATGTGTTGCATTAGGCACTGGCTCCCATTGAAATTTTACAATATTAAAACCTTCAGTGACTGATTGATCTATTGGCGAAATGATATTAATTTCTGAAGGAACTACATTTTGGGGTGTAAAAGCTGCTTTCAAATAATTTCTATGATTTCCATTGTAATCTCGATTGATAGCTGCAACCTGTTCTGTGGTAAAAGTTTGGAGACAACTTAAAAAGTAACTCATCATATTTCTTTCATCTGGATCTAAAGTGTCACCATCAGGATCAACGGCACAACCAGAATATACACAGCCACCATTCCAGCCAAAGCCAAGATTGTAATCCGCAGGTGTGTCGCAAAATCCATCTGCAGCAATTTTGCAAACCAATTGCCCATTAATTCTTTTATCTCTATTGACATACTCCACTTGGACGGATTGCCCCCCAATAAAAACCGTTAAAGGAGTCGGTGTGTTGCAAGAATAAGTAGTTGATTCCCAACCATAAAAAGTATGTGCTAAACTAAAAAAATGACCAATTTCATGAGCAAGTGTAGTTCCATTTGCATTGACACTACCAATACCGGAAACAATATAATCTCCTCCTGGATTGTAAAACGCTAAAACACCAGGTTCTGGTTTATTTGCTACTCTTGCACAAATAATATTGACAGCATTTCGATTATTATTTGCCAAACTATTACACCAGGCTGATCCAAGGGCACTACTTGGGTCATCGTATAAAGCAGTGTTATTGATGAAATTAATATTTCTAAGATAAAATTGAATCTCATGTGCTTCAAAAAGTTTATTGATGGCACATAAGTTAGTATATACATTTACAATTCTCATTCTACCAGTACCATCTGTATTGGCCGCCAGGTGATAGTTAACAGGAATATATCGGATAGCACCCGTTCTCACTTGAACAAGTTTATCCATTTTTTCTCTATTTTGAAACATTCTATCTCTGATAATCAACTGATCTTCAGGAGAAGTGCCACAAAACCCATATGGTTTAATTTGAGAGAATAACTCAGTTCCCAAAATGAGAAAAATCGAAAATGTGAATATTTTATACATTGTAGGTTTAATTAATTTCAAATTTATGACAAAATTACAACAACTTGATCAAACTACTGATTAGTTTTGCGGCGATTTATAAATTTAACGTTTGAAAATGAATAAAGTTACTGTTATTGGTGCAGGAAATGTTGGAGCTACTGTAGCAAATGTATTGGCTCACAAAGATTTTATTAAGGAAATAGTTTTAGTAGACATTAAGGCAGAAATGGCTCAAGGGAAAGCACTAGATTCTTGGCAACAAGCGCCCGTAGATTATTATTCTACAAGAATTATTGGTACGGATAATTATGCATTAACCAATGATTCTGATGTTATTGTGATAACAGCTGGCCTTCCCCGTAAGCCCGGAATGAGCAGAGATGATTTAATTTCTACCAATGCCGGGATTGTGAATTCTGTTACGAGCGCTGCGTTACAATATTCTAAAAACCCTATTGTCATTGTTGTGTCTAATCCTTTAGACGTTATGACATACGCAGCTTACAAAATAAGTGGGCTAGATTCCTCAAGGGTGTTTGGAATGGCTGGCATCTTAGATACTGCAAGATATCGAGCTTTTCTTGCGGAAGCAATAGGAGTATCACCCAAAGACATTCAAGCACTGTTAATGGGTGGACATGGAGATTCAATGGTGCCGCTTCCAAGGTTTACAACCATTTCTGGAATTCCCGTTTCGGAATTTTTAGATGAAGAGTCGCTTCATAAAATTGTGGAACGAACTAAATATGGTGGTGGGGAATTGGTAAAATTAATGGGTACATCCGCTTGGTATGCACCTGGAGCGGCAGCAGCACAAATGGTAGAAGCTATTCTAAAAGATGAAAAGAGGATTTTGCCTTGCTGCGCAATGTTAAATGGAGAATATGGACTTACCAATGTTTTTGTAGGGGTTCCCGTAATTTTGGGAAGAAATGGAATTGAAAAAATAATTGATTTAAAGCTAAACGAATCAGAAAGAACGTTGCTAAATCAATCAGCCGAGGAAGTGAGTAGTATGATGAAGGTCTATGATGCACTCTAAATAACTGGTTTATAAACATTCATAGGATCTTCTGTGTTTTTATCTTTATGAGCAAAATTCAGGAAAGAATTAGAAACCTCCAAACTCATAGTGGAAAATCTATTCTGGAAATAAGTAAATATAAACAAGTCCTATTGGTGTTTTTGAGGCATTTTGGCTGTACCTTTTGTAGAGAAGCCCTTGAGGAAATCAGAGAATTAGAAAAAAAGTTGAATCCAAATCAAGTATCCATTGTTTTGGTTCATATGGCAGAGCCTAGTATAGCTATGAGTTATTTTGAAAAATTTAAAATCTCTCACTTAGAGCATATTTCTGATCCAGACTGCCAACTATACCAAGATTTTGGCTTATTAAAAGGCAGGTTCAATCAACTTTTCGGTTTTAGATCTTGGATTAGAGGAGTAGACGCAGGTATTATTAAAGGCCATGGATGGGGAGTTCAATTAGGAGATGGGTTTCAAATGCCTGGTGTTTTTTCAATTTTTGACGGTAAAATCACTTCTGAATTTAGACATAGTTATGCTTCTGATAAACCGGACTATATGAGTATGATTTCTTGTCTATCATTATAATATAAGTATTTAATTTTCGTTAATTTTTAATGGTCTTACCCAATTTTAATTTGAGAATATTGAATAGATTTTTTCTCTTATTTATTATTTTTTATTTGCCTTTTTGCTCTATTAGGGCTCAATTATTTTTAGATTCCTCTAAAGATTCTATTTTATTTTGGGCTGAAATAATGGCCTATTCAAAGAATCCAAAATTTAGAACCCATGCCGAATCTCAACTTAACACTTTGTTGGTTTCCTATTTAGAACATTCTGATTTAGATACTTCTGACAGAATTCCAGGTTTATTGATTGCCAAATCCCACGATTTTAAAATAACTGCTTACACTTGGCAATTTGAATCAAAAAATAGAATTTGGCTTTATGGAGGTATAATTAAGTTTGCAAATGGGAGATTTGTAGAATTAGTTTCCGAGCAAAGAGATTATACAAAAATCAGGAGAGATCATATCAGCTCTTCAAATTGGTATGGGGCACTTATTTATAATATTGTACCTAGAACTTTTGGTAAGTCAAATAATCAATATGTGTTTTTTGCCTTTTCACAAAATCAGAGAAGAGAGAAATTTAAAATCATAGATGGATTTATTTTTGAAAAGGATGAATTGAAGTTCGGATTGCCTCATTTGAAATTAAAGGACGAGAGACTTGAAGATTACGATGCACAAAGACAAGTGGTTCGTTATTCTGAAGAAGCTTCATGCGCTATTAGTTATGATGATATGGACCATCAAATAGTTTATGATCATATCACCAGGTTTGATGATCCTCGATCTGTAACTGGTCCGCTATTTGTTCCAGATGGAACCTATGAAGCTTTAGAATATAAAAATCATAAGTGGATTCATCAGGTAAAATTGGATAACACCATTTTAAATGAAGCCCCTCGAGAGAAACCAATTTTAGACCAAAGACCCAAAGATATTCTCGGTAGAGAAAAGTAAATTAGGGTCTGAAGTTCAAATTATTGATCTGTGTGTTTTTGCCACCAAAGGCAAGCTATTTTACTTGTTTTAGCTGTGATTTTTACATTTTCTGACATTCCTAATGATGGAATCCAAATAATTTCATTTTCTGATTCAATGATGGGCCAAGCTCTTTTCGATACTGAATCTACCCTATGATCCGAAAACATTTTTTTTACTTTTTTAGCTTTACCGTGCATTCCAAGCATTTTAATTTTATCTCCACTGTAAAAGTTTCGAATTTTTAACGGCATTTTAATTTGGTCGAAATCAAAATATATTTTATTAAATTGGTTGTCTTGAAAGAAATCCACCTCACTCTCAATAATTATATCCAGGTATATCATCCAATTGGAGGATAAAATTTCAGAAGGCACAAATTCAATGTATCTTACCATTTCATCACTCTGAGATCCTATTTGTTCCAAAATTAATATGTCTTTTCCTGTTGTTATTTTATAGCCCGCAGTAGAAAAAAAAGTTCGCGCAGAGGTATCAATTTGATTTTGAAGATCTTCCAATACGCTATAATTAAAACCAAAATCAATTAGGAATTCGTTCAATAAGTAATATTCTAGCTGGACTGGTTTGTTGATTGAAATATGTGTTTTATGATAATGGACATTAATATTTTTCCAAACATTTTTTTGATGTGTTAAATATTTTTGAGCATTTTCAAGAATATGTATGGATTGCAAAATAGCTGTTTTATAACCTGGTTTAATTTCTTCAAGCAGTGGTTTCAATTTATTTCTGATTTTGTTTCTTGAATATTTATTTGAATGATTGCTTAAATCTTCCCTAAATGGAACCTCAAATTTAACAGCATATTCAATTAATTCAACTTTGCTAATATTGTGAAATGGTTTGATTGAGTATTGATTTTTTTGTTCAATTGTTGTAAGACCCCGTAAACCAGAACCATTTAATAGCCTAAATAAAAAATTTTCTATGGCATCATCCTGATGATGAGCTGTAAAGAGATATTTGTATCCGAATTCGCTCATTAATTCTTGAAAATAAGATAGTCTCATTTTTCTAGCTTTGTCTTGGATTCCTTGAGTGTTTGGCTCAATTGGGAATTCACCAATATGAAAGGTCAAGCCATGTAATAAAGTCCATTCCTTGACCAATTTTGCATCAAGTTTAGAATCCTCATCTCTCAAATGGTAGTTACAATGTGCAATTGCAATTGGTATTCCTTTTTTATTTAGGCAGTCTGCTAAAACCATTGAATCTACTCCCCGCTGACCGCAATTAAGATTGGATCAGCTGACAATCCAATCAAAATCTCATCTATTGCTTTAAATAATTTCGCCTTGATTTCCAAGTAAAAGTTAATTTTTTGCAAGTTTGAGACATTTTTTGGACTCGATAGCTTAAAATGATCTTTTTTTGCAATAAATATGCATTTCCATGAAAGTCAAATTACATTTTTTTGCTTTACTTATTTTTTCTTTTTATTCATGTAAGAGTGATAAAAAGGAATCGACCCCGGCTCCAGTGTCAATTGAAAGGCCTGATAATGAAGGTCTTAATTTAAAAAACAACGCTGCTGTCCAATATGCTAAATTAGATCAGGAGTTTATTGATTGGTCCAAAACCCAAAAAGAATATCCTATGATCACTGATAGTATATGGCATTTTTACTTTGCTTTATCAATTGCAGAGGAGACTCCAAAGGATAATATTTATAAAGGTCATTGGTTAGACTTAAAAGAAGATTTTACCTATACAAAAGGAATTTATTCCAATAAAACTGATGAAGGTAGGTATTTGTATATACCTCAAAATGGTACTATTGAACTTAGGTCTACCATAGATAGCTCTAGTGAATGGAAACTAAAGGTTGATCCGGATGCAATGTTATTTATTGGTACTCAAAAATATGGTAATAATTCATGGCAAATTAAATTTGTGAGAAAAAGTGGGTTGCCAGTTTTATAGGTTTAAAAGTAGATTATTTAGTGGATATTTTGTTCATTAAGCCAATTCCGGTATAACCTGGCATTCTCAAAATGCTGTTCAGCTGTTTTGGCAAAAGAATGCTTACCTTCATATCCTGGCAGTGCACAAAAGAAAATGTAATCGTGCTTATCTACATTTAATACGGCATTAATACTATTTAGAGATGGCATATATATAGGTCCTAGAGGCAAACCATATACATGATAGGTGTTATATGGAGATTCAATAGATAATATTTCATGGGACACTCTTTGAATTCCGGTCAGGCCAGAGGCAAAAACTGCTGTTGGATCAGCTTGTAATTTCATACCTCTTTTGAGCCTATTCCAATAAACACCTGCGATTGTGCTTCTTTCTTTTTCATATTGTGTTTCTTTTTCTACAATAGAAGCTAAGATATATACTTCTTTTTTATTCAAATCTAATTCATCTAATAAAATCAATTTGGATTCTGATTTCCAAAAGGCATCGTGATGCGCTTTAAATTTAGACAATAAACTTTTTGTTGAAATTGTCCAAAAAACCTCATAGCTATCAGGAAGAATAGAGGTCATAATATTGTCTATTGTATAGCCTAAACTGTCTAAAAAGCTCGTATCAGAAATTGTATTTAGGATTTCTGCAGAATCAAGCATTAAATATGAATCTAGTTTGGCTGCTAATTGATAAATATCTTTCACATTATTTATGACCAACAAGACGGGATCTTGAGATCCGGACATTAGTTTTTTTACAATATCATAATTAGACATTCCATGGTCTATTAAATATCTACCGGGTTTAATCACATTAGATTTAATCTTTGCAAAAGATTTTACAATATCAAAAGACAAATTATTTTTTAGTAGATTATTTTCTTTTAATATATTTTCAACATTTGTCCATGTTTCATTTGGTTTTACTTCTAGAGAAAAAGATTGATCTCTAGAGCTGACATTGTCGAGTACCAAAAGATAGGACACAAGTAGAACTGCCCCAAATAAGAAGAGGCTAAATAAACCAATAAATTTTTTCATTAATATTGCTCTTTGGAATTGGGGAAATCACCAGATTTAATTTCTGTACAGTATTTTTGAACAGCTCCTTTTATTTCATTGTGTAAATCAAGATATCGCCTAAGAAATCTGGGATGAAATCCATTGTTTAAACCTAACATATCGTGGGAAACCAAAACCTGTCCATCAACTCCTGATCCTGCGCCTATACCAATGGTAGGAATTAAAATACTTTGACTAACTTCTGTGGCCAATAATGCCGGAATTTTTTCAAGCACAAGACTAAAACAACCAGCTTTTTCTAAAATCCTTGCATCTGCTTTAAGTTTAATGGCTTCAAATTCTTCTTTAGCACGAACTGTATAAGTGCCAAATTTATAGATGGACTGTGGAGTTAAGCCTAAATGACCCATTACAGGAATCCCAGCCGTCAAAATTCTTTTTACAGAATCTACAACTTCTGCTCCACCTTCTAACTTCACTGCATGGGCACCACTTTCTTTCATGATCCGGATACTAGATTCTAAAGCTCTTTTAGAATTACCTTGATAACTTCCAAATGGAAGATCCACTACCACCAATGCTCTTTTAACACCTCTAACAACCGATTGAGCATGATAAATCATTTGATCAAGAGTAATCGGTAAAGTGGTTTCATGACCTGCCATCACATTAGATGCAGAGTCACCTACAAGAAGCACATCAATCCCGGCTTCATCTAAGATACGAGCCATAGAGTAATCGTATGCAGTTAGCATAGCAATTTTTTCACCAGCCAACTTCATTTCTTGAAGTGTTCTAGTGGTCATTTTCTTTATTTCTTTGTGCACAGACATGGCGTAAAATTAGCGATATTATAGATTCCCATCACTAAAATTCAAATTTGAACGTTATTACTAGTGAAGTTAAACCAATCAGATTAATTACTTTTGCACCATGATTCGATATATTTATACTTTTATTGTCCTTTGTTTATTTTTAGTTTCATGCAACGAGGATTTTCAGGTTACTGAAGAGTGGAAAGATGTACCAGTTGTATATGGGTTTATAGACCGTACTGACCAAGCGCATTACATTAGGGTCGAGAAACTTTTTGTAGATGAAAATAAATCTGCGGTAGAAATTGCACAAATTGCTGATTCTCTGTATTATGCAAATGCAGTTGTTTCTTTATATAGTTACCGTTTAAAGACTGATTTTCAGCTAACTCGCGTGGATGGAAATGCTGAAGGGTTTCAACGTAATCCCGGACCATTTGCAACTGCCCCAAATTATTTATACAAAATTGAATCATCCAAAATTCCCCTTTTAGGGGGAGATACAGTTCAATTTAGATTGGATCGTTCTGATAACAAACCTTTGGTTACCAGTACTATTGTTTTAGTAAAGGACATTGCATTTACTGCTCCATCCAGAGATACCAGAGAAATTACCTTTAAACCTGAGGTATCCCAAACCGTTGCTTGGACTTTGGTGCCGGGTGCTCATATTTATTCATTTGAAGTTAATGTTGATGTCCTTGAGACCAATAAGGTTACCGGAGAATCAAAAATAGTCACAATTCCTTGGGTTTTCTTACGTAAAAGTTTGAAAAATAGTGTAGTAGTTCAAGGGATTGAGTTTTACCGATTGCTTAAAGAAAACCTGAGTATTGATCCTAGTATTCAAAGAGAAATCTCTAACTTGCGATTTACGGTAAAAATAGGTGGTGTCGAAATATATGATTTTGACTCTGTGATCAATGCCAACACAGGTATTACAGCATCTCAAGAAATTCCAAGGTATACCAATATATCAGAGGGTTTTGGGCTATTTTCAAGCATTTTTACTCATCATAGGAATTTTGGCATTACTCCAGAAACAAAAGCATTGCTGAGAATTACACCAGAAACTCAAGCACTTAATTTCTGACATTCCAAGCCTTTTTTGCCAATTTTGACAGAACTTTTTTAGTATATCTTCTAATTTGTCAGCCAAAAACCTGACAAATTTTCCTAATTGGGTATTGGCATGCCTATTGATGAGGATGCAGTAATAAATATTGAAATATGGGAAAAATTATCGGAATAGACTTAGGAACAACCAATTCTTGCGTAGCAGTTATGGAAGGCAATGAACCTGTCGTTATTGCTAATGATGAAGGAAGAAGGACAACACCTTCTATTGTAGCATTTTTGGACAATGGTGAACGTAAAGTGGGTGATCCTGCAAAAAGGCAAGCCATTACCAACCCGAAAAGGACTGTAGCATCTATCAAACGATTTATGGGGCAAAGATTTAATGAATCAAGTTCTGAAATCGGAAGAATGTCCTACAAAGTTGTAAATGGAGAAAACAACACAGTTAGAGTAGATATTGATGGAAGATTATATTCCCCTCAAGAAATTTCTGCGATGACTCTTCAAAAAATGAAGAAAGTAGCTGAAGATTTTCTGGGTCATGAGGTTACTGAAGCAGTCGTTACAGTTCCAGCATATTTTAATGATTCTCAAAGACAAGCCACCAAAGAGGCAGGTGAAATCGCAGGCTTAACGATCAAAAGAATCATTAACGAACCAACAGCCGCTGCATTGGCGTATGGACTTGACAAGAAGAATAAGGACATGACAATCGCTGTCTATGACTTAGGCGGGGGGACTTTTGATATCTCTATTCTTGAATTGGGAGATGGTGTCTTTGAAGTTAAATCGACCAATGGTGATACCCATTTAGGAGGTGATGATTTTGATCACGTGATCATAGATTGGTTGGCTGAAAATTTTAAAAGTCAGGAAAATATTGATCTTAGAAAAGATCCAATGGCCTTACAGCGATTAAAAGAAGCTGCAGAAAAGGCAAAAATTGAGCTTTCTTCAAGTACAGAAACTGAAATTAACCTTCCATATATTACTGCAACAGATGGAGTTCCAAGGCATTTGGTTATAAAATTGACTAAAGCAAAATTCGAACAACTTGCGGATGAATTGGTAAAAAGAACCTTGAAGCCTTGTGAAGACGCGCTTAAAGATGCTGGATTAAATAAGGGTGATATTGACGAAATTATTATGGTTGGAGGGTCCACCAGAATTCCAAGGATTCAACAGGTGGTTGAAGAGTTTTTTGGAAAAAAACCAAATCGTGGAGTTAATCCTGACGAAGTGGTGGCTATTGGAGCTGCAATCCAAGGTGGTGTTTTAACTGGTGAAGTTAAGGATGTATTACTCTTAGATGTAACTCCTTTGTCCATGGGTATTGAAACAATGGGAGGAGTTTATGACGTAGTTATTGAAGCCAATTCAACAATTCCGACCAAAAAATCCAAAGTATATTCTACTGCTGCTGATAATCAGCCTAGTGTTGAGATTCATATTTTGCAAGGTGAGCGCCCAATGGCCAAAGACAATAGAACAGTAGGTCGATTTATTCTGGATGGAATTCCGCCTTCTCAACGTGGAGTTCCACAGATAGAAGTATCATTTGATATGGATGCAAACGGAATTTTAAGTGTTTCAGCTTTGGATAAAGGGACAGGAAAGAGCCAGAATATCCGAATTGAAGCTTCTACTGGCTTATCTAAAGAAGAAGTTGAGAGAATGAAGAATGAAGCTGCAGCAAATGCTGATTCAGATAAAAAGGCAAGAGAAAGAGTGGACAAAATTAATGAGGCTGATTCAATGATTTTTCAGACGGAAAAGCAGATGAAGGAATTTGGCGATAAGATTCCAGCAGAAAAAAAGGCAGCAATTGACCAAGCATTAACAGAATTAAAAGCTGCTCATCAATCTCAAGATCTGGATGCAATTACCCAAAAACTAGATACTCTAAATTCTGCATGGACAGCTGCTTCTCAAGATTTGTATCAAGCATCGCAACAAGCAGATAATGGATCAAAATCTAACAATGACCCATCAAGTTCTCAAAATTCTAATTCAGAACCGGTAACAGATGTGGAATTTGAAGAAGTCAACAAGAGTTAAATGATTGCATACTAATAAAGTATATAATGCCGTTTCAGTACAAACTGAAGCGGCATTTTTTAAGATAAATACGCTAACTTTCTTTTAATAACAGGATTAAATATTTCAGTTGGTTTAATTTGTTTTTATATTTTTGCAGGGTTTTTTAAACAAACTTATTTTTAGTAATTTGAAAAAGCAGTGTAAGGGCTTTAATACTTGGGGGTTTAGCTCAGCTGGCTAGAGCGCTTGCATGGCATGCAAGAGGTCGTCGGTTCGACTCCGATAACCTCCACTTTTCTTAATATTTAAATTTAAATAGATTTGAGTATTATTAGGTTGGTTTATTTATGTTTTCTTCTTTTTATCTCTTGGTTGGTAATCCATGAGATAAATTCCAATTTATACAATGGTAAGCCAATTTCAAATGGCTGTGATTATAGAAATGATAAAATGGATCTTCAAGAAGATCTAATTAAAAAATATTACCTTCAATGTCATTTACTTGGTCAATTGGATTATAATGTTTTCAAAAAGGCAATTAAAGGAATTGATATATTCAATGCTCCAAAAAATTTGATTGCTATATGCGATTTTACAAAACCTTCAAACCAAGAGCGCTTCTTTATGATTGATCTTCATAGCATGAAGCTTATCGCAAAATCATTGGTAGCTCATGGACGCAATTCAGGAGATGTTATGGCTACTTCGTTTTCAAATAAAATGAATTCATACCAAAGCAGTTTAGGATTTTATAATATTGGTCAAAAAATAAAAAGTCCAAAACATGGAGATGCATTGCTTTTAGAGGGGCTTGAAAAAGGTATAAATGATATGGCGCGCAATCGGGAAATAATAATTCATTCTGCTGATTACGTAAGTTATGATTTTATTAATAAAAATGGCCGGCTTGGAAGAAGTCATGGCTGCCCTGTCTTACCTTCTTCTGTACTTAAAAATATAATTCCATTGTTGCAGAATGGAGCTTTGTTATATATTCATGGTCAAAATAGACTTAAATCTAATTCATAATTTTAGTCATTTCTATTGAAAATTTTATTAAAGTTTATTTCACAGATTATAAAGCGTTCTTTCAATTTATTTTTTCCAATTTTACTTTGCTTAACTTTATTTTCTCCTTTTCATTTTGCTTGTAAAAAATCAAATTCAAAAGACTTATTAACTCAAGATAGTACGATTTATAGTAAGTTTGATTTTACGTCAAAGCACCTAGATTCTCATTATATTAGAGAGTTTTTTAACAATCACTGCAATTTTCAAATTATAGAAAGTGAATTGCTTTCATTTTATAGAAGAAGAGATTTTCAATTGGCTTGGTATACTGATGATGGTATATCTGAATCCGTACAAACTTTCTTTGACATATTAAGGGAATATAATTCTTTATTTAATGATACTTCTTTTAATATTGAAAAAATAGAAGTTATTCTAGATAGTGCACGATTAGATTCAAACTATTTGATAAAAAATAATGAAAGAATTCCCCAATTAGAGTTAACTCTTACTAGTTCCTTTTTCATATATGCTAAGAAGGCATACGGAGGTATCGATAAGGATCCGAAAGATTTGGAATGGTTTATTCCTCGAAAGAAAAAGGATTTTAATTTATTGCTGAATGCAGTATCCACAGGAAGAAAAGATTTTAATCAATTTGAACCGGTGAATGTCTATTACAAAAGTCTTAAATTTAAACTCGCAGAACTTCATCGCAAAGAAAAGGAGCTAGATAGTTTAAGGTTTAATTTAATAATAATTGATAATATTCCTTGCCCTGAAATGATCAAAGCTGACATGGTATGGTTTGAATTTCTAAAAATTGAAAATGATCTTGAAAAATTGAATTGTATAAATTTAAACGATCATATCTTTTTAGGAATAAAGAATTATCAATTACGTCATGGATTAAAGCCAACAGGAAATATTGATTCAATTACATTTAAATTGACACAAAATCCTACCCAATATTACATGGAAAAAATGATGGTTAATCTTGAGCGGTTGAGATGGTTGTCTGATACCATGCCCAATGAATTTATATTGGTAAACATTCCTGATTTTAAAATGCACGTTTTTGATAGTTCAAAATTAAAGTGGAGTTGCGCTGTAGTTGTTGGTAAGACCATCCACCAGACAAGTATTTTTACAGGGAATCTTAAGCATATTGTGTTTAGTCCATATTGGTCGGTACCTGTTAGTATTGCCAACAAGGAGTTTCTGCCAAAATTAAAATTGGATCGTCAATATCTTAATAAAAACGATATGGAGTTACTTTCAAATGGAAAAGTGATTTCATCTTCTAGGATAAGGTGGAATCAATACAAAACTCATATGCCTTTTACCATCCGACAAAAACCTGGGAAATTAAATGCTCTTGGAAAGGTAAAGTTTTTATTTCCAAATTCTTACAGTATTTATCTACACGATACACCTGCGAAAGCTTTGTTTTCAGAAAATCGTAGAGATTTTAGCCATGGATGTATCAGGGTTTCAGAACCTTTGAAATTGGCCCAATACCTTTTGAGAAATGACAGAAAATATAATGCTCAAACAATTCTAGGATTAACTTCGAAATCGAATGAAACTTGGGTCAATCTAGCTCCCACTATTCCGGTCCTCATTTTATATTTAACAACTTGGGTTGATTCAAAAGGTATTTTAAATTTTAGGAATGATCTTTATATGCATGATCAAAAACTAAAAAATGAAATATTTATTAAACGATAGATAATCAACTAGTTATATTATTATTGCTTTTATTGTTGGTCATTAAATTGAGTCTGTAATAGAAAAATATAATTTCACATTTCACAATGAACAATGAGTCTCTTGATGTGTTGTTCAGTTATTGTTAATAATTAAAAATCAAAATTATGAGTCTACAAAACAAGTATAAATCAGTATTGGACTTGGGATTGTCTTTAGGAATACAAGAAGGTAGTGTTGAAGAAGCAAATGGTGTTCTGAAGATTGGCGGAATTGCAAAAACACAGTATGATAAAGACCAAATTTGGGATCAGATCAAAGATGTTGCAGGAGATAACCCAACAGATTTAATTGCTGATATTAAAGTGAGCAATACTAGTTACTATACCAAACATACAGTGGCTAAAGGTGAGAGTTTAAGTCTTATTGCTAAAAAGTATTATAAAGATGTAAGCAAGTATAAGCAAATTTTTGAAGCCAATAAGGATATTCTAGATAATCCAGATCTTATCCACCCTGGTCAAGAATTAATTATTCCTAATTTATAAGTTTATATTGAAATCAATATAAATATTAGCCCTTTTCTTATAGAATTGGGCTTTTTTATTTTAGCTGATTGCAGAAGCGATTTGATAGCTGAAGAAAAAAATGCTCTGATTTATATTATTTATGATGGTATCTTTTAATGATAAAAACTATTGAAGAGTTTTCAACGTTTTTAAATTACAGTATTTATAATAAAAATGAAACGCAGACTTACATTAATAATTATAATTATTTCATTCTTTAAATGCTTTGGTCAAGATTCTAGCCAAACTATTTCAGTCGAAAATTATACAAAATTTGAACAGGAGGAAGCTGTTAGATCCATATGTATTGATAAGCAAAACTACAAGTGGTTAGGTACTGATAGAGGATTGTATAAAGTAATTGGATTGGAAATGGATCCCGAGAAATATTCAAGTGATAGCATTTTGTCGATCACAGAGGATAAAAAAGGAGTCATTTGGTATGCAAACCGAAAGCAACAGATTAAAAGTGTCGATCCAATAAACCAGATATCTTTGGAAGTAAAGGGGGCCCAAATTAATTGTCTCAGTTACTATAAAGGAGATATATGGGCGGGGACAAATGTTGGATTATTTAGAATTTCAGATGATCAGATTAAAATTTTAAATCATTATACGACTGAGAATTCTAAATTAAAATCTGGCCAAATTAACTCTTTGTTTTCTGACAACGAAGGTAGATTGTGGATAGGAACAGATGAAGGAGTTGTAGTTGTAAAAGATAAATCATGGACTCACTATGAGAGAGACCATAAAATCAACGGTACAGTGTCGACCAAGGAGGGTATTTGGTTACTTGCTGAAAGGAAAATGTGGTTGATCTATAAGGAAGAGGGGCGAGACCGTTGGCAGGATGCGGCAGTGAAAAGAGGCCTAAGTCAAGGACCAATTCGTGCTATTGTTTCTGATAGTAAAGGGAACATTTATGTTGCCTCAGAAATTTTAGTTCAGTTTAATCCATATACCGATCAAAGTGTAAACATTGATAGTGATTATGGATTTATTTCGGCGCAAACATTATCTCTGGCTTGTGACCGAAATGATGATTTATGGGTTGGTACTGCAGATCGTGGTATGTTTAGAGTGGATATTTCTTTGGATAGCATCTTGCAGTTAACGGCTGTTGCTTACTCCAGAGGTGAAATTCTTTGCCCGGGAGATATTACATCATCTCTATCTGTTGTTGCTAAAGGTGGCAAGACACCCTATTCTTTTCAATGGAATAAAGCAGGTTTAATTGGTAATAAAATTGATAGTATAGGTGCCGGCGAATATACTGTAACCATTACAGATGCAGAAGGTGAAGAATATATAACTTCGGTTTCAGTTCGTGAACCAAAGTCATTTTCTTCTGTCGTTATTTCAACAAATAGAGTAAGTGAAATAAATACTAAAGATGGTAAAGCAACTATTAAAGTCGAAGGGGGCACTCCACCCTATCGCATTATTTGGGACAACGGCAGATCTGGTGCCAGTGTGACAAATCTATCCGCAGGTAAACATTTGGTAAAAATTTACGATCAAAATCAATGTTATCATAGCATTGAAGTATATATAGAGGCACCTAAAGCCCTCCCAGATTTGGACAGGACAAAATTAGCGGTTGGGCAAACTTTAAGGATTAATCAATTGTTTTTTACAGCAGACTCTTCCATTGTTTCTGAGGAGTCATATACGGTATTGGATGAGATCTTTCAGTTTTTAAAAATAAATCGAGATGTGACTATTGAAATTGGTGGTCACACCAATGGTATTCCACCCCATGAATATTGCGATAAATTGTCAGCAGCCCGGGCAAAAAATGTAGCTTCATACTTGTACGATAAGGGTATTCCATTTGAGCAAATCTCACATAGAGGTTATGGTAAAAGGGAACCAATAGCATCCAATGAAACAGTTTCGGGGAGATTAAAAAATCAAAGAGTGGAAATTAAAATTATTTCAATCGCAAATTAAATTTATAAGCACTATTCACTTTACTTTTCTTTTACATTCTTTGAACCTATGAGAGAAATTTTAATTTCGCAAAAAATAGAACACAATAAGGAATATCATGCATTGTGCCCTAATTGTAGTAGCGGGTCAGTTTCTATTTTATTAGAAACATCGGACTTTAAATTCAGCGAAGAAAAATTTGCTATTTCTAAGTGTTCTAATTGCCAATTGATTTTTACACAGAATCCACCACTTCCTAGTGAGGCTGGATATTATTATAAAAGTAAGAATTATATTTCACATTCTGATTCAAAAGTAGGTTTTGTAAATAAACTATATCATTTGGTTAGATCTATAATGTTGAATCGAAAAAGAAAGATACTTGAGAAGCTAACAAATTCTAGAAAAATATTAGACATTGGATCAGGTACTGGCTATTTTCTTAACGAATTGAAACAACATCAATGGAATGTAACAGGTGTCGAAATTAGTGAAGAGGCAAGAATATATTGTTTTTCTAAATTTAATATTCAAACGCATGATCCATCTTACTTAACTTCATTGAAAGTAGATGAAAAATTTGATATCATTACACTTTGGCATGTTTTCGAACATATTTATGATTTTAAAGGGCTTTTGGAAAATATTTTTACCTTATTAAAAGATGATGGAAAACTTATAGTTGCTGTACCTAATTCTGAATCATATGATGCTAATTATTATAAAGAGGTATGGGCCGGTTATGATGTACCAAGACATTTATGGCATTTTTCAATTTCATCTTTAAGTCAAATTTTATCAAGCAAAGGATTTAATATTGATCAAATTAAACGTATGCCTTTTGATGGGTATTATGTTAGTTTATTAAGTGAAGCAAATCTAAAAAATAGGTTTGGATTTATTAATGGATTTAAAGTTGGCTTTATTAGTCATATAGTGTCCCTATTTAAAAAGTCAAAATGCAGTTCTCTAATTTATATAATTTCAAAAACAAAAAATCATGTCTGAAACAGCAGAAAGAGTATCTGGCCAAAATTTAATTGACAATTACGTATACCAGAGATGTTTATTTGCTTACCATTCGGTTGTAGAGTTGATTGGTGGCAAAGTTTTAGAAATTGGAACTGGTACAGGTCTTGGGGTTGAGCTTATTTCACGACATTGCGATAAATTTACAACCATTGACAAATTTGAGTGTGGTTTGGATTTTTCAAAATATCCAAACGTTGAATTTGTACAGATGACCATACCTCCATTTCAAGGATTTGCAGACAATAGTTTTGATTTTGTTATAAGTTTTCAAGTGATCGAACACATTGAAAATGATAAGTATTATTTAGAGGAAATCGTGAGAGTCCTTAAACCTGGTGGTAAGGCAATCCTTACAACTCCAAACCGATTGCAAAGTCTGACTCGAAACCCATGGCATATTAGAGAATACTTGCCACATGAGTTAAAAGGTCTTATGATCAATTCCGGGTTTAAATCTGTAGATGCAAAAGGTACATATGGATCTTCCAAAATAGACACTTATATATTGGAAAATAAAAAACACATTGAGAAGTTTACAAAATTTGATATTTTTAATCTTCAATATAGATTACCTAGGTTTATTTTACAAATTCCTTACGATATACTCAATAAGTGGAATAGAAAAAGTATTGCAAAATCAAATAATCAACTTACAAAATCAATTGGTATTAATGATTTTAGTGTAAAGGACTGTGATAACAATTGCTTGGACTTATTTTTTATAGGTACCAAATAACTTATTAATTTATAGTTCTAGCCAATTGCAATTCTAAAACAGGTCCTATTTTAGCTTGGTTGACAAATGTATTAAATAAGGAATTCAGTTTTACATTATAAAAATAGTTGTTTCCAAGTTGTCCAAAGAATCCTAATCCAGCATAAAATTCTTGGTAAAATCCTCTACCAATTGAAATGCCTGGGTTGAAATATTTCTTAAGAGTATAATAAGTAATAAGGTCAATATTACCAATAAAGTCAGATTCTGGATAAATTCTCGCATTAAAATGACTTGTGATTTTTGTGGGTAACCAAACAAAATATCCAGTAAAATTTAAGCTCCATGGAAGTTTACTGTTCAGTTTTTCGATTTTAGTTCTTCGAACAAAACTTTCTTGTAATTCTTCGGAACTGCCAATGTCAAGATATAAAGAATCAAAGAAACCTTTCACATCAACACCATCAAAAGAAAATATCGTGTCTATTTCTAACCCACTAATATCATTATTCCAGTATATTTTACCAAAATCATTTATTTCAATGGCAATAAAATTTTTATTTTTCAGTTTTAATTTTACACCTAAATCAATACTAGCACCTAAACTTTGAAAGGATCCAATGTGATTTTTATTTTTATTCAAAGCTAAATATTTTAAATCCAAATCAATTTGTTCGCCTATTCCAGAACTTAAAAGCGAACTGTTTTCCAAATTTTTATTAGAAACATGTTGGCCGATCACTAATCCTAAATTAAACTTGGATTCAAAGTTATTAAACAGGAATCCAGATCCAATTTTTAAAGTTTGAGATTTTATAGTATTTTGCTTGCCGGATAATTTTAAAGTGATATCTTGGAAAGGTTTATTTCCAAGAAAATAAACACCAAATATATCTTTTGAAAATGAAAATTCATTGTAGTCTAAATTTGAAATACCTATTCTCCAACTTTTTAATTTCTTATAACTCCACTGATAATTTTCAAACGTAATATCACCTGATAGTATGTAGCACATTGAATTATTGTCACTTAATAGGGATAATTGATTTTTTCTATCCTCCAAACTTAAATTGGAATTGTAAAAATATCTTTTCAAAAACTTATTCGTAATACCATTAGATCCACTATATAAACCTAAATTTACTTGAATGGATTTATGGGGGTCATCTACAATACTCAGGAAGTGTCCAAAAATACTGGAATTCTGAGATGATAAACTTAAAGAAATGGACATTATAAATGTAATAAGGAAGTATTTTTTCATCTATTCAAATATTGAAATTCTCCGGTCACTTTTAATTCAATATAATAATATGTATATATATTGACTAACTCATTTTTGGGTTTAGTGTCAAAGGTGGTTTTGACTCTAATTTTATTTACTGCAGATAATTGTTTAATTAAATTAGCATCCAAAGCGATTTCCAAGTGAGAAAATTCAGGTTTTATAACCTTTCCGGATGGTTCCACGATTGCGGATTTAATAATTTGATTTTCATTTAATAAATTAGTGCCATCAGAGCCATCTTCATTTATTAAGGTTAAGTTTATTTTACAATCAAATGGAAACCAATTATTAAACAAAAAATTCAATTTTCCAGATTGGATTTCTTCAAAATTTTGGTTGCTTAAATCAAGTTCCATAATTTTAGACAACGCAAGCCCTTCTGCACTAATTTTCATGGGTATGGTGAGTGAGAGATCAAGGTTCAGCAATTTACCATCATAAATAAAATCATTATAATTGCTTGTATTTCCTAAAGGATTGGTAACGATGTCTACTGAATATTTTAGTTGATCAGGCAAGAGATTTATAAGATCGACTATATTGGAATTATTTTTGGTGATACTATAGTTAAAAAGACTCGGATTAATAGGCAATTGTCCTCCTTGGTCAGTAGCACGATTTATTTGGTGAACAAGCTGAATTGGTTCGCCTGTCAATGTAATCTCTTGACCTGTGCGACTATCTATAGCTATTAAATTGCGTAATAAAAAGTGTGGCATCCGCTCCAATATTATTTTCAAGATTTAATTCCAGCCAAGCATCGTCAAAATTTAATTTACCTTCAAATTCCTGGAATACATCAAGTTCGGTTGTGTTATTTGAAATTAAAAAAGTATCCGTAAATAAATAACCTCTGGCATAAGAAGGTCTAATTCCGACAAATCCCAATTCAAGAATAAATAGATCAGATTTAGAAAAAGTTTTCATGACTCCGGAAGAATCGATTCGCACTAGATAAGTATTAAAAGCAGCATTAAAAGTATCTTTGTTTTGGCCACTCATATCCAATCTATAACCTGTAAAATCATAATCCCGTACAAATTCAGAAAACTCACCTGGGTTAGCAGGAGGAAGAACGGTATTGATTTCGAAGGATTTTCCATCTTTAATGGCTGCGGGTAAAGTGTACATAAATCTCACACTGTCTGGAATCGAACTTTTCATTCTAAAACGAATGACTCCACTTTTTACCAATGCTTCTTTCAAAAGTACATCCAGACCTCTAATATTAAAATCCTGTTTTTGATTAACAAGATTTTGTGATGGCCAAATTGCAGTGGCTGTAAATGGTCTTAGGTTAAAGACTCTTAATTCTGCCACAATTGCATTGGCTGTGTCAATTAGCACTGGAACACCATTGCTTCCTGGTGAAGCAAAACTAACTATTTGTGCATTTAGTTTGCCTTCTACTGTTTTTCCTGCTAAGGAAAATTCTTGCTTGACGCTTTCATTTGATTTTATAATTGGAAATGTTCCACTGACTATAATTGAATTATCTGATCTGTTTTTAAGTTCAAATTTCACATCAGTTATATCTATGGGAAGTTCATTTTTAAAGCCTAACTCCATGGTACCTTCTTCCAATGTCATTGATGTAAAAAGTGTATCTGCACTAATTTCAAAAGGAGGTGTATTAAATGCAGGTATGGGTCCCACAGGAACAGTGTTGCCTTGATTACTGATAATTAGTAAACCTAAAATTCCGGCTTGTCTACAAATTTCACCTAAAGAAATTGGAAATATAGTCGTCGCATCGTACAATGACAATGAGTCTATTGTAAAAGTGCGGGTTCTAATGGTATCAGGAATTACAAAAAGAGAATCTACAGCGATGTTATATAAAGAAGTTCGATATACAATTCTGTGTAGTCCTAAAGTATCATTACTTAAATTATCCGATGGTAGCAAATCCGTTAGATGAATTTCGGTTTTTATCAAAGGCACTGCCCAATCACTTTCCCATTCGGCATTCTGTTTTCTACATGAATAAGTAGAAACAATAACAATATTGATTAAAAAGATATATAGAAATTTTAAAAAAGTTGTGGGGAGCTTGAAAAAACTATTATTCATGAGTAGTCAATATTAATGTAATTAAAACCTAAAATTAAGCATTTATATTTTAATTATTCCTGCTTTTCGTATGGTAGGACACTCGAAATGTAAGGTAAATTTGCAAAATTAGAGTAATTTCGCAATCCGAATTCAAAATGTCTTCACAAACTAAACATAAAGCAGGGGTATTAGGGGCAGGAAGTTTTGGGACGACTGTCTCAACACTTTTAGCTCATAATTCCGAAGTATTGCTTTATACTCGAAGGCAAGAAGTGGTTAATCAAATTAACAAAGAAGGGATCCATCTTGGTATTAAATTGTCTTCAAATATTAAAGCAACCACTGATTTAGAGGCAATTACATCAGAATGTAATTTGATTTTTCCAATTGTACCTTCTGAAAATTTTAGACCGACTTTGAAAAGATTAAGTCCATTTTTGAATCCTGGACATATCCTTATCCATGGAACAAAAGGTTTGGATCTATCAAAAATTAATATAAAAGAACTTGCAAGTATGTCTATTTCTAGGAAGGATATACATACAATGAGTGAAGTAATGCGTCAGGAAACCTGTGTCTCAAGGGTTGGTTGTTTGGCGGGCCCTAATTTGTACAAAGAAATTCTGCAAGGTCAACCCACAGCCTGTGTTATTGCCAGTGAATTTGATGAGGTTATTAAAGTTGGTTCTGAATATTTAGCAAGTAAATATTTTTTTGTTTTTGGCTCATACGATCTAGTTGGAGCTGAAATGGCAGGTGCTTTAAAGAATATAATAGCTTTAGCTGCCGGCATGCTTTTTGGCAAAGGTCTGGGAAAAAACATACAGGCTATGTTGATTACCAGAGGATTGCGTGAAATGATAGAATTGGGCAGAGCAATGGGGGCCACACATCGATCTTTTCTGGGAACTGCTGGAATTGGAGACTTAATTGCAACTGCGACCAGTGAAAATAGTAGGAATTTTCAGTTTGGTTATCGATTTAGCAAAGGAGAGTCATTGGATCAAATCATTTCTTCAATGGACGAGACCGTTGAAGGTTTGCGTACAACAAGAATTGCTTATCAATTGGCTAAAAATTATCAAATTAGAGTGCCCATCATTCAAATGATCTTCAGTGTCTTGTTTGAAGGGATTGAACTTGAAAAAGCCATACAATTTTTGATGCGCTACCCATACCTACCTGATGTTGATTTCATATAAAAACAAGGATTAATCTGTTTTTTACGCTTATTAGTAGATTTAATAGATGGTGCATTACATTTATTATCAATTTTGCGCGATATTTGCAGCAGAACTATATTTCTTTATGTTAGATCAAATGTTTTTCCTTGAGCATGAAGGTATTCATGAAGCCAGTGCTAGGATCATAGGTGATGAAATTCTTCGTCAAACTGATACTAAATTTAATTATGTTAAATACCGTCAAGCCATACAAGGATTGTTAATGCTTAAAATGGATCCTGAAATGGCCAAGATATCCACATTAACTACCGCTAAAACCATGGGAGTCCAAAGTTCAGATATACTTTCGTCGGCTAAACACTTTATTGAACTTTTAGATCAAGAAAGTGATAAATTTAATAGCGCCTTACAGTCTCAATATTCCCTAAGAGTAGCAAAGTTAATTGCCGATAAAAATATAGCAATGGAGCAAATTAAATCTAATCAAGAGCAAATTGCCCAATTAACCAGTCAACTAAAAATTCTAGAATCTGAAATTTTTGAGTTAGATAAAGATATAAAAGAAGGTGAACTGTTTATTGAAGAAAAGCAACATATGTTTCAAAATACAGTTTCGAAATTAAAAGATTTTATTCATAAAGATATTCAATCGTTGGAAAAATAATCATCAAATTACTAAATTAAAATTATGTCAAATTCAGTTTCACCAGGTCCAGGTTTTGAAAAGCCAAAAACATTTTGGGGAAGATTAGAAGGAATTATAGGTATTGTAGTTCTGTTTGGAATTGTAGTTGGAGCAGGTGCGCTATTGTATAAATTTCTACCAATATTATTGTCGTTGGCTCAAAATATGCTTTATTTGACAGGTATGCTGCTAGTACTTGGAGCCATTTTATATATGATCATTGATCCTCGAATGCGAACATTAATAGGTTATATGTATAAAAGTATTATGCGCTGGATCACAGGAATTTTTGTGACCATAGATCCAATTGGCATTCTTAAAAATTATGTTGAAGACTTAGAGGAAAATCTAAGTAAGATGAGTAAACAAATTGGTATTTTGAAAGGTCAGATCAGTAAATTGCAAAGAAATGTATCTGATAATTCTAAAGAAATTGAAAATCAGTTGATGATGGCTCAGGTAGCAAGAAAACAAAACCAAGAAGCTCAAATGGTATTAGCTACTAGAAAAGCGGCCCGTTTGCAAGAGACCAATGAAAAATACAATCACTTGCTTAGCAAGATGGATATATTAAGTAGAGTATTGACTAAAATGTATCAGAATTCAGAAATATTATTAGCTGATACCAAGGATCAAGTAAAATTAAAAGAAGAAGAGCGCAAAGCCATTAGAGCCTCTCATAGCGCAATGAAATCTGCAATGAATGTTATAGCCGGTAATTCCGACAAACGATTAATTTTTGATCAAGCCCTTGAACATATTGCAGATGATGTGGCAATGAAAGTTGGCGAAATGGAAAGGTTTATGGAGTTGTCAGAAAACTTTATGAATTCGGTCGATTTACAAAATGGAGTATTTGAAGAAGAGGGCCTTAAAATGCTTCAGAACTATGAAGAAAAAAGTAAATTGCTATTGATGGGCCCTGTAAAAGGTGATTCGTTTCGTTTAAATGATGAGGTTCCCATTAGAATTGAAAAAGAAGAAGGAACAGATCAAAAAAGCCAATATGATGATTTATTTAAATCTTAGACTTTTCTGAATCTAATATCAATTTTCAATTTTTATTTTCTTTCTAGGTTGTTCAAATATTTCCATTTTGGAAATGTTGCCAGAATTTATTTCAAATCTTAAGGCTGTACGGACAAGATGAAATCCATGAATCCCGTATGCTCCTGGATTTACATACAGCAAATTGTATTTGTGATCAAATGCAATTTTCAAAATATGTGAATGACCGCAAACTAAAATATTTGGTTTGTGCTCATTAATTAGTTTTCTCGTTAATTGATTATAGTTGCCCAGAGAACCTGCGATATGGATCATTAAAATTATCATTCCTTCTATCTCCAGAATTAATGATTCTGTGAAATGCTGTCTCACGTTTGAATCGTCAATATTGCCATAAACCAATTTGACATCAGATAAACTTTTTAAATAGTCATATACTTTAATATCGCCTAAATCACCAGCGTGCCAAATCTGATCTACTCCAAAAAAAAATTGTTCTAGTTTATGATCTATGTAACTATGGGTATCAGATAGTAAACCAATCCTCATGATTCAGTTATCTGAATAATAATTTTGCCAAACTGTAAACCATTGTTCATCCGTTCAAAGGCATCATTTATTTGATTTAGACCAAAAATAGAATCAATTACTGGTACTATTTTGTGATTAGAGACCAAAGCCAGCATGTTTTCAAAATCCAGTGGTGAGCCCATGGTAGATCCAAAAATAGAAAGTTGTTTCCAGAATAATATTTGCGGTGATATTTTCTCAATATTTCCCTGAGTTCCACCATATAATGAAATTCTACCGCCGTAATTCATCATTTTAAAAAATTTTCCAAAATTGCTTCCAGCTGCACCATCAATGACAACATCAATTCCTTGGCTCATTTCAAGCATTTCATTTTCCCAGTTTTCATTATTGTAATTTACTCCTCCTTTAGCGCCAAGGGAAATGGCCCTATTGATTTTATCTAAGGAGGATGAACTAACATATACCGTACAACCAATGGCTAGGCAGAATTGAAGAGCAAATAACGCAACTCCACCTCCGATTCCTGTAATAAATACTTTTTCGCCAGCTTTAACTTTGGCTTTGATAAACAAGGCCCGGTAGGCTGTTAGTCCAGCCAAAGGCAATCCTGCACTTTGGATGTCATCTAAATGTTCTGGTGCTGGATAAATATTTTCTTTGGGGACAAGAGTATATTCAGCTATGGATCCACTAGAAGGCAATCCTAGAATTTCAAAATCTTTTGATTGGCAGGATGGATTATCTCCCCAATAAAATGCAGGGTTTACTATTACTTTTTGATTATCTATATGGCCTGTCAAATCAGAACCAGGAATGAGCGGCAGTTTAATTCCTGCATATTTGCCTTTTTGAATCCAAAGATCTCTATGATTCAAACCTGCGCAAGTAACTTTAACTAATTTCATCGCAGATGTAGAAACTGGCAATTCTGTTTCTTTGATATTTAAAGGTGCGTTTGTTTTTTCAATATATGCTGCCTTCATTGTTTTATATACTTCAGAAAAATTGAATTACGCCTCCATTTCTGAAAGTGTAACTTCATGTGAATATGTTCTAAAATCAACAGCTGTTACATTGGATATTCCTGGCTCTTCCATATAGACTCCATACAATACATCCACCTCAGCCATTGTAAGTTTATTATGTGTAATAATTACAAATTGTGAATCTTTAGAAAACAGTCGAATGATTCGATTAAATTTATCAATATTTATATCATCTAAAGGGGCGTCTACTTCATCAAAAATACAAAATGGAGCTGGTTTAAGTAAGTATAAGGAAAATAAAAGTGCAATTGCTGTTAAAGTTTTTTCACCACCTGATAACTGATGGATGGATTTAGGTCTCTTTCCTTTTGGTTTTGCAATAATGTCAATATCACATTCTAAAGGATCCATTTCATCCATAAGCACAAGATCACAATCATCATCACTTGTAAATAATGATCTAAAAACATTTTGAAAATGAGTTCTAACTTGATTGAAAGCTACTAAAAATGATTCCGTGGCGGTTTGTTCTATTTCTTTTATTGTTTGAAGAAGACTCTCTTGAGCGGTTAGGATATCAGTTTTTTGAATTTGGATATTGTCATATCGAGTTTTCATTTCATCATAAGCTTCAAGTGCCAATGGATTAATTTCGCCATAATTATCCAATCTAACTTTATAATATTGGACTCTGTCTCTTAATTGATCCTCATCCATTGTTTCTATTTCTTCTTCCGCCACATACTCTTCCAGTTTCATGCTAAATTCCAATTCAGCCCTTTCATATGTGGATTGAATTTTATAGTTATGATTGCTACGCTCATCCTTAATGTTATTGATATTCAATTGCATTTCTGCAATTAAACGATTTATTTCTTTTATTGCATTCTCTTTTGTAGAAATTTGATTTCTAATTTCCAAATATTCTTGTTCCATTAGAGACAGGTCATTCTCAAATAATTTTTTAAAAGCATATTGTTCCTCGAGTTGAGTAGTAAATGTTAGGATATTTTCCTTTAATTTTATTACATCCGCATTAAAATCTTTTAACTTAAGTTGGTTAATTCCAGATTGTTTTTTATATTCAGAAGAAAGATTATCTTTGAATTGCTTATCTTTAATTAAATTTTCATACTTGTTTTCCCATTTAATGGTTTCTAATTTTGATTGATTAAAAACAGTGCTTGATAAACTCAATTCTGAACTAACTTGACCAAAAAGTTGATCAGTAGAAAATATCTTTTGCAATATTATTTCTAACTTATTCTTGAGTTCTGAGAGAACTGTCATTTGATTAAAGCTCCTTTTTTCAATTTCAATTTTTTGGTTTTCACTTTCTGATATTCTATTTGATAGTTGTAATTGTAATTCTGAAATATTGTTTTGCTTCGTTTCAATTTGAGCCAAGGATTGAAGAAAGACAGATTCCTCTTTTCTGAATTTGTTTAATTCATTTTCTTGGTTATTTAATTCTATGTTCTTTATCTCATTCTTTAAATCGCCTAAGGATTTCTCTAATTCAAATACTTCACGATCAATCTCTTTAATTTCTATTTCTAATTTTTCTAAATTTTTCTTTCTGCCTAATTTCTTGCCTTCAAATAGTCCAACAGAACCTCCAATTATTATGCTATTCTTTTTAATAATTGAGCCAGATAATGTAATTACTGTATGATTATCGGGATATTTGATAATTTCATCAAGGTTGCCTTCTTTGTCAATCACATAAACATTATGCAATAAATTTTTAAACAAAGGAGTATACATGGAATCCGTTTCAATCAAATCAAAGGCATGTCTGCAATTAGGTAATTCAACCGTTGTTGGGTTATTTGATTCAATGATTTTACCCAAAATAAAAAAATTTGCTTTCCCTTTTGCATTACCATAAAGTAATTTTATAGCCTGAATTGCGTCTTCCTCTGTTTTTACTACAAGATAATTTAGGAATGGTTCAAGATAGAATTCAATTGCTGGTCTATACTTTTCATCTGTATAAATTAGGTCGAGTAAAATTGGTGTATCTTTTTTCCAATTTTGTGATAGAAAAATAGAAGATTCAGGAAATCCTTCCATCTTTTCAATCATTGATTTTAATAAATCAAATTCATTTTTTTTAGAGTCTCTTTTTCTAGTTTGAAGAGCTGTTTGTGATGTTCTTTCCTCAAGTATTTTCTTTTTTTGTGAAAGAAGCATTTTTCGTTCTTCTTCTTCTTGAACTGTTTTTTGAATTATCTTGGTTAGTTCTCTATACTTTAATTCTAGTTTTGCCTTTTCTTCCAGAATATTTCTTAAATCTGATTGCTTTGAAGCCATTTCGGATTTACATCGTTGGATGTCCAATTCTAAATTTTCAACTTGATTGTTGTCAATGGCAAGTCGCTTTTCTAAATCAAAAATTTCCTTTTCAAGCTTACTTTTAAATTCGGAATCATTGTCAGCCATTGATTTAAGACTATCGTATTTTTCCTGTTTATGCTTTAGATCCTCTTCTAAATTGACTGATTCTGCATTTAATCTATCAAATTCTAATTTGGTTCTTTCTATTTGAGTATCAAGAAGTAGTAAATCCTGAATTAAGACTTCGGACTTGTTATTTAATTCGGATTCAGTATTTGACAGCTGTTCAATTTGCGTTGCTGCAAACCATTTTTTCTGGGTATATACTTGGATTTCAGTTTCGATAGAACGAATTTTATCCAAAAGCTCGTTAGCCTTCTTTTGATATTCTCCCAAACTTTTTTCTTTATCTAAATGATTTTTTTTGAATTGTTCTGTTTCTGCTTCCTTTACTCTTAATTCAGTTTCTTTTTCTGATAATATTTCAATTCCTTGATCAATTTTTTGAGTTAATAAGCCAATTTTTACTTTTAATGTTCCAACTGTAATTACAGACAGCTTGAGACCAGTCTGCCTGTATTTATCTCGCATTTCATAAAACCGCTTGGCTCTTTTTGCTTGCTTTTCAAGCTCCACCAAGTTGTTGTTTATTTCAAACAGTAAGTCTTCTATTCTTGCTAAATCTTCAGTTGTTGCCTTTAACTTATTTATTGATTCTCTTTTGCGACTTTTGTATTTTGAAATTCCAGCCGCTTGCTCAAACATTTTTCTTCGTGCACTTTCTTTATTTGACAACAGGTCTTCCACCATTCCTAATGCAATGATGGCATAACTATCTGCACCAATTCCAGTATCCATGAAAATAGAAGTAATGTCTTTTAATCTACAGGGAACGTTATTAATTCTATATTCACTCTCTCCACTTCTATACAATAACCTTGAAATAGCAATATTTTGGTATTCTATTGGTAATATTTGCTTGGTGTTTTCAAAACTTAATGTAACAGAAGCCATAGGTGCTTCTTTTTTCTTCTTAGTTCCATTAAAGATAACGTCAGACATTTGTTCTAACCTCAGCTCTTTGCCTTTTTGCTCACCCAACACCCATCTAATGGCGTCCACAATATTTGATTTTCCTGACCCATTGGGACCCACTATTCCGGTAATAGCTTCGTTAAAATATATAACTGTATCGTTGGCGAAACTTTTAAATCCTTTTATTTCTAACTTACTTAATTTCATATGGCTGCAAAAATATATAAATTTTTAATATATTTATTTCAGATATTAATGTAATAAGTATGATTTAATGTATTGTAAATCAATTATATATACATATGTCTATTGTGTTAGTGTCTAATTACCACTTGTTAAAAAATAGTATTAAATCTTCATACGAATGGTTGAAAATTTTTATTTTCTAGGTAAATATTAAACTCTTAGAATTTGATTAAGTACCATTTGCCTGATTTTAATACCCACCAAGACAAGACACATTGTACAGCCCAGTAGACCATTTCAGAAATCCATGCCCATCTTAAACCCATTTGTTCAGGAAAACTAATAGAAATATAGGCTAAAACTAAATAACTGATCGATCCTATCAATTGAATGCTCAAACCTTTAAAACCCTCTCCAGTTCCACTAACGCCATTAAAATATATAATTGAGAATGATGCTACAAGTAAAATTAAATACAATAATCCAAAGTAGGTAGAAGTATCAGAATAGACATCTCCATGTTCGCCTCCTAACAAAGGTTTCAAGAAAACATTTCCAAGCAATAGAAATGGAAAAGCCAACAAAGCAGTAAGTCCAACTGAAATGATGGATGAATGAAAAACCTGTTTTAAAACACGCACTTCCCTACCCCGTCCTATTGTTCTTGAAACCATAGTATTTATGGCTGAAGCGAATCCCCAACAAGGTATTGAAAAAACCAAATATAACACGCGCAATAGATTGGAAATGGCCAATGCTCTTTCTCCAAGTTTCTCAATAAAGCTAAAAAAAATAAACCAACTGGCAATACCAATCATGGATTGAAACATAATTGGAACTCCAATTTTTATAACATGTCTTATTTCTTCATAACTTATTTTTTGAAGTTTATTTAGGCTATAAGGTTTGATATGTGAATCAAAAAGCATGAAAATAAGGAAAAAAATTAAAGCTGCTACTTCAGCAATGGTACTGGCAAGTCCAGCGCCTGATATTCCCATTTCTGGCAAGCCAAACTTTCCATAAACAAAAGCATAACACAAAATAAGATTGGCAATTCCTAAGAATACAGTGTCAATTAAAATTATTTTAGGTTTGCCAATACCCATGTATAAACTTAATAGAGAAAGGCCTGCAAAAGAGAATATTAATCCATAACTTCGATATTTCAAAAACTCAATAGACTTTGATAATATTACCTCAGATTGAATAAAGAGAGAAAGAATTTCGTATGCATATAACTTGAGTATTATAAACAATATAAAGCCAAGTAATAGCTCAAATATTAAAATTGCGTAAAAGAATTTATTAACTTGAAGGTTTGCACCTTCACCAAATTTTCTGGCTATTAAAATTTGACCTCCTTTTGAAAAACCAAAACCTACGGCTGAAAGCACTAAATAAAAAACACTTATAAAACCAACCGCAGCAAAATCATTTTCATTATATCCATACAAAAACAAACTATCTGTTAGGGCTATTAGATTTTGACCTGCACTGCCTAGCATGATCGGTACAGATAACTGTAACAATTTTTTAGCATTATGGATAAATTCGTGCATCTTATAAATTGCCTAAAGATAAGTTAAGTAGCCTAATTGTTTTAAATTTTATATTATTTATACATTTGGAAAATTCTTAAACTCTATTCAATTAATTGACTTATTTTGCAAAATTAATTAAAAAAGTTTGGATGATAGAACCAAAACCAAAGCAAATAGACCATTCCTTGATTACTCACAATGATTTAAGAATAGATCCATTTTACTGGATGAATCAAAGAGATGATCCAGATGTTTTATCCTATTTGCAGAATGAAAATGATTATGCTCGGGTCTATTTTGAGAAATACAGTTCCCTACAAGATGAGTTATTTCAGGAAATATTAAGTAGGATACCAGCTAATGAAGATGCAGCCCCGTATTTTGATAATGGTTATTGGTATTTCAAAAAATTTAAAGAAGGATTTGAATATCCAGAGTATTTTCGTGGCGAGGACTTAAATGGAACTAATTTAAAGTCAGTATTAAATGTAAATATTCTGGCTCAGGAATTTGTTTTTTTTCATTTGGGAGAATTTAAAATTAGTCCCAATAATAAATTGGTGGCCTATACTTTTGATACTCAAAGTAGAAGGATTTATACAATTCGAATTGTAAATTTAGAAAATCAAGAAACTATATCTGAATTAACTGTTTCAGCTGGCCAGGATTTAGAGTGGTCATCAGATTCAAACTTTCTATATTATACAACAAAGGACAGTACTCTACGAGAATGTTGTGTATGGAGACACAGACTCAATTCCGAATTTTCAAATGATGTTAAAATTTATGAAGAAATCGATGATGCATTTTATGTAGGGTTAAATATTAGCAAATCAAGTAAATATCTTTTAATAGAATCAGTTTCTGCGGTAGAATCTAATATTCGATATTTGCCATTGAAGAGTCCTGTTTCAGAGCCAGTTTTGTTTATTGAAGGAAAAGAACATTTGGAATACTATATTGATCATTTAATAGATATTTGGGTTATTAGGACGAATCTTGATGGAATTAATTTTTCTATAAAGACTGTGGCGATTGAGAATACTGCTATTGAAAATTGGATTACAGTTGTTCCACATTCTAATGATATTTTAATTGAGGAATTTGAATTAATTGACGACAAAATAGTGGTTTTGGAAAGAAGCTCTGCAATTCCACGAATCAGAATTATATACAATAATAATTCATCAATCTATGTTCCATTTAATGAAGAAGCATATTCGGTTGATTTTTACAAAAATTTAGTTCCTAGTTCTAATTTTCTCTATTTGATTTTCTCATCCCCACGTACACCTAAAATTGTCTACAAGTATTCATTAGATACTGGAAATTTGGAGGTGTTTTGGAAACAAATTATTCCAGGTAGGTTTAACTCTGATAATTATTTAGTCGAAAGAAAGTATGTGATGTCACATGACGAACAGTTAATTCCAATTACGATTATTTATTCAAAAATGTCTCCTCCAAATCCTGATTCCCCATTGTTGTTGTATGGTTATGGTTCATATGGGATATCAATAGATCCTGGCTTTACAATACCAAGATTAAGTTTGTTGGATAGAGGCTTTGTATTTGTTATTGCACATATCAGGGGTGGACAAGAATTGGGACGTAACTGGTACGAAAACGGAAAATTTTTAAAAAAGAAAAACACTTTTTTGGATTTTATTTCTTGTGCAGAGTTTTTACTACATGAGAATTATACATCTCCCCATAATTTGTTTGCTTATGGAGGTTCTGCTGGTGGAATGTTGATGGGATATATAATGAATGAGTACCCTCAATTATGGAAAGGAGTTATTGCAGTAGTGCCTTTTGTGGATGTTTTAACTACAATGTTGGATGAGTCGATTCCTCTTACCACAGGTGAATTCGATGAGTGGGGTAATCCTAAGGATTATGAATATTATCACTATATGAATTCTTATTCACCGTATGATAATATTAAAGATCAAGAATACCCAAATACTTATATTCGAACAGGTTACCATGACTCTCAAGTGCAATATTGGGAGCCAGCTAAATGGACTGCCAAGTTAAGATTACATCATCAAGGTGATCAAATTATTCTATTTGAATGTGACATGGACAGTGGACATGGAGGAGCTTCAGGAAGATTTAAGCAATATAAAGAAATTTCAAGGGACTATACTTTTTTATTAAGTTTACTTGATAAAATGGATAATGATTAATTTATATTTCAATTAAAATATGATTTTAATTGATTTACCGTTATCCCAGTTTTAGAAATTTATATTTTTAAAAACCTATCAAATAAAAAAAGGCTTCCTAGGAAGCCTTTTTATTTGAGTTGAGTTTTGGTTATTGCTCATCTGAGCATGAAAATGGAAATAATAGATTTAGTCTATGATGACGAGTTTTCTGGTATCGGTGTGGTCATTGGCGTCAAGTTGATAATAGAAGATACCGGATCTGCCGATTTCAGATTTTTGAATTATTAATTGGTTAAGCCCTTTGTGAGCATCTTGTTGGATGACGCGAAGGACTTTACCGGAGATGTCATATACGGTTAAAGTAACAGGTCCATCAGTTGGTAATAGATACTTGATGACGGTCTGTTTATTAAAAGGATTAGGCTCATTTTGATAGAGTTCAAAAATGCCAGTCTGTGAGCTAGTGGTGCCATTTCTGGAAAGAAGTGATACGTTTAGAATATCAGAATTCTGGTTGTAAGCTTCAGCTTGGGTCAGATCACTGTTGATCATGATCATTTCACTCAACCGTCCATTTTGATTGGCAGTAAAGTTTAACTCAAACAAGTTTTCCTGAGATGATAAACTGATGGCCTGATGTTGGTTCCAACTCATGGTCAGAATTCCATCATCAATTCTATTGATGCCAGTGTTCGGCTCGGAAATATCCAAAGCAAGTCCTTTGGTACCTAAGTATTGGAGTGCTTGTTTGTCAAATCTGAGGGTGTATTGCATACCTCTGATTTGGTGGAAGTTGTTGGATCGAACAGGAATGGAGTAAGATTGTCCGGCCTGTAGGATCTGATCATCAAATTCCAATAAAAGCGTAGAGGAAGTTCTAGCACTAACTTTAGAGTTTACATTGGAACGGGCACTGTTGGTAACATCTCCAAGTTTGATGGAAACGAAGTCCAAAGTCATATCCGGATCATCCAATTTAAGAGATCCATAGGCCTCGTATTGGAAAGGTTGAGCAGGATTTGCAAAGACATAATCTTTAGGGACAAAAGTCCAGGAAGGAACTTTGCTAAATCTAGAGATGCTACCCAGGATAAGTTTTCTGATTTCAGTGATGTCAGCAGAGGTAACACTGTTAGATTTATTGACATCCGCAGCAATCAACAAGTAAGGATCAGAGATTACATCTTGTCCAAGAATATGACGTTGGATACGAATGATATCAGCCGTGGTAACTCCATTGAGATGATCGTCGTCTCTGGTAGGTTTGACGATGTAGTTTTGATACATGTCCAGTGTATAGAAAGCGTACTTTCCATCCGTGCTGGTGACCATTTCTTTCATAAGATTACCAGCTCTTTTTAGTTCGACCTGAGTTTCGTCGGTACCATTGCCGGTAGAAGTGAGAATGTTACCGGTGACTTTACCAAAACTTCCACCGTTAGGACAAAGATCTTGATTATCCTGGATGACGATGGTAGTGATACAACAATCTTTGTTGCCCTCTTCGTCTTCTACACACATTTCGACACTAAGGATGAGTTCGTCGTCCACTTTAGCGTTTACGAAATCCTCACAACAGATCTCAATGCTGGTTTTATTAGGATCATTGTCGAAGTAGAATTTTAGATTATCCTGAGAGGTACAATTGTCAAAGCTACCTTTATCAAGATCTTTGGCCCAGATGCTGACACAACCGCTGGAAGGCATAGGTACTGATATAATACCTGTTAGGCAGTAAGGTGTAGGTGCTTTGCAATCTCTTATTTCAAATAAAGTTTCGCAAGTACCTACATTACCACATCCATCTTCGACATACCAGTTGATACGGTGGATACCAATCGGATAAGTACCGCTGGCGTTGAAAGGATTTCTAGGATTGTCAGCGAAAGGATTGTGACTATATTCTACGGTATCCCCTGCATTGAATTGTTTTTCAGTGAGAGTACCTACTCTAAAGTCCCACCCACCGTGTACACCTTTACGGTCGTTGTATGCATCGATTTTGTATTCCCAGAACAACCAATCAATAGGAGTACAATTGTCGGTAGCCGAAGCAGTAAGACTGATGTGTCCTACGCAAACACCCAAGGTTGGGTGAATGCTGGCAGGCTCACAAGGACCTACATTGCAGGTGACCACAGGTCTATCCTGATCTCTGACTTTGATGACTTGAAGTCTTTCCCAGCGACCATTGTCAGGATCGATGAAAGGATCATATTGACACCAGTCGATGATGGTCCAAGTACGCAAAACTTTTAAGCAAGCGTCAGGTTCGATGGTAAAGACCTCGTCTCTGTATTCAATGGATAAGAGGGCACAATTGTCATCGGCATTGTTGATAATTTGAGGACGACCCAATTGAGGATTGTCAGGACTGATGTCAGCTCCACAACCATTTAAGGTAACAGGAGTCTGAGTACAGATACCATTAGGCCAGATAACATCGCTAAATCTAGGGTCATTACAAGTTAAGTCATCGATATAGAAAGGATCACAGTCAACCACCCATATGGTTTGAATGGCAGTGACATTGATATTGTTAGGCCCTTGAGCACTTACGATACGCTGGATGATACCTTGTCCGCACTCTCTTAAGTCGTTGACGGTGATGGTAGGCGTTGCACCACAAGGAGCTAAGACGTAACCGTCAAAACCCCAGGTCAGTTCATACTTACGATCCCAATGAGCGGTATCGAAGTAAGCAAAATAGTAATCACAAGCTTGGTTAGGAGCAGGCTTAGGATTGGCATTACTTTGTACAAAACCAGGATATCCTGTATAGTCATTTCTTTCACAATATTTTCTGCAGACCAAATCTTTGGTGACTACTTTTCTTCTTAAGGTAAGATCTGTGACGACTTTTCCAAAAGTTTCATCATTAGGGTTGGTGAGATTATTAATGTCAAACCAGAACCAACAGCTGACCACAATATTAGGAGGCGCGATGACAGTTGGTACCGCTTTATTTTGGACATCTACTTCGACCATACAGTCGCTGAAACGTCCGTGTAAAGGTTGAGTGGTACTGGTCATTCTGACAGGAGTAACAGGTCCTGCACCCGGATCGATGTCAAAAACTCTGAGAACAACCATAATACGTTGTCCTACATCGGCACAACAGAAGTCCGTGTAATCGTCAAAATAGACTTGGTTACCAGTCAGGATCAGGTTGTCATCACCGTTTCGCCCTGCACAAGCGACGGTATTGTTGGAGTTAGATCCGTTGTTGGTACCTAAAAGTTCAGCCATACGGATGACTTTAAAGTAAACATGAGGAGCACAGTTGTCATAACTGGCTTCATCGAGATCTTCAGCATAGATACGGGCGTAATTGTCCAACGGACTTTGGTTTCCATTGATGCTGACGGAGGTCCAAGATCTGCAAATAGGAGTTGGAGGAACTCTGTCCACGACATTGATGGTGAGATGTTTGCGAGTGATATTTCCACAGCAATCTTCGGCCACAATCCAAGCATTTTGAATACCTTCAGGCATATCGATGACGACAAAACCTGTTGTTTCATTTCCAAGGACAGTCCCCTGCTCTACTTCAACGGAGTAATGTAATTCATTGGAACAGTTGTCCAAAAGCCAAGGCGGAGAAACTTCCCATCTACCAGCGCAAATGTATGAGTCCATATTGACTCTGACGGAATCAGGATAAAGGACTTGAGGTCCTTCCAGGTCACCGACTTTAATAATTTGGCTATGTCCACCTACTAAACTTGTGCACCAGTCCATGACGGTCCATTGACGCAAAACTTTATAGCAACCAATAGGACCTGCATCACAACCCGCAGTTGCCAAATCAAAGAGGATGTCTTTGTAAGTGACGGCTAGATTGTTGCAAGAATTGGTGCCACCAGGACGTCCTGTACCAATCCACATGATATGAGTATCAGGTCCCCAGCACAAAGGATTGTTTGGTTGCCAGGAACGGTGTTGAGGATAGTAAACAGGATCCGGACTAGGATGTCCAAAATGGACATCATTGGGATCGTCAATACAGTTCCAACCCAAAACTCTAGGGATACGTCTGTTAGGATAAATATTTAGTTGATTAGGTCTGGCATACCAATAAGCGGAATCTAATAAATATCCATCCACGCATTCAGGATTGTCAGACATATGTGGAACGATATTTTTATTTCTGTCGATTTTCTCATCACAATTAAGAATAGGTTGATCGAGGTTGTCGAAATTAGGAGGTACGGTGACACTAAATAGATCACCTAAGCTTTCTTCAATATTTTGGACACAAACAGAGCGATTGCCATAAGAATCTTCGGCAGTCCAGGTTCTGATGATTCTGTTTTGGTATCCTAATTCACAGCTACCCTGACTGGATTGATCTCTGTAGCTTAGACTAACACCTCCACAGTTTTCATAAACAGAAGGAATACCTGTTACAGAAGGAGAAGTTCCCTCATCGCAAGCGACAGTGATATCAGGAGGACAAGTAAGAATTGGAGCTAATTTATCTTCCACAGTAGCCTGACCCCAACAGCTGTTACCGGTGCGAGGATCTGTAATGGTGATGCGTAAGTGTCTGCCGATGTCACGACGATCCAATTGAATGCCAGGTCTGTTTGGCAATCTGTCAATAAGGACATTGGTATTCCAGTCTCGGACGGTGACGATGTAATCGTCATAACAAGAGTAAGGTCCACCTTCTAAGACCATATCAGGATTAATGGTCGCTAAACAGCTATCATCCAAACTGATTTGAATTTCGTCATTGCAAGCCAATTCGGTAATAGGATTAGGATAAGGGTTGACACAAACTTCAAATTCACAGCGACCGATATTACCGGAAGCATCGCGAGCTTCATAGCAAAGTCTGGTGCAACCAATTGGGAAGAAGCAACCCGGTCCGTAAGGAGCGCCACAGGTTTGGGTTAAAGGCACCATATTGGTAGTCGCACCGAGATTGTACCCGATGACCCCAATCCAGTTGGCACCTCCAAAGCCGAAGGAACTATTGATAAATGGAGCTGCAAATTCTCCCCCTGTATAAGTGGCTCCATTCAATGGAGTTGTAATTTGAGCATTACCCATTTGAGCTGGCTGGCATCCAGTAAACAGGGAAGCATTGGTACCGATGGTACCCGGAGCATGAATGTAAATACCTCTGGTTTCACCTGGTAACATCGTCAAACAACCTACCTGAGCGGAATCAATGCGGGTACCCGTACAAGAAACCATGGTGTCGCGAACGACTCCTGTGAGTAGTCTAAAACTATCAATGACCGTCGTAAATTGTGCACCTCCCGTAGGAGTTCTTGTAGCACATAAGGTCCAAGCAGAAGGAGTACCTTGAACAGGAGCATGTCCACCAGGTGTGGTTTTATACCAAATTCTGTGAGGGACATTAGCGAAAGCCCTTTCACCCAAAAGTTGAAGGTTCAAAGGAGAACCTGAAGTATTGATAAGGTCAAACATGACTCCCCAACTACCAGCTCCACCAGTGATGGACCAATAAGAAGCAGGAGGCAGACAGACCGTTGTTGTATTTCTGGCACCAAAGAAACGACCTAAACCCGGACAATTGTCCATAGCCATAAAAGGAGGCACATCCCAGCTGATTTCACAAGCTCCAGGGCCTAGGTTTAGAGTTACAGGAGATTTGACCGGACAGCCCATAATGACAGGTGCTATGGTATCCAAAACTGTGATGGTAGCCAAACAATTACCAGTGTTTAAACATTCATCTGTAGCTGAAATGGTCACTTGATTAGGACCTATGTTTGCACAGGTAAAATTGGTGATACTTGCACCAAAGACCAATTGAGCCGTAGGTGTACAATTGTCTGATGCAACAAGAATAGCATTGGAAGGGGTCAAAACAACCGTTCCGTTTTGACTTAAATATAAGGTTAGATTCCTACATGTTAAAGTAGGAGCGGTATTGTCATTAACTGTAAATACTTGTAGGCAAGTAGCAGAATTACCACAAACATCTGTTGCGCGATAAATCCTATTTAAAGTGAATCTATTGGTACAAGTTTGATTGACTCTGGTATCACTGACATGTACTACGACAATCCCTGCATTACCACAACCGTCTGCTACTACCACACTGGCTGTGTTAATTGGTGGTATTGCAGATGCGCATTGTAGATTTTGATTCGCAGGGCAAAAAGGTGATGGTGAGGTTACATCATTCACCGTAATGAGTTGTATACATTCAGCAAATGCACCACAAGGATCAGTGACTCTATATATTCTGTGTATTATAAATCTATTGGCACAAGTTTGGTTAGTGATCGAATCTCTTCTCCAACTAACAACCAATGGTGCTCTACAACCACCACCAACAACAGGTAAGTTTATGTTTGGAGCAGGAACATCGATTGCACATGAAACAAATAAAGGGGCAGGACATGTGATTGTAGGTAGACCTGAAGCTGCACCATAAGTAATACAAATTTGACCATCACCTATACGCAGTCCAGGTGTTGTTGTTCCACCAGTAACTCCGCCGATATACGAGGAACCTCCTCCGCCATGGCCATCGCAACCTGCACCACCACCGCCAAAGTAGCCACCTCCTCCGGCGCCAGAATGGATTAGTGTTGCGCTACCGCCAATACCAAGTGTTCCAACAGTATTTAATGAATTTCCACAAGCGTCTGAACCTGCAAAACCGCCAGAAGCCTGGGATGCTGGTCCGCCATTGTTTGCTGGGTTGGTATTGTCTCCAAAACCATTCACTCCACCATTGAGTCCGCCTCCTTGGCCAGCTTGCTGGCATCGACCGGACCATTCAGCTCCACCACCTCCAGCAGCAACAATCACTCTGTTGCCAAGTGCAACTCCTCCTACTCTAACATCTGATGCACCTCCACCAGAGGCACAAGTTGAATTATCTCTTCCAAGTGAAGATCCTCCACCATTAAATCCTCCAGCACCGGCGCCATTAAAGCCTCTTCCACCTACGAAAAGATTTAAAACCTGTCCAGGTGTTACAGCCAAAGTACCTGAAGCAAAACCACCATCTCCTCCCATGGTTAAATTTCCACAAGAACCTTGATTGTTTGGTGCAGAACCTCCTTCAGCACCCCAAGCTTCAATAGTAATGCTTGTAACTCCAGCAGGAACAGTCCAAGTTTGCATTCCTCCAGTAAAATTGAAGCAAGTCGTATTGGGGGCTTGAGCTTGACATATTTGAGGGATGTCAAATGCTTCTGTTCCATCGGACCGACTATTAGAACTTCCTTGATTTGCACTGAAACCTAAACCTCTTTTGGCAAAAGCAGTCCAAATTAAACAAGCATTGGCACCACCATATAATGCAGTGTCTGCTCTTAATATGGCATTTCGACCATCCACAAATCCAGGTGAACAAGGCTGCAATTTCATAGCTTCTGTAACTAAGGCCATGGCTCTGTTATTTCCGCCGTTTCCTGTATAAAAATTTGAACTATAACCATATTGATTAATAAGAGCCCAAGTCATTTCCCAAAGCATTGCACACCAAACAGAACCAACACCATGAGGGACAGCCGCTAATTTTATAGCATCATAAGTATGTGGATTAACTGCTAGATTTGTAGAATAAGGAAATGGTCTAATTCCCGGACCATTTGGTGCTTGACCAAATAACCAAGTGCCAATACCTCTTGAATCAGTTCCCTGATCACCAGGTTCAATGGTGAGTACTAATCCATACCAGTCACTCCAACCTTCCCCCATTTGTTCTTGGTTGCCTAAACAGCCTACGTTTCCAGGGCCACCTGTAAGTCGATTTGAAATACCATGTCCATATTCATGCACTATAACCGCATTATCCAAATCTCCATCCCTATTTCCACAAACATACATTTGCATGGTAGGTCTCGAACCATCTGGAGGAGTTCCAAAATTTGCATTGCATGTTCCAGAGGCGTCTTGTGCTTCTGCCCTAACATCATCATTTCCTAAACCTCCTCTTCCATAATTATTTACTTGAAAGTTTCCGGCTGATTCTGTAAATCCATACTGGTATAAAACATCATGTATAATATTTGTCCAATAAAATAAATTTGTGATTGCCGCAGGCTCAGATTCATCAATACCCATTTGATAGTTTGTATTAATGGGAAAATCAAAATTTACACCTGCTCCACCGTCAGGACTAAATCCAGGGTTATTGCCATCTTCATATGCATGGGTATTGTTTCCACGTGTAATGGTAAATTCATTTCCTGGAGCTCCGTTGGTGTCATGCCAACCAAATGGAGATGCAAGAGCGTTATCTGGGTTTGCAACCAATGTCCGTGGGCCATGGCCGGGACTTTCAACTGGCATAGCATAGACCCTGTAAGCACCAATCATCGCTACACTTGCATTAGTAATTGCAGGTGTTGGAATTGTTGGAACTTCATAATAACCTGGAAATTCATTTGAATGATCATGCTTTGAAAAATTATGCTCAAGGTCACAATTTAAAATTAAATCATTTTTGAATAGTATTTTTCCGGAACTGGCATCTAATAGAATATGCCAATAGTGTTTTTGAGTGATTTCATACAAATAGATTTCCCAAACAAGTTTTAATTCATTCTTTGTTGGAGAATTTGCTCTTGAGTCTTGATTAAAAGATGGTAAATATTTTAACTTGGCTTTTATATCATCAAATGCAATATTGCCTTTTTCTAAAATGGTTTCTTTGTCTTCTCCTCCAATGACTTGTTTCGTTTTTATTTCACCTGAAGATAGCAAACCTAACTCTGCTGCGGCAGCTTCAACCGCATCTTCCACTAATATAACAGGATTTTTAGAATCAATTTGATATTTACTTGTATTATATAAAAAATGATTATTGTCATTTAATAAATTACCAGATTGGTAAAAATGTATGGAACTCTCAGTTGAATAGATTTGAATTCCTGATTTTCGTTGGGTAAAGTAAATATGAAGTACATTTGAAATAGTACTTACATGTTCTGACGTAATTTCAAAATCGTTGATATCAGAATCCTCTAATCCATATTGGATTTTAGAGTTTTTCAAATATGTTTCAACTTTGGATTGTGATATCTGAGAAAACCCAACTTGAAAACTAAAAAATAAAATAATTAAGGTAAAAAATTTGGCTTTTAAGCGGTCTAAGCCAAGCTGTAGGTAAAGCTTCGCGTTCATGAGCAGATTGGTTTGGTTTATTAAATACAATTTATAATTAATTAGATAACAGGTAATTATAAATTTATAAAAAATATAATATGTTGTTATTCAAATAATTATGGCCCAAAGGTAAATTAATAATTGATTCTTCAAAAATAAATTCAAAGAAAAATAAAAAAAGGCTTCCTAGGAAGCCTTTTTATTTGAGTTGAGTTTTGGTTATTGCTCATCTGAGCATGAAAATGGAAATAATAGATTTAGTCTATGATGACGAGTTTTCTGGTATCGGTGTGGTCATTGGCGTCAAGTTGATAATAGAAGATGCCGGATCTGCCGATTTCAGATTTTTGAATTATTAATTGGTTAAGCCCTTTGTGAGCATCTTGTTGGATGACGCGAAGGACTTTACCGGAGATGTCATATACGGTTAAAGTAACAGGTCCATCAGTTGGTAATAGATACTTGATGACGGTCTGTTTATTAAAAGGATTAGGCTCATTTTGATAGAGTTCAAAAATGCCAGTCTGTGAGCTAGTGGTGCCATTTCTGGAAAGAAGTGATACGTTTAGAATATCAGAATTCTGGTTGTAAGCTTCAGCTTGGGTCAGATCACTGTTGATCATGATCATTTCACTCAACCGTCCATTTTGATTGGCAGTAAAGTTTAACTCAAACAAGTTTTCCTGAGATGATAAACTGATGGCCTGATGTTGGTTCCAACTCATGGTCAGAATTCCATCATCAATTCTATTGATGCCAGTGTTCGGCTCGGAAATATCCAAAGCAAGTCCTTTGGTACCTAAGTATTGAGTGCTTGTTTGTCAAATCTGAGGGTGTATTGCATACCTCTGATTTGGTGGAAGTTGTTGGATCGAACAGGAATGGAGTAAGATTGTCCGGCCTGTAGGATCTGATCATCAAATTCCAATAAAAGCGTAGAGGAAGTTCTAGCACTAACTTTAGAGTTTACATTGGAACGGGCACTGTTGGTAACATCTCCAAGTTTGATGGAAACGAAGTCCAAAGTCATATCCGGATCATCCAATTTAAGAGATCCATAGGCCTCGTATTGGAAAGGTTGAGCAGGATTTGCAAAGACATAATCTTTAGGGACAAAAGTCCAGGAAGGAACTTTGCTAAATCTAGAGATGCTACCCAGGATAAGTTTTCTGATTTCAGTGATGTCAGCAGAGGTAACACTGTTAGATTTATTGACATCCGCAGCAATCAACAAGTAAGGATCAGAGATTACATCTTGTCCAAGAATATGACGTTGGATACGAATGATATCAGCCGTGGTAACTCCATTGAGATGATCGTCGTCTCTGGTAGGTTTGACGATGTAGTTTTGATACATGTCCAGTGTATAGAAAGCGTACTTTCCATCCGTGCTGGTGACCATTTCTTTCATAAGATTACCAGCTCTTTTTAGTTCGACCTGAGTTTCGTCGGTACCATTGCCGGTAGAAGTGAGAATGTTACCGGTGACTTTACCAAAACTTCCACCGTTAGGACAAAGATCTTGATTATCCTGGATGACGATGGTAGTGATACAACAATCTTTGTTGCCCTCTTCGTCTTCTACACACATTTCGACACTAAGGATGAGTTCGTCGTCCACTTTAGCGTTTACGAAATCCTCACAACAGATCTCAATGCTGGTTTTATTAGGATCATTGTCGAAGTAGAATTTTAGATTATCCTGAGAGGTACAATTGTCAAAGCTACCTTTATCAAGATCTTTGGCCCAGATGCTGACACAACCGCTGGAAGGCATAGGTACTGATATAATACCTGTTAGGCAGTAAGGTGTAGGTGCTTTGCAATCTCTTATTTCAAATAAAGTTTCGCAAGTACCTACATTACCACATCCATCTTCGACATACCAGTTGATACGGTGGATACCAATCGGATAAGTACCGCTGGCGTTGAAAGGATTTCTAGGATTGTCAGCGAAAGGATTGTGACTATATTCTACAGTATCCCCTGCATTGAATTGTTTTTCAGTGAGAGTACCTACTCTAAAGTCCCACCCACCGTGTACACCTTTACGGTCGTTGTATGCATCGATTTTGTATTCCCAGAACAACCAATCAATAGGAGTACAATTGTCGGTAGCCGAAGCAGTAAGACTGATGTGTCCTACGCAAACACCCAAGGTTGGGTGAATGCTGGCAGGTTCACAAGGACCTACATTGCAGGTGACAACGGGTCTATCCTGATCTCTGACTTTGATGACTTGAAGTCTTTCCCAGCGACCATTGTCAGGATCGATGAAAGGATCATATTGACACCAGTCGATGATGGTCCAAGTACGCAAAACTTTTAAGCAAGCGTCAGGTTCGATGGTAAAGACCTCGTCTCTGTATTCAATGGATAAGAGGGCACAATTGTCATCGGCATTGTTGATAATTTGAGGACGACCCAATTGAGGATTGTCAGGACTGATGTCAGCTCCACAACCATTTAAGGTAACAGGAGTCTGAGTACAGATACCATTAGGCCAGATAACATCGCTAAATCTAGGGTCATTACAAGTTAAGTCATCGATATAGAAAGGATCACAGTCAACCACCCATATGGTTTGAATGGCAGTAACATTGATATTGTTAGGCCCTTGAGCACTTACGATACGCTGGATGATACCTTGTCCGCACTCTCTTAAGTCGTTGACGGTGATGGTAGGCGTTGCACCACAAGGAGCTAAGACGTAACCGTCAAAACCCCAGGTCAGTTCATACTTACGATCCCAATGAGCAATATCGAAGTAAGCAAAATAGTAATCACAAGCTTGGTTAGGAGCAGGCTTAGGATTGGCATTACTTTGTACAAAACCAGGATATCCTGTATAGTCATTTCTTTCACAATATTTTCTGCAGACCAAATCTTTGGTGACTACTTTTCTTCTTAAGGTAAGATCTGTGACGACTTTTCCAAAAGTTTCATCATTAGGGTTGGTGAGATTATTAATGTCAAACCAGAACCAACAGCTGACCACAATATTAGGAGGCGCGATGACAGTTGGTACCGCTTTATTTTGGACATCTACTTCGACCATACAGTCGCTGAAACGTCCGTGTAAAGGTTGAGTGGTACTGGTCATTCTGACAGGAGTAACAGGTCCTGCACCCGGATCGATGTCAAAAACTCTGAGAACAACCATAATACGTTGTCCTACATCGGCACAACAGAAGTCCGTGTAATCGTCAAAATAGACTTGGTTACCAGTCAGGATCAGGTTGTCATCACCGTTTCGTCCTGCACAAGCGACGGTATTGTTGGAGTTAGATCCGTTGTTGGTACCTAAAAGTTCAGCCATACGGATAACTTTAAAGTAAACATGAGGAGCACAGTTGTCATAACTGGCTTCATCGAGATCTTCAGCATAGATACGGGCATAATTGTCCAACGGACTTTGGTTTCCATTGATGCTGACGGAGGTCCAAGATCTGCAAATAGGAGTTGGAGGAACTCTGTCCACGACATTGATGGTGAGATGTTTGCGAGTGATATTTCCACAGCAATCTTCAGCCACAATCCAAGCATTTTGAATACCTTCAGGCATATCGATGACGACAAAACCTGTTGTTTCATTTCCAAGGACAGTCCCCTGCTCTACTTCAACGGAGTAATGCAATTCATTGGAACAGTTGTCCAAAAGCCAAGGCGGAGAAACTTCCCATCTACCAGCGCAAATGTATGAGTCCATATTGACTCTGACGGAATCAGGATAAAGGACTTGAGGTCCTTCCAGGTCACCGACTTTAATAATTTGGCTATGTCCACCTACTAAACTTGTGCACCAGTCCATGACGGTCCATTGACGCAAAACTTTATAACAACCAATAGGACCTGCATCACATCCCGCAGTTGCCAAATCAAAGAGGATGTCTTTGTAAGTGACGGCTAGATTGTTGCAAGAATTGGTGCCTCCAGGTCGGCCTGTTCCAATCCACATGATATGAGTGTCAGGTCCCCAGCATAAAGGATTGTTAGGTTGCCAGGAACGGTGTTGAGGATAGTAAACAGGATCCGGACTAGGATGACCAAAATGAACATCATTGGGATCGTCAATACAGTTCCAACCCAAAACTCTAGGGATACGTCTGTTAGGATAAATATTTAGTTGATTAGGTCTGGCATACCAATAAGCGGAATCTAATAAATATCCATCCACGCATTCAGGATTGTCAGACATATGTGGAACGATATTTTTATTTCTGTCGATCTTCTCATCACAATTGAGAATAGGTTGATCGAGGTTGTCGAAATTAGGAGGTACGGTGACACTAAATAGATCACCTAAAGAAACTGTAATTTGCTGTATACACTCAGCTCTATTTCCAAATTGGTCTTCAGCAAACCAGGTTCTTTCTATAATTTCAGAGTATCCTAAATCGCATCCACCTGGAATTATTTTATCTTTAAAACTAAGTGAATATGATCCACAATTTTCTTCAACAGCAGGTAAGCCCGGGCTTCCATTTGGACTAGTGTTTGCTCCACATTCAACCGAAGTTGTAAATGGGCAACTTATTTTAGGAGCTAATTTATCTTCCACAGTAGCCTGGCCCCAACAGCTATTACCGGTGCGAGGATCTGTGATGGTAATTCGCAAGTGTCTGCCGATGTCGCGACGATCCAATTGAATGCCAGGTCTGTTTGGCAATCTGTCAATAAGGACATTGGTATTCCAGTCTCTGACGGTGACGATGTAATCGTCATAACAAGAGTAAGGTCCACCTTCTAAGACCATATCAGGATTAATGGTCGCTAAACAGCTATCATCCAAACTGATTTGAATTTCGTCATTGCAAGCCAATTCGGTAATAGGATTTGGATAAGGGTTGACACAAACTTCAAATTCACAACGACCGATATTACCGGAAGCATCGCGAGCTTCATAGCAAAGTCTGGTGCAACCAATCGGGAAGAAACAGCCCGGTCCGTAAGGAGCGCCACAGGTTTGGGTTAAAGGAACCATGTTGGTAGCTGCTCCGAGATTGTACCCGATGACACCAATCCAGTTGGCACCACCGAAACCGAAGGAACTATTGATAAATGGAGCTGCAAATTCTCCCCCTGTATAAGTGGCTCCATTCAATGGAGTTGTAATTTGAGCATTACCCATTTGAGCTGGTTGGCATCCAGTAAACAAGGAAGCATTGGTACCGATGGTACCCGGAGCGTGAATGTAAATACCTCTGGTTTCACCTGGTAACATCGTCAAACAACCTACCTGAGCGGAATCAATGCGAGTACCTGTACATGAAACCATGGTGTCGCGAACGACTCCTGTGAGAAGTCTAAAACTATCAATGACCGTCGTAAATTGTGCACCTCCCGTAGGAGTTCTTGTAGCACATAAGGTCCAAGCAGAAGGAGTGCCTTGAACAGGAGCATGGCCACCAGGTGTGGTTTTATACCAAATTCTGTGAGGGACATTAGCGAAAGCCCTTTCACCCAAAAGTTGAAGATTCAAAGGAGAACCTGAAGTATTGATAAGGTCAAACATGACTCCCCAACTACCGGCACCACCAGTGATGGACCAATAAGATGCTGGAGGCAGGCAGACCGTTGTTGTATTTCTGGCACCAAAGAAACGACCCAGACCAGGACAATTGTCCATGGCCATAAAAGGAGGAACATCCCAGCTGATTTCGCAAGCACCAGGGCCTAGGTTTAGAGTTACAGGAGATTTAACAGGACATCCCATAATGACAGGTGCTGTGGTATCCAACACCGTAATGGTAGCCAAACAAGTGCCTGTGTTTAGGCATTCATCAATGGCTAAAATATTAACTTGATTAGGACCTAAATTCGCACATGTAAAATTGGTAATACTTGCACCAAAAACTAATTGAGCGGTTGGAGTACAATTGTCTGAAGCTAATAAGACTGCATTTGAAGGATTGAGAGCAGCAATACCATTTGGTGCAATATATATGGTTAAATTTCTACAAGTTAAAGTAGGTGCAGTATTGTCAAATACAGAAAATACCTGCAAGCAGGTGGCAGAATTGCCACAAACATCAGTTGCTCGGTAGACCCTATTTAATGTGAACCTATTGGTACAAGTTTCATTGACTCTTGTGTCACTCACATGCACTACTACAATGCCTGCATTTCCACAACCATCTGCTACAATTACACTAGCCGGATTGGCTAAAGGAATTGCAGAAGCACATTGAAGATTTTGATTAGCAGGGCAAAAAGGTGATGGTGAGGTAATATCATTGACAGTAATGAGTTGGATACATTCTGCAAAAAGACCACAAGGATCTGTTACTCTATATATTCTATGAACTAAAAATCTGTTTAAACAAGTTTGATTAGTGATGGAATCTCTTCTCCAACTAACAACCAATGGTGCTCTACAACCACCACCAACGACAGGCAAGTTTATGTTTGGAGCAGGAACATCGATTGCACAAGAAACAAACAAAGGAGCTGGACAAGTAATAGTAGGTAAACCACCTGGTGGAGGTCCGGAAACTGAATAAGTAATACATATTTGACCATTACCTGCTCTAAGACCTTGGGTGGTTGTTCCACCAGTTAATGCACCAATAAAAGAAGAACCACCTGCACCAGATTGTCCTGTAAAATTGGCGACCCAAATACCAATAGCCCCAACTAATCCGCCACCAACTCCACCTGATTGAGCTACTGCAGAACCAGCTTGGCCAGAAGCCAATTCAATTCCACCATTTCCTCCTAAGCCTAATGCTCCTGGAAAACCATTTTGCGTCATATTGGCTGCGATACCACCATTTCCACCGGCAACTTGGGATCCTCCGGTTGGCATCGTACCTCCAGTTGCACTTGGCCATCCAGCACCACCACCGCCTCCAAAATATCCAGCACCACCACCACCTCCGGTGCCTCGACCTATACTTTGTACACGGTTGCCACCTGCTCCTCCTCCACCGGCAGCTACAATTATCCGGTCGGTTAAATTAATGCCACCAATACGAATATCTGAAGCACCACCGCCGCCGCCTCCGCGAGGATTGAAATTTGTTGCAGCAGTAGTGCCCCCATTACCGCCACCATTAAAACCACCATTGGGTGAATTAATGGTTGTAGTGGCTATACCTGTGCCACCAACAAATATATTCAAAGTTGTTCCTGGAGAGACTGCTAAATTACCTGAAGCAAAACCTCCCAAACCACCTACCACACCCATTGGATTCGATCCACCTTGAGCACCATAAGCTTCAATAAAAATCGTGGTAACCCCAGCAGGAACTGTCCAAGTTTGCATACTTCCAGTAAAATCAAAACAAGTAGTAGTTTGTGAAAATCCTAATTGACTGCTAAAAAATAAAATTAAAAATTTAATAAAATGAGCTTTGAATTTACAAAAGCTAAGTGGTGTGTAAAGCTTCGAGTTCATGAGCAGGTTGGATTGGTTTTTTAAATATTTTGTATTTATATGATTTATAATTATATATAAATTAAATAATAATTTAATATATTGTAAATCAAATAATTACAGATCAAAGATAAACTTTTTATCAATCCAGTAAAATATTTATGATAAATTAAACAAATAAAAAGGCTTCCTAGGAAGCCTTTTTATTTGAGTTGAGTTTTGGTTATTGCTCATCTGAGCATGAAAATGGAAATAATAGATTTAGTCTATGATGACGAGTTTTCTGGTATCGGTGTGGTCATTGGCGTCAAGTTGATAATAGTATATACCGGATATACCGATTTCAGATTTTTGAATTATTATTTGGTTAAGCCCTTTGTGAGCATCTTGTTGGATGACGCGAAGGACTTTACCGGAGATGTCATAGACGGTTAAAGTAACAGGTCCATCAGTTGGTAATAGATACTTGATGACGGTCTGTTTATTAAAAGGATTAGGCTCATTTTGATAGAGTTCAAAAATGCCAGTCTGAGAGCTAGTGGTGCCATTTCTGGAAAGAAGTGATACGTTTAGAATTTCGGAATTCTGGTTGTAAGCTTCAGCCTGAGTCAGATCGCTATTAATCATGATCATTTCACTCAACCGTCCATTTTGACTGGCAGTAAAGTTTAACTCAAACAAGTTTTCCTGAGATGATAAACTGATGGCCTGATGTTGGTTCCAACTCATGGTCAGAATTCCATCATCAATTCTGTTGATGCCAGTGTTCGGCTCGGAAATATCCAAAGCAAGTCCTTTGGTACCTAAGTATTGGAGTGCTTGTTTGTCAAATCTGAGGGTGTATTGCATACCTCTGATTTGGTGGAAGTTGTTGGATCGAACAGGAATGGAGTAAGATTGTCCGGCCTGTAGGATCTGATCATCAAATTCCAATAAAAGCGTAGAGGAAGTTCTAGCACTAACTTTAGAGTTTACATTGGAACGGGCACTGTTGGTAACATCTCCAAGTTTGATGGAAACGAAGTCCAAAGTCATATCCGGATCATCCAATTTAAGAGATCCATAGGCCTCGTATTGGAAAGGTTGAGCAGGATTTGCAAAGACATAATCTTTAGGGACAAAAGTCCAGGAAGGAACTTTGCTAAATCTAGAGATGCTACCCAGGATAAGTTTTCTGATTTCAGTGATGTCAGCAGAGGTAACACTGTTAGATTTATTGACATCCGCAGCAATCAACAAGTAAGGATCAGAGATTACATCTTGTCCAAGAATATGACGTTGGATACGAATGATATCAGCCGTGGTAACTCCATTGAGATGATCGTCGTCTCTGGTAGGTTTGACGATGTAGTTTTGATACATGTCCAGTGTATAGAAAGCGTACTTTCCATCCGTGCTGGTGACCATTTCTTTCATAAGATTACCAGCTCTTTTTAGTTCGACCTGAGTTTCGTCGGTACCATTGCCGGTAGAAGTGAGAATGTTACCGGTGACTTTACCAAAACTTCCACCGTTAGGACAAAGATCTTGATTATCCTGGATGACGATGGTAGTGATACAACAATCTTTGTTGCCCTCTTCGTCTTCTACACACATTTCGACACTGAGGATGAGTTCGTCGTCCACTTTAGCGTTGACGAAATCCTCACAACAGATCTCAATGCTGGTTTTATTAGGATCATTGTCGAAGTAGAATTTTAGATTATCCTGAGAGGTACAATTGTCAAAGCTACCTTTATCAAGATCTTTGGCCCAGATGCTGACACAACCGCTGGAAGGCATAGGTACTGATATAATACCTGTTAGGCAGTAAGGTGTAGGTGCTTTGCAATCTCTTATTTCAAATAAAGTTTCGCAAGTACCTACATTACCACATCCATCTTCGACATACCAGTTGATACGGTGGATACCAATCGGATAAGTACCGCTGGCGTTGAAAGGATTTCTAGGATTGTCAGCGAAAGGATTGTGACTATATTCTACGGTATCCCCTGCATTGAATTGTTTTTCAGTGAGAGTACCTACTCTAAAGTCCCACCCACCGTGTACACCTTTACGGTCGTTGTATGCATCGATTTTGTATTCCCAGAACAACCAATCGATAGGAGTGCAATTGTCGGTAGCCGAAGCAGTAAGACTGATGTGTCCTACACAAACACCTAAAGTTGGGTGAATGCTGGCAGGTTCACAAGGACCTACATTGCAGGTGACCACAGGTCTATCCTGATCTCTGACTTTGATGACTTGTAGTCTCTCCCAGCGACCATTGTCAGGATCGATGAAAGGATCGTATTGACACCAGTCGATGATGGTCCAAGTACGCAAAACTTTTAAGCAAGCGTCAGGTTCGATGGTAAAGACCTCATCTCTGTATTCGATGGATAAGAGGGCACAATTGTCATCGGCATTGTTGATAATTTGAGGACGACCCAATTGAGGATTGTCAGGACTGATGTCAGCTCCACAACCATTTAAGGTAACAGGAGTCTGAGTACAGATACCATTAGGCCAGATAACATCGCTAAATCTAGGGTCATTACAAGTTAAGTCATCGATATAGAAAGGATCACAGTCAACCACCCATATGGTTTGAATGGCAGTGACATTGATATTGTTAGGCCCTTGAGCACTTACGATACGCTGGATGATACCTTGTCCGCACTCTCTTAAGTCGTTGACGGTGATGGTAGGCGTTGCACCACAAGGAGCTAAGACGTAACCGTCAAAACCCCAGGTCAGTTCATACTTACGATCCCAATGAGCGGTATCGAAGTAAGCAAAATAGTAATCACAAGCTTGGTTAGGAGCAGGCTTAGGATTGGCATTACTTTGTACAAAACCAGGATATCCTGTATAGTCATTTCTTTCACAATATTTTCTGCAGACCAAATCTTTGGTGACTACTTTTCTTCTTAAGGTAAGATCTGTGACGACCTTTCCAAAAGTTTCATCATTAGGGTTGGTGAGATTATTAATGTCAAACCAGAACCAGCAGCTGACCACAATATTAGGAGGCGCGATGACAGTTGGTACGGCTTTATTTTGGACCTCTACTTCGACCATGCAGTCGCTGAAGCGTCCGTGTAAAGGTTGAGTGGTACTGGTCATTCTGACAGGAGTAACAGGTCCTGCACCCGGATCGATGTCAAAAACTCTGAGAACAACCATAATACGTTGTCCTACATCGGCACAACAGAAGTCCGTGTAATCGTCAAAATAGACTTGGTTACCAGTCAGGATCAGGTTGTCATCACCGTTTCGTCCTGCACAAGCGACGGTATTGTTGGAGTTAGATCCGTTGTTGGTACCTAAAAGTTCAGCCATACGGATGACTTTAAAGTAAACATGAGGAGCACAGTTGTCATAACTGGCTTCATCGAGATCTTCAGCATAGATACGGGCATAATTGTCCAACGGACTTTGGTTTCCATTGATGCTGACGGAGGTCCAAGATCTGCAAATAGGAGTTGGAGGAACTCTGTCCACGACATTGATGGTGAGATGTTTGCGAGTGATATTTCCACAGCAATCTTCGGCCACAATCCAAGCATTTTGAATACCTTCAGGCATATCGATGACGACAAAACCTGTTGTTTCATTTCCAAGGACAGTCCCCTGCTCTACTTCAACGGAGTAATGCAATTCATTGGAACAGTTGTCCAAAAGCCAAGGCGGAGAAACTTCCCATCTACCAGCGCAAATGTATGAGTCCATATTGACTCTGACGGAATCAGGATAAAGGACTTGAGGTCCTTCCAGGTCACCGACTTTAATAATTTGGCTATGTCCACCTACTAAACTTGTGCACCAGTCCATGACGGTCCATTGACGCAAAACTTTATAGCAACCAATAGGACCTGCATCACAACCCGCAGTTGCCAAATCAAAGAGGATGTCTTTGTAAGTGACGGCTAGATTGTTGCAAGAAGTAGTGCCACCAGGACGTCCTGTACCAATCCACATGATATGAGTATCAGGTCCCCAGCATAAAGGATTGTTTGGTTGCCAGGAACGGTGTTGAGGATAGTAAACAGGATCCGGACTAGGATGTCCAAAATGGACATCATTGGGATCGTCAATACAGTTCCAACCCAAAACTCTAGGGATACGTCTGTTAGGATAAATATTTAGTTGATTAGGTCTGGCATACCAATAAGCGGAATCTAATAAATATCCATCCACGCATTCAGGATTGTCAGACATATGTGGAACGATATTTTTATTTCTGTCGATCTTCTCATCACAATTGAGAATGGGTTGATCGAGGTTGTCGAAATTAGGAGGTACGGTGACACTAAATAGATCACCTAAGCTTTCTTCAATATTTTGGACACAAACAGAGCGATTGCCATAAGAATCTTCGGCAGTCCAGGTTCTGATGATTCTGTTTTGGTATCCTAATTCACAGCTACCCTGACTGGATTGATCTCTGTAGCTTAGACTAACACCTCCACAGTTTTCATAAACAGAAGGAATACCTGTTACAGAAGGAGAATTTCCCTCATCGCAAGCGACAGTGATATCAGGAGGACAAGTAAGAATTGGAGCTAATTTATCTTCCACAGTAGCCTGGCCCCAACAGCTGTTACCGGTGCGAGGATCTGTGATGGTGATGCGTAAGTGTCTGCCGATGTCACGACGATCCAATTGAATGCCAGGTCTATTTGGCAATCTGTCAATAAGGACATTGGTATTCCAGTCTCTGACGGTGACGATGTAATCGTCATAACAAGAGTAAGGTCCACCTTCTAAGACCATATCAGGATTAATGGTCGCTAAACAGCTATCATCCAAACTGATTTGAATTTCGTCATTGCAAGCCAATTCGGTAATAGGATTTGGATAAGGGTTGACACAAACTTCAAATTCACAGCGACCGATATTACCAGAAGCATCACGAGCCTCATAGCAAAGTCTGGTGCAACCAATTGGGAAGAAACAACCCGGTCCGTAAGGAGCACCACAGGTTTGACTTAGAGGCACCATGTTGGTAGCAGCACCCAAGTTGTACCCGATGACACCAATCCAGTTGGCACCTCCAAAACCGAAGGAACTATTGATAAATGGAGCTGCAAATTCTCCCCCTGTATAAGTGGCTCCATTCAATGGAGTTGTAATTTGAGCATTACCCATTTGAGCTGGCTGGCATCCAGTAAACAGGGAAGCATTGGTACCGACAGTACCAGGAGCATGAATGTAAATACCTCTTGTTTCACCCGGCATCATGGTCAAGCATCCGACTGAAGAAGAATCAATGCGAGTACCCGTACAAGAAACCATGGTGTCGCGAACGACTCCTGTGAGTAGTCTAAAACTATCAATGACCGTCGTAAATTGAGCACCATTGGTAGGAGTTCTTGTAGCACATAAGGTCCAAGCAGAGGGAGTACCTTGAACAGGAGCATGACCACCAGGTGTGGTTTTATACCAAATCCTGTGAGGGACATTAGCGAAAGCCCTTTCACCCAAAAGTTGAAGGTTCAAAGGAGAACCTGAAGTATTGATAAGGTCAAACATGACTCCCCAACTACCGGCGCCACCAGTGATGGACCAATAAGATGCTGGAGGTAGGCAGACCGTTGTTGTATTTCTGGCACCAAAGAAACGACCCAGACCAGGACAATTGTCCATGGCCATAAAAGGAGGCACATCCCAGCTGATTTCGCAAGCTCCAGGACCAAGGTTTAAAGTTACAGGAGATTTAACAGGACAGCCCATAATGACAGGTGCTATGGTATCCAAAACTGTGATGGTAGCTAAACAGGTACCATTGTTTAGACATTCATCAGTAGCCGAAATGGTCACTTGATTAGGACCAATATTGGCACAAGTAAAATTTGTAATACTTGCACCAAATACCAATTGGGCACTAGGTGTGCAATTGTCAGTTGCAATTAAAACAGCTGTCGCAGGTGTTAAAACAACAGTACCGTTTTGATTTAAATATAAGGTTAGGTTCCTACAAGTTAAAGTAGGAGCAGTATTGTCAAATACAGTAAATACCTGCAAGCAAGTAGCAGAATTACCACAAACATCTGTAGCACGATAGACCCTATTTAAAGTGAATCTATTGGTACAAGTTTGATTGACTCTAGTATCACTCACATGTACGACCACGATACCTGCATTGCCGCAGCCATCTGCTACAATTACACTGGCTGTGTTGACCGGAGGAATTGCGGAAGCACATTGCAGATTTTGATTCGCAGGGCAAAGAGGTGATGGCGATGTGACATCATTGACAATAATAGTTTGTGTACAAGTTACCGCACTGTTTGGACAGCATGGATTGGTTGCTCTATAAGTTCGAGTTAAAGTGTATCTATTAGCACAAGTTTGATTTGTAATCACATCACTTACATGTACAACGTTAACGCCACTTGGACATGGATTTGAATTAATTATTACCGAAGCGGGATTTGGAGCTGGGACATCTAAGGCACATGACACGTTTAAATTAGCAGGACAAGTAATTGTTGGAGGTCCATCGATTGCAACAGATTGATTAATGCATTGATTGCAACCAGGATGTTGTCCGTTGGGAACTCCATCGGCAGCATCAAAGCAGTATTGTACTGTATGAGTCCCAATACCAAGTGCAGGTGGATTGAAAGTACTAGTAATATTCCCATTTACTCTAAAAGTTCCCACTCCTGAAGCAGGTCCAGAGCCATCACCCAGTTGAGCAGAACCTAGCAAGGTAAATGCAGGATCTGTGACACAATATCTGGCATTGAGATTATTAATGCTTGGATTTGGATAATAGCAGGTATTTCCGATGCTGGTAGTAAATACTCCATTACTTAATGTCACTGTATATCCCAACCCATCCACATGGCGGGCATTTAAAATATACATACTAGAATCTGCATTGATTGGCATTTCCGTTAAAATAGTTCCTACAGGCACAAGAATTGGAGCTCCAGGAGGCGGAGGACTGGTCGTAGTGAATAAATTATTTCTTGCAGTTACAATCCAAACTTGTCCAGGAGGTGCGACCACTTTTACAGTCTCACCAAATTGGCCGTTGGTTAAAGTAGTTGCATTGTTTAGGCATGAACAAGGGTCAGAAATTCTTACATCACAAGAAGTAACATTGATAGAATTAGCAGCTGAAGGACGACAAGCAGGATCAGTAGGTGTTGGAGAAAGTATGGCATATAAAAATACAGATCCAGAAATTGGGATACTTGCAGTATTCAAAACTGCTTGTGTACCACTCATTGTTAAACTTCCGTTTGGAACTGTGCCAATTATGGAACCCATTGTATATGGCTGAGTTCCAGTCAACATTGTTGTTGAATACTTGAAAGTAATCCCATAAGTATTTCCCATGTTTATTAAACCAGTGGCGGTTAAAGTAAACGGGCTTGATTTACAAATTGAATTGACACTTTTTGTGAGTCCGCCTATTGTTGGACAGACAGAACAATTACCAGGACCAACTAGATTAATTTGTCTTGTTCCTGTACATCCATTTGTGCTAGTTACTGTAACAAAATATGAGCCAACTGATAGGCCAGATTGATCTTCTTGACCATTGACTAATCCCATTCCATTAGGTGTAAACCAATTGTATGAAAATGGACCAATTCCTGTATTTACAATTAAATTTATTGAACCATTTAGACTGATACAAGTGGTGGGTTCAACCAATGTATGGCTTAAAGTAACTCCTGTTTTTACAGTAACAGTAGAACTTGCAAATGCACTGCAACCATTGACATTTGTAACAGTTAAAGCATAAGTTGTATTAGTGGCCGGGGAAACTATGATAGAAGAAGAAGTAGCTCCTGTACTCCAAAGATAACTAGGTCCACCAGAACCAATAAGTGTTACTGATTCACCCGGGCAAATTTGAGGATTTGCTGGAGAAATTGAAGCAATTGGGTTAGCATTGACACTTACAGTTATACTTTGCGTGCCAGTGCAATTATTAGCATCCGTCACAGTCACCGTATAGGATGTTGTGATAGATGGAGTTACCATAATTGAAGGTGTAATTGCACCAGTGCTCCAACTGTAAGAACTACCTCCTGAAGCTGTTAAAGTAGCAGTAGCTCCATTACAAATAGTACAATCATTTGGAGTGTTACCGCTATTTTCAGTACATGTAAGATTTACATTAGGACCAGTTACAACATTGATAGAAGCAGTTGATGAGCATCCATTGGAAGATGAAACACTTACTGTATAAGTGATATCTCCCAATACATTGGATGCAAGAGGATTTTGTATATTTGGATTATTTAAATAAGTATTTGGAGACCATGAATAACCTGTGATGGTTAAAGGCGAAAAGGAATAAAACCTGTTGGCGGTCATTTGGGTATTATTGGTGTCTTTAGCTACAGTTGAACTATTGGTATTTGTAATCGTATTGACACAATTAAAATCTAAACTAGGAGAACCAGTTAAACCTATAGAATATCCTGTTGTGGATATGCCAATAACCCCATATCTAAATTCAATTTTATTAGTAGTTTCATACATCCAGCACTGAAATATTGAATTTGCAGGGCCAGTTGTGTTTCTTGGATAAGTTACAAACCACTCAACTTTAAGAATTCTATTTGGAGCTACACCTTCCACCAGTGTTCTGACAAAACCATCGGTACCAGTGGCAAGATCATCCCAAAATGGATATACTTTCGGAATGTTTGTAGCTGTAGTTATTTCATTGGTAAATTGACTTACTCCTGCGGCACCAAAAAGTATCCAACCATCTGGAGATATAGACATCGTAGTATAATCTATACAATTGTATCTAAATGAAAATCCAATATTTAAAAGACCAGTTGGAGTGTCATCATTGTTAGTACCTATTACATTTGTCGCGCCAACCAAGGTGTTATAAGTCACGTTGGCTTGATGAGCAAACACATTGGTACTTGGGGTGGAACAAAGAGTAGCATTTACATTCAATTGAGTGCTTCCTGATTTACAGATAGGATTTGGGCTTGCAGTAATTGAACTTATTATTGGAGCAATTAAAACACTTATTGTTACAGTACTTGTACCGATACAGCCTGAAGCATTGGTACCGGTTACAGTATAGGTGGTTGTTGTAGTTGGATTGGCAATTACATTTGGACCTATCGTTGTATTCAAGCCTAAAGAAGGTGCCCAAGAATAACTCACTGCACCAGATGCAGTTAATGCTACAGAAGAACCAACACAAATACTTGGGGCAGAAGGAGAAATTGTAATGTTTGGTGAAGCATTAACTGTAAATGTAAATGTTGGAGTTGTTGCAGATAGTCCAGATGCGTCGCATGTTACAGTCATTTGGAAATAATAGGTACCAGTTGACAAGGTATCTGTCATATAACATTTGTCTTTAGCGCAAAGAATATCGTTGAAAGGGCCACCTATATTATTTGATACCTTCCATTGAAAACTGAGACCACTAGTATTACTTTGACCATTTACACATAAGGTTGTTTTTTGACCGGAACAAATAGATGTTGGATTAGCACTGATAGTTCCGGCTACAGGTGTGCCACCACATGCTGAAGGAGTAGATCCCGAGAATTCATCTCCACCTATATCTGGAGTAGAGCCGTTTCTCGAATCGCTATCAAAATCTGTAGTGATTCCAACAATTGGTGCTGCTCCACTTTCTAATAAAGTAGGTTTTGTTTGATCAATGTGTAAAAAATTATTTGAGGCACCTGAAAGACTAAGAAAATGAGATGATTCCGATACTGAATTTGCATCTCTTGGAGTAACCCTTGCTTTGTAAGCTGCAAGTGTTGAATCGGAATTGGTACCATCAAAAAAGATCAGTCTTTCGTTACAAACTCCCCCAGCGAATAAATTGTTTCTATCAGAAGCCGAACCAAAATTAGTTATCGTTGTAGAAGATCTTTGATATGCTACTGTCTTTCCGAGACCTTTTGGTATGGAAAGATTCACTATATTATTGTTGTTGAGATTTAAGGTTGCTGAAGTTGCTGTAGCACTTGTCGTGTGGAATAATCCTACTGTCCCAAAATTTACACCGGATGACATGGCATTGAGCAAAATGGTGTTATAACTTACAGCCAAAGTTGTGCTTCCGGTCGTAGTTGTAAAATTAATTCCTCTGATAGAAGGAGCAGTGGCAGTAGAAGTATTGGCATTAGGAGCTCTTAAATCTCCAATCAAATTATTGTAAATTTGAACTGTACCAGCAGTGGATGAAGTCAACATTATGCCAGAAACAGTTGGAGCTCCAATGCTTCTCGACTCAATATTGTAAATTTTGTTGTTAAATATTGACGGTACACTTGAACTTTGCTGAATTCCTGATATTGTTGTACCTCCTGTACTTAAGGTGTGGATTACATTGTTTCTAACTGTCCTGACTCCTGTGGTACTAAAGGCGTAAATTCCATATAAGGTACCTGTACCATTGTGTATTAGGTTATCTACTTGATTGTAGTTATAATTTTCATTAACGGGGCTTGAAATATTGTAAATGCCATACATAACGCCCGTGCCTGTGGATTTCAAGCAATTCAAATTTCTGACAATATTGCTATCCACAACGATCGTGCCTGTTGCCGTTTGAATTCCATACATGGTGGATGTTGTTCCAGAACCATCTATAGAGAGATTCATTATTGAGTTTCTTTTTATATTAACACCCATGCCTCCCGTTCCACTAGAATTGAAAATCCCTATGGTGGTGCTTCCAGTAGATCCAAATCTTTGGTGATTTTGAATAATGTTGTCCATGATATTGACCGTCATAGTGGCGCTGCTTGCTGTATTGTAAATCAAATAATTGGCTCCACTTCCAGCCAATGCATTTTCACTATATGTCGTGTTTTCAATTGTATTGTTCAGGATGTTGAGAACCGCAGCAGTTGCGCTAATATTATAAATGCCATAGAAAACACCAGACGTAGCCGTCAGATAATTTCCAGTCAAGTGGTTATTATTAATATTGACTGTATTGCCAGCTGGAGTTGTCCCAATTCCATTTTCAATAAAAGATAATTGCGATGTGGTCGCTCCCATTTTTAAATCAATATTATTGTTGTTGATGGTAGCAAAAGCACTGGTTCCTGACTGAGCGTAAATACCTCTGAATGTGATTACATGGTTTGAGTGAGTGCCATCATTGTTGTTTATGGTATTGAAAGAAATATTGACTCCCCATTGGTTAATGGCTCGAATGGCTGCAGCGGGATTGGTAGCAGCGGGTGCACCTCCAAAATTTAAAATGGTATTGCCCGTAGCCGACATATTACCTCCAATGTCGTTTAAAGTGTCCCCTAAAACATAAGGAGACGGAGCTGCATATCCGCTAAGTACAATACCGTAATTACATAATTTAATGGTATTTGTATAGAACTTATTGTTAGAATTGGCACCAGCTTGAGAGACTGGAACTAAGGAAGTAGTTTGAGCAGTGGCTGTACTATTTACAACTTGTATTGCTCGTGAACCTTCTACAGCTGGCAAAGTGGAAGTGGCGTTGTTAATATGACTTAAAGTAATATTACAGTTTTTAATGGTATTAAACTGACAACCGTCGGATGTGCTAGCTTTAAATAAGGAATACCCATATTCCATGGTCGATGGATTGGTGGTATTTAAATTATTCTCCTCTAAATCAATCCCATCGATGGTTACATAATCAGAACCTACTATCCTAAAGATTCCATCTTGCAGTGCTGAACCAGGTGTTCCTGTTCCACCTGTATATGAAATTATTTTTGGGTTAGCGCCGCCACCCATTTTAAAAATTAAGATTGTATTTACCGCAGTACCCGTGGCAGTCATCTCAATCCCGCCGGATGGTGCCGTTTCTGAGTGTCCAGCTAACACCGCAACATTCACAGGTCCTGAAATCACAGCTCCATTTAATGCTGAAATTGCGGAGGAAATATTTGGATAAACACCGTTGACAGTGGAACCTCCAGATATAGTGACCTGAGAAAAAGAAGAAGAAATAAGGGAAAGTTGAATGAATAGCACTAAATAATACACCAAATGTGCATTGACAAAACGGGTAGGCTTTGAGTTCATGAGTCAGGTTGGTTTATTATAATATATAAAATTATGAATACTAATTAATTATAAATAATAAATATTTATAATACTTTAATATTCAATATTTTACCCAGCAAAGGTATTCTAAATACCCAAATCAAAAAAAATATTAATATTTTTAAGCTATAAATATTGCTGGTGCAGCAAGTGGCATTAAAATTGTTTTTTCATTTCGTAATGAAGAATATTGACTTCTGTAAATGGCACTCCAACCACACGGTAGTTTATTTTTTTATAAAAATCCAATGCTTCAGACCTTGCGTGAAGTTTAATCTCCTGAAAACCATTGTGTTTAGCCCAACACTCTGCAAAATCTACAAGAGCCAATCCAAGACCTTTGTTCTGCATTTTGTTGGATACTACTACCTGTCTCATTTTGAGTGTTGTTTCATTTAACTTTTGGAATGTTAAATTTGCAATTAGGCCTAAATCCGTATCTAAAATACCGAAATGAGTTTCCATCCATTCAAGTTCAATTTGGGACGGATCATATTCCAAATTTAAGGGCTCTCTTAGCAGCTTGTATCTCAGTGCTAAAGCTTCATCGTATTCCGGAGAGCCAAAGTCCATTTGAAAAAATAGTTTCATGATTAAATTATTCTGTAAACACCAAAGAGGAATAGGACATTGCTTCGTCAAATGCACTTATATCCAAATGCAATGGATAGTTTATGTTTGAAATAAAACTAAGAATGTTTTCAGTAGGCATATTTCCGGTTAATGAGTCTTTGGCCATTGGGCAGCCACCAAATCCTCTAATTGCGCCATCAAATTTTCTACAACCAGCTTCCCATGCTGCAGACATTTTTTCTTCCCAGGTATTTGGAGTGGTATGGAAGTGAGCACCAATTTCCAGTTCTTTCCATTGGGGTAAAATCGTTTCAAACAAATATTTAATGCTTGCGGGTTCGGCAACACCAATGGTATCCGATAAAGCAAAATAAATAATCCCTTTATTGCTTAATTGATCGATATACTGGGATATAATTTCAGCATTCCAGGGGTCTCCATAGGGATTACCAAACGCCATAGACAAATATACCACCATTTTCTTTCCATGTTTTAGAGATAAAGTATTGATGGCTTCCAATCTTGAAATTGATTCTTGTATTGAGGCATTGGTGTTTCTTATTTGAAAAGTCTCAGATACTGAAAATGGATAACCTAAATAATCTATTTCTTCATATTTACAGGCATCTTCCGCACCTCTTTCATTGGCTACGATGGCTAATAATTTTGTTGAACCCTTTAAAGGACCAATTTTTTGAATGACTTCATGGGTATCTTTCATTTGAGGGATGGCCTTTGGAGAGACAAAACTACCAAAGTCTAAGGTGTCAAAGCCAACAGCCAACAATTTTGTAATATATTCAATTTTAATTTGGGTAGGAATAAAGGTTTTAATGCCTTGCATGGCATCTCTTGGACATTCTATTAGTTTTATCTGATTCATTGTTGAAGGCCCAAAACTAAACGCTTTTTATAGAGTATTGTCAAATAGAACTAATTTTGACAAAATTTTAATATACTTATGAACAGGAATTGGTTAATGATTTCAGGATTTATTATGCTAATAATTGGTATTTTAGCTATTATACTAAGTTTGGTTAGTGTTTCGTTTACTTTTTTAAGACCGATTGAAAAGTTGGGTTTTTTTTGGGCATTTACGATTAAAGGTATTTTATGTTTGGTTGGATTCATCATGGTTTATATGGCCACTCAAAAAGGTAATATTACAAAATAATCATATGCTTATTAAGCTAATTTTCAAAATAAATCATTAACTTTACGCCTCTAAAATCATTCAAATGTCAACATTGTATTTCAGTTATGTAAAAACAGAGCAAAAAAATAGTATTAAAGGTACTGTTTATGCAATAATTGCGCATATTCTGCTATTGTTGTTGATTTTCTTTTTTAAATTTGAAATTATTCCTCCGGAAGATCCAGAAGCTCCACCCTATCTAAGTCTTGTTAGTTTTGTTCCCATTGAAAAAAATCAAACAATATGAAAATGCCGGGGGCAGCAAGGGCGCTGAAGGATTAGAAACAAAAGAAGGTGGATCTGAAGGTGAATCGAAACCATCACCAACACCTGAACCAGTTGAAGTTGCAGATAAGAAAATAGAAACTACTCCTGTTGAAAAAATCCCAACACCTGCTGGACCAAAAACAGTTGTCACAACTTCAGAACCCGACATTGTAAGTTTACCAAGTCCTCCAAAAGTAACTACAACCACAACAACATCTGAAACTACAGGAGCTACAACCACCACAAATACAACCACACCATCTAGAACAACTACTCATTCGTCTTCTGGAGATGATGATACACCAGGGTCAGGAGGCACTGGTACAGGTACTGGATCCGGTCAGGGCTCAGGAGACGCAAGTTCTGGAAGTGGAACTGGTGCTGGTGGAGGATCTGGTACTGGCGGAGGTGGTGGAACTGGCGGAGGTGAAGGTTCAGGAACTGGCTCAGGAACTGGAGATGGAGTTGGTGTAAATTTTGATGAATTGGGAGAATTAAGAAGGCGAAGAGAATCCTGTAGTATTGATGCTCGAACATTGGCAGGTCCTGTTTTGCAAAGTGCTGTATTTAATATATGTATAGACAGACAAGGTTATATAACTTACACATCGTTTAATTCAAAAAAATCATTGACCCGAGATATAAAATTTGTTCGAGCAGCCATGTCACAAATTAAAAGTTGCAAATATGTCGCAAATCCTTCAGCTGCCAGAAAAGAGTGTGGGGTGGTTACTGTAAAAATTGCGGGAATGGAAAAAAGGTTGAATTAATGTATTTTGAATTCAATTCAAATAACACCATAATATTTTTTAAATTAGATATTTCTATTTGGTATCAAAAGATTATAAATGTCATTTACAGAAAATGGCGCAATTATTAGATAGTCAAGAATTTCTTTCTTCAACATCTGACCGAGATTTAATTGATGTACGTTCACCCTCAGAATTTTTGATAGGTCATATACCCGGAGCATATAATTTACCTTTATTGTCGGATGAAGAAAGGAAAATTGTGGGTACATTATATAAACAAAATAGCCATCAAGAGGCAATTCTAAAGGGATTGGAATTTGTAGGAGTTAAATTGAATGTATTCGTGAAAGAAGTTCTTACATTTTGCAAAAATAAAAAATTAGCAATTTATTGTTGGAGAGGTGGACAAAGAAGTCAAAGTATGGCTTGGCTATTTAAGCAAGCAGGGTTTGACGTAGTCATTTTAAAAAATGGTTACAAAGCCTATAGACATTGGATTCTTGATCATTTTGATTATACTCAATTTCAATTTGTTATTATAGCAGGAAAAACCGGATCAGCTAAAACTGTCATTTTAAAACATCTTGGGTTACAAAATGAACAAGTTATTGATCTTGAAAAATTAGCTCAACATAAAGGATCTGCTTTTGGAGGTATTGGTGAAAAACCACAACCAAGTTTCGAACAATTTGGCAATAATTTATTTCAAGTTTTAAATCAATATGATATTAGTAAAAGAATTTGGATTGAAAATGAAAGTAAAGCGATTGGTTTGGTTAGAATTCCTGATGGAATGTGGAACAGTCTGATAAAATCCAATTTAATTGAATTGATTGTAGATAAGCAATTGCGCATTCAGCACCTAGTAGAAGTTTATTCTAAATTTCCTAAAATTGAATTGGTGAATGGCTTTTATAAGATCGGAAAACGATTAGGGAATTTGCATCTTTCCCAAGCCATTGCAGCGGTAGAAAATAACGATTTTACCAAGGCCGCAGAGATTGGATTACTTTATTATGACAAGAGATACCAGCATTCATTAAATCTGATGGTTGATAAATATTATACAAGTTATGAAATTGACTATTTTGATTTTGAAAAAATAGCCATTGAACTAATTGCTTGTGCAAATAAATTGGAATATGAAAGATAGAGAAACACAAAATTATAAGCTAACTCAATATAGTCACGGTGCTGGATGTGGCTGCAAAATATCTCCTGCGATTTTAGATACTATTTTAAATTCTTCCACAAACTCAATTCATTTTCCCAACTTATTGGTTGGAAATGAAGAACGGGATGATGCTGCAGTTTTTGATTTAGAAAACGGTACAGCCATCGTAAGCACGACGGATTTTTTTATGCCTGTTGTAGATGATGCATTTGAATTTGGACAAATTGCCTCTGTTAACGCAATTAGTGATATTTATGCAATGGGTGCGAAACCATTAATGGCGGTAGCTATATTGGGCTGGCCAATTGAGAAAATTCCCGCTGAAATTGCAAATAAAGTAATTGAAGGAAGCAGATCCATTTGCATTAAATCTGGCATTCCATTGGCTGGTGGCCATAGTATAGATTGTCCTGAACCTATTTTTGGACTTGCTGTCACTGGTATTTTGGAAATTCAAAATTTAAAAAAGAATGGTGGAGCTCAAATTGAAGATTTTTTATTTTTGACCAAACCATTGGGAGTAGGAATTTATACTACCGCCCAAAAAAAAGGATTATTAAAAGTTGAACATGAGAATATTGCTAAAAATTCCATGCTTCAATTGAATGATGTAGGAATTGAGTTTGGAAAATTACCATACGTCCATTCTATGACGGATGTAACTGGATTTGGTTTGTTGGGGCATTTGGCTGAAATGTGTGAAGCTAGTGGTTGTTCTGCGGCACTAAATTGGGATAATATTCCTAAACTAGAGATCGATCATTTAAATTATTATTTGGATAAAGCTTGTATTCCGGGAGGTACTTTGAGAAATTGGAAAAGCTATGGGCACAAGATTGGTCCAATAGGTGAGCATCAAAAACATATTTTGTGTGACCCCCAAACCAGTGGAGGGCTTTTAGTATCCGTATCTCCTGAATACTTAAGTTCTTTTATTGAGATTTGTACTTCAAATCACTTAAAATTAAACTCAATTGGCAAAATTGTTAGAAAAAGAGACAAATGCATTTACCTAGTTTAATGTTCAATGAGATTTATTCTAATAAACCTGGTATTTTAAACTCCTTTTTCTAAAAATCTCTAACTCTGATTTCCAGCTTTTTCTTATTTGAACTTCGGTCCAACCTAGTTGAATTTGATTTCTCAATTGGTCAGTTCCAGCAAGTAAATCAAAAAAGTTATTTTTTAAAAAAAAAGAATCAGTACGCAAATGATAAGCTTTTAAAATATAGCTTAGTGGAATTAATTTAGAGTTGAATAAAGAATCTACGTTTATATTTTTGCAAGAATAACCTTTACACAACACATCTTTGTGTGGTGGGTTTTTAGCTCCTATTAACTCAATAGGTATAAATGTGGTATCAGCGTTAGGTAAAGCTGGATGTCCAAATATTTGAAAAGGCGAATTTGTTCCTCTTCCCAAGCTCCAATTGGTGCCTTCAAATAAACATGTACCAGGGTAAAGCCAAATGGCTCTCATATTTGGTAAATTGGGAGAGGGTTTAACTGGTAAATGATATTGAAAAGAGCGATTGTAGTTTTTGCATTTAATCAATTTATATTGAAACGATGAATCCGTTTTTAACCATTTTTCACCAATCATCATTTTACCCAATTCGCCAATCGTCAATCCATATACCATTGGGATTGGGTGCATTCCCACAAAAGAGGTATATTTGGTATCAAGGACAGGTCCATCCACATAATGTCCATTGGGATTGGGACGATCCAAAACCACCAAGGTTTTGCTATTTTCGGAAGCAGATTCTATAATATAATGTAATGTGGAGATGTATGTAAAAAACCTTACACCTACATCTTGTAGATCAAAAAGTATGATATCAATGCCTTGTAATTGAGCGGATGTAGGTTTTTTAGTTTTGCCATATAAAGAGACGATTGGAATACCCGTTTTTTCATCCTTGCTATCAAGAATGGTTGCCCCAGCTGAAACTTCCCCACGTAGCCCATGTTCAGGAACGAATAACTTAACTACATCTATTTTAAGTTGTAGCAAAGTATCTAAAAGGTGGTTGTTTTCAATTAGTGAAGTATGATTTGCAACCAGTGCTATTCTCTTATTGATCAAGAGAGGTAGATATTCTGGTATTTGATAAGCACCGGGCAAAATGGGCAAACGATTTTGAAGGTAATTCGAATCCTTTTCAATGTTATTTGAGCTTAAAGCTGTAATTTTGTGAGAGCAATACAGACTTGAAATCATTAATAATGTGAGTAAGAAGCTGTAAAAAAAACAATATTTATTTGTTATAGTCATGACAAAATTTGCGATTGTTGATATTGAGACGACTGGAGGTCATTATCGTTACAGCAAAATTACAGAAATTGCGATAATTGTCATAGAGAACGGTAAAGAAATCAAAAAATTTGAATCATTGATTAATCCGGAGTGTATAGTTCCAACTGAGATTACAAGAATTACGGGTATTAATAATCAGATGTTGGAAAACGCACCTAAGTTTTATGAAATCGCAAAGGATATTTTAGAAATTACCCAAGATTGCATTTTCGTAGCACATAATGTGAGTTTTGATTATGGGTTTATCAAAGAAGAATTTAAGAATTTAGGGTATACTTTCCAAAGGAAGAAACTATGTACGGTTACATTGAGCAGGAAATACTTTCCAGGTTTAAAATCTTATTCATTGGGAAATTTGATTAAAAATTTTGAGATCAATGTATTAAATCGGCACAGAGCGTATGATGATGCGTGGGCGACCGTTCAAATTTTTAAGAAAATGTTGGATTTGCAGGAATCTGAGGATTTGGATTTTAAAAAATACGTCAAAGGCGCTTTAAAAGAATCTCGAATGCCTCCCGGATTACCTGATCATATCATTGAAGAATTACCCGAAGAATGCGGAGTATATTATATGGCTGATCAAGATGGAGAATATGTTTATATTGGAAAGAGTAAGCATATTAAAGAGAGAATAATTCAGCATTTTTCTGATATTAATTTTAAATCTTCTAAGATGATAAGAGCGGTTACTGCAATCCATTATCATTTAACTGGAAGTGAATTAATGGCATCACTTATTGAGTCACGGGATATTAAAATTTTCAAACCAGAAATTAACAGAGCCCAAAGACAAAAATCAGAAGCTTATGCCATTATTAGAACTTTAAATAGTGAAAAGTTTCCAATACTTCAAGTGAAGCACAAGGATCAGTTGATTGGGACAGAGAATGCAATTCAATTGTTTAGCAATTCAAAAAAAGCGAATTCCTATCTGGATTATTTAGTTTCTCAATATGATTTATGTCTAAATATACAAGAAAATAAAAGCAATAAGTTGCAAGCATGTCAGAGGAAACAGATTGGATTATGTCGAGGTGCTTGTGTGGGTGATGAGAGTTTTGAAGACTATGAAGAAAGATTTGACAGCATGTTCCATAAGGTCAATCGATTCTTTAAAGAAGATTTAATCATTGAAGATATAGGAAGAAGCCAGCTTGAAAAATCGATCATTATTATTGAAAAAGGATTTTGCAGTTATATAGGTTATATCCAGGGAGACTCTGAAATTGTGGATTTGGATGATTTAAAATCTCAGTTAGAATCCTACAAGGGAAATATAGAATCCAATGGAATCATATTTAATTTCTTGCACAAAAATCCAAAAACAAGAAAACACAAAATTATCTATTCAGAATCTGGACAATATTTTGATAAAGTGTTTTAAAAATTCAATACCACCGAAAAGTAGTGAGAGTATAAACCAGCACCCACTGTGCCTATGTTTGTCAATGCATAATCCAGCCCAATTTTACCAAACCGAATTCCTAAGCCACCATTGGGTTGAAATATGAATTCATCTTTGCCATTTTGAGTGTCACTTTTTTCAAATTGAAAATTCTGTGCACCTAATCTCAAGAAGATTTTTTGTATATAGGAAAATTCAAATCCTATTCTAGGATCTGCAATAAAATTCTTGGAGCTTATTAGTCCAGATTTTGTAGAGTTACCCGAAAATTCAATATCCAATGCTGGCCTAAATTTGAATTTCGAGTTAAAATTGATGAGGTATGATGTGCCCAATACCAATTTGGGAAGTGTGTATTCCACAGAGCTATTTGGGACATCATTGCCAGTTAATAAAAGTACGGCTTTTTCATCGTCGGAGAACTTGTATTTATAAGCATTGAATGTTGTTGTAATGTCGCGCCCCATAATGGCAAAGCTCCATTTTTCTTTTTGATAAAGGATACCAGCATCAAATCCAAATCCCCATGCATTTGCAAAGCTTCCAAAGGTTCGGTGAATAATTTTAGCATTTAATCCATAACTCCAATTGGTCTCTTTGTATTTTCGTGCGTAGGATAATATAAAAGCGTAGTCTGCTACGCTAAAGGTTTTTAATCGACTATAATCAATGGATCCGTCCGGTGCTCTTAGAAGTAAAGTATTTGGAATATCATCAATACCTAAACGAATAATGCTAACAGCCCCAAAGGATTTACCAGCCGGGTCTAATTTTTTACCAAAACCAATATAATCATAATTACCTATGCCGCCAAACCATTGAGCGTGTTGTGCTCCTACTTGAAAATTGGATTCGACATGGCTTAATCCAGCAGGATTCCAATATGCAGCGTAAATGTCATTTGAATTAGAACTTACGGCTGAACCTAAAGCCATTCCTTTGGAACCAATTCCAATGTTTAAAAAATCATTGCTAAACTTTGGAGCTTGGGCTGAAATGATTTGGCAACAGGCTATAAAACCTATTAGCAGGGATATGATTTTCATTATGATAAGATTTCCAATTGCAAATATATAACAAAATTATTTAATACAATACAAGTTGTAACCAAAATTAAACGCTCATAAATTGGTTTTTATTTTAATAATCAGGTTGGTTGTTGTGATATAGTCCCAATTTCTGTAGACCTACCATGAAAATAAAAATAAGATATTGACATTCTGTATTTTACGTAAATGTTTTAGACCTTGAGAGGATTGGTAAACTTATTTAATGCGATTGTATAGGAAGGAGCTAATTTTGCACCCTTAAATGGCTGTTTAAAAATTATTTAATGAAAGGAATTATTTTGGCAGGAGGTCAAGGCACCAGGTTGTATCCATTGACATTGGCTATGAGTAAACAGTTGATGCCCGTGTACGATAAGCCAATGATTTACTATCCTCTTTCTACCCTGATGCTAGCTGGAATCAGAGATATCTTAATTATTTCTACACCTAGAGATACTCCTTTGTTTGAGAATTTATTAGGCGATGGATCCAATTATGGAATTCGATTACAATATAAAATTCAGGAAAATCCCAACGGCTTAGCCCAGGCATTTGTTTTAGGTAAAGAGTTTATCGGCAATGATAAAGTTTGTCTAATTCTTGGAGACAATATATTTTACGGACATAAATTACCTGAAATTCTAAGGAATTGCAATGACCCTGATGGTGGAATCATATTTGCATATCCTGTTGTGGATCCTGAGCGCTATGGTGTGGTCGAATTTGACAATAAACAAAATGCGATTAGTATTGAGGAAAAGCCCTTACAAGCAAAATCGAATTTTGCAGTCCCGGGAATTTATTTTTACAACAATGATGTCATTGAAATTTCTGAAAATCTGAAACCTTCTTCACGTGGTGAGTACGAAATTACTGATGTCAACAAAGCGTATATGGTAGAAGGTAGATTAAAGGTTCAGATGTTGGGTCGCGGAGTAGCTTGGTTGGATACTGGTACTCATGAGTCTCTTATGCAAGCATCTCAATTTATCCAAGTGATTGAAGCCAGACAAGGACTTAAGATTGGATGTCTTGAAGAGGTGGCATATTTAATGCATTATATTGATCGTGAACAATTAAAAATCCAGGCTGAAAAGCTTAGAAAGAGCATCTATGGGGAATATCTTCAACGCTTATTGGATCTCAGCAAATAGAATACATATTTTTTAAATTAAACATTTTAGGGTAAAATTCGTTTTTCATATTAAATTCAATTAAAGATGTATCCAGCAGAATTAGTAAGGCCAATGGCTCAAGAATTGGTTGATTTCGGGTTTATTAGTTTAGAAAGTCCAGATGAAGTTGTTCAGCATTTAGAGAATCAAAGTGGCACTACCCTATTGGTTGTCAATTCCGTTTGTGGTTGTGCTGCAGCCAACGCTCGTCCCGGTGCAAAAATGTCGATCAAAAATGAGAAGAAGCCAAATCAATTGGTTACCGTCTTTGCGGGTTTTGATACACAAGCAACTGCTAAAGCACGTGAATATTTATTGCCTTATCCTCCATCTTCACCTTGTATAGCATTGTTTAAAGATGGTCGTTTGGTGCATATATTGGAAAGGCATCATATCGAAGGACGATCAGCACAAATGATTGCTGACAATCTTGCTGGTGCTTATAACATGTATTGTAATTAAATTGGAGAATGGTTAAATTTTATTTACTTTTATTAGTTCATATTTTTAGTTTTCAGTTTGTCTTCTCTCAGGATTCACTCATTCGATTTGAAGTGATCTATTCTAAAAAAGAATTAAAGAAGGAGAAAAAAGATGTAAAAGATTTTAAGAAGGATTTAAGTGCATTTGATAAAGCAATTAAAACTACAAATCTAGACTATATTAATAATTCACTTGAAAGACTGATAAATAAGATGGACAAGGAGAATCTTGAACTCAATGCAAGAATTTCTGAACGCACCATGAAAGTTAGTCCTTTAAAAAATAGAAAAGAAGAGTCAAAAGAAGATTTACCCAAAGGGTATAATCCAACTATAGATGGCCAATTTTCTAATTTGAATAAAAAGGAAGTTTCTCAAAAAAGATCTGAAACAGGTATCTTGATGAAGTATGGACAAATCCTTAATAAGCAAAATACCATACTTCGAAAACTGAGGAATATTCCAGATGTAAGCAATGAAGTTTCAAGTTCTGTTTTAGAAGAAATCATGTCTGATGGCCAAGCCTTTTATGAAACTTTGAAAGAGGAAATACAGTTTTTTGCAAAAGAAACAGGAAAGAAACCTAAAAAAGCAAAATCCAAATAGCTTTTATTAAGTATTAAATATTTCATCTAAATTTTTAGATAAGGTTTCAGTTAATTCATCTGTGGGAAGATCGTTTGGTTCTAATCCAAATGGATCTTCAATCTCTTCTGCTAGGATTTCAATACTTGTAAAAACGTAAAAGATCAATGCTACAATTGGTACCGCCCAGTATCCAAATTCCCTTACAAAACCGATAGGCATCGTAAAAATATAGAGAAATAAAATTTTCTTTAAATAAAGATTATAGGAATACGGCATTGGAGTTCTTTTAATTCTTTCACACGCCCCCAAATAATGTGTTAAATTGGATAACTCGAGATCTATCATTTTTAATTTTTCAAATGGTATATCCAAATTCCATAAGTTTGAATAAATAGAATTTATTATCCTGTTGGGAATATGAGTTGAATTTTGAAGTTCACTTGAAATTGTGTCATACGGTAAGGTCAATTCTTCAAGCTTTACTCCTTTTCTTAAATGTTCTTTTGAAGCTATAAAAAAATTTACGATTAAATCTTTGATTTCAGATTTGGTCTTCTTTTCAATTGGAAGAGTATTCACTTTGAATGCAAAATTTCTTGCGCTTGTAATCATGCCGCCCCATAATTTTCTACCTTCCCACCAGCGATCGTATGCAGTATTTGTACGGAGTACAAGCAATAATGATAAAACAAAACCTACCAAGGAATGTATGGCGGTTGTGTTTTTAAAAGTGGCATGAAAAATTTCATTTTCAATATAAGCTACTAGAGCGGTATAGACACCGACAGCTAACATTGCTCTCCATGTCATTCGAAAGGTGTCTGATTTGTGAAAACTAAAAATAAGTTTCCACCAGTCTCTTGGATTGTAAATAACCATTCTGTTCTATATTAATTTGCAAATGTAGAAATCTTTATAATGCTTTTTAAAAAGATGTAATTTGCAGCCTAAAATATATTAATAAATGAGGGTTATTAGATTCACATTGGTTCAGTTTGTTTTATTGTTTACATTTTTTAATTGGCAAAATGTTCTTTCGCAAGCAAAGGAACCTGTTTGGGATGTAAATAAACCAGATCTACCCATTAAAAAGTTTACTTTAAAAGCCAAAGAAGGCACTTGGATGAATTTAGATGTAAGTCCGGATGGGAAGCAAATCGTATTTGATTTATTAGGAGATATATTCGTAATCCCAATAACTGGAGGTAAAGCTAAGGCGCTGCGAACCGGGCTGGCATATGAAGTTCAGCCGCGTTATAGTCCAGATGGTAAAAAGATATTGTTTACAAGTGATGCTGGTGGTGCTGATAATATTTGGTCCATGAATCCAGAAGGTTCTGCCTCAACACAAATTACTAAAGAAACTTTTAGATTGTTAAATAACCCAAATTGGCACCCCAATGGAGAATATTTTGTCGCTAGAAAACACTTCACAAGTACGCGCTCTTTAGGAGCTGGAGAAATATGGCTTTATCATCATTCTGGAGGTGCGGGTGTACAGTTGACTGAAAGAAAAAATGATCAGCAGGATGTCAATGAACCCAGCTTTTCGCCTGATGGAAGGTATGTTTATTTTAGTGAAGATGTTTATCCTGGAGGTGTTTTTCAATACAATAAAGATCCCAACAATCAGATTTTTATAATTAAAAGATATGATACCCAAAACGCAAAAATAGATAATATAGTTGGCGGTTCTGGATCTGCTTTCCGCCCTACTCCATCTAGAAATGGTCAACACCTAGCCTATATCAGAAGAGATAGGACAAAGACACAATTAATTGTGCATAAATTAGCCACAGGAGAAGAAAAAATGCTTTATGAGGATCTTTCTAAGGACCAGCAAGAGGCATGGACCATCTTTGGAATTTACACTGGTTTTAGTTGGACTCCGGATGATCAAAATATTGTGATTTGGTCAAAAGGAAAGATTCATAAAATTAATGTGGATAATGGTCAGGATAGCATTATCCCATTTGAAGTTGAGGTAGAGCATCAAATCGTAGAACCGCTTCAATCATCGCAAATTTGTTTTGAAGATACGGTTAGAGTTCATGCGATTCGACAATGTAAAACCAGTCCTGATGGAAAGTTTTTGGTTTTTAATGCTGCAGGATATTTATATAAGATGAATTTGCCCCAAGGAACACCAGAAAGATTGACCAGTGGAAATGATTTTGAATTTGAGCCTTCATTTTCAAAAGACGGAAAAGAATTGGTTTTTGTTAGTTGGGACGATGATCAACTTGGAAAGATTATCAAAATGGATTTGATTAAAAAAACAAGTATAACATTAAATACTGCTAAAGGAATTTATAGAACGCCTTCATTTTCCATTGATGGCAAAAAAATTGTTTTTGTGAAAGAAGGAGGCAATGATCATTTAGGATATCTTCATACCAAGGAGCCTGGAATTTATATCATTGATAAAAATGGAGGAACTGCAAAACTTGTAATTCCAGGCGGTGAATATCCAATGTTTAATCTTTCTTTAGACCGAATTTATTTTCAAACCGGAGGCTATCTTTTTGGTTCATTGAGTAAGGCACTAAAGTCCGTCAATTTGGAGGGTACTGATGAAAAGACTCATTTTACCAGTACTTATGCCAATCGTTTTGTGCCAAGCCCAGACAATAAATGGGTTGCTTTTACAGAATTATATAAAGTCTACATAGCAGCAATGCCTCCTTCGGGTAAAACCATTGTATTAAGCAAAGACAGCAAATCGGTACCTATTTCACAAGTTACTAATTTAGCAGGAGTAAGTTTGCATTGGTCTGAAGATAGTAAAAAACTTTATTGGACTCAAGGCAACCAATATTATTCAGAAGAATTGCAGGATAGGTTTTTATTTTTAAAGAACCCAGGTGATAGCTTAGCTCCATTTGATACTAATTTTATTTCTATCAATCTTCAAATCTCTGCAGACAAACCCAAAGGCAGCATCGCATTTTTAAATGCTAGAATTATCTCCATGGAAAATGATGAGGTAATTGAGAATGGATTTGTCATTGTTAGAGAAAATAGGATACATCAACTAGGAAACATGACTGATTATTTAGCCTCAAGTTTTAAAGCTGATCAAGTAATGGATCTAAAAGGTAAAACCATAATGCCAGGAATAGTGGATGTTCATGCGCATTTGGGGGCTTTCCGATTTGGAATTAGTCCTAAAAAACACTGGCAATACTGGGCCAATTTAGCTTTTGGAGTGACCACTACCCACGATCCTTCTTCCAATAGTGAAATGACTTTTTCTCAATCAGAAATGGTGAAAACAGGAAGAATGACAGGTCCCCGAATATTTACAACGGGTACTATTTTATATGGAGCGGATGGAGATTTTAAAGCAAGCATTGAAAAAGAAGAAGATGCTTTTTTTGCACTAAAAAGAACTAAAGCTTGGGGAGCATTTTCAGTCAAGTCTTATAATCAACCAAGAAGGGAGCAGAGACAAATGGTAATTAAAGCTGCAAAAGCCTTAAATATGTTGGTGGTGCCAGAAGGTGGATCATTTTTTTATCACAACATGAGCCAGATAGCAGATGGTCATACTGGAATAGAACACAACATACCGGTAGCACCATTGTATAGTGATGTGCTTGATTTTTGGAAATTTGCTGGCTCAGCCAATACACCCACACTGATTGTAAATTATGGATCTGTCAACGGAGAGTTTTATTGGTATCAGCATACAGATGTCTGGAGAAACAAAAGACTATTGAATTTTACGCCCCGAAATATAATTGATTCTAGATCGCGCCACCGAACTATGGTACCTGAAGAAGAATATGAAAATGGCCATATTTTAACTGCTAAAAGTTGTAAAGCTTTAGAAGATCATGGAGTAAAAATGAATTTAGGGGCCCATGGTCAAATACAAGGCATTGGTGCTGATTGGGAGTTGTGGATGTTTGTACAAGGAGGAATGAGCCCGCAACAAGCATTAAAATGTGCTACAATCAATGGTGCAAAATATCTTGGAATGGACCATTCGATTGGAAGCATTAAGGTTGGAAAATTGGCGGATATGATCATCCTTGAAAAGAATCCATTGGAAGATATTAAAAATAGTGAAACCATTCTTTACACCATGATCAATGGCAGATTATTTGATGCTAGTATAATGCAACAAGTATATCCAGTCAAATCAGAGGCTCCAAAATTTTATTGGAATAAACCGGGTGCTGTCTATCCTCATTATATTCATGGGATCAATTCTTCCAATTCCAATTGTAGTTGTCAAAATCATCAGGCTGGTATGGAATAATTGATTTTAATTTATTATTCAGTACTCTTTTTGGATTTTGCTTTTTGCATTGGATTTTGTCCCCGACTTGAAGATTGATTTCTTCGTCTACTGGTACTTTGGCCCGATTTGAAAAGTTCAAATTGTGTTGGATTGGTATTTTCACCCCAATAGTTATTGCTTAAATCAATATCGGCAGTTTCCAAATAGGGGTCTAAAACAATGGATTTTACCCGTTTTGATTTTAAAAAACTCTTTGTGAATGATTGTTCGTTGTGTCTCCATATATACGCATGAATTCGTTCTATTTCAGAACTACCATCTTCATAATTCCATTGAAGAATTACAGGCATCACACAGCCACCTATATTTGAAAATTGGATTTCATACAAATGAGAATTCTGGTATTTTGAAAACAAAGAATCTGAAAGCAATTCCTTTTCTGTTTTTGTATCTGAAACTATCGTTGGGTTACTTGCTTTATCATCCGGAACATAATAATAATAAAAATCCCTAAGTGAAGTATCCTTGTTAACCAAAAATTGCAAGTTTGCTTCTTTGTTTCTAATTTTAGAAATTGGAAGAAAATCCTTTGAGACAGTATAAGTTGTCGCAGATCTATTTGGAATTTCCTCAAAGAATGTATTGTTTTTTGGTGGAAGGGCTACAGATTCTTTGGTTTGTTTTTGATTCGTGAAATTGTAAACTAGTACGGTATCCATAGAAATATCTACCGGGTCGATGTCATAAAACCAGGCTCTCCAAAACCAATCCAAGTCGACAGAAGATGCATCCTCCATGGTGCGAAAAAAATCAGCTGGCGTAGGGTGTTTGAATTTCCATCGTTCAGCATATTGTTTAAATGCAAAATCAAATAACTCCCGACCCATGATCGTTTCTCTTAAAATATTTAATGCTGTAGCAGTTTTGTGGTATGCGTTTGAACCAAAGTGAATTAAATTATCGCTATTGGTCATTATAGGTTCAAGTTCGTCTTTTGGTAAACTCATATAATCAACAATTTTGTGGGCTGGACCTCTTGGAGAAGGATAATTATTATCAAATTCCTCTTGGGTTAAAAACTGAACAAAACTATTTAATCCTTCATCCATCCAGGTCCATTGCCTTTCATCGCTATTGATAATCATTGGAAAAAAGTTATGCCCCACTTCGTGAATAATGACTCCAATCATTCCATACTTTGTGCTTTCTGAATAGCTGCCGTCTTTTTCAGTGCGTCCAAAATTAAAACAGATCATGGGGTATTCCATACCATTGTTAGCTTCGACACTAATGGCCACAGGATAAGGATAATCTATGGTAAATTTAGAGTATGTTCGGATGGTGTGTGCTACTACTTTGGTTGAATATCTTCGATATAAACCATATGCTTCCTTCGGGTAATAGCTCATGCACATCACAGGTTTATTTCCAACTCTAATTCCCATAGCATCCCAAATGAATTTTCGGGAAGATCCAAAAGCAAAATCACGAACGTTCGTTGCTTTATAATGCCAAATTTTACGATCACTTGATTTATTTAATTCTGCTTTTTCAGCTTCATCTTTGAGTATGATCTCGATGGGCTCATTGGAATTGATGGATTTTTGATATCGGGCATATTGTTCAGACGTCAACACTTGTTTATAGTTTTGGCATTCTCCTGTAGACCCAACTATGTGGTCTGATGGAACATTAATTTTTACATTAAAATCTCCAAAAGTTAAAGCAAATTCAGCGCGTCCGGAAAACTGTTTATGCTGCCAACCCTGGAAATCAGAATATACACACATTCTAGGATACCATTGAGCAATTGTAAAAAGTGCATTTTTGTCCTCCGAGAAAATTTCATAACCTGCCCTTCCTCCAATAGTATTTCGATTCGGAATGGCATAGGACCATTTTACATAAAATTTAAATGTCTTTGAAGGCGCCAATGGTTTAGGCAATTCAATTCTCATCATGGTTTGATGAATTGTAAATTTTAGAGGCTCGTTTTTTGAGTTTTGGACAGCAATAATGTTCATACCATGTCCTTCAAGCTTTTTACGAATATCCATATCAATCAAAGTCCTTTCATAGAATGGTGGAGCAAATTTACTTCCATCGTAAAAATTGCTTTCTGCATTTTGAGCATGTTGATTTTCATCCAATTGCAACCAAATATAGTCTAGTGATTCCGGTGACTTATTGTGAAATGTGACCCATTCTTCACCTTTGATCTGCAAATTTTCTTCATCCAAATACACATCAATGTCGTAATCTGCTTTCATTTGCCAATACTGAAATCCAGGTGCTCCAGCAGCATTTCTATATGAATTTGGATCAGGTAAAATACTGCCCAGTTGTTCGAATTTATTGCCATGGCTGGACTTTGGGTTGTTCATAATATTTTGAGAATGAACTATTTGCAATAAATATAAGCAAATTATTAATGAGCTAAACCCTTTCATTTTCATGACTACGATAATTATTTGTATGCAAAAATAAATCTTTTCTACGAACTCTTTCGTAGTAATTAATTTCTTTTGTATTTTTGTGTATGATTTGGAGCATTTTATTCAGTTTCAACCTATGGTTTCATCCACATTTTGTAAGTGTTTCACACCTAAATTATAAAGAAGAGTCCAAGACTCTTGAGATCACGCATCGGATTTTTACAGATGATTTCGAGCGGGCTTTATCATTTAGAAATGGACAGAAAATAGATTTATTAAATGATAGTTTAATCGAAAGGAACATAGAAGTTATAAACCAGTACCTTATTCAGACTAGTTCGATAAAAGTCAATGGGCAAATCATAATTCCAAATTTTGTTGGATTTGAAGAGGATGAAGAAGCAATTCTTATTTATCGAGAAGTAAATTGTGAAATTCCAAAGGAAATCAATATCAGACTTAATTTTTTAACTGAAATTATAAGTACTCAAAATAATATTGTGCACTTTAAGTATGATAAGCAGAAAAAAAGTACTCAACTCAGTAAGAATAAGCCTGAAGTTGAATGGGTTCTGAACTGATTTTATGAAATAAGATTTTAACACAATAATTTTTGGAACTATTTGGGCTCTAAGAAATTTTCTGCGATCATACATCTTGCACTTCCTCCTCCTATTTTTTCAATGGTAGGTATTTCAACGACCAATAGTTTAGTTTTGGATTCAAGTTGTTTTAATTGTGTTGAATTTAAACTTTGATAAGCAGAATTGGACATGACCAAAATAGCTTGACCTTCAATAGAAATAAGTTGTAACATATTTCCAGCAAATGCATTCATTTGTTTAAAAGTAATATTTACTATTTCTTTATTGGTTTTATTAAATGCGTCTATTAATTTTTTCTGATCTTCGATATTGACCGATTCAAGACATATAACCACAAAATCCTGACCCAAAGCCATCATCACATTGGTGTGATAGATTGGGAAGCCATTTTGATCACGAGAATCAAAATCAATTACTTCGTATTCCAGTTTGTAAGCAAGTTTCTTGAGCAGGTCTAAATTTGTTCTTTCACTAATACAGGCATAAACAAGTTGATTCGTTCTATCAAAAATCATACTACCTGTCCCTTCTAAAAACTTATCTTCATTTTCATACTGTTCAAAATGAATCTGCTCGTTCACCAAAAACTTAGAGCTTATTTTTTGGATTAATTCTTCTGATCTTTCCCTTTGTCGCAAAGGTGCAAACATAGGATAGGTAATTAGTTTGCCATCCTCATGCATTGTGATCCAATTATTAGGAAAGATGGCATCAGGCTTAACAATAAGAGGATCATCATTATGAATATATACTTCAATTCCATTTTTTTGCAATAAGGCAACCATATTGTCAAATTCTGCAATGGCCTTTTGATTTACATCTGTGGCAGAAATTTCAGAAACATTGGTTTGAAACTTATTATTTAATGCGGTCTCCGGATTAAATCCAAAATGGGCGGGCCTTACCATGATAACCCGGGAACTTAGTTGACGATGTTGCATGTTTAAATTTTAGAGTTAAGACGCAATGGCTTCATCTTTTAATGATTTAGACAGTTGGGCACCCAAATACATTTCAATAAAGTGATGAGCAAGGTAAATTAAAGGAGTAGACAATAAGGCGACAACAAATTTGTATAAATAGTTGACCGTTCCAATTGCCAAAACTTGAGCCAGTGGCCATCCAGCTCCAAGGTAAAAGGCGATCCCCAACACTATATAACTATCCACAAACTGTGAAACCAAAGTCGAACCAGTGGCCCTTAGCCAAATTTTATTTTCACCCGTTTTTTCTTTTATTTTATGAAATACGAACACATCCAATATTTGACCGATTAAGAAAGCGATTAACGAGCCAGCGATGATCCATCTTCCTTGCCCAAAAATTAGTTGGTAAGCCACATTAAGGTCTTTCACTGGAAGCTCAGTGGCATTCGCACCAGAAGGAATATGTGATTGCGGCCAAAAATCCGCAGGAACAAGCTGAATCGCCAAAGAAACTACCAGAAAAGCAAAAAGTATCAAAAATGCTGCCATATAAGATAGAAACCGTACTCCTTTAGGCCCATAATATTCATTGATCAAATCTGTTAATACAAAAACCAAAGGCCATAAGAGAACTCCAGTAGTTAGATTAAAAGAAAGGTTTTCAAATCCTAAAAGATCAATACTAAAAGGCTTTATGCCAAGCGTGTGTTCTAAAGAAAATATTTTGACTCCTAAAAATTCAGCCAATATGACATTTGTTACAAATATGCCCGCAAGCACCACAAATAATGAAACCTGCTTATTATTTGATAGATTTAACATAATCCAGACTAAACACTCCTCCATTAATATGGTTTATATAGGCTAATGGCTAAAATTCCTATTAATTTAAAGACTGGTGAAGTCAATAAAAATCAAGAACTTATAGTAGGGATTGACCTTGGTACAACCAATAGTTTGATCGCTTCTACAGTGAATGGCACCAGCCAAATATTAAAGGATCATTGTGGGAATGATCTTTTTGTGCCCTCTATTATCCATTTTGCAGATGATGGTAATATACTTGTTGGAGAAGAAGCAAGACATAAGTTAATTGAAAATGATGGGATTACATTGTATTCCATAAAGCGATTATTGGGAAAATCTTTCAATGATTTAAGCGATCGAAAAAAGTATTTTGGATACCAATTAGATGAAGACTTAACTGAGGGATCAGTCCGAATTAAAGTTAGAGATACATTTTATAATCCTTTGGAATTGTCGGCCATGCTGTTAAGGCATCTTAAAACTGAAGCAGAAAAAAGTACGGGTGCACAAATTAACAGAGCAGTTATTTCAGTTCCAGCCTATTTTAATGATGCTCAAAGGCAAACCACCAGGGATGCCGGTAAACTAGCTGGTTTGGACGTTTTAAGAATCATCAATGAGCCCACAGCAGCTAGTCTTGCGTATGGAATTGGAGTGAACAAGGAAGAAAGTTCTATTGTCGCAGTTTATGATCTTGGAGGTGGAACTTTTGATATAAGCATTTTAAGGATTGAGGATGGTGTGTTTGATATACTTTCTACCCGAGGTGATACATATCTTGGGGGAGATGATTTTGACATGGCTGTCGTCGAGTTTTGGGCCAAAAAATACCAAATTGAAATACCAACTCAAAGGACCTTATTGAATCAATTGCGACTTAAAGCTGAGGAAGTTCGTAAACAACTTAATGATCAAGACAGTGCATCTATTCATTGGAATGATCAATTATTTGAAATTACTATATCCGAATTTTTGCAATGCACAAAAACCTTAGTCGATAGAACCATAGAATGCGCAAGACTCGCTCTTAAAGATGCTCAAATTGCAAAATCAAAAATAAATAAAGTAATTTTGGTGGGTGGATCAACTAGAATGAAAATTATCCGAGAAGCGGTTGGAACATTTTTCGAGCAGGAAGTTCACACAGAATTAAATCCAGATCAGGCTGTTGCCATTGGAGCAGCTATTCAAGCAGATATACTAACTGGAGGAAGAAAGGATTTACTTTTGCTCGATGTCAATCCATTATCCTTAGGTATAGAAACATTGGGTGGACTAATGGATGTTGTTATTCCACGGAATAATAAAATTCCTACTCAACTTGCCAAGGAGTACACTACCTCTAAAGATGGTCAGACTAAATTAAAAATTGCAATCTATCAGGGTGAAAGAGATTTAGTAGAACACAATCGAAAACTTGGAGAATTTGTTCTAAACAATATTCCACCAATGCCTCTTGGATTACCTAAAATTGAAGTAAGTTTTAGAGTGGATGCGGATGGAATTCTGCAAGTAAAAGCCAAGGAGTTGAGATCAAATACAGAGCAAGATATTACTATAAATTCTCAGTTTAGTCTTAGCCCGGAAGAAGTTTCAAAAATGTTGTTAAATTCACTTGAATTTGCACAATTTGATATGAAAGAAAAAGGACTGATTGATGCAATCAATGAAGCGGAAATAGTCATTAGTCATACGAAGCGATTTATCCATCAAAATGAAAATTGGTTAGATAGCATTGATGTCCAAAAATTGAAAGAATTTGTAGAACAAATAAAAGATCAAATCAAAAATAAGGATAAAAATTTAATCGAAAAGAATTTGGAACAACTTAATAACTTTGCCTAACCTCTTGCCCATCAAGCCATGGATTATACTGTTCAAAATGCATTACATGGAAAAAAAGTCTAAAAATGGCTAAAAAATTAAATTCACTATCCGATTTGGGTTTGGTTTATTCGACATCTAATAATCATGATCTAAATTACGATGAACAGGACACTGATCAATCACAAATTTCTAAACAAAAACAAAAAATTAGGATCCGACTTGAATCTATTAGAGGTGGTAAATTACTTACAAGGATTTATGGATTTGAAGAAAGCGAGAAGACCATTGAAGATTTGACAAAACAACTTAAAACTAAATGTGGCGTAGGAGGAAGTGCAAAGGATGGTGAAATTTTAGTACAAGGAAATCAAGTACTAAAAGCATTGGATTTTTTTATTAAGCTTGGGTATAAAGATTGTAAAAAATCTGGTGGGTAAGTTTATCTATTTTGACATACGTCTGATGAGAGGTATTCTATTTTTGATAATTTGTTTGATTTTATCTTGTCAAAATTCTGATAAAGCGATTCAGCCAAAATCTGAATCTTTTAGTAGATTAAGCCAAGCCGCCCAAATGGAAAAATTCCCATTTGTTGAATTGAATACAAGCTTGTATTATGAAAATGCGAGGGTTTCAGTAACCCAGATTCCGAGACTTGAAGCATCCATACAAAACGATCATGGATGGAGTTATGGTGGCCCAGATCAAATTGCAGGCAGGATGCTTTGTTTGGCGGTACATCCTAATGATACCCAAAAACTCTGGGCAGGTAGCGCATCCGGTGGATTGTGGAAATCTGAAACTGGTGGGATAGGATTAAATGCGTGGCAATATGTGAAAACCAATTATTTGGTAAGTAGTTTTTCTGCAATTGCCATCCATCCGAACAACCCAAATATAATTTTGGCTGGAACGGGTGAAATATACCATGCTGAAGAATTGTGGGATGGTAAAAATTCTAGAACATTAAGAGGATTTCCTGGGATAGGAATATTGCGATCAAAGGATGGTGGAGACTCCTGGCAATCAGTACTCAATTGGGAAAATCAATTTCCGAAAGGAGTTCATAAAATAGTTTTTTGTAAAAATGGACCTGATACAGTTTATGCAGCTACTTCTGAAGGACTTTACAAATCAGTAAATTCAGGAGAAAATTGGATTAAGGTATTCGACAAAAAGTTAGTTCATGGTCTTGTTTTGAACTCTAATCACTCAAATAAATTAATAGTAAGCATTGGGGGTATTGGGGCGAAAGATTACGGATTATACCAAAGTATAGATGGTGGCAATCGTTGGAAAAAGATTGTATTACCTGATACCTCTCATTATCAAGGTAAAATCATGTTGGCAAATCAGGACAAAGATCCTGAGAAGATCTTTGCTGTTATATCAGATCAATTTAAAACCATTCGTTTTGTACGAACTTATAATTCTTTTGAAACATACTTTCACCATACCATACCAGATATTTCAAGCTATCAGGGCTGGTATGCCAATGGATTGGTTGTAAACGAACAAAATCCTTCCAAACTATTGGCAGGAGGTGTAGATTTATTTCTTGATGAGTTTGGTTCCGGAAATCGATTTGAAAGACTATACCCGAATATTACCAAAGTGCATGTAGATTTTCATGATATAGTAAAAAATCCAATTGAACCGGATAAAGTTTATTTTTGTACGGATGGTGGTATTTTTCGTTCAGACGATTTTGGAAAAAGTTTTTACTCCTGTAATGGAGGTCTTGGTACCACGCAGTTTTATGCAGGTGATGTTGATAAATCAAATTCTGATAAAATATTGGGCGGACTTCAAGACAATCATTCTGTATTCAGAGATTCTAACGGTGTTTGGACTAAAGTCGGTAAGGGTGATGGTGGATATTGCTATTTTCATCCCACAGATAGAAGTGTTTCCTATATTTCCAGTCAATTTGGAAATATTCTAAGGTCCGATGATGGAAACAAAACTTGGATTGAACTTAGAAAAGCTGATCTTAATTCTGTTTTTATAGGACCCTTTGTTATGCATCCTCAAAAAGGGGATGTATTAATTTCCGGTTCAAAAGAATTGAATGTTTCGAAAGACAAAGGAGGAAATTGGAATGAAATTTCATTTGGTACTGGAATGGAAATTGTCAATTCTATTCAAATTGATCCACATGACTTAGAAAAAGCATATTACTCCTCATTTTCATTACAGGCTGCGATTAGTAATGTGTATTCCATAAACCTAGAAAGTAATGAAATAAAAAATCTTGGTATACAATTGCCCAATAGAATTATTTCAGATATTGACATTCATCCAATTAAAAATCAAAAAATTTTAGTTGCATTTTCTGGATACCTAACTGATCATATTTATTTAAGTGATGACAATGGAGAGAATTGGTCAAACATAGATGGAAATTTACCTGACATACCGATCCATTGTGTTTTGTTCCATCCGGCGAATGATAATATAATTTTTGCAGGCAATGATTTTGGTCTTTTTGTAACTTTTAATAAAGGTAAAGAATGGATCAATTTAACAGATCAAAAAATTGATGCTGTGCCAGTGTATGACTTAAAATTCTCAGAAAGTAAGAAACAACTTTCGATTTTTACACATGGTATGGGTTATTTTAGTATGAATGCCAATTTTGATATTATTAATTCAGTTCAAACTAGTAATTACGAAAGTAAATCTATTAAGACAGTATTTCATAAATCTCAACTCTTAGCTTTAGGGAATGATGATGAAGTAGGTTTATTTTGTTCAATTCAAGGTGGTTTGCAAAAGTTAAGTATTCATCAACTGAATTTCAATTGGGACTCCTACCCTTCTGGGATTTATTATTTTCAAAGCAAACATCATTTGCTAAAATGCTTAATAACAAAGTAATATTTAATTGCTAAACCAAGCTTTTAACATTCTAGATTTTCCTTGCAAATCTTCTTTAATTTCTGTTGTAAAACCTGCATCTATAAATAATTTATTAATTTCTATAGCTCTGAATTCGTTCATTTCACAATAGATTTTACCATTTTTATGCATCTGGTCTTTGGAAAATGAAATTATCTTTTCGTAAAAGAGGTATGGCTGTTCATCATCTACAAAAAGAGCAGATTGTGGTTCATAGTTTATGACATTGGAGCCCATTAAAAATGACTCAGACATTGGAATGTATGGTGGATTAGAGACAATGATGTCTAATTTATCTAGAACATTCAGATTTTCATGTAAGAAGTCTCCATGCATCCAGAAAATCTCTGTTTCGTATTTGTTTGCATTCATTTTTGCAACATCCAATGCCTCCTTTGAAATATCCAGACCAAGTATTGTCCAATTTTGAAATTTTCTTTTTAAATAAATTGGGATACAGCCACTTCCCGTTCCTATGTCTAAAACATTTTTTGATATATTTTCATGCTTGTTATCCAATTCAATCCAATGGACAAGTTCTTCTGTCTCAGAGCGAGGAATTAAGACACGCTCATCTACAAACAGGATCAAATCCATAAATACCGCTTCGTTTATAATATATTGAACAGGCTTACCTGCCATATATGCATTTGCCAAGTGGATGAGCTTTTCATTCAATTGTGCTTCTGACTTTATATTGTTGACCAGGAATTGTACTTTTTCAGATTTCAAAATATACTCGAAATCATGAATGGGAAGTAAGTGGTTAAACTTGATTTGGAGCAAGTCTTTTAGATTTTGGCATAATTCTTGGATTGAAATATACATATTATTTTAAATTGTAATATATAAAGTGCTCATCATGAAAGATAAACCTACTAACTATCAAATAATCAAGCATTTAATCAATGTTAAAGCGTTAATTCAATTTCTAATAGGGTTATTATTTTTAGTTTCCATTCCGAGTTTTGGACAACAAACATACGATCCATATCAGATCATGGAATTAAAAAAGAGCTTTCACCCAAAGAAAAAAGAGTTTATAAATAAAGTCAAATCAGATAATTTAAATTCCAATGTACAGGAATTGCATTATTCAATCAGTAGAAATTCATTGCAGCAATGGAGCAATCATCATGAAGCATTGATTCAAACAAAATTGGAATTACCTAAAATCGGTGATTCAGAATTTCTATTTACTGAGTATGATTTTTTTGATGCAAAATATATATCGTACATTGAATACAACGGAATATTAGAAGAAGTTCAACTTGAAAGGGGAATTCATTTTAAAGGTTTGCAACTAAACCCATCCAATGCTTCAATGGATTTAAGTATATTTAAGGACCAAATAAGTGGCTTTTACATTGGAAGCGAAGGAGAAAGTATTACACTTGCTTCTAGCTCAATCGATCGGGATAAATTTTTATGTGTAGCACAGTTGCATTTGCACGATGGACACGAACATTCAGATTTCAACTGTCATACGGACGATGTTCAGCATTATATTGAATCGGAGAAATCTTTGAACTACAGGTCGAGTGAGACTTGCAAAAAAGTTTCGGTAAGCATTCGTGCGGATTATGAACTCTATTTAAGATTTGGAAAGAACATTCAAGCCGTTTCAAATTATGTAACAAGTATGTTTAATCAACTTAATACCATTTATAGGAAAGAAAGAATTCAAATTAGTCTTGCTGAGTTAATCATTAATACTACTCCTGATGGTTTTCCAAACACTACATCCACCAGTGCATTAAACCATTTTAGAAATACTTTTAAGGCCTATGCGGGTGATTTACACTTATGTTTGTCAGGAGTATTAAAGAATGGTAGGGCTTCTTTGGGAGGGATTGCTTATATCAATGCCCTTTGCATAAAATCATATGCCTATGCTTATGTTAATGTGAATACCAGTATTGCCAGTTTCCCTAACTACTCCTTTGATGTATATGCAGTCGCACACGAATTAGGACACGTATTGGGTTCTCGGCATACACATGCATGTGTGTGGGGACCATTAAAAAATCAGGCTTTGGACAATTGTGCAAAAGTAGAGGGATCTTGTCTTCCTGGAGCGAAGCCCTTGAAAGGAACTTTGATGAGTTATTGCCATGTTTCAGGACAGCCAGGTATAGATTTGAACTTGGGCTTTGGAAAAGAACCTGGAGATCTAATTAGAAATACCATTAATAAGGCATCATGTTTACAAACTTATACTCCACAAAATAAAACTTTGAGTTATGCCAATGCTCATATTACTGCCAATGTTCAATGTTCAGATGGCAGTTATTCCCATTTTTACTATGACAACAATACGATTTCTTCGGAAGATGATATATTAATTATGTCCATTAATACCGCTGGGCAAGATATCGGATCAATTTCTGATGGTAGTCTAAAAATAATTGAGCATACAAGCTCTAATTATGGGGTGAAAGCGCTAGATTTTTCTGCTGCTTATCAAGAAAAGGAATTTAAATATGCCACGATGAATAAGTATTGGGAAATTATTAGCTTAAAGCAGCCAAGAATTCCTGTGAAGATTAAAATATTTTTTAATGAAACAGATTTAAAAGAATTGCTAAATGCGGTACCTTCATTTCAACAAAGCCAATTGCAACTATTTACGATTCAACAACCCGGTGACCCAAATCCTGAAAATCAGCATCGATACGTAGGTTTGAAAGAATACGGAGAGTATAAAATGGCAGAAACTGCTTCGGGGCGAACCTTTGTTTTTAAAAAAGAAGCTGACTATTATATAGCTGAAATGGAAATTACAAGTCTTGCTTCCATCGGTGCAAATGCCAAAGTTTCCGTTAAAACTCAAGCCCCTCCTACCAGTTCAACTTTTGTAGAATTTCAAACCGTGAGAGCAAGGAGTTTTAGCTCCTATCAAAACATCCAATGGTCCACCAATAAAGAGATTCAATCGAAATATTTTGTAATAGAAAAAAGTGCCAATAGTATTCTATTTGATTCAATAGGTACAATCGCAGCTTCAAGGAATACTTTGTCACTAAAATCGTATTCATTAAATGACTTTGTTAAAAGTAAAGATGCATATTATAGAATTACAATGGTTGGAGAAGATGGAGTACGATTTATTTCCCCAATAGTTTCTTTATCTTCGTCGTACACTTTAAGCAACAGACTTAGCTTATATCCCAATCCATTAGGTTTTTCTGATTTGCAGATTGAGTATTTTCAAGCCTCACCCAATACTATAACCACAGTGATTTATGTTCTCGATCCATACTTACAACAAGTAAAGTCGCAATCCTATACAACGACTACAGGAAAAAATTATTTAAAAATATCTAGTGATGATTTGTTTCAACCATTTTATTACATACAGTTAGTTTCTGGAGGAGAGTCCATTACTCAAAAAATTGTGATTAAAAAGTAATATTATGGTGGATAAACAAATTGTCATTCCATATCAAGTTTACCAATCCATTTCAGAACTAACGGAAGCAAACAGGAATTTAGTTGTTAAAGCATGGAGGGCAAGTCAGGACGCATACGCTCCATATTCTGCTTTTCAAGTGGGAGCAGCCCTTAGAACAAAAAATAATCTAACGTTGGTTGGATTTAATCAGGAAAACGCTTCGTATCCGTGTGGTATTTGTGCAGAAAGAGCCGCCATTTATAATTTTGGCATTCAAAACAAACTGGATAAAATTGAAACTTTGGCCATTGTCGTTTTCAACAAACTAGCCGAAATAGCCTTTCCATGTGGATTCTGTAGGCAAGTAATGGTAGAAGCCGAACAAGCAAATGAAGGAAATATACAAGTTTTATTGGGGCACCCTGAAACCGAAATTATGTCATTTTCATCCTGTAAGCTCTTACTTCCTTTTTCTTTTCATAAGGGTTTTTTAACAGCTGTTGGATAGATTATAGCAATAGATTGGCACAACCGTAATGTTGTTTCTCTTGCCACAACATCGTAATTCTCGCTATATGCATTTTATTATCGGAGTCCGTGCATTCTAAGGTTTGCATAAAAAACTGGACTTGATTTTTTTCCTTATTGTAATTTACCTCTCCAATATAAAATTCACCAATGTTTTGCGGATTGTCCGATGTAACATGCTTTAACAATCCCATGTGCAATTTTCCATCGATGTTTAACTGAGCTTCATAAATTTCTGCTTGAATGTGAGAAAGTTTAAGTTTCCATTTATTTTCAAATCCAATTCCTTCCAAAAAAGGCACGGCATTGCTTTCAACTTCAGCTTGATTGTCGTTTCGCAAATTTAGTTTGTTTTTTTCTTCTGGCAAGGCTTGTTCAACTTGTGGATTTTCAAATCTATTTTTGGAGGTACAGGAAAAAAATAAGAAGAAAAGAAAATAGCAAAGGATACTCCTATTATTAAATATATTTTTCATATTGATATATAAGTATTTTAAGAATTTCTATTTAGAACTTGGTTAATAAAATCTCTAATTTGATTTTTATGTATTTCATGGAGACTTGTAAATGATTCTATGATTTGATTACATTCATTTCTATAGGACATAAACAGTTCATAAACAATTTGACGAATTTGCAATTGATTAAATATTTGATCAATTACTTCTATTTTATTTGGTTCATTTTGTTGATAATGCTTTAGTAAAGTTTCTTTGACTGTTTCTGAAGCAACATCCAAGGCTTTTATAAGCAGTATAGTTTTTTTACAACGCAAAACATCTCCAGCTCTTTGTTTTCCTGTAATGGAAGGATCTCCATAAAAGTCCAGCCAGTCATCTTGAATTTGAAATGCAAGTCCGAGACATTCTCCTAATTGATAGGCCTTTTGTCGCTCTTTTCTATCCAAACCTCCTATTGCTGCACCTAGTTTGAAGCAAGTTGCCAATAGAACTGAGGTTTTCTGTCGGATCATTTTTAAATAGTCTTCTAAAAGTACTATTTGTTTAGACTCGAAAGACATATCCAGGTCTTGCCCCTCACATACTTCAATGGCCATGTTGTAAAATATTGGCATCAAGTCAGGCTTATTCAATTCCGAAAAACATTCATTCAACATTTTAATTGAATAGATCATCATCGAATCTCCTGATAAGACAGCTGCGTGGACACCAAATTTCAGATGTATGGTAGGTTTACCTCTTCTTGTTTCAGATTGATCCACTAAATCATCATGGACTAAAGTAAAATTGTGAAATAATTCAAGAGCATAAGCTGCTTTTAATGCGGTCTCATCTTGATGAGAAAAAAAATTGGCAAACATCAGTAAAGACTGTGGTCTAAGACTTTTACCTTGCAGACCCATCATGTACTGTATGGGTTCATATAAGCCTTTTGGATGAAGATTCCAATTTACAGATTTTGCAAACTTGTGATATTCTTCAGCCAATTGCACCAAGGATTTTAATTTTGTATCTAAAGTCATCGAACTATGTATAAATTATGCATTTTGTCTTTTTTGTATTGTATGCTTAGCGGCTGCAAAGAAAATGAAAATCCTGATCTGATTGTTTACAATGCGGTTGTTTATACAGCAGATAGTATAAAACCAACTGTAGAAGCTTTTTCAATAAAAAATGGTAAAATATTAGAAACGGGTCATTATGAATGGATTATAAAGTCAAAAGGCAATAAAACTCAATTGATTGATGCAAAAGGTCGTTTTATCATGCCGGGCCTTTATGAAGGGCATGGTCATTTATTAAGTTTAGGAAGTAGTCTGTATAACATTGACCTATTAGATGTTAAATCTTGGGATGAATTGGTTCAAAAGGTTAAATCAAGTCTCGATACCATTCCGCCAGGAATTTGGATAGAAGGTAGAGGTTGGCATCAGGATAAATGGCATTCTAAGCTTTTTCAAACATTTAATGGATATCCTTATCATGATGAACTTTCCAAGATTAGTCCAAATCACCCCATTGTCTTGTACCATGCCAGTGGTCATGCTTTGCTGGCAAATCAAAAAGCCATGGATTTAGCAGGAATTGGTGCAGAATCTCAAGCGCCATCCGGTGGCAGAATTGTAAGGGATCCAAATGGAAAATTGACAGGAATTTTTGAGGAGAATGCGATGGATATTATTTCTCAAAATCTTGATGAGTCCAAAAATAATCTTCCGGACAGCGTATCACTTAAGCTTAAACAAGCCAAATTAAGTCTTGCTTGTAATGAGGCAATAAAATATGGGATCACCAGTTTTCAAGATGCCGGGACCAATTATGAGGACCTTGTTTGGCTGCATGAAATGAGTCGCAAAGGTTTAATTCCAATACGGTTAAACCTAATGATGTATGAAGATATTTCGAAAATATTTCATAAAATGGATTCTATGCCTATTCGAAGTTATGATGAATCCATGTTTAGGTCAAAGGCTATCAAAGCTTATATGGATGGAGCTTTAGGTTCTTATGGTGCTTGGTTGTGGGATGATTATATAGACAATCCTGGAATCAAAGGTCAAACATTGGTTCCCGTCGAAAAATTGGATGCTTTGGCGGCTAAGGCAAAAAAATCTAATTTACAATTGTGTGTGCATGCCATCGGTGACAGAGCCAACCACGAGGTTTTGCAAATTTTTAAAAATAATGGGGTCTCAGCTTCTGATCGATGGAGAATTGAGCACGCCCAGCATTTGGATACGACAGATTTACCATTATTTAAAGAATTGGGAGTCATTGCATCCATGCAAGCCATTCATTGTATCAGTGATGCTCCATTTGTAGAAAAAAGACTTGGAAAAGAACGGGCTCAATCCGGAGCTTATATTTGGAGAAAATTATTAAACAAGGGCATTCATTTTGCGAATGGCACTGATGTTCCTGTGGAAAGAATAAATCCTTTTGATTGTATATACGCCTCAGTGACTAGAAAGCGAATAGATTCCGGATTTGAATTTTATCCGGATCAAAAATTAACAAGAGACGAAGCATTAAAATCTTATACTATTTGGAATGCATATGCATCGTTTGATGAACAAATAAAAGGCAGTATTACTCCTGGAAAATTCGCAGATTTTATTATCTTAAATCGCAATTTACTCACTTGTACCGATGAAGAAATATTAAATACAAAAGTCGAAGCTGTGTACATCAATGGATTGCGTATCAAATAAAAATTTAGTTGGATCCTATAGATTGACAAAAAATTTTAAACATTTGGAATTCATTTGAAGTTTATATTTAGCTTTAAAGAAGTATACATTCTACTCCCATTTTCGACAAATTTTATTACTTTTACCGCCTCATTATTTGACAATTAATAAATTAAAATTTATTTGCTTTTGTATTTATTTGATTTTCAATGATGCAAATGCACAAGTCATCATCAATGAAATCATGTATAATCCTCCTGAATTTGGAAATGATAAATTGGAATATATAGAATTTTATAATACCAGTCCTTTAGATATTTCACTAAAGGATTTCTTTATCGAAGATGCCGTTGAAATTATTTTTCCTGATACGGTCATTAAAGGTTTTGGATACTTTGTCATTTGTGTGGATCAATTGGCATTTGACACTGCATTTGGATATAAAGCACTGGAGTGGAGAACGGGTGCCTTGCGAAATGATTCTGAAGTCATCACATTGATGAAAGCAGATACGACTGTCATGGATTCTATTAGATATTTTGATACCAATGGTTGGACCAAAGAGCCCGATGGCAGTGGGCCTTCGCTAGAATTGTGCAGACAAGGTGTGGATAGGACTATTCCAACTTATTGGAGACCAAGCTCTAAGGGTACCGGTAAAATTTTTGAAGGTTTTGAACTCAAGGGGACACCGGGTGCTATTAATGAAGCATCTTGTGGCGATTTGATCATTGAAGCTTCCAATTTTAAATTTATACCTGCGGATATCACTATTAATGTGGGAGAACAAATTGAATGGCGCAACATTGGTGGATTTCACAATGTGAATGGCACTAAGGCCAGCTTTCCTCAAAATCCTGAGGGTTTTGGAAATGGTGCACCGAGTGGTTCTTCATGGAGCTTTATACACCGATTTGACATCCCTGGAAATTACCAATTTCAAAGTGACCCAAATCCTGCGCAAATGAATGGGAATATTCTTGTGAAAGTTGGGGATACAGAATATCCTTTTTATCCAATTGCTAAAATTAAAACCAATAAAGTGAATGGTACGCTGGACTCATTAGGGGTTAAATGCCAATTAGATGGATTGGCATATGGGGTTAATTTTAGGCCAGCTGGTTTACAATTTACCATTATTGATGACCAGGGAGATGGAATAGCTGTTTTTTCTAGTACCATGAATTTTGGCTATACTGTGAAAGAAGGCGACCGTCTTTCAGTTAGAGGAGTTATCACCCAATTTAATGGTTTGGCTCAAATTACGGTAGATACTATATTGCTATTAAGTCAAAACAATGTATTAATTACGCCTCGAAATGTTTCAATTCTTAATGAAGCTTCAGAATCAAACCTTGTCAAAATTCAAAATGTGAGTTTGGTAAATCCAGTTCAATGGTCTAAAAATCCAATTGGATTTACTGTTAGGGTGACAAACGGGATTAACACATTTGATGTTAGAATAGACAATGACAATGAGTTGGTTTCAAAAGATGCCCCAGGAGGAACATTTGATTTAACAGGAATCGGGCAACAAAATGATCCTACTGACCCACACACAGAAGGATATCAAATTTGGCCGAGATATACCGCGGATATTTTTCCATATATTCCAGGCAATCAAATTTATACAAGACATAAAATAGAGGATGTTAAAAAAATAAACAGCAATGGAGTGCTCGATTCTCTCAATTCCAAAGTAGAGTTAATTGGAGTGGTGCACGGTATTGATATCAACGGTACCACGGGTTTGCAATTTACAATCATCGATGAAACTGGCGGAATTGCAGTATTTGACAACACTCGTAATTTTGGTTATCAGGTTAAAGAAGGTGACGAAATTGTGGTTCAGGGAAGAATAGATCAGTTTCGTGGACTTGCAGAAATAGTTCCCGATACTTTATGGCGTTTAAGCACTTTGAATCCACTTGAAGTACCAAGAACTGTTACAGATCTGGATGAAAGTACTGAATCTGAACTGGTCAAAATGGTAGGTATGACCATTGTAAATCCAAGTGAATGGGTCGGTAATGGCCTCAGTGCCAATATTCGATTGTCAGATGGAGTCAAAGAGTTTATCATGCGAATTGATGACAATACTGATTTAGCAAGTACACTCCCTATCAGCAACAGAATTACAGTAACAGGATTGGGATATCAGTTTGACAATAGTTTGCCTTATGATGGAGATTATCAAATTATGCCCAGATATAAAGCGGATATCAATTTTTTAAGTGCTGCGGATGATTTTGAAAATTTAAAAAATTCTGTTTTTATATATCCAAATCCTACGGAGGGTCAGATTATTTTTAAAGGAGCCATTCACGATTATACAATGACTGAAATTTTGACATTGAATGGTCAAATGATTGTTCGAAAAAGTTTTGAATCTGTTGAAAATTTACATTTGCCACAAGGAATGTATTTGTGCAAATTGTACAAGCATGATGGAAATACAAACATCATTAAATTGATGATGAAATAAATAATGAACAAGTGAATATTGGCCTGTGTCTTTCTGGTGGTGGCACACGTGGAGTGTTTCATATTGGTGTACTATCAGCGCTGAGGGAATTAAAAATTTACCCATCCGTTGTTTCCGGTACTAGCGCCGGTGCTTTGGTTGGAGCATTGTTTTGTGCTGGGGTTGCGCCAACTGTAATTTTGGAAGAAGCAAAATCCGTTAAATGGTATCATTTTTTAGGAGCAAGGATCCCTAAAAATGGAATATCTGATTTAAGTATTATCAAACAATTACTCCAAAAATATATTTCAAAAGATGCGTTTGAAAATTTAAATATTCCATTGCATATCGCGGCAACGAATATGTCATTGGGTGAAGTTACTGTTTTTAACACTGGGCCGTTATTTCAAGTCGTTATGGCTTCTTGTGCAGTACCTTTTTTATTTGAACCTGTTATCATTGATCAGAAAATCTATATGGATGGGGGGATAACCATGAATCTTCCGGTGAGTCCTATTGTTCCTTCGTGCGATCAAGTGATTGCATCTAATTTAATTCCCATTGAATCTATGGCAGTTAATAAGATCAAAGGAATCCAACAAACACTCACAAGAGTACTTGAAATCAGCATAAATCAAAACACCAAATTTCAAAAACCATTGGCCCATAAATTGATTGAAACTGCTGAAATATGTAAGTACAAAAGATATGATTTAAATAATCCCGATGCTTTGTACAAGTTAGGATATAAAACCGCTATGGAAATTTTAGGATAAATTATTTTCAAATAATCATTTCAGGAATTTCTCCTTCCACAATCAGTCGACCTTCCGTGGATTTAATAATATGTTCTACACTAACACCAGGAGCGCGTTCGATCAATTTAAATCCTTCAGGAGTTACATCCAACACCGCCAATTCAGTCACAATTTTTTTAACACATTTGACTCCTGTTAAGGGAAGCGTGCATTGTTTTAAGAGTTTTGATTCTCCAGCTTTGTTGGTATGCATCATAGCCACAATAATATTTTCTGCGGATGCTACTAAATCCATTGCACCACCCATTCCTTTGACCATTCTTCCAGGTATTTTCCAGTTGGCGATGTCTCCTTCATCAGAAACCTCCATAGCCCCTAGCACAGTCAATTGCACATGTTGTCCTCTAATCATGGCAAAGCTCATCGCAGAATCAAAGATACATGCTCCAGGACGTAAAGTTACTGTTTGCTTTCCGGCGTTTATTAAATCAGGATCTTCTTCCCCTTCAAATGGAAAAGGGCCCATACCCAATATTCCATTTTCAGATTGAAATTCTACATCAATTCCAAAAGGTACATAATTTGCTACTAAAGTTGGAATACCGATTCCAAGATTAACGTACCACCCATCTTTTAATTCCTGGGCTATCCTTTTTGCAATTCCTATTTTATCTAACATGATTTGATATTATTGGGATTTAGTTCTTACAGTTCGTTGTTCAATTCTCTTTTCGTAATTTTTACCTTGAAATATTCTTTGGATAAATATTCCTGGAGTATGAATAAAATTGGGATCCAGCGCTCCTGGTTCTACCAATTCTTCCACTTCTGCGATAGTAATTTTGCCCGCCATGGCCATCATTGGATTAAAATTTCGGGCAGTTCCTTTAAAAATTAAGTTTCCATAGTGATCGCCTTTCCATGCTTTGACGATGGCAAAGTCTGCGGTTAAGGCGGATTCTAAAATATGGGGTTTGCCATTAAAAATCCTGACCTCTTTTCCCTCGGCTATTTCGGTTCCGTACCCAGCTGGTGTAAAAAAAGCGGGAATTCCTGCACCCCCTGCCCTACATCTTTCTGCCAAAGATCCTTGAGGAATTAAATCAACTTCAAGTTCGCCAGACAACATCTGTCTTTCGAATTCATCATTTTCTCCCACATAGGAGGAAATCATTTTTCGGATTTGGCGATTTTGTAACAATAAGCCCAATCCAAAGTGGTCTACACCGGCATTGTTGGAGATACAAACCAAATTATTGATTCCTTTTTTGACGAGTGCTGCAATACAATTTTCAGGAATTCCACACAATCCAAAACCACCTAGCATTAAGGTCATTCCGCTTTGGATATCATGGATGGCTTCATCTGCATCGTTAACTACTTTCTTCATATATTGCACATTAATTCGAACAAAGGTGAAATTTTTTTTGAATTTGAGATGGAATTTAATGTAGCCCAATTGTATAAAATATGATCAATTTAATTAGCGACACGGTGACCAAGCCCAGCAAGGGAATGTTGGATGCGATGTATTCAGCCAAAGTGGGAGATGATGTTTTTAAGGAGGATCCAACCGTAATTCAATTGGAAGAACGACTTGCAGATATGTTTAAACAAGAAGCGGCTTTGTTCTGTCCTTCCGGTACCATGGCCAATCAAATAGCCATTAAGGCCCATACCAAGCCGTTGGATGAAATGCTTTGCGATATCAGTTCCCATGTGTATCAATTTGAAGTAGGTGGTTATGCTTTCCATAGTCAAATTGCAGTCAACCCAATACATGGTCAGGATGGTTTGTTAAATGCTGCTCACATAAAATCCAATATTAAAGCCGAATTTGATTGGTTGCCGCGAACAAGCTTGGTCGTGTTGGAAAATTCTGCCAACAGAGCTGGAGGCAATGTGTATGAGGCACAAGATATTTTGGAAATTTCTGAAATTTGTAAAAGTCTCCAATTGAAATTGCATTTAGACGGCGCAAGAATTTTCAATGCCATGATCGCTACAGGAATGAAAGCGGATTGGATAGGTTCTCAGTTTGATTCCATCAGTGTTTGTCTTTCTAAAGGACTTGGTTGTCCAATCGGTTCTGTTTTAATTGGGTCAAAAGAATTTATTAAAGAAAGCCGAAGGATTAGAAAAGTTATGGGCGGAGGAATGCGTCAGGTGGGCATCTTAGCTGCTGCGGGTTTGTACGCTTTAGATCACAATATAGAGCGTTTAAAAGTGGACCATGACCATGCGAAGCAATTGGAATCATGTCTGGTTAATCATAAGATGGTTTCAAAAGTGCTTCCGGTCAAAACCAACATTGTCATTTTCCAATTAAAAGAAAATTGGAAGGCGGATGACTTTGTATTAAATTTGAAAAAAGCAGGAATCAATTCTTCAGCATTTGGAAACAATAGCTTAAGATGGGTTACTCATTTGGATATCACCAAGGAAATGATTAACCAAACATGTGATGTGATGGATCAAATGGGAAATAAATTGTCTTGAAAATTACTTTCTTTTGTTGAGTTCGTCCCTAATTTGAGCCGCTTTTTCATAATCCTCATCGGCCAATACATCTTTTAATAAATTGTTTAATTCTTCAGAGGTATAGCGATCAAATCCAACCGATTTTGTTTTAGTCTTTTGATCCACTTTGATGCTTTGTTCTTCAGTTTCCTCAAAAATGACACCCGCTTCTTCAAGAATAGATTCATAAGTATAAATCGGGCAACTAAACCTAACGGCCATAGCCAGTGCGTCTGAAGTTCTGGAGTCGATTTCTATGACTTCTCCATCTTTTTCACAAATCAGTTTCGAAAAGAAAATGCCTTCCACTAAATCATTGATGATAATTTCTTGAATTTCAATTTGAAATGCATTCATCGTATTCCGAAATAAATCGTGGGTCAAAGGACGATTAGGGTTCATCCTTTCCAAAACCACTGCAATAGCTTGAGCTTCAAAACCTCCGATGACGATGGGAAGCCTTCTGGTACCACCTATTTCACCCAAAACGACCGCATAATTTTGGTTTTGAGTCACAGAATGCGAAAGGGCGATTATTTCTAGTTGTACTTTTGCCATGATTTTGGATATCCATGCATATAATGCTATTTAAACATGAATGGTTCACTTAAGATTTTAGTCTTTTTAGAGCCTCATTCAGTTTGGGTATTATCTCAAATAGATCTCCACAGACTCCATAATCAGCGGCTTTGAAAAATGGAGCTTCAGGATCTTTATTAATAACAATGATCTTCCTTGAATTGTTAACTCCGGCAAGATGTTGTATCGCGCCAGAAATACCAATAGCAATATACACATTCGGTCTAATGGCAATTCCTGTCTGTCCGACGTGCTCGTGATGGGGCCTCCAACCCACATCAGCAACAGGCCTAGAACAAGCAGTGGTGGCGCCTAATAAGTCTGCCAGCTCTTCAATCATGCCCCAATTGGAAGGGTCTTTCATTCCGCGGCCGGCAGATACGACGACGGCTGCTTCAGTCAATGGTGTCTTTCCTTGCACCAATTTAGTTTCGATGATTTTTATTTTTGCGGCAGGAATACTGAGTTCCACTATTGTTTCATTTGCTTTCTGCGAACCCACAGGCTCGGCACTAAAACAATTGGCGGTGACCGTTAAAACACTACTTTTTGTAGTAGAGCTGATATCCGCGAAAGCTTTTCCAGAAAAAACAGATTTTCTGTAAATCCCTTTACCTGCATCATAACGAAATCCGGTGATTCCAGAGATCATAGCAGATTGGGTTTTAATTGAAATTTGACCGGCTATACTTCTTGCAAGAGTACTTAATCCAAGGATAAAATATTTTACATTGTTCGAAGCCATAATTTGACTACATACTTCTACCATTTGATCCTGGGATAAATGGTCTGCCGATGGAAGTTTTAAAATTTCATCCACTCCATAATTTCCAAGCTCTACTGATAAACTGTCATTGCCAACAACAAATGCTTTACAGCTTGTACCTTCAGAACTGGCCATTTGTCTTGCCAAATTCAAAGCTTCTAAACTTACCTTTTTAACTTGACCAGCTTTATGTTCTATATATACTAAGATCATTTTATCTATCTTTTAAATTAACTTTAATTCGTCTCTTAATATGCTAACCAACCGGTCTATATTTTCTGGAGCCACCATCTCCACCTGCGTTTTAGCCGGAGGAAGAATATAATTCACCAACTGAATTCTCGATTCACATTCCACTGCTTGTAAGATTTCAAGAGGTTTTTTCTTAGCATCCATTATACCTTTCATATTGGGAATTCTCTGTTCTGCCAATCCTTTCGCGGCTGATAATACGATGGGTAGTTGTACTTCTACAACTTCTACTCCTCCTTCCACCTCAATTTGCACAGTGGCAGTAGAATCATTTATTTCCAATTTATTCGCATAAGAAAGGAAAGGTAAGTCCAATATAGCAGCCAGCATTGGACCAACTTCAGAAGCATTGTGATCGATGGTTTCTTTGCCAAGCAACACCACCTGATAATCTTTGGCTTTTGCAAAATTGGCAATTTGAGTGGCAGTATGAAAAGAATCTTTAGGATCAATGTCTACCCTAAATGCGGCATCAGCACCAATGGCCAAGGCTTTTCGGATGACCATGTCAGAAGAAGATCCACCTACATGGATTACGTGCACTTCTCCACCAAATTTTTCTTTTAACTCTATGGCTCTCACCAAAGCATACCATTCATCATATGGATTCAAAATATACTGAATACCCTCTTCATTAAATTTTGTACCGGTGGAATCAAAGCTTATCTTTGAGGTTGTATCCGGTGTTTTACTTATGCAAACCAATAGTTTCATCTTATATTTTTTACCGGGGCAAAGATAAGTCTTTAGCCTATATCAAGTAGTGAATTCTCCTATATAAGGACAGAATGGAAAAATTGTTACAAATACTTAGAACACAAGCCGATAGCCGCTTTGTAAAATTTGATATATCCAAAGAATATGAAATTATCGACACGCTATCTGCAATTACTCAATCAAATTATCTAACCAAAAAAAATTGCCACTAAATACAAAAAGGAAATTAACTTTGGAGATCAATTTATTGTGTAATTAATTTATCTTTTATGAATGCAAATTCTTTTTGGCTAATAGGTGTTGTATGTTTAATTTTCTTAATGCACTCATGCAGAGTTGCTAAAGATGATGAATGTAGGACATTAGAAGTAAAAATTATACAAATTGGATCTGATCAACTGACAACTGAAATAAAGAACGGATTAGGTCCGTATTCTCATAAATGGACTCATGGCTTTGGTGATTTTCCTACCATTACTGTTAGTGAATCAGGTACCTATACTGTTACAGTGACTGACCACGGAAATGCATGCACCAATAGTGCATCGTATCCTTTTGCCTTAAGCAGTGGAGGTTGCGGCTCTTTTAATGCCGTCACGGATGCTGAAAACAATCTATATGATATTGTAACCATAGGAACTCAATGTTGGATGAAATCCAATGTGGTCATCGAAGCTGGAATTCCACAAATAAAAGACCCGATTGCATGGTCGGCAAGTACCACTCCTGCCTGGTGCTATTACAACAATGATATTAACAATGCACCGAAATATGGAAAATTGTACAATTGGTATGCTGTCAAGTCAGGTAAATTATGTCCTAATGGTTGGCATATACCAAGTATGGCCGAATGGGAAAAAATGATCACTTATTTAGGGAAAGATTCGCTTGCAGCTATTGCTATGAAAAAAGTGGATCCACTATGGATAGGAAAAATAAATGCCAACAATGCAAGTGGATTTAGTGCTTTACCTGGTGGCAGAATGCAGCCAGGGGGATTTATATATGAAGGCAGAGATGCAAATTTCTGGGCCACGGATGAAAGCAATTTTCCTGGTAGTGCAAAAGGAATAACCCTTACAGCTGGATTTGACGGAATTTCTAAAATTGATTGGGGAAAAAGTGTTGGATTTAGTTGCAGATGTGTCAAAAACTGATATCGAAGAAACGTCTTTAGCTTTTATCATATAATGAATTCTCTCATCTATGGAAAGACTTGAAAAATTATTACAAATACATAAAATACAAGCTGATAGCAGCTTTGTAAAATTTGGCATTGCCAAAGAATATGAAAATATGAGCAATTTTCATGAATCAAAAATTTGGTATCAAAAGTTAACTGAAGATGATCCCGACTATACTGGAACATATTACCATTTTGCGAATTTGCTTATGAAAATGGAGAATCAAAAAGAAGCTTTGGAATGCATTGAAAAAGGAATTATTCGTTGTAAGGCATTAAAATTTGATCACGATTTGGCCGAACTTTCAAATCTCAAAATGAATATTCAACTGGGCGAATGGGAATCCAATTAAATCAAGTATTCTTGTAGATTGGATTTGATTCGATCCATAATGTTCGTGTTTGCATAATTGACAAATTCGCTACCCGTTATTTTCTCATAAAGTTGGATGTATCGTTGACTGATTTCCCAAACAAAACTATCCGGAAAATGGGGCATGATTTGATTTTCCAAACCTTGAAACTGATGATGAATCAACCATTCTCGCACAAACTCTTTTGAAAGTTGAATTTGGGATTCTCCCTGGTTCTGTCTTTGTTCATAACCATCCGCAAGATAATATCTCGAACTATCCGGAGTATGAATTTCATCCATTAAAATAACCATTCCATTGTGCAAGCCAAACTCATATTTGGTATCCACCAAGATCAACCCTTGCCTGTTAGCCATTTCTTGCCCTCTTTTAAACAACTGGATTGCATATTCATACATTTTATCCAGAGTTTCTTGATCAATTGTATTTTGATCTAAGAGTTGTGAATATGAAATATCCTGATCGTGTCCTTCAGATGCTTTGGTAGTTGGAGTAATAATTGCTTGATCAAAAGCATCTCCTTCACGAAGTCCATCGGGTAAATTTACTCCGCACAAAGTCTTAACACCAGTTTTATAAGTTCTCCATGCATGTCCGGCCATATATCCTCTTACGACCATTTCAATTGGAATGGGTTCACATTTAAGTCCAATGCCCACGTTAGGATCCGGTACAGATTGTAACCAAACAGGGCAAATATCTTGTACAGATTGAAGAAAATACTGTGCTGTTTGATTTAATACTTGACCTTTAGAAGGAATGGGTCTTGGAAGCACATGGTCGAATGCAGAAATACGATCGGTGGCGATCATGATTAAGGTGTCGCCTAGGTCATATACATCTCTGACCTTACCTTGGTATTTTCCTTGCTGATTTTTAAACTTAAAATCAGTGTGTTGAATACAAACGGATTCAGGAGTCATGATTGAAAAAATAAAATTAAATATTCTTAACCATGTTTCGGTCAATCAATATTTCTTTTAATTCTTTAAGAGCTGCATATTCATGCGGAAGCGCTTTGCGAAAGGCTTCTTTTGCTGCCAGATAAGTGCAATCCGTTAAATCCGGAATGAGTTGCCAGATGGTGTCTTTGACCAATTTAATATCATGCTTTAACATGGTACGGACCTTTGGGATTTCATGCCAATCAGCCTCAATGGCCAAATTGGTCATTTCAAATCCATCTTGATCCTGGGTGTTAAATTGAATCAATTCGTTGATATTTTGAGCGTGAAAGTTGGACTTTATATGGGTGCCTTCTAAAAAGCTAAGTGAATCTTGTGAAGTTAATATTTCAAGACCCTTTTCATGCATGCGATATACGATCAATCTGATTTTATTCCTTACAGTCATGGGGCGAAAATAGGACTATTTACAATATTGGAATGTATATATTCACTTTAACCAATATTTATAAGAAATAATGAGCTTTCATTAAGTTTTTTGAACCAAATATTGCTTTGAATCCTATGATTCTAAAAGTTTACCATCCCTGCTGTAAAGGACTTTGCTTGAAAGTCTTAATTTTCCGGTTTTGGGATCTGTTCCGATCAACTTCACTTTCACCATGTCTCCGACTTTTAGGACATCTTCCACATTATCCACACGCTGATGTGAAATTTCGCTGATGTGTAAGAGGCCAGATTTTCCTGAAAAATCGACGAAAGCTCCGAACGGGAAAAGAGAAACCACTTTTGCATCATATACATCTCCAATGGATGGAGTGAAGGTAATGGCTTTGATCATTCTAACAGCAGCTTCGATTGCTTCTTTGTTACTGCTGGCAATATTTATAACACCTGTTTCTCCGACTTCTTCTATATTGATTTTGGTGCCCGTTTTTGCCTGCATTTCCTGGATGATTTTTCCTCCAGGTCCTATCACTGCACCGATGAAGCTCTTCTCAATAATCATTTCGACGATTCGAGGAGCATGAGGTTTGAAATCTTCTCTTGGTTGAGTGATTGATTCATCCATTTTATCCAAAATGTGCAGACGACCTTCTTTGGCTTGCAATAAAGCCTTTTCGAGAATTTCATAAGAAAGACCGTCAATTTTCATGTCCATTTGGGTTCCACAAATACCATTGCGGGTACCTGTCAATTTAAAGTCCATGTCTCCCAATGCGTCTTCATCTCCTAGAATATCAGAAAGTATGGCGATTCTTCCGGTTTCGTCGGCTATTAAACCCATGGCGATACCTGCAATGGCTGTTTTTATGGGCACTCCTGCATCCATTAAAGCCAAAGAGCCCGCACAAACGGTAGCCATAGAGGACGAACCATTGGATTCAAGAATGTCAGATACGATTCTGACGGTATAAGGAAAGGTAGAAGGTATTAATTTTTTGATGGATCTCCCGGCAAGATTGGCATGACCCACTTCTCTCCTACTTGGAGCTCTTAGGAATTTCGCTTCTCCCACACTAAATGGTGGAAAATTATAATGGAGCATAAATTTCTCATTGTAAAACTCCAAAGCGTTGTCGACCAACATTTCGTCGTCTTTGGTTCCCAGTGTCACGGTGGTCAATGATTGCGTTTCACCTCTATTGAAGATGGCTGCTCCATGTGGAGAAGGAAGGTAATCAATTTCGGTCCAGATCGGTCTAACTTCATTATTCGCTCGACCGTCTAATCGTTTTCCGGTAGAAAGCATCATTTCTCTGATGATTTCTTTCTTGGTTTTATCAATGTAGCTATAAACTAAACCGCCTTTTTCTTTCATGAATTCCTCTCCCTTTTCAGTCTTTAGGTTTTCGATGTAAGATTTAAAGGCAAGTTCAAATTTCTCTTTACGCACTTGCTTGTCGTAAGCACCATAAGCCACTTCTTTTATAGCTGCACCGAGCGCTTCTTTAATTGCATTTTTAAGTTCTTCATCTTCGACTGGAGGCACTAATTCTCGTTTGACTAACACCTTGTCACCCAGTTGAGCTGCAAGGGCATGTTGCGCCTGACATTGAACTTTAATGGCTTCGTGTCCGATTTTAATGGCTTCGATGAGATCAGATTCACCGCATTCGTTGGCTTCACCTTCCACCATCATTAGGTTTTTATCGGTTGCTGCTACGATGACGGATAATTCGGCGATGGCCATATCCGATTTGGAAGGGTTGATCACGAATTGACCATTGATCTTGGAGACTCTCACTTCAGATATTGGGCCTTCCCAATTGATGTTAGAACACATCATGGCAGTAGAAGCCGCCAATCCTGCAAAAGCGTCTGGTGGTACGTTCTCTTCCGCTGAAAGCAAATAGATGATAATTTGGGTTTCGTTCATGTATCCTTCTGGAAACAATGGACGAATAGGTCTATCCACCAATCTTGAAATTAGAATTTCGTATTCTGAAAGTTTGGTTTCTCTTCTGAAGAAATTACCTGGGATTTTACCATTGGAGGCAAATTTTTCTTGATAATCGACTGAAAGTGGAAAAAAACTTTGACCTTCTCTGGCCTCCTTTGAAGAAACTACAGTAGCAAGAAGGATTGTATTACCGCAGCGAACCATGGCTGATCCGTCTGCTTGTGTGGCCAATTTACCAGTTTCAAGAGTAACTACCCTACCATCAGGAAGGGAGAAGGAAGTGGAAAATGGAGTTTTAAGTCCCATGTCTTTTATTGATTAGAATAATAATAAATGCAAGATACTTGCAGTATCCCCAGATGGTACCTTTTCTTTAAGTAAAGATAAAAGATTGTTAATCAGCGAAATGCTATTTTCTTAAGCCCAGCTGATCAAGAATGATTTTATATTTTGCGAGATCCGACCTGTGGAGATAATTCAGTAATTTTTTTCTCTTTCCCACCAAGTTAAGCAAAGTTCTTTTGCAAGAAAAATCCTTACGATTGGTCCGTAAATGTTCGGAAAGAGCTTGAATTCTGAATGTAAAGAGGGCAATTTGCCCTTCGGTAGAACCGGTGTTGGCCGCAGAACCGCCAAATTGACTAAAAATTTCTGCTCTTTTTTCTTTTGTTAAATAAGCACTCATCTAAATTAAATATAAAGTTACCAAATGTGATCTCCTGGATCAGTTTTAGCGGGGCAAAAGTAAGAAAAGTTTGGAAATAAGTGGAAAATAATTCTAAATATTCGGAGGGAGGTATGAGTTTTAAGTTTTGAGTTATGAGTTATGAAGTCAAAAAAGACTTTATAAACTTATTATGCAAATAGATATACATATAAATTATAATTATATAAAATTTAGTTTAAGATACAATGTCATATATATAGGACTCTCAAACTCATTGTCCAGGTTTTCGTCGAATTTCCCCAACCCAAAACTTAGCACTAAAAACTCAAAACTATTTAAATTAATTTTATATTTGTCCCATCATGATACACTCATAACCTACTATGAAGAACATTGTGCGTTTAGAGAAATCCTACCCTGCTCTGGTTCAGATACTAGAAAATCATTTCTTTAGTTGGAGAGTATCTCAAAGTGACAGGCGATTCTCAAAGGTATATTTATCAATCCAAAATTGTCACATATACGATCTTTAATAACGTGTAAAAGTGATTTTCCCATAATACTCTGACGACACGAGACAAAATGACAAAAACTAAAAAGTAAATTGATTACATTAATAAAGAGACATGAAAGAGATAATTGACAAAATTTCTTCCTACAATCTGTTTAATTACTTGATGCCGGGTATTCTTTTTGTTTGTATTTCTAAAGAGTTTACGGAATACAATTTCATTCAAGAAAATGATTTTATTGGGGCATTTCTTTACTACTTTATTGGAATGGTAATTAGTAGATTTGGTTCATTATTCATCAGCCCCACTTTAAGGAAAATTTTATTTATAGAATTTAAAGACTATAAAAGCTTCGTTTTAGCATCTAAAAAGGATGAGAAGATTGAATTGTTTTCAGAGGTAAATAACACTTACAGGACAATCACCGCTATGTTTGTTATTTTATTACTTCTTAAATTATATAAACATTTTCAGGTTCTTTGGGATATTTCGCAAAATATAACAACTTTAATTCTTCTAGTTTTAGTTCTTTTGTTGTTTCTCTTCTCTTACCGTAAACAGACGAACTTTATCACAAAAAGAATTGAAGCTATCAATAACCCATAATAACAGGTAAACAACAAACATGAGTTCAAAAGTACAAATAGTTTTTTCGGATGTTCAGCATGGACACGCCACTTACATTAAAACGCCAAACAACAAACACATTGTCATTGATTTAGGGATTGGAGACTTTTCAGGAATGAATAAGGCATTTAGTCCTTTAAGGCATCTTAAATATAACTTTGGTGTCCAACAATTGGACTATGTTATTATTACCCATCCACATTTAGACCATATTGATGATATTTTAAATTTTGACGCTCTAAGCCCAAAAGTATTTAATAGACCAAGGCAAATTACAAATGCAGAGGTAATGCGGGAAGAAGAAATAATAAAAACAATTAGGAACCAAGATAGACCAAAATTTGAAAAGTATTGTGAAATAAACGACAGATATATTCATCCTGTTAGAGAAACAGACAATCCAGACAATCCAGATAATTTTGGTGGAATGAAAATTATTAGCTTTATTCCAACAACTTGTTCCCATAATAATTTTAATAACCACAGCATAGTTAGCATTGTTGAATTTGCTGAAATTAAAGTTGTAATTCCAGGTGACAATGAAGCTTGTTCATTTGAAGAACTTATGAAATATGAATCTTTTAAAGCTTCAGTAAAAGATTCAGACGTATTACTTGCTCCACATCATGGAAGAGAAAATGGCTACCATAATGATTTTGTAAATCTTGTAAATCCTCGGCTCACAGTTGTCTCAGATGGTAGGTTTTGTGATACAAGTGCTAATGGTAGATATTCGCAGAAAAGTAGAGGTATAAAAGTTATCAAAGGAAATGTCACATCATCAGAAAGGAAATGTCTTACAACAAATTCCGACGGTGAAGTATGTGTTATGTTTGGTTACAAAGATGATATGAGCAGATTTTTATCAGTGAACATCTTATAACATTTATACAAGAAATGGAAGAACATCGTTTTCAAATGACAGCAGCAGATGTACGTAATAATCTATACCTAAAAAAAATCATATATGACATTTGAAGAATTTTATAGTAAATTGAACTTGGAGGAATATCCTTTTTCAACATTTACAACTGAAAATGAAAAAGGTAAAGAAAAAATATTATTCTCCACACCGAGTAATTATTCTACTTTACTGCAAGCTTTTGAACAGAATAGTTCTGTTCTATTGATTGGAGAAAGAGGTATCGGAAAAACAGCTATTTTATTGGATTTTGAGAGAAGCTTAAATAATGGAAATGACATCTCAGTCAAAGTTGACGATTATTCTGCTCTTAGCGAAGAATATACCTCTATTGAATTATATAAATTTCTCTTACAACGAATAACTATAAAAATATTTAATAAACTTGCCAGCGAGAAAAGTAGAATCAAGAAACTTTCTTATGATGAAAAGCTATTATTATCATATCTCTTAAAAGAATATGTCCCGACGTATTCAAAAAGAAATTTAAAATCAAAGATCGAGCAGATTCAAATCCCATTTTGGAAGAGGACTTTAATAAAAATTGGAAATGGAATAAGGCCAATTTTTAACTATACTGCTACTGCAGGTAGTATTATGTTGGATGATTTCATTGCTAAGCACTTTAAAGGGCTTCCTCCTATTGCTGAAAATATAAATATTAAGGACTATTTTCCTGAAATTCCTTCTTCAGTTGAACAGGATTTTGAAAGTCCTGAAGTATGTTATCAATTTCTTGATACCTGTCTTAATATATTTAAAAAAATGGAATTTGGTAAAATTTCAGTTTTTCTTGATAAAATGGATGAAGACCAAAGATTGCAAAACAATGGTGAACTAATCGGACAGTTCATTAAGAATATCCTTACAGATAATAAACTCCTCTTAAATCAAGATATGCAAATCATAATATCTCTTTGGCAAACACCTTTCAATTATATTAAAGACGATGTAAGAACCCAAAAGCATTTTTGCCCAATACTTAACTGGGATAAATTAGATATTGAAAACGCATTAAATAAACGTTTAGGTGTATTTTCTAATAACAAGATTAAAAACTACAAGTCTATTTTTTGTGAAAATATCAATGATCATGATTTTAATCAAATTATTCGGTTGTCAAATAAAAACCCAAGAGATTTATGGCATGTTATGGATATCATTTTTAAAGAGCAATTTAAAATAGATCCTAATTCAAATTGTATAAAGATTTCCACATTAAAGCCAGCTTTTGAAAATTTTGTCAAGCACTTCAATTATTATGAGTACTATCCGAAGAAATTAAATTCAAGAGCTAATTCAATGGACTTTTATTCATATGTATCCTATCTTCTTAAACTGGATTCACCCGAATTCACAAAAAACAAATTAAACGACCAAGCTGGTACTGGTGGATCAACAAATAACTACGTAATTGGAATGGAAAGAATAGGTCTTATTGAAAATATTAGTCAGTCTGGTGGTGTTGTTCAATATCGAATCAAGGATCCTAAGGTAGTTTATGCTTTGGAAAATGTCATCAAAATAGAAAAGTCTTAATGTTAACATGCCATCATAATATTTTACCTTTTTTCGTCAACACGACACATCCGACCGATCTATAACTAATAGTTTAACGACACGAAAGAAATAGCATTTAGACTAATTTGTGTATATGAACTTTATATGAACCTTGGACGGTTTTACACAATTGTTGAGTTAACTGAATTATATAATAGAGACAGGTTATCCAAAAAGAATCCAACTCTTCGCTAAACCCAAAAACCATTTTATTTCCACCTCACCACCAAGACTGATAACTTTGCGAATTGATTGGAATGGAGCCAGTCGAAATTAACACAGACAAACTTAATGTTCGAACAGACCTATAAAAATATAGACGATATATTTCAAAAATATACCGCTAGCGGAGTGAATTTGAGTGCGTGGAAAGCTCTGAATGAATAGTTTCCATCGCAGCCAACTTCACCCCAAGCAAGATTGGGGACAAGTGCATGACTAGCTTTCTTGGTGGGTTGTAGACCTTAGGACATGAAACTCAAACTTCCCCATTTTACTTTCAGGCACTCTTGCTATGTAATACATCCTTATTCTAAGCCAATATGAGCACCTAAATGCCGTCAAGTAAATAAAGCCAATTGGAAAAAACTCTTGAAAAGAAAAAAAAAACTAACAGGTATAAAAAAAAAGATGAAAAATCCGAAACTTAATATATATTTGTTGTGGAATTATCCAAGTTGTGCTTAATTTTGAGCGAACAAATTTTAACAATAAACAGGGAAGCCGAAAACTGCATAGAGTAGGCATAAAAATTTAATTTTCATAAAATGCCAGACGAAAAAGTAACCAAAGAACAAATATTAGAAGTTCTTAAGAAAAATGGAATTCATTCCATTGACGATTTAGCAGACCAACTTGCTAATGGCGAAACATCTGCAAATGGTGAGATTGCAAAATTTGATAACATTGGAGAGCTTGCTTCTTCCTGGGTTATAAAAGTTTGGAAACTTGACAGTGCACCAAAAGACTTTGAACAAATCAAAAACTTACCTGACAAGTTTGGGGGAGATATTCTAAAGTCAAATAATGGATTATAATTGGATTGATGACTTTATTTCCAACGAGGTTTTAACATACGACGTAAAAAATAACGAAGATGAGTTGTATGTTAAATCTTGTTGTGAATATATTTTATATTGTTACCAAATAAAGAGCCATCAAATAAAATTAACTGAACAAAACTATTGTACTTTATTAAAATTGACAGACTGCACTCAATTAATATATTGCAAACATATACTTGATTTGTGCCTAAACGGTACAACAAATGAAACACAAGAAAAATATCCTGATAGTGTTGAATATTTTTATGTTTTAGATTTAATAAAAGGCAGGTCTAATGAAAAATTTTGGAATGTTATTTTTTCAAATTTTTTAAGAAGAATATCAGACAAAGGAATAACAGAAAATGAAGCATACAACTTAACTCATTACATATTCTATTCAACAAATTTCGGAATAAACTGTAAAATTTTGCAATTAAATTTAAAACTAAAGATTTCATTAACTGCAATATTAGATTTATGCGTTTCAAAATTTGAAAGTGAAAAAAATTGGGATTTATGTTTTGAACTTTATATATGTCTTTTAATTGTAGATTCTCAATATGAGATAGTTATGAAAAAAATAAGTACTTATCATTCAATTTTCTATTCTGGTCAAGGCTGGATTTTATCGAATGGTGACAATAAAAAATACTTTGAAGTAAACTATAGTAATCTCAATTTTAAACAAAAATATAGTTTATTTCATACTACTCTTTTATACAATTTATTGACTGTTAAAATACAAAACTACTCACAACAATTAAGTTTGAATGCAGGGGCGGACACTAATAAAGAGTTTACATACGAAGCGGGTGCCAATAAAAGTTCGCAATTGTGTAGCGTGGGTGGCAGCGAATTGGAATATGGGGAGAGTTTTAAGTTAGCTGTCCTCAAAAGCTTGTCCCCAACAAAGGTGGTGGAAAGTTGGCGGATAAGTTAATTATATAATAATGACATTATGTGATTAATATATATATAAACTATAATTATATAAAATTTAATCTGTTGAATTCTTTAAACAACAAATTCACTACCCTAAATAGATTGCCTAGGAACCGGAAACTCAAATATTATCATCTTCCTGCCACAAAACAGACTTGAGGTGTACCACCAGTTGACTCTAAACCCATATGAGAACCAAAAGCAAACCAGTACAAAAAAGCTAGCCTGATAAAATTATAAAAGGAGGAGAAAAAATGAGTTGGGATAAAAAAAAGATGAAAAATCCGAAACTTAATTTATTTTTGTTGTGGTAATATACAAGTTATATGCCATCGTAAGTAAACAACCAAGATAGTACTCAATATGACAAACGAAGAGAAATTGCAGAAAATTATTGCTGCTTACACACCATTGGACTATACGAAAATTGACCTTAAAAGGACAATAAAGGACAATTACATTGCTGCTGAGTTCAAAGACAATTTTTGCAATGACATTTGCATTGCATGGCGAAATATCAATGCGACACAATTACGAAATGATATGTTCGTCAAGTTAAAAACTGGAGGAGATATTATAAAAATCCTAAAATACGTTCTGCTATGAAGTTAAAAATCATTCTATTGTTTATTACTCTCTCGACAATTTTATATAATACAGTATTCGGACAAGACTTTATTAGAATCGGTGCAGCACACGATTTTCAAAAAAATAAAGTTGTACAAACTTTTTCATTTGACTTCAATAGGACAGAAAAAATTGATGAGAAGAAAGGAAGATTTATGCTTTTTGACCATAATAATTTTTATATACTTCCAACATCAGATGTAAATATTGGTGATGGAGTTACTTCATCTGAAAACAATATCCTATTTCAAATTAATACAGGTAAAGCATTTTATGGCGAGGAATGGAAAAGTAATAACAACTTAAGAACATCTGCGTGGAACAAAGCAATCGAATTTAATCCATCATATAATTCAGATAAGCTTTTTCAAGAGAAATTAGCATTTGGACAATTAAAGTTACTAGTCAATCTAATCTCTCAAAAGCATAAAGATGCGACTGAAAATACATACATTCAATCTGTGCATTCAATAGCTTTTGGGGGGGTTTCAAATCTTGGTTACAGGTATAGTATAACCTATGATACAGATGATTTATATTCAACTGCTGGAATATTGTTTGACTATAAAACCAGAATTTTAAACTCTAAAAATGAAGACACTTGGGTTTTCAAAGTGACGGGAAATTATTATTACATAGTTTCAGATGTCCAACAATTAACAACGGAGAGTTTTGCTGGACTGATAAAGTCATCAATTGACAGACAAATCTTCAAGAATACATTTATTGGACTTACTCATAAATATGGAAATGACAATCCAAATTACAAATATGTACATACATTGGAGTTATCTGCAAAAATAAAGTATTGATAAAAAAACGGCATATAACAGGCGTTTGGCAAAAAAGCGGGTTCAGTGGTTGATTGAGCATTCTGCCTCGTATGAACTTTTGTGCTTTGTTGACAGTTCCTTACTTTGAAATCCGCTTCTTCGCCAAGCGCAAAATTTTAATTTAAAACAATAACTACAACAATGTATGTTAGTCAGAAAATTTAATAATATCAATACAATTAATTACTATCTGGTAAAGAATTATCAATTAAAATTATTGAATCACTTATAATTCATATCGCATGTCCATACCATCCGGAACAGAAGACAACGCTAACACGATTAAGTCGAAGGAATGTAGTAACTGCAACAATCAAATTACCAAATCTGGTATTCTGGTTAGCGGAATGGTATTCATTCTACTTTTTATTATAACAACAACTTCATTAATAATTTTCTGGCCCGACAGGATGCCCGATATAAATAGAAGTATATTGGCATACCCACCCATCTATGTTATGGACAGTAATTCTTGGAAATTAACTTTAACAGATAACCTATATTTTTCAAATCAACCCCACTTAGATACAATAATTAATCGAGCAAAAGAATTAGAAGCATATAAATTTAAACCTGACAGTACTAAGTTACAAGAACATCTCACCCAATTTAATGACTTATTCAATAAAAAGTCAAAAAATTATAAATGCTCATTGCATCTAAATCACTTACTTTTTATACTGGTCGCATTAGGTGGATTTTTAGGAAATTTAATACACATCGCATCTTCTTTTACTACATTTGTTGGACTTCGCAAATTTAAACGGTCTTGGCTAATGTGGTACTATGTCAAACCTTTTATTGCTTCAGCTTTGGCGGTGGCTGTATATATTATTTATCGTGGTGGATTTACCAATATAAGGTATGATGGAGCTGATATCAACCCATATGGCATAGTAAGTTTAGCAATACTTTCCGGATTATTTACGAATACTATAACTGATAAATTAGAAAAGATTTTAGATGTAATATTTCCTGAAGTAAAACAAGACAAAGATAGTGCTGAAAAGGATCCAAAATTAATTTCTGCAATCACTCCAACAGTAATAGAGAAAGGCAAAAAAGTAAGTTTCACTGTCACAATTGAGGATGGCGATCAATACGACGAACTTTTTGTTTTTGTGAATAACCAACGAATTGAATCGGAACCCAAAAAGGGATCTAAATTAACTTTTAATTACACTCATCCTAGAGAAGATTCAACCAACGATTTGAAAGTTGATGTTAAGGATGGCGAGAAAGAAGATTCAATAACAATTCAAACCTTTCACATTAAGGTTATTAATAACAGGTAAATAAAGAATAGCTGAATCTAATCTTATAATTTTTACTATCTAAACATATGTAACCTACTGAAAAAATACATCTTAGACAAGTAGATTCTATTTCTTCCTGAGATGAGATTCATATTGGTGCATGGCCAGCTTGCGAGGTGGGTTGTTGACCTTAGGACAAGAAATTCAAATATCCACCATCTTCCTTTCCATATATTTTGCTGTTTACCACCATTTTATTCCAAACCCACTTAAGTAATTAAAGTCGGTGAGTAAAGAAAACCCATTGGCCAAATACATGATAGGTAGAGAAATAATGGCTTGGGACAGAAAAAAGAGTAAAATAACCGAATATTAATATATTTTTGTCGTGGATAAGAGCTAGCTATGGAATCAACAAAAAATTAGGAGTAATTATTTGAAATAATGAAATATTTCAATATAACATTTGCTATTCTTGCTTAAATAAGAAATTTCAAATCATCCAGCGAGAAAGTACAAATAGAACTAAAATGGCTAAACAATTAAATTATAAAATGAATTAAATTTAGCGCACAAGAGAACAAAATATGTCCCCCGAAAAACAACAACTTGAACAACAACTCTGGAAAATAGCCGATACCCTGCGTGGTAAAATGGATGCCGATGATTTCAGGGATTATATACTGGGCTTTATCTTTTACAAATACCTGAGCGAAAAGATGGAAGCTTATGCCAATGATATTTTAAAGCCCGATAAAATAACCTATGACCAGGTAGAAAAACACAAGGATAAAAAGGAACTACTGGCTGCCGTAAAAGAAGAAGCATTGGATAAACTGGGCTACTACTTAAAACCATCTGAACTGTTCAGCGAACTGGCCCGACGGGGCAATGCTGAAGGCAAAAGCAAATTTATACTGGACGACCTGGGCAAAGTACTTACCGCCATTGAGCAAAGCACCATGGGCAGCGAAAGCGAAGAAGACTTTGGCAACCTGTTTGAAGACCTGGACCTTACCAGCAGCAAACTCGGTAAAACCGAAACTGCAAAAAACGAACTGATCGTAAAAGTACTCTCTCACCTGGAAGCCATTGACTTTGACCTGAAAAATACCGAAAGCGATGTATTGGGCGATGCATACGAATACCTGATTGGTAAGTTTGCCAGCGGTGCCGGTAAAAAAGCAGGCGAGTTTTATACACCGCAACAGGTAAGTATGGTGCTGGCACGTTTGGTTACGGTGGGTAAAACAAAATTGAAGAGCGTGTACGACCCAACCTGCGGCTCCGGTTCTTTATTACTGCGGGTGGCTAAGGAAGTAAAAGAAGTAGCTGCTTTTTACGGGCAGGAAAGCAACCCTACCACTTATAACCTCTGCCGCATGAACATGATCATGCATGATGTGCATTACAAAAAGTTTGACATTAAAAATGAAGATACCCTGGAGCGGCCGCAGCATATTGACCAGCGCTTTGAAGCCTGTCTTGTCCTGAAATAGGTTTACACTAAAAAGTAAAAAATGGACAGAAAAAACAATCATAATTCAGGTAGGTACTACAGTATTGAAGAAAGACACAAAATCATCCAGGAGTATATTTCTAGACAATGTACAAAAGCTGAGATTTGGGAGAAGTACACAGGCCAAAAACAAGAGCATGGTAACTTATTAAAGTGGATGAGACAATTGGGTTACAATACAGGAAATAGAACCAAAAGGCCTAATATTGTATCAAATTTACATGATATGCCACATAAAAAGAAAAAAAGTGGATAGTTCTGATTTAGTAGATGAGCAATTATTTGAAAATCTTCAATTGAAAAAGAGAATTGTAGAATTGGAAAGACAATTAAAAGATGCAGAACTTAAAGCGATTGCTTTTTCAACAATGGTTGATATTGCCGAAAAGGAATTTAAAATTCCAATTAGAAAAAAGCTCAATACCAAACCATAGAAGCCATGAAGAATAATTTTGGACACATAGGATTAGCCAAGCTATGTGGATGGTTTGGGGATTAGTAGACAGGCTTATTATCAAAACAATTGGGAAGGAATTTCAAGTACTTTGGAAGAAGAGATTATCATAAAACAAATTAAATTCATTAGAAATAAGCATAGAAAAATAGGGACCAGAAAACTCTATGAAATGATTCAACCATTTTTACTGGAACATCAAATAAAAATGGGTCGAGATGCTTTATTTAATATGCTGGCAGACAATCATCTGTTGATAAGAAAACGTAAACGCAGAATTCAAACTACTAATTCTTATCATTGGCTTAGAAAGTATCCTAATCTAATAAAAAACTTGGTTCCAACATCCTGTAATCAATTATGGGTCAGTGATATAACTTACTGGAAGATAAGTACTGGGGAACATCTATATATCAGTCTTATTACGGATGCATATTCTCATAAAATTGTAGGATATCATGTTGCTCAAACATTGGAAACTGTAGAAAGCACCTATGCTTTGAAAATGGCTCTCTCTGGCCTTATGGTGGGCCCAGAGAGCCATTTTCAACTTACACATCATTCAGATAGAGGAATTCAATATTGTAGCCACAATTATGTAAAGCTCCTTCAGGATAATAATATACAAATTAGCATGACTGAAAATGGAGATCCTTTGGAGAACGCAATAGCGGAACGAGTAAATGGTATCATAAAGGAGGAATACTTAGAAACTTATGAAATAGAAGACATTAAAGAAGCAAGGGAGCTTTTGAAAAATGTAATTGGTCTTTACAACGAAGAAAGACCCCACATGAGCATCGGTAATTTGACACCTAATCAAATCCATCAATCGAATAAACCAATTAAAACAAATAAATTATGGAAGAATTATTATTCAAAACAAACTACTTTTGTAAACCCAATTCAGGACTAAAAAAGAGCTGTAAACTCTATATAGGACTAAAATGGAATTGTAAACTTATTTAAATTAAACCTGTAAACTTATTTTAGGACGAGTCAGCCATTGTAGCCAACCCGCCTTTTAGTGCAGAGTGGAGTGCCAGCCCCCTGTTTATGAGCGACGACCGCTATGCGCCTTATGGCCGCCTGGCCCCCAAGGGCACGGCCGACTTTGCTTTTGTACAACACATGATACACCAATTGGCCGATAACGGCACCATGGCCTGTGTATTGCCGCACGGTGTTTTGTTCCGTGGCGGTGCCGAAGGGCATATACGGGAGTATTTAATAAAAGACAGAAACCAGTTGGATGCTGTAATTGGTTTGCCAGCCAGTATTTTTTACGGAACCGGCATACCTACCTGCATTTTGGTACTGAAGAAAAAAAGGGAGCACAGTGGTAATGTATTATTTATAGATGCCAGCCAGCATTTTGAAAAAGTGAAAACACAAAATGTATTGCGGCCTGCCGATATTAGTAAAATTATAACTGCTTACAAAACACGAATCAACGAAGACAAATACAGCCATGTGGCCCCGTTAAGCGAAATTGTCGAAAACGATTACAACCTGAACATCCCCCGTTATGTAGATAATTTTGAAGAAGAAGAAGCTGTGAATTTGAAATCAGTTTCTACCGAATTAAAGAAATTAGAAAAAGAAATACAAACCACCAATGCCAGCATTGCAGCCTATTGCAAGGAATTGGGAATTGATACACCGTTTTAATTATGGAAGCAATAAAAGCAATAGATAAGAATAAGTCACTTGCTCCTAAATTGAGATTTAAAGGATTTAAAGAAGATTGGAATTTACTGAGACTTGGAGAACTTGGGTCATTTAAAAATGGGCTAAACAAGGATAGTTCTGAATTTGGCCATGGTAGTCCCTTTGTGAATTTGATGGATGTTTTTGGTAAGTCAATTTTGATGGAATCTAATTTTGGTTTAGTAAATGCAACTGAAAAAGATTTAGATACTTATAACCTCAGGAAAGGAGATGTTTTATTTATAAGGTCATCAGTTAAAAGAACTGGTGTAGGTGAAGCAATTTTAGTTGCTAAAGATTTACCTAACACGGTTTACAGTGGTTTTTTAATTCGTTTTCGGGATAATAACAAAGAATTAGATTTGAATTTTAAAAGTTACTGTTTTTCAAATGCTCCCTTTAGAAATGAACTATTGTCTTATGCCACTTCCAGCGCTAATACCAATATTAATCAGGAATCCTTAGCACAAATAAAATTACATTACCCTACTGTCGCAGAACAACAAAAAATCGCATCCTTCTTATCAGCGGTTGATGAAAAGATACAGCAGCTTACCCGCAAAAAAGAATTGCTTGAGCAATACAAAAAAGGGGTGATGCAACAACTCTTCTCGGGGAAATTGAGGTTTAAAGATGAGAATGGAAAGGCGTTCCCAAAGTGGGAGGAGAAACTTCTTGGAGATCTTATTGAAATTGGCTCTAGTAAAAGAGTATTGCAAGAAGAATGGAAAGAAGAAGGTGTACCATTTCTTAGAACTCGTGAAATTATAAATCTGTCCAATGGAGTAGAATTTAGAACACCAATATTTATTTCAGAGAATCTTTTCATTGAATTAAAAAGTAAATATGGTATTCCAAAAAGTGGTGATATACTTGCAACAGGAGTTGGCACAATTGGAGAAATTTATATTGTCAAAAAAAGCGATAGATTTTACTTCAAAGATGGAAATGTTATTTGGTTTAAAATGAATGATGGTTTGAACTCAAATTATATCAGCCAACTATTTAAGACTAGATATATCAGAAAACAACTTTTAGATAATGCATCTATTACTACTGTAGCAACTTTTACAATAGATGGTGCCAAAAAAAAAAAATAATTTATCCTTGCATCCAAGAACAAAAAAAGATTGCCGATTATTTATGTGACATCGATAACAAAATTGAAAGTATAAATAAACAAATTTCCCAAACTCAAACCTTTAAAAAAGGTTTGTTACAGCAAATGTTTGTATAAAATATGCAGAAATTAATAGACAATCAAACAATTGGTTTTGATGTCCACATTGCTGGAGATGGTCAGCCTGTTTCAATAAGTGGACTGCATATGCATAAAAGAATGAATGGCAAGCAATTTAAAGGAGTGGATGTGTTGTTTCCACTAGAAGGCGATGGAGACATTATTTTCCGACCGTCATCAACAAAAAATGCGTTACGTAATCAGCTGATGACAGAGATAAGTCGTGTTGTTAGTAAAAATGTGGCTAAGAGAAAAGAATTAGTGAAGGTTGTGATGGAGGAAATTCAAAAATATTCGAATGGCATGCCTTCAAAAGAACAGATTCAAAAAATAAGGAATGGGGCTTTGAGAATTGCAGATGTATTTTCAAAAAACTCAGTTATTAAGCAAGAAATGACTGAGCAAATTGAATCTCACTTAAAACTTTTTGTGACTGAACATAAAAAAGAGGATGGTAAAATCTTCTACATTAAACAGGATTTTTTAAGAAACAGAATCAAAGTTAGTGATGACCTAGAGGAACTGTTTAAGGTTAACGATATAAAATGGTTAAATGAGCCACCAGAGTGAAGCCATATTGGAGAGTAATTTAATCAAGCAATTATTAAGCTTAGGTTATGAGTCTGTAAAGATTCATGATGGCAATGCTTTTGTTTCCAATCTTAAAACACAATTAGAAGTATTTAATAAAACAAGGTTTACTGCCAAAGAATTTGATGCCATTTTAAATCATTTGGCCAAGGGTACTGTATTTGATAAGGCCAAAACACTAAGAGATCGTTTTGTGCTTAATAAAGAAGACGGTACTTCCTTTTATGTACGCTTCTTTAATAACGAAGACTGGAGCCAAAACAAATACCAGGTTACCAACCAGGTGCAGGTACAGGGTTCTTTTATGAACCGGTACGATGTTACTATTTTGGTGAACGGTTTGCCGCTGGTGCAGATAGAACTAAAACGCAGCGGTATAGAAATTAAAGAAGCTTTCAACCAGATCAACCGTTACCAGCGTCATTCTTTCTGGAGCAATCATGGTTTGTTTCAGTATGTGCAGTTGTTTATCATCAGCAATGGCGTAAACACGAAATATTTAGCCAATAACAGGCTGCAATCGGTAAAGCAAACTTTCTTTTGGGCAGATGCCAATAATAAAAACATAACCGGTCTTACTGAATTTGCAAATGCGTTTTTAAATACCGATCACCTTGGTAAAATGATATCGCACTATGTGGTGATGAATGAAACCTTTAAGAACATGATGGTCCTGCGTCCCTACCAATATTTTGCAACGGAAGCCATCATCAACCAGGTTAAAGCCGGTAATGATAACGGCTATATCTGGCATACCACGGGTTCGGGCAAAACCCTTACTTCCTTTAAGGCCAGCCAGGTAATTATGGAATTGCCGGAAGTACACAAAGTGGTTTTTGTGGTTGACAGGAAAGACCTGGATTACCAGACCATGCAGGAGTTCAACGCCTTTAAAAAAGACAGTGTTGATGTTACGGATAATACTGCTTCCCTGGTAAAACAACTGACTGATACTACAAAGCTGGTGCTTACCACTATTCAGAAACTGAACAATGCCATCAGCAAACATCATTACGAAACGAGGCTGGGGCATTTAAAAGATAAAAAGATCGTTTTCATTTTTGATGAGTGTCACCGTTCGCAGTTTGGCGATACACACGACAGGATCATTAACTATTTTAAGCAGGCGCAGTTATTTGGTTTTACAGGCACACCCATCTTTGCAGCCAATGCCAGTAAAAATGAACTGGGCAAACGCACCACCAAAGACCTGTTTGGCACCTGTTTGCATAAGTACGTGGTCACCGATGCCATTCGTGATCAGAATGTGTTGCGCTTTGGTATTGAGTACATTGGTAAATACAAGCAGAAAGGCAACACCTTTATTGATATTGAAGTAGAAGACATTGATAAGGCAGAAGTGTTTAATGATGAAAAGCGGCTGGCAAAAATTGCCGATTATATCATTACGTATCACGGGCAAAAAACATTTAATAAAGATTACTCCGCCATCTTTGCCGTTAGCAGTATTGCCAACGCCATCAAATACTACGACATCCTGCAAAAGAAAAAAGTAGCCGGAGAACATGACCTGCGTATTGCAACCATTTTCACCTACGGCGCAAATGAGGAAGATGAGGATGCACAGGATTTGCTGCCGGGTGATGAGGAGGAATTATCAATGGCAGCAGAGCCACAGGTTGCGTATGTATCAAGTCATACCAGGGATAAATTAGAGAACTGCATAGCTGATTACAATGCCATGTATGGCACCAGTTTTTCAACGAAGGATAGTCAGGCTTTTGAAAACTATTTTAAAGACATCAGCAAGCGCTTAAAGGAACGGGAGAAGGAAAACTTTAATGATGAAAAAGACCGGCTTGATATTTTGCTGGTGGTGAGTATGTTCCTCACCGGCTTTGATGCCAAAAAGGTAAACACGCTGTATGTAGATAAGAACTTGAAGCATCACGGTGTAATACAAGCCTATTCAAGAACCAACCGTATTTTAGGAGAGCAAAAATCGCAGGGCAATATTTTATGCTTCCGTAATTTAAAAAAGGCAACCGATGATGCCATTACGCTTTTCAGTAATAAAGAAGCAATAGAGGATATTATTTTACCGCCTTATGAAGCCATTGCTGCTGTATTTAAGGAAGCTTTACTAGCTCTGCTTACCATTACTCCAACCTGGCAAAGTGTTGATGATTTAGAAACCGAAGAAGATGAATTGGCATTTATTCAAGCCTTCAGAGCATTGTTGCGAGCAAAAAATGTATTGGAGTCCTACCTCGATTTTAGCTGGGATGGTTTGGGTATAGATGAACAAACATTTGAAAACTTTAAAAGTAAGTATTTGGATTTGTACGATAAAGTAAAAAATAATGAGGCTAAACAAAAAACATCCATCCTTGAGGATATTGATTTTGAAGTTGAGCTTATACACCGGGATATAATTAATGTAGCCTATATCATTAAGCTATTGGCCAAACTGAAGCAGGCGAAGGCCAGTGAAGCACAGCAACAGAAAAAAGCCATCATGGATTTGTTAGGCGGCGATATTGAATTAAGAAGCAAACGGGAATTAATAGAAAAATTTATACAAGAGAATTTGCCCAAAATTGATAATGCCGATAATATACAAGATGAATTTGAAAAGTATTGGCAAGAACAAAAGGAATTGGCTTTAAATAAGATTTGCGAAGAAGAATTTTTAGATAAAGAACAATTTAAAGCTTTAATAGAAGCCTATATTTTCAGTGGGCATGATCCTGTACGTGATGATGTATTGAAGTGTTTAGGCAATCGACCTAGTATTTTACAGGCGCGTGAAATTGGTGAGAGGATAATTTCCAAGATGAAGGAGTATATTCAGATTTATGAAGTGGGAATGGTGGCTTAAAGCATTGGGTATGAATGAGCCGTTACAATTAATACCAGCTTGAACAGATTATAAGCAATATGGCCCTGCCAAATAGGTAACACTTAAAAACTTCTCCTTGCCGCTACACGAATGTACTAAAACTTTAATGATAAAGTAAATTCACCGAATACCAATCCAAGATCTTTTCTATGACTCCATTCCAAAGACTTACTTTCATATCATTTTCCGAGCCTGATCATAGCTGCAAGCAAAATGGATGATATAAACCCAATATAACCAGTGTAACAAAGGTCACAGAATATACCAGGTGAAAGAGGTAATTTTGAAGCAAATAATATCTAGTAGAATGATAAAGAAACTGTGTTTGATTTTAGGACTGATCATTTATAATCTATCCGTCTTTTCGCAGATAGCACCTTTCAAATGGTTAATTATTAATGGTTAATTATTAATGATTAATGGGGAATGATAAATGGGGAATGATTACTTTTCGAGCAAGGCGCGAATGATAAATCAAACATTAATAATTAACAATTCCTCTTTAGTAGTCCCGACAGGAATCGAACCTGTATCAAAAGTTTAGGAAACTTCTATTCTATCCATTGAACTACGGGACCTGAATCTTAAAAGAATGGCTGCAAATTTCTAAAAAATTAAGGAAACAGGCTCGCTTTATCACGAAAATAACATATTACAGATAATTATAATGTATAATTGATTTTTTTACACTTTATGAGTTTTTGATATTTAAAGCATTATATTTGGCTTTTATAATTAATAAAGCATATTATATTACCGTAATATTCAATTAAAATATTTATTATCGTCAATTTAACAAAAGACCAAACCTAGACTCAAAGTACAGACTGAAGATTGGCATAATTTATGTATCTGTCCTGGTATGGAACTGAATATACAAGAAATCAACCGCAAGCATCTTCTCAGCTCAGATGTCGTTTATAGAATCAATTACGGCCTTTGTAGCAGATTGGTTAACTTTAAAAATGGGATTATTTATCTTGAAGTGATGTTTACCAAGAAGTGGAAGAAGTCCTATTCAGAAACCACTGAAGAGCTTGCCCATTGTTGGAGGGACAGCAACAAGGAACTTGCCTCCGCCTTGGGATGCAAAGTATATATTGTGGACGCCAGAGAATATCCTTACAAAAAAGAACTCTATCTCCATTCTGGAGTAGCTAGTTATGATGCCAAGAAAGGAATTCTTTTTGGAGAGCAAATACTAAATTAAGCTCAAACATCTTTTCATTTAAATGTTATCACCTATCAAGTCAAATCAGAAAGAGCTGATAGGTTTCCTTGGTTTCTTCGCATTTGTTTATTTGTACCTTGTTTTTGGTGTTTACAGCACCATCGATGAGGGCGATAGTATTCAACATTATTTGAATGCAAAATATGCCTGGATTCACCAACGATTGTTTTACGATCATTGGGGAAAACCTTTGTTCACTTTTTTAGCCAGCCCCTTTGCTCAATTGGGTTTTCAGGGTATTCAAATATTTAATGTCATCCAATTGTTTGGAACCCTTTGGTGCATCTATCTAATCGCGATCCATTACAAATTCAGGTACCCTATCCTACCGCTTATTTTAATGGCGAGCTTTCCTGTTGCTTTGGTAAACACTCCGGGTGGACTGACAGAGCCTTTGTTTGCACATATACTTTGTTGGGCCATCTACGCCAATCTAAAAGGAAAAACCAGCATAACTACCCTGTTCATTTCTATGCTGCCTTTTGTCAGGTCTGAAGGTTTGATCGTCGTGATTTTAATGTTGTTTCTTCTTCTCATTCGAAAAGAATGGTGGCAAATTCCTCTATTGCTTACAGGACATGTATTATACGGAATCTTAGGCGCACAATATCACGATGGCGATTTCCTGTGGACCTTGACCAAAATCCCTTATCCTGCCAATGAAGGCGTTTATGGCCATGGCACATGGAAATTTTTCTTTGAAAATCTAACTTTGACCTTTGGTATCTTTGGAAGAATCCTTATTGCCTTAGGAATATTACTCACTTTTTTCAAAAATGGATTCCGGCTTACAAAAACCAAAGATGAGCAAATTTGGATCTTCCTGATCCTTGGTTCTTTTGCGGGTATATTTTTATTCCATGTATTTGCATGGAGTATGGGAAAGTTCAATTCGTTTGGTTTATTAAGGGTAATGTTAGCCGCGGCTCCATGTGCACTGCTATGGGGCTTATACGATTGAATTCATTCATAGTAAATATCCCATTCCAAAATTTATCAATTTAAATTTTGCTTTGCTTGCATTGGTCATTATATTGGATGGATTTATTTTCTACACAGTGACTCATAAAACTTTTTACAAAAAGCCTATACAGATCAGTATGGATTTAACGACCGATTATATTCGGAGAGAATATCCAAATTATGCAAAGTCCTATATTCTCATGTCATCGGCTTACGCTCCATTTAATTTAAACATCGATCCATATGGTCCCTATTTTGAAAATCTAAGAGCCATCCATGAAGAAAAAAGGAAATTTCCAAAAGGGAGTTTGTTAATTTGGGATTCACATTATAGTATTTATGAATCCAATGTTAGCTTAGAAAAAATAAAAAATGATCCAAGATTTAGAGAAATTCGTTCATTTAGTTTTGGTGAAAATCCGTTCAACCAATCGGTCATTTTTGAAACAAAAGAAGAATACACCGTCGACTATTCAGATTCATTGGTGATGGTTAAATTTAACAAGGTAGAACAAGACGTGCTGAAGAATGCTGAATATATGGACAAAATATACAAGCAATCCATTTATCACAACATCAGTTTGGATTCGTGTATCAGACTCAATGTGAGATATATTTTGGAACGCTCTGAGTAAAAAAAAGTCCGAAAATAAAACATTACCGGATTTTAAAATATCAATTATTTATTCGACTAAGTTCATGGTAATTTAATTGCTTATTTTTATAATACTTTATAATACAAACGGAAAGTTACTTTGAAATTATTTTATTAACCCAATTTAAATTTGATTTCCAAAAGTAAAATTGGTTTTATTATAAATGCCAAATTGAAGAATAAAATGATACTTTCAAAATAAATTGTGTTGATTGAATGGTGTTATTTGAGATCTAATTAGTGATTAAAATTTAAATTTGTTGTCGATTTAATTGTGAAAATCGAATAAATTAATTTATAAAATACATAACAGTCTATATAACAACATTTAACATATTAAATATAATGATTATATGTGTTTTTAAGAATTATTGAAGATTCTTAAGTAATTTTGCTTTTCAAATTGTTTAACTCAAAAATACAAATACCATGAAAATTAAAATCTTGTTTTTTGCCATGCTTTTTATGGCCATTGCCTGTAATAAGGACGATGATTCAAACTCTCGCGATAAATTTTTAGCCACCTACGGTGTGGTTGAAAGTTGCCCGGGACTTAATAGTAGCTATGACATCATCATTACAACGTCAGCCGAATCAAACAACACCATATTAATCAATAATTTTGGTGAAACAGGCACTTCAGTTAAAGCAACTGTTAGTGGTAACAATTTAACTGTTCCTAATCAAACAGTCAATGTCTCCGGAACTAGTGTCACTCTTAGTGGTAGTGGTGCATTAAGTGGTAGTATTTTAAATATCACCTATACTGTTTCTGCACTAGGAGGTTCTGCAAACTGTTCGATGGTTTGCACTAAAAAATAAAATCCTATATCTTTTACGAATAGCGGCTGTATCTAATCCATGCAGCCGCTTTTTTTATTTAATCCACCCACTCGGCCACAAATAGATTGGTGTCATGGGTACCGCCATTGTTTCTATTGGAACTAAATGAAAGTTTTTTACCGTCTGGAGAAAACATCGGAAACGAAGCAAATACAGAATCATAGGTGATTTGTTCTAAACCCGTGCCATCCGCTCCAATCATATAAAGATTAAATTGAAATCCCTTTTGAGCCGCATGATTGGATGAAAAAACAATCTTTTGTCCATTCGGATGAAAGAATGGAGCCCAATTGGCTTTACCCAAATTGGTCACTTGACGAAGTTCGCTTCCATCTAAATTTACAGTATAGATTTCCATTCGAGTAGGTTGTACCTGTCCTAACTTCAACAATTCCTTATACTCTTTGATTTCTTCCTCGGTCTTTGGTCGAGATGCACGAAATACTAATTTCTTGCAATCCGGAGAAAAGAATGCTCCACCATCATAGCCCAAATCTTTGGTGATTTGGATTTCATTTTTGCCATCTATATCCATGACATAAAGCTCCAAGTCTCCTGATTTATCTGAAGTATACACAATCTTAAGGCCATCCGGTGAAACCGTCGCTTCAGCATCGTAAAATTTATTATCGGTGAGTTTTCGTATGATGTTCCCTTTTAAATCCGAAATATAAATTTCATAATCCCTATAAATGGGCCAAACATATTTACCTCCCGGTTTGCGTTCCGGAACATGAGGACAGCCACCTCCCGCACTTGAGGTCGAGGCATAAATGATCAAACTGTCTCCCGGCAAGAAATAGGAACAGGTAGTTCGACCTATGTTTTTTGAAATTTCATTTGGTTTGGCTTTGGACAAATCTGTTTCCTCGATATTAAACCAAAAGATCTGATCACAACTGGCTCCCCAATCTTTAAAATCAGACTGAAATACCAATTTTTTGCTGTCAAAACTCCAATAAGCTTCGGCATTGTTGCCTCCAAAAGTCAATTGTTTTAAATTTTTAAAATGTTTTTCACCATTAATTATCAATGGATTAGCATCAGAAATCTGTTCAGGCGCAGCCGTTTGGGGTTTTTCCTTACAATTCATCAAAAATATAAGGCATAAACATAAAATTGGATTAGTTTTTGATAATAGCATGTCTGTTGTTTAAGCAAAAAAGTAATTATGAATTCAGATATTGAAATCGCACAGTCGGTAAGTCCTCAGCACATCGCAAAGATTGGAGAAAAAATTGGAATTTCACCAGACGATTTGTATTTATTTGGCCAACACAAAGCCAAATTACCTTTAAATCTTATCAATGAAGATAAGGTTAAGCAATGCAAATTGGTCTTGGTATCTGCCATTTCACCTACCCCTGCCGGAGAAGGTAAGACCACTACTTCAATTGGTTTGTCTGAGGGTCTTAATAAAATAGGTAAAAAATCTGTGGTGGTCTTAAGAGAACCCTCATTGGGTCCTGTATTTGGTATGAAAGGTGGCGCTACTGGTGGTGGATGGTCTCAAGTGATTCCGATGGAAGATATCAACCTACATTTTACAGGAGATTTTGCGGCGGTAGAAAAAGCACACAATCTATTGTCTGCTTTATTGGACAACAATCTTCAGAATAAAAAATACAGTTTAGGAATAGATCCACGAACGATTAGTTGGAAGAGGGTCATGGACATGAATGATCGCTCTTTACGCAAAATCATCGTTGGCCTAGGAGGTAGTTCCAATGGTGTTCCAAGAGAAAGTGGTTTTGACATCACCGTAGCATCTGAAATCATGGCGATTCTGTGCCTGTCTAAAGATCTTGAAGATTTAAAAGAGCGTATTGGTAATATATTTATAGCCTATACTTATGATAAGAAACCGGTCTTTGCCAGAGATCTAAAAGCACAAGGAGCCATGGCCGCTTTATTAAAACATGCAATTTTTCCGAATTTAGTACAAACTTTGGAAGGAAATCCTGCAATCATCCATGGAGGCCCTTTTGCAAATATAGCCCAGGGAACGAATACTATTTTGGCCACTAAAATGGGAATGAGTTTGGGAGATTATGTGGTAACGGAAGCAGGTTTTGGATTTGATCTTGGAGCAGAAAAGTTTTTAAATATTAAATGTCGTACTGCCGGTTTGAGTCCTAATGCAGCAGTCATCGTCGCGACTGTCAGAGCGCTTAAATACCATGGTGGACAATCTTTAAAGGACTTGGGAGAACCCAATGCAAAAGCGGTTGTCAAAGGCTGTGAGAATTTGGCTAAGCATTTAGAGAATGCCAAGCAATTTGGATTACCAGTTGTGGTTGCCATCAATCGATTCGTAAAAGACACCGTCGAAGAATTACATGCGGTAAAGACACAATGCGATGCATTGGGCGTAGATGCAGTTTTTTCTGAAGTTTGGGCCAAAGGTGGAAATGGTGCGATTGAATTGGCGGAGAAAGTGGTCGCTTTGTGCAATCAAAATAATCAGCCTTTTATTCCAACGTACGAATGGAATGATACGGTTGAAAATAAAATCAATGCCATTTGCACTAAAATATATGGTGCCAATCGAGTTGAGTATACTGCTGATGCAAGAACCCATCTTAAGAAAATAAAAAATCTGAATCTCAGCCATCTTCCTATATGTATGGCAAAAACACAAAAGTCACTTTCTGACAATCCTGATTTAATAGGTCGTCCAAGAGATTTTACCATTACTGTTCGAGAAATCGAATTGGCAGCAGGTGCGGGTTTCATTATTCCAATCACAGGCGAGATGATGAGAATGCCAGGATTGCCAGACATCCCGGCTGCCGAAGGAATTGACATAGATAAGGATGGAAATATTAGTGGCTTGTTTTAAGCATTTAAGTTGCAAATTTGAGGAAGAAACGAAATAGAAAAAAGGTCGGAGTTTCTCCGGGATCACTTGTCCTGGAAAGAGATCAAATTTTAGAAAATTCTTATGTAATTGCCAGTCTTTTTGATGAGAACCTATATGTTAAAGGAAGTTTAGATGAACTGTATAGGCAATGGAAACAGGGCAAAACGAAGTTGTGGGTAGATGTACGAGGTATCCATGATTCTGAATTGTTACTTAAATTAGGAGAGAAATTTAACATTGATCCTTTGGCTTTAGAAGACATTCAGGAAATCCATCAAAGAACTAAAATCAACCTCTACGATCAAAGTGCTTTTGTCATACTAAAAAACTTAGAATACAATCAAGAAGTTGGAGATTTAGAAGTAGAACAAATAGCCCTCTTTGTTTCGGACCGACTGATGATTTCATTTCAAGAAAGTTTAGAAGATAGTTTTCCACTGATCTACCATAGAATAGAAAAACCAGGTAGCAGAATGCGGATTCAAAATACGGATTATCTGATGTATGCTTTTTTGGATTATTTAATCGATAAGTATTTTGTGGTATTTGACGAAATTTCAAATGGAATATCACAGATAGAAGAAAAAATATACTTAAAAAATCATGAGGATATTTCTCAAGAGGTGTTTAAGCTTAGAAATGTTTTATTGAGAATTAGGAGATACATCTATCCACTTCGAGATGATCTCATTAAGATGATGAGATCGGACAATCCGATGATTGCAGACCAAAATGTAAAATACATCAGAGATTTGGAGGACCATATCATCCAAATTATTGAGATGATCGACAATCAACGAGAGTTGATCAATGGGCTTAGAGATTTGTCAATTAACCAAACCTCTCTTAGTTTAAATAAAGACATGAAGTGGCTTGCAGCTGTTTCAACGATTTCAATTCCAATTCTATTCTTAACGGGAGTTTATGGAATGAACTTTGAATACATGGGAGAGTTAAAGTGGAAGTACGGATACCCATTATGGTGGCTCACAACGTCGTGCATTATCATTTCTTTAGTCATATACTTCAAGAGAAGGAAAATGCTCTAATAGGGGCTAAAATTAACAGTATCCTAAATCCTCATCATCGCCATAGAAGCTTTTAGCTTTAAGGCCATCTTCTTTTTTGGCAGTTTTTGATTTCAGTTTTTGAGACTTTGCAGAGCTCTCCTCTACCCTTTTTTTGGGTTTTGGGTCTGTTGCAGATGTCTTACGTTTAAAAATGTTACGCATGATCAGCTAGATTTATGTTATGGATTAAAGTTGCAAATATAACGAAAAAATATAATATGTTTATTTCATTAGGACTTTGTTTTATTTTCAAGCTGATGTGCGTTTTCTTTTGAAGATCGTGAAAGAGAATATAAAACTCCCGAACCTATCACTAGTATAATAACGATCATATTGACCCATTCGTTGACATGGAACACATGACTTAGCATAATCTTAACACCTATGTAAATCAATAATATAGCAAGCGCATAGTGAATGTATTCTAGTTTTCTCAACATCTTAGAAAGAATGGTAAAAAGAGCTCTTAGATTGGCGACCGCAAGTATGTTGGATGAAAGAACAATAAAAGGATCTGTAGTTATTGCAAAGATGGCCGGGATGGAATCAATTGCAAATAAAATATCAGTAAATTCTATGGCCACCAAAGTCAAAAACATGGGTGTAATAGCCCTGATTCCCATTCTATTTATAAAAAATCTTTTGCCAAAATAAGCCTTGGTGACGGGAAAAAAATTTCGAAGGAGTCGAATGATGAATGATTTATTGGGATCTGATTGATTCTGTGGATCCGTCATATAAATTTTAAAACCGGACCAAATCAGCATGACTCCAAGAATATAGATCATCCATGAAATCGAGGTAATGAGCCATATTCCAACAATGATCATGATCCCTCTTAAGACAATGGCTGTCCAAATTCCTATGGACAAAAGTCCTGCTTGATTTTCTCTAGGTACTCTAAAATAACTTAGTAGAAAAGCCATGACAAAAATATTGTCCAGACTTAAAGATTGTTCCACCAAAAAACCAGAGATAAAAAGGCTCACGGCTTTTAAGGGACCGAGTTTTAAATCTTCTGAAAGATATCCTCCAAACCATTTCTCAGTGTAAGCAAAGTAGATATAAACTCCACTAAGGCAGGTGCACAAAATCCAAAAGACGATGCTTTTAATGGCATTTTGATGCCTGTGCTTTTCATGTCCACCAGCAAAAAACCAGTAATCTGCAAGCACAGCCAAAGAAATAAAAATGATATAGGACCAAAAAGCAATCATGGGTGAGCAAAGTTAGCCTAGTTATTATACAATCTAAACAATGTCAAATGGTTTAACACGAATTAACACAAAGGAGCAATCAATTCACAAATTGACTGCAAATGATCTAGTTTCTAACAAATTAAATCAAAGGAGAAAATCTTAAAGACTCTTTACCTCAGTCACTAATTTGGACAAGGTGTCTTTGGCATCTCCAAAAAGCATGTAGGTTTTTGGTTGGTAAAACAATTCGTTTTCTATTCCCGCATAACCTGCTTTCATGGATCGTTTCATGACGATAACATTTTTTGCATTTTCGACTTCAAGGATCGGCATGCCATAAATTGGTGAAGTCGGATCTGTTTTAGCAGCCGGATTGACCACATCATTCGCTCCAACTACCAAAACAACATCCGTGGTATTAAATTCCGGATTGATTTCTTCCATTTCAACCAATTTGTCATAATTGACATTACTTTCAGCCAAAAGTACATTCATGTGACCTGGCATCCTTCCTGCTACAGGATGGATAGCATATTTTACAATCACTCCATTGTCTTCCAACAATTTTTCTAGCTCATGGCAAGCATGTTGAGCTTGTGCGACTGCTAGTCCATATCCAGGTACAATCACTACTTTTTGTGAGTATTTCATTAGAATTGCTGCATCTGAGAGGTTAATTTCTTTGGTGGATCCTCCAGAAGCGTTTGTGCCTGCTGCAGCAGCTGAACCTGCTCCAAAATTACCAATAAGTACATTTAACAATGAACGGTTCATCGCTTTGCACATGGCAACTGTTAAAATGGTTCCTGCAGAACCCACCAAGATTCCACCAATTAACATTACATTGTTGTCATAGAGGAATCCTCCACATGCTGCGGCAACTCCTGTAAAAGAATTTAACAAACTAATGACGACGGGCATATCAGCTCCTCCAATGGGCATTACAAAGAGAATACCATAAATCAAGGACAATGCCAGAGTCAAATAAAACCAGCTTGAACCGCTCACCACGCCTCCTAAATAAAGTCCTGCGATGATCAAAGTTCCAAGCAAAAGACCCATGTTGATAAACATCTGGCCTGGAAGATTTAAATCATTTATTTTACCTTCCAATTTTCCAAATGCGATCATAGAACCTGAGAAGGAAACTGCACCAATGATCAAACCTGCAAAAATGATGACCATTTTTCCTACCAGTTCAGCAGGTAAACCAGTTTGAAGTTCAGCTCCAAGATTTGAATGGGAAATATGTTGAAATTCAATTACACTAATTAATGCAGCGCAAGCTCCGCCCATTCCATTAAAGAAAGACACCATTTGTGGCATGGCCGTCATTTGTACTCTCTTGGCCATGAGATATCCAATGACGGTACCAACGACCAAAGCCAAAAATATCCAGCTAAGGTTGGTCAAATGTTGTCCTGAATCTCCTTTGTACAAGAAAATGGTGGCAAATATGGCCAAGCCCATGCCTACTGCAGCGATTAGATTTCCCTTACGTGCTGTATCCGGTTTACTCAACATTTTAAGACCCAACATAAAGGTCACCGAAGCAATCAAATAAATTACAACTAAGATATGTTCCATTACTTTTTCTTCTTAAACATTTCCAACATTCTGTCTGTCACGACAAATCCTCCAACAACATTCAAAGTACCTAGTATTACGGCAATAAATCCTAAAACCAAACTCACAGTTCCCTCAGCTTGTCCCATGACTATAATAGCTCCAATAATCACGACACCATGGATCGCATTTGCGCCTGACATCAAAGGAGTATGTAAAACTGATGGTACATGAGAAATAAGTTCAATCCCTACAAAGATCATCAAGATGACCATGTAGATGATATCAATATGTTCGTTAATAAATTCTAATAATTGCATACTGACTTATTTTAATATTTTTCCTTCGTGAATAATTAAGGTTCCTTTGGTAATTTCCTCTTCTAAATCCCATTTAAATCCATTGCTGTCAGCCAAATGGAGTAAAAAATTTTGAAGATTTTTAGCGTACAACTCACTGGCATTGGTAGCCAAGGTGGATGGTAAATTGGTTGTTCCTACTATTTTAACTCCGTGTTTTACTACTATTTTATCAGCTTCAGTCAACTCACAATTTCCACCTTGTTCAGCAGCCATATCTACTATGACGGAACCGTATTTCATTTGTTTTACCTGTTCTTCCGTAATTAAAACCGGTGCTTTGCGTCCCATGACTAATGCGGTGGTGATCACCAAATCAGCCTGAAATAAGGACTTATTAACCGCAGCTTTTTGCTTGGCCAAATATTCTGCCGATACTTCTTTGGCATATCCGCCTTCTACTTTTACGCCATCATCTTCTACAGAAATAAATTTAGCACCAAGAGATTCTGCTTGTTCCTTGGTTTCAGCTCTAACGTCGGTTGCTTCTACTACAGAACCCAATCTTTTTGCAGTGGCTATGGCTTGAAGACCTGCTACACCGACACCAAAAATCAAAACTTTGGAAGGAGTAATGGTACCAGCAGCGGTCATCATCAATGGAAAAATTTTAGTCATTTGTTCAGCACCAAGTATGACTGCTTTATATCCAGCCAAGTTGCCTTGTGAACTAAGAACATCCATGCTCTGGGCTCGTGAAATTCTTGGAATCGCATCCATGGAAAATGAACTAACCCCTTTGGAGGCTAAAGCTTGTAACATATCAGGATTTATTGCGTGGTACATCAAACTCAAAGTGATGGTGCCAGCTTTTAGTAATTCTATTTCATCCTGGGAAAAAGTATTCACTTTGACCAACACCTGGCTATTGGCGATTAATTCGGTTTTGTTTGAAACTACGCTTGCTCCAGCATCTCGATAGTGATCGTCTGTAAAAGCAGAAGCTTCTCCACAAGACTGCTCTACACTGATGTTAAACCCTTTAGAAATCAACTGTTTAACGATTTGTGGGCTGATCGAAACTCTCTTTTCACCTGGTCTTGACTCTTTTAATACACCTATTTTCAAAGCATTTGATTTTTAAAGCCGCGAAGATATTCAAAATACTCATTTTATCTGCAAAAAATCAAGAATTTTTAAAACAAAAAGCCCGAAAATAGCTTATAGAAAAACCATGATTGATTTACAAGAACTTTGGATTGGCGATGAATTAATCCATAAAGCAAGTTTGGAAAAAGGAAGTTTTGAAGGTATTTCAAAAGATGGTTTTGTTTTATTTAAGACATCACATCACATCAAAAAATATATGCCTGAAGAGCTTGATAAAGCTGAAGGTATGGAAATCGATCCATATCTTTTATTACCGGAATTTGAAACAAAAAAAATAAAAAAACCTGTTTTTACCAACAACAGCATTGATTTACATATTGAAACTCTCTCACCCCATTTAGTGAATTCCCCACCTGAAAGGATTTTGCTTTATCAAATGGAGATTTTTAATCAGTTTCTAGATTTTGCCATTGGACAAAAGTATTATTCCGTTCAAATCATTCATGGCAAAGGAACGGGAGCGCTTAGAGAAGAAATCAGAGCTGTTTTAAAATACAAACCTGAAATTAAAATTTGGCAATCCATCAATCAAGATGGCGCCACGGAAGTCTGGTTAAAATAAAATTCTTAAACTTACTTTTCATTTCAATGAAAAAAAAATCAGCAATGAATATTTATCTTAAATAACAAACTGTAGTTCTTATTTAATTTACAATTTTAGCACTTTGACCCAAGAATTAAATTCTGCAGATGATATTCTAATCGAATAAATGCCGGACTGATAATTGCTTAAGTCTAAATTATGTTTATTTATTCCTTCCAACATTTGGACTTTATTAGTTTGAAGAATCAAACCTTGAAGATTTACAACACTTAAATATATCTCTGAATTAAGTTTTTCCTTTGGCCATTGGATCGATAATTCGATTTTTCCTAAACTAGGATTTGGTTGAACCCCAATAGATACGGTACCTAAAGCATCCAAGGATGAAATAATGCAATCTATTTCACCTTTTGTTTCCAATTCACACCCAAAGGCATCTTTTAGTTTAACCGAATAGGTATCATTGTCATTTAAGGTGTCCCCAGGTTGATGACCGATATAATGGATGCCACCAGCTTTGCTTGATCCATTCACCACTAATATGCCGCGGCCAATACTTTGCCCCGGAGCAGCTCCAATACATATGTAATCCACCTCAAGTGTAGGTCGAGCATACACACAAGAGTCAAATGTACATTGAATGATTCCGTTAATTTCATTTTGACAACCTGCTTCATCGGTTACAGAAGTTCTAAAGGAATCTCCTTGATTTAGAAATTCACCGGATGCATTACCATCTAAGGTAATTTTCCCCAATTGCCCTGTCACTTCTACATTCAAAACTGCTTTTAACAAACTGTCGATGCAGTCGTATTGTACATCCACTTTTAATGCTGATTGTGCACAAGTAAAAGGTGGGCAATTGATTTTTCCCTCTTCAATGGCAAAACAAGAATCTCTGTCGATGACAATGACCTTGTATTCATCATTGTGTTTCAATTTTGAACCATCCGGAGTTCCATAAAGATAATAAACTCCAGCGCCTCCTTTTCCCGCAACGTGTAAAACCACTTCTCCTGTTTGTCTTCCGATTGAGTCCGTTAAACACTCTACCCTAACATCCGTCGTAAGACTTGTGCTATTGCACTTCGTAGGAGGTAAACAAGAAGCTACCAAATTTGCAAAGCTTCTACAACCATTTGCATCTTCAACAAAAGCTTCAATCTTTTGTCCAGGCAATATGAGTTCTGTGGATGCAGGTCCGTAATATTGAAAAGGAGCAATACCACCTTCTACATTATAATTTACTTGACCTAATACGCCGTGTAAACAATCTAATTGTAAAGTTAATTTTACTGGTTCAAATGCTTGTGTTAAACTAAGTTCGTCTATTTTAACACAAAGTTGAGCTTCATCTGGTTTTAAAATGTTTGAAGCTGAAATAATTTGTAAGAAATATGTTTGTCCTGCAATTAGATTTTCAACTTGTATAAACCCGTTACATGGATCAGGCATATTTCCGCAAAGCTTCTCAGTTAAGTTAGCGCATGTACCAGAATAAATGGCATAATGATAAATAAAACCCGCATTAATTCTAATGGCTACTGCTTTTTCTGTGGGTGCTACAAAAGAATACCACACATCAGGAGCATTGTAGATGACGCAGGAAGGTTTCTTGACACTTTGATTATTTGTTGTAAATAAACTTGATTGACAAAGACTATTTAAATTAAGGCTGGTAGCAGTCTCACATAAATCATGGATAGGTTTATTCTCTAAATTTTCACGGACAGATAAGCACATATCCCCTTCTATGGTTGCAAAATATCCGGTGATCTGGACAATGTAGTTTCTCCCTGATACAGGGGTAAATTGTAATTTATGTCCTAAATCAGCGACAACAATTTCTGTAAGATTGGTACAACTGCCTTCAAATACGGTAATCACATCTGCGAAATTCGCATTTGGAATGATCTCATGAGGTTTAGATGAGATGGCTGTAAACTCGTACCAAACATCCGCTCGAGATCTTTGATTAAGAGAAGGCAATCTATTTCCTGTAAGTGCATTGCGATTGATTCCTTGGACGCAGGGCCCATTGACCAATACTTTTACTTTTTGATCACAAAGATCATGAGATGGTGGTGGTGTTGTAGTTGAGCTTATTCTCTTTAAAGAAATACAATGCGAACCAGTTTCAGTGCCAAAATCGTTAATTTTTCTAGCTGTCCTAAAGAAATAAGTTTTACCCGCTATTACATTAAATTCAAATCCCTCTCCTATAAAGCCTATTTCATCTTTATTGGTGCAGCTGATTAAGTTCATGTTGCTGCAGGAACCTTCAAAGATGCTGAGTGCATTATTATAAACCGCAGAACAATTCAATTTGGCAAGACCTGTAAAATCGGAAGTATATTTATACCAAGCTGCTCCAGAATAATCACCTAAGCAAACATTTTGAGTCGGTGTAAAACTTATAGAGCCTGCAATATGTCCAATCTGGCAAGAGTTTTCCAATAAAATGGGTAAGGCCCTTGAACAATCACCGTGATCGGGACTAAAAATAAAGTCATCTAAAATAATTTTGGTTCCGCCATCATTGCCATTAAAGTCATAATCGAAATAAAAATAAACATTGGTGGCAGTGGTAGGAATGCTAACAGATACAGATTGTGTGGTTAAATCTCTTATTTCGGCATTAAAATTTCTTACTAGAATATTGGTTGTTCCATAATTGACATATAGGTTAAAAGTGGAATTGTATGGACGCAAATATTGAAGGTTAAAAACTAAAAAATATCTATCATAACCACCAATTGTAAAGTTGGAAGTCTGCAATTGAAATCTTCGTCTCGCAATATCTGATCTGTTTTTCTGATCGTAATTTATAAGGCAAGTTCCATTGGGAAACAAGCTTACTTGATCCTGTGAAACAGCAAATCCATAATTTCCATTTAAAGTTTTAAAGGTCCAACCTTGTGAAAGTTTGCACTCCTCTAAGGAATTTGTATAGATTGGCAATTGAGCAGATAGACCTAATGAAAAAAGGCTAAGAAAAAAATATAAAATTGATTTCATGATTTAGGCATTTGAATTTTTAGACAACATTAAATCTTCTCAAAAAAGTTTTACCGGATGCATCAATCTGATACATATATTCACCTGGTGGAATCTTCCATTTGACAGGATCAAATTGTATGGTATAAGAACCTTTGTTTGCAAATTGGTCAAATAAAATGGCCAGCGTGGATCCACTCAAAGATTTGACGTATACTTTAATATTACTTGCAGATTGTGTCGCAAATTTAATATCTAGGGTTCGGATATTGGATTCATTGGGTTGATGGCCTAATAAAATGGTATTAAAATTGGAGCCTTTGCTTAAATTGCAAGGGTTTTCTATAAGATCCAGAGGTGCATAGGTCTTGCCCATAGAATAATCTACCAATTCAGAATCAATGCACATCCAATCTTTCATTACCGAACTGAAGACTCTTCTAAAATCTAAACTCTTTTGCGTTTCATAGAACACCACTGTCCCATTGCCATTTAAAGCGGAATCTGATAAATTGATGGGATCACCGTAGAATCCACCTTTTACACCGTCTCCAAACATTAATATGGGTGATAGATTACCATGATCTGTACCAAGTGAACCATTTTCTTTGATGGTTCGACCAAATTCAGAGTAGGTTAAAATATTCACATTGGATTGAGCATTGTCTATTTTTAAATCATCATAAAATGCTTTGACAGAGTTTGCCAAATCACCCATTAATCTTGCATGTGCAGCTTTTTGATTGCTGTGTGTATCAAATCCATCTATATTTACCAAGTAGAGTCTAGTTCCTAAACGCCCTTTTATTAATCTGGAAACAATCGCCAATTGATCTGCAAGTCTGCTCGTGGTATTTCTAGGATAAGAAATTTTGTTTGTTGATTTGGCATATGCATTTGATACTGCTGTTGAATACCGCAATGAATTGTTGGTGAGTTGGCGTAGATATGATCGCTCCTCTCCTTGAGGACAATCTCCAAATCCGTCGGTAGGATATAATTTTCCATATTGGGCCAATCGGTAAAATTCATTGGGATCATTAAATACCAATTCCATTTGTTGATTTCCCGGAGCTGCAAAAAGTAAGTCTGTACTATAGCCAATTCTTAGAGCAGGAGGAACTGTTGGTGGAGTTTCTGAAAACGCCGGAAAATCCTGATCTAGATATCTTCCCATCATTCCTGAAGATATTCTTTTGTCATGTAAATCATCAGATGCAGATGACCAAATATCTATAGAGGCAAAGTGAGAATAATTTTGATTTGGATAACCTACATTGTGCATTACTGCCATGTTTCCTTCATTCCATAAGGGCATTAAATTGGCCATCACACCTGGCATGGCATGGGTAGGAGAACCAAACCCGCCCAATATGGTCTGATCTGTATAATCTGTATTGTATAGATGAGCAATGGTCGGTCGTAAAGTTTTATATTGTGTATTTCCAGCGGTGTCTGCATGTGGAAATATCATATTCAATCCATCATTTCCTCCAAACATTTTAATTAATACCAAAATATTTTCATCTCCTGGTGCAACTGCATTGGGTAATCCGGCTGACATGAGTGAGCTCACAGGTAAGCCTCCTAACAATACAGTACCTAATCCTGCTAACCCTCCGGTTAAAAGAAATTGCCTTCTATTCCAAACGATGTGTTCTTCATTGTGTTTTTCTCCCAGATCTTTTCTAAAGGGTTTGTATTCTTGATTTTTATTTTCCTTGTTCATTATTTAAATATTGAAATGGGTTTATAATAATTGGTATTCAGGAAGGGTCGTAATGTATTTCATCAAATTAGCAAACTGCGTTGGTACAGTGACATAATCCAGGTCCCAGGTGCCGTCTTCAAAATAGTTGGCCGGTACTCCTGCTTTAAAGACGGAAACGGCTGTTTCTACAATGTCTTGAGGCATAGGCAAAGTCATAAAATATTCCATTACTTTAGGCACAATAATATTGGGATTTGTACTTTGGTCTGTAAGTGACTTGAGGAATTCGCGATACTTTTCCTTCGTACTTGCATAAGGCAAATGATAGTCCACATGATCCCGACTATACCGCCATCTATTTACCAACACAAATTCACTCAACCATGCTCTATGTCCTTGCCAGCCAGCTACATTTACCGGATTAAATAAAGTCTGACCTAAATTGGCACATTGGTTGTAAATAGATCCCAAAGCATCTCTGTTAAGGTTATTAGCAGGATCTGTTTTTCTTTCAAAATCATAAAAGAAAAAATCCTCATTTGGTTTTAAGTCCAGAGATCTAAAATAATGCACAAAATTGTCAATATTGCTTTTGATATTGACTCCCATATTTTCTTCTTCAAAAAAATGTTCACTTTTAAACAAAGCTTTTAAAACAGTTAAAATTTCCCAATTGGATTGAATAAAAATGTCAGCCAAGCCATCGATTATTTCAGTTGGAGGAAATTCATACATGTAGAATCGATACAATTTTGTACATATGAATTTTGCGATCTCATTTTTTCGTTGATTAAAAATAATATTGTGTACCAATTTGTAATCACCTTTGTCTAACTGAGAAGCATCTTGTGGTGTAAAGGATTGACCAAGGACTCGTTTGGTCCCGAAATCATGGTTACCTGAACTAAATAAAAATTGACCTACCTCCACAGGATATAAATCTGTGGTGGAATATCTCAATTGCCAACCAGTCAAAGCGCGTGCTATTTCTTTGACATCTTGTTCGGTATAATTTCCAACCCCCATTGTAAACAATTCGAGCAATTCCCGTGCATAATTTTCATTGGGTCTGTTTTTTATATTTAATCGCCCGTCCAGATAATGTAACATGGCAGGGGTTCGGCCTATATCCTCTACAAATGTTTTGAAATTTCCGAGTGCATTTTTATGTAACAGATAATAATATTGAAATACCCAGCTTGGATAATTGCCATAACTACCGGATTCAGTCACAAAATGATTGGACCAAAAAGAACCAATTTATGTTTGATACCTTCTCTGATCATACCATTTAACCATTGCTGGACGAGGACCAAGTATTTGTAATAAGTTATATTACCATCTGCATCCAAAGTTTTTTCATTGGCCCACGGATAGGTATAATCCCAAGTAATAGTACCGCCTGATTTTTTTTCACCAGGCAGAGGATGGGTGGTTGCTGCATTCAAAAGAAAATCAATGATCACAGAAGGTGAGTTGGATTTTGCAGCGCGAATTAGATGAAGTGGTGCGCCGTTAGAGAGTTTATTGTATAAATGGTGGATCCTTTTTTCATTCCATGGCTTTTCCGCAGAAGGAACATAAGGTTGAAGACCACCTTTAAGACAATTTGTATTAGGCATATTGCTTGATTTTTGCAGTGAATATTTTGAATCTATGACAAAATTCAACTATTTAATTTTTAAGTAATTTTATGGATTTAGTCCCTTCCTGAAACTGAACGGATAAGATATAACACCCAGTAGATAAATGGTTGGTTTGAATTTTAAACTGATTTAATCCTTCAGATAAGTTCAAATTTTGATTCCAAACCACATTGCCAATTGGATTTGTAATTTTAAGATTTGCGGATTGAGAAAAATTCGAATATAGTTTTAAATAAATATCCTCGCCAAAAGGATTAGGAATTACATCAAATTGTGTTATTGAGTTTAAATCATCGGTGTTTACCAATTTTCTAGAGCCAAGTGCAAACCATGTTCCCCATTTTGCATTTCTTAATACTACATTTTCAGGACCGTTAGAAGTAATTTTACTGGCATTCAGCGGCTTCACACTAAGCGACTGTGCATCTAAATTATCCTTACTATCATAGAGTATTGCATTGTCTTTTACGCCAAAACTTGCATAAGCCAAACGATCTCTATTGTCAGAAATACTGCTGGCCTTATTTTCTTCGAGATTGGCTCCCAATAAAGCGTAATTCGTGGAAAAGAATTCTGATTCAATATAGTCAAAAGCAAGAACATCTGGACTATTTTTTGAAAAAATTGGATTTCCAACACTTGTATTTTCTGGTAATTTGGCAATCAATTTACTAATGTAACCGTCGTCAAAATTATTTTCAGCATTGTCGAAAGCCCTTAAAAATGCGATGTCCCAATATTCTATTCCTGATCCAGAAATTACACTGAGTGCATCATACATTAGATATTGACCACTTAAATCAAAATCCATTTGATCGGCATAGAGGACGTCGAATGTTGCACCTCCCGATGAGGTTGGATTGTATATGCTAAAAGTATTGTAGACCTCAGTTACAAAATCATAAACATGGATTTTATTCTCCTCTGTGTTGTACAGGATTGCTAGTAATCTACCATCTTTGGACACACTGACATTTCGATAAATTGGATTGTCGTCGATTTCAAAATCGATAAATTTTTGGATGGTAGAATCATAATAAATCTGGTAAAGCCGTTTATTGTCCCCCACATAAAAAATCTCTTGTCCATTGTCGGTCACAGATGGTTTAGAATAAATTTTACGATTACTGAGTGTGACAGGTGCATTGGCAAAGTCATACAGGTACACCCCATTTCTATTTAAATCGGTACAAACTAAGAATTCTTTGCCTGGATTGGGAGCAATTTCATTGTCAGGAGGAGGCGTTGTTCCTGGTTTAATTATACCAACCATTTCAAAAGCTGATTGAGCTGCTGGTAAAACATCAGGGGTGGCGGAAAATAGGTCAGAACATGCTAGTTCAATCGCAGACCTCAACTCTTTAAAATTTGAATTGCGCATTAGATGAGTGGTCAATGCTCTGTAATAAACTCTTTCAGCAATGCTTTTGGCAGATGATTCCGTCCTTAGTTCCGATAATTTTTTAACGAATAAATAGAAAGCGTGATTAGGAATACCGCTATTGATATGGACTCCTCCATTGTCCAAAGTGCCTTTGTATTGTTCATTGACATGTCGAGGTTGCCAACCTGGATCGTTTAGGCTGGATCCTCCATTGTGAGGGTCTAATAAACTTCTCATTGCGCCAGATGGAAAATGACTTTTGAGAACTACTTCCTCACCCACAGTCCAATCATTTCTATCCATCATGGCTCCAAAAATGTCAGCCATCGATTCATTAATGGCGCCAGGTTCATTTTCATAAATTAGGTTGGCTGCATTTTGAATGACTCCATGGGTCAATTCATGTCCAGCCACATCCAGCGCCTTCGGCAAACTACTAAATGCCTTGTTTCCATTGCCATAATAGATTGCTTTTCCATTCCAGAATGCATTGTCCATGGATTGTCCATTCTCTTCCGTGACATTGATCACCGAAACTATGTTGTCTCCATTGTTTGAAATTGAATTTCTCCCAAAAGTGGATCTAAAGTAGTCATGAGCGACCGCAGCATTGAAATGTGCTGAAATTGCGACACTTGAAGTCCATAAATTTGAGTTATTTGAAATAAACTCTATTCTGTTAGAATTAGCGCCACTATTTCGTGCATCTAGGGTAATTATTACCCCAACGCCATTGTTGGGTAATCGACTTGTGGTTGCATTAAACATTGGTTTTGATGCATCAATCATATAAAATATTGCCTTCTTTCCAAATCCCAAAATCCCTTCTTTGGTTAAAAAGGTCAAATCCAGATCCCATTTCAGGTCCCGGATATTCTTCGGTCTTCATTATTTTACAATCGGAATGATCCTTGTGGTTTTCATTTGGATAATATAAATTACAAATATTCCGCAAAGATTTAATGACTTCTCCATTTTGAGTATCTACATATAATTCCCAATGCTCTGCTTGATTGGGTATAACCCTAACCAATCGAATAAGATACCAGGTTTTTCTTTCCGGATGTTTCCAAAAGTATTCTTTGCTGAATTGAATGCCATTTTCAAGAAAATCTAAAGTAGAGGACTCTACTTTGATCCCTTTTTGTTCAAAAAATTTATTCAATATTTGATCCAAATTATCTACATTGTTTCGAGGAGTAGCAATATTTTGGCCGATCTGTTGAACATAACCATGAGCAACCAATCTCTGATCAGGATACACATGCAGTTTAAAATCGCCATCCAATACTTCTATACCATGTAAAATTTGATTAAGGTGGTAATGCTCAATGCCGAATACATCTGTTTCAACTTTAGAAACTATGTAATGAATCTGATCGGATTCATCAACAGACAAAGTATTAATGAGCGTGTTTGTTAGAAATTCTTTTCTGGCTTCTGATGTTCTTGGTAATGCATCAAGTTTCATTTCAAACCTGCTAGGATAACCCTGATCGCTCATGCTCAGATTGGATATTCCACCTGTCGCATTTTTTATTTGCGCTGGATGCATACTTAGGATAGGGAATTTCGTCGTTTTGTTTTGCTTCAGAAAAAACCCACCTTCTGAAGTATGATTTCCTTTTCGTAGTATTTTAGGACTCTTTGGCAATTCAATATTTCCTTCAAACACGACTTTTTTAAGAACCTGAGCTTCTAAGCAAATACTAAAAACTATGTAGGTAGTCAATGTAAAGAAAATATTTTTCATACCTTATGTTTTTAAAAAATGAAAAACAAAATTGTAAAATAATTGAAGTTCATCGGGTGCATTAGGATCATGTGGGTCCCACACAATTCTGCTCCAAACATGATTTACATTTTCCACTTCAATGAATTGATAGATATTTCCAGGTTGATTAAAACTGTTTGAACGCAGTTTTAAAAAACCGATATTTTTATTTACTTGCTTTAACTGGTTTGAATTCAATTGGCCAGGTTTATAATCTTGGCCAAAGATGGTGCCATCTCTTTTTAAGAAAAACACATATTCCTTTCCAAGTACTCCACCCCCGTGTCCAAATCTAATTAAGTCCTCTTGATCAAGTTGAATACTTTTGTTTCTTCCGCAATTCGTTGTAGTCAAAAGCAACATTAAGCATAAAACACTATTTATGAATATATTACGATTCAGACCGTTTAAAATTATGTTAAAAAACTTAGATATGGTATACAAATTATCCAAAACCCGTTGTATCTTTAAGCCAAAATTAGTTAAATCCATTAAATTATGAAGAATTTATTTTTTGTTTTATGTGTATTTTTTGTAGGGGGTATGGTTCAGTTGTCTGCACAAGCTTGTTCTAAATCAAAAGCTAGCGGATGTTGTTCCTCAAAATCAGCCAGTGCGGCCATTAAAGCTGCTGAATTGGATCCAAGTATTGAAAAGAAAGTTTGTGAAAATTCTGGAAAACTTAGTTTTTACAGAAGCACCACAGATGAAAAAGGTGTGACTGTATCTACTCAGGTTATGTATGATGAAGGTAAAGCAATGTTTGTGAATTATACACCAGAGGCAGCTGCTACTTCTGAGACTAAGTCTACTAAAGGATGCTGCTCTAAATCTGGAGCAAAATCTTGCTCGAAATCAAAGGCCGAAAATACTTCGCCGGTAAACTAATTTAAATTTAGTTCATTAGTTATAAGAGCCTTCTGTCTAACAGAGGGCTTTTTTATTGACTCAAGGTCAAAAGCTAGTCTAAAGGGTGTAATTTTGCAAAATGATTGGAGTTCAAAGACTAAAATTATATATTGTTTATCCATTTTTGTGCTTTATGGCTATGAATTTTTTTTCTACTATTTCAAGTCAGCAATGGTATTATTTGGATAAATGGGAATACAAAAAAGCTGAGGATGAGACATGGAAATCCTGTAATTTGCCAAATAGTATTTATAATATTTTAAATTCGGATGGGTTCATTGAAAACCCCTATTGGCAAGATCAAGAAGTCAAAATTGCTTGGGTAGACGAACAAACTTGGTTGTTTAGAACCCGATTTGATTTAGACACTGCATTATTAAATTCCAGTACCATAGAATCAGAATTTGAAGGTTTAGATGGTTATGCAGAGATTTATTTGAATCATTCAAAAATTTTAGTCGCGGACAATTCTTTTAGAAATTGGAGGACTGAATGCAAAAATTTACTTTTAGAGAAAAACAATTTATTAGAAATTCGCTTTAATCCAACTTTGGCTTATGCCAAGCAAAAGTATTCTGAATTGGCCTACCCTCTCCCTGGCAGTGAACGAGTAATGCTAAGAAAACCTCAGTTTTTGTTTGGATGGGACTTTGGACCTAAAATGACTGGATGCGCGATCAGAAATTTGCCCAGGCTAAAATTTACCAATCAAATTATTGTTGAAGATTTTAGAATTCATACTCAAGAAATTGGAGAAAATCAAGCATTGCTTGAATTGATTGTCAATGTTCAAAGTCCAACTAATGGTCAAGGAAACTTACTGTTAGAGATAGACAAAGACAGCTTTCTAATGGAGTTTGAATACGACGCGGGTAGAACCGAACATGCATTTGAATTTGTAATTTACAATCCCAAGCTTTGGTGGCCTTCTGGTCAAGGAGAACCGTTTATGCATCATGCCTCACTTTCATTGTTTGATAAAACCCAGACAATATTAAAATCAAACATGCAAAAGAAATTTGGCATTCGTACCATTACTTTGATTCAAGAGCCTGATGATTTTGGAAAGAGTTTTTATTTTTTAGTCAATGGAAAAGCTATTTTTATTAAAGGTGCAAATTACGTCCCAGCCGATGTCTTAGATTTATACCATAAAAATCCAGATTCATTTATAAAGTCCCTGGCAAAAAGTAATTTTAACATGATCCGTGTTTGGGGAGGAGGATCTTACGAAAAAGATAGTTTCTATACCGCGTGTGATCAATATGGAATTATGGTATGGCAGGACTTTATGTATGCTTGTGCCATGTATCCGGGGCATGTTGATTTTCTAAATAATGCTGCTGTAGAAGCTAAAGAACAAGTTTCAAGACTATCTTCGCATCCATCCATTGCGCTTTGGTGTGGAAACAACGAAAGCAATGAAGCATGGCACAATTGGGGTTGGCAAAAGGATATGTCCAAAAAAACAAGTGAGAGAATTTGGTTTGATTATCAAAAACTTTTCCAAGAAATTTTGCCTGGTATTGTAAAAGAAAATGGAAACCGGATATCGTACATTGAGTCCTCACCATTGTATGGCAGAGGTGATCCTCGATTTAAATCAGAGGGCGATGCCCATGATTGGGGTATATGGCACGATGAAATGCCCTTTGAAGTCTTAAAAGCAGAGTGCCACGATTTATGAGTGAATTTGGTTTTCAAAGTTTTCCTGATGTAAAGACGCTTTCCAAATTTGTGGATGAAAATGATTTGCACCTTGATTCAAAAATATTATTGTCCCACCAGAAGCATCCAAAAGGCCAACAGATTATTGAAACATACTCCTCTCACGAAATGCCAGCCCCTAAAGATTTAGTAGGATTTGTCTACTTAAACCAAGTACTCCAAGCGGATGGTATTGGACAAGGGGTTATCGAACATCGTATGGCTAAACCTTATTGTATGGGAACTTTGTATTGGCAACTCAATGATTGTTGGCCTGGGATTTCCTGGTCAAGTATAGATCATGATGGAAATTGGAAAGCGCTTCATCATAGAGTAAGCCATTTATACCAACCAATCTTATGTCAATTAAAAGTAGATGGAAACTCTTGGACTTTAGTTTATAGTTCAGATTTGGTAGATCAGGATTCTCTTAAAATAAAATTAAGGATCATAGACATTGAAGGCAAGGAGTATTTTCAATGGAAAACCTCAATGATTCCTGATGCTGAGCAAGCAAATACCATTTATCAATTAAATCTGCTAGATTTTATAGATCAACCAGAGGATAAAATGATTTTTGGTGTGGTTGACTGGGAATACAAAGATTTTTCAAGCCAGAATATTTATTTTAATAATGTCATTAAAAATATCGAATTTAAAAAACCAAAATTCGAAATTGACAGTTTGCATGCTTCTAAAACAGGTTTTAAATTTAAGATTAAAGCAGATCAATTTGTAAAAGCAACTTGGCTACAGGAGATTGGAGACTTAAAATTTTATCCCAATTACTTTGATCTTGCACCTCAGGAATGGAAAGAAATATTTGTTAGTACTGAACAATTTCAATTGAATGCATCACAATTAAAGATTAAATCGATGTTTGATTTCCAAAACAATTAAAAATGAGTCAAATAAGTTTTGAAGATGAGATTATGCAGGGTAGTCCCTAATATATTGCCTCCCGCAAGAATACCTGACCCACAATTGCCACATGCTCCAAAAAAGAAATATTCAAGCTGTATTAAATTTGGCTGAAAGAAGACTTTCTCTTGCCAATGCATTAAGGTATTTTCCCAAAGAAATGCATGAAGCATTAATCGAAGAATTTCAACAAGAGCTTAACCAGTATGGGAGAATTTACATGTATCGATTTATGCCGGTTCACCCAGTTAGTGCAAGATCCATTGGAGAATACCCCGCAAAATCAAGGCAAGCAGCTGCCATAATGCTCATGATCCAAAATAATTTAGACCCTTTGGTGGCTAAATATCCTCAAGAGCTGATCACCTATGGAGGGAATGGTGCAGTGTTTCAAAATTGGGCTCAATATAGATTGTGCATGAAATATCTTAGTCAAATGAATGAGGAGCAAACGCTGGTGTTGTATAGTGGACATTCACTTGGTTTATTTCCTTCATCTAAAAACGCTCCAAGGGTGGTCATCACCAATGGAATGATGATACCTAATTATAGCAAAAAAGAAGATTGGAATAAGTACAATGCCATGGGAGTCACTCAATATGGTCAAATGACGGCAGGTTCATTTATGTATATTGGCCCTCAAGGTATTGTTCATGGCACAACTTTGACTTTGCTCAATGCAGGTAGACTTAATAAATTGGGAGAAATTGATCTTCGCGGAAAATTATTTGTCACATCCGGTTTAGGAGGGATGTCCGGAGCCCAAAGTTTAGCTGCAGTTATTTGTAAGGCAGTATGTATTCTTGCAGAAGTAGATCCGGATGCTATCCAACAAAGAATTAATGATGGCTATGTAAATGCGGCATGTGTCTTTACAGATCTCAAAATTTTGCTTGAGAAAGTATTGATATCAAAAAGACAAAATGAGGCTATTAGTTATGTTTATGCTGGAAATATCGTTGAACTTTGGGAATTTCTGGCTGATCAACAAATTCAGGTGGAATTGGGATCGGATCAGACTTCTTTACACAATATAGACGATTTGGGCTATTGTCCTGTAGGATATAGTTTTGATGAAGCAAAAGCCCTTCTCAATCAAGACAAAGGTCTTTTTATGGCTGAAGTACGTAAAACATTGGTCAGGCATGTGCTTGCTATTAACCGATTGTCTCAGGCAGGTATGTATTTTTGGGATTATGGAAATGCTTTTCTAAAAGAAGCCGGTGAAGCCGGCGCTGATGTTGGGCCGATCAAGAAAAACTTGAATATCGATACCCGAGTTATGTGGAAGACATCATGGGACCCATGTGTTTTGATTATGGGTTTGGCCCTTTTAGATGGGTTTGTACTTCCGGTCTTCTATCAGACTTAGAAAAATCAGATTTGATTGCTTCCCATATATTAGAAAAACTGATTAATGAAAGTAATGGAAATACAAAAGCACAGAACCAAGACAATTATAATTGGATAAAGCAAGCAAGTATACACCTTCCGGTTGTAGGGAAGTAAATCAAGGATTCTTTATTCAGACACCCAAGGAAGAATAGAAATAGCATTGGCTCTTAATGAAGCTATTCGCAATGGTGAAATAACTGCGCCAATTGTCCTTGGCCAGGACCATCACGATGTGTCAGGAACAGATTCTCCATTTAGAGAAACAGCCAATATTAAAGATGGATCTAAATACACAGCAGACATGGCTGTCCAAAACGTAATTGGTGATTCCTTTAGAGGTGCAACCTGGGTTTCATTGCACAATGGTGGAGGTGTCGGTTGGGAGAAGTAATCAATGGAGGGTTTGGGATGGTGATCGATGGATCTACTCAATCCGAGCAAAATATACAATCCATGATTCTGTGGGATGTAGCCAATGGAATTAGCAGACGGGCATGGGCTCGCAATCCAGGAGCCATAGAAGCAGCAGAAAAAATAGTAAATAATTATCCTAACTTATTGATAACCAAACCAAATATTGTGGATGATGATTTACTAAATAAAATAATATAAGCCCAATATTTTAGAAGTTCTTAATTTCAGCCAAAATTTAAAAATCGCAAGCATATGATGAATGAAGTTGTTTCAACGATTATGACCACCGACTTGATCACAGTAGGACCCGAAGACAATTTACAAAACGTAAAGAACATCTTGATTAATCACAGGATACATCATGTTCCAGTGGTAGAGGGAAGAAAATTGGTAGGTTTAATTACCACTTATGACTTGTTCAAACTCAGTGTAGACCACAAAGATTACGAAAAAACAAAAGTGGCCAATGTAATGACTAAAAAAGTAGCCTTTATTGAACCTACCGACAAAATAGGTACTGCATTGGAGGTTTTTATGGAGCATTTATTTCATGCTTTACCAGTTTTAGACAAAGGTGAACTTGTAGGAATGGTGACTACTTTTGATGTCCTTAAATATGAATTCAACAAAGAATATCCCCATAAAATATTCTAGAATTAAAGCCAAATTTTTTAGCTCATTAATATGGATCAAGTAACAATCGCTACTGTTATATTTTTTGCTGTACTGGCAATTTCCAGTATTAGTCTTGTGGTGGAATATCAGCAGTTTAAAAAACCAATTGAGGGATATCAAGACGGAAAGGGACCAACTTAGATTTAATTTTGACCAAGTCAGAAAGGAAAAAATTGAAACGGATGATAAATTAAATCAACTTCAAGCCCAGGAAAGAACATACAAAGTTGCTTATGAAGACTGGAAAAGTAAATATGAATCTTTAGAACAAAAATATACCAGTCAGCGCAAAGATTTAGAATCAAAATTGAAAGTTAATGCTGTTTATTCTTCTAAGCAGAATGAACCAGAGATAGACGAAAGCAATGTAAGGCACAAAACTGTTTCTGCTCCAATTCCTAATCAAGATTCACAACTTATCAAAGACCTGAAATCTGTTTTGGATCAACATTTGGAAATATTGAAGAGCTTGATTTCTGATGACAAAACTTTAGGAAGTATCCAAAAAGAAATGCCTTCAGATCCTTTACATTGGATCATGGGAATTGACGAAGACACTTCACATATTCTTAAAAAATATGGGCATTAGAACTTTTCATCAACTTTCTGAATTGGCAAGGAAGGATCTTAAGAAGATGATGGTCCAGTTTGAAGATATCGAAGACAAACTTATTGAGTCATGGCCAATGCAGGCGACTGCAATTCTTAATTCTAAAACTTCAAACTGATTTTATTAAGTTTGATAAATAGGTTTCCACGTTTTTGCAAATTATGGCTATTTGTTTTAAATATGAGATTCTATAAATTAGTCATACTTTCCTTCTGCTTGTTTGTTTTTGCAAGCATGTATTAAGTACCTAAACAACATGGAGGACCTGCACCTGGAATTTGGCGCGGTATTTTATATTGAAGATACCAGACAAATCATTGTCACCAAAGGTAAGGACAAGATTGTAACAAGGGATGTGGAACCCCGAATCCATGAAAAACTAATACCATTCCAATTTGAGTTTATTAAACCAACCGATTCTACATATGCATTTGTATTGGTGAATGGTTTAGAAAGAATTACATTTAATGAGGTACATCTAGGTTATAATATCAGAAATGGTACGGATACATTTGAAATTAATCTTGAACCATACGATGCGGTATTAAAAGGTGTTTGGAACACAATAAACTGGCCGAGATTTTATAGTAAGAGACAAAAAGTTATAGTATTCCATTTACTGCACAGTATGGTCAAAATTTTCTGTTCAAAAATTCCTGAAAAAGCGGAAGTCAATTTAACTGGAAACTGGGAAGTTATTTTTGATCAGGACTCAGCTGATGCCTATAGGGCGATTGGAGAATTTGAACAATCAGGTTCAAATATTTCCGGAACGTTTAGGACAGAGACAGGAGACTATCGATATTTGACAGGTCAAGTGATGGGACATCAGGTGTTTCTGAGCACATTTGATGGAGCCCATGTTTTTTATGTTTGAGTTAAATGTCATGGATGATCAATTTAAAGGGATTTTTTATTCAGGAAATCATTATCAAGCTGCTTTAAAGGGTAAACGAAATTCTGAAATGCAATTGACGAATCCAGAAGAATTAACTAAAATAATTTCCAAAGATCCAGTCAAGTTTAGTTTTAAAAATACCGAAGGAAAGTTCATTGATTTCAATGACGAAAAATATAGAGGTAAATCGAAGATCATTCAAATTCTAGGAACCTGGTGTCCAAACTGTAGGGATGAATGTGAGTTTCTAAAGCTAAACTAGACAATGGAGAAATCAATCAAACTGAAATCATTGGCCTTGCATTTGAAAGAATAAAAGATCCGGAATTGGGCATTCAAAGAATTAAAAGGTACAAAGATAAAATGGGCTTGCCTTATGAATTACTCTTGGCAGGTCCTGCAAGTAAGGATAGTGCCAGTGCCATTTTCCCCAACTTGATGAAATTTCAGCTTTCCTACGATGATATTTTGGATAAAAACAATGTGATAGAAAGTCCATACGGGATTTGATGGCCCGGCCAAAATGCTACAAAGCATTTCAAACGGATTTTATAAAACTATAGAATCATTGAAATAAAATGATAAAAACTGTATTAATTACGGGGCAAGTTCAGGAATTGGAAGGCAACTGCATTGCGGTTTGCACAAGAAGGTAATTTTCGTTTGATCTTATGTGCTGAAGAATAGAAAGACTTGAAGTTTTAACAACGGAAATTCAAAATCAATTTAAGGCAGAATGTCATTTACTTTGTTTTGACATTCGGGATAAGAATCTGTTGAAAATGCTATACTTTCTTTGCCAAATCATTGGCAAGATATTGATATACTGATCAACAATGCTGGTTTGGCCTTAGGTTTAGATTTAATTCATGAAGGCAATACGGATCTGGGATATTATGATTGATACCAATGTAAAAGGATTGGTGTATATCACCAGGTTGGTGAGCAAAAAATGGTGGAAAGAAAAACGGGCCATATTTTAATTTGTGTAGTACTGCAGGAAAGGAAGTTTATCCAAAGGGAATGTGTATTGTGCCAGCAAATTTGGTGTAGATGCTTTAACAAGAGCAATTAGACAAGATTTATACCTTTACGGAATCAGAGTTGGTCAAGTGAGTCCCGGTCATGTAGAAGAAACGGAGTTTGCCATCAATAGATTTGAGGGCGATGTTGAAAGGGGCCAACATCTATAAAGATTTTACACCTCTAAAAGCAAGAGATGTAGCGGATGCAATTTATTATATGGTCTCAGCACCAGCCCATGTCAATATTTTAGATATAGTGATGACTTCCAGTCAACAGGGTTCCGCAACTCTTGTAGATCGGTCTGGTAGAAAATATTAAATAAAAGGATTGTGCTTTATATTAAAAAATTATTCTAAACCCACCAGGTGACTTCTTCTTTCGAGTAGCAAGACATCCCGCCAAACCCCATTCATTTTTCCAATTTTTCTCGGTACCCGATGGTTCTAAAACCAAATTGGTGATGGATTTTTAGACTAGAAATGTTTTCTGGAAAAATCCCTGCCTGAAGTGTCCAAATTTCTTCAGCCTCGCTTTCAGAAATCAGTTTTTCCAATAGTCTACTGCCAATTTTTAATCCTCTAAATGATTCGGAAACATACACACTTAGTTCTGCGACCCCTGCATAAACACATCTCCCTGAAACCGGTGAAAGGGCCGCCCAGCCAGCTATTTTTGATTATTTATTGCTAAAATTCTACAAGATTTCAGATGCCCTTGATCCCATTCATCCCAAGAAGGGACTTGTTGTTGAAATGTGGCATTGCCTGTGTCCATCCCTTCCTTATAGATTTCTGCCACAGTCAGCCAATCTTCTTTTAAAATTGGTCTATAACTTAATTCCATTCATTGGAAAATTTAATTTATGAATTGGTACTAAATTAAAAAATCAAAACCGAATATTAGTTTAAGAAAAATCAAATTATACATCAAACAAACCAGCTGAACCGGATTGATAAGGAATTTGAAGATGATTGTAAGCTTTTTTGTAGCGATTCTTCCACGTGGAGTTCTTTGTAGAAATCCTTCCATAATTAAAAATGGTTCGTGGACTTCTTCAATGGTGCCTGATTCCTCACCCACTGCTGTAGCAATGGTGGTGAGTCCAACGGGTCCTCCAGAAAATTTTTCAATGATGGATGTTAATATTCGGTTGTCCATATCGTCCAAACCGTGAGAATCTACATTGAGCGCTTCCAAACCATAAAGTGCTATTTGAAGACAGGTACCCCATTTCCTTTTATTTGGGCAAAATCCGCAATCTTCTCAAAAGTGCATTTGCAATTCTAGGTGTACCTCTGCTTCTTTTGGCTATTTCTATGATTCCTTCATCTGTATAATCCCTCCCAAGGATTTCCGCGGACCTTAGCAAGATTCGACGAAGAGTTTCGGTATCGTAATAATCCAAATGACAATTAATACTAAAACGAGATCTAAGAGGTGAAGTCATCAATCCCATTCTTGTAGTGGCTCCTACCAAGGTAAAAGGATTCAGGTCATTTGAACCGATCTAGCGCTAGGTCCAGAATCAATCATGATGTCAATCTTGTAGTCTTCCATGGCAGAATAGAGATATTCTTCCCACCACGTGTTTTAATCTGTGAATTTCATCTATAAATAAGACATCCCCTGTTTGAAGATTGGTCAAAAGACCCGCTAGATCTCCAGGGCTTTTCCAATACAGGGCCTGAGGTCATCTTTAGTGTAGCCCTGGTGCACCTAGGAAATGATGTGAGACAAGGTAGTTTTACCAAGACCCGGAGGTCCATGCAAAAGTACATGGTCTAATGAGTCACCTCTTTGTAGGCAGCTTTGATAAAACTCTTAGATTTTCGACTACTTTTGGTTGACCGGAAAACTCATCCAAAAATTTAGGCCTCAAAGCTCTTTCCAATTTTCTTGTCTTCTGAACCCAAATGAGATGGATCTGAATCTAAAACAGATTTCGCATATTAAAACAAAGATAATATGTAAATATCGTATTCCAAATGGATATATTGCTCGAGCCCTATAAAATGAGTCCAAAACTAGGGTAAATTAGGTCCAAAAGGAAGAAAAATAATCTATTTGGTGATTGCCAAGTTTTTTCTGTTTCTGCGTCGTAGAATAGAGAAATCTCGGAAATTTTAGTCAAATTAAAAATCAGTCCACAAACGTCTTCATCTGATTCATACCCTGGCCAGGTCACGTATATGTCCCAATGTTTGTCGACAGCTTCTGTATGGAAAACAATTTCAACCTGTTCGCCATCTTTTAAAATTTCCTTTCCCATGACATATCTCCCAAGAATTTTCACTGGTTGGTGAAATATGGACATTTTCAACATCATACCCGGTCATGTTTAAGATCGAAAGTCAAGGTCATGAAGTGCACAAACTTTGGTCTTTGTGTTGGATGGTGTCATTTTGAAGGACAGTAATGAGCAATGGTTAGACATACCGCTAAGAAAATGGAAACAAACTTGGTCAATTGCATTGCTTATAATTTTAAATTGCTTGTCGCAAAATTAGCAGAAATAGTGGAATGGGTAATATTAATAATTTTGATTAGTTAAGTTAAACTTTATATTAAATGGAAACTAGCAAGGTTTGAAATTTATTGAATTCTTAATGTCTTTACTTTTAATGATAAATTCATTCAGTTTTGAACTTGAAACTCCATTATGAATTTTATTATCCAATCTATTAATTGCAATTGAACCATTAAGAAATTAAGATAATTAAGTTTAATTAGATAATACAACAAAAAGAGAAAATGTCTTTAAAAGCTTATAGTCAGTCTTATTTTCGGTTCGCCAATTTTAATCTTTTTAATGAAATGGAAACCAACCCAAAAGAGTACCAGCCAAGCATTCCGATAAACAGGACCATTTAATTAATTTGAACACTCCCCAAAGACGGCCCAAATTATAGGATTGTTGGATAAGATTTAGCAAAAGAACTACAAAAACATTTTCCATATAATCTGCAAGGAGTGTACAAAGGCAAGAAACAATGAATGGATTGGGATGGGACCGTAAACATAATCAAAGCTATTGCAAATAAGAAAGCATAAACGATCGGATAAATTAAATCAGCAGTAAGTTTCCGTTTTAACATAATATGCCTACCCTCTTCTCCATAGCTGCGAATAAGTCTAAGGTTTTTTGGATTAAATCCAAAGCTTAGATCTATGACACCGACAGTGGTGCTAGCCAATTCATTTAGTTTAATTTTAATTCTTTAGAATGTAACCATTAAACAACATGTAAATTGTAAAATAACAGTAGGATTTTAGGCTTGCAATGCGATGGAGAAAATCATAAAATGACTTCATGGATTAAATTTGTTTTGTTAGCTCCCCTGTAAAGTTAATTAAATATTTGTGTTTTCATTAATTTCAAAGCAAGACATTATACTTTAAAACCCAATCAATCAAAAATGTTCAAGTTTCAATCTTGTACTTATTGTAACTAGTGTTTAAAGAAATATATTGAACTTGACGACTATATAAAATGACTATAAGGTCGATTTAACTAAGACATCAAAGATGTCGAATAAAAATATAAAGCGGGCTTGATTTAACACTGTATGGCCGCTACCGAGGCTCTTGCAGAACTCAAGGATGCCTCCCAATTAGTTCTTAGCCTGACCCACCAAATCACTGCAATTGCCATAGGGAACCAAGGCATCCACATAGGCTTGTGCAGCATTTTATAAGCAAGGCATTTTGCAGGCGTTGGATCCATTCCATAGGCTTGAGCGGCGGCATTCAGTGCATTGATTTCTGCCTGCGAGTTCGGTGCTAAATGCTGCGGAACAACTTTTGTTGGTATCATTATCTCCACCACAAGCACAAATGATAGTTACTGAAATAAATAACAATCCGGAGAAAATAATTAGATTTATCGTAAATAAATTTGTGTATTGCAAAATAAAACATATTTTACAATTGCACATTATAGGAAGAGAATTTTTTGCATCACGAAACAGTCCATTTTGAAAGGAAATTCATCATTTTATTTCTTTTTCATTTGGTGGGACTCAAGTTTCAGCAACCATCTGGAACATGGTTCTAATAAAGCTTATAAAAAACCAAGTGAAGTTATCCAACAGGGTTAATGAGGTGATACCGTATTTATTGATGCAGGTATTTATTTTAAGATGTATGTCTTTGGAGAGGCCCATCACTTGTACGTTTGTTGGAATTGAGGTAAGGCTCATTTAAAATCAGAAGGAA
>JADJJL010000006.1 GCA_016710265.1 Saprospiraceae bacterium | reverse complement strand
TTTGATTTATTAAACAATTCAATCACTATTCAATTCTTTTACCTGGCATCTCACGTCCTCCTGAAACAAGGTCAAGTTTGCAGCTTTACCCTCATTTTTAGAGAATATAACTCTGGCTTCGACCACTTTTAGATAAAACTCGTGGCTGGATTTAGGGAACAGTTCGAATTTACTTTGACCGGTTGCTTGGGCGAAAAGTCGAGTTGATCTCACGAGTAATTGCAATATTAAAATTAGGTGCCAATTGATAAACTCCTACCAATGAATCTAAGGTTTTTTCATCAACAAGTATCTCTTTTTGGGAATGACTATACCCATTTTAGCTAACATTACTTCCCCATTGGTATTTGCAGGATTGAGTTCTAAAGATTTCATAATTTTCAATAGAAGCATTCAATAAAGCTTCTCCATAATCAACAGTAGACATTTGCGGAAGCAGGAAACGCATCTACATTAATTTTAAAAAGGGTCAATGCCTCTTCAACTTTGAAGCTTGCAAATAGGTATATCCCATTGTATTAATTTCATCTTCCGAAATATCATAATCCTCAGGATTTACCTTGATATTTTTGCATAAATTCCAAGCCTCCTCACTTCCCTTTTCTTCCAGAATTTATAAGAGAAAGTGCAGACTTCTTTATTGGATTGAGTTTGCGGTTTGAATCCAAAAGATAAAAATCCAATGTCGTCAGCACCTTCATTAGAATTGGTTAAAACGACCACGCTCTTCCCAGTTTCCTTTACAAAACCCGCGAAGGTTCTGTATCCTCCCTGTTCCCCCAGTATGCCAAACTACATCACCTTGTGCTCCTTTGCAATATGCCAACCAAGACCTTACCCTATTTGCTAATTGTTTACTGTGGCGCTCTCTATGAGCCAAATCCATCAGGCAAAATTTTACTTTTTTTAAGACCTGCATTTGCGCCCACATAAATTCAACATGTCGTGTAAAGAACGCAAAGCACCTGCACCTGCAAGTTGAATGTCCCAGTTGGCGACCGCTTTGCCTCCGCTGTGTCCAACGGCCAGGTTTTTTCTTGCAAGGATCATCCAAAACAATCTTCGTTTCTTTCATTCCAAGTGGCTGGGCGATCTTTTTAAGGACAAGATTTTCATATGAGTCTTTGGCTACGAGTGATAATAATATATGGCCCAACAAACCTTGAGCGAGATTGGAATACTCATATTCAGAACCAATTTCTCTAATAATTGAAAGCTGTTTAAAAATTCATACAATTGATCGACTGTATAATCTGCATATGGGATTTTCAGGATTCGCAGGATTGTGGTTGCTTAACATTCTCATTAAGCCTGAAGTATGTCCCTGACAAATTTCCCGCGTAATTTGAACATCATTCATCATTGGCATTTTAACTTTCTCAGGAAGATATTTTTGTGTTGGTCTCTGATATTCACTTTTCTATTGAGGGCCATATCTGCCAAAAAGAATTCTAAAAGTTTTCGAGATTGACCCAATTTCATAAATAGAATGTTCATCGACCTTTCCTCCACCAATAGACTTTGTACCAAAAGGTAATAGGTGGGCCCGTTTTTATCTATAATTCCTACGACTATACCTTCTCTCGAGAATGGCCATATTCAATTCTTTCAGAAATGTTTTTTCAATTCTTCCGGAATTACGGATTGGGCAGAGGCATTGCCAAAAAAGAAAACTAATAAGTACAGAAATGTTATACGCATGGTCCAATAATTTTATGCAAATGTAAAAAGAAAAAACAACCTTTGAGAAATGATATTCAAAACCAATCCTAAAGTGATTTTTAGGTTATTGAACTTAAAATTTTACTTCCATTCAATGGCAAGTGTCGAATTTGAGTTGGAAAATATTTCAGAAGTGGATCTGGAAATTTATGTCTTCTCCTCCCTTTTAGCAAAGAGAGAATTACCAAAAGTAGCATATTTTCTATGGGGTTGATTTGAAGAATTAAAGTCTAAATCATTGTTTTTATTATTTCATCCAAAAGTGCTTATTAAAGAATACCTTCCATTTCTCAATCCATAAATTTGAATATTCCAATGGGTGATAGCCGTTTTAGCAAGGAAGAACTGACCGACCACTGCTTTTCGTTTTTTGAAATTATCCGGACTTGTCCATAATTGCGACAATCAATCTTTTGTTTTCCTCTAGAAGTGGAATGGTTATATTGAAATGAAAATAGTTTTTTGAAACTGGCTTTCATTTTAGCAGAAGGACTGTATTGATGAATGCTCAACTTCTTTTGTAAAATTAGTATCCAAGGTGTGTGAATGGGAGGCAAGACATCATGTTAAAAAGTTAACATCTTGGCTCATGGATTTCCATTGAATACTAGAAGTGATAAATTTCCTCGTTGATTAATATCACTATAACTTAAGTCATGATCAAAATTCAAATCTTCCAAATTTAATTTTTAACATTCTTATTGGAATGCGTATAGTATGATAATTTAAATCAGAAACATTGTAAACGATGGTCCACAGTGTTTTAAATTTCCCTTTGCAATTTTACCTTTTCAAGCATTTTAAATGCATTTTTGCAGACAGCCTTTGGTTTTAGAAATTTCAGAAATTTGCTTTTCTAAAAGATGATATCTATAAGTTTCCGGAGGTATTCCTCTTAGGAATTCCTTTTAATCTGATGGATGTATTGTTCGGAATGTTTGACTGTCTTATTGGCGATTGCTTTTGACAAGCATTAGGAGCTTTAGCATATATCAAAGCTTTTCCCGCAACATATTCAATGATGCACTGATTGGCCTCATTTATCTGCAAGTATATAGTGAATTTTACCTTTGATAGGATAAATTTTTATACTTTCCAAGATTGGATTTCTACTTCTTCAATGGATGCATAATTGTCAAGTTGATATTGGATCCAATTTCTAATTCATTTGAAGTAAGGAGTTTTTTTTCAAATAGATTGTATTTGGTTTCATCCAACCATAACATTTCTTACCACAAGTCCTTTTTCATTGATTCCTCCATAGGGTGCTTCTTCCCATTCTGATTAAAAGTCACACTACCATATTTACTTGTCCACGCCATTGGCTGGGCTGAATGGGTGTAATAAGCTATTTTATAGTATTTCCCATATTCTTTATTAAATATCCACCATCAAAGGTCTCAATCAAAATTTTTACCTAAAAGAAATATTATACCATCTTTTTGAGCACTACCGAAGAGCAAGCAAAGTTTGAATGAAATAGACCATGAAACTAGCGTTACTAAAATAATATTTATATTAAAGTATTTTCAGTTTGAATACATTGAATTAATAATTAGAAGCTCAGAAAATAAATTCAATTTAATGGAAAAATATAAATATCAAAGTTCAAAGAAATATAAATCGTTTATTTAAAGTTTAGTTACAATAATTTTTCAATTCGTTGTCCATCTTTATCAATTACTTCTGATTCGTACTGGTCAATAATGATCTTATCTCCTATGTTAGGCAAGTTGTCTTTTTCATAAATAATTAATCCAGCGAACGGTTGAAAATTTATATTAAAACTTCTTTCCATCTACTTGTATGTAAAAAATATCTAATAAATTCATTGATGAATATTGTCCACCGACCAAACCAACTTATTATCGTCCCGTTGCGTAATTTGGGTATTTTCCTGACCCATTTCAGAAACATCTCCTACCAAAGCATCTACTACATCGTCTATGGTAATGATCCCAACAGTAGTTCCGTACTCATCAAATACATCCCATAATGCATTCTCGCTTTTTCAAGTTTCTAAAACTTTGTAAGCATAGGCAATGTCACTGATATAAACTGGCGTCCGGATAAAATCCTTGATATTAAACTGATTTTTTGAATCCGGTGTAAATAAATCCTTCAATAAAACAATACCCTATAATATCGTCTAGATCATTACTTGAGCTCACTGGATAAGCAGAATGTTTTCTGTATTGATTTTGTCCTTAATTTCATCCCAACTGTCGCTGGTTTTAAAAATACAATTTCGCTTCTATGAGTGAACAATGAATTCACTCGTCTATCTCCAAGTTCGGAATACCCTTTCTACAATATTGTGTTCAATGTCTTGGATTTCTCCGCCATCTGCGGATTCTTTAATGATGGATTTTATTTCTTCTTCAGAGACTTTGCTATTACTTGTTTTCTTAATTCCCATAATTCTCAACAAAAGATTGTTGAGCTTGTCAAAAGTAAGACAAATGGAGAAGTTAAAAAGAGAGAACTCTCATAAGTGGAGCTAAAAAAATTGCGATGGGTTCTGGAAATGTCATTCCCAATCTTTTGGGTAAAGTTCTCCAAGTACAATGGACAGGTAAGTCACAAACAGAACTACGATGACAACCGCCATATTTTGAGCATAAAATGAAAAATTGAAATTGCTCCAGATACAATTGGACATCATTGGTTAAATTCTCTCCACTATAAACCCTCAATAAAATACCAATTAGGGTTATGCCAATTTGAACAGTAGATAAATATTTTGTTGGATTTTCCGGAAAGATCCATTGCAGCTTTGGCTCCTTTACTTCCCTTTCTTTGCAGATTCAAGCTTAAATTTTCTGGAAGAGACCAATGACATTTCTGACATTGAAAAATTCCATTTAATAGAATAAGTAAAATTACAATTTAAAATCTCCATTTAAAACATTGATAAATATATACTTAGTACAAATTTAACCCAGCACTATTGAATATTAAAAAATATATAAAACAATATTAATCAAGCCATTATAGGCTAATCTTTCGAAATAAAAGCCTTATTATCAATGGTTAATGCTTGATATTCAATACTTTATAGTTGTAATTAAATCTTAATTTAAGCACAAATGTAAGGATAAGTTACAATTTAAGATTGTAAATGAGACTATACTATTCATTTAAATTCTGAGGCTGGATGCCAAATGCTAATTTCAGGTGGTCCTGTAAAAATGATCTGGAGTCTAAAATATATTTTTGTAGATGTTCAGTTTGCATATGCGCTCCCGTATAATACTCAGCATTATCCCATTCTTCAAACAACATAATATTGGTACTGTCTTTTGGATCCAAAAGGATTTTGATTTTAATAAATGAGGTTCCTTCTTAACTGAATTTATTAATTTAGTCATTCAATTATTGCCGTATTAGCTTTATTTTTCAAGTGCTTTGTATTTCACAAGTACTACAATATTCATATTTACATTTGAAGTTTTAGAGAAATTTGTTAGAGCGACTACAAAAATTAAAACCACAGAAAATAGTAGAGTTAATATCTTAATTGAAGTCATTTTTTTTTCCTAATTCTTTTTTTTAAAACTTATAATATGATTTTTAGTAAGTATAAAATTAGAAAGTCTGGCATTGTTATCCAAAACAAACAACTAAATTACAGTATCTTTCAATTTAAAAATATAATTTTCAAATTCTGTGACCCTCTCTTTTATTTCAAATCTATCAAGAACGGATTGTTTTGCTGATTGTCCCATCCTTATTCTTAAATCTGATCCAAAATGAGTTGTTTTGTTTTTTCAGCAAAATCTTCCAAGTTAGGTAATTTACTAAAAAATCCCGGTTTTATCATTTTCCACGATTTCAGGATTACTGGAAATATTGAAAGCCACAATAGGCTTAGCTCTTAGCATTGCTTCCACAAAACAAAAACCAAATCCTTCCCAAGCGGAAGACAAAAGAAAAATATCAATAGAATTCATAAAAGCATTCATGTTTTCCACAAATCCAATAAATATACCTGCTCTTGTAGTTGAAATTCCTCAATCAAAGTTTGCAATTCTGAATGAAGTTCGCCTGTCCCTGCAATGTATAAGGTAAATTGTATATTCTGGTCTTTTAATATTTTGGCTACCCGAATCAGTTTTTCTTGTGCTTTTGGGGAGTTAATCTTCCGGCATTTTCCCAAAACAATGCCTTTGGTATTTTAAGGATAAACCAATTTTGTCATCCTGTTTTGTTGGAAAATTTTCAAAATCGATCCTACGTAAATGGTATGTACTTTGTCATGTGAAATATAATTACCAAGGTATTTCAATATATTTCTTTTTGTCTCTTCTGAATTAGAGACAATGTGGGTAAGCACAGACTTAAAAATATACCGATTTAGAAAACTAGCTTTGACAGGTACAGCCAGTCCCCGCAAATACACAATATTAGTTACTCCAGCCCATTTAGCTGCCATGCTTCCTAACTTTAAATCCTGCGAAGCTGAAAAAACCACTGTATCAATATTTTAAGACCTATAGAACTGAACCAGTTTAAAAATTTAAAGGATTTAAGAAGGAGAAATTTCCGACAACCAAAGAAAAGACCTTCAAATTGGATTGCTTGGTTTTTCCCATAAAGGTGATTTTGGATCTGTCACAACAAATACTTGATGCCCTTTCTTTTGAAATTCTATGGCATGTTCAAGGTGAAGCTTTTCTCCTCCTCCCCAAAATTTTATAGTATTAAAAAAACAAACAGTGTGCATCATTTAAACGATCAAGAAGGGTAAATTTGAAATTCATATTGAATTAAAAAAATTTACAAATCTGAAATTCTAAACATGCAAAGAATACTTGATGCAAATGTAATTCTAAATGAATTATGAAAAGCTTTGTGAATATCTTTAATTTACAAAAAATTTGAAAGAAGATCTTACTCCAACTGTTAATTTTGTTCTTCTACAGGAACTTTTGTTCTTTTCACTTTTGGATTTTTTTCCTTTTTGACTTTTTCGAATCCTTTTCTTCCTTTTTAGATCAAGATTTTTCGTGCTTCACGATGGTTTGTGTGCCATCTGGATGAACATATCTTGAGCTATCACCTCGGGTATATAATGGTTTGAGTACCATCTGAGTTTATTTGTGGAAGTATTGCCATTGTGGTAATGATGGTTTGTGGCCATCAGGGTTAATTTGGGTAGAAGTATTTCCATTGTGATGAATGATGGTTTGTGTGCCATCAGGATTTAATTGAGTAGAAGTACTCCCATTCCGATAAATGAGGGTACTTGTGCCGTCTGGATTAATCTGGGAATCTATGTTGCCAGAGAAATGGGTCAATTTTTGAGTACCATAAGAGTTCGTTTGAATCAATGTGTTGCCATTCATCATTATTACTGAGTGGGTACCATCCGGATTTATCTGTGTAGAACTGTTGCCGTTGTGGTGAATAATGGTATGGGTACCATCAGGATTCATCTGAGTAGAAACAGGCCCATTATGGTTATGAATGTATGCGTTCCATCTGGATTAATTTGGGTAGATTGATTTCCTATACGATGGATTACAGTATGTGTTCCATCAGGATTTATTTTCACAGAATTTGGACCGTGGTGGTGTATGATGGTATGGGTTCCATCAGGATTGATTTGAGTAAAGTAAACTCGTTGTGATGTGTCACTGTATGAGTTCCGTCTGGATTGATGGTAATAGAACTATTTTGGGCAAAACTATGCGACAGACACAAATAATCAAGAGTAGATTTGTGGCTTTCATAAACTTGTTTTTTTGATAAATAAATATAGAACAAAGCCAAAAAATATACTGATTTGACTAGAAAGCAATAATTTTGTAAAATCAAAATTTCACTTTAAAATTGAAATTTAACTTTTTTTAGAGTATAGTTAAATTAAAGAATTTGTATAGTTCTTAAAAAAATCAAATAGATTTAAGAAATTCTAGATATACAGTCCTCTTGTTGAAGGCATTATAGTCAAAATAATAAAGGCGGCACTTTGCACCATTAAGCCAATTGAAATCCCCTTTATTAAATCATTCTTCCAAAAAACAATGCAAATAATTAAACTTAGCAACAATAAACCCAATTCTACTTTTTTAATAATTACGAAACTATTCATGATTTTATTCATCCTGGGCAGTTCTTCTGTTTTCAATTTCAATGGCTCTGTGGTTAAAAAAGATTTCACTCGAACAATATCTTTAGGTGCTCGCAATACAATCATCGAGCAGATCACCAGAAATAAAAAAGAGATGGGTATTATTGCATAAGCAAGTCCTTTATAAAAAGGAGGATGGTTGGTATAAAAAATACGCGGCTACAGCCAAAAAGAGAATGGAAATTACTAAGCCTACACTGCATTGAAATTTTTCTTCATTAAAATACTGATCGATGGGATTCATGTAATTCTAAATTATCATTCATTTAAAAGGTCAATAAAATTCGAAACAAAAGCTATAATTGGACTAATTATCTACCCTCCTCATGAAGTACTTTTGTGTTTTTTTGTAAGAATTTTAAAATCGCAAATAGGATTATACTCAATGCAAATAGAATAGCAATAAAATAATTATAATTGTTGGTATCCGCAAGATATTCACCAGCCAGGTCGAATGCGAAAAAAATGATTAAGGTAGCAGCCAATCCATTCTTTTCTTTTATTAAAACTTTTTTCCAACTAAAATCTAGATCTGATGCAGTAAAATTTGAGAAATTGGGGAAAAACGCTGGAGTTTTTTGAGCCCAACTAGTAAACTGCTCAACAAATTTTCTCCTTAAAAATTGTTCTTCTGCATACATGATCCTTTCATAATAGATCCAATAAAAGAAGCAAAACGAAACTACAAACCACCAATTAGCTGTCAACAAAGCAGGACCCAACCACATAAAAAAATTGCCTAAATACAAGGGATGCCTTACAATAGAATAAATTCCTGTGGTGTTCAATCTATCTGCAACTTGTTCGGTCACGTTTCTTCCTGAAGTATTTTTAGGCGTATGTCCTACGGTATAAATACGAATTCCCAATCCAATAAAACTGATCAATAAGCAAAATAATTCGAAGTATATTTCAAACTGATCATTCTCAAGAAAATTATTGACAGAATTCATTTTGGAGTTTACGTACAAAAGTCCGCCTATCAACAATATGATCAAAGGCAGCACTCCTCTGTAACGAAATAACCATACCCCTTGAACTTCCATTTCTTCTTGTAAAGCCATGATTCTATTAATTTTGGTACGAAGGTATGTAATTTACGAAAAACTAGAAGGAATAAATTGGAAGAGATTATTTCTGAGCAAGCCTTATAAAAGTGAAAATTAAAGAAAGTTTGCCCTATAGAACTATTTTAACTTTGTATCACTTGAAACAATTAAGTTAAAGTCTTTTCCCCTTTAAATATTGATGATTCTTGTCCTTGGCGTCAGAATCCCCATAATTATGATGACTAATTTCAAAACTCAATACATCTACGTTTGGGAGCAATTCGGATTCATAAAAAATATTTTGTCCATCCGTAGAATAGTCCAGTCCTATTACTTTAAATTTATCGGGATTGGCTTTCTCGATGCTTCTAATTTTCCAAAACACTTTATTTTTATCACGTGAATAATAGTTGGCCTCAGTGGCATATTCATCCTGTGGAACCAATGAAAAACTCGCAGGGTCGGCCCCATTCATTATTTCCGACTCTAAAAAAACATAATTTTTGTCTTTTGAATAGTGCGAACCAAGCGTTTGAAAACTCTTTGAATCGGCTTTTAATATCTTGGTGTAGTAATAAAATACAGATGCTTGATCTTTAGAATAAGGATATTCCAATAATTCAAAGGAGGCAACATCACAAGGAATTTCATGTATCCCATTGTAAAATTCATACGGTTTACCATAATAGAAAAACCTTTTATCATCCTTTGCATAATAGCTATTCAAAATTTCAAAACTTACAGGATTTGCCATTTTGATTGGAGATTGATCAAAATATACATGATATTGATCTTTTACAAATCGGCCATCGATTTGTTGGAGAGTTTGAACATCTTCCACCACAAAAGCCACGCCGTTAAAGTAAGCTTGTTTCTTGTCTACGGCATACCCATCAAGCCCACCGTTCATTAATTTAAAAGTGGTAACATCAGCATCCTTCATTCTAAAAATGACATTTCTCTTGGTCAGATAATATGCTTGTGCGTCTCTCTCCACTTTGCAATAATAGACCATCCACTTATCTTTCGCATAGTGTGCGTCCAATGCTTCAAATGTTGGTATATCTGCATTTTCAATTATATAATCTTTAAAGTAAATTGCTGTATCGTCCTTTGCAAAATGATCATTGAGCACTATAAAGTTTTTATCGTTGATTTCTTTTCCATTAAAAGTAATTTTACCATTCTGTTCTCGGTATCCGGGACTACACTTTGATAATGGAAAGACACCGAGAAGAACCAAAATGGTTTTAAAAGTCCATTTGAATATTTTAAAAATGAAAGCCAAAATATTTTGATTATTTGATTTATATAATTGTGAAACTTATCTGTTCAATTATTTCAACTTACAAATTAATGAGGAGTCATGATCCCATCACTTTTAATTTCTAATTTTGTATGGACCAATAGTTCATGCAAAGTTTCCGCAGCCAAACCATGCAAGACCAAACGATATGCGGCACTGTAGGTGGTTTCAGGAATCATTGGATGTTTGTTATTCACCAAACCAAGATGGCCTGGAGTTCCCATGATTTGAGCAGAATAAATGGCAATTGTTTCATCCAATTGTAATGAATTGGAGGCTCTTAAAAAATCGTTTGAGGTTAGAAACAATTGATAAAATGGGGTAAATAGTTCTATAGCGGACCTAAGATCCAAGAAATTAGTCCATTTATTGGGGAACTCAATGTGGTTAAACTGGTCTTCAGTGATCATGTCCAGGTTTTTCTCTTCTACCGCGGTGATCGAGATGCCTTTCTCATTCAATTGTCTATTTAAATTGATCACAAAATTGTAGAGGTTTAAATCATGTTTTAAAAATAAATCATCCTTGACGTCTTCAAAATTTCTTGGCTTTAATGGATTGCCTTTTATTTCAACATCTTTTATATTTCCTGCAATAAATTCTAATATTTCACTTCCTACATGAAAATGTCGAAAGATAAGTAAATTGGCATCCGGGCTTACAAAATTTCTAAGGCCCCAGGACAGAATCCTATGAAGGATTTTTGAAGAATTGATCAAATTTGGAAAGAAAAACTTAAAAATATGGATAAAAAACATAGTGATTTTTGACCAAATCTGAATCAGTGGAAGCAGATATTTTGCAGATTTGGAATTGTTGTCTCTCATCAATGCCTGTTTGGTTCTGAGGTTCATAGGGATGCTGCTGTCCAAATACAATGCCAACCAAGGATTTGGATCTCTGCTATCGTGTGAGTTAATATCTAATACTTCAGCCATTTTTTAAATTTTAATAATTACCAATTTCATTAAGTTGTAACCAATACAATTTTGCAGTGGTTTTTGCAGTTTTGGCAATTCTTTTTGCCAAAGCCATGTTCATTTGAGGATGATTTAATGCTTCTTCCAATCTGTGAAAATGATTTTCATCTGCAACACCATGATACGTAAAAAATGAAACCTGGTCTTCGTTTAGAGCCAATTGCTCTTTGATCATTTCACCCCAATATCCCGCTAATCTCTTTCCTATACCTTCAATAATAAACATCGCGCCCAATAGATCAATTGGATTTGGCTTACTAGCCTGTTGAAACATAAAAGCAGACAAGGCCATGCTACCAATATTTTTTTCGCGGCTTTGAATATCTTCCAAAGACTCTCCTAAATTCACATAATTCTTTTCCAGAATTTGATAGTCTTTATGTTCTGTGGCCGTATGTTTAATAAATGCAGAACGCAAATCAAACAATTCTATTTCTATGTTGGAAGCTGCTCTTGAGATCCATTGCGAACCATCAATGACCTGTTGCCTTAAATCAAGCAACAATAATTTATAATCAGTCAAACTCAATTTTCCGGAATGTATTTTTGCGACAATGGGAACTTTTAAAAGTTCAGTTTCGAAGTCTATCCAAATTTGAGAGAGTTGTCTAATTAACCATTCAGAAGTTTCACTTTGATTTATAATCAGTTCTGGTGCTAGAATTTCTCTCAAAGGATAAGATTTAGTTTCTAGTTCTTGATGACCTTCAACCTTCAATTGCATAAATGAAGTAATAAATCTGCCGCTTTCCGGCACCATGCATAAGATGGTATCACCTTGTTTTAATTTTCCTGAATAAAGAAGTTCTTCCAACATGATAAAAATAGAAGCCGCACCGGTATTTCCTTTACTTGACAAATTGCTAAACCATTTTTCCTCAGGGATGGCGCCGCCACCTTTTTCCATTAAATCCTGGATAGGCTTTTTAAAGACCTCTGATGAATAATGACAACAAAGCCAATCTGTTTGTTCTTTCACAATTTTGCCTTCATCGATAAGTTCAAAATAATGGGCCACTCCAGTTTGAATGACTTTATCCAATAAACGCACATCTTGTCTTAAATTTAATGCACCGGCTTTGGAAGCAGACTCATAATCCGGATAATCCAACCAGGATAATTCAGTTTCATTTTGATTATCAGTTTTCCCGGTAAACATGCAAAGCGGAAACTCGTGTGCGTGGGATTTTATATCGATCCATTCTATTTTTAGGGACCATCCTTTTTGGCTTTTTTTGTTTTCCAAAACCATGGCACCTGCCCCATCAGATAGCATCCATCTCAAAAATTCAGTGTCAAATGAAAGCGATTTAATTTGTTGAGCTTCAAATCTGGAAGATTTAAACAACCTGCTGGCAAATTCAGAACCGACACAAACTGCGTTTTGCTTATCCTTGCTTTTAATTTGAGAAAATGCATCTTTCAAAGCCATCATTCCGCTGGCACAAACACTTTGGAAGCTTGCAATTTCGCATCTTGAGAAATCGAGTCCTGCGTGCACCATGCTTGCAAATCCAGGAATGGGCAAATCTCCTTGGGTGGTTCCTGTGGCTAATAATTCAATGTCTTTGGCACGCAATTCGCTTTTCGCCAATGCAGCATTTACAGCATGAATGGCCAACTGAGCATTAGAATGAGTTCTTTCTTGTTGAGTATTGAGGGCATAGTACCTTTGCTTAATTCCATTTTGGGTCAAGATTCGACTCTTTACGATACTCTTTTTCCCATAGACCAATCCTAAATATTCTTCCATTTCATCATTAGAAATGGCTTGATTGGGCAAGAAGATTCCTGCGCTGGTGATGTAAACTTCGTTCATAATTTTTTAGTGTTTTCAAAGTGTGATTTAATGGTAAAATTTATTTTATCCAGAATATGGCTTGCAAAACCATAATTTTTTCTTCCTTTGGCGTGATGCTCATTGTGAAAGGTTCCAAACAACTTCCATGAAGCACCTTGTCCATTTCCAAAACGATAGTTGCAATGTCCTGAATAATTTAATAAAATGCTTGCCAATGGATAAAGAAAAATGGCAACAGGCGAGATTGGAACAAATGGGATGAAGGTAAGTGGCACGGTACTCAACAACAATGCTTCTATCCAATGAAAACTGTACACAGAATAAACTGTGGGAACCCGGGATTGATGATGGATATAATGTATATGGCGCATAAAGAAACGTAAATGCAATATTCTATGCACGATAAAAAAATGAATTTCATTCCAAATGGTTAAGGCAATAATTCCTATGATTACATTGAGAATGGTATTTGGCAATAAAGAAACCAGGTCCAGTCTGATGAGATAAATCACCGGAATAATGGAAGTCCCGAATAAGAAGATGGAGATAAATGAATGTTTTAATTCAAATTTAATCTGCCCTTTATGGAGCTCTCTCAAAGTAATCTTATGGAGGATATTTTTGGAAGCCAAATATTTGCACACGCCATTAAATATGGGAGCTAGTCCAAAATATAAAATGGAAAAATACATAAAACTAAGACCGAACAATTCAATATAAGAATATTCGTATAAGATATTATTTATGTATTCTTGAAGGATCATTGGTATAATTAAATTATGTGTTTTTCCATGTAAATTCTAAAAGTTTTGAAGCCAGAATTTGTAAAAAAATGAGCTGCCAGCTTGTTAGCTTCCCAAAAATCGAGTTGCAAATCCGAAATATGTAATTGCTTGGCTAATTTTTCAACTTCAGCAACGAGATTTTTTCCAATTCCTTTATTTCTATGTTCCGATTTTACCATTATTTGATCAATAAGCATGATAGATTTTTTATATTGAAATGCATTTTCAGATCTTATCTTTATAAAGCATAAAATATATCCGATTGGTTTGTTGTCTAATTTGGCTACAAAAGCAAATGAGTCCTTTTGATCCAGAATATTTCTAAAAGCTGAATCCATTGAAACAGGGTCAAAGGGTTTAAATTCATGAGGAAAATGACTTGCATGCCAATCCTGTACATCTTGATTTAATGCTGTGAGTTCATTTACTTCTCTTGTTTGTTCTATACTCAACATTGGATGATCTTACTTTAACAAATTATATAAAGCTAAGAGGTTTAAATGGTTATCAAACCTATTACTTCAAAAATCAAATGTAAGTTATAATCAAATTTGTCAGAAAACTAAATTATTTTAAGGTGTATAGTTTCAATAAAAAGTCAGAACAAATAAAATCACTCATAGTAGGCACAAATATATGAGTAAATTTTAAATTGAAAAATATATTTTATAATATTTTTAAAGCTGTTCGATTTTGAATTCGGAATTTACTCTTTCCTAAAAGATGATCATATCTATTAACAGCCACGAGCGTAATTCTGGGAATTCAACTCCATTAATTATAAGAATATTGTATTTCATTTCAATTATTGACTCATATTACCCTCCCCTTCAAATTAAGTAATTCATTTTCAATAATTTAAATAACTTCGCATAAAATAAATTGGCTGCATCTAAGGAACACAGCCAATTTTAATGTTAACTATTTAAAGTTAAAAACTTATAAAGAAGATAAATAAATAAGAAAACTACTATTCAAATAAATAGATGGATTAGATTAGGCAAATTCAACTAAATCATTAAAGGTGAATTATCCTTTTACTGATAACCAATCCATTGTGTTGAATGGCACAATGGTACAGACCAGTAGGAAGATCATTGGCATTTAATTCTATTTTATGATTTCCGGATTCCATAGTTTCATTGAGCAATTCTCTCACAACAAGCCCGGATGCATTGAGAATATTAATTTTAACCAATCCATTTTGAGGAATTTGGAAAGCAAAGGTCGTCGATTGATAAAATGGATTTGGAGAACATTCCAATTGAATCAAATTGGATAAAAGTGATGTGGATTTGGTGGAACTAATAGGCGCTAAAACGCTAGTCTCCCAGGAAGTCCCAACACGTATACCGTCTATTTTTACATTACAGCCTTTCATTCCATATTGAGCATAATTATTGGTTAAACACACACTGCCTTGCCCATTAAAATCAATACCAGAAATGGTTGAAGCAACAGGGATAGAAGGCTCAAGTATTGGAACTCCCTGCTCAAAACATACAAACTAGCTTCATCATTATCTAAACCTGGCACAAAAGTATACTTAAGAACAGCCAAATAAGTTTGATGGATATTATAAACTGTGGTCCCATAAGATATGCGATCTGTTTTTCTAATACCAAAGTTGAAAGTTGAATCCGACAACCTTTTAATATATAATTGAGTATTCAAATTAGTGCTTCCATCGTTAGGATTCAAACTAATGGCATAACCTTGGGTAATAGTAGTTGGCAAACTATCTATTTTATGCAATAATGACAGATAAACAGAACCAGTGGTTACTGCTTTACTTAAATTGTGAAACAGAATATCTCCTTCAGCTGCGTTGGTTATCACACAATGATTACCTTTGTTAGAACCGATATAGTTTGGATATTCAAGTCCAGGGCTTTGAACTGAAATATTAAATTGTGAATTAGCTCCACTTCTAAACCAGTTTCCAGAATTCTCCAGACTATCTATCGGTGCATATAAAAAGTCCTCAGTTAATAAGTTTTGGGAATGTGCTTGTAGTGCAATGCAAAGAATAAAAGAGAATACAATGTAAAGTTTTTTCATTTTCGTTAATTTAATTAATTGTTTCATGCCACAAAGATGCATGTGTTTACTAAAATCCAATTGAACGACTTAGCCGTTGACGGAAATTCTGAGTCATTGGTAGAAATTATGATTTGTTGATCACAGTGGACTTATATGTTTGGAAAGAAATAGATTTTATTAACAAATTAAGTTACCATTATCGGTTACTCCTTTGATTTAGATCCTTCTGCTTCCTTTTTATTGGCCAACCGCAACGAAAATTTACTAATTGAATCATTCAAGCGAATGTACTGTGCTTTTAAGGTTTTAAACTTTTCATTCCCAATATTTTGCATAGTCAATGAATCAGAAAGCTTTACAACAGATTCTCTATATTTATTAAATTGGCTGTCTAGTTGGGGATCATTTTGTTTTGAAATATACTTAGAAAGGGTATCTAATACCGGCTTTTGCTCATTAATAACCAAGGCAACATCCTCATTGCTTGAGTTTCGAATCATGCTATCTACCAATTGGTCATTGATTTGAGATGCGGTCAGTATATTTAGCGCATCCGATTTTGTTTCAATGGCTATGGCTTGATCTTCAATAATTTTAGTTTTGTACGAACTTGAAATAAAAGTAAATACACCAACGGTGATCGTCATGACAAAGCATATCGACATATACCATTTTATAGCTTTTAATACTACTGGATTGGGGTTTGGATTTTTTGCCCAATCATTGATAAGCCGGTAGGCCAAAAACATCAAAAGAAATCCAAAACCGGATATTCCTACACCCAGTATTTTAACTATGTCTAGATTTTCCATAAAGCTTTTTATTTTAAGTTAATTTGATTGGAATTTTATTTACAAAAACATTTCTCAGAGATCACCTACCAATTTGATTTTTTTATTGGATCTCAGTTGCCTAGGATGCATATAATAATTGACTGATGTATAAAGCTTGACGAATAAATATTCGCCAAGCCCTATACGTAACATTTATACTAAATTAATAAGAAAATAAATTTACATTATTACAAACAAAGTAATTTATTTCTTCTTGGAGTCTGGTTTTCTGGGTCTACCATTTTTATCAGGTATCGCTTGATAAATGTTTTCGCCTTCTGGGTATTCAAACTTACCCTGCCAATCCACTTCAATATTTTGAGGTTCTTTGTTGAGTTTAATTGTGGTATCAAAATTACTGATCCAATTTTCAAACTTGTTCAACTCTTTTGTATTTAATTGATTCCAGCTATGACCTAATTTGATATTTCGAAGCAGTACAGATTCCTTACCGCTCAATTGTAATAGATGTTTAAATGGCGATTGGTTATAACTGTATTCATGGATCAGTCTATATGGGTAAATTTCTCGTTCGCCTTTATTATTGATGTCTTCAATATCAAAAGAAGCGATCACAAAACCTCCACTGACATTGTTAGGTAGCTTTTCCCTTTTAACTCTGCTGACTCAATTTTCCATTTAATCTCTGGAAATTTAATTGCTAAATCACTACCAATTTTGATATCTGGATAAGTGAAATAGACATCACTATAGTGCATAGAATTATAATAGGGCAAAATGAATTCAGTATAAATAGTGACTTGAGTACCTGGAGGCACTGGATTTTTACTTAAATCCCAATCCACGGTCAACTCCCGCTTGTTGGCAGACTCACTAATCGTCGGCACTGCTCCTTTTGTATCCCAACTCAACCATGTTTTGTAAGAGAGAATCCTCACATCGGTCCGAACTTTATAATGCAGATCAATTGCACTTTGAAATCTGTTTTGTGGAATGGTATAACTACCAGTTACTCGCTGGGTCAATGAATTATCTTCCGGGTCATCAATAGGACAAAGTGTCACAATGTGTTTAATGTAAGGATGGTTGTTGCTGTAGCTAAAATACCAACCGTTTCCTTCATTGGCTCCTCCCGGATTGGGTGAAGTATAACTATCGTACACATACCTCTGTTCATCACCCCCTGAATCTGTATCGGAATCCGTCACCACCACCAATGAGGGATTTGTGGTGAGGGTTGCATTGTTACCACTGTCTCCCCAATCTGTAATTGCGTGACCTCCTGATCCGATTGTAGCACCGGCAACCGGCCAACTAATGCTAAGACCTGTCAAGCAACATCTACGCAATTCATTTCCATAAAACATTGGGCCGTCGGGTTCTGCCCAAGGATTTTTAGGACTTTTATTTCCGTACACAGTAACCAATTGGTAAGGATTGGTGGGCCAAATATTATTCGCAGATCCCAACCACCAGCTAAGAGCAACGTCTGTCCATCCTCCATTCAGAATACCAAATTGAGCAATCATATCCGCATAAATATCGTCGGCGCGTGCTTGCAAGTTTGCACCCGTTCCATATCCTGCACCAGCCAACATGTTGGAAGCAGTCGCCATATAACAACTGTTGTCTGTACCTACACCTCCAGGCTTGTCAGCGTCTGCAGGAGGATTTATCTTCCTATAAAAAATACATGAATTCGCAGTCATGAGGATCAAAATCATCAAGAAATGCGTTGTCGCAAATTTTTGTAAAACTAATTTTTTCATAAAGCTATTTATAAAAATGAATAAATGACCTATTGTTATAGGAAATTTTGTTCAACTCAAATAACTACTCAATTTCCTATTCTATAGGTATGTGTAAAAAAATTAGAATAATTAAGACTAAGATAAAACTATTTATTTTAAAAACATTAAATAAGCTTTTATATAACGACTATGCTAATAATAAATGTATAGTTCTATTGAATAAAGTCAAATTGCTCTATTGTATTCAATCTAGAGCAGACGAATTTATTAGCAAAATAAATATTAATATTTTGACTAATAAAAAAACTAAGTATTTAAATTTGGTTTGAAAATCAAACAAGTAAATTGGATAGTAAAAGTATTTAAAATGTAGCCGACAAAACTTCTATTTAAGCGGCAATGGAAACTCAATCAATTATTATTGTTTCATAAAATTAGAATGGTCAAATATTTACTCCATTTATTTTATCCCACCGGTTCCACCAATTGAAGTTCCAATTCCTCTTTTAGATCGCCGGATACAAGAGTTATTTCCTTATGCGCTTGCAAATTGATGATGCTATCGTTTTCCATTTTGTAGGCAAGTGCTGCCAATAAATTATATTTTCCTGCTGGTATATCACTTGCTGTAAAATGATCATCCTGATCGTCCAATGGATTGTTTAAAAGAATGGCATCACCTCCTCCGATTGGAATTAGTTTCACCTCAGCTGATTTAAAACCTTTCTCAATGATATCTGCTGCAATTAATTGATCAGTAATATTGGATGCTAATTTAAGGGACACAGATATGTTGGCTTTTTTAGAAACTTCTATTTGTGGATTTGGATCTCCGCTTCCGATTGGTAATAATAGATCTTTTAATCTATCAAGGAATTTCATAACACGACCTGAATAAAAACCGGAGATAAAAGCAAATACAATTAATCCTTTATTGGTAGAAATATCCACCATGTGATCATTAAAGCCTGAAATAAAATGGTACCCAAGAATTAATACGATCGTGCACACAGGAGCATAAAACATTTTTGCAATCTGACCTGGCACTTCACTTGGATCAAAGCTACCTATGTCACCCATTTCTTCGCTTTGGCCTTGCTTGGAATTTGCTAGACTCACATAATAGATTAAGCTGACCAGCACACCAAACAAACTCCAGAAGAAAGCTTCAAAATAAACACCATTACCAGTCAAATAAAATGGACTTTTAACCAATAACCGAAGTTGCCCAAGATATTGAAAGGCATTGTTAGAGCTAGTTTTTGCCAGTATTAATGAAATTTGCTCAAGTTGTTTAATATCAATTTTATTGTCGTAATTTATTCTCAAAAATGAGAGAATCAATTCATCTCGATCTTTCCGAACAGCCATAGACTTTACTTTTGCCATAGAATCGCCTTCATTGGAATCCGGATACATGTCCAGATAAATTTTGATGGTACCCAATTGATCCTTACTCAAAGAAACATGCTCCTGGCCATCTTTTGAACAATTGAAGCGAATTCCCAGATATAGTAAACTGGTCAAAAACAAAACAATACAAAGGGTCAATTGCCAACGAGCTCCTCCCCTTCCCAGGCTTTTTACAAATTTGATAAAATTGTACATTGTTGTTTGATTTAAAGTTTTGTTAGATAATTGGTAGCTACCCATTCTTCCTGAATGTTATGGATACGCGACCAACCTGATGGATCGCTTGCAAATATACTAAGCTCTGTGCCTTGTTTCAAAGTTTTAAGGATCGAATTATTTTTATGCGGCCCTGATCTGACATTGAGCAGATGTGCGTTTACTTTTGCACGAGGTGGAATAATAGCATTTTGTTTTTGCTTTATGATCTCTTCCATTTTAGTCTTAACAATTGGAAAAAAATGAGATTCTGCATCTGAGATTTTATTACCGTTGAAAAAAGCGGTTCCAGGACAAGACTTTTGCAAACCAATGGTATCGCCTGAATTAATTCGAGCTTCCTGAAACTTTTTTCCATTCGTATCGTACCAATGATGGTATACAATCTGCCATTTAACCGGATTCAATTTAAATTTGATACACAATAGAGCATTTACCAGTACAATCGAATCTATTTGTTCGTTGGTCATTTGATCTTGACCCGCATCAAAATTTCCAAAATTCTCAATACAAATGGCACCGGTATTGGCTTTGTAAATGCCAGCGGGTACAATGTCGATTGGTCTGCACAATGCAATGTTACCTGAAGGAAAAATGGTGATGTTTTGACCTATATCACTCCATTTTCGAGATTGGATATGGTCACGTCTCATGGATTCCAACCAATATAGCTCATTCCGAGTTTCAGAAAGGCTATTATAACTAGGTTTCCAGGTGTGGTGGTTCTGGATTACAGAAATTTCCCTAATAAATTGAGTTTCTGCAATGTAGTTCGCAAACTCATCAGGTGAGAGTATGCTGAAATTTAGCAAAGGCATGATTTGTAGGTTTAGATTTATGCAATTGATATAATACAATGGTGTATTTTTCAACTAAAAATTAAGAGGGGGAGGAAGTTTTAAATGCTAAGTTTTGAGTTTTAAGTTTTGAGTGCTAAGTTTTGAGTTTTAAGTTTTGAGTGCTAAGTTTTTAGTTTTGAGTTTTGAGTGCTAAGTTTTAAGTTGGGAATACTTTGACGAAAACTTAGACATAGACTTTGACTAAGACTTTGATACTGTATACTTGAAGGGTTAAGTTTCAAGTGCTGAATTTTGAATTTGGTTGCAAATAAAAGCATTCGAAGTACCGCCTTAGGCGGCATAAATTTGGAAACTTCGAATATCGCACTGTTCTAATTCCTAAATTCTAAAATTGACTAATTACATTTCCCCATTTTCAAATTTCCATAACGCCTTCGGCAGAATTTAGTACGCTAAAAGCGTACCTACGCGGAGTTTATGACGCTTAGGCGTCGCTTCGCATTTTCAAATTAGCTAATTTTCTAATTGACTAATTTTCCTCCTCCTCCATTTTCTTTTTACAACACTGCAAGGTATAATTCAAACCCAAATTTAAACTGGCGTATTCACCTTTACTGCGTACTGAGGCATTTTTAAATAAACTACCGTTATAGGAATATTGAAGGTCATTTCTAGTCACATCCGCGAAGCCTGTAAAATAAATTGCTGAGGCGCGAAGAATCATGCCGTTAATCAATCTGAATTCTAATCCAAGACCTGTTTCCAGAAGTGAAAATTGATCAACCACCGTTTCTGAATAAATTTCATTTGATTCAAATGCGTATTCACTACTCAAGGAAACAATACTAAATCTACCGCCTGGAGAAGATCTTATAAAACTGTGGTGATAACCCACCACTGTGGAAAGAAATATTTTATCTTTATAGAGTGGAATACTGCCACGAACTCTCAGTGGGATTTGAAATGTGGAATAAGCGAAACCACTAAAACCAACTTCTCTATTTTCAATTGCGAATCCATACCCTTTTGTATAATCTTTAAATATTAGTGCTGTTTCTAAACTAAAATAATTCATACAATGATAACCTACATTAATTCCAACTGACCCATTGTACAAAGGCTTAGCAACTAGCCTCCCTCCTTCATCATGCATTTCGTATCGATCCAAGGATGGCCCTCCTTCCAGGCCAATGGAAATATTATGCTGTGCGGTTAATGTGCAAATTGTTAAAATCGAAAACGCCAAGAACATTAAATTTTTCATGTATTACCCATTTAAAAGATTTACAAATGTAAGAAATTTATTAAAATTAGAACTATAAATTCCAGCATAACCAGTTCATTGAATCCAACTCACAAGCAATAGCTGGAATTTTTGTTTCTAACATTTTTAAAACGATTTAAAATGGATTATGTCGATGTCTTAGAAAACAAGCATCACTCGAATTCATAGATTGTGCAAATTCAACAATTTACCATTCCTTTTGCCGAAATATCCTTGTTTCTTAAATCAAGTCCACCTTCATAAACAGATTTTAAGTTTACCAGAAAAAAGGACCATCCGGAATCACAACCCAATCTGATATTCACTTTGGATAAATCATCAGTAGGAATATATTTTTGGGTCAATTCTACAACCGTATAATCACTCATAGTCGATAATTTAATATCCACCAAACATTCACCTGCAAATGTAAATTGTATTAAGTCATTTCCATTCGCTTCCATGATTTTGCCAGACTCGGTTACATCGTACAAATACCAATTCCAATCATACCTGCTACCTTTCTCTATCTGTTGATCGTGGGGAATTTTTTGATCTTTTGAATCATAAAATACCGCTTTACTTAAAAACCATTTTTCAATCTCTGAGGGAATGGCCCAGGCATTGTAAATATCAGAAAGTTTCGCTTTTATTGCAATTTTCCTCGTGAAAGAAGTCCAGTCAAAGTTATTCATTTTTCATCAAGATTTTAAAATTCTTAAATATTCATACCAGGGTCCCACTGCTTCCTTGTATTGCTTGGCCATGACTCTGCAAATTTGAGAGATATGATTTAAATCATGGACGGTCCAGCATGAGAGCAGATGACTTAATTTAACTTCACCAAAATGAGGATGAACTCCAGTTTTAATTAAATCATCCGTATGAAGGTCTTTTGATTTAATATAATCTAAATTTTTATGGCGGAGTTGCTTGAATTCTTCTAATAATTGTTGCAACGACTTACCCTCACTTTCTTTAAATTGTGCAAAACGATCAAAGGGTGTAAAAGTCTTATCTTGCAAATCAGAAAGAATGATATCCATCCGCGCCATCCAATCTGTGCTCTCACCGTGGATCAAGTGGCCAATCACATCATAGACACTCCAAGTTTCCTCGCCTTCATTCACATGGGTCCATTCTTCGGAGAGATTGGAAGTTAAAGCTATTAGGACATCCGGAGTGCGCGAAAGAATTTCAATAGATTTGGAGATTGAATAATCCATTTTATAGACTTTTTAGATTTTCTAATAAAAACCCATAAACTGATGGTTCACATGAAATAACAAGGACTTGGCTCTAAAAAATTATCCTTCTTGTTGTTTTGCATTATAACTCACCATCCAGTTGATTCCAAAACGATCTTCAAACATTCCAAATTAATCTCCCCAAAAGGTATCGGCTAGAGGCATGGTAATATTTCCTCCGGCAGAAAGTCCATTGAAAAGACGGTCAGCGTTTTCTTTGCTGTCGGTGTTGATACTAATGGAGAAGTTGTTGCCTTGCTTAAAATGCGAAGCCCACTCTCCTCCTGTATCACTCCCCATCAATGATGTCTCTTTGCTAATGGGTAATCCAATGTGCATGATTTTTTTGCCCATTTCTTCTGGTAGCGCTGGTACTCCTTCCTGAGGAGGCATCTCGTTAAATCTTCCTATATAACCAAATTCTCCGCCGAAAACAGATTTGTAAAAATTAAAGGCTTCCTCACAATTACCGTTAAAATTAAGATATACATTGATGCTTGTCATTTTGCTTGATTTTAGTTTGAATATATAAAATTAATTTCAAGCAAATTTGTTTAGCGTTTAAAGATGTTTTGTAAAATCTATCAACCATTGAGAAACTAATAAAACAGCTGCTTTATATCTGTTATATCTTATCCCAGTAAGTTAAAATTTGGACAATTCATGATGCAACATTTTAAAAGATTCCAAAAACGCCATTTCCAAAGCTTTTTCGGCTCTTTCTCTAGCCATCGATTTCCCATTAAAAGCATTTCCAATTTTATTTTTATGCATACCAACAGACTTAGTCCTAAACAATACTTCTCCATCCTCAATTCTGGTAAGTTTCCAAGTCATTGTTATTTCCAAAGAAATCTTGCTAAAAGCAGTAACTACTTTTCCCTCAGACAAAGACTCCAGGCGGCATTCCAGCTTATACTTTTTGGAATTGTCTGCAGTTGCTCCGCAAACAAAAGGTTCTTGTTCAGACAATATTTTACTTAAAAGAACTTTGAATTGATTCAGAGACGCATCATAATAGTCGTAGGTAAAACCCATTCCATCCGGTGTATTCATTCCTTCTATGGAGTATTCCGAATAAGGAGCGCAAACAGACAAATTTACCTTTCCCAATGATGGGTATGAAATAGTGATTGGAGCAATTTTGATAGACTGAGCTACAATGCCATTTTGAAAGGCTGATTGTAAAAATCCAAGCAGGACTAAAAAGTATTTTACCTTAAAAAACGAATTACTATTCATGATTGAGTATTTTTTCTAATTGATTTAATTTATTCCATTTTTCATTTACTTGGTCGTCATTGGATATAAAATTCTTCATTTTTTGACAAATGTCTAACTGTAAATTAATAGTCCTTCTAATGCTGGTCAGGTCATCTAATTGTAATATTGGATACTCAACACTGGAGTAACCATATCCTGTAGAAGCTGCATCAATACTAGCTTGATAGCTGGCAGCAGCAGTAGCGACTGCAATGAAACCGATTTGGAGGAGTCTTCTTCCTGCAAGTTTAATATTAATTTTACTCAAACTGTCATTCCAGGATTTCTCAGCAATTCCCCAGATTTTTATTAATTCATCTTTTTTAAAATCTGATCCACTTTCATTTTTGTAATATCGATAAAAAGTCAAGGATATAGCAGAAGCCATACTATGAGCTGCATTTGTATGGTTCTCAATTGGAGGTTTATTCCTTGCTAAAAAATACTTTAAAACTTCAGTTTTGTAATAGTAGGCTGACCAATGCATCGGAGTTCTACCTTCATTATCAACTGTGTAAAGATCTTTATACAGAGAATCTAACAATAAAACTGTACCCAAATTTCCACCAAATAAAAGTAAGTATTCATCTGGTTTTCCTTTACTGTTTAATAAAGAAATTTCATGTCTGGGACCTTTTACAGCAAGGTGGAGTAAATTTTCATTCGTAGAACTCAAAACATTTGTATTTGCCCCATTTTGGATTAATTTCAGGACTACTTTATCACGTCCATTCATCACAGCCAATTGCAACGGCGTCAGCTTTGAAAAATAAACACACATATTTCCAGAGGGACATTCTAAATTAGACTTAGCATTGATCATTTCCGAGATTACACCAAGACTACCATTTATGGCTGCATTGTGAAAAGGCGAGAAACAATTCCTGCCAGTTTCACAAGCATTTAATTTGAATTTAAGCAATTGGGAAACAATTTTAGAATATCCATGTGAAGCCGCGATTTGAAATAAATCTTCTGAGTCTTCGACTTTTGCGCCTTTTTCTAGCAATAATTCCACTACCTCATCCAATCTAAGAACAGCGGCATAGTAAATTGCACTCCTTCCTCTTTTATCAAATAATTGCAAATCAGCTCCCTGGTCTATAATTTGCTTCGTTATATCCAGAAATGTCTTTTTGTGTTCAGACCAAGTTTTACAACATTCCTTAAAATTCTTCTTTTTTAATTTTTCAAAAGTCAATGAATCTATCCCAACTTGAAAAATAGAATAAAACAAAGGGTTCCATGCCAATTGACCTGATTTAATCTGAATCCATCGTTTCTCTTTTAATAATTCAAATGATTTTGTAAAATTACCTCTTTGAATGGCTTCTGATAATAAATTGGATTGAGCAAAAGCACTGGACACAAAAATGAGAATCAGAAATAATGGCAAAAAGAGATTTAAAGCAAATGCTCTTGTAATCACTTTGGCATTGATTGGATTCAATTTTTTAAAAGTTTTGTGGCTTCAAAGTTAAACCAAAATTGAATAGCCAATAAATAAATAGTATTACATCCTATTATTGGCTTCCCACCTTTGCAAAAACAATCAAACAGAGCTATATTCCACGACAGATTGATGTATATAACTACAGTCTCAATTTATAACTACAAGGCAAAAAACCTACAAACGTTAAAGATGTTTTGCAAAATCTATCATCCCTTGAAAATCTACCACTACCGCTGGCTCATCCCCTACTGTCCAAGCATCGTGTCCGGAAGGCAATAGTGAAACATCACCTGGCTTACAATCGAATTCGGTTCCATCATCCATTTTAATCCTAAGAATACCCGAAACATGGTACTGAAAATGTGGAGCTTCACAACTGTGTGTTTGTGCCAATGGTTGCACGGAAGTGGCCCAACGCCAACCAGGTTCAAAAATACCGCGGCCAATCGTTGCACCACCAATTTTGATAAGTTCTAGTCTACCTTTGGGAAATTCTCGAACTTCATCGGGTGTTCCGAAATTTCTCCATTCTGCAATCTGCGATTTGTTTTCCATTTGATTTATTTTTTAATTTGATAGTGCAAAGGAAAGGAGACAGGGAAGAATGGAATTGTACATTCTTCGGCATAGTATGTATAAATCAGAGTTTCCTTCTAAAATCCTGGGGCGATAAGCCTGTCCGCTTTTTGATAAAATGGGTAAAATGGGAAGGGTCATCAAATTTAAGGGAATATGCTATCTCTGAAATGGATTTGTCGGTGGAGCCCAATTGGACTTTGGCCTCAAGTACCAATATGTCGTGAATAATCTGCAATGGAGGACGTCCAAAAGTCTCGCTCACTACTTCAGAAAGATGCTTTGCGGAAATATAAAGCATTTCGGCATATAGACTCACTGTCCTGTTTTCAATAAAGTGTTTTTCAACCAGTAGCTTGAATCCATTGGCCAGTTGTTCACGTCTGCTCGTGTTCTTGTTTAATTCTTTGACTTTGGTTCTGTAAATTTCTCGTACCCTTAAAAGCAAAATGAGAATAAGATTGCATAGTAGAAAATTCTTTTCTGGTGAAAAGCGATTGTATTCTTCAATGATATTTTTGAAAGATGATTGGATCATTTCACTTTCCTGATCATTTAGATTAATGATGTGTGGAGCATCAAAATGGAAAAATGGAAATTCTTCTGTTAGGGACTTGGATAATTGTGGTTTTAGAAATTCAGATTTGAAGTGTATGCAATACCCATGGCAGTTTTTAATGTGATCGCTGGCGTAAAGTGTATTCTCGGGGACGATGACAAGATCATTGGGTTTTAACTGCAGATGGTCTGCACCAAGTCTTACATCGTGCTCACCTTCCAGCAATAAGTAAATCAAATTAAACTGTCTCCTCAACGCGGGGATGGTCTCACAGTTTTTATGTTTGTCTTCTAGCGTTCCCGGCATCACCATCATGTTGACATCGTAGGGCTTTAAATCTCGGTTGATCATCCGCTCGAACATTTCGAGGGAGGCGATGTTGAGGATTTCCTGATTCCTTTTCATATATTGGTCGGAAAAATAAGCAAAAAACTGATTAGTACAAGCTGAAATTTAGCTAAAAAAAGGTCCTACAATATTTTCCAAAAACGGATTAATTTTTTCTTTCATAATATACTACAATTCATATTCGACCCCGCTGGGGTCGGATTGCTTATTATTATATCGGGTTATACATATACGACCCCGCTGGGGTCGAGTTTATTGTTGATTGGTTTTGTTATAGATGTACGACCCATATGGGGTCAGTTTAATGTCTGGTTAGTTTTGTTATAGATGTACGAACCCGCTGGGGTCAGTTTATTGTTTGGTTAGTTTTGTTATATATGTACGAACCCGCTGGGGTCGGTTTATTTTTTGGTTAGTTTTGTTATAGATGTACATCCCCGCTGGGGTCAGTTTATTGTTTGGTTAGTTTTGTTATAGATGTACGAACCCGCTGAGGTCACCAACCATTAAGCATATTTTTTAGAAATAGTTAAGTTGTACAATTTTAAAATTAACTTCAAAGCTAAATGATCCCGTAGGGATCACATTTTTATACAAAATAAAAAGAGAGATAATCCGACCCCAGAGGGGTCGAATCAATTGCTTATTTGTTATGTTTTTTTTATTCGACCCCTCTGGGGCCGGATTATTAGTTGCTTTGCTTGGTTATGAATATAAGACCTCGCTGGGGTAGCCAAACATTAAGCATATTTTATTAGAAATATTTAAGCTGTACATATTTAAAATTAAATTCTACATATCTTAAATGATCCCTTAGGGATCAAATATTTATACTAAATGAAAAGAGAGAAAAACCGACCCCGTAGGGGTCGAATAGCAGAAATTACATCTATCCAAATGTAATTCCAAAAGGATGGAATTATATGATATTTGCATTAATTGGAAGAATAAATATTAATTATACCTTATCTACTCTATCCAATCAAACAAATATTCATCTTTGTATTCAATCTGAAATTTCTTTAAAAAATCAAGATATTCCTCTTTAAATGTTTGTATTTTATGGTGTTCTTTTTGGTTTTCGATATACCTTATTACACGACTTAGCGAAGAATGGCTATACGAAAATGCACCAAATCCTTCTTGCCATCGAAATTTATGTTTTAAAAACTTTTGCTCATTCACAAATTCATTGGAAGATTTTTTCACTTCTCTCATAAGATCCGATAAACAACAAGAAGGTTTCATTCCAATCAAAATATGAATATGATTTGGCACTCCATTAATCGCTATTAATTTTTGTTCCTTATTCCTAATTATGCCTGTCATGTATTTAAATAATTCGTCTTCCCAAGAAGGATGTATAAAATTATTCCTATTTTGAACAGCAAATACAATTTGAATATACATTTGAGAAAATGTGTTTGGCATAGTTTATTTGTTTATTTTTCTTCAATTCCAATATTTTAATAATATAATTACTATATAGAATTCTACCCATTTGATTCCAACCAATTCTTCACCGCCATCCGGTATGCCTTCACCCTCTTCCTATATGATTTAATATGTTGTTTGTTCATTCTTTCAGGTGGGTCTATTTCTAATATCGCTTTCAACTTTAACATACTTGGTCTAAATTCTTTTACTGCCATTTTAAACTGGGCTTCCAAAACGCGACATACTAATTCAATGTCTGATCTGCTTAATTCCAGATTATAAGGATCGCTGAGTGATTCTCTAATTCTTTTGGCCATCACATTCAAACTATAAATAATGGGTTGGATAAAATGTGCTGGGTGCTCGACTTTATGTTCATCTAAAAAAGCAAAGACATAATAAGTATCATCATTGAAAACATAAATTTGTTCTAGATTTTCCTCGGTTAAAATTCTGATCAGGTCATTTTCCCAATTAGGAAATGAAATAATTTTTGAAATAGCAGCATTCCTCCGTTTGGCTTCATTTTCGGGATAGACATATTTTAGCAGACCATCGATTGTAGCTTCGTTATAATTATTAATATAATCATAGGAAGCATTGTAATTAGAAACTCTTTCTGATTGCTGGGCCACTCTCGCCGCTAAATGCTGAACCTGGCCTTTTACTTTAAATATTATAAAGACTCCAAACAAAACCATGGATATCAAAAGACTGAATGAAAAACCTGTCTGTAGCATGATTTTAGGCCAAATAGCTGGAGTGACCATCTTTTCTTGCACATTTAAAAAATACACACAGGGAACGAGTATTAAAATGGGTAGCCAAAAATAGATTCTGCTCCAAGTAAACAAATTCATAAATGAGGGGATTACAGAATCGACCTTCTTATCACTGTATTCTAAACTCCACAAACTGGCCAGCACAAAACTGAACCAGCCAAGAAAAACCAACCAATTGCGATATTTTAAAAAGGAACCGGATATCCAATCAAAACAATGGTTTAGACTCATATTCCAAGCCAAAAGACCTGTTGAAATAATAAATGCTGCAGAATAAATCATAAAAACAAAAGAATAACCCACACCATAGTCTCCACCAGGTCTCGGGCTAAGTAAAAGATTGGCTAAAAAACCATATATAACTAGGATAAATAAAATGAATATATTACCGAACATGGAGTATTATTTTAAAATGAAATACAAAGTTAAAAAAATTGTAAAAATTAATAACTACTATTTCAAAGTACTATCTTATATTATATTTTAAATATTCGAAATATAAAAATACTTCATAACAGGAGGCGTTAAACTAAAAATAATAATCAGCAATCCAGTAAATATCATAACCGGTTGCAACCAAAAATATTGGGTCATGATCAGTTGAATGGTAATCCATGAAATCACAATAATTCCAGAGTACAAAGAAAAGGCCCAGGCCCAATGTTTGTCTGAATAAATATTGAGTGCATTTGGCCATCTCCAATTTGGTTTCAAAAGCAAACCAATCAATGTAAGTAAAGGCAAGAATCCACAAAATATAAAAAGTATTACTCCTGGGATTAGGTAATTATTAAAAGGAGAATGTTCGAGCCATTCTGGATTCATACCAAGCAAGGATCCATCAGGCTTAAGAAGCAACATTCCACCTCCGGCAAATGCTCCAATTCCGAGAAAAGCATGCAGAAGGATTAGTGGATAAAGAAAAAATGGACGGTTCATAATTTTATAAACTTTTTATAATGATAAACTATTGAAACATAATAAATTGAATTCAAATTCAAAATGATATAAAAAAGCTAGTAAAGTTTCAATTTTTAATCCAATTGATATAGGGATAAATCACTCTAAACAAATTGACTTTGCTTAAAATAAATATTCCAAAGTAACAATAAAATTGTAATTAAATTCATTATATATATAATTATAAATTCGATTCGCTACTTCAATATCCTGTATAGGAAATTAATTTTTCCTAATTGTTTTACCAACGTAAAACAAAAGCAGGATGAAGGGGAAGAATTTCTTCCCCTTTTTTAGATTTTCTTTCAATTTTAAGTAACGCTAATCTTGTTACTCCAATTCAAATAAATTCAATTTATTTTTTGTAACAATTAACTCCTGTTGCAACTCATCGATCTGTTTGAGTAAATTGTGAATCACATCTATTCCTTCAAAGTTTATGTTTAACTCATAGTGAAAACGAATAGCTCTTTCAAGGTCTTTTAATTGTTCATTTGAAATATATTTTATATCATCTAGAACTATTATTTCAATCAATCCATATTCACTCAAGGAACTAATGAAAGAAAATTCTACATTCCAATTTGAGCAAAATTGTTCAACAAGTATCAGCTTATTTGTTTCCATTGTTTCTGATTTTTTGTAGTTCAGACATTAGCTCTTTTTCTTTATCGGATAGAGATGTAGGTAATTTTACTTGGTAAGTGACAAACAAATCACCAAATTCATTTTCCTTCTTGTATAAAGGAAAGCCTTTGCCTTTTAATTTAATCTTTGTACCAGATTGTGTTTCTGGGGCCACTTTAAGCTTAACCTGTCCATCGAATGTATCAATCAATACTTCTCCCCCTAACAAGGCAGTATATAACTCTAAATCAACTGTAGTATACAAATTGCTTCCTTCTCTTTTAAATTTGGTATCATTTTTAATTGAAAAAGTAATGTACAAGTCTCCATTGGGGCCTCCATTTATACCGGGAGAACCATGGTTGTTTATTTTAATGATTTGACCATTTTCAATACCAGCCGGAAAGTTTAACCGAATGCTCTTTCCATTAATTGTCAAAGTTTGCTGTTGTGATTTATAGACCTCTCGTAAGTTTAAATGCAATTCTACATGTACATCCTGGCCTCTAAATTTTGTTTGACTACTTCTGTTTCTGTTATTACCATACATTGATTCAAAGAAATCCGAAAAATCACCCGAAAAGTCTCCATATTCTTGTTGTGTGTTTGTATTTCTCTGAGTTTGCTGTTGCTGAGCCTTTTTTATCTCATCTGCGTATTTCCAATCTTTTCCATACTCATCGTACTTCTTTCGTTTTTCAGGATCACTCAATACCTCATTCGCCTCGTTTATCTCTTTAAATTTTTTCTCTGAAACTTTATTGTTAGGGTTTAAGTCTGGATGATATTTTCTAGCCAGCTTGCGGTATGCTGTCTTAATTGCGCTTTCAGTCGCAGTCTTGGGTATTTCTAAAATTTTATAATAATCAATAAATTCCATTTCTTTTATATCTGGAGTTTAACCAATGCAAATTTGAAGATAATACTTCTTTCGCGAAATGACCTATGTTAATTTATAAAATGACTTAGATCAAGGGATTCACTTAAAGTAAAGCATAGGATTTAGTGTATTAATTGATGCAATTGGTTGGATATGGTGTTACTTACAATCGAACTATTTTTTCTTTTATTGCATATGCCTAGGCTTTTGTTGCCTGTTTGCAAACTCTATGACCTCAGAGATCCTTTTTTGTCTGGTCTCTGCACGTTTAGCAAGCACAAGCCATGACAGTATAATTTTTTTATCTGATTTGCTCAAATTTATAAAGAATTCCCTTGCAGGCGGATGGGTTCTAAATTCATTCTCAAGGTCTAACGGAATACGAAGCTCTTCTACTTCATCTAAGCGGGTCCACGAACCATTTTTTTAGCTAGTTCAACGCAAATAAAACCGGCTTCTGCCATAAGTCCAAGTTCTGTAAGTTTTTGAACTTTCTCTTTGTTGATTTTTGACCAGTTACTGTTGGCTTTACGCTTGCTGAAAAATTGATGCGAAATTTCTTCATCTATCTTAATCCTCTTACTATCGATCCAACCATAACAAAGTGCAACATCAACAGCCTCACTCCAGCTGATTGATTTTTTATCAGATGCTTTGCGATAGAAGACAAGCCAAACAGATTGTTTGGTGAGATGATTTTTTTTCAACCAGTTTCTCCATGCAGCAAGGGTTTTTGGATAAAAGACTTCTACTTCCATTAAATTTATATTGTAAAAAAAATAAAGATAGTATTAAATGCTTCCAATTATTAATGTTTCCTATTCCAGAAATATTTCTCCTTCTTTTATCCTACTTTTTTTCGCCAAAATAGTGAAGACATGATGCATGAAGGAGCGTAACGAAGTAAACTTGCCAAACTAGGCAAGTTAGCAACTGAACCGAGCTGATAACCAGCTCGGCGAATAATAAATCAATTAATGGCTGAATCGGGCTGATAACCCCGCCAAGCAAGCTGGCCGTGCACCCAACGCAGTTGGCGTGGGACATGCAGCCCGACTGTAAGCAAGTCATGAATAGACTCTCAGCTATTTAATTCTTACTTTCTTTTGCGTGGCCAAAAGACGACTGAACGATCCAAGCTAAAAGCTTGGTAGAGTGCGACAGCACTCTAAGTGAAGGAGCGTGTAAACGAGAAGCAAAGAAAAGCCACCGGCTGGGCGTTCGCTCACCCATCACCACTTCTGCCGCTGTGCTAAAAAAACTCACACCTTCGGTGCTCAGACAGTTTTTAGCACAGGCGCGGCATTCAGTGGATGGGTCCCGAGCTGGAAAGCCCTAAGCCGGAACCTAATTCCAGATTTTCGTTTAACTTAATAATTTGTTTATTATAAATAAGGGATTAAGAAGTCAACTTCATTTTTACATTTTAAAATTGAATTCTTGGCCGCTGGTTTACAAAGGCTCTTTTACATATCGTAGATAAATTGTCAATCATTCATTCTTCATTTTCGCATTTTCAAATTTTCACATTTTCAAATTGAATTCTTGGCCATTAGTTTAGAAAGACTCTTTTAAATATCGGAGATGAAGAAGCGTTACGAAGTAAACTTGCCGAACTAGGCAAGTTAGCGACGGAACCGAGCTGATAACCAGCTCGGCAGATTAATCTTACGTCTGTGGTGTCATCTCCACTTAATTCCTATTTCTGCATATTCACATTTTCAAATTTTCAAATTGTATTACTTCCCCGGTTGTGACACAAAGCGCAGATAAGGTTTGATGGTTTTCCAGCCTTCCGGATATTTTTCCTTGGCTTCCTCATCTGAGACGGATGAAACAATAATCACATCATCACCATCCTGCCAGTTGGCTGGAGTGGCCACCTTATAAGTACTGGTCAATTGCATTGAATCAAGAACCCGCAGGATCTCATGAAAATTTCGGCCGGTGGTCATTGGGTAAGTCAACATCAATTTAATTTTCTTATCAGGGCCGATTACAAAAATAGAACGTACAGTTTGGTTTGTCGCTGCAGTTCTACCATCTGATGTACCTACTTCTTCCGCAGGCAGCATGTCAAATAATTTTGCGATGCTGAGAGTGGGATCCCCTATCATGGGATAATTAACCGCACAGCCTTGGGTCTCCTCTATATCCTTTTCCCATCTTAAATGACTTTCCACAGGATCCACACTTAATCCAATAATCTTACAATTCCTTTTTGCAAATTCAGGTTCAAGTTTTGCCATCGAACCAAGTTCTGTCGTACAAACAGGCGTAAAATCTTTGGGATGCGAGAATATGATTCCCCAACTGTCTCCAAGCCATTCGTGAAAATGTATGCTTCCATGGGTTGTTTCTGCGCTGAAATCCGGCACTGTTTCGTTTAATCTTAAGGACATGATTTATTAATTTTAGATCTTATTTAATTGAACTACAAATTTACAAAAATTTGTAATTCAGCAATTTTCAATATTAAAAAGTCGTAACTGCAATTTCTTCATATAGTTCCTTAATAATTTCAAGTTGCCCTATTTTCTCAAGTACAACCAGACAAGTTGTATCAGAAATGACTAATGTCTGCATTTCTAAAATCGTTGTCAATCTCGTCTAAAGTATAATTGAAAATGGATACTCCGAACGCCCCTAAAATTTCTATAAATTCTCTCTTTTCGTAGCCAGCAAGCTCGGCAGCTTGTCAATTGAAAGCTTTCCCATTTCATACAATTGGGCTGCCATCGCTGTAACAGCTTCTAAATCAGAAATATTAAAATTATCTGGAAAGTCGATAATGATCCTTTTCATATTGCTAAGATACAAATATTTTGGTTATTAGGGGTAAATTTAGATTTAAAATAAAAGTATATTTACATTAAGTGAACCCATTTCTTATCCATATTCTCTGCTTCCAAAATACTGCCAATTAACATATTGTCATCGCCATCCTTTCGCATTTCTAAAAATGCTTCCTCACAATTTTTTCTAGGTTCAGTGGTATATTTTATGGCAATATAATCGTGCTCTAACACGAGTTCTACTTTGTCTGTAATGCTATACTTTTTTAAACTCGATTTACTTAAACAAATTCTTTTTAAATTGCCGATATTCACAAGTTTAACTTTAATAGATATCAAACGATTTTATTTATCCTAGTAGATTTTTAAATAAATCCTCATGTTTATGTGTCTCCCCTACTCTATATTCTTCCTGAGCTTTCCGGACAAGAACTTCTTGCTCATCATTTAAAACAAGGATTTCGTTCAACCCCTTTAAATCAAGGATCAATGTGTAAACATCATTTAACAACTCTTCATTGTCCATGACATGAATTTCTCTTAAAATTTTCTCTTTAACAGTCATATGATACCGTATTTAATGCAAAGATACCTCTAGAAATTAAAATATTGACTACTTTGAAATAAACCATGCTTAAATATTAGTCAAAGCCCTATTGCAAATGCCATATCTTCTCATTGATTTTGTCTATAAATACATGATACTTTGTTGGCACATTCTGATCCACTTGGTCTATCAACCAAAATTGTGATTTTCCGTTACAATTGTATTCGATATAGATTCCACCCAAATCACTTATGTCAGGTTTCCCGATGACAATGCTCTTTTCATCCAATAATTCTTGGGGAAAATCATTAAACAGATCTTTAGTATCAAAATATTTTTGCTCAGACAACTGTACATATTCACCAATGTAACTGGTAGTTCGGCTGGGGTATACATCTGTAGTGTCTTCAAATAGCTTGCCGTTCTCTAGTTTAAATATCTCAACACAATACTCACCTTCACATTCAGAATAAAAATGTCCAAAAACAAGGTAGTTTGAACCTGCTAAATCCAAACATTCCTTTCTGCATCCCATTTGTAAGAATGTGATTAAGATGAAGAAGAATGAACATTGCTTTATCATAATTATTAAATATTTAGCATTTGAACAAGGATTTAATTAAGTCTAAAACTTATAACACAACAATCAATTTAAAAATTCAATCTTACTAAGATCAGCACAATTTGGAATGCAATCAAAAACTGTAAATGAATCCAATGGGTTTATTGATGTAAACAAAACTAAGTGCTTGTTATCTATTAAAATTTTAGATAAAACCCTACATTTGATCGTATCTGCAGTATTGTTGTAAATTACAATTCCAGAATAAGATAAAATAGAATCACATTTGACTTTATCGATTGGGATTTTCCAAAATGAAATCTCTTTAACAGAACCAATATATTGATTGAAATATTTAGAATTTGGGTTGGTATTAATTAAACTACATTCATTTCCATACGAAGAAACATTTTTATGAACACATTGAGCATCATCTTCTGGTGAACATCCTAGGAACCAAAGGAATACAAAAGTACTAAACAGATATTCTAACAATTTCATCATTAAAATAATATTGTAAAATTTAGATTAATAACATTAAATACTCCACTTTTCACTCTATTGACCAATCGTGTATAGTAACAATTCTTTCAAAACACAAAGTAAAGCAAACATGTTGAAACAAAAAAGCATAAATTATGCAGTAGATTGTCATGAAATTCACTTAAAGTCCTCTGACCTCACAGTCAACTGAACCTTACCGAGACTGCTATTTCGGTTAGGGTAGAAATTTTGCCAGAGTGATATGTCGGACATATTTATACTTTCTAGGTTTCCTTTTGTTATAATAATTTTGAAGCTTAGATTATTACATTTTATAGTCTAATATTTCTTTATGTAAAGAAATAGAGAGATCTGCAATTTTTGATAAAGAAATATTATTAGAAGAATCAATTTCAACTTCAACAACAGGGTTAATACCAAATACTAACTTTTCTATATCATTTTGTAGAAAATTCAAATTATCAAGTAATAACACATTTGAATTTCCAATCTGAATACTATTAACTACACCCTCTGGAATATAATCATTTGGTCTTTTAGCCAAAGTCGACAAATAACATTTATCCAAAATATCAGAATCATTCATATCCAATATAGGTTCGCTTTGTGCTAAATATAACTTAAAGTAATTGTACTTGTCATGGTAGGCAGTAACAACTAACACATCATTAACTTTCAATGTTATCTTATTGGATAAATCTTTATAGCGAAATTTAACTGCAATATTTGATGATTTGGAAATGGCATCAGAGAATTTTATTTCAGGTAAGCGATTAATAAATATTTCTTTACTTTTGAAAATAAGTGCACCTGCAGCTATGATTTTTAGCCAAATGCTTATTGCATCATTAAACAATTTATGAATTCTATCAATAAATGGTTTTCGAAGTTTGGATAAAATATTATCCTCATAATTTTGTGAGAATTCATTTTTAGCTTTTACATAAGACATCTTATGGTTCTTTAACAATGAAGCAACTTGAGAGCTATCAACATAAGACATATAGAATTCATCAATATATTTAAGCATGTTCTTGTAATGATACTTCCTGAAATGATCTTGGGATAAACATAATACTGCATCTACTTTTGCCTTCTCAAAGCAGGCTTTCCTCGCATGATAGCTTGCAAAACCACCAAAAGCAGCAAAGTCAGAACCAGGAAGATTTTCAATTCTAAAAGTTTCTCCCTCCTGAATGACTGGAAAGATTCCTGCTCTTTCTGCATGCTCACTTTTTCCTGTATAATTTATTGCAGCCTTAACAATTGTACTCAGAAAACTGGTGGCTAATTTTACTTTATCTTCTTTTGAACAATCAACTAATAACTCATCAATTATTCTGTCTTCAAGTTTTGTAAGTATGCCATCTTGAATTGTTTTATACAGTTTTATAAAATTCTCTTTACCCATGCAAGTTGATTCCTCAGGTTTATTGCATTGTCGTTTATATTCAGACCAAATATACTCTGGAACATTTCTAGTTCCGATTGAAATATGTCTATCGGTTAATATTTCTCCCAATAACACAAATGTGGAAGATAATAACTCGGATTTAAATAATAATTTAATATCTATATCAGCTATTTGCTCTAAGTATTTTATTAATTCATTTTTAAAAAGTACATCTGTATAAAATTTAGCTACTTTAGCTTCTTCATTAATTTTACTTTGTCCATGTACCATACTGACAAGATCTGAAATACTTGCGATTGCTTTACCACTTTCCTATTTGAAATGGTTACAAAGTGCATCTTTTCGTTCATTATGTTTAATATCTGATAAAGGATCCAAAGATTTCAATTGTTGGACACTTACCGCATCTGGAACAGCTGGATCTACAAACAATACTAAGCGATCATTACTCTCATCCGTTTCAAAATCATTGTAATGTCCCATTTTAAATGCTTCCTTAATAGGTTCATTGTTAAATGTACCTCCATCTATGTATGCATAATTCAATCTATCAATTGTCAAATTCTTAGGATTCCATTCCTTCTTAGAGTACTCATGTTTGTACCTTTCCAACACTACAGGTGCAAAACCAATTGGGAATGCTCCACTTGCTATAGCAGAAGCTGCGATAATGGCCCATGTTTCGTTCAAATATAGTGATAAAGCATTATTAATGGTGATTGCATCTTTTTGAGAAACAATAGTTAAATATCTAGTATCAGTCCTGCTCTCCCTAAAATCGGAAAACAAAAAATTGAAGACTCTTAATTCATTGTGATTACTGATATTAGTAGCAGTTTGAAATGTTTTTACTAATTCGGGTATTTTTTCATCCAAATTTGAACCTTTTTCTCCGTAAGCCATTGGCGACATATTGGCCATTGAAAAAGCCATTAAAGTGCGATCTCCGAGAAGCTGCCTATTGTTAATATCAATTTTATCGACATCTTCCAAAATAAACTTCCTTACCAAATTTAAAATTGCAGCTCGATTTAGCAAACCAAATGGCTGCATTGGATCAAATTCTGATTCTTTAAATAATTGATCGGTATCAATACTCCTAACCCAGATAATTTCTTGCATAATTTGAGTAACCTCTAACGCTAGCATTATTTCTCTATTTTTGTCTTCTAATGCATTTGAGGTATACAATTTTTCAATCCTTTTCTCAAGAGTTGTTATTACTACATTTTCTTCAACTTCCAAAAACTCTAAAAAATAACTTTTATTTATTACAGATTTGTAATCAATCAAACATCTCATCATAATTGCCAATGATACAGACCCTGCACTGGCTCCACTCATTCCATCTAATTCAATTTTATCATATGGATTTCCCATTCTATCACGACCGTACAATACAAGCAATTTCAATGCTTCAGTTAAAGCAGCGCCGGAAAATGCTCCTAAAGAGACACCTCCTCCCATTGAAAGACAAACTCTTAATTTTTTCATGACTTCAATAATGATTTTGTTTTAATATTATACTAAATTTATTAAATTTAACTTAGGGAATTTCTATAAACAATTATTAATCATTTATTTAATAATAAATATAATTTATATAAAGGAACTTGATAATAATATTCTAATTACATTCTACTAAAATTAAGTGACTTTGTAAATTAAAATCTATTTAAATAATTGCGCAGCTTCTGGCAAAAAGCTAGAAAGTAATGGAGCCAACATGGTAAAAGCCCATTTTAAATTATCTAATGCTGAAGCATCAAATGAAACTCTTTTGAAAACTGATTGATACCATTCACTTTCTTGCGAAATGACAGACCGATCAATTGATTCCTTAAACAATTCAAATTTGTACTTTATATAAAAATATGTTGGTATATACAAAACACAAAGAAAAAATGAGAAATATAAACCAGTTGCTATAGTAAGCTCAATTGGACATCTTCATGTGGCCAAGAGTCCATGAACAGTAAACTTCGTACCTTGAATTTCTTTCACTCCGAATACCTAAATGGTGGAAATTTGCTTCGAGCTCATTGTCGTAAATATCATAATACTGATTATTACTTGTTGACAAGTATACCGGGTATTGGTGGTTTTTTAGCAGCTGCCATCTTATCTGAATGCGGTGATCTGCGCCGGTTTAACAATGAAAAACAATTCAGTAGTTATATTGGTGTCGTACCTGGTATTTTTAATAGTGGGGGTAGTGAAAATAATCTAGGAGTCACACCTCGAGCTAATGCAATCCTAAGACCATACATCATTGAAAGTGCGTGGATTGCTATTCGTAAAGATCCTGAGATTCAAGCTTATTACAAAAAACATTTCGGTAAGGACCCCAAATGTATAATCATTAAAGTGGCTCATAAAATGGTCAAACGCATCCTATCAGTCATTAAAACTGGAAAGCCTTATCAAATCAATCATAAATTAGTTTTAGATAAGCAAATAAAATTACCTGAGGATGCGGAGAATCTTAATGAAATATTAGATTCAGAAGTTTAACCATGAAAATACTAAACTGCATGCGTAATTTAGGTTTTTTTAGGCATAAGGGGCGCTGGAATATTTGCCAAAAAAAGCCAGTACCAAATTGTACTAGCTCAGACGATTACATTCCGTCACCCAACAGCATTATCCCTATGAAGTTGCACCTCTGCAGAGCTTCAGTCCGTTTATACTGCCGTTGCAAATTTAGTAATTTTAAAAACATTATAAATAACTTTATCACTGAACTAAAAAGAACTTATCAGACTGCATAACAGCACCAGTGGTATCAGTATTTATATTGATAGCCACATTTTGTAGCGGGTAGCTGATATTTATATCTTTATTATCACATAGATGCTGGTAGTCAAATTGTATGAACAATGAGAGCTACATATAGGAGGATGGGTGTAAAGTAAAAAATAAAAATTAATGCTATAAATAAATTAAAATAATATCTTTGTACTAGCTGACTTGCTTTACATAGGAGGTGCTGTTATAAGCTGGCCTTCTGTCCTTCGAGGTTGTGAAGTCGTTGTCCGATTTGGGTTTTGCTGTCGTGTTAAGATGGTGTCGGCTGTGCGGTAGAGGTTTTAAAAATTTTAGAAGGGAAGGAAATTTTAAAAAATAATTTTTCTTAGGTAGCAAAGGTGAAAGCTCTTTTGCAATTTTTGGTCTGTGCGTTGGCTTGTGCGAATTGCAAATGTGCTTACACCTGTGTGATGGCTAATTTCTTTTGCTAATTCTTTCTTTTACAGTGTCAACTAAATAATAGACCATAGGCACTAAAAACACAGTCAAAATTAAAGATGATAGAAGTCCGCCAATGATTACCCAAGCAAGTCCGTTTTTCCATTCGGCTGCTGTTCCTGTTGCCATTGCAATGGGAAGCATACCAACAACCATTGAAAGAGTTGTCATTAGGATTGGTCGCATACGACCTTTTCCTGCAATGATTAAGGCTTCTTTAAAATGTTTGCCTTCTGCTTTTAATTGATTGGTAAAATCGACAATTAGAATAGCGTTTTTTACCACTAAGCCCATTAGCATAATTAAACCCAATAAGGCGAATAAACTCAAATTACTTAACGACAAATTCAATGCGAAAAACGCCCCAATTGCTGCAACTGGTATAGAAAACAAAACTACAAATGGATAAACAAAACTGTCATACAGTGCTACCATAATCAGGTAAATTAGCAAAAATGAAATTAGCAACACTGACCCTAATGCACCAAAACTATCATTCTGCCTTTTAATGTCGCTACCCCAAGTCATCTGTATTTCGTTTGCTAGCGGATTTTCTTTGAGATAAGCCACTACATCATCTGCCACAGTTCCAGAAGGTCTACCCAATGCGTCAGCAGTAAGTGTAATAGCAGGCTGACGGTCTTTTCGCTCCAATAATGAAGGAGAATTATCTTGCTCGACCGTTGCAAATTGTGAAACTTCCACAGGCAAACCCATTGGATTTACAATTGAAAGTTGTTGAACATCTTCAAAGTTTTGTCGGCTAAATTCAGCTAACCAAATTCTTACAGGATATTCGACCCCATTCTCAGTTAACGTTGCATCGTCATTTCCAGTAAACGCTGTTCTTAGGTTCAATCCAACGTAAGCCGTTGTTAAACCCAATCGTTGCATTTTATCTTTGTCGGGAATTATTTTGTATTCCGGACTTCCTGCTTCAACGGATAAGCGAACATTATCCGCACCGGGAATTTTTTCAATAATTGCTTTTAGATTATTTCCGCTTTGCATCACCAGATCTAAATTGCTCCCACTTAATGTAATTTCTATGGGTGCGGAACGTGGTATTAAACCCAATGCTGCCATTGAATAATTTATACTCGGAAATTTGGTTTTTAATTCCTCCCTTAATTTTTTCATAAATGTTTCTGTCGGCACATTTTTAAGTTCCTTTTTGGACTTCAACTGAATAGTAAACTCTGTTTTGTTTGCAGAACCTACACCCAAGCTTCCAATGCCTGTGCTTGGTCCACCAATGTTGCTGAATACCGTTGCTACTTCGGGTTGTTGAATAATGTATGTTTCAATTTTTTGAGCAATCAAGTTATTTTGCTGAATGGAAGTTGATTTGTCAAACTCCAAAGCCATTCTGAACTTTCCTTGGTCGCCTGTTGAGATTAGTTCTTTACCAATAATTCCTTGTTTCATAATGCCTAAAGTCATTACAAAGAGCAACAAAACAATTCCTGTGAAAATTAATTTATGGCTCAAAACCCATTCTAATTGTCTGCCATACCAGTTGGTAAATTTTTCTAATTGATGTTCAAACCAAAGCAAGAAACGATTGAAAAAATTAGTTGGTTGTAAATCTTCTTTCTTCCCAATACGTGAAGCCAACCAAGGAGTAAGAGTAAAACCAACCAATAAACTGGTGAGTGTTGAAGTTACTACAACTACCGAAAATTGTTTGAGCATATCGGCAACAAACACTTGCAAAAAAAGAATAGGTAAAAATACCACTACATCAACTAATGTTATGGACAATGCAGCAAAGCCAATCTCCATACGACCATCCATTGCAGCTGTTCGTTTGTCTTTTCCCTTGTCTAAATGTTTTTGAATATTTTCCAACACCACCACCGCATCATCTACCAAAATACCGATGATTAAAGACATTGCGAGTAAGGTCATTAGGTTTAGCGTGTAGCCCAAAAGCCACATTACTGCAAACGCTGTAACTAAAGAAGTTGGAATTGCAACAATTACAATTAATGAGTTTCTGAAACTTCTTAGGAATAAAAGCATCACCAATGAAACCAATATTACCGCTAATATTAAATCAAAAACAACCGAATTAACTGCTGCAATAGTATTGTCTGTGCTATCATCTGCAATAATAAATTCCACACCTGCATCTGAATTTTGTTGTTCAATGGATTTGAATTTTTCTCGAACTAATTTTGAAACATCAACAGCGTTTGCATCGCCTTGTTTTTTCAATAGTAAGCCAATTCCATTTTTACCATTGTAACGACTGATAGAAGTCGTTTCTTTTACACCATCAATAACATCTGCTATATCTTTTACATAAACTGGACTACCTAAAATAGGCATTGCCACTTGAACATTTTTAATGTCTTCTAACGATGTAAATTTTCCAGTTAAACGAACTGAATTACTTTCTTTTTCGGTTTGCAATTTTCCAGCAGGTAAGTCTAAGCCCGAACGATTAATTGCCTCTACAACCTGAACCATTGAAATTTTGTAAAGTTTCAGTTTGTCTTGATTTATTTTTACTTGTATTTCTCTTTCTTCTCCTCCTAAAACAGTAATCTCAGCAACGCCTTTTATTTGTTGAATTTGTGGCAGATAATCTTCTTTCATTTTTTGATAAAACTCAGTAGCAGATAAATTACTTGTTGCACTAATTGACATTATAGGCAAATCATTTGGCGAAACTTTGCTCATTACAGGACTTAAAATATCCTGAGGTAAATCTTTACGAATGTTGTCAATATAGCGTTGAGCATCTTGCATTGTTTTATCTAAATCTGTTCCGTATTTCAGATTGGCAATAATGATTGAAGCATTTGGCAACGACTTTGTAACCAAATAATCTACGCCTTCCAAATTAGATAGGGCATCTTCTTTTTTTCGTGAAACGGAAGTTTCTACTTCGTTGGGTTCAGCCCCAGGATAAACAGTTTTAATTACAACTACTGGCTGATTAAAATCGGGCATTAATTCATAACTCAAATTTTTATACCCGATAAATCCTAATAATGTAAATACGCTGAATAGCACTATTATCAGCGAAGGGCGTTTGATTGAAATTTCTGTAATATTCATTTTTCGCTGATTTTATTTAACAGTAATATTTGCACCGTCAAAAAGATTTATAAATCCATTTGTTACAATTACATCACCTTCATTTAATCCACTTGACACAATTGCTTTATTCTGTATCTTTTTTGAAATAGTGATATTCTGAAATACAGATTTTCCGTTTTTAATCAGATAAACTTGTGGTTGATTAGCTGTGCCAACTATTGCTGATGCAGGAATAATAATGCCTTTTTCTTGGGTGTCGGTTTTAAAAATCACTTTGCCAAACATTCCTGATTTTATTTTTAAATCGGAAGTATTATTTACCGAAAACTGAACAGGAAAACTGCTGCCCATATTGGCTTTACTACCTATCATAGTGGCTTTGCCTGTTAATGAAATTTCAGAATAAGCATCTACTGTTAGAGAATAGCTTTGATTTAACTTGAATTGGCTTAACTCATTTTCGGGAACATTTACAGTGAATTTTAAATTTGTAATGTCCGTTATTTGAAGTAATGGAACTCCGGGTGCAGCAAATGCCCCTTCTTCACTTAGTTTAGCAGTAACTACTCCGTTAAAAGGTGCTTTGATAGTTGTCTTATTTATTTGTTCTATCAAAGTAGCTTTCTGCACTTTCGCAGATTTCAATCCCAAAACTGATTTTTCTAATTGAACACCTTGAATTGCATCTGCTTTAGCCAAAATTGTATAGCGGTTTACATCAGCTTCCAAACCTTCTATTTGCACTTCAATAGTTTGCAGTTGTAATTTTAGCAATGAATTATCCAACAGCACTAATGATTGACCTTTGTTTACAACACTTCCAACGTCAACTAAAACTTCATTTATCTTTCCTTGTATTTCGGCACTTATTTTAGTTTCCTTGTTAGGCTCAAATGTTCCTGAATAAGAAAATTCGGCATTCACATTTTCAATTTGTAGAGTGTCTGCCTGAACATTAATAGCTTGTTCTTTATCGTATTGATAAACCTTACTTTGTGTAATTTCTTTGTTGTTTTTCAACTTGATTACTACAATGGCAATTAATGCCAACGGTATGATGATGTATAGAGCTTTTTTTAGCATTGATGATTTTGTATTCATTGTTGATACTATTTAGTTGTTGAAATATTTCCAGTTAGTTTTTTTAGTTCGAGGTCTGCTTTTAGGTAATCAATTACAGCAGATAGATATGTTTGTTGTGCTTCACGCAAAGCATTGTCCGCAAGCAAAACATCTGTTAGGCTTGCTGTTCCTTGTTTTTGTTGAAGGACAGTTTGCTCGTAAATAGCTTTTGCCAGCTCAATTTGTTTAGTTGTTGTTTCTACTGATTTTTTCGCAATCGTTCTTTGAAGTTTAGCATTTTCAATCTGCATAGTATTTTGTTCTGTGATTAAACTGAATTGCAGTTCGCTATTTTTTAATTCAAATTGTTTCTGATTAATTTTTCGTTGCGTTACCGTTCCATTGAACAATGGGTAGGATAATTGAATACCTGCATAGCCAATAGGATAAAAATCTAAAAAGGAGTTTGGCAGTCCGTTATATCCAAAACCTGTTGTTCCGTAAGTCCCAAAAAGACTAAGCGAGGGCAAAAACCTTGATTTGTTAAGTGTGCTTAGTTCACTCGACAATAATCTGTTCTGAGTTTTTGTTATACGAATATCTAAAGTTGATGAAGTCGTATATTCATTTATGTTTTGATATTGTATGTTTGATTCAATTTGAAGTTTTTGTTCAATGGAAATACCCATTGCAAATTTCAACGCATTTAAAACTTGCTGATATTTACTGTTTATATTTTCTTTTTGAGTGGTTAACTGGGCGACCTGTAATTTCACCTTGCTAACATCTGTCCCTTTGGCAAGCAATTGTTCATTGAGCAATTGCATATTTTTTAGAAGTCTCTCTGCATTTATAAGATTGCTGTCAACAAAAGCTAATTGATGATGCAGTATTTGAGCATTGTAATACAGATTTGAGATTTCAAAATAGATTTGCTCTTCTGTTTTTTGGTATTGTAGTTCGGTTAATTCCGAAGCGATTTTTGTTGTTTGAATTGCACCGTAAACTTGCGGATTATACAATGGCATTGACAAGGTCAGGTTTACGTTGATGTTGTGCGGAACACCAAATTGTGTTTCCTTATACGTTCCTTCCTGAGCTGCAGGGTTAAAAGTGGATAAAGGCATTAACTGATAAGGCAGATTTGTGAAATACTTATAATCTGCATTGATAGTTACCTTTGGAATTAAATTAGCTTTCGCTTCTTTCTCTTTTTGCTCACCAATAGCAATATTGTTCCTGCTCATTTGCAGGTTTTTATTCCGAACCTGTGCCGTATCAATACACTGCTGCATTGTCCAGACTTGTGCTTGTGCAGATTGAAATCCTATTATAAAAAGCAATAGGACTAAAACTTGTTTGTGAATGTTTACTAACTTCATTGATCAAATTTTTTTATTGTAATTTATTTGCGTGTGCTTCCGTGGCCACCAGCTACAATTTTCAATATTTTCAGGCTTAAATAAATGTACTTGAAGAATTGAATAAATGGATTTTGCATTTTTGAATGCTCTGATTTCGATATTTTATTTATCATGATTATTTTGTTTTTTGAATTGTATTATTCTGGTATAAGCCACCAAAATGGTTTCATTTTAGCTTTATAGATAAAAGCATAGTGCAAAGTCAATTTCAACCAATGTCCTGCAAGTCCTATATCTCCAAAGGTTTTTACTAAATCTCTACCTTGCGAGTTTGGATATTTTTTATAATCAGGAACTATTGGAAAAGTTGTGATGCTTATTCCACTACCTTGTGTCATGCCATATCCAGCCGAAGCAATACAAGCAGCCCCCATGTTGCCCATAGATCCTTTATGAGCTAAAGAAATTTTGCCGTTTTTGATGCTATCAATAATATTATCTGCAACCAATCTTGCAGTTATACCGGAAGGCATTCCAGTTCTTGGTGGTGATGGGAAAATATCTGTACCGTTTTTGTTTTTTCTTGGTTTGGAAATACTATGAGGTGGGGCAAAGGCAATACCTGGTGCAAAAATATTGGCAAAACTTGGATTTTGATAGGTTTCAGGCCAATCTTGAACAGACCATTCTTCATATGGTTTTGCAGTATAATCGGCATCTACAATCATAAATCCTTTAAAAAGCTTACTGGTGATATCATTTTCGTTTTTATCAAACGCTTTAAAACCATGACCGGAAAACGAAGGAATAAGCATAGCAAAATCAAAGGTTTCGGTTTTGTATTCTCCCTCTAAATTTTCATAATGTGCTATACCATCTCCAATTTTAGAAACTCCAGCACCTAAAACCCATTTAATACCACGGTCAGCAAAAACCATTTCAACCATTTCACTGGACTTCATTGTCTTATTGCCATAGGTCAAAAGCATACCATCCATACCAAAGTCTCCTAATTCATTCTCGTTGGTTATCCATGTCAATTCTATTTTATCTCTTACACCAAATCGAACCAATTCTTTCTCTACATTCAAAATGTATTCAAATGCGGCACCCTGACAGGTGGCTTTTGGATGTCCTGTTCCAATTAATATTTTTGCGTTTTTATCAGAAGTTTTAATTTCTGAAATCAATTTATGTAAAGCTTCAGAAGCATGGCTGGCATGTTCGTAAGTACAAACAGAAAATGCTTTATTAGTCCCAGGGTTTAATCCTTCTGTCAACTCAAAAGCGAGTTTTGGTCCTGTCGCATTGATTAAATAATCATAATTCACTTTTTCTTGAATTCCCGAATTTTCTCCAAAAATATATTCAATTGTAACAAAGGCTTTTGCTTCACTTACGTCCCCTTCAGGGTGGAAGGAAACAACTTTTGCTTGTTTATAACCAATGCCTTTTCTCTTATATAAAGGTTCTAACGGAAAGTAAACTTCTTCAGATTTCATACGACCAATGCCCACCCAAATATTAGAAGGCACCCATTGATAATTCCTGTTGGGCGAGACTACTAGAACTTCATGTTCTTTGGATAGTTTTCTTCTTAAATGTGAAGCAGCAGTGTGTCCTGCAATACCTGCACCAAGTATGAGTATTTTTGCCATGATATTTTATTTAATAAGAATTAATTGACTTTCAATTGTTCCTTCCAACCAATGTTTTACCATTGGTTCTATATTTACATAATCTCCAGGCTTTAATGTTTCTCTTAAACCGTTTTCATTTTCAAAAATCGCTTCACCTTTAATGCAAATCAAAAGTGCAGGAGTTTTGGTAATATGTTCTTTTAATTTTTCGCCTTGCAAAATTTGTATGGCAGTTGCATTTCCTAATTCGCTTTTAAAAAGAGAAGTTGCTGAAACTGGTTTTTCTTGTGTGTGTAATTCTTTTATGTTCATTGGAAGTATTGATTAAATGTTGTGAATGAAGTTTGTATATTTTGAAATTGCTTCGATGCTTCGGTTTCATTTTTAGTCTCTGAAAGTTCTTTTACCAAATCAATGTAGGGCAATAACCACTTATGCAGTTCATCGTGTGCTTTGCCTTTCATTGTGCAATTAGAAGTAAGTAAATCAATGTTGGATTGTAATTTTTCAGATAATGATTCGTAGTCTTTTTGCTCAACCTTAGCAAAGGAGATAACATTGTTTTCCATATTGCGAATATGGGTAATCATATTGGCATCAACTTTCCATTTTTCTCCATTATTGAGTTCAATCGATTCGCTTTCATCATCGCGATGTTGTTCTTCGTGACTAGCTGTTAACGTTTGTTCGTTTGATTTTTTGTTAGATGTGTTGCTACATCTAAAAAGGAACAAACTGATTACTGAAATTATAATTATTAAAGTTTTACTCATAAAGGTTTTTTTTATTTTGGTATTCGTGAATACTTCGTATTTCATACTTTCTTTTTTGTTATTGCGAAATAAGCAATGATGGCAAATACAAACGTTACTGAAATTCTAAAAATCATTGCACCGATGGTTTTTATTTCATAACCACCGCCTGACCTGATGTAGATTTTTAGTCCGATAAAAGCAGCTACAAGTATGAGTGTTGAAATTCCTAAAAGTGTAGTTGTCCATTTTTTACTTTTAATAAACCCATAAGCGGCAAAAAGATATAGAATACTGCTAATGAAATTAGACCAAACTACAAACAAAACATAATTGCCTTCTTTGGCTCGGATACCAAACAAATCAAATATTACAGAGGTGCTTAGAAACAGAGTAAGCAAGCCAAATCCAGCTAAGATTATAGGTAATAGGAATTGGATGTATTTTTTCATTTTATTGTATTTTAACTTTTTCTATTGGAAGTGGCTTGGTGCAGAAAAACCAATCAGAACAAGTCATCTCTTCAGTACTTTGCATTCTTTCTTTCGCAACACCGCAAGAACCCGCTGTTGGAACAATTACATCATCACCTGGTTGCCAGTCTGCTGGAGTTGCAATACTAAAAGTGTCGGCAGTCTGCATTGCAATCAATGCCCTTTTTAACTCATCAAAATTTCTACCCATGGAAAGTGGGTAGTAAATAATTGCACGGATCATTCCTTTAGGGTCAATAAAGAAAACGGCTCTAACTGCTTTAGTTGAGCTTTCACCGGGCTGAATCATGCCGTATTTTTTCGCAACATTCATGGTGATGTCTTCGATCAAAGGAAATTTCACTTCAATATTTTTCATTCCTTTAAATTCAATCTTCTCCTTGATAGTTCTAAGCCATGCGATGTGACTGTACAAACCGTCAATCGATAAACCTACTAATTGACAATTCAAGGCATTAAATTCGGGCTCCATTTTTGCAAAAGTCATAAACTCAGAAGTGCAAACCGGAGTAAAGTCAGCAGGATGACTAAAGAGAATCACCCATTTACCATTGTAATCAGCAGGGAAATTAATTTCCCCTTGAGTAGTTATTGCTTTAAATTCCGGAGCTTTGTCACCGATGCGTGGCATTGCCATTATTTCTTCTATATTTTCCATTTTATTATTTGGTTTAAATTGTTAATTGATTTTATGGTTCTACAATTATTTTTTGAGTTGCTTTTTCATAAGTGGTTTCAATAGTGATGTAATAAATCCCACCATTGATAAGGTTTTTAATTCTTTTAGAGTAGGTGTTTTCTCCTTCTTGTAAGTTTTTAAGAACCATATTCTCAATTAATTTCCCGTTGGCATCGTTAATAGTTAGTTTTACTTCGCCATTATTCCTAAGATTAAATTTCACAATGAAATTACCATTGTTAGGATTTGGAAATACTTGCATTTGCAATGTTCCAATGCTTTGAGTGTTCAACGCGTGAATACCAACAGTTGAATTTTTTATCACAGATACTTTAAATATTTGACTACTTGCAATGCTTTGTGTGCCAGTATTTGTGAAAAAAATATTTGCTACTGTGCTGCTTATACCACCATAGATATAACCTACCAAAGTTGTGTCAGCTGTAAAATCATCCAATTTAAAAACTTCATTGCTGTAATGTGGAACTGTTTCTATGGGAATAAATTCAGAACCTGCACCGAGTAAAGTAGGCATTGCAATAGGTAATTTATATTCAGCCATTGTGCCACTTGCATCTCTTGTAACACGTGCAATGGTTTTTACAAATGGAACATTGTTGTCTTGAACCAATATTCCTAAACTGTCATAATATTGAGCAATACCACCAAAAAACACTGTGTGCATTTCATTATTAGCTGAACTAAACAATGGAATATGAGCACAGTGGTAGTGATTGTAATATTGAGCAAAAGTATTATTAACCTTATGCCCTGTGCTGTCTATGTTTACACAATTTAAAAAAGGTAAATCAACACCCACTTGAAATACTCCCGAAAATGCAGTTAATCCTTCTTGTCCGTTAGGCATAATTTGTGGCACTACATTGTAGTCTCTTCTGTGAAGATTTGTAGCATCATTTATAGCAGATAAATGGGTAATAGAAAGTGTTACACCGTTATCTGAAATTGTGAATTTTCTGCTAGCGTTTATATATTCCTGAATAAAACCGGGACCATGAGTCGGTCCCATAGGATTATATCTTCCAATAAATTTTTGACCACCTGTCAGATAAAAAGTGTTGTTGATTTTATTGAGATATCCACCAGTAACGGCAAACATTGTATCTGTTATCTGCCTAAAATTTGATGTAAAAGATGTACTGTTGATAACTGCATTTATAACATCAGGAACTTTAACTGCACTAAGATTTGGGTATGTAATATGGTCAGCAGAAGTGTTGCTGTAACCATAGCCTCCTGCCAAGTATAAATAATCTCCCTCCTGAAAAAATTCCATATTGGTTGAACTTAATTGTTCTTGCAAACCAATTGGAAGTGATGATAATGGAGCTGACCATTTTTGTTGAGCAACTGGGTCAACAACTATTAACTGATTGTTGTGTCCCGCTATATCAAAAGCAGCAAAGGGTTGTCTGCGGTGCAAACCATCTAATCTTCCGCCAATGATTAACCATTTACCATTGTGTTGACCCCAGGCAAATGCTTGTAGTCCACCTAAACCACTAATGTTCATTGGCTCAATAGCAATTTGAAATAGTGCTGTTTGAGCATTGCTTTTGGCGGTGAAAGCAAATAATAGTATTGCTAAAATTTTAATTCTCATCATCATCTATTTATTTTTTATCAATGTTAAAACCGATTGTATGATATTGTCTCCGTTTCTACTAATGTCAAATTGAAAGTTTGCAACTCTCCATTTAAACATTTGTAGTCGGAAAGTTCCCATCACGATATGCATTAATTCATCGGATGTTATTGCATTTGTAAAAACTTTCTTTTGTTGTCCCTCCAAAATAATAGGCATCAAGTGTTTCATTTTTACACCCATAATTTTCAATATAGTTTCGTTTATGCGTTGACTTTCTTCCATCAGTCCGTCAGAAAATACCGCTACTACAAAGTGCGGGTTCTGTTTGAAGAATGAAAATTGATTTTGAAACAGCGTTATGAATTTTTCTTCGGGTGATTGATCGCTGGAAATTGCATTAGTATAGCGTTCATCCATACTCTTAGCAAGATATTCAAGTAAGGAAATAATTATTTCTTCTTTACTTGTAAAGTGCCTGTAAATGGCACTTTCAGAAAACTTCATTTCCTTAGCAAGGTTCTTAATTGTTAAACCACTTACTCCCGAAGCAGTAAGTATTTTACCTGCTGCTTCTATAATTTCAAGTTGTCTGTCTGAAATTGCCGTTGTCATATATTTTTAGTTTATAGTTTTCATTTTCAAAAAGGCAACTCCTAACCAAATCACAGAAGCTGTCATTGCAATTGCTCCAATTAATACTAAAGCAGGAGGTAAACCAAAATACACCTCTGTTAATATTCCTATTGGCATTAATAAGCCTGTAAGTGCCAACCAAGAAATGGCTTTCACGTTTTGAAGTTTGTCTCTGAAATGTAGAAGCAAATAACCAATTAGGATGTTTAGAAAGGCAAACAAGTTTCCGTGAACGTGAGCCAGTCTGCTTTCAAAATGTTTTCCGATGCTGTATGAGTTTACCCATTCTTCCTTTCCCTGAGCAAAGTCACGGAGATAGATCAGTAGAAAGCCGTAAGCCATAAAAAGCCCCATTGTCAGGAAGCCTATTGCGATGTTGTTTTTGCCGTTCATTTTGCTTGTATTTATTATGTAAGTGAATATTCGCTCACAAAGATAAGTTAGCCATTCACTTATTAATGTGATGAATGTTACACAAGGATATGATATTTGTCATGTTTGTCTTTTAAGGAGATTTCAAAATGTACTAAAAATCATCTGGTGCGGAGGGGAATTGGCTCTTTTGGGGTTTGCCCGTGTGTCGGGTTCTGTGAAGGGGCAAACCCCAAATGTGCCAATGTGGGCAGGCTAAAATTATTTTTTAAAATGTGCGGTGGGAAAATTTTTAAAACCTTGTGTTGGATAGAGTGTCGGAAAACTGGTCAGGTCGGTGTCGAGTTACAGCGGAATTGTCAAGCGAGTTTTTGGCGCCCGAAAGTTAGTTTGGAAGTCAAAAGTCTGGTCGTTTTGGTGTCCGCCCGATGGTTGCACTGTTGTCCTTTAGGCTTGCTTATAACTTCCTTATACACGCTATAAAACTTCGCTTATACATCAAACAGTTGGTGTATAAGCGATACTGGGTTTCGTTTATTTTTAATTATAAATTCTTTTCCTTGGTATTCATTTTTCCTCCCTCCCAGCACGGCTTCGCCCTCATCAGTCACAGTCAAAATTCCATAGCGAACTGATTATTAATTATTTATACTCAATATTACGGTGACTCAAGCCTTATGAGGATCAAGTCTTCGCAGTTGTTTTCGGGCGATGCTGAATCTTACAAATCGGCCCAAAGCTTCTATCAACACATACATATGCCACTTCCCATGATCTTCCACCGCCAATCCACGAATACCCTTAAGGAATCCCTGACTGATCTCGACGGCATCACCGACCTTCACAGGTCCCCCACTCCAATCTGCTTCCATATGCTCCTCAAAAATCTTCCGCAATCGATCGATCTCAAAAGGACTGACATGGACAGGCTGACCCTTCTCTTTCAAAAAATCAATCACCGACCCTCCATAAAACACCAACTTCCTCTGCACTGCCCTGCATTTGACAAATAGATAAGGGCTGAGCACATGTCGCATACCTTCCTTCCCTACACCTTTCTCCTCAAAAAAGCCCTTCTTGCAAGGCGTATAATGCTCCAAACCAATTTTGCTCAAATATTTAGAGGTTTTGGCATCTTGCCGGGGCAAAACACGCAATATATGCCAATGGTAGATTTCAGGGTCCGCAGTTGTAGGTAACATTGGGGTTGATCGTATGGCGTAAATTTAATGGTTTGAGGGAATAATTGTACAAATATTTTAAAAATATTTGCATAATTAATGAATTTTTAATATTTTATTCTGTTTGGAAAGATGGTTTTTTTAGTGTTTTTAGATAAGGGGTTGGGAGAGTTATTACTATGTATTTTGGAATATTATAATGTATTTGTGGTGAAGTTTTGAAATTGTTTTGTTTTTTTTTAAAATTTTTTTGAAGGTCTCTAAAAATATTGCAGGAAATAGGATAACAGCAGCGCCATAATTTATAGGCCTTTACAATAGTTATCACAGTCAAGATATTTCTCAACTTCCTCTTGTCCTACTTTTTGTCGCGCAAAAAGTAGCAAAAACGCAGCCTTTCTAAAAGGTGACCGAACGATCTAGGCTACTGGCCTAGTGTCGCAGGACACTGCTACAAGTGAGGGAACGCGTAAGCGAAACTTCTTTAAGCGGCTATCCCTTTCAAATCCCAATTCTAAAATCCAACACTGTTGGGCAGATTTTGGACGCTGGATTTTATCGCTTCAACATTCTATTTTGAAGTTGTAAATTTAAATCGGTGCAAGTATTTATATTATCTCTGAAGCGATAAAATAAGGCGCATTAGTGCTTTCAATTATATTTCATAATGAAGAAACTCGCAATCTTTCTAACATTTTGTACCACCAAAATCTGCCTATTTGGGGCCGCTGGTTTAGAAAGGCTCCTTTATTTTCGTTAAATTCAAAAGTTACTGCTATATGAAAAGCTGGATTCAAGAGCCGGCCTAGGGCTTTGCAGCTTCCATTACGGTTCATTCACTTGAAGCAATGTCTTGTCCTGAAATAGGTTTACACTAAAAAGTAAAAAATGGACAGAAAAAACAATCATAAGTCAGGTAGGTACTACAGTATTGAAGAAAGACACAAAATCATCCAGGAGTATATTTCTAGACAATGTACAAAAGCTGAGATTTGGGAGAAGTACACAGGCCAAAAACAAGAGCATGGTAACTTATTAAAGTGGATGAGACAATTGGGTTACAATACAGGAAATAGAACCAAAAGGCCTAATATTGTATCAAATTTACATGATATGCCACATAAAAGGAAAAAAGTGGATAGTTCTGATTTAGTAGATGAGCAATTATTTGAAAATCTTCAATTGAAAAAGAGAATTGTAGAATTGGAAAGACAATTAAAAGATGCAGAACTTAAAGCGATTGCTTTTTCAACAATGGTTGATATTGCCGAAAAGGAATTTAAAATTCCAATTAGAAAAAAGCTCAATACCAAACCATAGAAGCCATGAAGAATAATTTTGGACACATAGGATTAGCCAAGCTATGTGGATGGTTTGGGATTAGTAGACAGGCTTATTATCAAAACAATTGGGAAGGAATTTCAAGTACTTTGGAAGAAGAGATTATCATAAAACAAATTAAATTCATTAGAAATAAGCATAGAAAAATAGGGACCAGAAAACTCTATGAAATGATTCAACCATTTTTACTGGAACATCAAATAAAAATGGGTCGAGATGCTTTATTTAATATGCTGGCAGACAATCATCTGTTGATAAGAAAACGTAAACGCAGAATTCAAACTACTAATTCTTATCATTGGCTTAGAAAGTATCCTAATCTAATAAAAAACTTGGTTCCAACATCCTGTAATCAATTATGGGTCAGTGATATAACTTACTGGAAGATAAGTACTGGGGAACATCTATATATCAGTCTTATTACGGATGCATATTCTCATAAAATTGTAGGATATCATGTTGCTCAAACATTGGAAACTGTAGAAAGCACCTATGCTTTGAAAATGGCTCTCTCTGGCCTTATGGTGGGCCCAGAGAGCCATTTTCAACTTACACATCATTCAGATAGAGGAATTCAATATTGTAGCCACAATTATGTAAAGCTCCTTCAGGATAATAATATACAAATTAGCATGACTGAAAATGGAGATCCTTTGGAGAACGCAATAGCGGAACGAGTAAATGGTATCATAAAGGAGGAATACTTAGAAACTTATGAAATAGAAGACATTAAAGAAGCAAGGGAGCTTTTGAAAATGTAATTGGTCTTTACAACGAAGAAAGACCCCACATGAGCATCGGTAATTTGACACCTAATCAAATCCATCAATCGAATAAACCAATTAAAACAAATAAATTATGGAAGAATTATTATTCAAAACAAACTACTTTTGTAAACCCAATTCAGGACTAAAAAGAGCTGTAAACTCTATATAGGACTAAAATGGAATTGTAAACTTATTTAAATTAAACCTGTAAACTTATTTTAGGACGAGTCACAATGTCTTGCTTCACTAAATCTTAAGCGTAGGTCGTTCATTCACCCATGAGGCGAAGAAGTTGCCCGAGCTAAAAACTGTCTGAGCATCAAAAGTTTGAGTTTTTTTAGCTTAGACTTCGAGTCGCTAATGGGTGAGCGAAAGGACTGGCCGGGAGTTTTTCTTGCCCTACTTTTTTTCGCCAACAACTGAACGATCAAAGCTGAAAGCTTGGTAGAGTGCGCCAGCGCTCTAAGTGAACGAGCCGCCCACCAAGCAGGCTTAGGGGCAAGCTGAAAGCGGACTAGCAAAAACGCAGCCTTTCTAAAAGGTGACCGAACGATCTAGGCTACTGGCCTAGTGTAGCAGGACACTGCTACAAGTGAGGGAACGCGTAAGCGAAACTTCTTTAAGCGGCAATCCCTTTCAAATCCCTATTCTAAAATCCAACACTTTGGGGCAGATTTTGGGTGCTAGATTTTGTCGTTACTAAAGTGTCACTTTCCGAAAGTAAATTAACCAATTTGCTCAATGAGAGTTTTCTGGGTAACGACAAAATAAGGCACACGGCATTACCCTGTATGATAATTGTAAATCAATGACATTCATATTTACCAATTAAATTTCATTACCAAAATCTGCCTATTTGGTGCAGTTGGTTTAGAAAGGCTCTTTAGGATCAGGGATAAAATGTCAAACATTCATACTTCATTTTCAAATTTTCAAATTATATCCTAATTGTCAGCCCATACTCAATTTCCTTGATGAGATCACAGCCTTCTATAATCTCTCCTGTTTCTTCATCCACCAACGTCAGCGCTCTATTGGTGGCCTTAAGGTAAGTTTCTCTTTCTTTCTTTTCTATTGTCAATTGCTGAATTTGTTGTTCTAATTCTAACCACTTGTTGTCAATTGAAAAATCCCATTTGGTCCTGGTGGCAATATTGACTTTTGCGTCATCGTATTCAAAAGCGTTTTGTTTAATTTCACTTGCTTTTAGTAATGCAGGTTTCTTTAGACATTGTATCATAGATTTCAGATACACTTCATAGCGCTTAAGCTCAATGAAAATTTTTAAGAGATCATATTTCTGGCTGTCTATGATGGCTTGTGCGTTGTCTGTAGCCAGGTTTTCAATTCCTTTTTTGTTCAGATGGTGTTCTATGCCACCTAATTTTTTAACAAGTGTGCTCATATGGTTATTTTTAAATTTTACATGGGCTTTGAATGGGTTAATTCTTGGCTGTAAAATTAGTGAGATCTTACAATATGGTGCGCATTTATTAAATTCATCCGAAGAAAAAGTGTATATCTGGGCACGTGGATGATGAAACCGAAAGTAAAAAACTTGACGGACATTCTGATATTGGGAATAAATCCAGATACAGACCAATATGGCATTAAATCGGGACAATAAAGTTCACCGAGTAGTAGGGCAATGTACACACCAAATTGCAAGCAAAGGAATTTGCAGGTAGATGGTGTAAATGCAGAATAGAATTTTTGATTGGCATGAATGACGATTTGAAAATTTTTATCTAAATCTATATTTAAAAACTTTGACTTTAATATTACTATTCTTTACTGCGATGGCTTCACTAGTATTGTCACCATTAAGGTCTGCAAAGAACAAGCTTTTATCCGCTGTAAAGGAAGACACCATTCCTCTTTCTTCAGTTGAAAATTCACTTCCAGTTGAAAATCTTACCATCACTTTCCCCAATTCTGAAACTGCAATTGCGTCTGCAAGCCGATCCCCATCAACATCTGCAAAAAAAGTAGCTTTGGTGCCAAAAAATGGCAATGCGGACCATTTTTCATTTTGATTAAAGCCAGTACCAGATGGTGAAGACCTTCTCACATTTAGGTAAAGATTCTGATTAACCGCAATAGCATCTGCTTTTCCATCACCGGTGACATCTGCAAAAAAAGTACCCTTGTCCCCAAAATATGGAATATCTGTCCACTCTTCATTCGCAGAAAATGAAGACCCTGTAGAACGTCTAACGACTACTTTGCCATTAGACCTTACTGCGATTGCATCTGCTCTTCCATCCCCTGTAACATCCGCAAAAAATGTACCTTTGTCTCCAAAAAATGGAATTTCGGTCCATTCTTCATTAGGTAAGAATCGAGTTCCATTTGATCTCCTTACAACTACTTTTAAATTTTGATTGACCGCAATGGCATCTGCTTTGCCGTCACCTGTAACATCTGCAAAAAAAGTACCTTTATCTCCAAAATATGGAATATCTGTCCACTCTTCATTCGCAGAAAAACCATTTCCTGTTGATCTACGAACCAATATTTTTTGATTTTGATTCACCACAATTGCATCTGCTTTGCGATCTCCATTTATGTCCGCAAAAAAAGTTCCTTTATCTCCAAAAAAACCATTGCTAGTCCAATTTTCATATTCTCCATACAATTCTGGAAATGCGTAAGAAAGAGGACTTTTACTCCATTGGATGGTATGTAATGAACCAAGAACAACCTGACTTAAATAAGCTCCTTGAGGAGAACCTATGTGAGGCAAGTAATTATAAGATAAAAGACTATTGTTGTTTCTTCGATAATCATAAACCCCAAAAGGATCAATGGCAAAAAAGGACTCTGAAATTGAGACACCATTAATAACACCTGCTGGAGCTTTTAAGTAGACCATAAAGTGCAAATGTTCATTTCCTGGCCAAACTTTAAGAATACCTAATTTCTGCCCTCTTAAGACGGTGTCGCCTTTTGAAAAATGATTAAAAGATGTTGGATCCAAATGATGATATGCCGTTATAAATTCTTTGTTGTTTTTTTTATGAAGAAGTCTAATAATATCACCCCCCATTCCATCTACAACACCATCTGCAACTGCGCAAACATCAAATCTAATTTGACCTGTTTGCATAAAATCTATGGCTCCATGTCCACTTCCAATATCACCACGTCTTATCCATGCACCACCACTTTTCCCAAGTGCAGTAGAATCTGTATAAAATGGTAAAGTTAAACCCAATGATGTCCCATTTCCAAAGTAATCATTTAGAAAACTTTTAAGTTTGGTTCCTATTGGCAAATTCTTTTCCTCACAATTTGGGCAATTTTTATATGCAAAGGGCTGGTAAACTCTTATTCTATTACCAAAGGTAAATGTGTCTTTCTCCACTAATGTTTGTCCAGATTTTAACAGACTTGCAGGAGTATCTCCCAATAAATGAGCTAAAATGTTTAAATTTTCAGTTGTCCTATCAATTATTCTATGACCATAGAATTGAGTAATGGTGTCAGATAATTTTGCCGATACAAAATAGTAAGGACCGGATGCTGGTTCTTGTGCAAAAACGCTTTGTGCAAATAAGAAAAATAATATAAAGTACTTCATAAAATATTTTTATTTAATGGTAAATTTTTAACTTAAATTGAACCTATGGATTACAAGATCTACCGTTTTTTCTAATTTTTTTCTGTATAGAATAGTTTGGCAGTGCCATAGGATTTGGATATTCTTCAACGACTATTTTTAGAACAAAACAATCTTCTATCAAGGCCTGATATTCACCATAATCAACTCCCACCTTGATGCTTTTATATTGGCCCGGAACAATAATACCTGTATTATTTCTAACACTATAAATTTGATCTGACAATGGGGCATCCAATATGACATGGAAATCGTGTTCAAATTGTATGAACTCTTGGTTTGTTTGGGAAGGCACTCCAATTTCAGTCATTATTTGAATATCTTCCAGCCTAATTGAGTTCTTTGTTGGATTGAATATCTCAAAAGAATATATTATTTTTGATCTGGATATTTTATCTATGACTAAATTACTTAAAGTAATATGAGGATAGACTAATGAACTTCTTGTAAAATCCTGAGCGCTGGTAAATGAAGCTTTACACAGTAGGATTAAAACAATGGAAAGAATCGAAAATTTGTTTTTCATAAAAATATTTGAGCACTAAAATGTTGTATAGTCGCTTAATCTTTAAAATGAATTCTTGAAATCAGAAAATCAAACTGAAGAATTATACATAAAATAAGATATGGGTTAAAATCTACAATTTAACCCATATCCAAAATCCTTAAAGTTAATCAGCAGATATAAAATTAACAGTTTCCTTTGGAGACATACTTCCAATGGTAATTGGAGATACTTTACCATTGCTGACCAACATGGTAGAAGGATAAGCAGATATTTTAAAATCTTTAAATATTTCTGTGGCCAATGTGCCATCAATTACCAAAATATCCACATTGGTTGCCAGTTTTTGTACTTCCGGAGATTTTAAAGTACTGCTCATGGTTTTACATGAAGGACAATCCGGATCCATGAATACCACCATTGTTTTTTTGGTGCTACCTTTCAGAGTGCTGGCCAATTCAGTACCACTTCCCATTACTTTGACAGAGGTGTTTTTAAATTCTAATCCAAAATCTCCACGGGTTGGGTTCACAACGTTTGGATCTACGCCAGTAGGGAAGGTTGCATTTATACCTCCTTTTGCTTTACACAAAGTTCCTCCTGGAGTAGTCATTGCAAACATCCCTCTTTTAGAGCATTCTTTTTTTGCAATATCTTCTGCTGACATAGATTGAGGGCAACCTACATTGCTCACATTACCATCGCCACCTGTGTGCATCTCCTTTATATCACCACCACATCTACCAAAAAGTCTTGCTGCCTCTTCGCAATCACTGGTCTGCCATCCATTATCATCACAATATTTCTTAAACCTTTTTAATCTTTCACATCCATCTTCAGAACCCATTCCAGGAGGCAATGGAGTGGAAGCCCCACCACCACTTTTTGGTGGAGGCACAGCGTTTTTTGAATCTCTTCCTGCAGTTTCTCTTGCCTTTTTCTCGTCATTCATTGATTTAACCTTTGCATCAGCTTCAGCAGCAACTGCATCTGTTACTTGCGCTTCTTTATAGGCAATATAAGAATTAATACCCTCATATACAATCCAAGCAGACAACACTGCTCCTACAATAATTAATCCTGCAGTGGCTACAGCTGTTCCTGCTCCTGCAGTTACAGTTGTTCCTGCTCCTGCAGTTCCGCCTGTGGTTGCGCCTGCAGCTCCACCTGTCGTAGCACCTGCGGCTCCACCTGTCGTGGCACCTGCGGCTCCACCTGTCGTAGCACCTGCGGTTGCATCTGCAACTGCCCCAGCAACAGGCCTTATTACCTTTTGTGTAATTTCACCAGCCTTTGCCAATTTGGTGGGCAAAGAAGTATGTAATCCTGCCCCTGCGGTTGATTCAAATCCGGCCGCTGCGGCTGCGTCAATTTCAACAACTGCTTCTCCTGTTGCTGCTGCATCATATACTAAATCTACTAAAGTAGCTCCAGCTGCGAAAGGATCCATAGAAACCATTCCTCCTGAAGTTAGATTAGATCCATTATTTCCACAATTTGCAATTAAATTGTCCATGGCTGTGCGAGCCTTGTCAATTCTAGCTTTACGGGCTGCATCACCAGTCTTTCCATCAAAAGACGATGTTAAGTCCGATCCTCGTGAAGCAGAACATGCGTTAAAAACTGTAGCCGCTGCATCTGCACTTTTTTGCTTATCCGCTGGAGCTGTGCTTTTATAATTTGCCCCTAGATCATTAATGGCCGACACATTTTTGCCACATCCTCCTACTGCCGCAGTCTTTCCGGCCACATCTTTTCCATCGTACAAAGCTGAAATATCAGCCAGCGTTTGTGCGATATCTTCAGGTATCATCAATTGTCTAAAAATATCAACAAATGATTTCTTGTCAAAATACATAAATTTATGGTCATCTATGACATGGTAAAATTTACTCCAATTTATATTTACCAATTTCCCCTGGTTGATGATGGTCTTTCTATCTGCAGAAATTTGACAATTAATCTTGCCGGCTACATATGAAATGTAAGACTCCATGAGCCCATTTTTAAAAACTATGTCTTTAACCAAAACGTCATTTTCATACACTTTGGTACTACCACATCTTACACCATTTTGCCAATCTTCTCTTTTGGCCACCCTACCCTTGGAGTCATAGGTAGTTTGCTGCAATACTTTACCACAACTTAAATTTGTGATAAACTTTCCTTGACGGTATATTTGTCCATTGGGATACTTGATGGTATATTCCTTGTCTTGCGCTTGAACAGTAATGCTCAAAAAGATAAATAGAATTCCAAACAAGATTTTTGTAAAACGATTAGAGTTCTTCTTTAAATTAAATGCCTTTGTTTTCATTGGAAATTTTTTATAATTATTTTAAAAATTTAATTTACTTGAGTCTTCTTAATATGTATAACTAAGATTTCATTGACAGCCTCCTTTTTAAAAGAGTGGATATCTCCGCTTGATGTCAAATATTTATAGGATTCACCATTTAATGTAATAAATCCTGGAGTTGGCAAAGGATTACCTCCTACACCAAATTGTCCACTTATGTTGACTATTTGAGAAGTACAGGTATTTGGATTTTTTAATGAGAGTTTTCTTTCTTTCAAGCAACTGTTACCCACCCGATCTGATAGTATGAAAGATACATTTCCTGTAGCTAATAAATTATGTGTATTGGTCAATATGGCTGTTGCATTTAAAGAAATACTAGCAAGGGAATACTTTTGCAAACTGAAAACCAATCTGTTGGATACTGGAGCAGATGGTTTAATCCAATCCATATATGTAGCCCATCTTGCGCCAGGCGATTCATTACAAAAAGACGGGACTAATACCTGCGCAGTAACATTGAATGATAAGTGTAATAAAAAATAGAAAGTAAGTACAGCTACTAAATTGAGTTTTGAAAAAATCAGATTTTTCATGATGATATTTTAATTTTTTTTGATTTATATATTTTCTTACCGCATCATACAGGCTATTCCAGCAATCGGGCTAATGGTTTGAAATTTAAATGTGCTGCTGTAATCTACTCGTACCCCATAAGACAACATTACATTTCTACTGATTCGCCAGTCTCCACCATACGAGGTAGAAAGTGAATTTGCCTGAATCAAATTGACGTTTAAGTTAGCAAAAATGGTTTCGTTGTTTGTTTGTGTAAAAACTCCTTCTGCAAAAAAATTAAATTTGGGAGAACCATATCTAAAGTTTAAGCCTCCACTCCATAGTACGTTTTTTTCACCATTGAGATCATCTTCTACCATCACTGTACGTACCATGGAGGTGATCAAAATTTTATTACCAATTCCAATACTGGCATTTATCCAAGCTGCTATACCGGTTCCTTTTAAATCTAAACGAAGCAAAGTATCATTCCGATAAGAGAATACCCGACCAAAAGCTACATCCACAAAGGAGGAATTCCAAAATTTCTTGGTATACAACGAAGCAATTTCTAAATTGGATCTTTTTTGTTCGATGTCTAAAAGATCAGATTGGTTTCTATAAGCATCCAAGACGGACTGTAAGGAATCTTTTTTCTCACTATTTTTTATAAATCGAAGAACTTTTTTTATTTCATGGATACTGTCTTCAATAGGCGCCCTTCGCTCATCAAAAGATTTAGCAGATTCTTCAAACAATTTAGCATTTAACAAAGCATCTCTTTGTTGATATACGGTAATTTTGGCAGCAAATGACAACCTACGCAACTGCGAATCATCTTCGATGGTACCTGCAGATAAATCAATGGTGGACAGTGTCCTCATCAGTAAGGATGCTTTCTGGTATTTCTCTAAAGTTCTTCTATTGTATATTACTTCCCAAATAGGTTGAGCCTGCAATGCTAAATTCGGACGTAATCTCCATGATTTGAAAGCCCAATCCACTTTAAAATCGCGAATATTTCCGGGACGAGCCACCAGCGCATTGTTCACACCGATTAAGTCAAATGCAGGAGAAACTGGAATTGAAAACTCAGATGCGACTGGGAAGTCGGACGTAGAACCAATTTGTGTAAATGAATAGTTTGGTCGTATAAAACACAATATTAAAATTAGAAATAATTTCGTAATATTTTGACTCTGCTTTAGGTGAAGCTCCAGACATTTTATTCTACATTCAAACAATTTAATCATTAATGCACTCATTTCAAATTTATCTAAATCTTTTATCATTTTTTAATTCAATGACAAAGGTAGATTGGACTTGCATCCTCTGAAATACCTCCAAAAAGGCATTTTCGCATAGAAGTATCTACCTGAATTCAGGTATGGTGCAGGACTATAGAGTATTGTACCTTTATACCTGTATACTAGTGCAATATTTAGTTTATGAAGAATTTGAAATTGAGAAAGCATATAATCCATCTTATTCTTTTGACTTTGGCTTCTGTTTATGACCTTAAATCACAGTCTATTAAGGAGTTAGAAATAAGATACCATTCTGAAAGAATTGATTCTAACAAAGCCAAACTTGCATTTCGAATTGGAGAAAAGCACTGGTTTAGTAGAAATATCCAGGAAGCCATCATTTATTTAAAATTGGCCACCGAACTGAACGCTAGTTCAAAGTTTAAAACCAATGAGGTCAACGGCTTGCATTTATTGGCAAACGCATATTACAAACAAGAAAATTACGATCTCGCATTTCATTCGTTGGACAAAGCTTATGCCCTTGCTCTTAAATATCAGGAGTTTAAATTTATACCCTTGATCGAATTTACTTATGCTACCATTTACAAGATCTTGGGAGATTATGTCAAAGCCACAAATTTTGCAATCAGTTCTATTAAATCCATTAAAAAATCAAATTTTCAGGATGTACGAATTCAAATTGGATACTCCTACAATATGCTGGGCAATATCATGGAAGCACAAAAACAAGACAGTCTGGCTCTTGAATATTACCAGACCGGATACCATGAAGTCAAAGACATTGACCCAAATCAAGCGCAAAATCTTTTATTGAATTTGGCAAACATCCATTTCAAACTCAAAAATTATAGTGAAGCAAAAAAGATATTATTAGAAGTTGTTGAAAATGATACCATAATTTGTCATTCAGATGACGATATGTACGCATTTCTTAATCTTTCAGAATTGGCAAAACTTGAAAACAATAAAGTCAAATGCTTACATTATATAAATGCTGCATTAGAATATTCAAAAAGTAAAAATTTAGATCTTGATTATCACGCCATTTTAAACAAACTTACTTCACGCTATATAGATTTTAACGATATAAACAAAGCAGATTCCTTAATAGAATTCATTCAAACCATTAAAAATCAAAATGAAAAAAAACATTTAAATCTTCAGAATTTATTGAATCAATCAAAAATAGCTATTGCTAGAGGTAATTACAAGGAAGCGTATAATTTAAATGCGCGTTATCAACAAATTAAAGATAGTATATCAAGTGCGGAACAATCAAAAACAATCCACAAACTGGAGATCCTTTATCGAACGGAAGAAAAAGAACATAATATCAACCAGTTAAAAGATATGGCCATTCTCGAAGAAACCAAAAAGAACAGGAATTATTTAATTGGTGGACTTTTATTTCTCGGTCTTGCTACCAATTATTTGTGGTCTGTCAGAAATAATAAAGTAAAAGTAAAAATACATGCTGAAGAAGTAAAAAACCTAATGGTTCAGCAGCAAGTAGTTGCATTACAAAGCATGATCAATGGACAAGAAACAGAAAGAACCAGAATTGCTAGAGAACTCCATGATGGTTTGGGCGGTTTATTATCAGCTACAAAGATGCATTTTATGACCATAAATCAATCTAAGCTTGAAAATTCAAATAAAGAGCCACTCCAAAAATGTCTTGAATTACTTGATCGATCCAACAAAGATCTCAGAGAAATAGCACACAGCATGATGCCTGAAATCTTGCTTCAAAAAGGTTTGACGAGTGCTTTACAGTCCTACTGTGATCAATTAAACGGTAGTAGAATTATATCATTTGAATTTCACCATTTTGGAATTGAAAGTAGATTAAAAAACAATGTTGAAATTATTATATACCGAATCATTCAGGAATTACTCAACAATATATTAAAACATTCTAATGCAAGCAAAGCCATTGTGCAGATTAGCAAGGAGCAAAATAAGTTATTTATCACAGTGGAAGACGATGGAATTGGGTTTAAACTAGACCAAAATGATCAACAACCCAGTGCCGGTATCAAAAACATTAGAGAGAGAATTTATTATCTTAATGGCAATCTCTCTATTGATTCCAAAGAAGGAATAGGTACAACGGTCTACATTGAAGTGGCTGTAGACTGATCCATATCTTATTCAATATTTTACAGAATTCGTAAATTCAGAGTGATACATTTGCAACCTAATATCTAAAATACATATGCTACAAATTGGCATTGTGGATGACCATCCGATTGTTCAGGATGGTATTCATTTAATTCTCAAATCGATTATCAATGATTTTGAATTTTATTCCGCCGAAAATGGGGCTAAAGCCTTGCAAATGATTGAAAAACAGGCCATTGATCTTGTTTTCCTAGACATCTCCCTCCCGGATATCCACGGAAATGAACTCTGTAAACAAATCAGAACCAATTGGAAACAAATAAAAATTATTGGGCTGAGCGTGCATCAAGAGAGTGCAATTGTTGCAGATTTTATTAAAAATGGTGGTAATGGATTTATTAGCAAATCTGCAGAAAGGTCTGAATATTTAAAATGCATTGAATCTGTGATGCAGAATCAGACTTATCTGGGATCAGAAATCAAAGACGACTTGTTATTGTACATGATTACCCCAAAAGAAATCAATAATTTTCCTAGTTTGACTAGAAGAGAACGCGAAATTATAGAGCTTCTAACAGAAGGACTAACCGGGCCACAAATTGCAAAAGCCTTATTTATTAGCCCACTGACTGTAGAAACTCACCGTAAAAATATCTTACAAAAATACCAGGTCAATAACTTTCAATCCCTCATTAGTAAACTACGAAAACTAGGAATTCTAAATTAATGAATGCCAATGAATATATGATCATATCTGTTCCAATAGAGCTTTAATAATTTTATCGAAAGGATATTCTGACATTACACATGATAGAATATACTATATTTGGGCCAAATTCTAAAATTATGAGCGCAGAGAAATTCTTAGGCGTAGGATCAAGGGTCAAGCACCCTGCTTTTGGAGATGGCGTCGTCATCGAAGTGGATGTTATAGCCTACAGGGTCTGTTTTATTCAATTTGGGATCAAACTAGTAGGCAAAGATTATTCTGCCTGGGAGATTATCGATAAGGTGGAACCTACTGAAGCCGTTAGCTTTAATGAGGCTGAAAAATCTCTGGTCAAAATCCTTAAAGCCTGGTCCGACATCAGCGAAGTGGTGCCACTTGGCGATAAATGGAAAGAAGGAGTTATGGTGCTCCGCTCCGCAGATACCACGCTCAAAGAAAAAGAAATTCCCATCGACGCATTTTTTCATAAAATCGTTATGGTCCGCGATCGACTCAGAGTCATGGAACAGAGAATCAACGCAAGTGGCCTGACCGATGAAGAGAAGGTCAATTTGCAACAATACATCACCAGAATTTATGGAAGCCTTACCACTTTTAATGTATTGTTTAAATATAAGGAGCATCAGTTTGTAGGTGATAAATCAAACGACTAAACCATGCCACAAGAACATTATTTGATTCCAACCTATTCATTGATGTGGTGGGGAGGCATCGTGTTTTCAACCATATTTTATTTAGGCCTTGGGCGAATGGGTTTGTATTATAAATCTAAGGGAACTGAAGAAAACTTTAGGAGAATTTTGTTTTATATTTTTTTGTTCAGGGAATTTGCCATCCATTTGTATTTCATTATTACAGATGAATTTCACATGACCGAGTCCCTACCCTTACATCTCTGTGGACTTTCGTACTTTGCTTGTTTGGTTTGTTTGTATAAACCACATGCCTTGCTTTATGAATTTGTTTTGATGCTAGGAAGCGTCGGTGCTTTGATGAGTTTTCTAACTCCGGAAATGACCCATGGATATTCTCCTTTTTTGCTATTTGATTACTACCTCAATCATGGTTTGATCCTCTTTATGCCGATGTACTTATTTTTTGTGTTACAAATCCGACCAAGGGTTAAATCCTGGATGTATGTTTTGATTTTTGGAAATATCGTTCTTGCCATCGTTGGTACGATCAATTATTTTATTGGCTCGAATTACATCTACCTCTGCGAACCACCCAAGGTGGACAATGTATTAATCACCGGTAAATTTCCTTACCATGTCATTGGTTTTGAAGTCATCGGTATTATTTTTGTGCTCAGCATTTATCATATTTTTAGGAGGCTACGCTTTCATCTTTTTTCCAATAAACCAAAACACGCTGCATGAGTCTCCAAAATATATCTCCCATCGACGGAAGGTACGCCAATAAAGTCTCCGAATTGTCTGATTTTTTTTCAGAACATGGCTTGTTCAAATATCGTGTACAGGTAGAAGTTTTATACCTTTTAGAATTGATCCGCACTCCAGAATTAAGCATCCCTGCAATCACCAAGGATCAGGAAAAATCATTGCTGGACATTGTAGAAAATTATTCTATTAAAGATTCAGAAAGAATCAAAGAAATAGAGAAAATCACGCGGCATGATGTAAAGGCTGTGGAATATTTTTTAAGAGAAAAAATTGGAGAAATCGGCCTTCAGAGTTTGTTTGAAATGATTCATTTTGGGCTCACTTCTCAAGACATCAACAATACCGCTACGCCGATGATGATGAGAGATGCGACTAAAAGCATTTTAATTCCACATTTATCTCAAATACACTTACAAATATTGGCAATTGCAAATGAATATCGAAATGTATCAATGTTGGCCCGAACCCACGGCCAGCCTGCCAGTCCCACCGGATTGGGTAAGGAAATAGCGGTTTTTACAGAACGACTTCAAAAACAAATTTATCAATTAGAATTTTTAGAATATTCCGGAAAATTTGGAGGTGCTACCGGCAATTTTAACGCTCATAAAATTGCGTACCCGCAATTGGATTGGCGTAACTGGGCCGATCATTTTTTGCTCAATAAATTGGGTATAAAAAGACAATCACTCACCACACAAATTGCCCATTACGACGAGATCGCAGAATGGTGTCATATTTTGATGCGCATCAATACAATTTTTATTGATTTTTGTAAGGATTTGTGGGCTTATATTTCGATGGATTATTTTACACAAAAGACAGTGGCTGGTGAAGTTGGTTCTTCAGCCATGCCGCACAAGGTCAACCCCATTGATTTTGAAAATGCTGAAGGAAATTTTGGAATTGCAAACGCCATTTTTTCTTTTATGGCTGAGAAACTTCCGATTTCTAGGTTACAACGCGATCTTACTGACAGCACGGTTCTCCGCAATTTAGGAACTCCAGTGGCACACAGTCTAATTGCATTAAAATCCTTATCTTTTGGTCTTACAAAATTGGAAGTCAACCTTCCCAAAATTGAATCCGAATTAAACCAACAATGGATCATTCTTGCTGAAGCGGTCCAAACCATCCTTCGTCGTGAAAACATCGAACATCCCTACGAATTACTTAAAAATCTAACACGAGGTAAAAGTGCTATCAGCCCTGCAGATTTGCATACATTTGTTGATGGCCTTCAAGTTTCCGATGCTGTAAAAGAAGAATTAAAAGCTCTAAGTCCTGAGGGATATATTGGGTACGCGGGAGAGTTTTAAGTTTTGAGTTTTAAGTTTTGAATGGTTAATGGTAAATGATTAATGGTTAATGTTCCTAATCTTCAAATTGACTAATCCCACCAACTGCGTTGGGGGCACGCGACTAATTGACTAATCTACTAATTACATTTTCCTCCATTTTCACATTTCCACATTTTCACATTTCCTAATTCTCCTTCCCATGTATAAACACAAAACAAAACGCCGCTGCAACAGAACCAGTCACCTCAGCAACCCAGTGCACCCAAATATTACCAAATCCTGAAATATTACTGATGCCAAGGCTTAATCCCAAAGCAGGATTAAATGCTCCACCGGAGATTTTGCCAAAGGTCAACATGCAACCCACCATCATACCCCCCAAAGCCAATCCGTAGAAAGAATTGCCTATGGTGGTACGCGAAGATGCAACGTTGAGAAAGACGAAACAAAGCACAAAAGTTCCTAGCAACTCAGTGGCCATTGCAGCGACGATGTCAGCGTTTAAGACAATGCCTGTGGATTGCTTGGTCGTGACACAGAGACTCCCCAGGCCAGCTCCTAATGCCGCTCCTAGAAATTGCACGAGCACAAATCCAGGAAGATCCCTCATGGACATTCTGCCTCTTAAAAAAACCGCTAAACTAACAGCAGGATTAAAATGACCACCCGAAATATGCCCGCCGGTATAAACCATGGCCATATAGACGAATCCGACTGCAAATGACAGTTCCATCCAGGAATTCTGCATGGCAGCAATGACGAGCACCGTACTGATAACCAGGCTGCCTATAAATTCTACCAGCAATTTTTTCATGATATTGTTAATTTTGTCTGCTTGAGGACGCAAATTAGAACAAATGCAAGAAAATCATGATATCTATTTTCAATATTGTCTCCAGTTGGCGCAGCGGTCTGCGTCGGTTAAAACCAATCCTCGTGTAGGAGCATTGTTGCGTTATCAAGAGCAAATCATTGGCGAAGGATGGCACAAGACTTTTGGGAAAGCGCATGCAGAGGTCAACGCCATTGGAAATGTACCGGATCATTTAAAACATTTGATCCCACAATCGACCTTGTATGTTAGCCTCGAACCTTGCAACCACTATGGGAAAACAGCTCCTTGTACTGAACTCATTATTCAAAATGGTATAAAAAAAGTCATGGTTGGATGCCCGGATCCCAATGAAAAAATGTCCGGAAAGAGCATGGATTATCTACGAAAGGAGGGAGTAGATGTGCAATGGGCCGAAAATCCAAATTCCTTCTTAGAATTGATACGCCCATTTGCCGTTCAGCAAAAATACAAACGGCCCTATATTATTCTTAAATGGGCAGAATCCAGAGATGGATTTATCGGACAAATAGGTCAAAAAATCAAAATTTCAAATGAAATTTCTGATACGCTGGTTCACAAATGGCGATCAGAAATAAATGGAATCTTGATTGGGCATCGGACATTGATCAATGACCGACCACAGCTCAATGTGAGGCACTGGACAGGCCATTCTCCTGAAAAATTGGTTTTCACCCATCAATCAAAACACGAAGGATTTACAAGTATTCCGTTTGCTGGTTGCACCATGAATCAGTCTTTGGAAAAATTGCTTCGGGAGCATCATTGTGGGACATTGCTCGTGGAAGGTGGACGTGAATGCCTGCAATATTTTATAGATCAAAAACTTTGGGATGAGTTGAGATTGGTAAAAAACCATACTCTGAGTTTAGAAAATGGAATTCAAGGTCCTTTTCTAAGAGGAATTTTGGAAAATCGATTCCATTTTGGGACCGATGATTGGTTTATCATTCGGCCAAATGCGGCATAATCTTTGATTTCCATTCAATTACGTTAAAATAGTTTTAAAATAGACTTATTCAACCGACAGACTAGTGAACAAAACGGATATTCTTTGTTTCTTTGTTGTTTGTAAATAAAATAGATGCTCAAACTGGCATATAAAATAGGATTCACAGGCTTTGTAACGATGTTTTTTTTCATTGGAATGGGAAACATTCTCTACGCCCAAACGACCGGCATCGAATGGTTGAGTTGGGAACAGATGGAGACCATGATGAAAAAGCAAAAGAAGAAAGTGATTGTGGATATCTACACCGATCGTTGTTCCTGGTGCAAAAGAATGGATCAAACTACTTTTCAAGATCCATCAGTGGTAAAAATGATAGGAAGAGATTTTTACGCGGTAAAATTGAATGCAGATTTTCGCGAGGACATCATTTACAAAGAAAAGATATTTAAATACGTCAACTACGGTAAAAGAGGATGCCATCAATTGGCCCTTGAGATCACTCAAAACAATCTCTCCTTCCCTACTTTTGTTTTTATGGATGAAAACATCGATGTCATACAACCTATTCCCGGATATTTGGATGCAGAAACCTTTGAAATCATTGCCAGCTATTTTTATGGCAACCATCATAAATCTACTCCTTTTCAGGTGTACGAAGAAAGTTACAAAGCTTCTAAATCAACTCCTGTTAAGTCTAATCCTCCATTGCGCACAGTCAATAATAGGAAATAATAATTACAAATACTCTTCAATTTTCTTTTGATTTTTTAGTAAGCACTTCTTGACTATGTGCCCTATGTGTGCATTAACTATTGTGGCCTAATTGTTAAAAAAACTCTCTCAAAATTGGAATGAAATTTTACCACATTGAGCACAGAGCTTACACATAGAACACATAGGTACTAGGATCACACTTAAACTATGTGACCTATGTTTAAATTGGCTAATTAACTAATTGACTCATCGACTAATTAACTCATCGAATCCTAAGAATCAACTTGTTTTCTACTCTTCCTGTATAAGTATATCAATGTAAACGCAAGGATGTATGGAATTACGAGTAAATACAAAATCCCATTATTTAAACCTTGCCCAGCCAATCCTCCATCCTTCATATTGGATTCAGCCGCCATTTTACACATTGGACACTGCGCCAAAATATAATTTATTGGATTGAATACCAGAATGGTCAGGATTATTATTTTGTAGAAAATGGATTTGATTCTATGCATAGCAGGGTTTTAACATCAGATAACAAATAGGGCCAGTGATGCAAACATAAAGCCATATGGGAAACACCCAGCGCGCCATTTTTTTATGTCTTTCTACCTGCATACTGTATCCTCGTATAAAGGTAAACAAAATAAAAGGGAAACTGACGGCTGCCAAAATAATATGCGTGATTAATAGAAAAAAATAAATACTGCGAATAAATCCTTCCTTACAAAAACTGGTTTCAGGGGTGGTGATATGGTAGACCACATAACAGATAAGAAAGAAGAAAGAAATACCGAGCGCCCAGATGATCATGCGCTTGTGCGCTTCGATTCTTTTGTTTTTAATGTGAATGTATGCACTGATTAAACAAATGGCCGCAATGGCGTTAAGCATGCTGTAAAATGGAGGTAAAAATGAAAAATCAATAGAACTGTCAATGTGAATTTTACGCATAAACACGACAACCAACAAGACCACCACACTAAGAATCGTAGCAATTCTATTCCAGGTTTTTAAGTTTCCTTGGTGTATCATCTCTAATTTATTTTTTTAAACTTAAAAAAACAGGAAGATGTCTCACCAAATTTTTAAGATCGTCCGGATCTGATAGTTTGTAATAATTTCTGATTTGTTGTTTGTCGTCCAAAAGTACAACAATCGATTGCTTTTGATAATCTGCAGGAGTGCTAAAAATTTGTTCTGTGAATGGAAATACATGTTCGGCGGCCATATAACTTACAAGCCATTTAGGATCGTTGACCGGAACGGATAAATTTGCATTGAGATATTCCGCTGTTTCACCGGAATTCATTCCAGCCAAAACAAATGTCCTTAAAGTGAATTCAACTTCTGATTGTTTATTCAACTTAAGCAGAGTTTGAACATGCTCACGATTAGCGCTATCAGCGCCTAAAACAGCCACCATCCACCGTTTACCTTTGAGTGAATCTTCAGTAACAGGTGTATCGTTCCATTCGACATTTTGAAAATGTGAAATTCCAATTTTAGGTTTCAGGGCTTCCATCGCCTCCTTCCTCATTGCAGTTCCTGATTCTAAAAAATACCATGCAAAAGCAGGCAATCCAATCAGAATGATAAATATAAGGAGTAATTTAAATTTTTGATACATGGACTTTGATTAAGTAAGCTAAAACTTCCTTAATCAATGATGTTTTTCTGGTTTTGGTTCATCCTTGACTGGAGCATGGGTCGTATCAGGTAAAGCCGCCATAGAATCTACAGGAGCAGCATGGCCTTCAACTTCAGAAGGAGAACCATCTTTGTGTTCAGTATCATGATGAGTTTCAGCAGCCGGAGCTGAAAATGCTGCGATTGGTTTGTCATTGACTTGTGCTCTCCATTTTCTCCAGGTGCTTGCTTCTGAAAAGAATGCAATCAACATCCAGGTTAGAAGCAAAGTGGGTAACAAAACCGATTTTACAAGTCCCGGAACTTCATACTTCATGTGCATAAATTCATACACGATAAAATATGCTTTATATAAACTCATACTGATCATGAGCATATACATCAACCAAACAGGAAGGTGGAAACCATCTATGATATATCCTTTGCCAAGTAATGCCACAAATACTTCTACTAGGGTTACAATCCCCAATATAATCAATCCTTTAAAAACAACCTTTTTACCTTCTTCGTAACTTAAATGTCCCATGATTCAATTTTTATAATAAGTAAAATACCAAAAACACAAACACCCATACCAAATCCACAAAGTGCCAGTAAAGGCCTATTTTTTCGACCATTTCGTAACCATTCTTACGTTTGGAATAAATCCCACTGGCCACATTCAACATGATGATCAAAAGAAAAACAACTCCACTGAATACGTGAAATCCGTGAAAGCCAGTAATAAAGAAAAACAAAGCACCAAATGCCTTTGGACCCATTTGCTGAACTTTTATTTCTCCGGCATCGGTTTTCATTTTTAGAGGCTGATAATGCCCGTCATGATAATGTATTAGGTAAGATTGGCCCGCTTCAAAACGATCGCCTTCTTTAATGTCATGTCCGTCTCCTTCGAGGTAAACTCCATTTTCAGTATGGGTTCCGAAAGGATTTTTCGTGATAGACATACTCTCTCCTTTGATCAGTGTTGTCCACTCCCAAGCTTGGCAGCCTAAGAACATCAAACCACCAATAATGGTAAGAAACATCCAATACACAACTCCCTTTTTGTTTTCACGATGACCTTCTTGCACTGCTCTCACCATGGTCACTGAACTCATGATCAAAACAAAGGTCATGATGGTTACAAATATCAGGGGCTGATGGTGAATACCAAAAGGCAGGGTTGAAAACACAAAATCCGGAACCGGCCAGGTCGGCATACTAAAACGTAGTGTACCGTAAGCAACCAGAAATGCAGAAAATGTGAAAGCATCTGACAATAAAAAGTACCACATCATGAGCTTACCATAACTGGCCTTAAACGGCTCACTGCCTCCTTCCCAGCTTGGAGCGGAAGCATGTGTATCATGTGAATGGGCTGAATGATCTGAAGACATAATTTATTTTATTCTTTTATTGTAAAATCAAAAATACAAGTAAATAAATCCATAAAATTCCAACAAAATGCCAGTACTGTCTGACCAGGTCAGATTTTAATATTCTCAATGGATCTGGTTTGAATTCATATAAAAAAGCATTTAATAGACTGATCAATAAAGCCACCAATCCACCAATCACATGCAAGGCGTGAAATCCTGAAATGACATAAAGAAATGAAACCGATACATTAAGATCAATAAACAATCCTGTAGCTACCATGGCCTTCCAGGAAATGATTTGCATGATGATAAAAGAAACGCCAAATGAAGTTGCAAGAAAAATGGCTCGCTTATATCTCGCTTCGCTCTTAGCTTTTATTGACCGATAAGCGTCCTCTATAAATACAGATGACAAAACAATCAAAATGGTGGAATAAAAAAACTGAACCGGCAACTTAAATTCGTACCAGTTTCCGACAGGCTTGCGCACCAAGTAAGCACTGGTTATCGCTGCAAAAAACATAATAATCGATGCCATGCCAATCCACAATGCAAACTTGTAAGCCTGAATCTTATCAGGAGGAAGGTCTTTGTGAAATATTTGTACAATGGGCATCTGCAGTTATTATAATGAATTATTGATGAGCATTAAAATTAAAACAACAGGCAGATAAATAATCGAACAAAACATCAAAGCTCTGGCTGTTTGTCGATCATTTTTTTGGAACAACCTCAGCCCATACCAGGAATAAATCAAAATAGTCCCTATCAAAGCGATCAAGATCACCGGATTAAAATAATTCTGCATGATCAAAGGAAGCAATACAGCAATACTTAATAAACTGTATTGGGCAGAGTAAAATCCATATCTTGGATCTGGTTGTCCATCGATGTCTTTGATTAACTTAAATCCAGCAGATTTATAATCATCATGGCCAAGCCAGGCAATGGCCCAAAAATGTGGAAACTGCCATAGGTATTGTATACCAAATAGACTTAATGATTCTAAAGTAATAGTACCTTGCGCTGCAACACCTGCCACTAAAACAGGTAATGCCCCTGGAATTGCTCCCACAGGGATTGCCAAAGTAGAATAACGTTTTAAGGGTGTATAAATGAAAGCGTATAGGATTAACGAACCCATACCCAATGTAGCACACAATGGGCTAATCATGGCAAGGGAAATCGAACCCAATACTGTAAATATTCCAGCGATCAATACAGCTGTAGAAGAAGACATACGCTGATCCGCCAGTGGACGCAAACGTGTACGTTGCATCATGCGGTCAAAATCTTTTTCAAGTACCTGATTAATTGCATTGGCAGAAAAAGTAATGAACAAACCTCCACAAAGCAATAAACTAAAACCCAACCACTCAAACTGGTTACCCGCTAAAATTACATAACTGATCACTGAGCTAAAAACCACCATCAGGCTCAGTTTAAACTTCACCAATTGGCCAATGTCTTTTGCGGCATCGATTAAACCTAGTTGATATGTTTTAGAATTGGACACTGATTTATTCTCTTTATTTTAAAATCTAATACTTGTTTTATTAATGACTGCTGTGTTCTTCTCCTTCACGAAGAGGAACATGCTGTTGAGTAAATTCAATACCATCTTTACCATAGTCATAAGCCCATCTTTGTACAGATGGAATCTTACCTGGCCAGTTGCCATGTCCTGCTTCAATTGGAGTGGTCCATTCTAAGGTGTTAGCACCCCATGGATTTTGGGTGGTCATCTTACGACCTTTGTACATGCTCCAGAAGAAATTTACCACAAACATAATTTGAGCAAAAAAAGTAATGATGGCCGCAACAGTGATAAATTTATTCATATCGTCGAATCCCTGGAAGGCTTCAAAACTGTCAAATCTATAATACCTTCTTGGCACACCAGCCATTCCTAAAAAGTGCATGGGCCCGAATACAGCATATGCTCCAACCATGGTGATCCAGAAATGTACCTTTCCAAGAGTCTCATTCATAAATCGGCCAAACATCTTTGGAAACCAGTGATAAATACCTGCAAACATTCCAAAGAATGCCGCCACACCCATCACAATATGAAAGTGAGCTACGACAAAATAGGTATCGTGTTGTTGTATATCAATGGCAGAGTTTCCAAGAAAAATTCCAGTTAATCCACCGGAAATAAACATCGAAACAAAGCCTATACAAAACAACATGGGGGTATTTAATCGGATATTTCCTCCATAGAGGGTACTGATCCAGTTAAACACCTTGACCGCCGAAGGCACCGCAATTATTAGCGTAAAGACGACAAAGAAATTGGATATAAAAGGATTTACACCTGACATAAACATATGGTGTGCCCATACGATAAAGGATAAAAATGCAATTGCCAATATAGAATACACCATCGCACGGTAACCGAAAATGGGTTTACGCGCATGGACTGAAAGTACTTCTGATACAAGTCCCATGGCAGGTAAGATAATGATATACACTTCCGGGTGGCCAAGGAACCAAAAGATATGCTGGTATAAAATCGGGCTTCCCCCTATTCTATCCAAAGCCATACCATTGATAAAAATATCTGAAACATAAAAGCTTGTGCCTAAACTTCTGTCAAAAATCAACAATAAAAATCCTGAAAACAAAACAGGGAAAGACAACAAGGCCAAAATAGCCGTTACCAAAAATGCCCATACTGTCAAAGGCATTCTCCATAAGCTCATTCCTTTGGTTCTCAAGTTAAGAACCGTTGTAATATAGTTCATCCCTCCCAACAAGACAGAAACCACAAATAAAGCAAGAGAAACCAACCAGAGCGTCATACCAGCTCCAGATCCGCTGGATGCTTGAGGCAAAGCGCTGAGTGGCGGGTATGCGGTCCATCCACCGGAAAATGGTCCAGTGCTTAAAAATAAAGAATACAATAATACTGCTCCGGAAAGGAAAAAGAACCAATAAGAAAGCATATTTAAAAATGGCGATGCCATGTCTCTCGCTCCCAACTGCAATGGAATAAGAAGATTACTAAAAGTTCCACTTAAACCAGCTGTTAATACAAAAAACACAATGATGGTACCATGCATCGTCACCAAACCATAATAAAATTCTGGATCCAGAGAACCAATACCAGCTTCATTGATAGTAATCCATTTTCCAAGAATCGGTTTTAGCCAAGCCATGCTTTCATTTGGAAATCCCAATTGAAGTCTGAATATAATAGACATGGCTGCACCAATGATCGCCCAGAGCATACCAGTTATCAAAAACTGGCGGGCAATCATTTTGTGATCCATGCTAAAAATATACTTGAATATAAAGTTGGTCTGAAATTTATCTCCTTCATGATGTTCATGAAAGTGATCATCAAAGCCTTGCTTTTCTATATGTATATCTGTTTCTATATGTGTATGATGATTTGCTGACATGCTCACAAATTTTAAAAAGTTAATATTTTAAATTCAATCCTTCTATTTTTGGACTTGCCTTCTTCTGTATCGTTGGTATCAATGGCTTTGGTTTGACCGTATCCAAGTGTCGATATTTTAGATCCATCAATTCCTTTACCTACCAAATATGTTTTTACTGCGCTCGCACGATCTTGAGATAATTTTAAATTTATACCAGCATCGCCGACATTGTCAGTATGACCACTGATTTCTACTTTAAGATTTGGATTTTTATCAAAAGCACCTTTTAAGACAGCTAAGTGCAAATTCTGAATCTGCATTTAATGTGGCAGAACCAGTTTCAAAATAGATATTGTCCAATTGAAGTAAACGGTCCCCCATATTTGTATTGCTCGTGTCCAAAGCTTTTACAAGAGCTGATTCCAGATCTTTGGCTTTAGACTTTAATTCGAGCCCTAAATTTTTTCCTTTAAATGGATCATGTTCTGTATTGCGTATATTTCCCAAATAATAAGATTTCTGAGTGGCATTCCATTTGTCAAAGTCTTCTTGTGAAACCACTTTAACCACCCTTCTCATGCTGTAATGACCCTTACCACAAAGTTCCGCGCAGGCCAATTCATAATTAAAGGTTTGCCATTTTGGCAAGCTGGCAGGATCAGATGGATCTGAAGGGATATTGTATTCTGGATATTTTCGCAATTCTTGACGATACTCCTCCGTTGTTTTTATCGGGGTAAATATGAAATAAGTAGGAATTCCGGGAACTGCATCCATTTTAACTCGAAAATGTGGCAAGTAAAAATTATGCAACACGTCTCTTGCAATAATACGAATTCTAATTTTTTTACCTTTTGGGATCACCAATTCATCGGCATTAAAATCATCCAGATTCCTCTCGTCGTTCCAATCCTGACCTAAATCATTAACACCAGGTTTGATCAATCTAAAATCTTTAACTCCTAATTTACCATCTTCACCCGGATATCTTAAATTCCAGGCAAATTGCCATCCTGTGGCTTCTATTTCCATATAATCTTCACCTTCGGACACATCGGCCATAATTTCATTCCATGCCACCAAGCCTTTGACTACTAAAAACACCATCACAAAAGCCGGGATGGCTGTCCAAATCATTTCTAATCTATTGTCATGGGGCATAAACAAAGCTTTCTTGCCTGGTGTATATCGATATCTGTAAGCAAACCAAAAAAGTGCGATGTGGGTTAAGACAAACACGATGATGGTAAAAAAAGCAGTAACATTAAACATAGAATCAATGGTTCCACCGTGGGCGGAAGCCGATTCATGTGGACCGTAACCCATCATATAATTGGCGTAATACAAACAACACCATATAAACCCTGCGAAAAACAATACACAGAATACCAACAACCACTTACCGTGGGTTGCAGAACTGCTTGTAAGGGTTTCTTCTTCTCCTCTGATTTGTTCTGTTATCTCGTTGATCTTAGCGATCTGGACCAAAACGACGGCCAGTAAGATAACGGATAAAATAATAATTAAGATTGTCATTTCTTGATCGATTTATTATTTATACGTGATGATGAAGACTTTCTTGTAAAAATGGATCTTTCTTAGGCGTTAATGGAGCTTTGGAAAGAAAATGTAGTGTAGTTCCCACAAACAGGGCCAAGAACCCAATCATAACACCTATTTCTGGCAATCCGGGAATATTAACACCTACTTTAAAACTTGAACCGTGTGCGTCATGAGCAGCATTTGGATCTGCATGTGCTACTACCTGATCGGCAGCCGCGGTTGCATGAGATCCTAATTCATGGGCTGTATGATAGGCTCCGGGATTTATCATTTGAAATAAATCTACCCAGTGGCCAAAGAACACAATGATGCCAACGACAATCAATGTTCCATATTTACGCTTTGTATCATTCCTGATCAAAATCAAAAATGGCAAAACAAAATTCATCACAAGATTTCCGTAGAATAAAACCGGATATTCTCTAATTCTGGTTTTGAAATAAATGGTTTCCTCTCCAATATTGCTATACCAAATCAACATATACTGGCTAAACCACAGGTAAGTCCAAAATACAGAGAATGCAAACATAAATTTACCCAAATCGTGAAAATGTTCGTCACTTACATTCTTGTAATATCCTTTACTTTTTAAATATATCAACATTAAAATCGTCAATGCGATCATGCTTACGAAACAGCTAGCTCCTGTATACCAGGCAAACATCGTACTATACCAGTGAGGATCTACAGACATCACCCACAACCAAATCACTGCTGCACTTGTAAAACCGGCAATCGGTAAAAACATGGCAGCATAAAATTTCATGGTTTTATAATGTGCCCAACGATCATCTCCATGATCATCTTCCAGCAATGTCAACGATCTCATTTTTCTTGCAAAAAACAACCAGGTTCCAAGGATACCAAGGCCAACGATGGTGTAAAAATTTTTATTTAAGAAACCAGATTTACCTTTTATAATTTCATCGGTAGCCGCCGTTTCAGGATCAGCCCAATGATACAGATGATGCCATCCAAAATAGATTCCCAAAGCAATAATAGCCATCAACACAAATCCAATATGTAGAAATTGCGCCATCCCGTCCCAAAGTCTTCTAAAAACTACGTTCCAACCGGCATAAGCTGTAATGCTGATGCAGATAAAAAAAACAGCCATCAATGCGATGAGGGTAAAAAATACACTATTGTGTAATAGATTTGTCCAAAGTCTGGTATGCGAATGGTCATCATTCATGATAATGCTGATCAAGCTGATAATCCCTATAGCACCCATACCCAAAAGGATGTTTTTATCTTTAGAAGGTATTTGTATCGTACTCATTTTTACTGCTTTCTACGTTAATTAAAAAATTATCTGGCCAAACCTATGGAATTGTATAGCTTTTTAAAATCGGCGACGGCCTGAGAATTTGAAAATGTATTTTCCTCCGGACTGTATTTTAATGTTTTTGACACTGCCTGAAGAGATCTGATATAGTGGATGACTTCCCATCTCTCCTCATAATTCAATTTATCTGCATATGATCCCATCATATTTTTTCCATACATGATGCTGTGGTAATATCTTCCTTCAGAAGACGCGATAAAATCATCTTTTAGAAAATTAGCCGGCTGAGCAGGATATTTTCCTCCATCGTCCCGAACAAGATAACCTCCGCCATCCCCTTTATCACCATGACATGTAGCACAATAAATGGTGTAGTTGGCTTTTCCATTTTCCAAAGATTTTGCTGTCAAAGGAAAAGGATTAGAAACTATTTCATTGGCTGCACGTATTCTTTCTTCTTCGGTGTCTTTATAATAATAATTGACATGTCCGTTCTTAGTAGTGCTAATTGACTTATCATTGGTTTGCAATAGCGAATCGGTTCCTGAATAACCTCTGGCTATGGTTCCTGCTACTGGAAGTCGCGGCACACTAAACTCTCTGTGTTCTTGTTTTGTGCCCCAAATATGGTAGGAATAATAAGTATTGACATTGGGCTCAAAAGCGATGCTGTGCGCCATATCAGGCATATATTCATGACCTGTTTTATTTCCCTCAGCAGGAGAACAGGACATCAATCCTCCGATTAAAATCATCAACACTAAGGAGATATAATAGCTTAGTTTCATCTTAGATATTTTTGCTGTTTACTTCTTCTGCGCCAGTATTCTGAAAGAATGCAGTCGCATCTGCTGTGGATACATCGTGGGTGTCAAAAGCCAGACAAAATTTATCATCTGTAGTTCTTAAATCCAATTGCGGATTGCTGACTCCAGGCCATAAACCACAGATGGTATAAAAAGTGATGGTCATACCCCAAGATGCAAATAAAACGGTCAACTCAAAGGTGATTGGAATAAAAGCAGGGGCAGGCCAATAAGGCTTTCCACCAAAAATCGTTGGCCAATCTTGGGTAAAAATCCAGGTCATTCCTAAAAATGCAGTCAAAGTACCCAAAGCACCATACACAAAGCCGATTTGGTGGAGTCTTGACTCGCTTAGACCCATGGCCTTATCTAGTCCATGGACCGGAAAAGGAGTGAACACATCCATGATTTCCAAATGCTCAGATTTGGCCTTTCTGACCGCGTTGAGCAGAATCTCTTCATCGTTGTAGATTCCGTAAATAACTTCTTTGTTGTACTGTCTCATATTTCTATGATTCTGATTCTTGAATTAATGATTAGAATGTGATTCTGATGGATGTTCATGGGAATGACTGGTTTGAATTCTATTTTCACCAATATACTGATCTCCACCTACTTTAAGAATATGCTTTACTTCTGCAATAGCTACCACTGGAGCAACTCTTGTAAAGATCATGTACAAAGTAAAAAACAATCCAATCGTACCTACGAAAATTCCTATTTCTACCCAACTTGGATAATAGTAACTCCATGAAGATGGCAAATAATCTCTGGCCAAAGTGGTGGCAATGATGACAAAACGCTCAAACCACATTCCAATATTGACAAAAATCGACATAAAAAATGTGACAAAAATGCTTCTTCTAAATTTCTTGACCCAGAAGATCTGAGGTGAAATCACATTACAAGTCATCATACCAAAATAGGACCACCAATAAATACCTGTAGCTCTATTTAAAAAGGCAAATTGCTCATAGACATAACCTGAATACCAAGCGATGAACAACTCTGTCAAATAAGCGACTCCCACTATAGTTCCTGTAACAAGAATAACCTTGTTCATAGATTCTATGTGTTCTAGCGTAATATACTCTTCTAATTTCAGAATTTTTCTGGTGATCACCATCAAAGTTTGCACCATGGCAAATCCAGAAAATATCGCCCCTGCTACAAAATAAGGAGGAAAAATGGTCGTATGCCAACCTGGGATAACAGAAGTAGCAAAGTCAAAACTTACGATGGTGTGTACAGAAAGAACCAATGGTGTGGATAATCCGGCTAAAACCAAAGAGAGTGACTCCCACCTTTGCCAATGTTTAGCAGAACCTGTCCAACCAAAAGAAAGGGTATTGTATATTTTTTTGCGCAATCCGGTCGCACGATTTCTTACCGTAGCAAAATCCGGAACTAGGCCAGTGTACCAAAATAAAAGTGAAACAGAAAAATAAGTGGATATCGCAAAAACGTCCCAAAGAAGCGGAGAGTTAAAATTTACCCATAAAGATCCACGGGTATTGGGGTAAGGTAAAAAGTAAAAAACTACCCACACCCTACCAACGTGTATAATTGGAAACAAGGCAGCACAGATTACGGCAAAAATCGTCATCGCTTCTGCTGCGCGGTTTACACCCGTTCTCCATCTTTGTCTAAATAACATCAAGATGGCAGAAATCAAAGTTCCCGCATGACCAATACCGATCCACCAAACAAAATTAGTAATGTCATATCCCCATCCTATCGTTCTGTTTAGGTTCCAGCTTCCTGTTCCCATCCAAATGGTCCACAAAATGCAAAAAACACCAAATGCAAGTACGCTTACTGAAATCAGAAAAGCAATAATCCAGGCCCTGCTTGGAGCTCTTTCGGTAGGTGCACACAAATCTTCAGTAATCTGATGATAAGTCTTGTGTCCTTCGATCAGGGGTCTTCTTACAGGGGCTACATATCCTCCAGCCATTTCGATTCTTTTAATTTAGTTTTAAATATTAAGCATCAATACTGTGATCTCTATTATTCACCTTCATGGTATAGTTGACTGAAGAGGCGACGTTCACTTCTTCCAATACTAGATAATTCAATGGATTATCCAATTTTTTAGACAACTGACTTTCAGGATTATTACTATCTCCAAATGTGATCGCACCGGTTGGACAAGCAGTCTGACAAGCCGTTCTCACATCTGTATCAATTAATTTTCTTTGTGATTTTTTTGCAGATAACTTTCCTTCCTGAATTCTTTGCACACAGAAAGAACATTTTTCAATAACTCCTCTAGATCTAACGGTTACATCAGGATTTAATACCATTCGCACCAAATTTTCAGCATAATATGGTTTGTCTGTTTCACCTGCAAGATTTTTATGATTACCAGGGAAAAGATCTGCTGTGGTAAAGTCATACCAGTTAAATCTTCTGACCTTATAAGGGCAGTTGTTGGCGCAATATCTGGTTCCAACACAACGGTTGTAAGCCATTTGATTCAATCCTTCAGAAGAGTGATTTGTAGCATTGACCGGACAAACGTTTTCGCAAGGAGCATTTTCGCAATGTTGACACATCATAGGTTGATAAACCACATTCGGATTTTCAACATCACCGTAATAATAACGGTCGATTCTCAACCATGTCATCTCGTGGTGTCGGGAAACTTCTCTTTTTCCTACCACCGGCACGTTGTTTTCTGCCATACAAGCTACTGCACAAGTGCCACATCCAATACATGCATTTAAATCGATGTGCATGCCCCATTTATGTCCGGCATTGTATAAATATTCATGCCCCGGATATAATGTTTGTTCGTTGAGATGTTGATGGCCTTTCCTTTCTTTTACAAGCGCTTCTGTTTTTTCTTTTATTTCAGAAATATGCGAATGTCTAAAAATAGTTCTTTTGGTCAAAGAACCTTGATACCCTTTGGTGACTCCTTTAAAAGCATCATCCACCAAAGCGGCTTCATCTGCATTGATTTTTTGTCCTGAGCTTTTTTCGATTGCAGTCACTCCCATGGTGTGGTGATGCTGCACGCAGGCAAAATGTTTTTCTATTTTTCCAGCAGAAGCTGCAATTTCAACATTCGTATTGTAATATTGTGTAAAACCATTGGCATCCGTAGTCAACGAAGCATTAAAATCTGTACCAATTCCGGTTCCACATATTCCAGCTTGTTTTCTTCCATATCCTAAAGCAACCGAGGTTGTTCCAGGCATTTGGCCAAACTGTTTAACAGAACCTAAAGTGTAACTACTTCCTGCAATTTTTACTTCCAATAATTCTCCATCTTCTTTTACTCCATTTTCAGCTGAAAATCTTCTATCACCGTCAAAAGAAACCGTACATGCTAGGTAATTACCCCATGCAGTTCTCATGACTGGATCCGGTAGTTCTTGCAACCATGGATTGTTGGCATACTGACCTGCACCCACACCAATAGGCTCATAAAATGAGATTTCATTGGTAGATGAAGATGGTTTACTAACATTACCTAAAGCTTCAGTCACATTTCCAGCAAAAGCAGGGGCTTCAGGACTGGAACTCTCCATTTCAAAAACTCCATTGTGCAAAGCACTGTCCCAGAAAGACTGAAAGTCTGTACCGCTAAAATAGCTTGTACGCCAATTGGCTTTCAAATATTCGTAATATGGTTGATCAGAACCGGTTACTAAATTGGCACTTCCAGCCCAAACTAACAAGGAATGTGGGCTTTGACGTGTTTTAAAGATCGGTTGAATGGTCGGTTGCATTAATGACAAAAAACCACGTTTTGCCTCTACATCACCCCAAGACTCTAGAAAATGATGATCGGGAGCGCTGTAATTGCACAAACTGGTAGATTCATCCATGATGGTATTGAAACTGACGCTGGTAGCTACTTTTCCTAAGGCTTGAGCCCATTCATCAGCATTCGGTAGATCATAACATGGATTCGCGTTCCATAAAAACACAGCATCAACTTGGCCGGCGTTTATTTCTTTGAGTGCTTCTGCCAACATTCTTTCATCACCCTGTCTTTGGAAAGACGCTCTGTTAAAACCGATCGTCGTACCGATATTTCCCAACAATGAATTAATGGCCAAAACCAATGTTTGTTCAGCAACATTGTTGGAAGCAGAAACCACCAAAGATTTTCCTTTATTTGCCCACAAGGATTCTGCAGCTGCGGTTAGGGCTTTTTTAGCTTTATCATTTAAATCTGCTCCAGCAGAAGCAGATGTTCCTGCTTTAGCAGCAATTAAACTGTATAAATAAGCAATGGCAGAACCTTGTTCAGAAGGCCTTACCAAAATTCTATTGTCTGCATTTGAACCAGTCATGGACATTTGGGCTTCCACTTGATAATGTCTGGACATGGACAAATTGGCTCCTTGCAAAGTTCTTCTTTTAGCATATTGCGATGCATATTCTATTGGAGAAATCCAAGTGCCTAAAAAATCAGCATTAAAACTGACGATGGTTTCTGCTTGGTCAAATCTATAATCAGGAATTACTCTTTGCCCAAATGAATTTTGCACCGCTTGAAGCAATGCAGCACTTGAGATTGCATCGTATTGTATATGTTTTGTATTTGGATATTTCACACAAAATTCCTGAACAGCTTTTTGAGCTGTAGGGCTCATTTGTGTAGAGCCAATTATACGAATTCTTGATCCAGCATTCAATTTACCAGTTAATTCTGCATCCAATTCTTGCCAACTAATTTCTGTGGCTTGGCCGTTTTGAATTTTAGCTGCGGATTTTAGTCTATTAATATCATAAAGCGAAAGTACAGATGCTTGAACTCTGGCAGAAGTACCACCCCGTGTTACTTTGGAGGAAGGATTACCTTCTAACTTAATAGGTCTACCTTCCCTTGTTTTAACCAAGACTGCACAATAATCTCCACCATTGACAAAACTGGAAGCATAATAATTGGCTATACCGGGAACAATTTCATCAGGAGCTATAACATATGGAATGGCTCTTTTGACTGGAATTTCACATGAGGCCAATGTTGCAGCACTAATACCAAAACCTAATACTTTTAGAAAATCTCTTCGATTCGAAGAAAGGTCCATGAGGTTTTCATCTTCAAGAATGGCATCCATGGCCACCGGACTAATTTCAGATTGTTGAGATTCTAGAAAGTTCCGGTCTTGTACCAATTCTTCGACGCTTACCCAACCATTTTCATTGCTTTTCATCATTTGATATTTATTAAAAAATCAATAGTGACATTTTTGACATTCTAAACCACCTATGTCGGAAACTTTTACACTGGTTCTTGTACCATCTTTTAATTCTAGATGGTACGTTTTATAAGTTTCATAATAGGCATTGTCCTGAAACTTTACATCGGTTTCTCGATGGCAGTTGATACACCAGCCCATAGACAGTGGGGAATATTGACGTAGTAAATCCATTTCTTCCACTTTTCCATGACATTTTTGACATTCTATTTTCCCGATGGTCACGTGTTGTGAGTGGTTAAAATAGACATGGTCCGGAAGATTATGAATTCTAATCCATTCAATAGGACCAGAAACTTTAGGCTTAGATGCATGTGTGAGCGACGATTCAATATCTGCCCATTGATCGTCTACCTGGGTTTGCGCATCCCCACTTAGTGTAGTTACTGCATTTACTTTTTTATATTCTTCCCCAATCCATTTGGTGTAAATTGCTTTAATTTCCTCATTGCTCAAGCTTTCATAATTGGAAATGTATTTATCAGTCATTGGATCAAAACCAATGGACGCGTAAATTTTGGTCAACTCAGCGGTGCCATATTTACTACCATTCTTAATGGCTTTGTGACAATTCATACAAGTACTTGCCGGTGGGATTACACTTTGCTTGCTTCTTCGGGCTCCATCATGGCAATAGTTACAATCTATCTTATGCAAACCAGCATGGGTGGCATGACTGAATTTAATGGGTTGCTCTGGTGCGTAATTTTGTTGACGACCTAATGAAATTGCATTATTAACCGTCGCATAACCACCAAAAAGTACAAGTGCAAAAAGTACAAAACTGATGACAGATTTGCTGGTAAGTAATTCCCAAATCGTTTTTTTGGAAGCGGATGGATCCCCTTCAGCTGTTTTCTTAGCATAAATGAGGTCATTCTGTAGGCTCCAAAGGAATAGTGCAAGAGCCAATAATATTCCAAAAATTAAATACAACCAAATAGAAGAAGCTTGCCCACCAGATGAAGGAGTCCCAGTTCCAGTGGCAACCGAATCAGCTGATTTAGGTGGATAGGTACCTGCAGCTACTCCATTTACATACAGAACTATACTTTCAATTTCGTCATCTGTCAAATTTGGAAATGCCGTCATAACGGTAGGCTTGTACTGCGCCCAAAGCTCGGTAGCCTTTGGATGCCCGGCGTTTATCATGGCCTGAGAATTCCTAATCCACTTATAGAGATCTTCCTTGGGGTATGCAGCCCAACGTTCTACAAATCCCGCCAAAGCCGGACCTGTCAGAGCGTCTTTCATATTTTTATTGTGACAACTGGCACAATTGTTTTTAAAAGAGGTTTTTCCAAGCTCAATATCCGGTGCAGCTGATAAGGCTACCTGGGACAGCACAAGAGCAAAAAGAATCTTTAGAACTTGTTTGCAGCTCATAAAATATTGAAAATTAACTTAATACAAATTACAAATTTTCACAAGTAAGAGATTATAGCTTACTTCGGTGCAAAAGTACTTCTTCTCTGAATATTTCCTAATTCTAAGCCAAAGAAATGAATAAATATTTTTATTTTGCAATGTGTGGTCTAGTTAAATATTTAATAAAATTTATACCGCAATGGGAGCTTTAATCCCCGGATGGGCTTGATAATTGATTAGTTCAAAATCTTCAAAAACAAAGTCGTCAATTTGCTTAACCTTGCTGTTAATCAATATTTTAGGTAAATAAAATGGTTTTCTTGAAAGCTGTAATTCTGCTTGTTCCTGATGGTTTAAATAAAGATGAACATCCCCAAAAGTGTGCACAAAATCGCCAGGCTGAAGCTGACATACTTGTGCCATCATCATGGTCAATAATGCATAAGAGGCGATGTTAAATGGAACTCCTAAGAAAAGATCGGCGCTTCTTTGGTACAATTGGCAAGACAATTTGCCTTGTGAAACATAGAATTGAAACAAACAATGGCAGGGATTTAAAGCCATCTGAGGAAGATCTTCCACATTCCAGGCTGAAACGATAATCCTTCTGGAATCCGGATTCCTTTGAATGGTCTGAATGGCTTCTGAGATCTGATCGATGGTATTACCAGACCTAGTACCCCATGATCGCCATTGTTGGCCATAGACAGGTCCAAGGTTTCCATCACTATCCGCCCATTCGTCCCAGATACTAACCCCATGCTCTTTTAAATATTTGATATTGGTATCTCCTTTTAGGAACCAAAGCAATTCAAAAATGACTGACTTCAAATGGACTTTCTTAGTGGTCACTAGCGGAAATCCCTGGGAAAGATCAAACCTCATTTGATGCCCAAACAGACTTTTGGTGCCGGTGCCGGTTCTGTCAGATTTGATGACTCCTTCGTCGAGTACCTTTTGCATCAATTGAAGATATGCATCCATATATATAAATTTTTGCAAATATAATATAGGATAAAAGAAACCGGACGATAAATTAATGGCCCGGTTCCTGATTAAACGATACATTTGTATAAAACCAAGAAAATGAAATATTACATCCTATCCTTTATTATGCTTTGGATTAAAATTTCCGGAGTACAAGCTCAACATGGAGTTGAGGATTTACTATACTATGTCCAACAATTAAAACAACAGATGGACAGTGTCAAGTATTATGAAAATCAATTTAATCTAAAAAAAATCAACGAACAGGAATTTAGAAAAAAAATGGCTGAATTCTCCATTCCCATTATAGACAATGGATCTTATATTTATAGTGAAAATTATCCATTTTTAGATGGGGCGGACTCTTCCGAAATATATCCAGAAAATCTTGGAGAAATGGAATTGTCGGATAGTACAAACTGGACAACTGAACCTGAAGAAACGTATGAATCTCTGGACAGCTTCCCGACAGATCTTCAAAACGAGGAAGGCATTCCAAAACGACCTGCCACCAACCTGATCAGGCAAATAATAGCAGGTTCTGATTTAAAAAGAACCAGTTGGAATTTAAGTTTGGGCTTTGGTTTTTCAAGTTTAACCAACGATCTTGCTCAGAATGGAGCTAGTACTAACTTTAGTCCAAATTTATTGTATAATTACAGTATCCCTCTTGAGTACGGCTTAGTTTTTAGGACACGGTTAGGAAATGAAAAATCAATATTTGGAATTTACTACGGTTTGACCTACAATCGCTTTATACTAAGACAAACAAAAGACATTCATTTATTAAACAAACATTTTGAAAACGATTATTTATTTTTTTCAACTAATTTATCACTAAAGAAATCAGTGCTTCATGCCAATTATCTAAAAATTCCTCTTGGCATTGATCTAAGAATAAAAAAGATTTGGATCACGGTCGGTGCTTATGGAGGTATTTTAGTTGGTTCCAGGCAAATATTACAATTCGATTCTGACTTAAAACAAAGTACACAGATATTTGTAAATCATTTAGGTATCAATAGGTATCAATATGGTCTAGAAGGATTGATTGGCTATAAAAAAATTGGAATTACTTATTCGATGCAATTGAATGAATTTCTTAAAGGCACGAATCCTATAAATCATAGAATTTATCAATTGGGGGTTAGATGGAGAATTTGAATTCCTCAGAGCGCGTAAACGATATGAATTCCATTACAGTTGTTCCATTTCAATTACTATACTGTAATCCAATAGTGTTTAGAAAAGTTTAATCATAACTAACAATTTTAAAAGATTATTAAACTCAAAATTTATCTCCTTCTTTTTGCCCTACTTTTTGTCGCGCAAAAAGTAGCAAAAACGCAGCCTTTCTAAAAGGCGGCGGGTCTTTTTGCATCGCTAATCTTTAACCTCCTTTTCTAAAATCCAACGCTGTTGGGCAGATTTTGGGTGCTGGATTTTGTCGTTACAAAAGTATCACCTTCTGAAAAGTAAATTAACCACTTGCTCAATGAGTGTTTTTTAAGTAACGACAAAATAAGGCACACAACAGTACTTTCCATAATGTGATTAACTCTCGGATATTCATACTTGTAATATAAATTTCATCACCAAAATCTGCCTCTTTGGCGCCGCTAGTTTAGAAAGGCTCTTTTAATTTCTTTAAAAACAAAATTTGTGGCCAAACGAAAAGCTGGATTTTAGATCCGGCCTAGGGCTTTGCAGCTGCCCTTACGGTTCATTCACTTGAAGCAATGTCTTGCTTCACTACACCTTTGGTGTAGATTGTTCATTCACCCATGCGGTGAAGAAGGCGCCCGAGCTAAAAACTGTCTGAGCACCGAAGGTGTGAGTTTTTTTTAGCTCAGCCTTCGAGTCACTAATGGGTGAGCGAGAGGCCCAGCCGGTGGCTTTTCTTTGCTTACTTTCTTTTGGCCACGCAAAAGAAAGTAAGAATATATTGATGGTAATAAATTTTTTTCAGAACAACAAATTAATTAATCGCCTCCATACAAAAGAAAGTAAGGAATGTATTGGAGATTAAATATTTTGGACAGACAACCAATTAATTTAATGATCAATCAATTATAATAAAGTAGCAATTGAATTGATTGAAACAAAATTTACAAATGAGTAAACTTTAAATTACAATTTGAATATTCAAAAGAAAGTAAGAATATATTGATGGCAATAAATTTTTTTCAGAACAACGCATTAATTAATTAGCTCCCAAACAAAAGAAAGTAAGAAAATAAATAGAGAAACTACTCAAGAATTGCACACAATCGCACCCATGATTGCAGGAGGGGAAGGCATGTCAGAATCATCTATAATTTTACAAATTTTGAAATCCCATAGTTCCCATTTCTTGAATTCCAAACCTGAATAGAATACATCCCAGGTATCAATTCTTGAATGTCAATTTTATTTTGAGAATCAGTAATACCTGAAAGGACTGAAATGCCATTTAAATCCAGGATTTTAAAATTTGAATTTATTGGATCCGTGATTAACTGTAAATAATCAACTGCTAAAGTAGGAAACAATTCCAATTGAATGTTTGGTTGATTGGTGCTAGTTAAACTGCAAACAACTTCAATAGACTGCTCAAAAGCATCCAGGATTAAATTGAGATTGCTAGTCTCTAAACTAAGATCTTTTGCTACAACATCCAGTGACTCAACGATATCAATTGGATCCTTGGTAACCGTAAAAGAAAAAGTATCTGCGCAATTTGAAACTTTATTTTCAGGTCTTACAGCCAAAGAAATAAAGGGCTTATCGGATTGATTGGAACGAGCGGCCATGATGTATTTTTGCCAGGTCCTATGGAATGCGATGGATGAACTAGTTGCAATACTAGAATTCTCAAAACCATCGATATAATAATCTACAATCTCTGGAATGGCATTGGCATTGTTAATCCCAACCATAGCATATCCAACTCCTCCGTTGCCTACCGGATTTTGTCCTGACATCATAAATTTATTGGATCCCAATTTAAACTCCTCCAACTGAAATTTAGGACTATAATTTCTCCAGGTACGAATATTAAAATCGTTGTCGATCATGGTGACACTAAGATTTCCAACATCAGAAGCGCGTTCTACAGCCTGCATCACCAAATGGATATTGATACCATTGACATCAAGGTAAGGATTTTTAGGTTTTAATCTCTTGGCAAAGGCATTAAAAAAATTAAGAATCTTCTGAATTTGCAATTCACCTGTTTCGCTAATTTTCAATAAAAATATTTCTGAATCAAATGAAGATACAATGCTTTCTCTTCTCCCTGTAACGATAATACTTCTGTCTGAACTAAAGGTAAGAGAAGTACCCAAATAATAATGAGAAGTAATTGCAGAACCGGTGTACCATTTTGACCACTCTATTTCTCCATTTGCATTCAATTGCATTACAACAAATCCTTCAGGATTTCCAGCCAACCGATGAATATTTGCAATTACATACATTTTATTGTTCTGATACCATAGATCTACAGCCTCTATATTCATTGAATCCAAGGTAGTTTGAAAACCTTTGCTCCACAATACATTTTGCGTGGCTGCATTAATCTTAGAAATATAACATCCACCTGAACCTAGGTTTCCTAAGATAAGATGCTCAGTACCGATGGAAAGTATTTCTACTGCGGTTAAATTGGTTCTTTGACCGATTAATCGCGAACCGCCAACAGAAGTTAATCTCTGATCAATTTCAGACAACATCACTCCTTGACTTCGGCCATCGGCATAAAAATAATTGGAACCAATGAGTACTTTAGGATTGGTGGCCGCAAGCAATGATGGCGGCGCAACCACTTCGACCAAATCACTGATGATCATTTCATCATCTTTGGGAATAATTTTATAAGTTTCCTGTGATTGCAAATAGAGACTTTGGAAACACAGTAAAAAAAATATGGTATAAATTTTTTGAATCATCATTTTGAAATTACAATTTTTTGGACAGAATTTGATTTTCCATCGTTGATTCTAAGCATATACCAACCAGATAGAAGTTGGTCAGGAATTTGAATTTCGTTTTCTCCATTAAGATTTTGACGAAACGCTACTCTACCATATAAATCAATCAGTTCAATAGTGACTGTCAAAGGATTTTCAGATTTAATTATTATACGATCGCTAGCAGGTATTGGATAAATTTCAAATGCATTTAGTGAATTATCCAAAGTAGAAACATAAGTCCCATCTACATTTAAATTAGTTTTATAAAAATTAATTCCTCCTCTAATATTTCCAACCACCATTTCTAAAATTCCGTCGGCATCAACGTCGTATAAATCCATATGAGTTCTGGAACCTTCACGAATTTGACCAAAATCCGAATTTATGATTTTGAAGGAATCATTGATATTGCCGTTGATATTTTCCAATAAACTTATTTTGCCTAACAAGCTACCGGCAAGCATTTTGTACTCATTTCTAAATTTATAAATTCTGGGCGAACTATACATTTGCGAACCTATACCTGGGATAATGGCATGTCCAAGACAAGCCGTATTGGGCGCTTTCCTAAAATCAGGGTCAAATTTTGCTTCAAATTGAGTCCCAATATTTTCATAGTAAAAAAAACTACTACATGGTTCAAATTCTAGATTGTTATTACCAGTTTGAGTTCCAATGACCAAATCCAATAAACCGTCTTCATTTAAATCCACCAACCATGGGCAGGCCTGTTGTTTGGCATCAATATCCATATAGCCAAAGATCGGTTGAGCAAATTCAAATGGATTTCCAGCCCCTGCAATATTTTGACAATAATACAAATAACCATCATGCTCACCGACCAAGAGGTCTAAATCACCATCGCTGTCTAAATCTCCAAAAGTGGGAGTAAATGAATAGGATGGAAAATCTCCCGTTGAAAATCTTCTAAAATCTAGATAATTGCTATCCACCAAATGGTACACTGGATTGTTTCTTGAACCTTTATTTTCAAACAAAATAAGGCTTGCTTGTAATTTGTTGCCCGACAAATAAATCCCTTCAGTTCCAACCAATAAATCCATTAGACCATCTTGATTATAGTCCATAAAAACTGGACATGCGACTGAACCAAAATCTAAAATTTCATTCACTAAAAAATCTTCTTGTACAAAAGCAAAATCTTCCACATTGGCTTGTGCTGATCTCTTTTTATAAAACCATAAGTTTTCAGTGTTTTTAGTCAATCCTCGTTGATTGGGAGCCACCAACACATCTTTTAAACCATCGTGGTCCACATCCGCTTCAAATAAGCCTACGAACCGTGGAATATTGACGCTGACTGAAGCTGCTGGCCAGCTGGTCTCTTGACGGGTCATCCAAGATTTGTCTTTTCTGCCGTTGTTAAAAAGAGCCACTGTTTGGTCACTAGATAAGTCCCCAACCAAAAGATCTCTCAATCCATTGTTGTCTAAATCTAAACTGAGCAAAGTGGAGCCTGCGTGGCGAACCGTGCCATCCGGATTTTGCAAATAATTTGCACAGGTGTCAATACTTCCACTTAATTTAATATCACTGTTTAAACCAGATTCCACAAATCCACCATAACAAAGTGATTCCAAAACATGATACAATGAGTCTGTACCCCAACCACGCTCAACAGAAATATTTTTAAAATAGTAAACCCTCGATCCTCCGGGTTCAAAACTCATGATGTCCAAATCACCATCCATGTCCACATCGTCTATGGCGGGTAAATCGGTAAAGTCCACTGGTATTTGTGTATATTTATCATTGCCTGTAGGCCACATAAGTGCATTAAACAATCTGTACGTTTTGTGTAATTGAAATTGAAGCTTGCCATTTAACACAAAGCCCTTATAAACTTCGATACCGGGCACTCCAATTCTAGCTGAGCTACAAAACAAATCTACTATTCCATCTAGGTTATAATCCTTTGCAATCATCCAATCTTCTATTGCAGGAAAAATTGATTTATAATGCTGACGGTATTCGTATTTTGAAGTGATTGGATTAAAAATATAGGGTACCACTACATTACCCGATCTATCAAAAACGATGAGATCATCGACCCCGTCCAAGTCAAGATCTGCCTGGCTTACCTGGGCATTGTTTAAACCTCCGGTGCCTGGATTAAGCAAGTTTTTACCATTGACAACAAAAGGAACTTCTTGATATTGGAAGGATTGTGATTGGACAAATTGGAAGGATAAAACAAAGAGCATAAACCATTGGCAACGATGCAACATAAGCATAAAATTTAATTATATAAACAACCCAAAGTTAGAAAAAAGTATAGAATTATTGCTCAATTAATGATGGAGTTCAAGATCCAATTCAATAAATGGACATTCACTACTATCTAACGATTAGCTTTTCTTTAACGCAACACCTTACCAGAAATCAATATATGTTATGTTAAAACAGATATCTTTGCGTTTTCATTTTAAAAGAAATTCAGACCCATGCAAGAACCCGGATTAGAAACAGCACAAAAGCTTGGATTACAGGAGAATGAGTACCACAAAATCTGTGAAGTTCTGGGTAGATCGCCAAATTTTACAGAACTCAGTATCTACTCCGTCATGTGGTCGGAACATTGTTCATATAAAAACTCAATCCTCCAACTCAAAAAATTACCAAGGAAAGGTTCTCGATTGTTGGTAGAAGCAGGAGAAGAAAATGCAGGTTTGGTGGACATTGGAGATGGATTGGCTTGTGCTTTTAAAATTGAATCACACAATCACCCTTCCGCCATTGAACCCTATCAAGGAGCTGCCACGGGTGTAGGTGGAATCCATCGGGATATCTTCACCATGGGTGCAAGACCCATCGCAGCCCTGAATTCACTCCGTTTTGGGAATCCTGATCTGCAGCACACTAAAAAACTAATCCGTGGCGTGGTTAAGGGGATCGGAAATTATGGAAATTCATTTGGTGTTCCCACAGTAGGAGGTGAAGTATATTTTAATGATTGTTACAATCAAAATATTTTGGTCAACGCCATGTCAGCCGGTATAGTGGAAGTGGGTAAAACCGTTTCAGCCTGTGCAGATGGTCCTGGCAACCCCGTGTTTATTGTAGGTTCAGCCACCGGAAAAGACGGTATCCACGGCGCAACTTTTGCATCCGCTGATTTAACCGAAAATTCTTCTCAGGATCTTCCTGCAGTGCAAGTTGGAGATCCGTTTCAAGAAAAACTTCTTCTGGAAGCAAGCCTGGAAGCCATCGCCACAGGGCAAATTGTCGGTATGCAGGACATGGGCGCAGCAGGAATTACCTGTTCGACTTCTGAAATGTCTGCAAAATCAGGAACAGGAATGAAAATTTGGTTGGACAAAGTTCCCACCAGACAACAAAATATGCAAGCATTTGAGATTCTCTTATCTGAATCACAAGAGCGAATGCTCATCGTATGTCGACAAGATGGTACTGAAGAATTACAGAAAGTATTTGAAAAATGGGATCTGCAATGTGTACAAATTGGCGTGGTAACCGATACTGGAATTCTTGAATATTATATGCACGATGAAAAAGTAGCCGAAGTGCCTGCTGAATCACTGGTTTTAGGCGGAGGTGCACCAGTGTATGAAAGAGAATCAGTGAGACCGCATTACATGGATAAAATCGATGAATTTTCTCCAGCTTTAGTCCTTGCACCAGATGATTTAATCGATGTGGCAAAAAGACTGATTAGTACACCGAACATTGCAAGCAAAACATGGATTTCAAATCAATATGACCGTATGGTTCGTACCGGCACCATGACATCTGGTAGACCTGCAGATGCTTCCATTGTCAGAATCAAAGGAACTCAAAAAGCAATTGCTTTAACCGTTGACTGTAATTCAGGATATGTACACGCGCATCCTTACGAAGGAGGTATGATTGCTGTGGCCGAAGCTGCAAGAAATATTAGTTGCACTGGAGCGCTTCCTGTTGCCATTACCAATTGCCTAAATTTTGGAAATCCGTACAATCCGGAAGTTTATTATCAGTTTGAACACGCATTGAAGGGTATGGGTGATGCATGTAGAAAATTTGACACACCAGTTACCGGAGGAAATGTAAGTTTTTACAATCAGTCCAACATCCATGGCAAAATAGAGCCTGTCTACCCTACTCCAACCATCGGAATGTTAGGGATTTTGGACGATGTAGCTTTTATGACGACCTTAGATTTTAAGAACGAAGGAGATCTCATCTTTTTAATTGGAAAACAAAACAACCACATTGGACTTAGCGAATATCTGATTCATATCCACGGAATAGATTTAGCACCTTGCCCATATTTTAATTTGCAAGAAGAATTCGATATGCAAAGTTCACTCCGGGCCTGCATACAAAAAGGATTTGTTCAGTCAGCGCACGATGTATCTGAAGGAGGTATATTTGTAAGTTTGACTGAATCAGCCATGTGTTCAGGTATAGGATATCAAATAGAGATTCCATTCGAATTCAGAAATGATATATTTTTATTTGGTGAAAGTCAGGGAAGGGTAATCATTACCTGCAAGCCGTCAAACAAAACGGAGCTAATTGCGTTTTTTAATTCGCTTGGGATTGAAAACAGATTTATTGGTACCTGTGTTGGAGAAAATATCCAAATTAATCAATCGGACTATGGAACCGTTCAATCCTATAAAGATATGTACAACACCGTTTTAAATCATAAAATGCAAAATTAAATGAATATAAATATGAAATCAGTTTTTGGATGTATGGTTATTTTTCTGGCCTTGTTTTTTTCCAGTTGTCAGCAAGGTAGCAGAATCTCTGGTAATTTCACGGATGCAGGAGATATGAACACCAGTTTAGAAAGAATCGGATTGGACAACACTTCGGTCAGTGTGGACAATCAAAAAATGAGCAGTGGCAAATTTGAATTTATTGCCAAGGAAGGTTTTAAAGCAGGGCTTTATAGAATTAGAATGGGCCAACAACAGGTCATTTTTGTTTTGGACGGTACTGAAAAAGATGTGAAGCTTTCAGGCACATTGGCCGGATTAAACCAAGGGAGTTTTGAAGTCAGCGGATCAGAAACTGCTTCTGAAGTGGTAGACGCCCTGAAAGATTTAACTAAAACACAAATTTCGATTGATGCAGCTCAAACTAAAATTAACGCTGCTAAAAATCCTTTATCTGCAGGATTACTGGCTGTACAATTGCTTGGTTTTAGACCAGAATTTGTGGAAACGCACAAAACTGTGGCCAAAACGCTCAAAGAAAAATATGCAGATAGCGAATTTACCAAATCCTACGAGAGTTTGATCGTGCAGGTTGAACAACAAGCGATGGCTGAAAAAGCCACGGGTTCTATTCAGGTTGGAATGCCAGCGCCGGACATTGATTTACCTTCTCCTAAAGGTAAGAATTTTAAACTTTCTGACTTGAAAGGAAAAGTGGTTTTAATCGATTTTTGGGCCAGTTGGTGTGGACCTTGCAGAAGAGCCAATCCACATGTCGTAGATATTTATAAAAAATACAAGTCTAAAGGATTTACGGTATATAGTGTTTCCTTGGACGGAGTGGACAGCAGAACCAAAGCCCAGTTGGGTGATGACGGACAAATCAAAGAATTTACCAATCGTGCAAAAGACGCTTGGGTAGGTGCCATTGAGAAAGATGGTTTAGAGTGGGATACACATGTAAGTGATCTCAAAAAATGGGAATGTGCCCCTGCTCAAACTTATGGAGTTAGGTCCATACCTAAGACCTTCCTATTGGACAAAGATGGCAACATCGCTGTGATAGATCCAAGAGACAATTTGGAAGCTGAGGTGAAAAAATTGCTCTAGAATAAAATTCTATCCACGCAATCATAAAAAAGCCTGATCTAAAAAGTCGGGCTTTTTTTGTTCCTAAAACATCCACCAAAGCATTCTTGTATAAAAACTAAGATCAGATAGTTATAATTTGACTTTCAATAAGTCAATTTATTATATTTACAGTTTCTAATGAAAAATTAAGGCCATGATTCTACTTAAACTCATCAAGCCAAAGAAGCTATCAGCTAGATCGGTGATACTTCGAAATTTCTTCACAATACTCGGGACAATCTTTTTAACCAGCAGGGTTTTTGCTCAAGATATTTGGACAAGTACTCAAGGCCCATTAGGTTGCGTGCCATTTGATATTGCCCTTGATAAAAATGGAAAATGGGCTGTGAGTCTCCAAAATGATGGAATCTATCTCTCTAGTGATAAAGGATTTTCATGGCAAAGGAAATCAAAAGGATTAAATACAGAAGCGTATTTTGAAGCTACTTTAAAGTTTGGTCCAGATGGAACTCTTTATGCCATTCAAAATGAAAAATTATATATTCTAAAGCCTAACTTTGATGAATGGGAAAAAGCCAATTTACCAATGGCAATAGAGAATATTACGATCACATCCAATGGAATTATTTTTATTGTAGATGACAATGTACTATTCGGTCTATATATTTCCACAGACAATGGTCAAACGTTTACTCATTATTCATATAAGGTCTACATTGAAAAATATATATTTAATGGTGAAAACAATAATTTTATCATCGCTCATACAGATAAATCAACGTACAATTTATTCAAAATAACAGACGATGGGATAATTTCCAAAGAACTATACAAATTAAATTATTTTGAAAATTATTTGATTTGGCATCCTTCTAAAAAACTGCTTATTCCTTCAGGTTCTAATGGCATTTTAGTTTTTGATGAATTTGGTCAACATGAAGATACCAATCCTTACATTCAACATCAAATCTTTTCAAATCAAAACGGAAATTTATTTATAAGCACTCCTCATGGTGACTATATTTCAGAGAATCTAGGGAAAAGTTGGAAACCAACTGGCAATTCCAATTACAATCGATTTAATTTCTTTTCAAAAATACATTTGGATCATGATTTAATTGTTATTGCTAGTAATGATGCTGACGAAGGTTTTATTTCGAGCCAAGATCACGGAAGATCTTGGATATCCCATCTTCAGAATTTTAATACGCCGCACATTGTTAACTTACTGACATGTCAAAATAGTCCTTACCTTTTTTCTATAGTTCGAGGTAACCCAAATATTCTGAGATACAATATCATTCAAGGTTTGTGGACCGATATAAAATGTCCAATCTCTGCAAATGAAATGTTTATTAATAGCAAAGACCAGCTTTATATCAAAAAACACTCTACTGTTTACAAAAGCAATGATTTTGGCAATAATTGGTCAAAATTTTCCATTAATGATGATAGTACATTTTTATCCATGTATTCAGATAATAAAGAATTGTTTATAACTCAATCTGAATTCCACACATACATCAGTAATAATGGTGGTATTGATTGGAGGACAATAAAAACTCCTTTTGGTTTAAACGATATAATAAATTTTAAATCTCATCCAAATGGAAGTGTATATGTTTTAACTTTTCCTGGAAAAATAATTTATACATCCGACGACTATGGAAAAAATTGGGACTCAATTCGGTTAAATCAAGATATTCTTAGTATTGATATTTTAGAGGACGGTTCAATTTACCTACAGTTAATTCCAAACCAAAATATGAGTGGTGGAATTTATCACTCGTTGGATCTATTAAACACCATAGACTTTGTAAGTGGCGAACATTATCTAGATTTAATTTTAAAAAATCAAGTATTATATAAATCAGATTCTAGAAATAATTTTAAATTTAGTCTTGATTTAGGAAAAACATGGAATTCACTACAATCAGGTCTACCAAACAATAAGTTATTTACAAAATTAATATTGGGTCATGACGATCATTTGTATTTATCAGTATTTCAAGATGCTGTCTATAAAACAACCAACCCAGTAAATTTACTCATTAATTCAAATGACATCGAAAAAAATTCTTCCATAAATTTATCCTTGCTGGGAGATGACTTGCATATCGAAACCGATATAATTTTCCAAGAGGTAAGTATATATTCCATCATTGGAGAACCGCTTATCAATCAGTCAAATTACCATAAAACCATCAATGTTGCCAATTTACCCACCGGTTGCTACATATTGGTTTTAAGAGATAAAAAAAATATTCCGTATTCAAAGAAATTTTTAAAAATGTAAATACTCGGCATTATCAAAACAAAAATGCGATTAACAATCATCCTCCATTACTAAAATAATTTTCAAATCCAAAATTTCGTTTATTGATTAATTATTAACTTTGTCAAACTAAAACCTATCAACCATGCGTGCCATCGATCAACTGCTCATCACTTATGGAGAAAGTCACCAAAATGCATCCAACAAACTCATTCATTGGATCTGTGTGCCTCTGATCATGTTTAGCCTTGTAGGGCTTATTCGTCAAATACCCTTCCCCTCAGACATCATCGGCCTCAATTGGGCTGTGGTCTTCCTCCTATTGGCCTTGGGATACTATTTTAGATTGTCCTTTATGATGTTCCTTGGTTTTGTGTTAATCAGTCTCGTCATGTTGCTCGGAGTAGAATATCTCCACCATTTGGCGGTGTGGAACAATTGGAGCCCTAGCCTGATTTTCCTTGGCATTTTTGCCATAGCCTGGGTCGGCCAGTTTTATGGGCATCATATAGAAGGTAAAAGACCATCCTTCCTCCAAGACCTACAATTCTTATTGATAGGTCCTGCCTGGTTATTACACTTTATTTATAAAAAACTGGGAGTCAGATATTAAATCCAACTAAGTCTTAAGCCAAGTTTCTTTAAGTGTCGCAGTTCTATTAAAAATCAAATGATCCTTGGTAGAGTCTTTGTCCAAACAAAAATAACCAGTACGCATAAATTGATAACTCTGATGGATTTCAGCATTAGCCAAAGATGGTTCTATCCAAGCTCCTTCAATGACTTCCAATGAATTGGGATGTAGCAATGTTCTAAAATCTTCGTCTGAACCTGCCGGCTCTTTTACTTCAAAAAGTTTCTCGTACAATCTGATTTCAGCCTTTAATGCATGTTGACATTCGATCCAGTGTATGGTCGTTTTAACTTTTAAACCGGATTTATCAGAGCCTGATTTACTCTCTGGAAAATAACTACACAAAAGATGTAAAATGCTTCCATCTTCATTCTTAACCACTTCATCGCATCGGATAATGTAAGCCGCTTTTAACCTGGCCATACCACCAGGACTCAACCTAAAATATTTGGGTGGAGGTATTTCCATAAAATCTTCTTGTTCAATATAAATTTCCTTTCCAAAAGGAATTTCTCTAATCCCTGCATTGGGATCCTCTGGATTGTTTTCCACAGGCAACCATTCCACTCCTTCCGGATAATTGCTAATAATAACTTTAAGTGGTCGAAGCACAGCCATGGCTCTGATGGCCACATTATTGAGTTGTTCTCTCACCGCATTTTCCAACCTCACATATTCTATCAGGTTTTCTCTTTTAGCAACGCCCACTTCTGTGGCAAATTTTCTCAATGCTTCTGGTGGATAACCTCTCCTTCTCATTCCACTGATGGTCGGCATTCTTGGATCATCCCATCCACTTACAATTTTTTCATTGACCAATAAGAGCAATTTTCTTTTGCTCATCATCATATATTCCACATTGAGTCTTGCAAACTCAATTTGACGACTTGGAAATATTTCCAATTCCTGAATAAACCACTCATACAGCGGTCTGTGGTTTTCAAATTCCAAAGTGCATACAGAATGTGTTATGCCTTCGATCGAATCACTTTGACCATGTGCAAAATCGTACATAGGATAAATACACCATTCAGTGCCCGTCCTGTGGTGTGGAGTAAATAAGATCCTATAAATAATTGGATCGCGCAAATGCATGTTGGGAGAACTCATGTTGATTTTAGCACGAAGTACACATTCTCCTTCTTTTAATTTTCCGTTTTTCATTTCCTCAAACAAGGCCAAATTTTCGGAAATGCTCCGGTTGCGAAAAGGACTTTCTGTACCCGGCGCTGTAGGAATACCGCGCATCTTACTGATTTCTTCTTGTGTGCTGTGATCTACAAATGCTTTTCCAGCTTTGATTAGTTGAATGGCGAATTGATAAAACTGGGGAAAATAATCTGATGCAAAAAACTCTCTATCCTCCCAATCAAAACCAAGCCAACGAATGTCTTCTTTGATGGATTCAATATATTCTACTTCCTCTGTGACCGGATTGGTATCGTCAAAGCGCAGATTTGCTTTGCCATTGTATTTTTCAGCCAAACCAAAATTAAGGCAAATGGATTTGGCGTGACCAATGTGCAAATATCCATTGGGTTCAGGTGGAAAACGGGTGTGAATACGACCTCCGTGCTTGTTGGAACGAATGTCTTCTTCGATAATTTCTTCGATAAAATTAAGATGCGTTTTATTATTTGATTCGTTCATTTTTTATAATTAATTACATTCTGTCCGGCATTTCAATTCCAAGACAAGACATACCGTGACTTAAATAATTTGAAAAGATTCCAATCAAGTTTAACCTCCACAATTTAGCTTCCTGTGTTTCTGCATTCAGGATCCTTACATCGTGGTAATACTTGTGAAAATCTTTGGCCATTTGATATACATAATTGGCAAGTTGAGAGGGATCCAAGGAATGACCAGCTTCCTGGATGGCTTTAGGATAATGAATTAATAAATTCAACAAATCCTTTTCTTCTTGCAAGATAAGATTTGGCTGACTCTTTTCTAAATTTTCAGTTTTTCTTAGAATAGACTGAATCCTTACATAAGCATTCATGATGTATGGGCCCGTATTTCCTTGCAGATCGACAGATTCTGTTGGATCAAAAATCATTCTTTTCTTAGGATGCACTTTAAGCAATTGATACTTTAAAGCAGAGAGTCCAATTTGAGAAATCACTTTGTCTTTATCTTCTTTGGATAGATTTTCAAGCTCTCCTCTTTCCTGCGCCATCACTGATGCTTCACGAATCACTTCGTTAATTAAATCATCCGCATCAACTACAGTTCCTTCGCGGGATTTCATCCGCCCAGTAGGCAATTCAACCATTCCATAATTGAGATGATAAAGTCCATCTGAAAATGGAACTTCCAATCTTCTTAATATTTCAAACAGTACTTGAAAATGGTAATCTTGTTCGTCGGCAACAATATAAATATATCGATCTGCTCCGTGGTTAAGATGTCTCTGTGTGGCTGTACCCAAATCTTGTGTGATGTAGATTGAAGTTCCATCTGAACGCAAAAGAAATTTTTTATCCAACCCTGCATCCGTCAAATCAACAAAGACAGCTCCATCCTCCGATTTTTGGAATACGCCTTTGTCAAGTCCCTGTTGGATTAAATCTTTGCCCAATAAATAAGTTTGGGATTCATAGTATGAAAAATCAAAACTGACTCCCAAAAGATTTTGTGTTTTTTCAAAACCATCATACACCCATTGGTTCATCCGTGACCACAATGAAATAATGGCTTCATCTCCCCTTTCCCATTGGCGAAGCATTTCGGAAGCTTCTTGTCCCAATGGACTTATTTTTGAAAAATATTCATTCTTAAATCTTTTATAAAAATCGGCTTCAGACTCATCTGCTTTTTTAGAATTTTCAAAAGCAAGCTTTCCTTCTTCAGAATTCTGCCAAGTCAAATACTCTTCACGAAACTTGGTTTCGAAAAGTACATAATAATCTCCGACAAAATGATCCGATTTAATTCCAGTGGATTCCGGTGTTTGTCCTTCGCCAAATTTTGTCCAGGCCAACATACTCTTACAAATGGCAATACCTCGGTCATTGATCACTTGAGTTGTAAAAACTTCATGGCCCAATGATTTCTGAATAAGATATACAGACCATCCTAAAAGGATATTTCGCACATGACCCAAATGCAGAGGTTTATTGGTATTGGGTGAACAATACTCAATCAAATATTTATAGGTTTTATCCAACTTAATTTGTTCCTCAACGCTGTTGCCTTGCAAACTATTGACTAAATCAATCCAGAATTGATCCGGTAAACTAAAATTCAAAAAACCTTTAATCACTTCATAAGATTGGATGCTTTGATTTTCCATTAAAGCTTTACCCAATTCATCTCCTAAAACTTCAGGATTCTTTCTTAATTTTTTAGCCAAGCCAAAAAGCACCAATGTAAAATCTTTGGCAAATTCTTTTTTACATGGAGTAATCACCAATTCATTAATCTCGATTGGTTGATCACTAAGCCTTGTTAATACAACATGGACATGGCGGTGTAAATCTTCAATAATATCATGTATTTTTTTCATGGACTCTGTTCTGATTTGGTGTTTAATCATCCAATTTAAGAACATCCAAAAATGCTTTCTGCGGAACTTCTACAGAACCTATCTGGCGCATTTTCTTTTTTCCTTCTTTTTGTTTCTCTAGCAATTTTCTCTTTCTTGAAATATCACCTCCATAACATTTGGCAGTCACATCTTTGCGCAATGCAGAAATGGTTTCTCTGGCTATCACCTTCGCACCAACTGCAGCTTGAATCGCTATCACAAATTGATGTTGAGGAAGAATTTCTTTTAATTTTTTACACATTTTACGTCCAACAGATTCTGCTTTGGATCGGTGAACCAAGGCAGAGAGTGCATCGACATTGTCTCCATTCAATTTTATATCCAACTTAATCAAATCTGATTTCCTGTAATCCAAAGGAAAATAGTCAAACGATGCATATCCTTTGGTGGTGGATTTTAAACGGTCGTAAAAGTCAAAAACGATTTCAGCCAAAGGCATATCGAAGGTAAGTTCTACCCTTTCTGGAGTGAGGTAATGCTGTTTTTCAAGATTACCTCTTTTTTCCATACAGAGTTTTATAATCGTGCCAATATAATCTGGTTTAGTGATGATTTTGGCCCTGATATAAGGCTCTTCCACGTATTCCAAATAATTGGGCTCAGGCAAATCGTTGGGAGTATTGATTTTTAAAATATCTCCTTTGGTTAATTTTGCCACGTATGAAACGTTGGGCACTGTAGTAATCACCTCTTGATTAAACTCTCTGCTCAACCTTTCCTGAATAATTTCCAAATGCAGCATTCCTAGAAAACCGCATCTAAATCCAAATCCAAGTGCCACAGACGTTTCAGGTTCGTACACTAGAGAAGAATCATTGAGTTGCAATTTTTCCAAACTATCTCTTAAATCTTCGAAATGTTCATTTTCGATCGGGTAAATTCCTGCAAAAACCATGGGTTTTACCTCTTCAAATCCTTGGATGGCTTCTGTAGAAGGATTGTTGGCCAGGGTCAAAGTATCTCCAACTTTGATTTCTTTTGCTTCTTTAATACCTGTAATTACATATCCGACATCACCACAATTGACCTCCGGTTTTGGAACCAAAGTCATTTGTAAATATCCTACTTCTTCCGCAAAATATTCCTTTCCTGTGTATAAAAATCGAACTTTATCTCCTTTTCGTATCACACCGTTTAATACTCGGAAATACACAATGATTCCTCTAAAAGAATTAAATACAGAATCAAAAACCAAAGCTTGTAGTGGTGCTTCCGGATCTCCTTTGGGTGGAGGAATGCGATCCACAATCGCTTTCATAATGGCTTCCACACCAATCCCGGTTTTACCACTTGCAAGAATGATCTCTTCTTTTGGACAACCCAGTAAATCTATAATTTGATCGGACACTTCATCCACCATTGCACTGTCCATGTCAATCTTGTTCAAAATTGGAATTATTTCAAGATCATGTTCCATGGCCAAATAAAGATTGGAAATGGTTTGAGCTTGTATGCCTTGTGTGGCATCAATCAATAAAAGTGCACCTTCACAAGCAGCGATGGATCTGCTGACCTCATAAGAGAAATCAACGTGACCGGGCGTATCGATCAAATTAAAAATATAAATCTGACCATCCGTGTGCAAATACTTTAATTGGATAGCATGGGCTTTGATGGTGATCCCTCTTTCTCGTTCTAAATCCATGTCATCAAGCGCCTGGTGCTGCATATCTCGCACTGAAATGGTCTTGGTGAATTCCAATAAACGGTCAGACAAGGTACTTTTACCATGGTCTATGTGGGCTATGACGCAAAAATTTCTGATTAACTTCATTGAATGTATTAAAAATCGGTTACGAACCGCAAAAGTACCTAAGTATAAGGGTTTCTTCTAACTTTATAGTTAAAATATATCAAATATAAAACTGACTATGACTAATTGCTTGATAAATGATGCGCAAAAGAGTCGTTTAAACTAGATGGTTTGCAAAGCAGATTCCCATGTAGCCAATTGATCTTCAATATCTTCTAAACCTACGGACAGCCTAATCAAACCTTCATTGATCCCATACTTTTGTTTCAAGTCCAAAGGCATTCGCAAATGGGACATACTTGCCGGATGCATGATCATGGTTTCCGTTTCTCCAAGGGATGGAGCGATCCTGCCAATAGCCAATTTCGGGATGAGTTTTTCTATTTCACTCAAACTGAGATCCAATTCAAAACTCAACATGGCGCCAAAACAATCCATTTGCTTTTCTGCAATTTGGTAATGTTTATGGGTCTTTAAGCCGGGATAATAGACGGCTTTAATTTTAGGATGGCTTGAAAAATATTCTGCCAATTGCATTGCATTGTTTGACTGGGCCTGCATTCTAATACCCAGGGTTTTAAGCCCAATTTGTATGAGCATGGCCTCAAATGGACTTAAGATGGAACCATTGAGTTTTAAAAAGGTCCAAATAACGTTTAAGATCAAATCCTTTTTCTTGCCAACCACAGCCCCGCCGGTAGAATACCCATGTCCGTGGATGAATTTAGTGGTGGAATGAATCACCAAGTCTGCTCCTAATGCCAAAGGCCTGGTGATATAAGGACTGTTAAAAGTATTGTCCACCACCACCATGACTCCATGTTTTTTGGCAATTTCAGAAACCAAACCAATGTCTACACAATTGAGCATAGGGTTTGTAGGGGTTTCCAAATAAACCATTTTTATAGTTGGGTTCTTTTGTAGAATTTCTTCGATTTCTCCTGCATCGGCAAAATCTGAAAACATCAATTGTATGCCAAAAGGCTGGAAAACTTTTACAAAAAGTTCAGTTGTCCCTCCGTACAAATCGGCTTGGGTCAAAATCAGATCCCCAGGCCTGCAAATTGCCTGGACAACTACATGAATGGCCGCCATTCCTGAGCCCGTCATCACGGCATACGCTTCTTCCCCACAACCAATTCCTTCCAACTGCGCTATAGTCTGAGCCACCGCTTCTACCGTAGGATTGCCATATCTGCTGTATACATGGGTTCCGGGTTGAGAAAGAAAGGCTTCAGACCCGGCAGTCAATTGATCAAATTCAAAAGCTGCAGTGGCATAAACTGGCGTTTGGTGTGGATGTATGGCACCACTTAACTTTCCTGATTGAGCACATATGGTCGAAAACTGTTTTCCTTTTTTGCTGTTCATCATTTTTTGGACAAAGTTATAAAGTGGAGAACATAGAAGAAGATTTAATCCCATCTTGGGAGCAGAGCGAAGAGGATGATCAGGAATCGAGGGTCCTTCAAATCAAGGTGGATCCGGGTCAGGCAAGCCTTAGATTGGACAGTTTTATCAATGACAAGGTATCAAAAGTATCCAGAAATAAAATTCAAACTGCAATACTAGCTGGTTTGGTCACTGTAAATGGAAAAGTTTTAAAATCGAATTACAAGGTTAGACCCAATGATTTAATTGAAATCATTTTTCCAGCTCAAACGGACCACAGCAAGGTTGTTCCGGAAAACATACCATTGGATATTATCTATGAAGATGATGATGTGCTGCTTGTCAATAAATCTCCCGGAATGGTCGTGCATCCAGCGCATGGCAATTATACCGGAACTTTGGTCAATGCCATTGCAGGATATTTTAAACTAGACCCTGACGATCCTAAAACGGCCAGATATGGCTTGGTGCATCGTATTGACAAAGAAACTTCCGGTATCCTTGTTCTCGCTAAAAATGATTTTGCACACGCGCATCTTGCAAAACAGTTTTTTGACCACTCCATAGATCGGGAATATCTCGCATTGGTATGGGGCGAGCCTTCTGAACCGGAAGGGACCATTACTGCTCATCTAGGCCGTGACCCTAAGAATAGACAAAAAATGTTCGCCTTTACGGATGGATCATTTGGAAAACACGCGGTTACTCATTATAAATTGGTGGAGCCTTTTTATTACACCAGCTTATTGGCTTGTAAATTGGAAACAGGCAGAACCCACCAGATTCGTGTGCACTTAAAACTCCTTGGGCACACCTTGTTCAACGATGAAAGATATGGTGGAGAAAAAATAATGAAAGGAACCGTTTTTACGAAATACAAACAGTTTATTCAAAATTGTTTCAAAATTATGCCAAGGTTTCCACTGCACGCCAGATCCTTGGCTTTCACCCACCCTACTTCCGGTAAAAGAATGAAATTTGAAGTTCCTTTACCAGATGATTTTCAAGAATTGTTGGAAAAGTTTAGGCATTATCTAAGTTATAGAAAAGATCATTTGGAGGATAAGGATGAAAGTGTTGTAAATGAAAAAGAATCCTGATTCACTGCAAATTTTTTGGATAGATATTTTTTCAAAGCTCTCTGAAGAAATCTTAAAAGATTCGGAAAGCAAGCGGAATGTTTTTGCACAAGCAAGACTCCACAATCCTTGGTATGAACCCAAGGAAATCAACAGAATGATTCAAGCCATTGCGCATGACTATTTGGACCCAATCAAACTACAATCATGGATTTCTAAGTATCAATTCCAACAAATTCTTACAAAGAAAGTAGGCTTGATTACAGCAGCCAATATTCCATTGGTTGGATTTCATGATCTCTTGTGTATTTTAATCTCTGGGCATGAGGCCATGGTCAAATGTTCTGAACGAGACAAAGTGCTTTATTTGTGGATACATTCTTTAATTGAAGCCATCAGTCCCGAAGCAGCCAAATCCATTCACTTCGTTGAAAGGTTGACGGATTACAATGCTGTAATTGCCACAGGCAGTGATCAATCTGCCTCATTATTTAAACAGTATTTTTCCAAAGTGCCACATTTGATAAGATCTCATAGAAATTCTGTGGCCTGGTTGAATGCTCATGAATCCAATGACGAATTACTACTTTTAGGGGAAGATGTATTTTCATATTTTGGATTAGGATGCAGAAATGTAAGTAAAATATGGGTTCCTCACAATTATCAATTTGACACGCTGTTGGGGCTATGGGATAAAAATTATCAGTATTTAAGGGACAGTAACAGATACCATAATAATTATGATTATCGATTGGCCATTTGTTTATTAAATCCGATTAAATTTTTACAAGCTGAATCCATTTTATTAATACAAAACAACGAGATCAATTCTGCCATCGCAACTTTGCATTTTGAATATTATAATTCCACTAAAGAAATTTATGAAAACATTCTTACGAATAATGAAAAAATTCAGTGTTGTATAGGTTCGGAAAATATTCAGGATTTAATTTGTGAATCCTTTGGAACTTCACAAAAACCAGCACTGTCGAGCTATGCAGACCAAATGGATACCATTCAATTTCTTTTGTTAGAAAATTAAAATTTCATGGCTCTTTCAAAAAAGCAAAAGGCGGAAGAAATTCGAATGATTTTGGATGAGTTGTTTCCTGAAGTAGGCATTCCATTGCAACATAAGGACGCTTATACTTTATTGGTGGCAGTGCTTTTGTCAGCGCAATGCACCGATGAGCGAGTTAATAAAGTGACACCTGCACTTTTTAAATTGGCCGATAAACCGAAAACTATGTCACTTTTAGAGTTGGAACAAATCCAGGAAATCATCCGTCCGTGTGGACTCTCTACAAATAAAGCCAAAGCCATTAAATCTCTATCCGAAATTTTACAAAATCAATATAAAGGTCAGGTTCCGCGAGACATCGATATTTTGGAAACACTTCCGGGTGTTGGACACAAAACAGCATCTGTGGTCATGTGTCAGGCATTTGGTGTGCCCGCTTTTCCGGTTGATACCCATATCCATCGTCTTGCATGGAGATGGGGTCTTAGTTCCGGAAAAAATGTCGTCCAAACAGAAAATGATTTGAAAAAATTGTTTCCTAAAGAAAGCTGGAACAAGCTTCACTTACAAATGATTTATTTCGGTCGAAAATTCTGCCCGGCCAGAGGACATAAGAAGGAAGAATGTCCTATTTGTTCGCTATTCGGAAGAAAAGGAATTTAATACGAACTGCTAAGTTGTTTTATTTTTATGTACAATGGGTGCAGTGGTTTTTACAACTCTTTGTACCGTATTCCGGATTTTCTCTTCCAATAAAATAAGTTTTCCTTTAAACAATTCAGGTAACATATACTCATTGTAATGTCTTATCGTGTACAATTCCAATTCGGGGTCCACTACAATTCTAAATTCATCATGTAATTCCTCAAACAATTGATTTAATTTGAATTCATCGTGTTGGGTACAAATCGTAAATGAAATGGCCGTATTGCGCATCATATTGACCCTGATCCTAAATCGATCAAACAGACTAAATAATTTAGCCAGGTGATACTCTGCAATAAATGATAAATCTTTTGAAGAAAAATGAACCAAAGCTTGATTGGGTTCTAAAACTACGATGGGAGGATATTCTGGGTCCGGATCTCCGGAAATATAGGTTCCGGATTGCGTTGGATGAATAAATGATTTGACATATAAAGGGATTTGGGCATTTTCCAAAGGCTGAATGGTTTTTGGATGGATGACCTTTGCTCCATAATAAGTCATCTCGATGGCTTCGGTATAAGACAGTCTATCCAGTTTTGTGACATTTTCAAAAGTTTTTGGATCACCCGTCAAAACACCGGGCACATCCTTCCAAATTGTCATGCTTTTTACCGCCAAAGCAGAAGATAGTATGGCTGCGGTATAATCCGAACCTTCTCTTCCCAAAGTCACGGTATTATTTTCCATGGTACTCCCAATAAATCCTTGAGTCACGATCATTTTACCCTCATTTAATAAAGGGATTAATGCATCTTGAATTTGTTGGTTGGTGACATTCCATTGAATTCTCCCTTCTCTCCAGGTATCATCCGTTCGGATAATCTCACGTGCATCAATCCAGGCTGCTTTAATATCAATAGACAATAACCAGTGATATAAAATTCTGGAAGAAATGAGCTCGCCGATCGATACAATTTGATCGTACATATAATCATAAGACATTTCGCGGTCCTCTTCAATGATCCATTCCACTTCAACAAAATGCTCATTGATATCTTCCATCAACAATTCAGGGAGTTCTAAGAATAAATTTTGAATGTAATTTTCATGAGATTGGCGAATCTTTAGGAGCAATTCAAATGCTTTGTTTTTGTCTTGTATTTTAGCATGAACTACATCTTCCAATGCATTGGTGGTTTTTCCAATAGCAGATATGACCACGACCAAAGAATCTGAAGCTCCATAAGTCTTAATGATTTCTGTAATATTTTTTAAACCCTCCGGATCTTTTGCAGACGCGCCACCAAATTTAAAAACTTTCATGCTTAGTCAATTTTTATGTCAGGAATTATTCAAATCATCTACTTTACAGTAAAGCTCATTGTGCCGCAAAATTAAACTATTATGTTTACCAAAATGAAATTGACATAAACAAAAAATCCTCCCGGAAAACGATTCCAGGAGGATCTTTCATGTTAATTTCGACGGTTACAACTACTTCTTATTAAAATCAATTTTTAAAACGTTTTGAGCAATGTCATATCCCATTTCCAATCCTATTTCTATACTGCTCCTATAATGAACACCTAGATGCATATCTACGAATGCAGCTTCTTTGGCAAATTCTCTAAAGGAATTAAAACTTCTAGATTTTGCCCTAAGATCGGTCCTTTCCGATTGTGTATGATCCATAAATGGAAACCGGTAACCAAAATAAGCAGACAATACTTCGCCACCAATACTATAAACCATGGCTTCTTCTGAAACAAAGTCGGGACTTGGTTCTGAACCCATTTGAGGCACATAAAATTTATCAATCTGTTGTTTAATATAACTTGAAACACGGCACAAATGATAGGTGTATTTTTGATTCCAAGCTGCCACAAAACCATCATGAATTCCAAATGATAAGGAGCACATCATCTTTAATGTTGATGCAACGTCCAACTGCTGATCTTTAGAAATTTGAAGCGCCAATCTATAGATATGGGCTATAGGAATGGCATTGACATGCATTTCCTTGTTAAAATAATTAAACTCCTCTTTTTGATCTGCATCAATTGAAGAACTTAAGTTATATACTTCCAAAGCTTCAGCATAAATGAGAGAGGCGGAAGATTCAGAATATTTCAATAATTTGGTCGGTCTTACATCTGTCAAATTTTTATACAAAACAGGTGCTGTCTCAGACCAGGTCGGCAGGAGAGGATTGGGACGGTAGTCTGGAGAAGTTGGTATCCAAAGTCCAGGACCGGTGGGATAGACAAAATCTTTTGGATAATTGTTCAGATAGGCATAAGCTCTTCCATCTGTCAAACTAAAATCCCAAACAGATTTGGCAATGGCACGACCTAATTTTTCTGAATTCAACACCATTTCTGGTTCCAAATTCTTGGAATATAACAGTTTGTGCTTGTCCTTGAGCTTGAAAATTTCTTGAACCCAATAATCACCGGCAGATTCATAAAAACTCTTGTTCAATTGGGCCATTGCTTCATTAGCCACCAATCCCCAATGATATGAAAGTGTAGGATCGGCTTGCGGCAATGACACCTTGAATCCATCCAATTTAACTTGGAGCGAATTCATTTCAGGAATCCCTTGAACCAGGGATTCATACATGGCAAAATGTAAGTATCTGAAGGAACGGGCAGTAATGGGCTCTGAAAAGCCATTACATTGCTGACTAAGCGTTAAACTTAGATCTAGCCACTCTCTAATAAAGCTGTTGTCAGCTAAATCAAGAGTTGGTGATTCAATTGTCGGCTCATCTTTTTTACAAGACGCCATTAATAGCAGGCCGACGAAGGCGGTTAGCCTCCAGGAGTAGGTCTTTAAACAATTCATTGGTTGTAGATTTACAAAAAACAATAAAAAACAGTCACAAATATATTACATTTTTTTATAATATGTAACTGTTTTTAAAATTTTTTTTGTAGCTCTACTCAGCTAATCTTCGTTTTGATCAATAGACATAAGCTTTTCCATCACTTCTGACAGTTGCTCAGCGGCTATTTTTTTTGTTAGAATTTTTTTGTCTTTATCCAAAATATATACCACCGGGGTCGTTTTAACATCGTAGGTCAATCTAAATTTTGACCGGTGAAGTGGGTCTGAAGTATTGGTCAGTGGCTCCATATGAAGAGTTTTTACTGCATCCCAGCAGGCTTTTTCATCTTCACCTACTTTGGAACAAAGGGCAAGAATCTCTACCCCCTTGTCTTTGTAGTTCTCATAAAACTTTAACAATGAAGGCATTGAACTTTTACAGTGGCCACAATCTGGTGCCCAAATATATAGAATGGTATAGGGAGCTTGAACTTTATGAAGGGATACCGGGGTTCCGTCTTGTTTATAAACGGTAATATCAGGTGCGATCTTATCCAATAATAGAGGTTTTAAGGTTTTTGCATCTGCCAACATTTTGGCTAAAAGCTCTTCATCCAGCCAATAGCCCATTCCTTTTGCATAATATTCCTCCACCAAATGGACGTAGATTCCATCCATGCCCACGTACTTCGAATTGGCGTATTGGGTCAACCAAGTAGAAAGGATATATTTAAAGGCATATGATTTTGCCGGTGCTTTGGACAAAATATAATCCAAAGCTTTATTGATACTGTCTGGAATTTGAGCGGTCAACTTATTGAGATATCTTTCTATTTTACCATGAAATAGTGGAAGTCTCACAATTCTGTCATCGCTTAAATCGACTTTATCAAAAAAGTGGGTCCTATAATGATAAAACGCTTTTTCCCTTTGCTCTTCCTCCGTTCCTTCGAATTCCGGTATTTCAGGTTCTGTTCCTAAATTGAGCAACAAAGTCAATAAAGAAAGCTGTGGTTTTTCTGCAATTGACTTTTGTCTGGCCTTTACAGCCACATCAATCTCATCCAATTCCTTTCTAATCTGAATTTTGATAGGTTCCTGGTCAATGGCCTGGTGAATCGCATTTAAAGAATCACCCATGCGTCTTTGCACATCCAAAAAATCCAAATAAGCATAAAATTCCTGATTGAGCTTTGAATTTTTGAATTTCAAATTTCCGGATATATCAAAAGTATCCGTCTCACATGAAAACTTTTGGTTGTCCTGATCGATTAAAATCTGTATAAAATCATTTTTAGGCTTAAGTACCAGAAGATACATACCTCCTTCTAAAATGCTATCTCCCTTAAAAACAAACTGATCGATCTTACGAAATGCAGTGTCTTTAATATAGGTCTTATCTCCAAAATGGTAACCCAACAGTAAGGTATCATTTTGATATCCTTTTATCTTCACTTTGATTTCATAGACCTGTGCCTGTAATGACACACTGAGGAGCAAAAATAACGGTATAACAATAAAACTACGCAAAATCATAGGATTAAATGGTTCATGGAAAATGAGTTTAACGCTGATACATCAACGTTATTCCTTAGTGGTAAATGATCCAAGCTTCCAAAAAGTTTGGAATTACAATAATTTTATATATAATTTAAGTTTTATTAGCAAGTAAATATAAAACGGCCATCCTGATCGCAACCCCATTTTCTACCTGCTCCAAAATAATAGATTGTTTACTATCAGCTGCAAGACTGGTCAATTCCACGCCTCGGTTGATAGGGCCTGGATGCATCAATACCATCTTGTTTTTCAATGAGTTAAGCAACTCTAAATCGATACCAAAAAATCGATGATATTCTCTTGCAGTTGGAAAGTACTGCAATTCCATTCGCTCTGTTTGAATCCTCAACACATTTGCTACATCGCACCATTCCAAGGTCCTTTTTAGATCATAATCCACCTCCACTCCAAGACCCATAATATGTTTAGGGATCAATGTTGGAGGACCGCAAACTCTCACTTTTGCACCCAGTTTGGTTAAGCAAAATATATTAGACAGCGCGACTCTTGAATGTAAAATATCTCCAATGATGGCAATTTTAGCGCCTTTAATCTTTCCAAACGACTTTTGAATTGAAAATGCATCCAACAATGCTTGTGTAGGATGTTCATGTGTTCCATCTCCTGCATTGATCACTTGGGCCTTAACATTTGAAGCTATAAACTTAGCTGCACCAACAGATGAATGTCTAACCACAATCATGTCCACTTTCATGGCCAAAATGTTTTGAACCGTGTCCAAAAGGGTTTCTCCTTTACTAACCGATGAACCTGATGAGCTAAAATTGATAATGTCTGCAGAAAGTCTTTTTTCAGCCAATTCAAATGATAACTTGGTCCTGGTAGAATTTTCAAAAAACAAGTTGGCAATGGTAATATCTCTTAAAGATGGAACTTTCTTAATAGGGCGATTGATCACCTCTTTAAATTGCTCTGCCGTCTTTAAAATCAATTGAATATCTTGAACGCTCAGATCTTTGATCCCAAGTAAATGTCTGCTGCTTAAAGCTTGTTCTGTCATTCTAGACTTTATTATCTGCGTCAAAAAACAAAACTCTATCTTCTAATCCTTCTTCTTCTAATTCAACTTTCACATATGCTTGATCCAATGAATCCACTTTTAACCCAATGTATTGGCCTTGAATGGGGAGGCATCTGTTAAATCTCCTGTCTATCAGAACCAATAATTCTACTGAACGGGCTCGTCCATAATGGGTTAGAGCTTGTAATGCAGCTTGGATGGTTCTTCCTGAATACAAGACATCGTCCACCAAAATAACATCAAGTTCGTCCACTAAAAATTCCATGCTGTTATCATGAGGAACTAGAATTTTATTACCCTGTCTAAAGTCATCTCTAAAAAAAGTAATGTCCAATTTACCAAGGGGAACCTTGTTTTTTACGCCAATTTCTTTTAATCTATGCAGCACTCTTTCTGCAAGAATGGCTCCTTTTTTCTGGATTCCAACGATGCAAGTTTGTTTGAAATCTCCATGATGCTCAATGAGTTGGTAACATAGCCTATCAACGATGATCTGCAATTGTTCCTTTTTGATCAGGATTTTTGGTTTTTTGTTCAAAAGTCAATGATTTCAATGGCAAAGGTATAAAAAAGGTCAAGAGAAAGCGAATTTATTAGGCTGTCATCAATTTAAGATTCACAGTTTTCTCAACAAGTCAATCAATACTTGAACCTCTTCTTTTGTATTCAAATGTGACAATGAAAACCGGATGGTTTTTCCGGTTTGACCAGGTCTTAAATGCGCTAAAACATGTGAAGCCTTTTCGGACCCAGATGAACAAGCTGCACCTCCGCTGGCCGAGATACCTGCAATATCCAGATTCATTAAGAGAAATTCGGAATGTGGACCAAAGTCAAAATGAACACTTAAAATTTTAGGATGAAAATTTTCTGTTGGGGTATTAAACTGAATGTTTCCATCAAGTTTTAATAATTCGCTTCGCATCAATTGGTGTAATTCCAAGACTTTAATCTTTCTTTCTTCCAATTGGGTCATCGCTTCTTCCATTGCTATTTTCATACCAGCAATACCCATGATATTTTCGGTGCTGGCCCTGAGATTTCTTTCCTGACCTCCCCCCATAAAAAAAGCTTTCAATAAATTTGGATCTGAAGCATATAAAAAGCCCACGGCTTTTGGACCATTGAACTTATGTGCAGAAGCACAAGCAAAATCAACTCCCATTTTTAAAAAATCCAATTGCATGGTACCAACACTTTGGACCGTATCAGCCAATACCCAAGCATTGTATTCTTTAGATACTTTACATAGTGATTCTATATCGTGAATTGCCCCTGTCTCATTGTTGGTGTGAATGATACATACCAATGATTGGCCCTTTGCATTTTGCAACTGATGAATTAAATCTTCTTCCAGAATTTTTCCAAAATGATTAGTCTTCAAAAATGAATGTGCAATTTTAAAATATTGGGCATAGTATACGACAGAATTTATAACTGCCGGATGGTCTATTGGACTTAAAAAAATATTTTGAATCTTCTGATCCATCACCAAACTTCTGATGACGGTGTTTATGGCCTCAGTTCCACCTGAGGTAAAAAACAACTGACTTGCCGAAACTCCAAAATTCCTTGAAATAATCTTTCTTGATTCTTCGATATAACTTTTTACTTTACTCCCATCCATATGAATTGAAGAAGGATTTGCAAAAAGCTCAGATCCTACTTTATGCATTTCAGCCAGCGCCAGTGGACTCATTGGAGTGGTTGCCGCATGGTCAAAATAAATTCTTTGGTTAACTATCATGTCAAAAAACTATTTACATCTTGTTTTATTTGATCTACCAGTTTTTGTGCAGAATTAATATCTTTTGCTTCTGCATATATCCGAATGATGGGTTCAGTATTGGATTTCCTGAGGTGCACCCAGCTGGATTCAAAATCAATTTTAAGTCCATCCTCAATATTCAATTTTTGATCCCTATATTTATTCATTAAAAAAGAAATTAAGGATTCATAATCTACTTTCTCAGGAAGGATAATTTTATCCTTATTCATAAAATATTTTGAATAGGATTCTTTTAAGGCTGACAAACTAAGTTTCTTTTTAACCAGATTGGCCATGACAAGGACGATTCCAATGAGTGCATCTCGACCATAATGTAAATCAGGCAATATCACTCCCCCATTACCTTCACCTCCGATGACTGCATGGGTTTCTTTCATTTTACGAACGACGTGAACCTCTCCAACGGCTGAAAAATGACATTGCTGTCCCTTGGATTGGGCAAGATCTGCAAGGGCTCTGGATGAAGAAAGGTTGGTCACCACCGGGCCTAATTTTACATCCAATAAATAATCAGCACAGGCGACCAAAGTATATTCTTCTCCAAAATAATTTCCTTTCTCATCCACAAACGCCAATCTGTCTACATCCGGATCAACTGCTATGCCTAAGTCAGCTTTAAACTCCTCACAAGCTTTCATTAAGTCCGTCAAATGGATTTCAAGCGGCTCAGGATTGTGGGCAAAAATTCCAGTTGGTTCACTATTGATCAAATGATATTCACAATTTAAAGCCTCCAGTAGCACAGGTAAAATAATGGCTCCAGTTGAATTTATACAATCCACCACAATCCTCATTTTAGAAGCCTTAATTTGCTCAATGGGTAAATAGGGTAAACTTAAGATCGCATCAATGTGTTCTTGTGCCGACGAACGATCGACTTGTAATTTTCCCAAATCCCGCACCCCTACAAATTGTTGTGAAATGATCTCTTTTTGGATTAATTCTTTTATTTTTTGTCCTTCCTCTGCGGATATAAATTCTCCCTTTTCATTAAATAATTTTAGGGCATTCCACTCTTCAGGATTATGGCTTGCAGTGATCATCACACCACCGTTTAACTTATTTGAAATTACCGCCATTTCAATCGTCGGAGTGGTGGTTAAACCCAAATTCAATATATCTATGCCAATGGAACTGAGCGTACCCTCCACAATGCTTGAGACCATAGCTCCACTTAATCTTGCATCCCGCCCCAAGGCAATGCAAGGCTTATCGAATTTTGATTTCAACAAATAACCATACGCCAACGTAAAATCCATAATATCCTTTGGTGTTAGGTTATCTTTTGGTCTGCCACCAATGGTTCCACGAATTCCAGAAACTGAAGCAATTAGACTCATATCAAACAATAAGTCGCAAATGTATTAATTTGGCCGCTTCTAAGAGAAAGTCAGTTTGGTTCAATGAAAGAAAAAGAATGGTTTGAAAAATGGTTCGGCACAAATTATTGTCAGCTATTGTACCAATGCCGTAATGAGCATGAGGCAAACCTGTTTACCAAAAATATAGTTAACTTATTGAATCCCAACATCTCGGCTAAAATTTTGGACGTCGCATGCGGCAATGGTAGACATGCGGAAGCTTTGTCTCAATACGGGTACGACCTCATTGGAATTGATATACAAACTGAATGCATTTCATCTGCACTTCCTCTTCAAAAAGAAGGATTGTCCTTTTATCAGCATGACATGAGAAGGCTTTTTAGGATAAATTATTTTGACATTGTTTTGAGTCTTTTTACAAGTTTTGGATATTTTGATAGGGTTGAGAGTGAGATTAAAGCAGCATATAGTCTCTCTGCTAATATCAAAAAAGAAGGTTTCCTTGTCTTTGATTTTCTAAATGCTATTAAAATTCGCAATTCATTGATTGAATCGGAAGAAAAGCAAATTGAAAATGTTCACTTTAAAATTCAAAGATCCATCTCCAATGGTCGAATTATTAAACAAATTCTGATCAACGATCAAGGTCTAATGAAACAATTTGAAGAGCGGGTGTGGCTTTATGAAATGAAAGACATCATTGCTTTGTTTGAGCCCTTTGGACTCAAAATGGTTTACACCTTTGGGGATTATTATTTGCAGGACTTCCATCCTCTACAATCTGATCGTTTAATTGCAGTATTTGTTAAAAAGTAGAAATTGCTGTCCCAAATTAATTATATCGATCATACGATTTTTGAATGGATACAACTAAATCTAAGGAAAGATTCTTTGGATTTTATTTTTGCGGTGCTTAGAGACAAACATTTTTGGTTTCCATTGTATGTGTTTTTAATTTCGTATCTCTTCTTTTTTCAAAAACAAGGAGTCTTAAAAATTTTGGTTTTTACGATATTGTTGATCAGCATCTCTGATCAATTAAGCAGCAATTATTTAAAAAAATGGATCAAACGCCCACGTCCTTGTCAGGAATTGTATTTTAAAGACCGATTTGAGCCAGTGGTAGGATGCAGTGGTGGTTATAGCCTTCCTTCCTCTCATGCATCAAATCACGCAGCACTTGGGCTTTTTCTATACTTAAGCTTGGGTAAAATCACGCATCCTTGGAGAATAGGACTTTTAATATGGCCATTATTGATAGGTTTTGCTCAAATATATATTGGAGTTCACTTTCCTTTGGACATACTTTCGGGTTGGGCACTTGGCTTTGGACTAGGCTTAATTTTTTACTTTGGGTATTGTTGGAAAAAAAAATGAAATTTGAAGTTCTTTTGATTTAAAATTCATTTTATGGTCTCAATTTAAAATATAGACCTACCTTTGTATCCCGTAGCGAAAAATACACCAATGACTAAATATATATTTGTTACGGGAGGAGTTACTTCTTCTTTAGGAAAAGGCATTATTGCCGCCTCTCTGGCCAAATTACTCCAAGGTCATGGTTTTAAAGTTACCATCCAAAAATTTGACCCTTACATCAATGTCGACCCGGGCACTCTCAATCCTTATGAACACGGTGAATGTTATGTTACCGATGATGGGGCTGAAACCGATCTTGATTTAGGTCATTATGAACGGTTTTTAAATATTTCGACTTCTCAGGCCAACAATGTGACTACCGGCAGAATTTATCAAACCGTGATCAATAAAGAGAGGGCTGGTGAATTTCTAGGTAAAACGGTGCAAGTGATTCCCCATATTACTGATGAAATCAAAAGAAGGATGTTGATGCTTTCGGAAAAAGGTTTTGACATCATCATTACAGAATTGGGTGGAACTGTTGGTGATATTGAGTCCTTGCCCTATTTAGAGGCTTTAAGACAACTTCGCATGGAACTTGGCGAACATCATTATTGTACAGTCCATTTAACTTTGATACCTTACTTGGCTGCTGCCAAAGAACTAAAAACCAAACCTACACAGCATTCTGTAAAAGAACTTCAAGAGTCCGGAGTGCAACCCAATATTTTGGTCTGCCGAACTGAAAAACCCATTTCAGACGATATACGACAAAAATTAGCCCTTTTTTGTAATCTCAAGAAGGAAAATGTCATCGAAGCCTTAGATGCGGACACCATCTACGAAGTGCCTTTACTGATGTTAAAAGAGAAATTGGATATCAGAGTATTAAAAGAACTAAAACTTAAATCCAAAGGGATTCCGGAATTAAAAGCTTGGAGAGAATTTTTAAAAAATCTTAGACATCCCATTCATGAAGTGACCATTGGGCTTATTGGAAAATACAACGAACTGCCTGATGCATATAAGTCCATTTATGAATCTTTTATTCACTCCGGCGCTGCAAATCAATGCAAGGTCAATGTAAAAGCCATTCATTCAGAGTCTCTTGAAAATCCAAAATCATTGAAGTCAGAATTATCTGGTTTAGATGGACTTTTAGTTGCTCCGGGTTTTGGTGAAAGGGGTATTGAAGGAAAAATTGAATCGATTAAATTTGCAAGAGAAAATAAAATTCCATTTCTGGGAATTTGTTTGGGTATGCAATGCGCTGTTGTTGAATTTGCAAGAAATGTAATGCATTTAAAAAATGCTGCATCTACTGAGGTAAATCCTAAAACTAAAAATCCGGTGATTCATATTATGCCCGATCAACTCACGGTGACCAAAAAAGGTGGAACGATGAGATTAGGAGCATATGATTGCAAACTCATCAAAGGATCTAAAGCCTTTCAAGCTTATAAAAAAAGTCAGATCTCAGAACGCCACAGACACCGTTATGAGTTTAACAGTAAGTATTTAAAGGAATTTAATGAACACGGTATGGTGGCCAGTGGTATCAACCCAGCTAAAAACCTTGTTGAAATCATCGAACTTAAAAATCATCCTTGGTTTGTTGGAGTTCAGTTTCATCCGGAATTGAAAAGCACCGTTGAAAATCCTCATCCTCTGTTTGTAAATTTTGTTCTCCACTGTATAAAAAATAAGAAGAAATAAAGATCCTAAATTTAATTCAGAGATCAAAAAACTGATTTACAGCTTACGATACAGTAAGTTTCATTTTTATAAATAATCTGACTATTTTCGAAATCAGCAGCTCTGGAAGTATTTAAAATAAAATATTGAACTGCATACTTCTGACAAAAATCCTTGATCTGATTTATTGACAAGGATTGATAATGATCATTGGCCTTTTCCATTAAGTTTAAGCATGCTCGACGGTCATTCAGGCCGATTCCATAAAGTAAATTAATACGATCATACCAGGGTGCCAAATAGGCGGTTTGATGACAAACAGATTTATAATCGACCCAAACAGATCTCTCCGAAATGGATTTAAAACAATTGAATTGTGGAGGAATCATAAACAATGAAGCGGTATCTGTATGCAGTTTTACCCATTCTGCCAATAACTTTTCATCTTTATTAAAATCTTTTCTCTTATTAAATTTCCATGCTCCAACAATTATAACAAGGATCAATCCTGCAATTAAATAAGCTGGCTTAAAATTAAAAATTTTAAACTTAATCGAGTATTTAAACAGGCCTAACACAAAAAATAGTTCCACCCATATCGTCGTTTTTAACCATTGCGTTTGCAAAATAATAGATGGGTTCGATGTGAATTGTGCAATCATATAACCTATCATGAATAATTGCTGTACAATTAGAAAATAAAATACCTTAGAATTTTCTGATCTCCAAAAAATCAAACCAAATAGGAGCATCAGATAAAAAAACAAGATATGATACCATGCTGTATATTGGATATAAAAATGATGACCAATTCTAAATTCAATCAATTCTTGAAATAAATTAGTGTGCTCATGAAATGAAGAACTCGAGATGAAAAACAAAGCCAAACAAGGCAGCACTATAATCAAAAACACAGCAATACTCTTCCATAATTTTGCAAATAAGATCTCCTTTTTTAAATACAAGATAAGTGCAATTATTCCCAAAATTAAACCCAATTGTAAGCCTACCAAAGATTGAAACCAAACCGAAATTCCCAAAAAAAGAAAACCAATTAAATATTTGTTGTTTAAAAAATACACGACTGCCCAAAGACCTAAGGTTTTCGCGAATACTGATCCTGATAAGACTGAATAAAACAACTCATTTTCGCCTACAGCTGTATATGGAATGACAAACAAAATGATCAATTGTATAAAAATGATAGCCATGGAATTTATACCAAAATACTGACCCAAATTTTTAATTCCATACAAAAAAACAAGCGCAATTAGATACCAAACCAAATTTAATAAAAAGGGATGTATCATATACACCAAATATAAAGTCCTCAGAACAGAGCTCCGTTCATACCAAATCAATTTTTCTGTAAAATTTAGATAAAAGTCCTTTGGATAAAGTTCCGGATAAGTTAAGTTTTTAATGGCTGGAATAATCTCCGTCATATCCCCACAATTGGGTTCAAAGCCCCAATACAAAATATAGATGAAGGGCATGATAATATATAAGCAATCTTGCTTTGATATTTTTAGCTTTGAGCCTAATTTAAAAAAATGACTTTTATCAAACTCCACACCCACGAATTAAAAAGACCAGATATTGCGCAATACAAAACGCAGCCAAAGTTAGGCATTATTCTGATGGCAGACCGCATCAGGTCCGGCCATAATGTGGGCTCCATATTCAGAATAGCGGATTCATTTGCTTTTGAAGCAATAGCCTTGGGTGGATATACAGTAAAACCTCCTCACAAAGAAATTCAAAAAACAGCGATTGGAGCTACAGACAGTGTGCCTTGGTTGGAAGTAGAGGATGAAATCGAATACATTTTAAAATTAAAAAAAGAGGGATATAAAATCATAGCATTGGAACAAACCAGTTCAAGTATTCCTTTGCAGAATTACCAAATAGACAAAAATCAAAAGTACTTAATCATTTTGGGAAATGAAGTCGATGGTGTCTCAGAATCCTTGCTTCAACAGGTGGATGAATGTATCGAAATACCACAAAATGGAACCAAACATTCCTTAAATGTCAGTGTGGCCGCAGGAATCATTTCATGGCATTTTTACGCCGGAATTAGTTTCTAGCTATCTTCTTCTTTTGCGCTTTTCATCCTTGTGAAATTGTCCTCTTAAACCAAAAACAAATTCCTTCCGATTGATTTGCACTTCTGCATTTCCATCCAAAATTTTGTCAGAAAATACATATTGAAACATCATAAATGGAGAAAGGGTAAAATAGGGACTCATCCCAAAATCCATCCCAAACCCAGCACCAATCGGAAAGACTTGATGCTTAAACCCTACTCCGTTAAAATCCCTTACCAAATATCGAAAGGCCACCGATCCTATCAGGTGCAAGCCCTTAGAAACCGGATTACCCGATTTTTTAAAGGTTGGGCAGTTGCAATCATTTTTAAAATCAAAAGGATAAATTAACACTGGAACTTGAATTTGGGGCGAAAATTCGCCATATTGGATGGAGCGATCTGTTTCAGCCAATAAGATGGTATTTCCCCAGCCAATGCTGACTCCGGGTAAAAACTCGACCCTCGCATTTTTTAATCTCAACATATACTGAACGGAAAATCTATTCCCGATGTCATTGGAAGACAAGTTGTTAAGAGTCAGACTTTGCAACTCCAACTGCATCCCTAAGCCAAGTTGAGCATTGGAATTCAATGTGGATAAAACTCCAAAAAACAAGATTAAATATTTGATATTCAACATTTTAAATTTTTAAGCGTTTAAACTTATTCTTTGCCAATTACCCATACTATTAAAAGATATCTAAAATGAACGTAACTGCTTAATTGATTGTTTCAGTTTCGCATTTGATTAAACTATCTTTGTTATTCTATCCAAAAATTGAAAGTTTGAAAACCAGATCATATCGTACAGAAAAAGTTCAACTCATTACCTTAGGTTGTTCCAAAAATTTGGTGGATTCTGAAAATCTGATGCATCAACTTGATTTTAATGAATACCATGTAGAACACAACCCGACTGGTAAAAAACATTCTGAGATTGTCATCATCAATACTTGTGGGTTCATTGATCGGGCTAAGGAAGAATCCATTGAGACCATCCTTACTTACGCCAAACTTAAGTCTAAAGGCTCTATTCAAAAATTATACGTGACGGGTTGTCTCTCCCAAAGGTACAAAGACAATCTAGAAGCAGAAATTCCTGAGGTGGATGCTTTTTTTGGGACCATGGAAATGCCGGCACTGCTTAATAAACTCAATGCCAATTATCAGCACGAGTTAGTGGGTGAACGTTTCTTAAGCACTCCTTCCCATTATGCTTATTTTAAAATTTCAGAAGGCTGTAATCGTACCTGTTCCTTTTGTGCGATTCCATTGATGCGTGGAAAACACATTAGCGTACCTATAGAAAAACTTGTAAAGGAAGCCCAAAATTTAGCGGCGCAAGGTGTAAAAGAACTAATATTGATCGCACAGGAATTAACCTATTACGGACTTGATCTGTATAAAGAGCGAAAATTATCACAACTACTCAATGAACTTTGTGCCGTAGAAGGAATAGAATGGATCAGATTGCATTATGCCTATCCATCGAAATTTCCATTGGAAGTTTTAGATGTGATCAGAGATCAAGATAAAATTTGTAATTATATTGACATACCCCTTCAGCATATTTCTGACAAGGTATTAAAAGACATGCGTCGACAAATTACCAAAAAAGAGAGCACTGATCTTATACAAAATATTCGAAATACAATTCCGGGTGTTAGTATACGCACTACCATGTTGGTCGGTTTTCCAACAGAAACGGAGGAAGATTTTAAAGAGCTTTGTGAATTTGTAAAAAAGATGAAATTTGACAGATTGGGCGTTTTTCAATATTCTCATGAAGAAGATACCAGCGCACAATTATTTGAAGACGTGATTTCTCCAGAAATAAAAGAATACCGCGCTCATACTTTAATGTCTATCCAAGAGACAATTTCCCTGGAACTAAACGAAAGAAAAATTGGTCAGGAATTTAAAGTATTAATTGATCGTAAAGACAATGGCCAATACGTTGGAAGAACATACTCCGATAGTCCGGAAGTTGACAATGAAGTGTACATTAAACATGATTCATACCTTAGAATTGGAGATTTTGTCCACGCCAAAATCCATGATGCGCATCATTTTGATTTATTTGCAAGTATAGTTTAAAGCATGCAAAAGTACCTTGCACTTTTTAAAATTAAACCTTGGTATCAATCCATTTTTTGTGTTTTAATCATTGTGCTTACAGCACTTATCCATTTAATTTTTAGCTTGGTCTCACCTGGCAGTTTCGAAAAAATGGATATTTGGACACTTACCACTGCCATGTTGTTGTTCTACATCATTTTCAATATTGCATTTGGAATGAACCAGCAACATAAATTGATATATTATAGAGATTCTGTTTATGGCTATGTATTTCTGGTGGCAAGTGGAATCCTTGTAGGAAAATTTATATCTGGCATTTCCGTTTTTGAAGCTAAAACCTATTCATGGATCATTTTCGTCTTTTCTTTGGTTTTTATTCTATTCCTAAGTTTGGTCAGTTTAATTAGAAAAATTGTTGAAATCGCATTACGTCAAGAACAAAAATTGAGAAATGAAAATCATTAATTTTATTGGAATTTATTGCCTTCTTGTATCAACTGTCAGTTGTCAAAACAAAAGCAAAGAAGCCACAAGTCCTACTCCACCCGCCACTGTACAAGCTTCAAAAGAAATTCCTGAAAAAATAGTCAAATGGAATTTATCAGAACAGGAATGGAAAAAGAAGTTGGATGAAACGCAATATTATGTTTTAAGAGAACAAGGTACAGAGCGAGCCTTTTCAGGAAAATATTGGGACAACCATGAAACAGGTACCTACTGTTGTGCTGGATGTGGATTACCTTTGTTTAATTCAAATACAAAATTTGAATCAGGCACTGGTTGGCCAAGTTTTTTCAAACCTCTACGAGCTGATCTGGTCACAGAAAATACAGATATAAGCCATGGAATGAAAAGAACTGAAGTTGTCTGTGCAAGATGCGATGGTCATTTGGGGCATGTCTTTGAGGATGGCCCAAAACCTACAGGCTTGAGATACTGCATGAACAGTGTGTCGTTGGTATTTATTCCGGAAAAAAAATAAAATATTTTTTATAGTATCTCGTTGATTCAAGTATCATGAAACAATATTTTTCTTTGATCTTATTTTGCTTATTATTTACTTCTTTAAAATCGCAGGATTTAGATTCTGTCGAGTATATTAAAAAATACAATGAGCGAATTTTATTAAGCAGAATCGATGATGTCTACATCCCTAAGGACACCAAGGAAGCCATGGAGGAACTAAAAAGGCTCACTGACGTAGAAGGAAGAAAAAAACTAATCACCGCACCAGAAGACACCATTGCCAGTAAATTGCACTATAGTTTGGGTAGATGGATTTCCCTTAATTGGGGATTTGACCAAGGTAGTCGATTAAGCCATTATTATAAACTGAAAGGAGTCGTTGAGATCGATGATAAAATAGACCTTTTGATTAGAGCGTTTTATCGCGACTTAAAGGGTTTACCCATCCAGGAAGATAAACTCATTAAAGGCTACATTGCCAAGAGAAAATTGGAGCATCAGGAAAGGATGAAAAAATTCAAATCATTGCACCAAGAAAAAAGAGTTAAGAAGTAATTTATTTGTAAAACTCGCAATGGAAATCTAACTCCTAGAGGGGTTCAACATTTCGATGTGATATATTTATAATGATTCAACCCCTTCGGGGTTGGTGATTAATTATGGGGTTAATAACACCGCATTGCAAGCGGTGTTATTAGTGTTTAACCCCTTCGGGGTTAAATAATTGGTTCCTAATATAAAAATGATTGATTTGAGATACATTAAAATCCCGAAGGGATTAAATTTCAATAACCGCAGATGAAATCTGCGGTTATTGAAAACTAGAAAATCGAACCCCGCGAGGGGTTCAATAATTCGATTGTAAAAGACTTATGATGATTCAACCCCTTCGGGGTTGGTGCTTAATTATGGGGTTAATAACACCGCATTGCAAGCGGTGTTGTTAGTGTTTAACCCCTTCGGGGTTAAATTAATTGGTTCCTAATATAAAAATGATTGATTTGTGATACATTAAAATCCCGAAGGGATTTAATACCAATAACCACAGATGCAATTTGTGGTTATTGATCACAAGGAAATAGAACCCCGCGAGGGGTTCAATAATTGGATATTAAATAGTAATGATGATTCAACCCCTTCGGGGTTGGTGATTGTTTATGACGTTAATAACACCGCATTTCATGCGGTGTTATTAATATTTAACCCCTTCGGGGTTACAAAAAAAATCCAGATATTAATTTAAAAAAATGAGCTAGCTTAAAATCCCGAAGGGATTTAATACCAATAACCACAGATGCAATTTGTGGTTATTGATCACAAGGAAATAGAACCCCGCGAGGGGTTCAATAATTCGATATTAAATTGTTATGATGATTTGCTAAAAAAGGCGTACAAGCAGCTTATTTAGCTATCTCCTCCCTTTCTACGTAATTCAATGACCGTAATTTCCGGCCAGATGCCAACCCTTCCTGCAAAACCCAAATATCCGAAACCACGGTTAATGTAGTGAAACCTTCCATTTTCTTCCTTAAGTCCCGCCCAATGCGGATATCTAAACTGCACCGGACTAAATTTTACACCAGGAATTTCAACACCCATTTGTGCTCCATGGGTATGACCAGATAAACATAGTCTCACTAGGTGCTCCGATGTCTTGACTTCATTTTCCCAATGGGTTGGATCATGAGAAAGCAATATTTTAAACAAATCTTTGGGTAATCCAGACATTGCTTTTTCTAAATTTCCTCTTTTACCAAAACCGAGTCCCCAATTCTCTACACCGCTCATTGCGATACTTTGATCTTCTTTTTCAATGAGGACATTCTCATCACGAAGTAATGTGAATCCGGCTTGAGAATGCAAGTCGCATAATTTGTCAAAATTCTTTTGTTTTTCTTCGGGTGATGGCCAACTCACATAATCACCATAATCATGATTACCTAGAATAGAATATTTTCCGGAAGGTGCCAATAAATTCTTAAATAGGTCCAAATATGGTTCAAATTCGTCGGCCTTGTTATTGACCAAATCACCAGTAAAAACAATCACATCACATTTCTGCTCAGCCAATAATTCAATACCGCGCTCTACTTCAGTATGATCATCAAAACTTCCACTGTGAAAGTCCGAAATTTGAGCTATGGTAAAGCCATTAAATTTTTCTGGCAAATCGTCAAACTCAATACTCAGTTTATGTACCTTAAAATGATATTTACCTTTTGTAATTCCATAAAGAAATGAAACAAACGGAACCGCTGCAACTGCCAATCCCAATTGATTAAAAAACAATCTGCGTTCCGGCAAAAAACTGCTGGTTTCTGTACCCATTATTTTCGTGCCAATACCAAAAACCAAACGATATATATCTTCAGAAAAGACAAATACAATGAATACTATTTTTGTGACTAAAAAAGAGATGAATAAATTTAAGGTCCATTTTGAAAGTACTGGAAATTGAAAGGTTTTTCGGTATTGCCAAATACCATAAATGGTTAGCAACAATAATACGATGGTGAGTAGCCAGTATGTCCAATTGGTCATCAAACGTAAGGGATCTGATTGAATAGAATTGCTCACTACCCTAAATCCCTGAAATGCGTAAATCTCAATTAAAAAAAGTATAACAAAAAAGAAAAAGAAAACCATAAAAAAGATTTCCGTTCTAACCAAATGAAACTTAAAAAGTTGCTATAATTGATCTGCTTAAGATTTAATTAGATCAATCCTTCTATTTCGTCGACAAAAAAATGGATAAATATAAAAGCATCTGCAAATACTTCTATATTATTAGTTTTGACAACATCTTTTCAGCCAGTTCTAAATCAGCTTCGGTGTCGATGCCAATTCCATGGTAATGACAAACACCCATTTTAATTTTATATCCGGCTTCTAACCATCTCAACTGCTCCAATTTTTCAATTTTTTCATATTGACTTTCGGGCAATTTACACAATTCAAGCAAGACTTCTCGCTTAAAACCATAAACCCCGATATGTCTCCAATAGTCATGGTGCTCACTCCAATTTAAAGTAGACTCCGATCTATTAAAGGGTATCGCTGCCCTTGAAAAATACATGGCTTCTGCAGAATGATTGCATAACAGTTTTACAACATTAGGATTATGAATCTGCTCTTGTTCTGTGATCTTTACCATTAGCGATGCAATATCTGCATCCATGTTTTTCAGTAAATTGACTACAATTTCCAATTCTTGATGTGATATGAAAGGTTCATCTCCCTGCACATTGATGACCAATGGGTAATCACTAAATTGTGAACTAACTTCCGCACATCGATCCGTCCCTGACAAGAGTCCCGGATCTGTCATTATCGCATTCCCTCCGAAAGAAAGTACGTGCTCAAACACTTCTTGGTGGTCTACAGCCACCACCAGCTCATCGATGACTGCACAGATGCTTACTTGTTCATAAACCCTCTGTATCAAGGATTTACCATGAATTTGGCGCAAAACTTTTCGCGGCAATCTGGTGGAGCCCAATCTGGCGGGAATAATGGCAATAACTTTCATTAAACAATTGTTTTACAATAGTATTTATATTAAATAAAAATGTAATATATTTGCACAAATTTCAATTTATGAGGGTTTTATCAATTTTTCTTTCCATTTGCTTGTTTGCTTTAATTCCAACGATGGGTCAGGAACAAGCCTTATATCAATTGCCCGAAAAGCTTTTGGTTCAATTCGATCAACAATATAGACCTTATGTCCTCCACGAAGTGAGTAAAAAACAAACTCTATACAGCATTGCAAAATTGTATCTCCAATCAGAACAAAACCTGTCCAAATTCCAAAACAAGGCACAATTAAAGGCCATTAAAGAATATGAATGGCTTAAAGTTCCGGTGGACATCAGTTTTAAGCAAAACAAAACAAGCAAAGCCCTTTATTATGAAGTCGCTGCAAAGGAAACATTTTACCATATCTTAAAACATAAAACCTCCTTTTCCAGGAAAGAATTTGAGCATTTAAATCCGCACATCCACCATGGGATTCAAGCAGGACATATCGTTCAAATTGGATGGCTTACAGGACAAGATGAAATTAAAAGTCAAGCTCTTGAAACAACACATGAACCAATCATAAAAAAACAATTATCTGATACTATTACACAATTAAATCACTCTGAACCTGTCATTTCAGCTCCAATTTTTAAATATAATTTTGAAAAAAGAGGAGTTGCAGCAAGATCAAGAGTGGAATTGGGGAAAGGTAGATTTTACGCGCTCCACCGCGAGGTTGGTAAAAATAAATACATCCAAATTTTAAACCCTATTACTGGAAGATCTGTACAAGCGAAAGTGATTGGAAAAATCCCCATCAACTTTGCGGATGATGTGGAAATTGTTGTTTCATCCGAAGTTGCCAGGGAACTTTGGGCAATCGATAAAAAGTTTTTTGTGGAAGTCAAATATTCTAAATAGTTGTAAATTAACTATTTTTGCATCTTAATTCAACATTCGACCGTATGCAATATTATAAAAATATCCTTGAAACAATAGGTAACACTCCCCTCCTCAAACTCAATAAAGTAAGTTCAGATGTACCAGGTTTGGTGCTCGCAAAAATAGAAACATTTAATCCGGGACATTCCATTAAGGACAGAATGGCTGTCAAAATGATTGATGATGCAGAAAGCGCAGGAAAACTAAAACCGGGGGGAACCATCATAGAATGTACCAGCGGAAATACGGGCATGGGCCTTGCCTTAGTCGCTTGTGTGAGAGGTTACCGTTGTATTTTTACCACCAGTGATAAGCAATCCAAAGAAAAGATTGACATGCTCAAAGCGATGGGGGCAGAAGTCATTGTTTGTCAAACCAACGTAGAGCCTACAGATCCGCGATCTTATTATTCGGTAGCAGAAAAATTGAGCAAAGAAATTCCAAATTCATTTTGGTGTAACCAATATGACAATTTAAGCAATGCCAAAGCCCATTATGAAAGCACGGGACCAGAAATTTGGGAACAAACTGACGGTAAAATCACCCATCTCGTGGTTGGTGTTGGAACCGGAGGAACGATATCTGGGATTGCTAAATTTCTAAAAGAAAAAAATCCAAACATTAAAATTTGGGGAATCGATACTTATGGCTCCGTGTTTAAAAAATACCATGAAACAGGTGTTTTTGACGAAAAAGAAATCTACCCTTACATCACAGAAGGAATTGGGGAAGATATCTTACCGAAAAATGTTGATTTTTCGTTAATCGACCATTTTGAAAAAGTAACAGACAAAGATGCCGCTCTCGCAGCCAGAAGATTGGCCAGAGAAGAAGGAATACTTCTAGGATATTCAGCTGGTTCTGCCATGGCCGGATTATTACAACTCAAACAAAACTTCACCAAAGATGATGTCATCGTATTGGTATTTCATGATCATGGAAGCCGATACATTGGAAAAATATACAATGATGATTGGATGAGAGAAAGAGGCTTTTTAAATTCAGAGAAAAAAGTTTCTGATCTGGTCTATGCCAAATCTGATAAGGAATTTTATTCAGTGCAAGCCACCGATAAAATTAAGGAAGTTCTCAAAATAATGAAAGACAGAGACATTTCTCAACTACCTGTGATGGTAGATGGAATTATATCTGGCACCATTTCCGAAAATTCAATTCTTTCGTTTATTCTGGAAAATCCTTTGCACAATGCAGACAAGGAAGTCTCCAGCATTATGTCAGATCCAATGCCCATGGTACCAATGGATATGCCGATGAGTCTATTGAACAAATGTTTTGATGAAAAAATTCCGGGTGTTGTTACAAAAGATGTCAACAATCGATTCCATGTTTTGACGAAATACGATATTATCAGAGCCATTTAATTCAATGGGCTATAAAATTCTTTTAAGAGAATGTAGTTTGTGACTCATTTTAGCGTCAAGAGATCTAAAAATCCCTTCTGGCTTTAAGTCATCTATGCGCACATAATCCGATGCGTGAAGAATTTTATTTTCTTGTAAAACAATACCTACATGTGTGATTTTATTTTCCGCATTGTTAAAAAAGGCAAAATCACCTGCTTGGATATTTGCAAATGAAAGCTCAATACCTTCCATAGCTTGTTGCTTGGCATCTCTCTTGATTCCAATTTTAAAAAAGGCAGCAAACAATTGTGTCAAACCGGAACAATCTATTCCAAGTACAGACTTACCACCCCATAAATACGGCGCATTCAAAAATGTCTTCTTAAAATGATCCAATTTATGATCAAAGTTGGCTGAACTCCATTTATTAAAATTATGCTTATCTTCTTCACTTAAAAAATGCTCTGGACAATGGGCACCAAAAGTTAAATGCGTAATCCCTGATGCTATGTTTATTGGAAATAAACCTTCTGTTATAAATACAGTTGGTCTACTCTCCATTTCCTGAAAACCTTCTGTTTCAATCCATCCAGTGTATTCATCCGAACAAGTTTGAATTTGCAACCAACTATTGTTTTTTTGAAGTACTTCGAAAGAATCTCCATACAACAATTGGCTCAACATCTCGCTGGAATGCCTTTGTTCGGCCCTCAACGGAATCAATGATCGGTTTGTTTGGAAGATACTCATCTTAAGGTCATAAATTTACTAAAAGGCGATTGATTGCATTTGTTTACTTTTACAGTCGCAATAGATTGCAAAATAACATGACATTCAAAGTACAAAAATACTACATTTTACTGATTTTCATTTTGATACATGGCATTGTCAAAAGCCAGGACATCAGTTTTTCACAATACAATCTTTTCCAAACCTACTACAATCCGGTTCTTTCGGGTATGTTTGAAGGAACTGTTAAAGTGAGTTTGATCAACAGAGACCAATGGATTAAATTTGTAGAAGATCCTTATCGCAGCTTTGGAATCACCGGAGACATTAAGTTTGATCTCAAAAATCAAGACTTTCGAAATGACTATTTGTCTTTAGGTGCCTACTTTTTATCAGATCGCGCACAATTACTGGATTGGAATAAAAATGAAATGGGTGTGGGTCTGTCCTACTATAAAAAATTAGACAAATTTAGAAACAGCTATTTATCAGGAGGTATTGGCATCGGGCTTCTTCAACGATCATTAAGTTATGACAATATTTATTTTCAAGATCAATTTGATGGTTTAAATAAATATGACAACCCTACACAGGAGATTTTACCAATCAACATACATACCACACCCGATTTGAAAATAGGCTTGGGCTATCAAACTCAAATAAGCAGTCGATGGAACATGCAATTGTCATCATCCATTCACTATATTTTTCGACCCAATTTTTCTTTTTTCAAAAATCTGGATGATATAAACTATAGAGGATCTTCTGATTACAAGGCATTGATTCGTACCAATACGATTTTTAATTTTGTGTATGAAATCACCAAATACGAACAAATCATTCCAAGAATATTTATTGGCACTCAAGGCCCACACACCATTATCCAAATTGGTACGGGTTACCGCAAATCATTTTACAGCATCAATCAAACGGCCTTACATACAGCAGGTTCTCTAAGAAATGTGGCGTCCGGCACCTCCATTACTCCCGTCGATCTGGGCCTTCAAATTGGTTTTGAAATTAAAAGCTTTATCATTGGCTTGCACTATGACATTGGCTTAAGAGATGCCATACGATTTTCAAATCCAACCCACTCCTTTGAATTGGGTTTGACCTGGATCGGGAACTATGACAATGATGGATACGTTTGCCCTAAATTTTAAATAATCACTTGTAATGTATTCAAAGCATCTGCAATCGTACGGTTATTGGACAATCGCTTGACTTTATATTGTTCTCCATACTGATTGACACTCATCATGTATTTTTTGAAACCATCATTCTTGATACATCTAATCTTTAATTGATCTAAAATTTTATTGTTGATGAGATCCGCATAATAATTATTGCGCTTGGCCAATTCTCCATCGAGTGCTTTTTCTATTTCATCCAGCGAATTAGGAATTTTATCAAATTCGATATACCATTCGTGATAAGGTAAAGTCTGATCTTGTGGTTGGATTTGAGGTGCCACGGTAAATTCATTGATCTTTAGATTAAACTGTTTAATTACATGGCTGATCGCATTTTCAACCTCCGCAGCAATGACATGTTCACCAAAGGCTGAAATATACTGACTGACCCTACCTGTTACTTTGAGCCTCCAAGGATTCAGACTCACAAAGCGAACCACATCCCCCAATAAATAGGCCCATAGACCCGCATTGCTGTTGAGTACAATCGCATAGTCTATATCTGTTTTTACATCCTGTAAACTAATTCTGGTTGGATGCTCTTGATTTATCTCAGACAATTGTACAAATTCATAAAAAATACCTGAGTTAGTAACCAAACGCATAGCATCTACACTTGGGTCATCCTGATAGGCTATAAATCCTTCACTGGCGGGATAGGTCTCAATTAATGCAAGATCCTTTCCAACCAAATGGTTGATTTTTTTTGAATAGGGATCATAATTCACCCCACCATGTATGTACAATTCTAAATTAGGGAATACATCGCAGACATGTTTTTTACCGCTAAATTCAATTATTTTTTCAAAAAACATTTGGATCCATGGTGGAATTCCACTGACCACACGAAGATCCTTATTCCATAAATCTTCTATAATTTTTTCAACTTTTAAATCCCAGGGCTGAATTGAGTTTATTTCATTTCCAGGTAATTTCGCTTTTGAAAACCAACTGGGTATTTCATGATTTACAATTCCGGACAAACGGCCTGTTGGAATGCCATTTAGATTTTCCAGGATGGGTGAACCTGATAAAAACAACATTTTACCATCAAAAATGCGGGTTTTCGGTTGATGGTACACGTATGAAAACAAAGCATTTCTAGCTGAATTTATATGGTTGGAGACACTCGATCTTGAAATAGGAATGTATTTAGAACCACTGGTAGTCCCGGAGGTTTTGGCTAGATATTTGGGTTTTCCAGGCCATAGTATATCGGGTTTGCCATTTTTGCACTCTTCAAAATAGCTTTTTAAGGCTTCATAATCCCGGATAGGCACATTTTTACAAAATCCGGCATAATCCTTAATCGAATCAAATCGATGGTCTTTTCCAAATTTGGTTTCTTTCCCCTTAATGAGCAGGGCTTTAAATATGGCATTTTGTTTTGCAACAGCTTGGGTGGCTAGCCTTTCTTCTCGCTTACAAACCACTTGCGCGGTGGCGCGGGCCAGATTAGACTTTATATTCATTGTAAAGCAAAAGTATCACTATTGCTCAATTCGTCCTAAAGATTTTAGGACTATCTCAAATCCTCTACCCTCACCCCTTGCAATTTACTGGTATTTAGGCTAAAAAGCTGATCTTCTAGGGGCGTATTAAAAACCATATTTTGGAAGGTCAACAAATGTCGATCCCCGTTTTTTTCAAAAATCTGGACTTCTTTCATTTGATGGTTTTTCTTTAGGATCTTTAGTTTCACCTTAAAGAATTCCGCTTTTTTGTCCACCGGTTTAAAATCGAAAATCCAATGGTCCGCCGTTTGAGATTCAAGGATATATTCATACTGCCCTCCCTTGTAAAGCCCAGCCATTTTTTGAGGTAGAAAAGGAAAGTCTCCATCTTTGGTACTTGAGATTTGGACTTCCTTGCGATCCTTCAAATAACTGTATTGGTCTTTGCCATCATAATAAATTTCATGGTCCGGCAAAATCAAAATATACTTATTTGCTTTTGAACGAAAACTCCCTTTTTGGCTCTTTTTTTTCATCTCTGCAGGAGTCGTTTCAATGACAAATTCCGTGCTAAGGGTTTTAGCTTGTAAAATTTGAGTTTCTACTTTGGCTAAAATTTTAGCAAGTTTCGGATCAGCTTTGGCCGATAGTGAAAATACAACAAGAGATAATACAAAGGATAAATGGATTGATTTCATACGATCTTAGACGAATGCTAAATTGCAAAAATAAGAGTACTTGGGTTAAATGTATGTTAAAACAAGAAAAAACCTAACTTTACACTTTCTAAAATAAACCATGCCCCCTACAGCGCTGAAGTCCGATTTGTTTGTACCATTTAGTATCGAACATTTTTTACCAGTATTTATATTTGGAATTTTCACTTGGTGGATCATCCGCAATAAGAAGCAATGGGAGCTTAAAACCCACCATAGGTTTGTATTTGTTGTTTCTGTTCTACTTTGTTTTATGATGCTTTTTAAGCCAGTTTATCGCTATTATTTAGGTGTTTTTGACCCTACCGAAGACTTTCCATTCCATTTGTGCAATTTTCTTTGTTTGATCTATCCCTTACAAGCCATTTATAAAAAAAGATGGTTTTTTGGAGTACTCTATTTTTGGGTGTTGGTGGGTACTTTTCAAGCAATTTTAACACCGGATCTTCAAAATCAATTTCCGCATCCTGAATATTTTAGATACTGGATGGAACACTGTGGATTGGTCATGTTGGTACTTCACGGACTTTTTGTCTTGGAGTATAAGGTCTATCCGAAAGATTTAAAAAATGCCATGATCGGCGCTAATCTATTTCTTGTTTTTTCCTTAACGGTCAATTTTCTAACCGGAGGCAATTATTTTTATTCTGTACACAAACCTGAGAATCCTAGTTTATTGGATTGGTTGGGACCCTGGCCCTGGTATTTACTCACTGGGCAAATTGTCATGCTGATCTTATTTTGCATTTACTATCTACCCATTCATTATCGGGCGAAAAAGTACAGCCATATTAACGGATCAGCGTAAAAGTAGATCTTCGGTTTGCTTGATGTTGGTCTTCTGTACATTGTTCACAAACGCATTTGATGGCTAAGGCAGATTCTCCCATCCCTTCAGAAATACAACGATCTGCTTGGATACCTTCTTTGATTAAAAAATCAACGATGGATTTAGCACGCTTTTCACTAAGGTCCAAATTATATTTAAGCTCTCCCCTACAATCGGTGTGCTATTGAATTTTTATTTTAAGATTTGGATTGGATTTTAGAAAACGAATCATGGACAGTAATGATTTTTCAGCTTCATTTCTTAAATCCCATTTGTCAAAATCAAAGAACACATCTTCAAGTACAAATGCTTTATCAAATTCCACCGGGATCAAGCGAACCGGCCAGGCCAATGTCACTGTTGAATCTTTGGTTGGACTGAAATTAAATGCAGGTATTTCATATTCCAATTCCAGAGGCCAATATCCTTTTCTACTAAATCTAAAGGAGTAGGCTTTTCCCATTTCTACTTCTCGAATTATAAATTGCTTATTTTCTGAAAATAACAACGAACTGTCTTCCAACAAAATGGTATAAACAGAATCTAATCTAATGTCTGAATTAGGTTGATAGTAAGACTCTTTGGCATAAAACAAAACATTGAGATATACATATATTTTTCCCTTACTGACAGGCTTTTGAATGGTATCCTTTTTTGGTTTCATCTCATAAAACCTAAAAATTTTGTCTCCATCTTGTTGTATGCGGTTGCTGCAAAAAACACCTGAGTTTAAGGTATGGTCGTTCTTTAAAAAAAGTGGATCAAATGAAATGGAATAGTCGTCTGCTCCGCTGTTGATAGGATATGGAAGTCTTTGTGGAGAGACCCATTGGCCCGAAGGCTGAATCCAGGTTTTAAAGATATCCAGACCACCCATTCCTGCAAGTTGATCAGAAGAAAAATACAGCGTATCCTTGTTCCAAACCGGAAATTTTTCATTGCCCGTGGTATTAATCCCTGCCCCTAGATTGATGGGATTGGTCCATTCTCCATTTCTAAAAACACTGTAGTATAAATCATACATTCCTTCACCCAATTTCCTGTCAGAACTAAATACTAGGATAGTATCGGATGGATGCAAAGCAGGGTGAACATTGTTACACAGTTCTTCACCCAAAAAAATCATTTCTGTTTCTCCATTCTGCTTCAAATTGTATTTAAAAATATCACAATAAGAATCCTCCAATTCGCGCGGTTCGCATCTAACAAAATAGATGTTTTCTCCTGTTTTATCAAAGGCTACACTTCCTTCATGATGAATGGTATTTATATCATCATTCACAGCAATTAATTTTTTTTCAATTGGACTATACTGATAAATGTCAAAATAAAAATGACCACTCCAGGCATATTTTTCACTGCCTTTTGCCCCAAACCGATCACTGGAAAAATATAAACTTCCATCTGGATGAAATTGGGTACCAAAATCATGGGCTCCTTTCTCATTGACATCAAGCCATTGATCAACTTTAAATTCATTGGAGCTAAGACCTCTTTTTTTCCAGTCTATGGCCAGTTTACAAATGTTGATTTCTTTGCGATAAACCGAAGCCAAACCACTTTCTTCGGCCAGTAAAATAAAATTGCGAATGGCGTCTTCATAATCTTCATTGGACTTAAGGGCAAAAGCGTATTTTTCCAACGCTGAAAAACCATAACCTAGGTCATAACTCTTTTTATACCAACTGATACTTTTAGAAAACTGCCCCATCAATCTATACGATTCTCCCAATAGAAAGGATATTTTGGCTTTTTCACTTTGGTTGTTGCTTTCTTCAAATTCATCCAAAAACAAAGGTATTCCAACTGAATATTGCTTAAACTCAAAAGCTTCTTCACCGGATCTCACTTTCTTTGGACCAAAGCATGCACTCAAAAAAAAGAGCACAACTAAAAAGTACAAATTTTCTATTTTAAATCCCATTATCCAGCGCTTAGTAAATTAAACAATCCCACTTTAAAATAAAATGGTCCGGCTTCATCGGAAAAAAAAGTTTGTACAAAGTCAACGCGAAACAATCTAAATACCTTGTATCCAATGTTTCCAAATCCAAAAGAAATTTCTGAATAAACTCCACTTTGACCATCCATGACAGAATGGAATCGAAGCAATTCTTCCCATCTCAATCTATTGACCAATGGAATTCGATCTAAAAAATAGCCCTTTAAATTCCATGCAAAACCCAGTTCTAAAAGTTGTCTATTCCCCACAATTTGATAAGGATTTAGACCCAAAGAAAAATTGGTAGAGTTTGGAACCAGATAAAAATTAAAAGGTATGGCATTGGTATAAAATCGATCCGGAATATCCAAAACATGTTTACCTATTTTGGTTTTGAAGTTTGCATAAAATTCCATTTCACCGGCACGGGTTTTCTCTATCGTATATCCGACATTGGCACTAAAAACACCCAATCCCACAGTACGATCCGGATAATACAAACTTTGGAGTTGTAAGATTAAATAAGGCCAGACGCTCCCAATTTTCTCAACTCCTTCCGGTGTTTTCCACACCTTGGTCTCTGGTTGAAGGCGCCATCTTATTCCTGTTTTCCATACATTGGGAGATTGGATAAATAAGGCGCTATCATTGGAATTAACCGATTGGTTGGGTTCATAATTTTTATTATAAAATGCCAAACTATAATTCGTTTGATTAAAAAGATCCTTTCGTTGATAAAATCCTGAAGACAGAGTAATCCTTTGATCGTAGTTTAAATCGGTGGAGTAATTTAGAGAAACCGATTTTTCATCGTATAATTTCAAATAATTTTGTTTGAAGTACAAACTGTATAAAGTATTAAAATTGCGATTGATCTCATCAATGTTGTGAAATTCAGAAATTTTAGTTCCTCCAGACAATGAGATCACAGATTTTCTCACATTGTCAAAGTGATAAGCCATACGGCCCATCATTCTAAATCTATTTTCCGAAAATCCATAATTTGTATTGAGGGTCCAGGTAAATCGATGAAAACCAAAATAACGATCCAGATATTTGGTAAAATTAAATTCCGGATACACCACCAAACCTTGCACAGGATTAAATGAGACCATTTCCAATATACTGTTGGATCTAAAGTTAAAATTTCTTTTGGCTATGGAATAATTGTAACCCGTCAAAAAATTAATGGGTTTGAATTGATTTCTAATTTGGTCCATGCTGTCCTTATATGCCGGAGTGGATTTATAAAGCTTGATGCTGTCCTTTACATGGTAATTGCTCATCTCTTCCGTGGTCAATGGAATGGTTCTGACCGAATCCCAATAATTGAGCATTTTAGTATTCGCCCCGGGTAGAACTTCAAATACCTCTGCTTTTCTTTTCTGTGCAGGCTCCCCGCCAAAAATATAATCTGAAAATGTAAGGCTAAAGCTTCCCAGAATTTTGATCCCAAAAAACTGCCCTGTGACCTTGTAATGTTGCGTTTGAATTTTTCGAGTGTTTTCTTCCGGCAATGGAATAAACTCCTGTCTTAAGAAGATGGTATCAAAAAACTCCTGCTTCACTTGTTTCCCTCTCACAAATCCTTCAAAACCATAAATGCTAAACTCTTTATCAGTAATATAAACATGGCCTTGCCAAACCGCATCGTATTCAAATTTTGGGATTAATTTGATTTTATAATAAGTATATCCATCAGAATCTTTAAACTCTCCTTCAAGTCTGTATTTATAATGATTGAGCGCATAATCGGCAATGGGAGAAATTACTCCGGTCCCAAAACTGGAAATGTTGTTGTATAAATTAAGGCTGATGGCAGAAGCCCAATTGATCGAAAATCCATTGTCAGAACCGGCGACTTTGGAAGCGATCATTTTTTCATGGAATACATCCGGTGGGTTAAACTCTAAATGGGTTACCGCTTCTGACAAATACAAGATACCTTGCCGATTAGAATCTAAGTTCCCGTTCATATTACCCAGCGGCGTTCCAAATATTTTTTCAGGCGCATCCAGTACCTTAAACATGCCTTTCGAATAAGAATTGCATTCATAGTTCTTGTGATGGAATTCGTACTTTTTGCGATTTTTGATGGCAGCCCGAATGATATCGTATGCGGGATCCTCTCGCTTGGAGCTAAACACCACTTCTTGCAATTCATGAATCAATGGAACCAACTGAATGTCCAATTGCAATTTAATTCCATCATATTCAACCACATGGATGTGCTTGGCATAACCGGTGTATTGAAATACAATTTGATATTGTCCGGCAGGTAGCATCAACTCATATTTTCCATCAATGTTGGAGGTAGTTCCTCTAGAGCCATTCTTTAGGTAAATACTGGCGAAAGGCAAAATTTCTGCATCCTGACCCTTGATCGTTCCAATTATTTGACCATCTAACAGGGTCAAATAGCAATTTAAAACAAGAATGAGTACTATTTTTAAATTCATTGATTCAGCCAATTTTTCATCATTTCCAGACCAAATTCTGTCATGTATGACTCAGGGTGAAATTGAAAACACTCAATGGGCAGGTTTTGATGCACCAATCCCATAATTTGTCCATCTTCAGATCTGCAAGTACATTTCATCTGATGGTTTGTACCAGGTTCTGCAATAAACCAACTGTGGTAAAGGCCTACCTTAAAGCTTTCCGGCAAATTCTTTAAAATTGAATGCTCTGAAGCATGCGTTTGAATGCAGATCTTTCGCTTGCCGTGCACAACCCTACTCTGATGCAGTAATTCCAATCCAAAATAATTGGCCAATATTTGATGTCCGAGACAGATACCCAAAATAGTTTTATGTGGGTGATATGTTGCTATCCAATTGAAAGTCAAAGGATAATCGTTGGGTACACCGGGTCCTGGTGAAAGAATAATTTTTTGATAATCGGAAAAATCAAAATTTGAGATTTGGTGGTAGGAAATGACCACGGCAGTCCCACCAGCCGATTCTACCAAGCCCACTAAATTATGCGTGAATGAATCATCGTGGTCAATAATAACAATCGGTCTGTTCTCCAATAGAATCTATTTTGCAAGGGTAAAATTAACTAATTTTGCCGAATGCCTTTCTTCCAGACTTACCGACAAACCATTCAGAATATCAGCGATTTTCAAAACAAGGACATCCCCTTTTTATTTATTCTCAATTTTAATAAAACAGAAGGATTTTGTTCCGCGATTTCGAGTTTAGACCCCGCCCAAATTCAATATAGCATTCATGGGCAAAATCTTGCTCCCAATAGATCGGATCAAAAGATTCAATTAAAATCAAAACCCATTAGTTTTGGTGAATATTATAGTATGTTCACTAAACTCCAAAATGAAATTGAAAATGGGAACAGTTATTTGACCAATCTCACATGCAGTTCAGAATTAGAAACAGATTTAGATCTACCGGAATTATTTCAAATTGCACACGCCAAATACAAACTTTGGGTCAAGGATCGATTTGTCGTATTTTCTCCGGAATGTTTTATAAAAATTGATGGCACGGATATTTTTACTTTCCCCATGAAAGGTACGATCAATGCTGCTGTGCCCAATGCAGAAAATATTCTTATTCAAGACAGCAAAGAAGACGCAGAGCATTATACCATCATCGATTTATTGCGCAATGATCTGCACATCGTGGCGCGAGATGTGTCTGTCAGCAGATTTAAATATATAGACAGAATAAAAACCCATGATGGAGAATTATTACAAATGAGTAGTCAAATACAAGGAACCCTTAGACCTGAATTTGAAAATGATTTTGGTGCTTTGTTAGATCGGATGTTGCCTGCCGGATCAGTCACCGGAGCGCCCAAGAAAAAAACGCTTGAAATCATAGAGCAAATTGAAAATCATCAAAGAGGCTTTTACACCGGGGTGTTTGGCGTTGGTTCTAAAAATTCGCTCGAAGTGGCAGTGATGATTCGCTTTATTGAAAAAATAGACAACAAATTGGTTTTTAAATCCGGAGGAGGAATAACATTTGACTCCGAACCCCAAAAAGAATACCAGGAAATGATCAATAAAATATATGTTCCCATTTTTTGAATCCATCAGTCTGCGAAAGGCACGGATTGAAAATCTGGAAGAGCACCAACACAGGGTGGATCGCACATTTTATAAATTTTATCCGAATAAAAAAGTGCTCCAGTTGAAAGAGTTTTTATCTAAAATGGAGTTGCCGGAACAAGGCCATTATAAACTAAAAATATCCTACCATTACGACCATCAACTCTGTCAATTCCAAAGATACGAAGCCCAAAAATTTGAAAATTTTATTCTGATTCATTCCAATGAATTAAATTATAATTTCAAATTTACCGATCGGCAGTTGATCGAGCATTATAAACGAAATCTCAAGCCGAATGAAGAAATTATAATGCTTAAAAATAATTTTATTACTGATGCCTCTTTCGCCAATTTAATATTTTATGATGGAAAAAAATGGTGGACACCAACTAGTTATTTATTGCCAGGTACCATGAGATCTGCTTTGTTAAAACAAAATAAAATACAGGAAGCAGAAATCGCCATACAGGATTTACCCCGTTTTGAAAAATTTGCTTTGATCAATGCTCTGAATCCCCTTGAACAAACCCATATTTACCCCATTCAATTGATTATAAACCCATGATTGCAGATTATCATCAAATACTAAAACAATGTGAACTAAACGGAGCAAAACTCCTGGTAGTGTCTAAAAACCAATCTCCCGATTCCATTTTAAAAATTTATAAGGAGGGTCAGAGACTGTTTGCAGAAAACAAGGTGCAATCGTTGCTTAAAAACCAGCAAAGTTTACCGAAAGACATAAACTGGCATCTCATTGGACATTTACAAAGCAATAAGGTAAAAGATGCAGTAGAAGTTAGCAGTTTGATCCATTCTTTGGATAGCTTTAAACTTGCCCAAACGATTCACAAAGAATCCATAAAACAGCATAAAACTATGGATCTTCTGATTCAAATTAAAATATCAAATGATCAGGAAAAATCCGGCTTTCTTTGGGAGGATTTAATTCGCTCTTTGGAGCAAGATCCCTGGGATCAATTGGATGCCATTCGCATAAAAGGAGTCATGGGCATTGGAAGTCTAGCCGCTCATATCACAAGACAAGAATTTCAAACTTTATATTCCCATTTCACCGAACTAAAAAAGAGCTTTTTCCAAAACAAATCAGACTTTACCGAAGTCTCCATGGGAATGTCCTCAGATTATTTAATTGCACTAGAGGAAGGCGCCACGATGATCAGAGTGGGATCGGTTATTTTTGAGGGGGAATGAATTTTAGAAACACCTAAGTATAATTGATCTAGGAACCAATAATTAAAGTATCCTTTAAACTTACCCAATAGTTACAAACATATTTTCCAAACATACAAGCCTAAACAAAATATTCCTTCAATACATTTTAGCCTCTATCGCCTTTTCTTTTTGAAAAACAACTTCTATATCTTGCTTAATCGTGGTGGCCAGTCGCAATCCATAATAATCCACATGAACTGGAAATGATTTGTGCATTCTAAGTACTAAAACACAAACTTCCACAGAGGATGGTAAGGCATTGGCCATACCCTTAAAACTATAAAAAAGTGTGCGACCGGAATTCATCACATCATCTACGATGATCACTGCTTGTTTTTTAAGAACGGATGCTTGAATTTCCAATGATACATCAGTGGAAAGTGGATCAGATGGGCTAATGGTGAGTCGGGATAAATTGGTCTTCAGAGGACTTAGTTTTTCGAGCTCAGTTCTGATCTGATTGGCCAAAAAATATCCTTTTTGATTAATACCCAAAAAATAAACCATGTCGCGATCTGAATGCTTTTCATAGATCTCCATGGCCATTCTCTGGATTTTTTTATTAATTTGGTCCTGATTTAAAATTATCATGGTATTTTGGCTCATGTTTCTAAAGTGACAAAGTTGGATATTTTTTATTAATCACCTGTATATATATGTTGCAAATCTTATTCTTCTCGATCTTAACAGCCACGGTCTTTTACATAGCCTATGGCCGATTTTTACAGATTTATAAAAACATATCACTGGGAATTACTGAAAATGAAAAACATAATTCTTTCACTGGCCTAAAAAACATGATTTTATTTGCTTTGGGCCAGAAGAAAATGTTTAATAGACCGGTATCCGGAATTTTTCATCTTTTTATCTATTTGGCTTTTGTCCTCACCCAAATTGAACTACTCGAAATTATCGTCGATGGCTTTACAGGCGAACATCGAATCTTCGCCCATGCATTGGGCTCTTTTTATAATTTCTTGATTAACAGCATCGAAATCCTTTCTTTCCTGGCTTTCTTTAGCACCTTTATATTTTTATACCGCAGAAATATCCTAAAGTTGATCAGGTTCCAAAAGCCTGAAATGAAGGGATGGCCTAGTGTGGACGCCAATCTGATTCTAATGGGAGAAATTTTACTCATTTTTGGAATTTTTCTGATGAATAGTTCAGATCAAATTTTGCAAAACTTAGATCCCCAACACTACCCTTCCACCGGAAAACTATACATCTCCTCCTTCATTGGAGCATCCTTGTTTGGCCAATTGCCACAAGATTGGTTGGTGTGGTTTGAGCGAATCGGCTGGTGGTTGCATCTCTTCGTCATCTATGGCTTTATACTTTATCTTCCATTCTCAAAGCATTTACATATTTTTCTGGCCTTCCCCAATGCTTATCTGAGCAATCAAGAATCCAGGGGCAAAATGTCCAATATTCCGGTGATTGAAAATGAAGCAAGATCCATGGTGGGACTTCCTCCAAAAGAAATGGTAGAACAAACGGAAATATTTGGCGCGGCTGATATTTTCCAATTGCCTCGCAGAACTTTGATTGGAGCCTACAGTTGTACTGAATGCGGGCGCTGTACTTCCGTTTGTCCAGCGAATCTCACAGGTAAAAAACTAAGCCCGAGAAAAATAGTGATGGACATTCGAGATCGAATGGAAGAAATTTCGAATCAGGTAAAACCGAATGTAGAATACAACGATGGTAAAAATCTTTTTGACTACATTAGCCAGGAAGAAATATATGCTTGCACCAGTTGCAATGCCTGCGTTGAAGCCTGTCCAGTACTGATCAATCCATTGGAACCTATCTTGGCCATGAGAAGATACGACATCCTGATGAATTCTGGAGGTCCTTCTGAATGGATGGGTATGTTTAACAGTCTTGAAAACACACAATCGGTTTGGCAAATTCCTGAAAGCAGAGACGCCTGGACCAAATCTTAATCTTAATTAAAGTAAAATGATTCCAATAAAAACAGCTGCAGAATACTTGTCACAAGGAGAATCTTTTGAGGTCTTATTTTGGGTAGGTTGCGCAGGTTCTTATGACGCACGTGCACAAAAAGTTTCCAGAGCTTTTGCAGAAATTCTCAACAAAGCTGAAATCAAATTTGCCATATTGGGAGATGAAGAAAAATGCACAGGAGATCCGGCCAGAAGAGCGGGCAATGAATTTCTGTTTCAGATTCTGGCCCTCCAAAATATTGAAACACTCAATCAATATCAGGTTAAAAAAATTGTTTGCACCTGTCCACATTGCTTTAATACCATCGCCAACGAATATCCCGAATTGGGTGGTAAATATGAGGTCATGCACCACAGCAAATTTTTGGAAGAATTAATTTCCTTGGGTAAAATTAAAATAAAAGAAGATCATTCGACAGAATCAGTGACTTATCATGACTCTTGTTATTTGGGAAGGGCCAATGGTATTTATGAAGCTCCCAGGAAGGTGATCGATCATCTGAAGTTGGATATCAAGGAGATGAAAAGATCCCGTCAGAATGGCCTTTGCTGCGGTGCAGGAGGCGCTCAGATGTTTAAAGAAGACGAAAAGGGAAACAAAAGAATCAACGAAGAGAGAATAGAAGACGCCATCGAAACTCAATCCAATATCGTGGTGGCCAATTGTCCTTTTTGTATGACCATGCTTCAGGATGGAATAAAAGCTCATGAAAAACAAGAGCAAATGATGGTGTACGATTTATCAGAAATGGTTTTACAAAAAATGATATAATTTGATGTTAGATCTATTGGCTTTTTCCGACGAATCCAAAATTTGGATTTATCCAGCAGATAAAATTTTGGCCGATGATTTCATTCCCGAAATCCATCACAACATTCAAGCATTTAGCAAAACATGGGCAAGTCATGGCTCCAATCTAAAGGCCACAGGGGGCATCATGCACAACTGTTTAGTGGTATTGTGTGTGGATCAAACGCAGGCCGGCGCATCTGGTTGTTCGATCGACGAATCTGTTCGATTTATTAAAAAACTGGGTGAAGAATATCAAATTGATTTTTTCAACCGGATGAATTTTCAATATTTAGAAAATGACATCCTCCATATGGTCAAAGCCTCTGATTTGGCCGGCTACTTAGAGCGAGGTCAAATCAATATGGAAACCTTGTTTTTCGACAATTTGGTTGATACAAAATACAAGTTCATCCACGGATGGTTAAAGCCATTAAAAGATTCATGGCATCTTAAGTTTATCTGATCTATGGATCTTACACACTCGTCGATTAATAAAAACGAATCATCCCTTCATGCTTAATTTTGTGAGATGATTGGAAAGTTAAAATCTATACTCGGAATCGAGGGTCCCAAAATAAAAATTAGAACCATCAATACCAAGACTCGCGGACTCATTCAAGGCACCTTGTCTATTTCAACAGTACAAAAAGCCATCGTTCTAGAAATTGATATCGTCCTTAAAGAAAATTACGCATCGGGCAGGGCTAAAAAGCACGCAAGAAATGAATTTATTTTAGGTCAAAACAATATAGAACAAGTGTTCGATTTAAAAGAAAATTCGGTGATGGAAATCAATTTCACATTAGAGTATTCCTTGTTAAAATCAAAGTTGGATAAACTCAACGAGGCAAATCCTTGGTTGTCGCCACTGACTAGTTTTGTAAAAATAATGAGAGGCGTTAAATCAACTTATCACCTCGATTTAACTGCGAAGGTAAAAGGGACTTCAATCCCTGCAACAGATCACTATTTAATAGAAAAATTAAATTAAGCCCAATTATTGGTTGGCTTCTCCTTTTTTCATTAACTCCTGGAGCACTTCTTCATCGGTTTTACCCAGATTTTGCATGAGCATTTTTGCGTCTTTTGCAAATGGATTGCTTGGATATTTTTCAATAAATTCAGTGTAGAATTTAGCAGCATTGGCAGAATCTTTTAAAGTTCCGTCAAATAAAAATCCTTTCATAAAAAGGGAAACAGGAGCTCTATCATGTGTTGGATATTGCTCAATGATCCAATCGTACAATGAAAAACTCTTTTCATAAGTTCTCAAGGTATTGGATGTTTCAGCTGCTTTAAAAAGAAATTGAGGTGTCTCTGGATCTTTGGGTAAGGTCATGGCGTAGGCCTCGCAAGCATCGACATAAGTCCTTGCTTTGGCTTCATTAAAACCTGTCAGTGTGTCTGCAAAAATAGACCTTGCGATTTCCATCATGTATTCTTGTGGTGTACCTGCCTTTGGAACTCTGGTTTTTAGTTCTTCATTTCTCGGATCTTCTGGATAAGCAGACATATAACAAACCGCCATGACGTCTGCAGTGCTGTGTCTATTGGTTCCATGTAGCAAGCCAATCATTCTGTAAATTCTATTGTGATTGTCTTCAAGATTGGGATAATTTTTGATGATGTTGTTTAGAAATATAATTTCCTGATCCAACTTTTTCATTTGTTCGCTGGCCTTGGCAGCTTTGATCAATATTCCACTTTGATCGGTTCCTTTGGGTGAATTTTGAAAATGCTCTAAAACCTTTGTGATGTAATCATTGTAGGTGCTGTCGGTGGGATTGTCGTTAAAAGCCTTTTCAGCTTTTTCCAAATCCTTCGATAAACTAGGCGCAGCATTTTTACAAGATTCTGATATTGAAATAGTTAAAAATAAAAATACAATCAATAGACGCATATGCAATTATTTGTCACAAATATACTGAAAATCATTTCAATAACAGATTGATTAACAAGCCATTTAAACTTTAGAGTGCTTTGGATGTTTTTTCACTCGCCATGAAAATTACCGCTTTTTGGTTTAGGAGAGATTTGCGTTTGCACGACAACTTTGGTTTAATTCAAGCCATCAATGCGGGTCATCCGGTCCTGTGCTTTTTCATTTTTGACAAATATATTCTTGATAAATTAGAAGATAAACAAGATGCGCGGGTACAATTTATTCATCAAAGCATTTCCGATCTCAAATTAAAATTACAATCGCTTGGATCAGATTTGGTCGTAGGACATGGACATCCAGAAAAAATTTGGTCCGGATGGTTGGAAAAATATCCCATTCAAGCTATTTATACCAACAGAGATTATGAATCTTACGCAAATACCAGAGATCAATCTATATTAAACTTATGTCAATCAAAAAATATCCGTTTTCAAACATTTAAAGACCAAGTAATTTTTGAAAAAAATGAACTATGTAAGGACGACGGAACCCCTTATACCGTTTTTACACCTTATAAAAATAAATGGCTCAAAAAGGCTACTGAACTTGGATTTCCAAACGCTTTATTATCGAATGAATTGAAACTTTCTGACTCACAATTTTTTAGTCTGAAATCAGAAAATATGATTTCACTTTCGGAATTGGGATTCGAACCATCTGAAATAAAAATACCATCCTCTGAACTAGAATTGGATAAAATTAAAAACTATTCCAAGCAAAGAGACTACCCTATTTTAGATGGAACATCTCATCTAGGCATTCATTTGAGATTTGGAACTATTAGTATCCGGGAACTACTCTTTAGAAGTTGGAAACTGGATGAAACTTTTGTAAGTGAATTAATTTGGCGAGATTTTTATTCAATGATATTACAATCGTTTCCACACGTAGAACATTCTTCCTTTAAAAAACAATACGACCAGATCCAATGGGTCAATGATGAGCAACAATTTGAAGCTTGGTGTGCTGGTCAAACGGGCTATCCCATGGTGGATGCAGGGATGAGAGAACTCAATGCCACCGGATTTATGCACAATCGCGCAAGGATGATCACCGCCAGTTTTTTGGTGAAACATTTGTTGATAGATTGGCGATGGGGCGAAGCCTACTTCGCCAAAAAATTATTGGACTTTGATTTGGCGAGCAACAACGGAGGTTGGCAGTGGGCAGCGGGTTCGGGCACCGATGCCGCTCCATACTTTAGAATTTTTAATCCGGCAGCTCAACAAAAAGATTTGATCCTCAATATGGATACATTAAAAAATGGATCCCGGAATTTGACAGCTTTTCTTATCCAAAACCCATTATCGAACATGAATTCGCAAGGAAGCGTTGTTTGGAAGTTTATAAAATTTCTCTTAATAACTAAACCTCACACCATATTTTCACTTTAGACTTTAAGTATTCCTCTTCTGATAAAAAATCTCTTTATTTTTAATTCTGCGATATTCCAAATGTATAGTTATAGATCCCTAACCCATCTTTGATTTTGGACTCTTAATCCTTTTCCTTTCATTGCCCTACTTTTTGTCGCGCAAAAAGTAGCAAAAACGCAGCCTTTCTAAAAGTCGGCGCTTCATTTTGCATCGATTCCTGTTTAACTCCTATTCTTAGTTCCAACTCTGTTGAGCAGATTTTGGGTGCTGGATTTTGTCGTTACGAAAGTTTATTATTCCAGAACTATTACTATTTTATATTCTCACAGAATTTCATTTCTGTAACGACAAAATAAGGCACACAGCCTTCCCTTCCAAAAATTTTGCTATTGTAGAAAATCTTACTTTTTATTCACATTTCATCACCAAAATCTGCTTGTTTGGGGCCGATGGTTTAGAAAGGCTCTTTCAATTCCGTTTATAAATAAAGCAGAAAATAAAATTATCTATAGCTCTCAATCATCACCAAGTATCTTCTTTTTAAACTGAAGATATTCTTCTTCAGTTAACAATCCTTTCTCCTTCAATTCTGCAATGTCTTTCAGCTGATCAATCGCAGATCTGGTTTTATCATTTGCACTAGTCGAGCTTTGCTCTGATTTTGGAGCTTCTGCATTTTCTGTTTTCTTAGATTTACTGAGACTCTCTGCGTATTCTTTTCCTTTTTCAAACCACTCATCGTATTTCTTTTGAAAAGCGCGAGGATCAAAGTCAAGGATGGTACCACCGTCTTCCAGATGCTTTTTAAATACTTGTCCCATGGCATAGGTGGAAGCTCCACTCATGACGGACATTGTAATCCCACCCAAAATGGTACCGATTCCGGGAATGAATTTAACAGCCCTGGAAGCTATTTTTGATGCGCCAGAAGAGGTTAGCGCTGTGATGATGGCTTTCCCTTGGTTTTCTCCAAAGTCTTTGCCTTGTATTTTACACAGTTGACGAATCATGTCTAATTGAATAGCCGACACGGCTAAAAAGTCTACAATCGGGACCCAAATTAATCCGGCACCCATGGCCCACATCACATGATTGCGGATGACATCTTCTGATTGATTGGTTTTTGATTTTTCTTCCATTTCATTTTTTTTCAAAGTTCAAAGATAAGTGACTCAAAAGAAAATAATTTCCATTCTTAGACCAAGCCAGCACTTTAATCGATGTTTAATACAATTCCTTTACTGTTGGCATTAAACTCAGGTGCATACATACACTGAATGGTGGATACACCATTGGAAAATGATCCGGTAAATGCGGCTCTCAAATCATATTCGAAAACAAAAGTTCCGGCTGGTAAAAAGGAGATGAAAAAATCAGTGGACAAATCTCCCGGAGATTTATAATACCCAAGACCTGATTTCCATTCGTATCCAGACAATTGCCCAATCAATTCAAGTCCGCTTGCACGCATCATTTTTAAATGTACATACTCCATCGGGCGATCTGATTTAATCACACATCGAACCGTTACCAAATCTCCTTTCGACAATTTTTCTTTTCCTTTGATAGGAATCAATTTTTCTTTTTGGTCAATGATGACTTTCTTGTACAGCTCCTGAGAAATCGACAATCCGGAACCATAATCATCTTTAATCTGATCCAAATCTTGCCAATATTGCACATACGCAGCTCCCCAGGAAGCATGTGGGTTTGGATTCACCGCTTTTATTTTGGAAAACTCTTTTTTCACTTGGGAAGATTCAAATTTTTCTTTAAAATATAAACTGCCCGCCAATTGATCTTTTGGAACCAAAACCTGATTGTTCAAACTGATTTTTGTTTCCTGACTTTCGTTGGTCCAATCTGTGGCATATTGTAAGATGGCATACACTGCTAGAGAAGTCGCTTTGGTTGTTCCCCAGTGTTGTGTTTGCTTATTTTTGAGAAGCCATAATTTCATTTGATCACATGATTTTACATCCTTGGTGATTTCATAAAATGCTTCAATCATCATTGCCTGAGTTTCTATCGGCAATTGATTCCAATAATAACTTCTTGGTATCTTCCAATACATTCCCAATTCAGCATGTTGGATGGCTCTTTGGCGCAATGATTCAATAATCAATTTTGAGTTGGTCTGATCTTTCATTCTATGAAAAACAAGGCACACATGGCTTGATCATAGATGTTCATCTTTCTCCAATACACATTCATTTGCTCCATCCAATACTTTACGGCTATTGTGGATTTAATTTTCGAAAACCAATCCGGATAATAACTCGCAGCATATAAATATTGAACTTGAAGCGCAGATATATGCTGATCTTCCCATTTCGCTTTTCCTTCTTTCACCAATTTCGCAATGTGATCATAATCCGCTTGGATAGACTGATCCAGAAATTTTGAAGCTTTCAGGACTATACTTTGTAAATCGCCTTCCCTTTTTTCGATCACTCCCAGCTTTTGCAAATGTGCAATTTGACTGACAATATGCTGTGTGATGGTTCGGTCTGGCCAGCTACCAGGAAACCAAGAAAAGGAACCATCCGAATTTTGTCTTTGCCCAAGCTTATCAATTGTAGATTTAACTTGTTGGTTCATTAAATTAAAATCCATCAACAAGGCTACCCTCCTCATCTGTTCGGTTTCCGATTCTGCTTCCAAAACCCAAGGTGTTTCTGCGATCAAGGCTGATTTTAATTCTTGATTTTTTAACAAAGGAGAAAGTTGTTGTCCATCTGCTAATAACTTTTGCAAAATGGATTTTACCCTTGGCATTTTTTCCATGATGTGCGAACCAATCGAATTTGCAAATATTTGACTCATCAATTGCTCACTACATTCGTGTGGATAATCTGACAAATAAGGAAGTGATTGAATGGCGTACCAAACAGGGTTAGAACTAAATTCTATGGTAAAACTATGGGGCTTGGCGCCCGGTGCAAATGCATTGCTTATCCCAGTAAAGTTATACTCTTTCGTTGTTTTTGCTGGAACATGCATGGCCATGGTTTGCGTCAATAATTTACGATTGGACACCACTGCCACACTCTTTTCTTCTCCATCTTTGTGCTGATCTGAAACGACACTGTATCTTAAGATCACAGCACTCGTCAACTCTTCAGGTACTTTCAAATTCCAAACAACGGATTCTGATTGACCTACTTCCAATTGGACCTGATCATTGCTTTGTTTAATATTAAACTGATCTGAAATATTTTGCAGATTGGACGCATTTAGAATTTCCAATTTAGCCGTACCAATGATTTTATTTTCAGATAAATTACTCACAGTCGCGCGAAGTTCCATTTGATCCCCTTGTCTTAAAAATCTTGGATAAAAGGGTTTAATCTGAACCGGTTTACTGGTGATTACTTCTAGTGCCTTGTATCCGGTTTTCATGTCTTTGGAATGAGCGAACAATTGTAACTTCCAGCGAGTCAATGCCTCGTTCATTTTAAATTGAAATTCAAACTTGCCATTCTTATCAGATTTTAATTGAGGAAAAAAGAATACAGTTTCATTTAAATTGGTTCTAATGGGGACCTCCTCTTTTTTAACTTGAATTGCTTCTTCTTTCCCATCTTGGTTTTTTACTTTATCAGAATCCACAGAAGCATTCTCCAAACTCTCAGAAGCCATTGGAGCGGCACTTCGGTCAGCAGAGCCTGCAGCTCGAGATTTAAACATCCGAAGATCTGAATAATACTGAGCCAATTCCGGTAATGAATATTGGGTCCTTGAAAAACCAAAACGCCAAGACTCAATTGATAGTTGTTCATGCAACAAATTCATATACTCAGTGCCGAATGTGCTGGATGAAATTTGTGTAGGAGCATAAAAATCAGGCCAAAATGATTGATTCCATTCAAAAGGCAAAATCTGATCAAGGGATGCGTCATACATAGAGGCAAGCATCTCAAAACTAGTATCTTCCTTCACGGTTGATTTAAGGCTAAAAGACCAATTTTCCTGACTCCCCGGCAACATCTTATCTCTAAATGTTTCAGTTTTTATTTCTATGTTTTTATTTTTCCAGGGTACTTCCACAGAAATATTAAAAGGATACATTCTATTGTCCAGGATCGTAAATCCACTCCAATAGACGTGGCCACCATCCTGCTCGCTGACTGGATACTCAAAAACGGATTGATCGCGGAGCAATTTCCACTCTGACTTGCGCAGATCCCTCGAAGAAAATTGAGTGTAAAAATGTAGTTTAGAATTTGGACCTGTCAGTCCAATATGAACTTTTCCTCCTTGTTGAACTGTAGGGTCGAATGCAAAAACAAAGGGTTTGGTGGAATTTAAATTTCCCCCTTTTGCAAAAACCGAAAAATGTTTGGAATATATCGCCTCATCTTTGGTTCCTCGATTTGCCGTAATAACACATTTTACGTTTTTGCGATTTTTTAAAATTTCCTTGATGTTCAAATTGAATTCTGAAGTTTTAAAAAATTCATTCTCATAAATCTTCGCACCAATTTCCATTCCTTCCAACTGGTCTTCATTGTCATAAACATCGTTGGGAAACCAATTTTGGTGTTGAGTCATACTGTACTTAAACACATCCGGTTTTTCCCATACCCTCATTTTTAAATGGCGATCAGGAGTTTTAAGTTCATAAATTTGAACCTGAACATTAGAAAGAACTGACTGCCCTTGAATATTTTTAATGAGTACTTTGGATTGTAACAAAGAGTCTAAAATCATCCAATCCTTCAACTCTGTATGAATAAAAACAGATTGATTGGACAATGAAAACCCGCTGGAAGTAGATTGAGTTTCTCCATTTTGGTCCAAAGCGTCCACCTCAATATCGAAATACTGGATGCCATTCTTTAAATCATTGGAAGGACTTGCCAAAAATTTAAAAGAAAAAGTTCCATCCGTTAAAGATTCAGCCGATCCAGAAGTCAATAAAATTCTTCTGGAAGGTGGAAAAAACATTTTATCAACTCTACCATAAAAGAAATCCCAAAATACGGAAGAATAAACACGAAATTGTATTTTAGAATTTGCAAGTGGTACGCCACTATAATTCATTACAGTCCCTTTTACCTGAACTTCTTCACCTAATTTTATTTTCCCAAAAGAAGAATCAATTTTAACTTCAAAATTGGGGCGCTTGTATTCTTCTACCTGCACACTTGCACCACCATTGACCGTTTGAATTGAATATCCACCCTTTAATCCACCGATTGGTATCACGAAGCTGCCGCCGGCTGTTCCAAATTCATTGGTGCGAACTTGCTGTTTTCCAATTTCCTGATAATTTGCATTGCGAAAAACAATTTCAAGTTTTTCATTGGTGACAATTTTTGGAAAATTATTTTTTGAATTGTATTTTGTATTAAGTACTTTAAAGTGTACCGTTTGGCCGGGACGATAAATCGCTCTGTCGGTAAAAAAATGTGCTTGGGTATAATCCACTTCCTGTTCCTTGCCTTGCTCATAAAACCAGTCGCTGCCCCATAAGATATCCTTCTTGTAACTTATTTTGTACTTCTGATGGTTGGCTTTTTTAAGATTAACAGATCCATCTTCATTTGATTTAAGACTGTAAGTAGCGGAACAAGGATCAGCATTGTATATTCTTGAGTTATTATTGGAATAAAATTGAACATTGGCATTTTTGATGGGTGCTCCACTGACACGGTCCAAAATTAAAAACTTCTTATCGGTGTTCGAATTCTGCGCAATCACCGCTGCAAGATCACTTACTTGAAAAAGCACCATTCTGGAATGGAATTCAGATTCTACCAGTGAATCAGAGGTCAACAAATAGTACCCAGCTTGAAGTCCATCTATCTTTAATTCTACACTATGCTTTTTAAAATCAGAGCTCTGTGGCCATGATTCGGTCCATTCTTTATATGGTTTTGTCTTGTACAATAATTTAATATCCACTTCAGACCACTGCGGTTGAAAATCTTTGCAATCGGTATTTTCTGACTTATACAATCGAAATTTCTGGCTAAACACATTTCGATAAGTAACCAAGCTTTTAAAAGGTTTTCCAATTGGAACCACAGATTCCAGCTTCACAGAAACTTCTTTTCTTCGTAAAACATTTTTAATTTCTGAAATTTTTAATCTCAGAGAAGCTTCAGGATTCAGTTTTAAAATATGATCGGCAATGGAATCAATTTGAGTGTATTGAAATTTAATTTTTTGATCTTCTTGATTCGACTCGTTCTCAACCATAGAAATTTCTTGTTTGATTTCCAATTGATCATACAAGATATAAGCAGAATAAGGATTTTTCTTTTCAGATTGGTAGTATTCATCCAGAGCTTTCAAGTATAAGTCTAAAGTCGTCTGTGAAGTTTGGTATGCATCGTAGACAGTCCTTAACCTAACTAGATTGGTCAGCAAAAAAAGTTTAGCTTCTTTTCTCTCCTTATGATAGTTCAATATTTTCTGAAAAACAGCCCAACTGGAAAAACTATCAACTTTCAATTTCAAAAATTTATCGACAGGATTAAATAATTCATCAATACCCTGAGTAGATTGAAATTGCAATAATCCATAAGAACCATCTTTGTATAAATCCAAGGCATGGTGTGCCAAAAAATCAAAGAGTGTGGGCATAAACACAGAATCCTCTCCAATGCTGAGAATGGATTCATAGTTATTTAAAGATTCTGTTTTAGATACATCATTCAATAAAGACTGATGAATATAATACTGGGATTTTTTTAGCAAACTACTTTTAGACCAGGCGTCCAGATCCAAACTATCTTGCTCTTCTCCTGCAATGTCAGTCCTCTGGTTATAATTTGAATGCCATTGATTGGCCATCCCATGATAGTATTTTCCCAACAAGGAAAATAAGATGGATTTCGCTGGTTCTTGTAGACTTGGCAATGTTTTCTCCAGTCTCCCAATGGCTGCTTTTAAGCCTTCAGAGTCTTTTTGAATCTGAATGCTTTCCATATGGATCAAAGCTTTGACAATCTGAGGATGATTTTTGTCAACTGTAGCTTGATGGTACAGTTTTTCAATTTGAGTCATTGCGTCTTCGAGCAAGCCGTCATTCAACAATGAATTGATTTTCTCCCATTCAAGCTTATATTCCGGATAATTTTTTTCTGGCTTCATTTCAACAGGTAGATTTAACCATACAGAAATGAAAATGGAGATTATTAAAATTGATTTGAACATCATTGAAAATTAAATAAAAAATAATATAAATATTTTGCAACCAGATAGCGGTCATATTTTAAATCTATTCGAATTAATATTGGCTTCAGGCTGAATATTATTTACCAATAAATTCACCATAGACTTTAATGAATAAGGGATGAGTGATGCTCCTTTAGTACCAAAGCCATTAAAAATAAACAAACCCTGAAAATTCTTCAATTCACCGATGATCGGTCTTCTATCACGTGTGGTTGATCTAAAGCCAAATAAATGAGTTTCCAGCTCAAAACCCCCTTTCGTGATTTGGTCTAAAAAATTGATTTGATTTATTTTTTCAAATTCCGTAAGCATATAATTCTGATCTTTCAAATTATAATTGGAACCAAGCCAAAATTTATGGTTCGCAAAAGGCACAATGCTGTAATCGGATTGAAAAATAAAATCAATTTCTTCTTTCAACCGAACGATCATACACTCTCCTTTTAACGGAAATAATTCGATACTGTTGCAATACGGATTTTTCGAACCACGGGCACCATCGCAAAAGACAATTTTTTCAAACAGTTCTCCTTGATAAACCCAGCCAGCTTCTACTTTTGTCAACTCGTCTAAACTAAATTCAGATTCACGATAAATCCCAGATTCTATTAATTTTTGGTTTAAACTATTGCTTAATAAAGGAATATCCACTTGCGCGGCATAGCTGAGCAAACCCAGGTCAGAACCAGTTTTGCAATATTTCCATGCAAGATGTGTCGATGGGACCATATGCATCATGGGGGCATATTCCGGATCTTGGCTTCGGGCAAACCATTCATTGGAATGCGCTGCCGTTTTTAATTCTACCAAAATATCCCGATCATACCATATCCTAATCCCAAAGTCTCCTTCTAATACTTTATACATTTCAAAAGCAGTACCCCAAAGATTTTCATAGTTCCAGGTTTTGACATATTTCCTACCCGTAATTGGTTTTATGACCCCAGAACTAACACTACTTGCCTCACCTGATTTATTGCCGCCAAAAAGGACAACTTTTGATCCAAATTGCTGGCTAAGTTGATAGGCCAACCAGTTGCCAGCCAATCCAGCACCTACAATTCCAAAATCATATTTTTTCACTATTTCTTTTTAGACTTTGGTTTTGCAACAAGGTTGTATGAATGGTCAATTAATTTTTTAAGCAAGGGATCGCCGAGCCTCCCTTCAAAATGAACGGTATTCCAGTGCTTTTTATTCATGTGATATCCTGGTAAAATTTCTTCAAATTCAGATCTCAATTCTTCCGCATATTCCGGATCGCATTTTAGATTAACTTTAAATTCCAAGGAATCGATACCAGTCAATGCGAATATTTTAGTGCCCACTTTAAAAACCAAGGTATCAGGCCCAAATGGGAACTCCATACTGACTTCCGGTTTGGTTTCACAATAAGCAATAAACTGTTCTAGATTCATTTTTGAGAAAATAATTAATAAATACCCTAATTTTGCAAATATGAGACCGTTTTTACTTTTAATTCTATATTATTTTCTGAATTCTAATCCAGGTCATACACAATGGATGAATACAACACTGTTTCCTGGAGACTCTTCTTTTTTTCTATTGTCTAAGTTGGTAAATCAGTATAAACCTTCAACAGTTTTGGATTATTCCAATGCAAGAGTTAAAATGTATGAAGAAATTTACAATGAAAAAGACACGGTCTATTGTGTCTATAGCAAACATGCACTTTATTTAAACCCAATGAGTATTGATCCAATTGGTGACCTGATTAAAAATGGCAACCCCAACGGAATCAATTGCGAACATACTTTTCCCCAAAGCAAGGGAGCTGATCAGGGCAATGCAAGGTCAGACATGCATCATTTATACCCTTCTCGAGCGGCCGTTAACGAAGCAAGATCTAACTTACCCTTTCATGAAATTGACGATAGACAAACTACAAGTTGGTTTTTAAAATCAAACAGCCAATCTACAATTCCATCGGTAAACAAAGATCTTTACAGTGAAGGCAACAATAGTGCGTTTGAACCTAGAGAGGACCACAAAGGAAATGTAGCAAGGGCCATTTTTTATTTTATGTGTATGTATGAACTTCAAGCGGATAGAACCTTCTTCGAAGACATCAAAACCGACTTATGCAATTGGCATTTGCTCGATCCTGTGGATTCCCTGGAATGGCAAAGGACCCATCTCATTGGAAAATATCAAAATGACAAAGTCAATCCTTTTGTTTTAGATTGTAGTCTGACAAGAAGAACATATTGTCCACTTTCTAAACTCTGCGCAGCTGCTACATCTACACAAAATATAAATAAACTACAGTTTCAATTAACATCAACACTGGTAGAGAATGAAGTTGAAATTAATATCGATCCCAATTCTGGAATTAAAAAATTTAAAATTACAATCTTAGATTTAAATGGCGTCAAAGTGTTTGAAGAACGAATGGAAGAAAACTACTATGAAAACATAATTTTGCTAAATGTATCTCATCTTCCTACAGGCATGTACTATATATTTGTGGGGAATCAATTTAGCCATTCAATTCCTCAAAAGATCATAAAGCAATAATCATTTTTCATAACGCCTCTGGCGTCACGTCGCTAAGCTCCGCTTTTCGCTTGTTGCCAGAGTAGTTCCATTTCCTCTAAACTCATTTCGGTTAAAGGCTTGTTGGCATTTTTTTCAATAAACTCAAATCTTTGAATAAACTTTCTATTGGTTCTTTCCAAGGAAGCTTCAGGATCGACTTTCATAAAACGGGCAAGATTGATGACGGAAAATAAAACGTCCCCCAATTCATCTTCGATGGCTGCCTGATCTTTTCCATCTCTTACGACTTCCGTAAACTCTCCAATTTCTTCCATGATTTTATCAATGACCTGGGCTGAATCCGGCCAATCAAATCCAACTTGACTTGCTTTTTCCTGCAATCGAAAAGCTTTAACCATGGAAGGCAGTGAAATGGGAACTCCCGCCAATACGCCTATCTTTTTTTCTTTTTGCTTAAGTTTCTCCCAGTTTCTTTTAACCTCTTCTTCATCTTTAACTTTCACATCCCCATAGATATGAGGGTGTCTAAAAATTAATTTTTCAGAAATGCCTTCAAGCACTGATTCCAAAGTAAACTTATCTTGTTCATTGGCAATTTTAGCATAAAATAAAATATGTAATAGCAAATCACCCAATTCCTCTTTTATTCCATTAAAGTCTTCAGAAAGAATGGCATCTGCCAATTCATAGGTTTCTTCAATCGTTAAATTTCTTAGACTTTGGATGGTTTGCTTTCGATCCCAGGGACAAGATTCCCTAAGTTCATCCATAATTTTTACCAATCTTAAAAAGGCTTCAGATAAATTGCGTTCCATGATTAGACCAAAGGTAATAAATGGCCCATTTTATTGCGCTTTACTTCCAAGTATTTTCTATTAAATTCATCCATGGGTTTAATAATGGGAATCATCTTGTTTACCTTAATCCCATTTTCTTCAAGATGCTCTCTTTTATCCGGATTGTTGGACAATAAGTCAACTGTAGTTATTCCTTTTTCTTTTAAAATTAAAGCTGCTACCTCATACGTGCGAAGATCTGCTTCAAAGCCCAATTGATGGTTGGCTTCCACCGTGTCCATGCCTTGATCCTGCAGCATGTATGCTTCCAACTTGTTCATCAAGCCGATTCCCCTTCCTTCTTGTCGCAAATAAATTAGCAACCCGGGATTTAGTGATAGATATTCCATACTAGCATGCAATTGATAACCACAATCGCATCGCTTCGAACCAAAAACATCTCCAGTCAAACACTCAGAATGAATTCTTAGTGGTACCGGTTGGGAAAGATCAATTAAATTGTGAAACAAGACCACATGTGGATGAAGCTCGCTTTCTGAAGGAAATGTAAAAACATTAAAATCTCCAAATTCTGTAGGAAGCCTTGCACTTATATTAGATGTCATGCATTAGATTACAAGCACTATAACCCAATATTGGCTCTATATGTTCAAAATAAAAGGAAGCTCAATAATTATTGGCTACCATCTTTTAAAACTCCGCTTGGCCAATAGTAGCGAACCCAAAGAGAACGTTAATATCATGCCTACGGCAATACTTAAAATCATCATGATCGTCAGTTTCGATTGCTTGAAAATAGGGCCGCAATATAGCCAATGTTTCAAAAATGTGCTAGAAAATCGAACTGTTATTTTTGAACAATTTATATATAACTAAATGTTAAATATCCTAGATTGAAAATCTGTAAGTTATAGATAAATTAAAAATCACATCCTTATTTAGGCTCTGCTTCCCAGTAATCATTCTCTTCTTTTAAATCCGCCATCATTCTCAAAGTATCCATGACAACGTATTTAAGTTTTGTAAAATCAACCGGTATTTCAAATTTATACTTCGTCTGTACCCAATGCCAGGGATTAAGAATAAGCACATGTTGGTTGTCAAAGTTTTTATGGCCTCTCATTAAATCCAAAGGAATATGACACATGAGCACACTGGAGTCTTCCAAAATCAATGCAATATCTACTGGCATAGGAAAAAGTCCTATTCTTTCAAGTTCTATTAGGGTCTGTCCGTTCAAATTAGTAACCGAAGAGATGCTATAATCAATGGTTTTGGTGGTGCCCACCCAATACTGTTTGAACCAATCCAATTCCAAATTCGAATTCTTTTCCATCGTCCTAAAAAAATCATCAGGATTGGGGTGTTTAAACTTCCAATTTTCAAAATAGGCTTGCAAGCCCGTCCAAAAAGGTTTTTCTCCCATGATATACCTGAGTTGATGAAGACAAAGAGCCCCTTTTACATAAGACCCCACGCCATAAGCGCGATTGGTACTAAAATGATCTGCGTGCGTACTCAAAGGTTCTTCTTTGGGTGAACCCGCAAAAGTTTTAAAATTAGCGAGCGTTTCTGCATGTGGGTCTTCAGCAGGCTCACTCCCCGGGATCCATCCTTCCCTCTTAAGCATATTCATAACTTCTTCTTCGACATAAGCTGTAAAGCCCTCATCCATCCATGGATAAAGTGCTTCATTGGAAGCTAGCAACATTTGAAACCAACTGTGCAACCATTCGTGGACCGCTACACCCACCAAACTTACTAAGGGCCTATTTCCGGTAATCAAAGTAGCCATTGGATACTCCATTCCTCCATCTCCTCCCTGAATAAAGGAATAGCTATCATATGGATAAGGACCAACCAATTCTTCAATAATATCTAAAGCTCTGTCCATAACAGGAGGTAATAGTTTCCAAGTTGGACTATAAGCTTGTTCTTTTCTGTAATAAAAAAACAATAAACGATTATCCTTCATGAGAAAACTATCGTGGACAAATTCCTTATCCGCAGCCCAAACAAAATCATGCACCTGGGGTGTTATAAAATGCCAGGTTTTGTATTTATTTTGATTGCTACTCTTGGTATTACAATTGCATTCTTTGGGATTTTGTAAATATCCAGTTGCGGCTATACAATAATCAGATGCTAATTTTATTTTCACATCAAAATAGGCCCAAGGAGCATAAAACTCTCTTGCAATATAGGGATCTGTATGCCATCCATGCTCATCATAATTGCACAACTTTGGATACCATTGAGACATCGAATAAGCAATTCCTTCTTTATTGAATCTTCCAGTTCTTCTTATTTGTACAGGAATTTGAGATTCGAATTGCATTTGAATGACCGTAGAATCACCAGGAAAAACAGGACTTTCCAAATCAAGTTTCATGATCGTTCCTTCGATATAAAATTTAAGCGGTTTACTGGATTGAGAGACTGCCAATATTTTTTGGTATCCAATTTCATCCGATTTCAATTTACTTATTTTTTCACCAATTCTCGAATCTGGATCTGGTAAAAACCGAGATCTTACATCCATATCACTGCCCGGTTGAAATGCATTTAAATACAAATGATACCACAAATGATAGATGGTATCAGGGCTGTTATTGTAAAAAATAAGATCCTGACTCCCTTTCAATAAATGCGTTTCATCATTCAATTCAACATCCATATCATACTTGACATTGATTTGCCAACGATCATTTTGGGCGGATAAATTTGAACACATCATTGAAATCACAAAAGGAATAACAAGATGAATTGAGGTTCTAAAGTAATGCATCTGAATATTGATTTTTAGCTAAAATGACGCAGAATGGATTATTGAAACAAAGCTATTTTCGGGAGTTAAATACCAATAACAAGAATTTTAGAATCTGGTTTTATAAACACTGGAGTACTATTTGAATTGAAACAATTTGTTTGCTTGTGGCAAGATTGAGAATATTATCAAATATAGTTAAAGAATAGACTGATCCAAACAAGTTATTGCACTGATAATCTATAATTTACATTGCCGCTTTCCTTTTTATAGATTTTGACATAAAAATTATCCTATTTTTGCATTTAAACCATTCAAATGAGTTCAAAAGATTTTAAAATAGTATTTGGAATTATGGTCTGCCTGATCATATCTCGGATTGTCCCTCATGCTCCAAATTTCACGGCTGCCATTGCAGGTTTGTTACTAGGAGCGGTGGTCATTAGACACAGCCTTGGATTGGTGTTGATCTTATTAAGTTATATGATGGCTGATTTGGGAATCAATTATTTCAAATATGGCACGATTGGTGTCTCTACTGAACAATTTTATTGGATCTATTTTCCATTGGCAATCATCTACTATCTAAACAGGATGATGACTGAAAACTCGCAATCTCCTTTAAAAATTCAAGGTTTAGGAATTTTGAGTTCATTGTTCTTTTTCCTATTTTCCAATATTGGAGTTTGGGGTAGTTCAACTATGTACAGCAAAGATGTTTCTGGATTGGTGCAATGCTTCACTTTAGCCCTTCCTTTTTTAGCCAATGAAATGGCAGGAACTTTCTTTTATAGTTTGGTATTATTTACCGTTTACTGGAGTTATAATAAGGTGGAAGACCTTTCCTATGCTTACGGAAGAAGATAATATTGCTGACCCATCTTTTGTAGAAGACCTGGATTTTTATTTCGAGAATGGAGTCATGGTCCTCAGCGCTCACTTTTTATTAAAAAGAGGATATTGTTGCCAAAATGCCTGTCGTCATTGTCCTTATGGATTTAAAGATTCCAATCTTACTGCTCAGGAATCCAAAGAATGTCCTTGACTCCAGTCTGGTGTGCGATATACCTGGAAACGACAAAGAAAAAATCTGATAGCCGGTTTAAATAAATAATAATCGTAGGCTCCACATTCTCTTCTTTAGATAAACTAACCACACGCCTTTCTGTCATTCGACACACCGTTCTGCAAATATGGGCTTGAGCGATAGCCGTTGAACCGCCGGGAAGAATAAAATTTTTTAAAGGTTCGAGCGTCAATTCCATTTGATCAATTCCTTGTTCCAATTGCTGAATAGAATCTTCTCGTATGGGTGGAAGTTTTAAGTTCTTTTTTTCTGGATCTGTGGCGATGTGAGAGCCCATGATAAATAAATCATTTTGAACCATTGCAAGAATTTCATCCGGGAATCCTGAAGCCATCAATGCACGAAGCATCCCTACATGACTATTTAATTCATCCAAACAGCCATAGGCTTCTACTCGAATGTCGTCTTTGTAAACTCGTTTTCCTCCGAACAATGCGGTTTGGCCTTTATCTCCGGTTTTGGTATAAATTTTCATGAATTTGAAATTAATTGGAAGATTTCATGATTTGATCCGATTCAATTTTTCCATCTTTTAGCTTAACCAATCTCTTTGCAAATGTGGCAATGTCTGCTTCGTGTGTGACCAATATAACAGTATTACCCAATTGATGGATCTGGTCTAAAATTTTCATAATTTCTTCTGATGTTTTAGAATCCAAGTTTCCGGTGGGTTCATCGGCCAAAATGATGGAAGGTTTATTCACCAAAGCTCTCCCGATGGCCACTCTTTGTCTTTGTCCACCTGACAATTGATTGGGTTTATGGTGCATTCTATCTTTTAGGCCGACGCTTTCCATGACTTCCTCGGCCCTGAGTTGGCGTTCCTTTTTGCTGATACCAGCATAAACCAAGGGTAAAGCCACATTCTCCAAAGCACTGATCCTGGGCATTAGGTTAAAGGTTTGAAAAATAAATCCAATCTCCTTGTTTCGAATTTGCGCGAGTTCTGAATCATCCATGCTACTGACATCAATGCCTCGCAGTAGGTATTGCCCATAACTAGGACTGTCTAAACAGCCTATAATGTTCATTAAAGTAGATTTGCCACTTCCGGAAGGCCCCATTAAAGCCAGATATTCATTAAATCCTACTTTCAAATCCACTTCTTTTAGCGCTTCTAGCTTTTCTGAGCCCATTTGATAGTATTTACCAATTTGGGTCAGCTCAATAAGGATTTCGGGATTCATTTATCTATTTATTACGGCTTAAAATTAAACCATCTGGCACAAACAGCGATTTATTTTAGATATTTGGGCTGATTTTGTTATTTCTCTAAATTAAACATCATGGACTTAAGCCCCACCAAAAAGCTAAAGCACATTGGTATTGCTGGAAACATCGGTGCCGGTAAAACAAGTCTATGCACCCAATTGGCCAAACATTTTAATTGGGAAATCCATTATGAAGACACAGAATCCAATCCCTATCTCAATGATTTCTATTATGACATGCAAAGATGGTCTTTCAATTTACAAGTCTATTTTTTAAACTCCAGATTTGAACAGATTTTAGAAATACAATCAGGGCAAAAAACCACGATCCAAGATCGAACCATCTATGAAGATGCGCACATCTTTGCACCCAATCTACACGAGATGGGACTCATGCATAAAAGGGATTTTGAAAATTACTTTAACTTGTTTAAAATAATGATGAGCACCATCAAACCACCTGATTTGTTGATTTATATCAAAGCATCCATCCCTACCCTTGTATCCAGAATTCAGGCCAGGGGAAGAGATTATGAAGGCAATATGAGTTTGGATTACTTAAAAAAGTTAAACAACCGCTATGAGCAATGGATTAAAACCTACAAAGAATCACCCATGGTGATAGTGGATGCAGATCAATTGGATTTTATCAACAGACCAGAAGACATGGGCTTAATCATCGAAAAAGTAAATGCCCAAACCACAGGACTCTTTAATACCTAAGATGCATATACTTTTAGTAGCAGCGACTCTTCCGGAATTAAATCCCTGTTTGCAATTCTTAGATAAAGTTTCAGAATCTAAAACACTTTCCCATTATATATTATCTCATCATAAAATAAGTGTGCTCATTTCCGGCGTAGGAAGTCCGGCCATGGCCTTTTCTCTGGGTCAATACAATTTAAATGAGGTGGATTTGGTCATCCATGCCGGATTAAGTGGTGCATTTAATTTAAATTTAGAATTGGGAACCATTGTGGAAATTGAAAAGGAAAAATGGTCTGACTTGGGAGCCAGAGATCGCGATGGCAGCTTCATTGATATCCATGACTTAGGTTTGAGTGATGTGAATCAATTTCCTTTTCAAAATAAATGGCTTATCAATCATTTTGATCTCAATTTGAAAATTCCTAAAATGTCTGGTATCACTACAAATTGTGTGAGTGGATCTGAACTTGAAATAAAATCACTTTCTGAAAAATATCCAAATGCTATAGAATCTATGGAAGGTGCCGCTGTGTTTTATGCTTGTAGAATGAAAGATGTAAAATTTGTTTCCATCCGATCTATATCCAACCATGTACAGCCGAGAGATAAAAGTCTTTGGAAAATCCAGGAGTCTATCCAAAGTTTAAATCAATACATTATTTCCTTGCTTCAGGAATTGACTTCAGGTCAACGAAAAATAAGATCATCCAACTGATCGTTGCCCAATTTTTTGTTTAAATTTTGTAGGATTAATTTCTTGTTCATATCCAATTCGACCCGCAAAGTGGGTGAACTTAAATAAACAGTTAAAATGTTATTTTGTACTTTTATTCTATCCAAATATCCCTTTGTGATTTCTCCAAATAACTCAAGCCATACTGTTTCTATTTTTTTTACAAGTAGCTTATGTTTGTATTGTTTTTGCTCCGCAAATTCTCTGATCACTTCAGATAATTTTTGATCATTGGTTCTTTTCATAAATATGGAGTTCATTATGCCGGAGTTCAAAAATACAAGATTCTAAACCAATCTGATCTTTTAGTTCCACTGCACGGTTTAAATAATTGTCTGTAATAAAACATTGTCCGGTGTGTTCAGAGGCCAAATACTTAATTAAAGCCTCTACTCTTTGGCCATCCAATTGTGCAAACAATTCATCCAACAATAAGATGGGTTTCATACCAGACATTTTATTGAGATATTCATATTGTGCGATTCGCAGCGCCAGTATAAATGTTTTAATTTGTCCTTGTGATCCAAATTCCTTTAGTGATCCATGGTTAAATTCAGGTATTAATTTATCCCGGTGTATCCCGGAATTGACTCTGCCAGACATTTTATCCCTCATTCGATCAGTTTTCCAAAGTTCGAAAAGATTTTCCTCTGCATCAGATTGATACTTTAAAACCGAAGATTGTTCTTCACCGCTAAACAAAAGGGATAGTTGGTTCAAAAGAGGATTTAATGCCTCTACCATAGCCTTCCTTTTTTGATAAATGGCATTTGCAGGTTCAATCATCTGAAGGTCATAGCTGTCCAGAAGCGTATCTAAACCTTGTTGGTAGCCAAGTTTTAAAATGGCTGATCTCTGCTTTAAGAGTCGATTATATGATGTCAATTCACGAAGATAATCAGCATCCACTTGAACCAAACTTTGATCCAAAAATGATCTTCTGGAAGAAGACTCTTGAATAAATGAAAAAATATCATCCGGAGACACAAACACCACTGGGATTCTACCGATGTGTTCCGTTGCCCGCTCCAATTGATAACCATCCCATTCAAATTCCTTGATACTACCTGGTGCGACTTTAACAACCAATTGATGTTCCAATGATTGTTCGAAATACTGGCCTTCAATCCTAAAAAAGTTTTGGTTTTTTCTACAAATCAATTTATCTGAGGAACTAAAATAACTACGCGTCATTCCTGTGTAATAGATGCAATCCAATAAATTGGTTTTGCCTATCCCATTTGCCCCAATAATAAAATTTACCCTTGGGCTCGCCTGTAAAGAAATAGACTCTAAGTTTTTGTAATTCAATAATTCTAGTTGCCCAAGTATCATAATTTGGTGCGAAGTTATATGGAATGTTCTATTTTTACGGCAAAAACAAATATGGCACAAGCCGTTTCCAAATCAAAATCTCCAAATAGTACCAATGGAAAATCACAGAATTCCTATGATCAAAAAACTTGGTTAAGTTGGTTTGAAACCATGTACCGGATCCGGAAATTTGAGGAAAAGACCTTAATGATGTATTCCCAACAGAAGATTCGGGGTTTTTGTCACGTCTACATTGGCCAGGAAGCCATTGCAGCAGGTTTGGTAACAGGAATTCAAAAAGAAGACGCTGTGGTGACTGGTTACAGACAACATGGCATAGCTCTGTGCCGTGGACTTTCCAGTGAATCTTGTATGGCTGAGCTTTATGGTAAAGCAACCGGTTGCGTTAAAGGAAAAGGTGGCTCTATGCATTTCTTTTCTAAGGAACACCGTTTTTTTGGTGGAAATGGAATAGTAGGAGCTCAAATTCCCATAGGTACCGGGATTGCATTTGCTGAAAAATACAAAGAAACGAATCAACTCTGTGTCACCATGTTTGGAGATGGAGCTGCTAGACAAGGAGCTCTGTATGAATCCTTTAACATGGCCATGACTTGGAAATTACCGGTTATCTATATTGTTGAAAACAATGGATATGCGATGGGAACTTCCGTTGAAAGAACCAGTAATGTCACCGATTTATATAAAATTGGCTCTAGCTTTGAAATGCCTTCTGAACAGGTGAATGGTATGGACCCGGTTGCGGTTCATGAAGCTCTGGTAAAAGCCGCAGCTCATTGTCGTGCTGGCAAAGGGCCTTATTTCCTCGAAATTAAGACCTACAGATATAGAGGTCATTCAGTTTCAGATCCGGGCTCTTATCGAAAAAAAGAAGAAGTGGAACATTACAAGACACTGGACCCTGTTGTTTTGATTGAAGAAAAGATTTTAAAGCAAAAGATCGCTTCTGCTGCTGAAATTGAAGAAATCAAAGAAAGAATAAAAAATGAAATCGATGCTGCTGTTGAATTTGCAGAGAATTCACCTTTCCCGGAAGGCAAAGATTTATACGAAGACAATTATGTTCAAACGGATTATCCTTTTATAAAGGACTGATTCTGAACTAGATATTTCAATACAATATTTTCTTTTTAGTTTTAATGAATTTAGCTAATTTTGCGCGGATTTTAATTAAACATACATGACAAAAGGATATAGGACTTCTGCTGGATCAAAATCAGCCACTTCAAAATCTTCATCTGACGATACCATATTGGATATCAGTGCCGTAAAAAACCAAGCTGAATCCTTTTTCGTAAAAAATAGATCTTTTCTAACCATTGGTTTTATTGCACTGATCGTTTTGGTTGGAGGGTATTTAGGCTATAAATACCTCTATGTCGATGCAGATCATAAAGCTGCACTTGAACAAATGTATCAGGCTGAGATGCTTTTTGAAAAAGATTCATTCGAAATGGCTTTAAACAATCCAGGTGGTGGTTTTTCTGGCTTTAAGGAAATAGCTGAAAATTTCGGTCATACACCTGCAGGCAATTTGGCCAAATACTATGCAGGTATTTGTGAACTGAAACTTGGAAATTATGACGCTGCCAAATCTTATATAGAAGATTTTGATGGAAAAGGTGAAGTAATGCCTATTCTTAAATACAATGCCTTAGGAGATATTACTGCCAATCTATTGGATTATGAAGCTGCCATCAAGCATTACGAAAAAGCCATTAGTGTTCGTAAAAATGATTTTCTTACACCTTGGATTCTTAAAAAACTCGGTATTCTCAAAGAATCATTGGGAGATACAGAAGGTGCATTAAAAGCATACAACGAAATTAAGGAAAATTATCTTGGCGCTCCAGATGGGGTGAATATTGAGAGATATATCCTCAATCTCAAACCAGAACTACACTAGGATATGGCTGGCAAAATGCCATCCAGAAAATCAAAAATAAACAAAGCCGCCGGAGACTTTAATATAGCCATTGTCTATAGTTCATGGCATCATTTGATTGTAGATAATCTCCTAAATTCTTGTATAGAAACTTTGGTTTCAAATGGAATTGATATAAATAATCTGAGCTTTTTTCAAGTACCTGGTTCGTTCGAAATTCCACTCACATCTCAATGGTTATTGGAATCCCCAAAAATAGATGGAGTCGTTTGTTTGGGTTGTATCATAAAAGGAGAAACCCAGCACGATGAATTTATAGCCCACGCTATAAATCATGCCATCATGGATTTAAACCTAAAATTTGGCAAACCCGTCATCAATGGTGTTCTAACCACGCTCAACATTAAACAAGCAAAGGCAAGGTCTGGCGGAAAACTTGGCAACAAAGGTTCTGATTGTGCCCATGCCATGATGCAAATGTTGGAAACCAAACACAAGATTAAATCTGAAAATTCATGATCAAATCTGTTCATTTAATTGAATCCGGACTGTTCAAATTGGATGGAGGAGCCATGTTTGGTGTTGTACCTCAAAGTATTTGGAAAAAAATGAATCCTCCGGATGATAACAATATGTGCACCTGGGCTCTCAGATGCCTATTGATAAGGACAGAAAACAGAAATATTCTCATTGACACTGGAATGGGTGACAAACAAGATGAAAAATTTAGATCACATTTTTATCCGCATGGAGACGCCCATCTCATCAATTCCATTCAAAAGGAAGGCTTAAAGGCAGAAGATATCACAGATGTATTTCTCACCCATCTTCACTTTGATCATTGTGGAGGTGCAGTTTCTAAAGATTTAAATGGAAAATTAATCCCGACCTTTCCTAACGCTACTTACTGGTCCAATCAAAAACATTGGAACTGGGCTTCCCAACCCAATGAAAGAGAACGGGCTTCTTTCTTAAAAGAGAATTTTATACCCCTAGTTGAAGAAGGATTGCTAAAATGGTTTGATTTAAACGGACAGCATCCTGATTGGCCCGAAGAAATTAAAATCCAATATTGCAACGGCCATACAGAAGCCTTGATGGTGATTGACTTTGATCTGAATGGACAAAATTTGATATACCCCTCTGATCTTATTCCATCCAGTCATCACATTGGAATGCCCTATATTATGGCATATGATATAAGACCACTGGAAACCCTTTTGGAAAAAAACCAAATCTTGTTATACGCCTTAGAGCATGATTCCGTGATCATTTTCGAGCACGACCCTACCCAGCCCTTTTGCAAAATTCAAAAAACCGAGACCGGAAGAATCCAAATTTCCGGATTTGACTTTCAACTTTAGTCATCGATGTCCTGGCTTTTTATTAAGAACTTTTTAGGATAATTAACAGTTCTAATTTAAATGCGTATCTTTGAAGATCTGATAGGATTTATAGCTGTTTATTATGAACTTAAATTCAATTCATAAAACATTTATATTCAAATATTTAAGTTTGATGATTGCTTCTGTTAAGCCAATCTTATTATTGCCACTAATTTCGATTTTTGCATGTGTTCATACTCCGGTAGACCAAGATTGTCTCCGTTTAGATTGTTTCCCAGACATTAAAGGTGATTGGAATCTATCCAAAGTTGAAATGTATCATTTTGCTTTAGGGCCTTTATACAAAGAAGATGTTTCGTACTTAATGGTTGGAAATAACCCTTCCGTTTTAAGTTTTGATAAAAAGGATTTTATACTCGCTCCGGGAAGCTCTTTGCACTATATTCCAATTACCGGGAAATTTGAATTCATCAAATCGAATCAAAGCAATATCATCAGATTGACGGATCAATCCGGAACATTCACTGAACTTCCTTATCAAGTCCTGGATGAGAATACAAATACGCCTGTCTTGGTTTACGAAAATACAAGAACTCAAAGTGCTTGTAGTATGACTAAACCTTCCAATGGAAATAGATTCATTTATTATTACCAGAAAGTAAAATAAAATGCTTTGTCTAAACACTATTTTTAGCTTGTATTTGAGCTTTTTTCAAATCCCTGTGATTGACAGTCTTCCTTTGGGTGATCGCAAGGTGGTGGCTTATCCTTCCATAAGTTTAGAATCCAATTCCTATTTATCCGACGAACCATTTATTTTGTACTACAATCATTTATTGGAAAAGAAATCAAGCTTAAAAGATAAGACAGATTTTGCAGTTTTTATCAGAGCAGAAGCTGGTGATGGATTGACTTACCGCTCCACCAATTTATTATCCATAAAAGATGCCATTGAGTTTTTTATGACCGAAGAAAAATCTGGTATTTATCGCTATGCATTTATTCCGGACATAGTTTTTGGTAACATAGTTCCCAAAGACACCAAAATCAAAAAAATGGAAATTTCTATTTTAGGGATTCCATACTGCGGAAATCAGAGCTGCCAGGTAGATGGCTTATTTGTGTATACTTTTCCGTGTAATTGAAAAGTTTAGGAAGAAATCTAAATTAGCTTTTAAATAAAGAAGCCGCAAAGAATTGAAATTCAATTTTTTACGGCTATAGCGTAGTGATCACGACTGGATCTACCTGGCTGACGCCAGTCAGACAGGCCTGAGAACATTAGTAAAGCAACCGGCACCCTCCTTTTTAAGTATATACTTCCTGTAAAATAGCAAAATACAGTGTTTATTTAAAGAAAATGTTAAACCTTTAGAAATAAAATTTATATTTGTCTCCTAAATATAACTCATAACCTACTATGCTATACCCTGTGCTATTAGAGATATTAAAGAGCTTTAAACGAGAGATTTTGCCAAACCAATTTGCCTTCTACCCTGTTCAGACCCAGGCTCTAAGAAAAAATCTAAGTATTTCTTGGGTTACTAGACAAAGATTCAAAGCATACTATGCCCAAATCTGATTATACAACCAAAATTGGTTGATGTGCGAAGTTTAGTAGATGAGCCTAAGAAAGTGAGTAATTGTAAATAATATTAACCCAAATATAAAAATGGCATTACAAGACGAAATAAATGAAAAGAAGAAGGAAATAACTACAGATGGATATCCAATGTCAATTGGAGAATTAATTAGTCTTTATAAAGAAGGAGAGTTAGATATTCACCCTGAATTTCAAAGATTCTTTAGGTGGAAGGAACAACAAAAATCAAAGCTTATTGAAAGCATCCTGTTAGGAATACCTATTCCATCAATTTTCGTTTCACAAAGACCTGATGGAATATGGGACGTTGTTGATGGCTTACAAAGATTATCAACTATTTTCGAATTCATTGGAATATTGAGGGATGAAGAAAATAATTTAATTCCTCCAAGTAGACTCGTAAGCACAGCATATCTACCTTCACTTGAAGGTAAATATTGGGAAAATACAGATACCTTGAATTCTTTGGATCCAGCACAAAGATTGGTATTCAAAAGAGAAAAAATAGACGTAAAAATCGTAAAGAAGGAAAGTGATGACACAATTAAATATGAACTTTTCCAAAGATTAAACACATTAGGATCTAAACTTTCAGACCAAGAAGTAAGGAATTGCCTCCTTGTTATGCTTAATAAAAGCTTTTATTTGTGGCTTAAATCTCTCTCGGAAGATGAACATTTTCTCAACACTGTTTCACTTGCAGAAAGACTGATTGATGAGAAATACAATATGGAATTAGCTCTTCGCTTTCTAATATTAAGTCAACTTGATCCAAATGAAGTTAGAGGGCTTCAAGACTTTGGTGAATTTGTCACAGAAAAAATGGTTGAGATTGCGAAAAATCAAGAATATGATAGAGTTGGTAATGAAACTATATTCAGAAGCACATTTAAACTTCTTGATTATACATTAGGTGAAATGTCTTTTAAAAAATTTGCCATTGATAAAGATAGATTTGAAGGCAAGTTCTTAATTGCATCATTTGAATCTATTGCAATTGGTTTGGGCAAAAATATTGCTGCTTGGAATAAAATCCCTATAAGTTCTGCTGTTCAAAATAATTTAATTGAGAAGATAAAATCAATTTGGGCTAATCCTACATTTTAAGCCAAATATGGAAGTGGAGTAAATGTCACTTCTAGAGTACCTTCCATAGTTCCTTTGGGAACCCAAACTTTAGTTCCATGAGAATTAGAACTAAAGAAGAATTACAAGATTGTATGTCTAATGACTTGGGATGGAGAAAAAAAGAATTAACAAATCTACATAATGACGTAAAGACTGCAAGTTCAAAAAAACTTCCGACTGCATTAAGGTGTGCTGTTGTTCTTTTATATGCCCATTGGGAAGGCTTTATAAAGAATGCGGCTGAATACTACTTGATTTATATAAAATCACTTAGACTAAATCTAAATGAGGTAAATAAAAACATACTTGCATTATGCTTAAAACAAAAAATAAAAGAATTCAACTTTACACAGAAAGCAACTTATCATGTTCAATTTGTTGACTATTTTACAAACAATTTGGGAGAAAGGGTAAACTTCTCTGAAACTGATTCAATACGTACAGGATCAAACTTGAATTCAACCATATTAGAAGAAATACTTGCAACGATAGGAATTGATTTTGATCCTTATGAATTAAAATCAAATTTAATTGACGCACAACTTATTAATTATCGCAATACTATTGCACATGGACATTATTTGCCAGTAGACAAGACTAAATATGAAATTTTACATAATGAAATTTTAGGGATGTTAGATAGAATTTCATCAGACATCACGAATGCCACGGTTCTTGAAAAATTCAAAATATAAATGAATTTAACATTAACTATAAGCTTTTTAATAGTAGGCAGCTTTCCTTTATTGCATTTAGAACTAGTAAATATTGAAGGCTCTATTCTCTTAAATCCAATACGGCTATAAGTGTGGGAGCAATATTTTAATAATATCAAATTTATATTATAACATTTATTTTAAAGTAAAACAAGAATGAAATATAAGAGATTTATTATTGAGAATTATAAAGGAATTTCCAAGGCAATGGAAATAAATTTGGAGAATAACAACTTAGTGCCTATTATAGGTATCAATGAATGTGGTAAGACCACAATTCTCAATGCAATATTTGCATTTGATCATTATAATGATGATGATAATGTTATATATAATCATCTAAATGATGTTACAAATTTATATAGCGACACGCCGCAAATATGTAAAATATCTGCTATAGTCGAATTAAAAAAAGAAAATCTGAAATCGATCATAAAGTCTAAATTACACTTTACAGATACCCAAGCTGAAGAAAATTTAAAAGACTATCTAAATTCAAAATTATATAATTTTACCATTACTAGAATATTTGAGTATGTAGAAAATAAGTTATATACAACATATGAACTTAGCCCCAAATTAAATTTCAAAAATAATCAAATTGAAAATGAATTTTGCGAAGGTATAATCCAGAATTTACCTTACATATTATATTTTGATGAATTTAGAGAGAGTTTTCCAGATATAATTGAAATTAATTATGAGGAGGAGAAAAGTAAATGGTTAGATATCTTAGAAGAACTTTTTATTAAAACTAATGAAAATTATTCAGTTTATAAATTAAAAGATATAGAAGAAAGACGTAGAAAGTCAATATTATCTGCAGTAAAGAAAAAATTGAATGAGACACTTACAAAGCAATGGGCAAATTTTAGACTTGAGAATAAGGAATCCCTTGAAATTGATATAGATTTTAAAATTGAAAAGAAAATTATTTATTCTACCATAAAAGCAGAAGATCAAAATAAAAGGCAATATGAAAAAAGAATTGCTCAAGAAATTGAAAAGTATTACCTCAAATTCGACGTTGTTGAAATTGATGCTAAAGGAGATGAGCATTATTTTTATGTTAGGGATAGAAGCAAAGGATTCTACTGGTTTTTCAATTTTGTTATGAAACTTGAATTCAATCCTGACGTAGCAGGTGATTTTAATAATGCAATATATTTATTAGATGAACCCGGGTCTTATCTTCACCCATTCGCATTAAGCAAATTATGTAAGAAATTAAAGAGTTTATCTGAAAAGAACATTGTTATCTATTGCACACATTCCCATTATTTATTGAATCCTGAAATAATTCCAATCAATAAAGTAAATGTTGTAAGTAAAAATAATCTGGGCCAAGTTCAATTAGAGCCCTATTATCAACACAAAAATGTTAAAACCAGGAGCATTAATACCGCTTTTCAGACTATTCATGATGCATTGTATATTAAACCTTTTGATTTAGATTTTAACCATCGAAAAATTATTATAGTAGAAGGGATTTATGATTATTATGCATTTTCGTTATTTAAGACTTCTGATAATATTGGTATTTTGCCAGGAAAAGGTGCTGATTCTTTAATTCAATTTATATCTTTAATGATTGCATTTGAAATAGATTTTAGAGTGCTTTGGGATAATGACAAGGAAGGAAGATCTGGAAAAGAGAAGGCAGAAAATTATTTCGGTAAAGAAATATCTCAAATCCACTTTTTTACTCTTATGGTTGGTAAAAATATTCTTCAAGACTTATTCGAAGGTACTGATCTCAAACAATTAAGGGTGCAATTAAAATTAGATAATTCAACATCATTTGAGAGAGTAATCGCAAGTCTATTTTATTTCGAAGACAAGCAACAATTAATCGACAATTTATCTCAAAAAACTAAAAGTAATTTTATCAATGTTTTTTCTCATATTGGATTTTGATTTTCAAGCTAATTTTACAATATAGTATCTAAAAATTCATAAATAAATGGTCATATTTTCTATAGAATCTGGTTATTAATGATTGATGTAATATTTATATTTATGTACTTTTAGTTTTTAAACAAGTCTTTCACAACACCAATGTCTAAAATCCTTATTTTAAAAAAAACCAATTAAAATGATAGAAGATATTTTCTTTCAAGACGATGGACAAGTAAGAATTACAGCTGCCTCAGTTGGAATTAGTCGACTTCGTTGGACTTCTGTAAGAGAAGAAGAAATTGCAATAGGTAAACATATAGACTTAATGACTAGAAATAAGTTTGACCATTTGCCAATAGAACCTGCTGTTGGATCAATAGTAGAGTTTTATAAAACAAAAGAGGCAAACAAGTTTGATACTATTGAAAGACACAAAATTAAATTCGATGACTTAATTTCACTTGACACTAACATAAGAGATGTAATTGAAAAGTTTGCAAAGAATAACAGGACATTTTATTTCTTACGCTATCACATAAATATTTCTGGACTAATAACATTAGGAAATTTGAATTGTAAACAAGTTCAGATTTATATATTCAGTTTAATATGTGGATTAGAAAGAGAACTAGGAGAATATGTTAATTCTAAATTATCTAACCACGAAATAAAAGAATGGGTTGAAAAGAATGCTGACATTAAAATTTCTAACGACAAATACAGATTAATATTGGAAAAATATAAAGAATTGACAGAAATAAGTTTGGAAAATCAATTAACCGAACACTTCTTCCTCGTTGACTTTTTTTTAATTATTTTAGAAAATAATATTTTTGACAATCTTGGATATACAAAATCAGAATGGAAAAAATTGAGCAGCATTAACGAATTAAGAAAGCGAATAGCACACCCAACAAGAAGTTTACTGGACAAGGAAAACAATATTGATAAATTACAAAAACGAATTACCCAAATAGAAGATTTAACATACAGATTATCAACACTTAAAAAAAACAGCATGAGCTAACTGGCGATTGACAAAAAAAGGTTTAGTGCTTAAATCATACCTTCATCAGTTAAAGAATAGTACCCAGAATTGATTAGCAAATGAGCCGACACTCATTACCGACCCTTCTGTATTTTTTATTTTGCCCACCCACATTCTTTAAAAACAATTTTAGCCCACCGCACTTTTAGAACAACTTGTCCCACCTTGGCGGGATATGGTTTTGCCAGACGCACAAGCCAAGGCTGAAAAACCAAAAGAGCTTACCCATCCACGACAATATAGTGGACTTTTACACTATTAGGCAATGTATTTTTATTATCTTTGTCCCGCTAAAAATTCATTAGGCTGAAATGAACCGAATTAAAGAAGTTTTGAAAGAGAAAGGTATCTCACAAACTTGGCTTGCTAAGCAGTTAGACAAAAGTTACAACACAATTAACGAGTATGCACGTAATGTGAGACAACCAAGCATTGAGGACTTATACCGCATCGCAAAAATTCTGGACATTAATGCCAAAGATTTATTGAATGAAGAATAATGAGTAAAGAGAATCAAATAGAGGAAGGTTTAATAGAGCAACTAAAAGGGTTGAAGTACACTCATCGCCCTGACATCGTTGATAGAAAAACGCTTGAGCAAAACTTCAAAACGAAATTTGAAGCTCTCAATCTTGTTCGCTTATCTGATAACGAATTTTTACGATTGAGAGAAGAAATCATTCAACCCGATGTGTTTAAAGCTTCTAAACTGTTACGTGAAAGACAATACTTCCAAAGGGAAGACGGAACGCCTTTGCATTATACATTGGTAAACAACAAAGACTGGTGCAAAAATGATTTTGAAGTAATCAGCCAATTACGCATCAACACCGAAAACAGTCATCAACGGTATGACATCATTTTATTGATTAACGGTTTGCCTGTGGTGCAAATCGAGTTAAAGAAACTGGACATATCGGCACGAAAAGCAATGCAGCAAATTGTGGATTACAAAAACGAACCGGGTAATGGATACGGTAATTCGCTGCTTTGTTATATGCAATTGTTCATTGTCAGCAACAAAAACAACACCTACTATTTTGCCAACAACAAGAATCAACATTTTGCTTTTAACGCAGACGAACAATTCCTGCCCATTTATCAATTAGCTGACGAAAGCAACAAGAAAATAACGCACCTTGAAACCTTCACAGAAAAATTCCTGACCAAGTGTACACTGGGCAGTATGCTTAGCAAGTATATGGTGTTGGTAGAGAGTGAACAGAAGTTGCTTATTATGCGACCTTATCAGATTTATGCTGTGAAAGCAATTGTAGACTGCATCCAACAAAACCGAGGCAATGGCTACATTTGGCACACCACAGGAAGCGGTAAAACACTGACTTCTTTCAAGGCTTCTACCCTTCTAAAAGACAATACCGAAATAGAAAAATGTTTGTTTGTGGTGGACCGTAAAGACCTTGACCGACAAACCCGTGAGGAGTTCAATAAATTTCAGGAAGGCAGTGTTGAAGAAAATACCAATACCGAAACTTTGGCAAGGCGTTTACTTTCTACCGACTATGCCGACAAGGTGATTGTTACCACGATTCAAAAATTGGGATTGGCTTTAGATGGCACAAACAAAAAGAACTACAAGGAAAGATTAGAACCACTTCGTAACAAAAGAATGGTTTTCATTTTTGACGAATGCCATCGTTCGCAGTTTGGAGAGAATCACAAAGCCATTAAGGAGTTTTTCCCGAATGCTCAACTCTTCGGTTTTACAGGAACACCCATCTTTGATGAAAACGCAACGTATCAAATAAGAGAAGGCGAAGAAGCTTCTTACAAAACCACGCAAGACATATTTGAAAAGCAATTACACGCCTACACCATCACTCACGCCATTGATGATAAAAATGTATTGCGTTTTCACATTGATTTTTTCAAAGGAAAAGGTGTACAGACAGGGCATGCCCTGTCTCAACAACCAAAGCCAGGCGAAGCCCTGCCTAGCCGGCAGGCAGGCATTGCTCAACAGGCAGTAGTAGAAGCTATTTTGGACAAACACGATGCTGCAACCAATTCAAGACGTTTTAATGCTGTTTTGGCAACCGCTTCCATTAATAATGCAATTGAATATTATAACCTTTTCAAAGAAATTCAAAAAAAGAAACAAACTGAAAATCCCGACTATGTTCCATTGAACATTGCTTGTGTGTTTTCACCACCAGCCGAAGGCAACAGCGATATTCAGCAGATTCAAGAAGATTTAACGCAAGAGAAAGAAGATAACAAACAAAATCCAGAAGAAAAGAAAGCGGCACTCAAAACCATTATTACAGATTACAACAAGCAATACGGCACCAACCACGAAATTTATCTATTCGACTTGTATTACCAAGATGTGCAAAGACGCATCAAAGACCAGAAATACAGCAACAAAGATTACGCACACAAGAATAAAATTGACATTACTATTGTGGTGGATATGTTGCTTACAGGTTTTGACAGCAAATACCTGAACACCTTGTATGTGGACAAAAATCTAAAATACCACGGATTGATTCAGGCATTTTCAAGAACCAACCGTGTATTGAACGATACCAAACCATATGGAAATATTTTAGATTTTCGTTCGCAACAAGATGCCGTGAACCAAGCCATTGCATTGTTTTCAGGTGAAGACAATGGAAAAGCAAAAGAAATTTGGTTGGTTGACCCTGCACCAGTGGTGATTGATAAATATAAAAAGGCAGTAGAAGCATTGGGAGTATTAATGTTGGAAAACAATTTGGTTAGTCAACCAGAGCAAGTATATAATCTAAAAGGTGATGCTGCACGCATAAGTTTTATAAAAAGTTTTAAAGAAGTGCAAAGGTTAAAAACCCAATTAGACCAATACACTGAACTAAGCGAAGAACAAAAAGTAAACATTGAAAATATTTTGCCACAAGTAACCCTGCAAGGTTTCCGAAGTTCATACATTGAAACAGCAAAACAACTGCGTGAAATACATCAGAAAAACGGTGAAAATACTTCACCCGAAATACAACAATTGGATTTTGAATTTGTGTTGTTTGCTTCTGCCGTAATTGATTACGATTACATAATGAGTCTGATTGCGGACAGTACGCAAAAGAAACCTGCCAAGCAAAAAATGACCAAAACACAGGTGATTAGTTTGCTAACTTCTAATGCCAACCTGATGGACGAGCAAGAAGACTTTACCGAATACATCAATAGTTTGGATTGGAACAAAGGGCAAAAAGAAGCGGAGCTACGTAAAGGCTACGAAAAATTTAAAGACGACAAATACAACAAAGAACTTGCTGACATTGCCCACAAACACGGCTTACAAACGGCTGACTTGAAAAGCTTTGTAGAAAACATACTTAGCCGAATGATTTTTGACGGAGAAAAACTCACCGACCTGTTAGAGCCATTGGAACTGAGTTGGAAAGAACGCAGGGTAAAAGAATTGGCATTGATGACAGACTTAGTACCCCAATTAAAAAAACTAGCCCAAGGGCGTGAAATATCAGGATTAGCTGCTTATGAGTAAAGATAAATTGATACCAGACTTGCGTTTTTCTGAGTTTCAAAAAGAAGAAGAATGGATTGTAAAGATATTGGGAGATGTTGCGGAATTCGTTAATGAAAAAACCACTTTAAAGAATCTTTCCATCAATACTTATATCAGCACTGAAAATCTATTGGCAGATTATTCAGGAGTCACATCTTCATCAAAACTTCCATCATCAGGAAATTTTACAAAGTACACAGTAGAAGATATTTTAATCTCAAATATTCGTCCCTATTTAAAAAAGGTTTGGTATTCTGATAGAGAAGGGGGATGTTCAAATGATGTTTTTGTCGTTCGCGCAAAAATGGAAATATGCAAAGTATTTTTATCATTTATTTTAAGAAATGATGTTTTTATAAATTACGTTATGGTTGGTGCAAAAGGCGTAAAAATGCCCAGAGGTGATAAAAACTTAATTTCAAAATATCAGATTTTTTTTCCAAAGAATAAATCAGAACAACAAAAAATCGCCTCTTGTCTTTCGTCCTTAGATGAAGTGATAGATGCCCAAAGCCATAAGTTGGATTTATTGAAAGAACACAAAAAAGGCTTGATGCAAAACCTTTTCCCACAAGAGGGAGAAAAAGTGCCGAAGTATCGGTTTAAGGAGTTTGAGAAAGATGGGGAGTGGGTGGAAAAATCTTTTGAGAATTTATTTGAAATTGGCAATGGAAGAGATTATAAGCATTTAGGTAAAGGTAAAATCCCTGTCTATGGCTCAGGCGGATATATGCTTTCTGTGGATGAATATTTATGTGATGGAGAAAGTGTTTGTATTGGCAGAAAAGGCACAATTGATAAACCAATGTTTTTAACTGGAAAGTTTTGGACTGTTGATACTCTTTTTTACACCCATCAATTTAAAAACAGTTTGCCCAAATATATCCTTTATGTTTTTGAAAATATTAATTGGAGAGAACATAATGAGGCGGGTGGTGTACCAAGTTTATCCAAAACAAATATTTATAAAATCAAGGTATTAGTTCCTCCAAATAACGATTTGGAGGAACAACAAAAAATCGCTTCCTGTCTTACTTCCTTAGATTCACTCATTACCGCACAGGCGGAAAAGATCGAGCAATTGAAGTTGCATAAAAAGGGATTGATGCAGGGCTTGTTTCCGAAAGTTAAGGATTAGAAGATGGCGAAAATTAAAATAAAAGATACCGAAGTAACGGTAGTAAAAGTAGCCGATGTTGATTATATCTGCCTTACTGATATGACCGCTGGATTTAAGGAAGGTAGCGGTTTAATTGGCAAGTGGATTACAAATAAAAATACGCTTGAATATCTGGGAATTTGGGAAAAAATAAACAACCCTAATTTTAATTACCCCGAATTCGGGGTAATTGAGCAGGAAGCCGGAGTTAACCGATTTATTATGTCAGTAGGTCAATGGGCTGAAAGAACAAAAGCGGCTGGTTTATTGGTAAAGGCAGGCAGGTATGGAGGTACTTATGCTCATAAGGATATTGCTTTTCATTTTGCAATGTGGTTAAGTCCTGAGTTTCAAATTTATTTAATTAACGAATTTCAACGCCTCAAAGAAGAAGAACAAAAACAGTTGGGGTGGAATGCCAAGCGAGAACTGGCAAAAATCAATTACCATATTCATACAGATGCCATCAAGCAAAATTTGATACCTAAAGAATTAACAGCTTCACAAACAGCTGTTATTTATGCCACCGAAGCGGATGTGCTTAATATGGCAATGTTTGGAATAACTGCAAAGCAATGGCGAGATGCAAACCCTAATTTGAAGGGAAATATGCGTGATTACGCAAACATTAACCAACTGATTTGCCTAGCAAATATGGAAAACTTAAATTCAGTTTTTATAAATGAAAAAATACCTCAAAAAGAAAGACTCATTAAATTGAATCATTTAGCTATTCAGCAAATGAAAGTGCTCATTGAAGTTGAAAACAGAAAACTCCTTAAGTAATTACGAATTTAAAATTACGAATCTAAATAACAATATGAAAAGTGATAATATTATACAGCAAAAGTCATTTGCATTTGCCATTCGGATTGTGAACTTATACAAGTACCTAACTACTGAAAAGAAAGAATTTGTACTTTCAAAACAACTGTTGCGAAGTGGCACTTCCGTTGGTGCAAACATAGAAGAATCTATTGGAGGCCAATCTGAAAAAGATTTTCTTTCAAAACTTAGTATCGCCTACAAAGAAGCACGAGAAAGTGTTTATTGGTTAAAACTACTAAGAGCAACCGATTATTTATCACAAGAACAAGCAGAAGGTTTACTTGCTGATGCAGAAGAAATTTGTAAAATCATTGGCAAAATCCAAATCACTATTAAAAACCGTAATTCGTAATTTTCAATTTGTAATTGATATGAACCAACAACAACTGGGTAAGACCCTTTGGGCTATAGCGGACAACCTCCGTGGTGCAATGAATGCAGATGATTTCCGTGATTATATGCTCTCTTTTCTTTTCCTCCGGTATTTGTCATACAACTATGAAGAAGCAGCAAAGAAGGAATTAGGCAAGGACTATCCCAATTTGCCAACATCGGATAGCAGAACACCGCTATCTGTTTGGTATGCTTCCAATAAAGATGAAGTAGTTGAGTTTGAAAAACAGATGAGACGCAAAGTGCATTATGTCATCGAACCTAACCACTTGTGGAGTAATATTAGCGAGATGGCTCGTACTCAAAATCCTGAACTATTGGTTACACTTGAATCAGGTTTTCGATACATCGAGAACGAATCGTTTGAATCTGCTTTTCAAGGCTTGTTTTCTGAAATCAATTTGAATTCAGAAAAACTAGGAAAAACGTCAGCCGAAAGAAACAAGAAACTATGCGCCATCATTCAGAAAATTGCAGAAGGCATTGCGGAATTCTCTGCCGATTCTGATACTCTTGGCGATGCTTATGAGTATTTGATAGGCGAATTTGCAGCAGGATCAGGAAAAAAAGCAGGTGAGTTTTACACACCCCAACAAATTTCTACTATACTTTCTGAAATCGTAACCTTAGACAGTCAAGAGCCTAAAACAGGAAAGAAAAAGAAACTGGATAAGGTATTAGATTTTGCTTGTGGCTCAGGCTCATTGTTGTTAAATGTGAGGAAGAGAATTAAAGACAATGGCGGTAACGTAGGTAAAATTTACGGTCAAGAGAAAAACATCACCACCTACAACCTTGCCCGAATGAATATGCTTTTGCACGGTATGAAAGACACCGAGTTTGAGATATTCCACGGAGATACTTTGGAAAATAGTTGGGCATTACTTAACGAAATGAATCCAAGCCAAAAAATAGAATTTGATGCCATTGTAGCCAATCCACCTTTTAGTTTACGATGGGAACCGAACGACACATTAGCGGAAGATTTCCGTTTCAAAAGTTATGGTTTAGCCCCTAAATCAGCAGCCGACTTTGCATTCTTGTTGCACGGTTTTCACTTCTTAGGGAAAGAAGGGACCATGGCTATTATTTTACCTCACGGAGTTTTATTTCGTGGAGGAGCAGAAGAACGCATCAGAACCAAACTTTTAAAAGATAACCACATTGACACAGTCATTGGTTTGCCCTCAAACTTATTCTACTCGACAGGTATTCCAGTTTCTATTTTGGTTTTAAAGAAATGTAAAAAGCACGATGATGTGTTGTTCATTAATGCAGCAGAGCATTACAAACAAGGCAAAAGACAAAACACATTACGAGAAGGAGAAAACGAAGAGCCAAACGATATTCGAAAAATCGTTGAAACTTATCAATTCCGACCAGACCACGTAGAGAAATATGCCCGTAGGGTTTCAATGGACGAAATTGAAAAGAACGCCTACAACCTTAATATTTCAAGGTATGTCAGCACATCAGAGGACGAAGTGCAAATTGACCTGAAAGAAGTAAACAACAAATTGACATCAATAAACGAAACTATAAAAACAAATACAGACAAACACAACGAATATTTGAAAGAGTTGGGATTGAAACCGATTTAATGACCACGCTATTTGCAAGCACATTGCCAAAGCCGCACAAGCCCAAGCAAAAACCAATGCTGAGGCACTCATGATGAAGTGTCTTTCTGCCATCTAATTTGGTCTGATAGCTCTGGCATATAATTAGCCTTGACTAAATCCAGGCTCCGGTTTATATTTGCATTTACAGGGCATGGCGGGTAGTTGAATTAAAATTCAATATTCGTTTAACTGATGTCAATTATTTTATATTTCAGATTTAGCTAGCACAGGTTGAAATTGTTTCGGATCGACAATTGGTAAAATGGCGTTATCTAAAAAAGTACCCTTAAATAAGGTATATAAAACACCACGTGTAGTAGAAAGAGAAATGCTATTCAATACAACATTTAACGAAGGTGGAATGGTGTAACTGTCTTTTGTAATTGAAATAATTTCTTTTAAATTATTCACTTCAAAAATACAACAGACAGATGCGCTGCCAAAATTAATAGTGTATGATTCATCTTGTATTTCTACTGACACCAATATGTAAATAAGGTCCTTTTCGATATTTAAATTATTTTCAAGACTAATGTTAAACTGAAAATTATCAATTGGTTTATCGTGCTTTAGAGGAGTAATAAATGATGAATTTAAAAGATCTATAGATCTTATTTTGGCTTCAAATTTTATATTTTCGTTATTTGCCATTTTATCTATACTTGTAAGTATTTTGATTTAAAGTATCACAATCTAAAGTAGACCAATCACTATTTTTCTGACGAAAATTATATTTCACAATATTATTTTTTATATTTGCTTCCGTGATTGAATTTTGATCATTTGATACAGTATTACTGGTATTAAAAGATAATGGATTGGTAAACAATTCAACAATATCAATCTTTAAAGTAAATGCAATTTCAGTAAGGATATCAATTGTAAAATTTTGAGTTCCACTAAGCCATTTTGTTATCTCTGATGGATTCTTATCAACTAATTCTGCAAACTTTATTTTAGCAAGTTTTCTTTCAGTTAAAATATCATCAATTCTTGCAGCTATTAGCATCTTGATTTTTGTTTTTTCCATTTGAAGTGGAGAAATCTCTGAAAGTAGCTGATCTATCAGCGGACTTGTATACCCTCTTGATTGATTTGATTTATTCATCTTCGTAGTTTTTTAAATTTCCTGTTAAATATTCAGAATTTTCTGACCAATAAATGTCTTTGGCGTCTATTTGATTAAAAATTGAGTCTCCGTAATTCATAAATTCTCTGACTTTTTCAGATAATATAGGATCATCTTGCCATTTCATTACGCTTTTACTTTTATATCCACCACCTCCTAAAATTAGCACAACGTTACTTATAGATATACAATAGAGTCTTAATTTTTTTTCCTCATCATCAAACAAAGCCCAAAAAGATTTTCCATGTCTATAAACAAAATTAGAATCTCCTTCCTCTTTGAAATAATGGTCTCTAAATCCAGTGACTTTTCCAATTTGGATAAGCCGACTCATAATTTGCTTAATTTCAGCACTATAATCAGAAACATTTTCTTCGATAAATTCTTCAAATAGACTCAATGATTCACCCTTTGGTAAAATACTGTAAATTGTAGCCTTGCTACCACTAAATTGATCTAATTTGATTAATTCGTAATGCACTTAGTTGATAGCACCTAAACCAATAAAAATCGCTTTGATTATCAAATGTTTACCCTTTAATTCTTTATTTGGCGGTACAAAGGTACATACCTTTATTGATTAAACCATCGATTTGCCAAAATAATTTCACTTTTAAGTAAAATTAACATTTTTTTGGCAAATTGATTTTATTGGGCAGTTTACCTTTGAGCATATCGTAAAATTTAGATTTATATGGAATACAATCAGTTCATCAAGAATTTTCCTAGTAATTACTCTTATGATCAAGAAGTGGAATTTTTTATTAACCGAGTCTACAATTCAATTTTTGATTACTTTGATAATGAATTTTATTTTGAAATAAGAAGAGATGCAATTGCAGAAATTTGCAACAATTTGGGTTTAAGAAAGTATGCATATATTATCGAAGAAGGAGGTGAATATGGTGAAGCTATAACAAGGCCAATAGCCTTTATTCCAAATGGTGATTTCTTAAAAATACTTGGAGTTATAGTAATTCTAAGGCAGCATTTTTTTGAAAATGAGAAATTTGTAAGCTTAATTGATGATAAAGTCAAACAATTCATTGATTTAAGTAATGGGAAATTGAATATTAGATGGACTAATGGAGTTTTTTATCCGGCTGGTGATTCTTTATTAGATAAAGTTTTGATAGAAGAAACTTTGAGTTATCTGACTGACTTTAAAAATGAAAAAATGGATTTAACTAATGCATTGTCTAACTATCAGGCTGGACGATACCCTGATGTTGGACCTAATTGTTTTAAGTGTATTGAAGGACTTACTAGAGAAATTTTATCAAACAATAATAATCTTGACAATAATAAGGCTGAAATTTTTAAATATATGGAATTTTCAAGTAAATGGAATTCTATGTTTTCTAATTTTATTCCCTATATTCATGAACATAGACATGCTTCTGAAGGACGTCATGATCTTAAAAATAATGAATTGGAGTCAATGTTATATATGACTTGCTTATTTGTTAGAGCAATTTGTTTGATATATATTGATAAGAAAAATGGTGTAGTATAATTCTATTACATTATTTGTTTTATTTTTATCAAGAGAATGTAAGTGAACTAGCCATCCATATCCTATAACTTTTGTTATATTGATTGTCTAGAAAGTTGGCATTAACTTTGTAAAGGTAAATTGTGAAAATTCTGAAATAGAGTTTTCATAGAGTCCATGGATAGGGTTAATAGAAAAGAGCACGGATTTATTCTGTGCTTTTTTTTAACATTGTACCATAAAGTGCGTAAACCAAAAGTTTAAAATAAAAATTGCTGGATGACCCGAAAATCCTACCCCAATATATTACTACCATTATGCATAGCTAGTAAACCAAGGTTCACGATTGAGGTTGTAACAAATTAAAAAGCAGTTACCTCAACAAACGAACTAAAAGCCTGTAATACCGCTTATAGCAAATTGCAGAAAGTACTCCCTACTAGGCACAAACAGAAAAAGAAACCATCCGTCTGCAATTTTCTAAATATCAAGAACATATAAGAGTAATTCAGGGAATATTTGTAATTTTGTAGATGAATTAAATTCTGAAAAAATGTTTAACTTAATTGAAATTGACCGAAGCAGACTAACCATTATGGGTGTAAAATTTTCAGACTTGAAAACTTTTGAAAGCACAGCGAATGCCATAGGCAGTAATATGTTTGAAGGTTTTAAACCAACTCCAAAAGGAATTGAAATAATAAGAGATTATGTGATTGGGAAAATCACATTGAGTGAACTGGTGACATTTGCTAATGAAAAAGCATATGTCTAATTCGTATAAATACATAGATCTTAATTATACTTACAATGACCCAAAATCCGGATTGTTAAGAAATCTACTAGAAATTACAGACTTCAATACCTTACTTTTTGTTGAAAGCGGTGCTGTGACAAAACGACTCCAAGAACTATACAATATGCCGATAAAGATAAAGGGAATTGAAAATCTATTTGAAATTCACAGACATCTATTTCAAGACATTTACGTTTGGGCAGGTAAAAAACGGATTGTTGAAATAAGCAAAGATGGAAAACAATTTTTCCCAACCACACATTTTGACAACGCTTATAAACATATTGACACATTAATATCTGAATTCAAGAAAATCCCAAAAGACAACAGAAAGAATTTAGCTGAAAAGTTGGCAGAAATTTTAGACAATGTAAATTACCTTCATCCATTTAGAGAAGGAAACGGACGAACACAAAGAGAGTTTTTAAGATTGTTAGCATTAGAAAAAGAATTAACATTGAATCTTAACCCTCCGGACAATAAGAATATTTACGAAAGATATATGAAAGGTGTTATTGAGAGTGATATAGCTACATTGACTGAGTTGATTTTTGAATTAATTGAAGATAAGAACGATGCTTAACATGAGATTAATGCAAGCAGAGCAATCGTTTTTCATTTAAGATTTGGTTGTAGGTTTACACATTAGTCTACCATCGAAAATGCTCTGTTTACATCAATCTCAGAAATATTAAATAAAAAAGCCCTGTAAATCAATTACCTACAAGGCCTTAAAGTGATCCCGTCAGGATCTACCTGGCTAACGCCAGTTAGACAGGTTCGAATCTACCTGGCTGACGCCAGTCAGACAGGCCTGAGACCCCTCATTTTATTTAACAAAATTCTTCCTGATAAATCGTTTACCAACTGTAGTTTTTAAATACTTTTCTCTATTTCTTGCGATTAATGAATTCGGATACTCCTCTACAAATAATACTGAATATGGAGCTTTTGCTTTTGTGCTTTTATTGTATCCCAAGTTATAATCATGCAATCTTCTCTCTATGTCTGTGGTCATTCCTACATAGATCCAGTCAAAATTAATACTCTTGATTACATATACCTTATACATAAAAAAAGGGGCTATTTCAGCCCCCTGTGTGATCCCGTCAGGATCTACCTGGCTAACGCCAGTTAGACAGGTTCGAATCTACCTGGCTGACGCCAGTTAGACCTGAGACCCCTCATTTTATTTAACAAAATTCTTCCTTATAAATCGTTTACCAACCGTAGTTTTTAAAAACTTTTCTCTATTTCTTGCACTTAATGAATCCGGATACTCCTCTACAAATAATACTGAATATGGAGCTTTTGCTTTTGTGCTTTTATTGTATCCCAAGTTATGATCATGCAATCTTCTCTCTATGTCGGTGGTCATTCCTACATAAATCCAATCAAAATTAATACTCTTGATTACATATACCTTATACATAAAAAAAGGGGCTATTTCAGCCCCTGTGTGATCCCGTCAGGATCTACCTGGCTAACGCCAGTTAGACAGGTTCGAATCTACCTGGCTGACGCCAGTTAGACCTGAGACCCCTCATTTTATTTAACAAAATTCTTCCTTATAAATCGTTTACCAACCGTAGTTTTTAAAAACTTTTCTCTATTTCTTGCACTTAATGAATCCGGATACTCCTCTACAAATAATACTGAATATGGAGCTTTTGCTTTTGTGCTTTTATTGTATCCCAAGTTATGATCATGCAATCTTCTCTCTATGTCGGTGGTCATTCCTACATAAATCCAATCAAAATTAATACTCTTGATTACATATACCTTATACATAAAAAAAGGGGCTATTTCAGCCCCCTGTGTGATCCCGTCAGGATCTACCTGGCTAACGCCAGTTAGACAGGTTCGAATCTACCTGGCTGACGCCAGTTAGACCTGAGACCCCTCATTTTATTTAACAAAATTCTTCCTTATAAATCGTTTACCAACCGTAGTTTTTAAAAACTTTTCTCTATTTCTTGCACTTAATGAATCCGGATACTCCTCTACAAATAATACTGAATATGGAGCTTTTGCTTTTGTGCTTTTATTGTATCCCAAGTTATGATCATGCAATCTTCTCTCTATGTCGGTGGTCATTCCTACATAAATCCAATCAAAATTAATACTCTTGATTACATATACCTTATACATAAAAAAAGGGGCTATTTCAGCCCCCTGTGTGATCCCGTCAGGATTCGAACCTGAGACCCTCTGCTTAGAAGGCAGATGCTCTATCCAGCTGAGCTACGAGACCGAAATCTGAGTGAGAGTGAAAGCGAGAGCGATTGAGCAACTCTTTCTTTGACCTCCAATTTTATATCATTATACAATTTTAAGTTGGTATAATGAACAAAACCTCAAAATGAGGCGCAAATATAATGGCTTTTACTATTTTGTATTGACAAATTTTACGATTTGTTGATTTCCATGGCTATTTTTTACGACGGCTATTAACAAACCTTGGGGTAAATCATCCACAGAAACTGCAATCCTGTTCTGATTTGAACTTACTTGATGCAAAATTTGACCTGTTATGTTCATGATGCTTATACTCTTTATACCATCCTCACTTTCAAAATACCATGTATCCTGATGTCGATAGTACTTTAAAATAAATTGAGATTGATCATTAGAAGCTACTGTTGATCTCACTGTAAACCTAAACATCTCCACACATCCCTTTGAATCTGTGACTGTTAGAGTATAAATTCCCGCAACTAAATTGACGATTTGGGAGCTGGAAAATCCATTGCTCCAATCATAAATATAAGGGCTGGTTCCACCTTGTATAGTTGCTTGTATTCTGCCGTTTCCCGAGCCATTGTCATGGGTAATAATGGTGTCTTTTATGGAAATAGGATCCGTAAAATGAAGATTTACAATGAGGCTACTATCACAACCGTATTGGTTGGTCAGGCTAAAAACATGGTCTCTTTTGTTTTTATCAAATTGAATTCCATTGTAATTTGCAGTGCCGTTGTCACAAAATGTATCTCTTAAAAACTCAGTAGATGGTGAATTAAAATAAACTTTGACTTGAACCATAGAGTCACAACCCCTGAAAGATGCACCTACCAATGTATCCAAACCCGTATCATTTCCTAAATAATAAGGCTTACCATTCACTAATATCGTATCATCAATGCAGATCTCATGAATGACCTCTGATTCAATTAAAGGGCATTCGTATAAATTAAGAACCCAAAAATTGGGTGTGTTTGTATTGCTTGGATCAAGATCTCTGTCTATGCTAAAGCTTGCATTGATGGTGTATATAAGATTATCAGGATCAATGACCAGTGACCCTGCTGTTTCACCCCTTCTTCCTCCATAATTTTGACTCCATAACAATTGACCATTTTTGTCCAACTTTAAAATATTAATGTCCTTTTCCCCATAATTGACAGGAAATGCTCCATCGGCTGAAGCTGAGTTGCACAATAATATAATTTCCTCTTCGGATGTTAATGCCATATCTGCAATTTCATCTTCTCCTGTACCTCCAATGGTGGTTTTCCAAACTATTTTGCCATCCGAATCCAATTTCATAACAAAAACGTCCTTAGACCCATAGGTGGTATCTATATCTCCTCCTCCCCCATTAATGGTTGCAGCTATAATAAGTGACCCATCTTTCAGAACGACCATGTCCCCCACCAAATCATCCCCAAGACTCCCGTAGATGGTTGTTTTTAACAATGAAGTATTTCTGTTGAACTTCATTAAAAAGATATCTCGTCCGCCATTGTTCTTTAATCCATTAAAATCACCTTCTTCTGAAGATTGAGTTTCACCCGTAACCCAAAATTCTCCTCCTCCTGCATTGACAATTTTTCTTGCGATATCTTCTCTGGTTCCTCCAAAATTCCGCATTCTTGTGATTGCCCCGTTTTCATCCACTGTACCTATCAAAATGTCAAATCCTCCTTTGTTAGCTGTTAAATCTCTATCTGTCGAACGGGTAGCGCCCACAAAAATAATTCTACCGGTTTCTAAAAAACTCACGTCATTGATTTGGTCATTGTTGGACCCACCATAGTTCTTTTCCCATATTTTGGTCTTAGTAACAGGATCATACATGAGCATCCAACCATCCAAAAGACCATATTGCACCGAAACATCTGCACCTTGTCCATTGGCATTTCCTGCGCAAATTAATCTTCCATTGGGCATTTTACTAACTCCATTGAATACATCATTTGAGGGAGATCCAAATGTTTTAATATGATTCAGTCCACCATTTTTATTAAAAAAACAAAGTGCGGCATCGTCTAAGCCTTTGGTTCCGACGGAACCAGACCTGCCTACCGCCAAAATTAAGCTATCGTCATACACTAAGCCATCTGTTGAATACTCGCCCGCATTTCCTCCATAAGATTTGGACCATAACTTGGAAGGCTGTGCATCTAAGAAAAAGGGTGTTATTATACTTGAAAAAAGAATTAATTGTAATATTTTCTTCATGTCGATCTATTTTAGAGGTTGAAGTTACGGATTTTAACCAACTTGGCGCACAATTATTTAACAATATAAAAATGGAAGTAAAGATCGAAAATGGTTGGAAAATGCAGCTCCAATCGGAATTTGAAAAGATTACTTCAAACAAATAAAAGCTGGCTTAATAGATTTTAAAAAAAATGGTAAGGCAATATATCCTCCCGGTCCATTGATTTTCAATGCTTTTAATCTCACACCTTGGGACCAGGTAAAAGTAATCATTTTAGGTCAAGATCCCTATCATGGTTCGGGTGAAGCCATGGGACTTTGCTTTTCTGTTCCCAATGGAATTCCTCGACCACCCTCTTTGAAAAATATATTTAAAGAACTGCATCAGGATTTGGGCTGCAAGATCCCAATGCACGGCGATCTAAGTCATTGGGCAAACCAGGGTGTCTTATTGCTAAACGCATCCTTAACCGTGGAAAAAGACAAGCCCAATTCTCATAAAACAATTGGATGGCATATTTTTACAGACCGTGTTATAAGTTTGCTGAGTGAGCAAAAACAGGGTTTGGTATTTCTGCTTTGGGGCAATTTTGCAAAGTCCAAGAAAATTCTAATTGACCCATCCAAACATCTGATATTAGAAAGCCCACATCCCTCTCCTTTGGCAGGAACTGGATTTTTCAATAATCATCATTTCTCTAAAACAAATCAGTTTTTAACTGAGCAACAAAAAACGCCCATCGATTGGGAAATTAAAGAAAATGATTAATGCCATATATAATATTGCCCTTCATTTTCTCACACTAAAACCAAGTTGTTTTTTTTCGTGTAGTGGCTCTGGTTTTAATACCCAACATTCCCATCAAACCTCTGGTTACTTCTCTTACCACCGTATTGCCAAGAGATCTTGCAGTAGTGCTTCCCAATACCTTTTCTACAGTTGATTTTTCAGGATGTGCGGATCGGCCTCTTGATTCTGGTTCATCTGGCATGGACTCTCTTAATTCTTCCAGTTTCTTTGACAATATTTCTTCTGCACTTTCCCGATTAATGGTTTCATTATAATAATCCGCAATTTCAGATTTTCTGATCAAGTTTTGAATTTCAGAATCAGTCAATATATCCATTCTTGATTCCGGTGCTCTTAACATGGCATGCACCAAGGCTGTAGGTGTGCCTTTCTCACTGAGGGCTGTCACCAAGGCTTCTCCAATCCCAAGCTCAGTAATGATTTGTGAAACATCATAATATTCGGTCTCAGGATAATTTTCTGCGGCTTGCTTAATGGCTTTACGATCTTTTGCAGTAAAAGCCCGAAGTGCATGTTGAATTTTAAGACCCAATTGGCTTAAAACTTCTGCAGGAATGTCAATCGGATTTTGAGTTATAAAAATAACTCCGATGCCCTTAGATCTTATCAATTTAATAATGGTCGTCATCTGATCCATTAAAGCTGGAGTGGCTTCTTCAAACAATAAATGGGCCTCATCCAAAAATAACACAAGTTTGGGTTTATCCAGATCTCCCGCCTCAGGAAATTTAGAATATATTTCTGCCAATATTTGCAACATGAAAGTACTAAAAAACTTTGGTTTATCCTGAATATCCACCGCTCTTAGAATACTAATCATTCCATTTCCTTCACGATCTGTTCTCACCAAATCTTCAACTTCAAAACTCCTCTCTCCAAAAAAAATAGCGGCGCCTTGTTGCTCCAATTCTATGATTTTCCGTAAAATAGTGCCAACTGAGGTAGATGAAACACTTCCAAATTCCTTGATAATTTCTTCCTTTCCTTCATTGGAAATGTATTGCAATACTTTTTTTAAGTCTTCCAAATCCAAAAGCGGAAATGCTCTATCATCACAATATTTAAAGATTAATGCGACAACTCCTTGTTGAGTATCATTTAATCCCAAAATCTTAGACAAAAGCACTGGACCAAATTCTGACACCGTGGCTCTTAATCGAGTACCGGGTTGGTCGCTGATGGTTAAAAATTCAACGGTATTTAATTTTGCATTCCATGGCTCAGCTAAAATCTGATGCCTTTCTTGAATTTTAGGGTTGTCAACACCTTCTGCGCCGATTCCACTTAAGTCTCCTTTGATGTCCAAAAGTAAAGAGGAAACTCCCTTCTTGGAAAGCTGCTCCGCGATTACTTGCAGCGTTTTTGTCTTACCTGTTCCGGTCGCTCCAGCGATCAATCCGTGTCTATTAAACATCTTCAATGGCAAGAAAACCCTGGCTTTCGGATCTACCTGATGATCATAAAATCCACAACCCAAAAAGATCGAATCTCCTTTAAAAGTATAGGATTGGGCAATATCCTCCGCAAATTTTTCTTTCATAATCTTTCTCCGTAATTAAGGTACAAAACTAATTTAATTTTAAAAATTATGGAATAATGGATTCCATTTATAATTAAGGCTTAATTTAGCCTCTCAATATGGGAACTTGGCTTACAAAATTTTGTATTTTAGTTTTGGTGTTTTTATACCAAATTTCTGCATTTGCGCAATATTCCATCTTAAACCAATCCGGCGACATCCGAGCCAATGCGCTTTCACAAACTGGTGTAGTTACTTTAAATCCAACTTCTGCCATTAACAATCCTGCCCACGCTGCTTTAACCGATTTTCATCAGGTGGGTCTTATTTCTCATCCTTATATTAGAACCAGCGAACTATCCTTTGTTAGTTTGCATTCCAGTTTTAAGTTAAGTCCGAAACAAGGGATTGGAATAATCCTACAGCGAGAAGGTTCAACACATTTAAATGAATTTTTGGCAGGCGTTAATTTTGGACAAAAATTAGGCGAACATTCTTCTCTTGGAATTGGTCTTTCTATGATTTCAAAACAGTTTCCTGAATCCAAAAATGCTTTAGGACTTATCCCGGAAATTGGGATTCAGACCCAATTGTTTCCACAACTTACCATGGCGGTTTTATTGAGGAATCCCATTCCAATAGAAATTCAAAAAGGAACCAGATTTCAAAGCGATTATAGATTAGGGTTGTGTTATCAGCCATCCAAAGGATTACAATTGTATTTTGGAGGGCAAAAATCAGGAACACTCGATCCTGATGCACATCTTGGAGTAGAATATCAGATTGTTAAACGATTGCAGATTCGATTTGGAGCGAAGACTTCAGGAAGCTTCTCATTTGGAACCGGGATATTATTTAGAAAGAATTTAATATTTGATCTTTTAGCGGATATTCATATGCGATTAGGTCCAAGATTGGGCATTGGATTAAATTGGTTATTTTAATTGAGTAGACCTTAAAACTTAAACTACTTCAAACAGGTTTTTAATTCCAATGGGTCTACTGACATGAAACCCTTCTGCATATTCAACAGCTATAAACCGGCCCATGACTTTATCTCTTGCTCTGACAAAATCCAGAAAATCTTTTTGAAGAAATTGGAGATTCCGGTTCGGTGGAATTTTTATTATAAAATTGTGAGCTAAATGCTTCTATCGATTTTATTTTTTGATCCATGTAAGCGGTAGTTTCCACCACCAAATCAGGTTTTGAAATTTGATCTTGAATGTAAAAATAGATTGAGTCTGGCCTCCAAGCCTCTTGAATCTGATCACCAAGCAATGTTTCAACTTTTCGCAGTCCTGCATAAAAACATGCATCTTTTACCAATGATGCTGCACGTCCATGATCAGGATGCCTGTCGGATAATGCATTGCACAAAATTATTTTTGGGCGACAAGCCCGGATCACTTTAACAATGGGTAAAATATGCGCTTGGTTATTTTCAAAAAAACCATCCTTCATATCCAACATCAATCTGAATTCTGCATCCAAAATTTGAGCAGCTTCAAAAGCTTCATTTCTTCGTATTTCAACGGTACCACGGGTTCCTAGCTCTCCCCTTGTCAAGTCCAAAATACCAAAACGATATCCTTTTGCCTTGTGGGCCAAAAGGGTACCTGAACAAGAAAGTTCCACATCATCGGGGTGTGCCCCAATGGCAAGGATGTCTACTTCTACAGCTTCTTGTTTTACCATCTTATGAGTGCTGATCCCCATGTAAATCCACTACCAAAAGCTGCCAAACAAACCAGATCTCCCGATTTTATTTTACCTGCTTCCCAAGCCTCACACAAGGCAATAGGAATGGATGCAGCAGTGGTATTGCCATACTTTTGGATATTGTTCCATACTTGATCGTCTTTAAGTCCAAGCGATCTTTGTACAAATTGTGAAATTCGAAGATTGGCTTGGTGAGGCACCAACATGTTTATGTCTGTGGTATTCAATTGGTTTGATTTTAAAGCTTCGTGTATCACTTCAGGAAATTTTGTCACCGCGGTTTTAAAAACCAATTGCCCATTCATATTGGGAAAAATATCCTGATCATTCCACATTTTTTCAGTCATAAAAATTCCACCATATTCTGCATCCGGGTATCCAAATCGCTCTTGACCTAGATGATATCCTCCATGGCAACCAGGATTGATAAAGGCCAATTCTTCTGCGTGTGTTCCATCTGCATGAAGATGGGTCGATAATATTCCTTCATTCTGCTCAGTGGGTTGCAGTATGACAGCACCTGCTCCATCTCCAAAAATAACGGTTACATTTCTTCCGCGATCTGTAAAATCCAATCCCATGGAGTGCATTTCCGAACCAATCAACAAGATATTTTTGTGCTGACCAGACTTGATAAAGGCATCTGCTATCGACAAACCATATACAAATCCGGAACATTGATTTCTAATATCCAGTGCGGGCATTTCCTTGTGGGTAATTTTTAGTTCTCTTTGAACCAGAACTCCACAACCTGGAAAAAAATAATCAGGACTCAGCGTAGCAAAAATAATCAAGTCTACATCTTCTTTCTGGATGCCTGCTCTTTCTATTGCAATTTCAGCAGCTTTTGCACCCATGGTTGTCGTCGTTTCCTGATGGGGTTTACCGTATCTTCTCTGTTGAATTCCTGTTCGTTCTTGAATCCATTCATCAGAAGTGTCCATCAAATTTACAAGCTCAGAATTGGGTATGACTCTTTCCGGAACATAGTACCCGATACCGGCAATTTTTGTTCTATTCATACATCTTATTTTTGAATGATAAAGGGCTTTACAATTTGTTTTCCTCCCCTATCTATATTTAGATAATAAAGTCCAGGGTTAAAATCTGATACATTTAAACTCAAAATTTGATCAGTGTTTTGATGTCTATTCATGAGCACTTGTTGTTTAATATTTAAAACAGTGATTACATCTCCAACTTCCAGATTCTCCAAGTTTAAAAATTCAGATACAGGATTGGGAAAAATATTAATTACTTCATCTGAATGAGTTGATACAGAAGACAATTCTGAAAGACGAATATTGTCAACCAGTACCTTACTACCATCATTTATTGATAAATTTCCATTGCTTTTTCCAGGAAAAGAATTGCTGGGGTAAATTTCTAAAATCATAGAATCAATACTTTGAGGTAGATCCTTCACTTCTAATTCAAAAGATTTATATCCACCGGTACTTACCAATGGAATTTCCAAGGTAAGTAAAATTTCAGTTTGTTGAATTTGTGTATTAAATTTACTACCTCTCATTACAAACCAAGCTGTATCTACGACATTGCTTTGAAATTGATAGTCAAAAGAAAATTTAAAACCAGCTGAAGAAAATGGAACAAAATTGGGCGTGCCGGATGCTGTTTCACCTAAAAAACAAAATCCGGTATTCTGTTGGAGTCCAAATTTATTGATTTCTCTCTGAGTCACCGACAATGCAAAGTCACCTTCGGTAGCATCATTGGATTTCTCTACAGAGGAAGGCACTCTAAATATCGCAGATAAAAGGTTTTGACTAGCCCATTCAGTGGGTTCTTCAAATTTTATGTTTTCCCATAATTCGAAATCATGATTGGGTAATTGATGGACTGTACCGGAAAAACTCATATCTTCTATTTCCATAAATGAGCCTTCCAAAGGTGTGTCCAAATCACCGGAGCTCAATATCAGAACCAAAGAATCAGGCGCGATTCCAGATGGTGTCAATGGAAGACTAAATCTTTGGAAATTAGCGCTACTTCCTACGATAGGAAAAACATTGACAGATACCGGAAAACCAAATCTCTTAAATAATAACAAAACAATTCCTGTATCCCCAGGGACGATGTCAAATCTTGTCGACAATATCAAGGAGTCTGGAACATTGTTAGAAAAGGGAATCCCACCTGCTGGAAAATTGGCCAAATCCCCTATAAAAATTAATCCCGGAACCACGGTATTGTCAAGAAGAGCCTTTCTATTTTCAAGGCGAATCGCTTTGCCGACAGGGCCTTGCACCTGGGTCACATTGGGTTCGAAAGTCACAAAAAAACTTTGGAAATTAGAAGTTTCGTAGTCAATTGGTTCGTCGTATATTTCGAATTCCTGCCAATCTTCAAATCCATAATGGGCTTGTTGAGCGTATATTTCTTTGGAAATAAAAGGAACACACAAAGTAATTATTAGAATTAATTTTATTCCAATAGAATATTTGATGGTTGCCATAGGTGAAATTTTAGAATTAGTTTTTGATAGGCAAAAATACAATTAACTTTGGTGTTTTAATCAAATTAAAATGACTCCTGTACGCAGCCAAATCGAAGGAATTGAAAAACTATTTCTGTACTATAAAAACTTAGGAGAATCTGCCATGGCTCAGGTAGAAGAAACTGACTTAATCAAAGAACCAACCGAAGGAATCAATAGCATTGCGATCATTGTCAAACATTTGGCTGGAAACATGCGCTCTCGTTGGACAGATTTTAAGACCACAGATGGAGAAAAAGAATGGAGAAATCGGGACTTGGAATTTGAAGAACCAATGATCTCCCGAACAGAAATAATGCAAGTGTGGGAAAATGGCTGGAATGTTCTATTGACTGCTTTAAAAGAGACCATTGACGCTGAACTCGAAAACATGATCTACATTAGAAATGAGGGCCACAGTATACAAGATGCTTTTCAACGACAGTTGGCACATTACGCCTATCACGTTGGGCAAATCGTTTATCTGGCTAAAATTTACAAAGGAGACCATTGGAAGAGCCTATCCATACCAAAGCATCATTCAAAAGATTACAATCAAATTAAATTTTCTGAGGAACGTCAGCAAAGACATTTTACAGATAAAGTATAAAAATTGGTGGAGCTGCGGGGATTCGAACCCCGGTCCAGAGAAAGAACCCATTAACTTTCTACATGCTTAGTTTTCTGTTTAATTGTCAGAAAAAGAAGAGGTCAGAAAACCACCTGTCTTTTCCTTATTCCAGTTTTCTTACAAAGTAATCAGGACACTTACTCTGCCAGTCCAATATTTTTTTAATGCGCGACAAGGACTTATCAGACTTCAGCCCTATTGCACAGAAGCAAACTAACTCCTAGAATTAGGCTGCAACAGCAAAAGAAGTATTGCCATTTGTGATTTGACAGACGTTTTTTACGTAGCGAACTATCATCCTACGGCATGCTTACCAACCGATCACATTTCCTGTCGATTCCATTCAGCCCCAGATACTTTTACCCAGCTTAGCCAATAAACTCTGTTTTCAAAAGAAAGGTTCCAAAAAATTAATATTTAGCCTGAAAACTTTTGCAATCCTGGGCTTTGCTAATTTTATACTAAAAATTTATGTCTGTATTTATCTGGTATTAACATGCAAGAATGACCATGCTTTCTATTTCTGGCTACAAAATTATACATCGAATCTCTCAATCCAAGGGAAATAATAATATTAATCGACCAATCATATTCCACAATCCTCCCAAACGCATGGCCAGTCTAGCCACTGCACTGCTATGCGTAAATATTTTACCATTTTCTGAATAGATGATACTCTCCTTTGAATGCTTCAAAAGGAAAGTTTCAGCAAATTTTGAATCAAGTCCAGAAAAGTAAATTTGATCCAAATGGTCTCTCTTTAATACTAATCGCACCCATCGGCTGCACATCGGACAAGTATCGTCGTAAAATAGAATAAAACGTTTTGGCATCTTGGATTACAAACAATAGTCACAAAGGCAAGTTGGCGAGATCCTCAAAAAATTATAATTTTGAGCTTAAACTAAAAACTGATGGAATTTAAAAATGCATTCTCCGACGCTGCTGACCGTTTTATGCGATATGTCCGGATCGACACCCAAGCAGATCCTTTTTCTAGCTCAAGTCCCTCCACTGAAAAACAGAAGGACTTATCCAGATTGTTGCACAATGAACTTAAAGAAGCTGGAATTGAGGCAGAAATGGATGAATTTGGTTATGTCTATGCATGGATTCCTTCAAATAGCGAGACAACAGGCCCCAGAATTTTCTTCTGTGCACATGTGGACACAGCGCCAGATTGTTCAGGAACGGATGTAAAACCTCTACTTCATCAAAATTATCAAGGACAAGAAATCATTTTACCCGATGATCAAAGCATAAAAATTACAACCACTGAATTCCCTCATTTAGAATCCAAAATTGGGGAAGACCTAATTACAGCGTCCGGATTAACCTTGCTAGGAGCAGATGATAAAGCAGGTGTATGTGCTATTATGGAGGCTGCTTTATTCGTCCATAAACATCCAGAATTAAAACACCATGGAATTTCGATTCTATTTACCACGGATGAAGAAATTGGACATGGTGTGGATCATGTCAATGTTTCTAAAGTTAGGGCAGATTTTGGTTTTACACTGGATGGAGGAGAAATCGGAAGTTTGGAAGATGAGACTTTTTCTGCGGACGCTTGTACCATTTTCATTAAAGGTGTTTCCACCCATCCGGGTTATGCCAAAGGCAAGATGGAAAATGCGATTAAAATTGCCTCCCAAATTATCGATCATTTACCAAAAGATCATTTGAGTCCTGAAACAACAGAAGGAAATCAGGGCTTTGTTCACCCAACTCGAGTGTCTGGCCAACTCGAATCTGCAGAAATAGATTTTATCATAAGAGATTTCAAAACATCTCTACTGGATCAACACTTTCTTAAAATTGAACAAACTTGTAAAGAGGTTATCCAGCATTATCCCGGCTCTAGTTTTACAATGGTCAGAAAAGTGCAATATCGAAATATGAAAGAGATTTTGGTAGATCGTCCTGAAATCACACAATTGGCAGAAAAAGCCATTGCAGAATCCAACATTCCTTTAAAAAAGGGTCAGATTAGGGGAGGCACCGATGGTAGTCGCTTGTCTTTTATGGGTCTACCCTGCCCCAATTTATTTGCAGGAGAGCATGGAATTCACTCTAAAAAAGAATGGGTCTCTGTTCAGGATATGAAAAAAGCTGCAGAAGTTATCGTTCGTATCATATCAGCTTAGTCAGAGTTAAGAATGTGATCGAATGATATTTTCAATTACTTTTCTCTGACAGCTTCAAATAAATCCATACTTAATTTTGCATCCGAAGGTTTCATTTTACCACTTACAATTAATCTAAATTCTCTTCTCACAGCTGCCTCTTCAAACAATTTAATCTCTTCTTCTGTAGAAGGGATGACAGGTGCAACCGGTTTGGGTTTCATGGTTTCTTTATCTATGGCCACAAATGTAAAAAAGGCTTGATTGGATTTTTTAGGAGTTGGGTCTAAAATCCCTTTGGTAAAAACTTCAAGAAACGTTTCAATGGAAGTATTGAATGTCCTTGAAACTGAAGCGCGAATGGTTACCACATCCGCCAATCGAATAGGCTCGTGAAATGTCATATGATCAACAGACACCGTAACTACATGGGCGCCGCAGTGTCGGCTAGCACAAATCGCGGATGCAATATCCATCCACCTCATTAAGTTTCCTCCCATCAGGTTTCCTAAAATATTGGTATCGTTGGGCATGACCAACTCTGTCATTTCTGTTTTAGATTCTGAAACAGTTTTTGGATTCATATTTTTCTTTCAATTATAATTTATCCTGTAATGTATCAAATTTTAAGGAAGTTGTGAATTCCAATTCAAATACTTCCAAAAAATGCTTGATAAAGATCATTTTAACTTCTTCCATATCTATGGGAGTTTGAAGCTCTTTTGAGATAGAAGTGACCGATTTAGAGGCATCCTGAATCCCACACGGTATGATATGGTTAAAATAATCGAGGTTGGTATTCACATTCAAAGCCAGGCCATGGAGACTGACCCATCTACTTAAATGAACTCCGATCGCACATATTTTCCTGGTAAAAGGCTTATCTTTATCTAACCAAACACCTGTATATTCTTTGACCCTTTCACCAAAAATCCCAAAGTGATTCAGACTTCGAATGACGACTTCTTCCAGTGATCGCACATACCAATGGACATCGGTTTTTATACATTCAAGATCCAGGATTGGATAGGCCACCAATTGACCCGGACCATGATAAGTAATATCCCCGCCTCTATTGATCCTATAGAAATCCGCATCGATTTGAGCCAGATGCTCTTCCTTCACTTTAAGATGACTGTCATCCCCTGACTTACCCAGGGTATATACATGGGGATGCTCGCATAGGATTAAAACATGGTTTGTGGCGTTAAGCTGTTCGGTCTTTTTTGCTTGAATTAATTGTTGGTGAATCACTGTTTGATAGTCCCAAGCTTCCTGGTATTGTATCAAACCCAAATCTCTGATTTCCAATAATTTTTTCACTAATATGTGGTAGTTACAAAGAAATAATTATTATCTTTGCCTATCAAAAACAGAGTTTTCATGAAACAGTTTATCAAACTCCTGGTTCTCCTCCCGATTTTAGCTTTTGGCGCAAAAGCTCCCGACTTTACAGTCACTGATTATAAATTGAAAACCCATAGGCTTTATGCGGATTACCTCAACAAGGAAAAGGTAGTGGTTCTAAAATTTTTCTTTGTAGACTGCCCTCCTTGTAACAGCATTGCTCCTACCGTCCAACAATCTTACCTAAAATGGGGAGAAGGTAAAGATCGCGTAGAGTTCATAGAGTTGAGTACCCAAAATTGGGATCAAAATAACAATGTTAAAAATTATGCCCTGAAACACGGTTTAACTTTTCCGGGAGTTGGGTTCGATGGAGGTGGATTTGCAGCCACAGCAGCCTATAAATCCGGTACTTTTGGACAATATTATGGCACACCAACCTTTGCAGTCATTGCTCCTAATGGAGAAGTCACTTTTAATATTAATTATACCAGAACCAATCAAGTCAACCTTGACAGTGCGATAGCGCAAGCACTAAGGGTAAAGTCAGGAAGTGGCGGACCGGATCCAGATCCAGAAATTTGCGATGATTCTTTTGGTATTCAATTTATTTCACAAATTCAACCCGATCAAGTATTTATTAGAAATCTTGTAGACCCGATTGCTCCAGAGTTTGAACTTGAAAATTACAAGTACAATTGTGAATATGCTTTTCCAGAATTTAAGGATTTCTATTACATAATTCCTTTTAAAAACAGCGCTCCGCAATTTGAATATACAGGAATTTCAAGTCTGGATATCATCCTCATGCAAAAACACATTCTAGGAGTCAGTCCGCTTACTTCTTTGCAATTGGCAGTAGCCGATGTCAACAATTCTGGCACTCTGAGTGCTGCTGATATTACTGAACTGAGAAAATATATCCTGGGAATCAATAATCAATTTAAATTTGTTAGCAGCCCCTACACTTGGGCGATCAATCCATATACAAAAGCTTCAAACTATGTAAAAAGTGTGAGATTATTGGATATGATCAATGGTTTGAAATCCAATGTATTTGGAATGGCTCAATACGGAGACGTGAGTGGAGCAAGTCAATTTAAAAAAGACGATGAGGTACTTTCCAGGGTTTCAAAAGAATTTGTTATCCGTGTTAAATCCTATAAAAAGAACAATGAATACATTCATGAGATCTATACAGAATTTGATAACACCCCAATCAGTGGTTACCAATTTGGTATTGCAATAAGCCATTTTAACATCTATGATTTGAAAGTGATAGAGAATCCCCCTCCTGGACTGGATACGCATTCCTTTTTTATTGACAAAACCAGAAAAGGGATTCGAGCATTATGGGTTCATCCAAACGCAGTCGGCTCCATATTTCAATCAGACAAACCATTGCTGAGCTTTAAAACATCAGAAGATTTAATTCTTTCTTCATCAAATATACCTGTGTCAGAAGTTTGTTATGATGACAATTCTAATCCTTCATGTGAATCCATTCGGTTCATTTTTGAACGACCTTTAAAGCTTAAAACAATTGGAGAATTGGTAGTCACACAAACTGGAAATACCACTAATGAATTTGAATTGATTTCATCTGAATCAAACATTCTTTCATTAGATATTTTTAACATGGATGGAATAAAAATATCTTGTAGAGATATTGATGGATTGAATTCTAAGAATGTTAAGTTTAAATTGGCAGACTCGGGTTTGTTCTATGCGCTTACAAAACTTGAATCAGGTGAAATAAAAAGCCTAAAAGTATTAAATTTGAGATAGTCGATTAATCCGTATCTCTGACATTTTCCAACTTTAATAAATTAATTGGATTGGCTTTCAAGCCTTGAATATTGTTTTGCATAAACAAAGCAATTTGATCATAGAATAGGAAAATCACTGGTGATTCCTCGCAGAGGATTTGATCCATTTGATGATAATATTCTTCTCGCAAGTTTAAATTTTTCTCTTGAATGGCCATTTGATACAGTCGATCAAATTCTACATTTTTAAATCGAGTGTAATTGGGAGGTGCAGGATTTGGACTATAAAACACAGTCGTAAAACTTTCCTCATCGGGATAATCTGCGATCCATGACGCCCTAAACATTCCAATCGTTCCATTGCGCATTTGTTCTCTCAAGGTGGCTGTTTCAACCAATTCTATTTTTACAATAATACCCAATTCTTGCCATTGTCTCGCTATAAATGAGATTAGGTCTACATAATCCTTGTTGGTATGAATTATGATTTCTTTTTCTTCAATAGGCAAATTAGTATAGTCTAGTTTTTTTAATGATGTCTTTTGCCAAATCCGGTTGATATGAAAAATAGGAATTTTGAAATGTGGTATCTTTTAATACAAGCGGAATAAACCCAGCCAAAGCTGGTGTGGCAAGACCATTTCTAAATATTTTAATCATTTCAGCCCTATCAAATCCAAAATTTAGCGCTCTTCTAAATTCTTTGTTATGCAATATATGTTTAGAAGGCAGGGCTTCAAGATTAATTCCTATATATTCCGTATTTAAATAATCAGATTTAATCATGGTAATTTGATCTTCCATAGATTCTTTTAACAATCCATCTTCATCCAATAACTGCGCAGCAAATGAAGATTGCAATCCAGAAAAAAAATCAATTCCGTTTTTTACGAATACTAAAAATGCGGTATTCCTGTCTTCTATAAAACTAATTCGCACTCCATTTAATAATGGCAAACCAGATTTAAAATAATTTGGATTTTTTTTCAAAAAAACTCCTTGTCTATCCAACCATTTATGCATCATAAATGGCCCTGTGCCAACTGGATGAATTCTTATTTCAGAACCATAATATTTTTCTGCTTCTTCTGGTAAAATACTACAATACTGCATGGTTAGCAAACTCAAGAAAGGAGAAAAAGCTCTGCTTAAATTAAAAACAAGCGTGCTGTCATTGATAACTTCAATGGGTCTTTCCGGATTCAATTTATCATTAAATATCCAGCTACCAGGAGCGCTCAATTTTGGATCTGTGAGACGCAGCAAACTATATTTAACATCTTCTGCTTTAAGGAGCCTTAAACTATCCATTCCAAAACAAGGGTCTTTGTGGTAATACACATCAGATCTTAAGTGAAAGATATATTTTAAACCATCATCAGAAATTTCCCAGGAATGGGCCAATTCCGGCACAATCTTCAAATCCTCATCCAAATCAACCAATTGGTTATAAATATGATCCACCACCCAAATATTGTTTTGAGATTTTGCGAAAGCTGGATCTAAAGAGGTAATTGAATTGGGCTGATTGTAGTGAAAAATATTAGACAATTTCTTATCACTGGAGTTTTGACAAGCAAACACTCCAAATATAAAAATCCAAATGAATTGTTTAAAATTTTCTAAAATCATCTAAAAAAATTTGAAGTCTGGTACCAATTGGATTTGTTAGACTCCAATTTTCAATAACTTCTTGAATCTCAGGAAGGTAAACTGTTTTAGGAAAAGAGATCATTTGAAAATATCTAGACACACCTGAAAAATGCTCCAAGCCTCTGATATTACTGTGTTTCCCTTCTGATATACCGATCAATGCAAGTTTCTTAAATGAAAAGCATTGATCCCTTTGTCTTAGGCTTAAAACATCCATCCATAACTTTAGTATTCCTGGAAAACTGCCATTGTACTCCGGAAGGATCATAATAAATTTTTCAGTTGGGATTATAAATTGGTCTTGATAATCGAACATGCTTTTGGTCCAATTTTCCGAATTGAAATAAGCAGGATTGCTTAAATCTGGGCAAAACTCATTCAATCCATGTGCGGGAACGGTTAAATTTTGAGATCCCATTATGTCCTTACAAATGTTGGCAAGTTTCAGACTTAAACTATGAGGTCTGTTGGTTCCACTGATGATCAAAAAAGACATTATTTACATAACCCTTACTCCTCACTAAAGTTTATGGGGAAATCAGCCTCATTTGATTCCTCAAAAAAGACTAAATTTGCGCAAAATCTCCATACCCTTATGTTAAAATACCTTGGTCATTCTTGTTTTTCCATTGAAATAAATGGAAAAAATTTGATCATTGATCCTTTTATTACGGGAAATCCCTTAGCCTCTCATATTGATATTCAAAGCTTAAAGGCAGATTATATTTTGGTTTCCCATGGGCATGGAGACCATATAGCGGATTGTGTAGAGCTTGCCAAAATCACCAATGCCAAAGTAATTTCAAATCATGAAATAATCACCTGGTTGAACAGCTTTGGCGTGGAAGGAATTGCAATGAACCAAGGTGGCTCTTTGTTTCTGGAATTTGGAACGGTTAAAATGGTATATGCTGCACATTCATCTTCCTTCCCTGATGGTTCTTATGCCGGTCATTCCAATGGCTTTGTCATTTGGAACTCAGATCTGTGTTTTTATTTTGCGGGTGACACCGCACTGAGCATGGAAATGAAATTATTACCGCTGACTTGCCCTAAATTAGATTTTGCCATCTTACCCATTGGAGATGTGTTTACCATGGGTGTCGATGATGCTTTAATAGCAAGCCAATTTTGTGAAGTTGATACGATTATTGCTGCACATTTTGACACTTTTCCTCCCATCCAACTTGATCATTTAGTGGCTGAAAAGAAGTTCAAATCCAATTCCAAACGATTGATCATACCTAAAATTGGAGAAACAATCAATTGGAAATAATGGGGAAAATTGTTGCAATTGCCAATCAAAAAGGCGGAGTCGGAAAAACAACTACAGCCATTAACTTAGCGGCTTGTTTGTCTATTTTAGAATACAAAGTGTTGTTAGTCGATGCTGATCCTCAAGCAAATACCACTTCCGGTACAGGTTCTGATCAACTTACGATGGAATACACTTTGTATGATTGCATGATTAAAGACATCCCAACGGAAAAAGCGATTATTCATACCTTAACCCCTTATCTCGATATTTTGCCTGCAGACATAGACCTTGTAGGTGCTGATATTGAACTAGTTAATATGGAGCAAAGGGAATATGTCATGCGTAAAGTGCTCCATCAAATTAAGGATTCTTACCATTTCATTATTATCGATTGTCTCCCTTCACTTGGTCTAATGACCATCAATGCATTGGTTGCTGCAGATTCCGTAATCATTCCTATCCAGACCGAATTATTTGCATTGGAAGGACTTTCAAAAATTTTACATACCATTAAACTGGTCAAAGAAAATTTAAATCCTACTTTGGAAATCGAAGGTGCCCTATTGTCCATGTACAATAAGACTCTTCGGATGTCTAACATGGTCGTGGAAACCTTAAAAGCAGATGCTAAAATTCCAATATTCGATACCATAATTCATCGAAATTCCAAAATCGCAGAAGCTCCATTGGCAAAAAAACCAGTGGTCTTGTATGATGCTGCCAGTAAAGGGTCCGTCAATTTTTTAAATTTTGCCCAGGAATTCATAAATAAACAAAATCTCATAAAGAAATGAGTCAGAAGCAAGAACTTGGCAAAGGCCTAAAAGCCTTAATAGCCAATATTAATAAAGATGATTCCAAATCTACCCCCGTTAGCATAAGGCCAGCAGCAGAGAGTTATATGGTCGACATTAGCACCATAAAACCCAATCCTCAACAACCAAGAAATACTTTTGAAGAAGATTCTATTCAAGAATTGGCCAATTCAATCAAAACTTTTGGAATAATTCAACCACTCACCGTACGAAAATCAGCAGATGGTGGTTTTCAAATCATTTCCGGTGAAAGGAGATATAGAGCTTCTTTGCTGGCAGGGCTCACTGAAGTTCCGGCATATATTCGTTTAGCAAATGACCAGGAAGTCTTGGAAATGGCTTTGGTTGAAAATATACAACGAGAGGATTTAACTCCCATTGAAATAGCCATAAGCTACACCAGATTAATGGAGGAGTGCAATCTCACCCAAGACAAATTAGCAGATCGGGTTGGGAAACAGAGGAGCACCATTAGTAATTACGTTCGATTGTTAAAACTTCCTCCAGAAATTCAAAGTTCTGTCAAGGATCGGAGGATTTCGATGGGACATGCCAGGGTGATTGCTGGGATAGAAGATTTGCTGATACAAACACAATTATACCGAGATATACTTTCAAAGGAATTGTCCGTCAGGGAAGCAGAAAAATTGGCTCAGCACATACAGTCTAGAAAGAAAATAAGCGTAAAGCCAATTACTTCATCGCAGGATAATATGATAAAGCCCATTGAAGATCGTTTATCAGCCAAAATTGGAACTAAGGTTCAAATCGTCAGAAATCAGCAAGGGTTGGGACAAATTATTATAAAATTTAATTCTGATCAGGCGCTAAATGATATTTTAGATCGTTTAGAGGATTAAATTGCTTCAGCATGAGGCTCATTCTAATTTTTATTATTTTTACAAGTCAATTACTATCTGCGCAAACTGTAGATACAAGTTTGGTTCAAAATGATTCAACTGTCATTAAACCAAAAAAATCTCAAAGCACCTTAAAGAATATTTTCCAGGGCAAACCAGGAATTGCATTAACGTATTCATTGTTACTCCCTGGATTGGGACAGATTTACAACCAAAAATATTGGAAACTGCCTCTCGTTTATGGAGCACTGGCTTTACCCGTTTATTCCATTGTCATAAATCAGAAAGAATACAAGCGATATCAAACTGCCTATATCATGAGGGTTGATTTTGATACAGCCTCTATGGATGAGTTTGTTGGAATTTACAGTTTAAACAGTCTTAAATCATTTAGGGATTTATACGATAAAAATTTACAAAGAAGTTATTTAGGGCTGGTGGCTGTTTACCTATTAGTTGGCATCGATGCTTTTGTGGACAGACATTTAAAAGAATTTGATGTCTCTGATGATCTCAGTCTTAAATTCAATCCTTCATTTCAATCTCTTTCTGCGGGAGTAAGCATCCAAAGAAAAACAAAATCAAATCGATCCGAAAAAAATTCTTTATTTTAATTCAGGAATTCAAATTCTTTTGAAATTATAAGTTTTATTTTGAACTGATTATTATAAAATTGAATTCTACATCCAGCCCAATATTTTTGCAAATTTCATCATCTCCATTTGATTCACCACTTTAAGCTTTCCTGTTAATAAAGCCATCATTGGGTTAATCTCACCTTTCAGAATTTTCTTAAAATTCTCATCTGTGGCTTTGATGACGCAATTGGGTTCTCCAATCAATCCTTCTTCAACTTTAATTTCATTGGCTTTGATGACAATGGTCACAGGTCCAGAGTTCTCCCCTTCCAACTCAAAGTGAAATACAGATTCAAGGCCATCCAAAAGTTTCATATTTATCTTTTCTGGAATGTCAAATAAAAATTCTTTAGCGGTCATAATTTATCATTTGATGCAAATTTAGTCATTGTGTAAGTTATTATTAAAATAATTTGAAATCTTTAAATTCAATTTTTGAATTTGGTATTAAAAACTTTTTTAGCAAATGCCTATTATATATAAAAAATTAAAAGATGCGGATCGTATTTTTTGGAACTCCTGATTTTGCAGTGGCTTCACTAGAAGAAATATCAAAATATTTTGAAATAGTCGCTGTCGTAACTGCACCAGATAAAGTAGGAGGAAGAGGTCATAAATTGATTGAATCCGCTGTTAAAATTTGGGCGAAAACTCAAAATTATCGGATATTCCAACCCAAAAATTTGAAAAGTGAACGCTTCCAGCAAAATTTAAAACAACTAAATCCTGATCTCTTCGTGGTGGTAGCATTTAGGATGATGCCTGTTTCACTTTGGGGTATACCTCCATTGGGGACCATAAATCTCCATGGTTCCCTTTTACCCAAATATAGAGGCGCTGCCCCGATTCAAAGAGCGATCCAACATGGAGAACAGTTCACAGGTCTTACCACTTTCTTAATCAAAGCAGAGATTGATACAGGCGACCTATTGCTTCAACAGGAAATTCAAATTGATCCCAATGAATCATTTGGAGAATTATATGATAAGATGAAAAAATTGGGAGGGCATTTGTTGGTGAAAACAATACAAGCCCTTGAATCTGGTGAAATAGTTCCCATTTCACAATCAGATGAACTTAGTAGCTCTGCTCCTAAAATCACCCATGAAGATTTAATGATTGATTGGAACAGAAGCGTTATAGAAATTCACAATCAGATAAGAGCGTTTAGCCCCTCTCCCGGAACCATTACCCAACATGAAGGACAATTATATAAAATCTTCAAAGCCTTGCCCGTCCTTGAAAATCATAAATCTAATCCTGGAGAATGGAAAATAGAAAAACCAAAAAATCTGTTTATTTTTGGAAAAGATGGCTATATCCAAGTATTAGAAATTCAACCAGCATCTAAAAGAAAAATGTCCGTGGAGGAATTTTTAAATGGATTAAAAAATTGATTCGTAGATATAAATTATAATTTCAATTTATAACATCAACCGAGTTGAAAACAAATATTAAAAACCAGATTTCTTTTCTGGTTCTGTTCCCTTATCTTTTTTAACTGACCCAGTTTTTCTAGACAAATTTTTTCTGCACTGGCCTGCTTCTGGTCCGGTTGGCCTAGCCATTTCTTTGTCTGAATCTTTGGCAATCCAAAATTCAACACGTCTGTTTGTGTGATGGTGGTTTCCAAAAGGAGAAGCTTCACCTCCATAGGTTAAAATAAAGCGCTCTCTTGGCAATTTATATTTTTCAATTAAATTTTCGATCGCCCAATTGGCTCTGTTATAGGATAGCACTTGATTGTATGCATCTGAGTGTCGGATATCTGTATGACCCTTTACCACCACTTTTAGATCTGGATACGTTTTCATGACATCTGCCACATGTTGTAGTTGAGGATCATATTGTGGTTCAGCACAGAACTCGTCCAATTTAAAGTGAATCATTGGCAAGAACCAGTCAGGTGTAAAAGTTTTAAGTTTACCATCTGGTCCTAATGAATTGCCTAATTTATTGTCAATTAAACGATTGACATCATCTTCGGTCAATTTTGGAGTGGTAATCGCAATTCCTTTTTCGTCTATTTTACTACCAGGAGGTGAAAATGGCTCTGCGTCTTGGTGATCCACTATTCCATCTTTGTCACTATCCAGAGAAACTCCTCGAGTATCTACGGGAGCATTGGCTACTGAATTAGGTTCCAAATCTATTAAATCTATGACCCCATCTTGATCCGTGTCTGTTGGATCATAAATAGGTCTTGCTTTTAGTTCGGCCAAGTCTTCATAAATTCCATCGATTGGATTCAGCCAATAAAGCGGCTCTTTTTTCTTCTTTAAGTTTCCTAAATTGATAGCCAACCTAAGGTGGGTGTAATGCATGACGTCGTTGTCATTTGTTTGATCCACGTCGGAACGATACTTAATCCCATCCAAATAATCGTTGTCAGATACAATAAATACATGCTCTAAAGCAAGATTAAATCGGTCATTAATTTTTCTGGCTAATCCCATTCCTCCGGTAAAGGCAAAATGCACATTGTGCTTATCGGCCAATCTAAAAATTCCTCTTTTCTTATAAGCTTCGGTTTCATAATCGCCATCATAAAAATCCTTTATAGCATCTCGTATATCTTTTCTTCCTGCCCTTGTATTAAATTTATCATCGGTAAATGCAATACTATTGACAAGATTAGAATAAACAACTCCTGCCGAATTCTTAATATCCAAAAATGTTCTATGGTGATATACTCCTCCTCCAATCACCAGATACCAATTCCATTTATTGCGTTCTTTATGGAAAAGGATATTTCCAATATTTAAAATTCCTTGAGCTGAAAAGGAATACAATTGAGTTTTATACGCCGGGAACCAAGGATTATTTCGATTGTATCCATTAAACACCTCCCTATTGGTACCATCTGGTTCAACGTAAAATTGCTCTGGTTCCAAACTCTGACCATAAGGTTGAGGTTCTAAACCATAAGTGACACCATAGGTAGCATCCAATCTGATTGAAAAAACGTAATGTATGGCTCTTCTAACATGAATCCCCAAGCCATATCCGGCTAAAGGCTTCCATTGATCAACATCTCCATCCACCAATAAATGTCCTGCATGCAAACCTAACTCCCACGCATGGTTTGGTTTTGGTGGATATTTTGGTCGGGTTGTTTTTTTGTCTTTATCTGAAGATTCAGCAGCTATGATTTTAGGATTTTCAGTACTATCAGAAGTTATGATCGTAGTTTTTTTAATACTATCAGAAGTTATGATTGTAGTTTTTACAGTACTATCAGAAGTTATGATTGTAGTTTTTACAGTACTGATGGTAGTGTCTGTTTGTCCTTTTACATTTAGACTAACAGTGAGTAATAATAAATATAAGCATGACTTTTTAATCATAAATCATATAATTCGAAGCTATGCACAACACGTAGCTCTTGCAAAGCTATGCAAAAATCCGGCCACAAATAAAAAAAGACAATTATTATTAAAATATAATGTATAAACACTTAATAATTAATAATTTAACAAAATACATTTAATGCTTTTTCGAAGAGTTGATCCTTTCCATTTTGCTCAGATTCAAGCTTTTCCAGAGCCAATTTGATGGTGTTTTTAACATCCGTAAATATTTCTACTTCGGTTGGAAGTGATTTACTAGCCATTAAATAATGAAAGGTCCGAGCCATCCCACAATTGGATATAAAATCAGGGATTATGGCTAATTTTTGATCAAAAATTCGAGAGGTGTCTCCAAAAATTATTTGATCTTCAATAAATGGCACATTGGCTCCACATGCAATGACCTTCGTTCCTGAGTTGCACAAACGCTCTAATTGCAATGCAGTTACGATTCTGCTCGCGGCTGCGGGTACAAAAATATCCGGTCCCCAATCCCAAATATATTCCAAGACTTCTGATGAGGGCATGGCAAATTCGGACTTCAATTGATTCCCCTGTTTTTGTAAAAACAACTGCTTTATTTCTTCAAATTCAAACCCTTCTTTCTTGACGATACTTATTTCCCGATCGAGTATTCCAATGATTTTGATACCCGCTTTTGCCAAATAATATGCAGCTGCAGAGGCTACATTTCCCCATCCTTGGATTAAGCAGGTTTTACCGGTAACATCCCCTTTATTAAAAACCTGGTAATACTGAAAAACGGATTCAGCAACTCCATAACCTGTGATCATGTCCGCTACATTAAAACCTGCTTTACCATTATCTGGGCTAAACTCTTCAGTAATTACAGCCATTTTACAGCCTTCATCTAGAATACTAAGCGCATTTTTTTTATCCGTTTCAGAATAGCCAAAATGGCCATTCAAAACACCTTCCTGAGGATGAAAAATTCCCAATGATTCAGTTATCGGAAAAACATCTCTGACTTCATCTACATTAAGGTCCCCTCCGGTGCCATAATAAGTCTTCAACAATGGGCTCACCGCTTTAAACCATCTTTCAAGCACTTGTTGCTTGCGAGGATCTGCCGGATCAAAATTAATTCCAGATTTGGCTCCTCCTATCGCTGGACCACAAACATTAAATTTAATCTCCATTACCTTGGCAAGAGATATGACTTCCTCTTTTGTTAAGCCTTTTCGCATTCTGGTTCCTCCTCCGCTTGCACCACCCTTTAAAGAGTTGATTACCAACCATCCTTCTGCTTCTGTTAATTCATCTTTCCATTCAAAAATTAGATAAGGTCTTTTTGAAAGGTATTGATCTAGTTTTTCCATTATTAGCGATTAAAAGGCCAAAATTAATTGCAATTCTCAATAAGGCATTTTAAGATTTCAAATTGTTTTACATATTATTCAAAATAATAATATATATTTGCACCAAAATCAGTTATGAAACTCTATTTAAGGCCTTCTTTTGATCCAATATTGAATTTTGAATCAAGTCCAAACCTAACTGAGACTTTGGACTATGACCTGGTGATTATAAAACATCCTTCAGTTTCAGAATCAGCTTGGAAAACACATTTCAATAAAATGGATCTTGGAGCCTTTAAGAAACATAGAATTATGGATTTGGGTGAATTTGCTGGCAATGATTCAGAAAAAATGGCTCAGACCCTTGGCTTTTTGATAGATCAGGGTATATGTCCCATTGTGATTGGTGGGGATAAAGAATTATTGGAATCCCTTCATATATTGCAAGAGACTCAAATGAAACCTTACAGTTTAAGTTGGGTAAATCCTGGACTACATCTTAGCGATTTAGCTATTTGGCAGGATCATTTTGTCTTGAAAGAGATTCAAGGAATTGCAATGCAAAGACACAATACTCAAAAGCAAGAAATTCAAACCCAACTTTCTGAAATTACCATCTCTTACCTTTCTGATTTTAGAAAATCTTCAAATTCAGTGGATCCCTTGTTAAGAAGATCCAATTGGTGTTTTTTTGATCCTCATAGCATTCGTTATTCTGATTTTCCAGCATCAGAACACTTATTGGTCAGTGGATTATTTTCAGAAGAAGCAGCATCCATTTGTAAAATGGCTGGTGCAGGTGAAAAAAATCAACTCTTTATGATTTCAAGTTGGAAGACAGAAGTTGAAAATAAAGATCTGTGTGATTATAATATCTCTCAATTGGTTTGGTATTATATGGAAGGTTATAATCAAAAGAAATTAGACGAAACAGAAAAAAATAGTCATCTCACGGAATATGTGGTTGACCTGACAGAATTGGATTTGGAAATTTGTTTTTGTAAATCAGAAATCACAGGAAAATGGTGGTTTAAAAGCCCTACCTATGAAGGGCATACTAAGTCTAGTATTTTAATACCTTGTACTTATGATGAATACCTTCAAACCATTCAAGAATCCATTCCTAAGAGAATTTCTGAACTACTCCTTAAGAAGGTTTTCTAATGCAGCAGATCTGGATCCTTTAATCAAAATTGTTTGCCCTTCAGATTGAATGTTATTTAGGTATAGTTTAGCTTCGTCAACAGTTGATTTGTAAATCAATTTTTGATGTTCAATCACTGGCCATTCACCTCCAACACATAAGATTTTATCAATAGCCAAATTCAAAGAAAATTCTAAAATTTTCTGATGTTCCTCGTTTGAAAACTCCCCCAACTCTGCCATTTTTCCTAAAATTGCCAATTTAGGAGATGTATCAAATTGACTTAAACTTACCAAAGCACTTTTCATAGATGCGGGATTGGCATTGTAAGCATCAAGTATGACTTTGTTGTTTCTCCATTCCAAAATTTGTGATCTCATATTGGAAGGGATATAGTTTTTTAGTCCTTGCCTTATTAATGAAATAGGTACACCTATACTTTGGGATATGGTAATGGCTGCTATCACATTTTGATAATTGTGTTCGCCAAATAATTCTGTTTCAAAAATTTCCTCAACAGGTTGTATTTGTTGCAATTTTATTTTAGGATGCGATTCTAGTAATTTAAATTGGTATTTAGATTCGGTTGTATCATCTCCAAATCCTATATGATTATCCGATGGTTTATACCATTTTTGGATGTTTGGGTCATTCAAATTGAAAAACAGTTTCCCAGATTTTTTCTCAACAAATTCAAACAGCTCCATCTTGGTTTCTATGAGTTTCTCAAAACTTCCAAATCCTTCAAGATGAGATTTTCCAAGGCTGGTAATTAAAGCGAAATCTGGATCTGCAATACTACACAACTCTTCAATATTTCCAGGTGCATTGGCTCCAAGTTCTATGATCATCCATTCGTGTGTGCTTTTAAGCTTCAGGATTGTCAGAGGAACTCCTATATGGTTGTTAAAATTCCCAACTGTGGCCAGGGTGTTTTTCCACAATGATAAAATAGAAAACAACAATTCCTTGGTGGTGGTTTTTCCATTTGAACCAGTGATCCCAATGCTTGGAATATTAAGATTCTGACGGTGGATTCTTGCGAGATTTTGTAAGCAGGTCAACACGTCAGGAACCAGGATCATATTCTTCACTTCTGGCTTAAAAAATTGATCAACTATTACGTAAGAAGCTCCATTTTCTAAAGCTTGTAGGGCAAATTCATTGCCATTGAAGTTAGGGCCTTTTAGCGCAAAGAAAATATCACCAGTTTTAATTTGCCGCGTATCCGTAACTATCCTATCAAGTTTATCTTCTAGTAATTTATAAATTTCTGATATCTCCATTGTCTCTTTGCAAAAAAAAATCCCTGAACAAAAATGATCAGGGATTCATATTTTTTAAAAATCAAATTAAACTATTTATAGCTTCTATTGACTTTAGGTTGTTTTCTCTTGAAATCGATACCACCAGCATCTTCATTACCTGTAGGACCTCCTGTTCTGGTCATAGCACATCTAAATCCAATGGTTCTATCTGATTTATCTTCGTCTTTAAATCTTCTAGCGCCTGGAGACAACCAAAATAGTCTGTCAGCCCATGAGCCACCTTTTACGACTCTGGATTTATTACTTACCAATGAAGAAACACCATATAGGTAATCAATACGATCAGAGTCATCATCACGCCAATCTTTTACATCACCTCTGTTATAGTTTTCGCGATCATTCACAGCAGAATCTTTAACAGCTTGATACTGTAATCTACCCAAAGTATCCTTTTCGATTGGTACTCCAGATTCATCCAATATCAATTCTTTAAATTCATTTCCTCTAAATGGGTTCAAATCGTGGTTTTCCACATCTCTTAAAGTAGTAGAAGTCAAAGGTCTAAATACATCTTCAACCCACTCAGATACATTACCTCCCATATTGTAAAGACCAAAATCATTAGGCCAATATGTTTTAACAGGAGCTGTGATATGAGCTCTGTCATTTAATTTTCCAGCCATACCCATATAATCTCCACCAGACTTTTTAAAGTTAGCGAGAATTTCACCCATGTGCTTGTCTCTTCTTTTATATCTGGCAGTGTTGCCATCCCAAGGATAAAATCTCTTGTCCGTATACAATTCATCTTTGTTGATAGACTGCTTTCCGACTAAAGCCAAAGAGGCATATTCCCATTCTGCTTCTGTAGGCAGACGGTACTCAGGAAGCAATATTCCATCTTCAAATTTAACTGATCTTTCTCCTCCAGTGGTGATGTCTTTTAAATTTTTTCTGACATTTCCTTGATATTGTCCGTTGAGGTAAGATTTTGTGTTGAAGTTTTCAGCGTCCACCTGTTCAGGATTCGGATTCATGATACCCCTTTCAATCAAGATCATCTCATTCACCCTGTCTGTTCTCCATTTGCAGAACTCAGTGGCTTGAAGCCAGCTTACACCTACAACTGGATAATCATCATAAGATGGATATCTAAAATAAGTCTCAATAAATGGTTCATTAAGTGCTAGTTCCTCTCTCCAAACCAAGGTATCAGGAAGTGCGGAACGCATCACATCTGGATATGATTTCAAAACTCTTCCTAACCAAAAACAATATTCACGGTAGTTAATATTGCTAACTTCAGTTTCATCCATATAAAAAGATGATACAGTTACTCTTCGCGGAATATTATTCCATTCATAAGTAACATCTTCTTCTGTGAGACCCATGGTAAATGTACCTCCTTCGATAAGTACCAAATTAGGACCAGTCACCTGACCTTCATAATCTACTTTCTCAAATCCACCATATTCCGGATCGTTATACTTCCAGCCTGTTGCGGAGGAAGCCTCATTCTTCTTGCTACAAGAAGAAACCAACAAAACTGTCGCACAAAGCGACACTATTGAAAATACTTTGCCTATCATTCTACTACTGAATTTTTACAATTGGAAAACAAAATTACTGCTTTATTTATTGTTCGAGCCAAAAAATTTTCGAAAAAAATTAATTAAAACCTTCAAAGCATTTTACATAGGAGCTTTTACGGGGTTTTGACTGGCTGTAAAGCAAGCTAATTTCATGACTCCCCCCCTGTCCTAAAGTCAATGAGGACACCGTAAAATCAAAACTATAAGCCATCTTAAGTCCGCCTTTTCTGATCCCCAATACTCCGATGACAGCATCTGGATTACTACGTGCGTGTCGGTACCATAAACCAATAAAAACAGTCTGGAATTGGAGTTGACTACCTGCATTCACTTGAAAAAACTCAGATTGCCTAATAATTGCGATGGCTGGCTGAAGACTTAAAGTGCTGTATTCCTTTGATTTAGACAAACTCACATTACCACCTGTGTGTAAAGACCATCTGACGGGTAAACCCGTAAATGCTCCATTGTTTACATTGAGAATTCCCAATGAAGGGCTGTTCAAATGCTTGGTAGACAAGCCAATAAACCAGTTTGGGGAATGATATAAAAGACCTGCGCCCGCATCCAAATAGCTTATCCGTTCGCTGTTAGGTCTTAATTCGTTTGAAATGATTGGCAATCCACCCGGTGTAGTATAACCAAATTTAGGATCAATTTGATCTCCAAAAACGAATTTATCCCATCCATAACTCAAACCAACCAAACCTATTTCTATTCCGCCCTTCATATAATGACCGTCCCGATTTAGCTCTACTCGGTAGGAATACATTCCCGCAATTTTATAACTGCGAACAAAACCTGCACCAGCATCATCTGCTAATAACTCAAGTCCAAAGCCACTTCTGATCTTTTCAAAAAACTGATCGTAGCTAAGGTGCATGGTGGAATATGTTCTAAAGGGTTCTTCTATCAGAGGCCATTGATTCCGATATACTGCTGCAAATCTTGGGGACTCAGAAAGACCTGAAAATGAAGGATTTAATTGTAATGGAGCTGCATAAAACTGACTAAAAATAGGGTCTTGTGCCATACTTCGATCCAAGGGATATATTAAAAACAAGACCAAGAGGGTCAATGTTAAAGTCCATTTCTTTTCAACCATATTTAAAATAACTTGGTTATTCAATCGTTTATTTCTCAAATTGTTTGGATATTGGAATAGTTTCTACCTAAATCAATCCTGTTATGAAGCTTTTATGTAAAATAGTCATATTTCTATCCCCCTATATTGTATTTGGGCAGCAAAGTTATTCCATTCAAAACAAAATCGATTGGTATTCTGAAGATCAGATACAGAATCAAGAGGTTTTTAATCCATTCGGAAGTTTTCGAGGCGCTATAAGATCCTCAAATAATCCAAGGGTTCCATTGTATAGAATGGAAGTGCCCGTAACCGGTCCGGGCAAACTAAAAGTCAATATCCTTCCCATTCAAACAGAGGTTATTGCTTCTAAAAAAAATTCAAACTTAGTCAGTGAAACTCTTATTTCAAATTCCTACGATGTTCAATCTGAAATTCTAAAAGAAAAAAATCAGTACAAAGCAGTCATTGGCATCCAGACCATTCGAAAAATTAGTGCTGATCAATACGAAAAATTGCTTGAATTCAGATTAGAGTTTGTGCATGAGAAAGAAACTACTATAAATTATCGGACGACACCAAACTATACACGACAATCCATTCTTGGAAGCGGTACAATTTACAAAATTGCGGTGGACAAGCCAGGTTTTTATCGAATTGATAAAAACTATATTGAGAAGAATTTAAAATTAAATATTTCGAGTTTAAATCCGCAAAATATTCATATATATGGTAATGGTGGCACAAAACTTCCGGAAGCCAATGAAATAGCTAGAGAAGATGATTTGGCAGAAAACCACATCTATGTTTCCGGTTCAGAAGATGGAGTTTTTAATGATCAAGATTATATTATATTTTACGCTAGCGGTCCCGATTTATTAAAGTACAGTGATCAAATTGCTGATTTTGAAATGACTAAAAATCCATATGGTTTTAAAAGTTATTTTTATTTAAAAATTGACAATCAAGCAGGATTAAGAATTAATAAAATTAACTCTTTAGACCAAGCTGAGTACCAAACTCAACAAGGGCTGCAATGCCTGCATTACCAAAAAGAATTAAACAATTTATTGGATTTGGGTGATTGTACACATGGGACAGGACAACAATGGTTTGGTGAAGATTTAAGCAATAGCCGGACTTTGGATCTTGGCAATTTTTTTAGTTTTAATGGAATTGATTTTTCAAAAAAAGTAAAATTAAGATCAGGGTTTGCTTCCAGATCAGATCGCTCCACCCAACTTCAAATTAATATCAACAATCAAACCATTTCTAAATTTTTAGGAACCATCAATTATAGCTGTACCTCCACTTTTGCATCTTATAATTTAATCGCTGAAGAGATCAGTTTGAATGAAGATTTAGCCAGGGTTAAAATTAACTTTCCAAATATTGCAGCCAGTTCAAATGGTTGGCTAGATTATATACAAATGACCGCTTGGAGAAATTTATCCTATCAAAATGAAGCACTTATTATATTTGATCCCAACTCATACCAATATAATACCAGTGAGTATACGATTCAACATCAAGCAAATCAAAATAGTATGGTTTGGGATATATCTGATCCTCTTAGACCAATACAAATTGGGTATAAATCCATTGGAGACAAAATCGTTTTTGCAGACCAAAGTCGGGATCAGTACAAGACTTATTCCCTGTTTAATTCAAGCCAAATTCAAAATTCACCAGAATATATTGGTACCGTAGAAAATCAAAATATTCATGCCTTGGATAAATTAGATTTTGTGGTCATTTATCCTGATCTTATGGAAGCCGAAGCCAAGCGACTGTTAGACCATAGAAGTTCATTTTCCAATTTAAAAGGGGAAATGGTCAAGATTGATGATGTATACCAAGAATTTGGATCTGGCACTAAAGATCCCACTGCACTGAGAGATTTTATTAGAATGTTGTATACCCGCGGACCTAATTTCAGATATGTAATTTTGATGGGCAATGCTACTTTTGATTACAGGTATATTAACAATACTCGATATCCAGACAATAATTTTGTTCCTACTTTTCAAACCGCACAATCACTGGACCCAATAGATGGATTTCCCTCTGATGACTATTTTGCTCTGATGGATGAAAATGAAGGAAAGTCATTGGCTGGACTAATTGATTTATCTGTTGGGCGAATTCTTGCCAGAAATCCGGAAGAAGCAAAAATTCAAATAGACAAAATTATCAAATATGATACCGACCCACTTATGATGGAAGATTGGCGCCTAAAAATGTCTTTTATTGGAGATGATGAAGATGGCAATATTCACATGACCGATATCAACAGGGTCGCAGATGATTTTTTAATTAAAGATCCATTGTATAATCAGGAAAAAATCTATCTGGATGCCTATGAACAAGTTACCACACCAGGTGGAAATAGGTTTCCAGAAGTTAATAGTGCTATTAATGCATCTGTGTTTTCAGGAAATTTAATTATGACTTATTTAGGGCATGGTGGCCCTACTGGTTTGGCTCAAGAAAGAGTTCTTCAGATTCCGGACATTAATACCTGGGACAATCCAGATAAATTGTTTTTGATGATTACAGCAACTTGCACCTTTACGACCTTTGATGATCCAAAAATTACCAGTGCCGGTCAACAAGGCACCTTGATCAAAGGTGGGACGATGGGATTGTTTTCTACAGTAAGACCGGTGTATGCCAATGACAATTACCAATTGACCAATGCAGTATTTCAGTTTATAAGAGTCAAAGAAAATGGAAAATATTTAACCTTAGGTGAGATATTGATTAAAGCTAAAAATTCAAATACGGGATCATTTTTTACGACCAATGCCCGAAAGTTTATGTTGTTTGGAGATCCTTCACAAACTCTTGCATTCCCTAAATCAGAAGTTGAAATTAGCTCCATGAATGGAAAAACGATTCAAAGTGCCAACGACACCATTCGGGCATTGGGAAGGGTCACTTTTAAAGGGAATATAGTAAATGAAAATAAAGAAATTATAAAAGACTTTAATGGTACTTTGGTTGCTACCATTTACGATAAAGTGATCGACCTTAAAACCCGTGGCAATGATTTGGGTAGCAGAGTCCAGAATTTTAAAGTTCAGAAAAATGTACTTTTTAAAGGCAATGCAGCAGTTGTAAATGGAGAATGGGAATTTAGTTTCATTGTACCCAAAGATATCAATTATTCTTATGGATATGGTAAAATCAGTCTTTATGCCACGGACCTAAAAGATAGAGATGCCGCAGGTTATAACAGTTCTATCGTGGTAGGCGGAGTTGCTTCTGAAGGAATTGGAAAAGATCAACCACCTGTAGTTCAATTATTTATCAACAATGATCAATTTGTAAGTGGTGGAATTACCGACAGGAATCCAAAAATCTATGCTAAATTGTCTGATGACATGGGCATCAACGTGACAGGTAATTCGATTGGACACGATCTTGTAGCAGTGTTGGATAAAAATTCAGACAATCCTATTATCCTCAATAATTTTTTTAAAACCAAATTGAATAATTTTCAAGAAGGAGAAGTCAGTTATCCATTAAAAAATTTGAGTCCGGGAAAACATACCCTTAGTATTGTAGCTTGGGACATTACCAACAATATGGGAACTGCGGATATTGAATTTAATGTCATTGATGAGGAAGGAGTGGTATTGGACAGGATTCTAAATTACCCAAATCCATTTAACAAATCAACCAGATTTCAATTTGAAACCAATGTTACTGGTTTAGGAATGTGGGTGACCATTCCAATCTATTCGATTACTGGTAAAATTGTCAAAACCATTCAAAAACAAATTCAATTAACGGGTTATCGTTACGAAGATTTAGAATGGGATGGTACCGATGATTTTGGAAGTTTATTGGCCAATGGTGTTTATCTATATCAAATTAAGATATCCTCTAGTGACACCGGAATCCAGCTTCAAAAATCCAGCGATCACCAAAAATTGGTGATTCTCAGATAAAAGAGTATATTTTAAGTTAATCTTATAGATAAATAGTATTTAATATTTGTAATATTGCAGAAAATCATAATTTTGCAAAAATTTTAAAGATCCCATGAATAAAATTTTCTTTATAATTCTCTTATTGTCGTCCTCTAGCTACTTGTTTGGCCAGCGGTGGGATGACAGAAAAAATTGCATTGTGGATGAAGCAACTGGAGAATGCGTGACCAATACTTTGTTGACCGCTTTACCATTTATGCACATAAACCCTGATGCAAGAGCGGGTGGAATTGGTGATGCCGGGTTAGCCACCAGCGCTGATCCAAACGCACTTCACTTTAATGCATCTAAGCTAGCCTTTGTAGAGAATAAATTTGCTTTGTCCGCTACCCTATCACCCTGGCTCCGAAATTTAAACATAGATGATATTTACCTTTTATACCTGTCCGGATATTATAAAGTTGGAAAGGATCAAGCAGTAGGAGGAGCCATTCGTTATTTTTCTTTGGGAGCCATCGATTTTAGAGATGAGTTTGGGAATGACTTGGGAACAGGGAGACCGAATGAAATAGAAATCACTGGAGCTTACGCTAGAAAACTAACTCCAAAATTATCTGCAAGCCTTAGTGCGAAATTTGCTTTATCCAGTTTGGCGACTGGGAGAACAGTGTCTGGAACCCAGATCTTTCCAGCAAGAACATTTGCAGCTGACATAGGTGTTTTTTATAAAGGACCTGCAGGATCCTCTGGGAGAAGAAATTATTTAAGTCTTGGCGCTGCAATTACAAACTTAGGTGCCAAAGTTACCTATACCAAATCTACCACTAGGGATTTTATTCCAACCAATATCGGAATTGGCGGAAATTATGAAATGAATTTTGATGATTATAATAGTCTAAATTTAATTCTTGATTTTAATAAATTGATGGTGCCATCGACCATTCCTCAGGGACATCCTGATTTTGATGCCAATAATAATAAAGTGGCAGATATCCGCGAAAAACCTTTATTCAGTGGTGTTTTTGGTTCTTTTTCAGACGCAGTAGGAGGCTTCACTGAGGAGATGCAAGAAATAACCATCCATCCCGCAATAGAATATTGGTATGACAAACAATTTGCGGTGAGAATGGGCTATTTTTATGAGCATGCCCTCAAAGGAAATAGAAAGTTTTTCTCTCTTGGTTGCGGTGTTAAATACAATGTCTTCTCTATTAATATTTCCTATTTGGTTCCAACCAATATCAACCGCAGCCCATTGGCCAATACGCTTCGTTTTACCTTTATATTTGATTTGGGAGCTACAAGCACAGCAGATAATTAGAAATTATTGACTTGATGAGCGTCATAGTGCTCGCTTTGTTATGCTAATTATGTTAACGTTTAGTTAAAACTTAATTATTTATTACCATATAATTAAATATTTAGATCAGGTAATTTATCTTTAAGCCATGAATTAACCACTAAAAATTAACATCTATGAAACACACCACCCCAGTTTTTGCATTTTTATGCAGTTCAGTTTTAACTTTATTTCTTTCTTGCGATGATCAATTAAAAATTGACCACAGTTATTACACTTCTGAAGAATATAAAATTTTATCAGAAAAATTAAATTTGCCCGTTGTTCCGGAAGACTATGAATTAAACTTTCCTAGTTATTTAAACAATGTTTCTTTTATAAATAGAAGTATAAATTCAGACAAGGCTACATTGGGCAGGGTCTTGTTTTATGATAAAAACCTTTCTTCTGACAAATCCATTTCATGTGCATCCTGTCATAAACAAGAAATTGCTTTTTCTGATGATGTAGCATTTTCTGTGGGAGCTCACAACCGTTTAACTACCAGAAATTCATTGGCCCTTGGATCTGTATTAAATTTTCAATTGTATTATGGCACAGGTACATTTAACAGTGTACCATTTTTTTGGGACAATTCCGCAATGACTGTTCAGGAGCAAAGTAAAAACACCATGGCCAACCCTAATGAAATGGATATGGACATTTCCAAAGTAAAATACGTTGTAAATTCATTGCCTTATTATAAGCCACTTGCAACAAAGGCATTCCAAACATCTGTATTAAATGGAGATCAAATTTTAGATGCCATCGCTGAATTTACAAATTCAATTACGAATTATTCCACAAAATTTGATAGCGCCGTAGAGAATTTTTCAGTAAATAACCATCCTACGAGTCATTTTGGAAAAGACTTTAATCTTTTTACGGCCCAAGAAAATAGAGGAAAAGCATTGTACTCGAGTCTTTGTTCGAATTGTCATGGTAGCTTAGCAGGCCAACCAGGTAAATTGGCATCCAATAATGGCTTATACACCAATTACAAAGATCTTGGCGCAGGAAAAAACCAAGGAGAAGCTAAGTTTAAAGTTCCAACTTTGCGCAATTTAATCTATACTGCACCTTATATGCATGATGGAAGTATAGCCACACTTGATGGGGTATTGGAACATTACAGTCAAGGTATAAAATATAATCCTGGATTGGATGAATCATTAACGGATTATAAAAAGAACCCTGTTAAAATGAATTTAAGCAAGCAAAATAAAGAGGATCTAATCGCTTTCTTAAATACATTGATTGATGATACTGTAATGAAGGCAGAAAAATTTTCTGATCCTTTAAAAAAGTAGAATATTGCTAAAATAGCATAGGCTTTTCAATTCACCAATTAAATTTCATGATATTTTATAAACTATGTCTATGAGAACTTTATGGTATTGCTTAATCTTTGTATTGCCACTTCAAAATTATGCTCAAGTATATGTTCCTGGTCAGGATGGTATTTATACAGTCTCCCAAGTTAATCAATGGAGTGCCCAATTAAATCTAAGTAGAATTTCTTCTGATATTTTTATGAACACGAGCTTGTCCTATAGTCCATGGAAAAATATTGGCATCTTATTAAATTATCAAACCAAGGGCAATTCTTCCAATTACTATAACTGTGCTGTAGGATACTATTTTGCCAAATTAGGAAAATTAGAGCTTTCAAAATACAGATTAGGAAAACCAAGCATTGTTCTTGGAAATCAATTTGAATTCTATATTGGAACTGGTTTGGGAGTGTCAAACAATCAAGAATATAGGACATTTTCAAGCTTAAACTCCAACATCAGTTATTATACAGTCAGCATGCTCACTAAAAGGCATTACATTCAATCAGGCTGGCATAAGCATACTAAATATTTAACTTTGACCGCCGTACTTAGGTTGGTATGGCTTGATGTAGATAAAATTGAGACATTCGGATTGGATGCTGATGGTATAAATAATATCAATAATTCATTTAAAAATAAAAAATATTTATCAATTTTAGAAACCAATATTGCTTTTAAATTCGGAGGGGTATATAAACCTTTTATATTTGGTTATGCTATAAAAATAAATAGTGCTACTCCTTTCGAGGATAAAACGTTTGCTGACTTCTATACCTTCTTTGGATTTAATCAGGAAATCTTCAATTATTTTAGGAAGCAGAAAACAAAAACAAGTATAACTCCATAGATCTTTAGATCAATGCTTAAATTAATTAGAATTAAAAAATGGAGTCAGTATAAGCCGGATTCTGTAACCTTCATAGAAGGCGTTCATCATTTATCTGGTTTTGGCATCACTGACAAAATCTATCTGCCTACCCTTCCATCTGTCATTTGACACAATCGGGAAATTGAAACGCCTAAGACGTTTAATGGATATACATGGCATTTCAACTCACAAGGTTTATCCGTTGCATTGTTACCAGCTGCAACTGTGCGCTCTTACCGCACATTTTCACCCTTACCGCACCCAGGGCGCGGCGGTATAGTTTCTGTGACACTGTCTGTTTCTGCGCTTCCGCAAAACCCACCTGTTAGGTGGTGTGATTCCCCACGTTGTCCGGACTTTCCTCCACGTCTTCGACGCAGCGATGAACCCTGACTCCATTGCAAAATTAGCTTATTTCCAAGAGTTTATCACATTATAAATAAAATTAATGTATAAATCCTTAACTTTATGCGGTGATTTTACATAAACTGGCATTTAAGCGTTTCAGTCACTGGTACTATTTATGGGCCATAGGTCTATTGATGGTGGCCATAGGGAAAATATATGAACAAAACTATACCCTATTAAATCACGATCAAGGGCAGCAATACAAAACTCAACTAGAATTAAAAATTAGAGAAACAGAAGAACTTTCTGAGCATCTCATCCAAAAATTAAAAAATGTTAGCTGGAATACAGATCAATCCAATCAAATCTATGAAAAGTTATCGAGCCTTCTAAAAGATAATTCTTTGTACAAAAGTAGTTTTCTGATTTTTTGCAAGGGAGGAAATCTATTGTACTGGCAAAATCCTGAAAGTCATTTTGACCCTCAGTGGTGCCCTTGTTTGACGGAATCAGGAGAAGGAATTTTCAGCATTCACAATGAATCTTATTTTGGAGTAAAAAAGAGTTTGAATTTTTCGGAATTTGAACTTTGCTTTATCGTTTACTCTAAACTTCCAAGTCCTTCCAATCAAACCATAGAGACTCCTTTAATAACCATTGAAAGAGATCACTTAACGCAATTGGTTTTGAAAAATAGCCAAAACAAGCAGATTGGTTTTGTCAAGAACATTGGAAAAGGTTTGTCCAAAACCTTTTCTGAGGTCATTATTTTATTTTACATTTTATTGCTGTTAATATTTTATTACCCCGTACATAAATTCACAAAACTATTTTTTGAAAAAAAATTAATCAGCTGGGGTTTTCTTACCATCTTTATGGGGATTGTAACAACCGCCAGTTTAGCGCATTGGTTGGTTCAAGACCCTGATTATTTTACCAGTATTTTTACTAAGTTTAGAATCAAGTCCACGATCTTTGACTACACTTTATTTGAGTTGATCGTATTTTCGTTTATTATATTTCACTTATCCTATCTCTATCATAGGTACTTCAAACTCCCTGAATTAAATCTACCTACCAAAGAAATAAATCGATATGTCATCCCTTTCCTAAATTACATGACCATTTTATTGGCATTGCTATTTTACGTTTCTTTTTTTAAGACCATTTTCGTAAAATCGAAAATTGTTTTTGAGCTGCAGAAGACCATTTTTATGCCTGCGGAAAATTATTTAATTCTTTCAAGTTTATTGCTGATAATAATTTCTGTATTTCTGATTTCACACAAACTTTTTCAAAGCACATTTAGTTTTAATCTCAATATTAAAAAAAGGTTTCTACTCTATTTAAGTTCAATTTTACTATTTACTCCGTTTATTGTATTTCTTAAAACTGATATTAACCCCATTACTTTTCTTTTAGGGGCTTCCATTATAATTTGGTTATTGGATTATTTTGTGGAGTATAAGCAAGCCAGTTCGATGTGGCTGATCAGCTGGTTGTTAATAATTTCAATGATCACTTCAGGTTTGGTTTTTCATTATCAAAATATTCGATTGAGAAACCAAAAATCTGAAATTATTAATTCTAATATTAGCATTAAAAATGACAGTACCAAAACTTCCGAAATACAGTTAAACGCTTTGATTAGCAAATCTTTGGATGCAGGATTTGAACTCTTTTTATTTGAGAATAAGGAATTGAGGTATAGTTCTGGATTTGATTCTCCCGATTATTCATTTTGTCGAAAGCAACTTAAAAAATTAAAATCAAATACGGTTAGAATTAATAGTTCGGAGCTGTTTATTCAATACATTCCACCAAACTATCTCATCGTTTTGCGACATGAAATACCATCCATGGTAAAAAGCATTTCGTTATTTTCATATTTATTCACCATCCTCATTATACTATCCTATTTAATCAGTCTAATTCATCAAAGATATCCTATATTACCTGAAGGGTTGAATATTCAAGTTGTTTCAAAGCCCTCTTTGCGAACAAAAATTCAATTTTATATTATCCTTGGAATTGTATTTAGTTTTATGATTATTGCGCTTGTAACTGTGTTTTTCACTAGGAGATCAGAACAACAAATCAGTGAAGAATCTCTATTCAATAAGTTAAGATATCTTAGTACATTTTTGGAACAATCGATCCAAAATGTATCCACTCAAGAAGATGCTAAATTTTTATTAAAAGAACAAATTAAAACAACATCATTGCTCTTTGACTACAATTTAGAGTTTTATGACAACCAAGGATATCAGGTCCCAATTTTTACCAACCCAATAGCAAGTAGTTCAAAAATAAAATTGTGCAATCCAAATTTTTACTTTTTTTATCCATTTAGTATATCTGATATTATAATTAAAAGAATCAATTTACCTGATCATCAAGAAAAGTTATATGCCTATAAAAATATTTTCTTTAATAGTTCTCGGCTTGGCACTATAGAAATGTCTACATTTATTAGTACAGAAAGTTCCACAGAAAATAGATTGACCAATCTTATAAATACCTTGCTCAATATTTATGTCTTTCTTTTTTTAATTGCAGCTTCACTTGCTACACTCTTGGCTAATTCAATTACTTCGCCTTTGGAAGTTTTAAGTGAGAAAATAAAATCCATGAGGCTTGGAAAAAGAAATGATACTTTGGAATGGGAGAGTCAAGATGAAATTGGTGATTTAATTCAGGACTATAATAGGATGGTGAGTCAAATTGATGAATCGGCTTCCTTATTGGCAAAATCGGAAAGAGACAATGCCTGGAGAGAAATGGCTAAACAGGTCGCTCATGAAATTAAGAATCCGCTGACACCGATGAAGTTGAACATTCAATATTTATTACAACGAATCAAATCAGGGGATAGTGGAATAGTAGAGATGACGCAAAAAGTAAGTCAATCCATTTTAGAACAAATTGAAGGATTGACTCAGATTGCTACTGAGTTTTCAAATTTTGCAAAAATGCCACAAGGGATCCATGAAAAAGTATTATTGAATGAACTCATATCAACAGTCCATGACTTATATAGGAAAAGAGATGATTTGGATATTTACCTTACTGTTCCAATTGATGAGTGTTATGTTTATTGTGATAAAAATCAACTGATCAGAGTTCTTAATAATTTGATCAACAATGCCATTCAATCCATTCCAGAACATAGACGAGGGAAAATCAACATTACATTGGAACGAAATCAGCATTTGGCTGTAATCTGTGTTAGGGACAATGGTTGTGGTATTGAAGATGAAATGAAGGACAAAGTCTTTCTACCCAATTTCACTACAAAGAGTTCAGGCACCGGACTAGGATTGGCCATGTGTCGTCAAATTGTTGAGTCTGTTAATGGTGCTATTTACTTTCATTCTAAACCCAATGAAGGGACCGAGTTTTTTGTTGATTTACCTTTGATGAAATCAGAGGAATAATAGTCTATTAAAAGACTGAACCAAGCTTATCGGAAGTTGTTTTGATTGAAAGTATTTTTTTATGAGCCCTTGGTTAGTATACAGCTTTTGCGTGGTTGCAGCATTTTTTGGTATGGAATTTATGGCCTGGTTTACCCATAAATATGTGATGCATGGCTTATTGTGGTCATGGCATGAGGACCATCACAAACCACATACTATGAAAAATGGATTTTGGGAAAGAAACGATCGTTTTTTTCTGGTATTTGCCATACCGAGCTTCTTTTGTTATTTAATTGGTTCACTGGTGATTGGTTATACCTGGTTGTTGTTTGTTGGAATTGGCATATCTATTTATGGCATCTGCTATTTTTTGGTCCATGATGTCTATATCCATAGAAGGTTTAAATGGTTTAAACAATTGGATGGTACTTATTCCAAAGCAATTTTAAGAGCACATGGGGCTCATCATGCCAAAACAACCAAAGAAGATTGTGAATCTTTTGGAATGTTATTGGTGAATCCTAAATATTTTTCTAAAAGGGTAAATCACAATTCTACTTCTGAAAATTCGTAATAGAATTATATTTATTCTAATCTTTGAAACGATCAGCAGCAAGAATTTTCAAATAAAAGTCTTTACATTTCAGCTTTGTAGGCAACGAATTCTTTTTTGATAAATTCGTTTAACTCCTGTACCGTATCAAATTGTTCGAATAGTTCTTTAAATCTCAGATTTCTTTGGCTGGCAGGAATTACAAAGTCCAAAACTTCTTTTCGCGTAATTTTAACTTTACTGAGAATGATCAGTCGTTCAATCACATTTCGCAATTCTCGGATATTTCCAGTCCAATTGTATTTCATTAACTCCTCCAAAGCGGACTCGTCTATTTTCTTGGAGGCCAGACCATATTCATGACAGATATGTTCCATAAAATGCTCAGCGAGCAAAGGAATATCCTCTACCCTTTCATTTAAAGCTGGAACTTCAATAATAATTACTGCCAGTCTGTGGTATAAGTCTTCTCTAAATTTTCCTCTGGCGATTTCTTCCCTTAAGTCTTTGTTGGTTGCAGCAACGATTCGCACATCTACCGGAATTTCTTTATCTCCACCTACACGGGTTATTCTGCTTTCCTGTAAAGCTCTCAGAACTTTGGCTTGAGCAGATAAGCTCATGTCACCTATTTCATCTAAAAACAATGTGCCGCCATTGGCTAATTCAAATTTGCCCAATCTTTGTTTGATCGCAGAAGTAAATGAGCCTTTTTCGTGTCCAAATAATTCACTTTCAATAAGTTCAGAGGGAATTGCTGCACAATTTACCTCAACAATATTGCCTTTTGCACGATTGCTTTTTTCATGAATCCATCGAGCAACCAATTCCTTACCGGTTCCGTTTTGGCCTGTTATAAGTATCCTTGCATCCGTTGGAGCAACCAAATCAATGGTCTCGCGAACTTTCTGGATAATTTTAGATTCTCCAACGATTTCTTGAGTTTTAAACTTGGATACCTTCTTTTGTAAGAATTTTTTCTCACTGATCAAGGAAGACTTATCAATCGCGTTGCGTAAGGTGATTAAAAGTCTATTTAAATCAGGTGGTTTTGATATAAAATCGTAAGCACCTTTTTTTACAGCTTCTACAGCCGTATCGATGGTAGCATGGCCGCTGATCATTACGATGGGAGTATCCACTGCCAAAATTTGGATTTTATCCAAAGCTTCCATACCATCCATTTTGGGCATTTTGATGTCCAGTATAATTGCGTCGTATTCATTCTGTTTGAGTTTCACCAAACAGTCCAGACCATCTACTGCTTCATCTACTTGATACTTTTCAAGTTCCAATATATCCCTTAAGACTCGACGGATACTTTGTTCGTCATCAACTATTAGAATTTTTGCCATTGGTATCAATTCTTGTACTTGGATTTATAATTCAAAGGCAAAGATAATAATTTGAATAATATAAGCTTATAAATTATGAAATTATTTTATACGTTTTTCAAAAAACCTATGGCCGACCAAGCTAAAATGCCAGAACCGAGTGGGATGGCGGCCTCATCTACTATAAATTTGGGGCTATGCACATTGGCCGAAGGACCCGTACCCAAGCGGAAAAAGCAGGCTGGAACAACTTCTGCATATCTTGCAAAATCTTCCGCAGTCAATCTGGGAGGAATACTTACAACAGACTCATTGTCTGTATATTGGATGGATAACTCGCTCCATATTTTAGCCAAATTAACGTTGTTGTATAAAACCGGATAACCTCTTACTACCTTGGTTTCAGCTTTCACACCAAAAGGCAAAACAGTGGAATCTATGAACGGAATGAGAGCCTCACAAAATTTTTCCCTAAATTCTGGATCCAGGCATCTAAAAGTACCTTCTATAGAAATTTTACCCGGTATGACGTTGGTAGCCCCTCCTTCTGTTTGAATTTTGCCAAAACTCACCACTGAAGGGACCAGAGGAGGCTTAATTCTGCTCCAAAGCTCTTGAATCCCGCAAATCAATCTTGCAGCAGTAAGAACGGTATCGCCAGTTAGATGAGGCATAGCGGCATGCCCGCCGGAGGATGTGAGTTCTATGAATATTTCTTCCGATGAGCCCATGCTAGACCCTTCACAAATACCAATCTGTCCGACTGCCATATCTGGCTGGACATGCAGGCCTAGGATGGCATCCACTTCAGGATTTTTAAGAACCCCCTCTTGTATTAGAATAGAAGCTCCCCCGGGCAATTGCTCTTCACCAGGTTGAAATATAAATTTGATGGTTCCTCCCCATTGATCTTTGGTTTGATGTAAGGCATAAATTGCGCCTAACAAACAAGTGGTATGAATGTCATGGCCACAAGCATGCATGATTCCCGCATTTTTAGATTTAAATTCCAAATCATTTTCCTCTTGGATAGGTAGAGCATCCATATCTGCTCTAAGGGCAATCACTTTAGAATTTTCGTAGGCAGTTCCTTTTATTAATCCAACCACTCCATGTTCAGCCCAGCCTGAGGAATACTCTACTCCCCATAGATCTAAATAAAACTTGATTAATTTTGAAGTATCTACTTCCTGAAATGAAAGTTCGGGGTTAGCGTGTATTTGTCTTCTGACTTTAATGAGTTCAGAATTTATATTGGAAACAATATTTTTAATTACAAGCAAGTCCATATTAATTCTTGTCTAGTGATTGAATATTACGCAAACAAATATCTAAATCCATCCAGACTGAATAATAAATAGCGTAGTGAATCAGATATTGTTCCGCAAAAACGTGGTCCTTTAAATTTTGATCAAATGGAAGGGCGGTTAAGACCCCTTTTTTCAATTTTGGCATGGAATAATTTTGAAGAAATGTGGTTGGTAATCCGACCCAAGATTTCATCCCAGCAATCACTGAAAATAAATTTTTAATAAATTGTGGTTTGTCTTTTTGAAAAAAAACAATCACTAGAAAAAAGAAGATTAACCATACAGAAAATAAAATATCAAAAACTCTTTTCTGCCTCCTATAGGAAGTTTGTTCAATATGGTATCTCAAGTCCATAGAATGTAACTCCCCAGGAGTATTTTTAGAACTACTTCCAATAATGGCATTCTTGCTCGTAGTTAATAATCTAATTTCAATTTTTTCAGGCAATGAAGAAACCATTTGCATGATCCAATCTAAGTTTTGGTTGGCAGATCCAATAATAATTTGGTCTGGTTTCAATAATTTGATGATGGTTTTCCAACCTGTTGACATTTGTAATATACTTTCGGGAGAAAATTTTCTTAGAATTCGATAATTGGTATTTGTAAATCGGAGAAGATCTTCTGCCACTGTACACTCCTCTTCAGAGCCCACTAAAAAAAGTTCAATTGTTTTCTTTCTGCTGCCACTTTTAAAATAAATCAGCGATCGGCTAATTAATAAGTAGATTAAAATATAAATAAAAGAAAGTAATAATATCATTCGGGAAGAACGCACCGATTCAGGAAGCAGCGCATAGATCATCAAATTAAAAATAAACCCAGTTATAGCAGACATCAAGATTTGATGTCTGGCAGGTTTTCTTTCATACAGTCCATTAAAGAAAAAGGACATCAACCAAGCACCGCTAAATAGCACCGCGTTTATCCAAAAACTATTTCTCTCAAAATAAAATTCAGTGTGAAAATAATAGTTTGACCAAAATTTCTTAATTACAAATATCCCAGTAAGCAATGCTGCGGCATCCAATAAAAATAAAATCCAAATAGATAAAATTTCTTTTAGCCAAGAAACTAATCCTTTAATTACAATTCCAATTTTTAAAAGGAACAAAAACCAACTTTTACCGGGTCCTGAAAAATAGTTTTTAGTAAAAATAAGCATGGCTTCATAAAAGCTTTTATAATAACTGAGACTAGATTTCTTGGTACTTTCTCCTTTATAATGGACGATTTGAGTGTCTGCGATATAGGCTATTTTATTTCCTGCTCTTCTTATTTTTGTGGAAAGATCAATGTCCTCACCGTACATAAAATATTGCTCATCAAATGCACCCGTTAACTCTAATACGCTTTTTCGTACAAAGAAAAACGCTCCACTTAAAACTTCAATGTCTTGTTTGGAATCATAGGAAAGATGACCCATATAATAGCCATTAAAAAATGAGGATTTAGGAAAAATTTGATGCAATCCAAGCATTTTACTTAAGGAAACCCAAGGTGTTGGAAAACCTCTTTTCGACTCTGGTAAAATTTGTCCTGATCCATCGATCATTTTTACTCCACATGCACCGTACTCTAAATTCTGATCCATGAATTGAATACATACTTTTAAACAATCAGGAGAAACTATGGTGTCAGGATTTAAAAATAATATATAACCTCCCTTTGCAAATTTTAATCCAAGGTTATTTGCTTTTCCAAAGCCTAGATTTTCATGGAATTCAATCAGTTTGACCTTAGGAAATTGCTCTTTTATCATACCAACAGAATCATCGGCAGATGCGTTATCAACGACTAGAATTTCTGATTCAATACCCACTGTGGCTCTTTCTAAAGAGGCCAGTGCTTCTTCTAAAAAATAGCGCACATTATAACTAACTATAATGACACTGAGTTTCAAATCGGTAGTTTATCTTTTAAAGAATATGGTGTTCTGGTCGCTAAAGATCGACTCAATGTAAATTCATCGGCAAACTCAAGGTCAGAACCAAAAGATATTCCTCTGGCTATTTGACTAAGTTGAATACCCTCTAAACCTGGTTGACGACTTATATAATATATGGTTGTATCCCCTTCTATGCTTGGGCGCAAAGCCATAATTAATTCACTCGGCCTACTGGTTTGTATCCTCCTTAAAAGACCTTCTATATTAATTTGATCTGGACCTAAGCCTTCGATGGGGCTAATTAATCCACCCAGAACATGGTACAAACCCCTATAGTGTTGGGTTTCCTCGATGGCCATGAGATCTCTGATGGATTCAACTACGCAGATAGTCGATTGATCTCTTACCGGATTGGAACAGATGCCACAAAGTTCATCGTCAGAATACGCATAACAAACTTTGCATTCTTTCAGTCCCTCCACCATACGGGTTATGGATTGCGAAAGGCGAAGACTCTTATGGTCATCTTGTTTGGCTAAAAAGAGGACCATTCTCATGGCTGTTTTTTTACCAATACCTGGCAGCATACTCAGGGCTTCAACAGCTTCTCTTATCAATTCAGAAGTATATTTCACGGGCGTAAAATTACATCAAACTATAATATATAAGGTATTGATCCCAAATAAAAAAGCAAAAAATAAAACCATCCCATCGCAAGTTTATAAATTCCATTAATTTTACGTGATATTAGGAATTGCAACAAAAATTAGACAAAATTAATATTTATGGCTGAAGTAATCAGAATGCCTCGCTTAAGCGATACCATGCAAACAGGTGTCATTAGGGTATGGCATAAGAAAGTTGGAGACAAAGTTCAACCAGGTGATGTTATGGCTGAAGTTGAAACAGATAAGGCCACCATGGATTTAGAAGCCTTTCAGGAAGGAGTCTTACTTCATATTGCAGTCGCGGAAGGCCAGGTAGATGTGGACGGGATCATTGCCATCATAGGTCAAGCGGGTGAGGACTTTAGCAGTTTATTGACTCCTAGTACGAAGCCTGCAGAAACTGTAAAAGCAAGTGAATCGGTAAGCACTACTTCAAAAGCTGAAGAAACTAAAAATGTTGAATCAGTATCCGGACCTACTGACTTAAGAGTTAAAGCCTCTCCATTGGCAAAATCAATGGCCAAAGAAGTTGGAGTCAATTTAGACCAAGTGAAAGGAACCGGTGAAAACGGAAGAATCATTAAAAAGGATATTGAGGGAAGTTTAGCGAAAGGAACAGCAAATGTGCAAAAAAATGTAGCCTATGCTTCGTCGGGAGATGAAATCATAGCAGTCAGTCAAATGAGAAAGACCATTGCTCAAAGATTGTCGGAAAGTAAATTTTCTGCACCTCATTTCTATTTGACCATGGAAATAGATATGGATCAATGTGTTTTGGCCAGGACTCAAATTAATGACATCGCTCCACAAAAAATATCATACAACGATTTAATAGTAAAAGCGTGTGCTTCTGCACTTCGTCAAAATCCAGCAGTCAATGTTTCATGGAAAGGTGATCAAATGATTTACCACCATGACATCCATATTGGAGTAGCAGTAGCCATTGACGATGGATTAGTAGTCCCGGTCATTCGACATACTGATCAAAAAAGTTTGTCCCAAATTAATGCAGAGATTGCTGATAAGGCAGCTAGGGCAAAAATTAGAAAACTTGGCTTGGATGAAATGCAAGGAAATACTTTTTCAATATCCAATCTTGGAATGTTTGATATAGAAAATTTTACGGCCATCATAAATCCTCCTGATGCTTGCATTTTGGCCATCGGTTCGATTCAGAAAAAACCCGCTGTCAAGAATGACCAAATTGTCATTTCCAATAGACTCCGTGTATGTTTGTCCTGTGATCATAGAGGCTGTAGATGGTGCAACCGGTGCTAAATTTTTACAAAGTCTTAAAATGATTTTAGAAAATCCAATTTCACTCATACTTTAGAATTAAACAATTTTTACATTTTCGGATTCCGATAAAATAATTTCACTTTGTGCAAAGTGTTTTGAATGTAAACAATAGCGTAAAAGGTAAATACTGTGCTTGCTTTCTTGAAGATGTTTGACTTTTATAATTTCATTCAAGCAAAAACCATTTAGCATCAATTGGAAAGTCCATTCAGCTTCCTGAATAGCCGGTAAAACCAAAAGCAAGGTTCCATCATTTGAAATCACTTGTCTGCATAAATTACAAAATCCTATCAATTCCTTTTTTGACCAGTGTCTTTGACTGGTTCTTTTCTGCACTGTTGATTCCAACTGATCAATTAAGTATGGTGGATTAGAAACCACTAAATCAAAGTTGGTTTTTAAATAGCCGGAAGTATTAAAGAAATCAGCTAAATAGAATTCAATGTTATTCAAACTTTGATTTATTTCTTTATTCCTATTACAAAGTTGAATTGCATTCTCATCATAGTCTACAGCAATTACGTGTGCAGACTGATTGGCTAATGCCATCATAAAGCTGATCAGTCCCATGCCACAACCGAGATCAAGTGCTCTATTAAAATTTTGTTGTGATGCCCAATTTCCCAATAAAACGCCATCTGTTCCAGGCTTCATCACTTCATCGTCATATAACAAACGAAGCCCTGGTAAATTATATTCAAACTCCAAGAAGTAAAAATTATGGTTTAACGTCAGCTTCTGTTCTTAATAGAACTTGGCGATTGTTCATAAATTGGGAAATGTGACCTGTGATTGTGCTAGCTATTGCTGGAAAATTTTGGCTTGCAAACGAGGCTTGGGTTCTTGTAAAACAATCGATTGTTCCCGTTCCATCCTGGAGTACAATGGTTCCTGAATAATTGGTACCAGATGATTTTGAAATATTTACATTTCTAATTAAAATCAACTCCCCTTCCCAAGTCTCTCCATTGTCTAGCAACTCTTTAATATTTGCTTCCCGGGCTTGGATTGCATTGTTTTTAGAATTTAATTTTGCATTGGTCAAAGGGATATTGTTGAGTTGAAGCAGATTATTGAATTCCGACAACTCCATACCTTTTACCAAGATTTCAATTTCATCTCCTAAATCAAATGAATGTGCGGTAGAAAATCTTACAAGTATTGCCCCACTTGCATCTTGAATGTACAAATTTTGATTTACAATATTTAATGCATTTTTTTCAGATGTAACTATCCCTTTTATGAACCAGTCTTCACTCACATTGATCTTTGTCCCTTGATACAGATTTTTTACATTGCGAATACTTTGTATTACAGCACCAGTTCCGCCGCCTCCTTGAATGATTTCCACATCATTCAAATTTCGCAACAGCAATTGTTGACCATTGAATTGAGAAACAATGGCAGTAATATTTACTGAATCGGCAGGAAAATTAGTGCTAGCAAAAGTAGCAGCAAATGCTGTAAACAAATTGATCGAACCCGTTTTATCGCTGAGCACCACATTATTTTCATAAGTAGTTCCAGAAGATTTTGTCAGTCTTGCATTAGGAATTCGGATTAGGCTTGATTCCAAATTTTCAAAATTTGAAATTAAATCGGAAATGGAAAGATTTAAGGGTGAGATAGCATTTCCAGAACTTAGTTTTACTGCATTCGTTAGTGGGACATTGTTGAGTTGCAAAAGCCCACTAAATTCAGACAACTCCAAACCAGCAAGTTTTATCTCCAATTCATCTCCCAGATCAAAACTATGGTTGGCGTTCCAACGAATGGCGATACCTGCTGAGGCGTCTTGAATAAATAAATTTCTTGCATTCAGATTGTTAGTGGCACGATCTGAAATTACGATCCCTTTAATTTTAAAATTTTCCGAAACATTGCTGGCAGTTCCTTGAAAAAGCGACCTTATCTCGCGAATGGTTTTTTCAACAACCGGTCCTCCCCCAGTTCCACCACAAGGCGCTTTGTCAAATTGCACATCCGAGGTGTCTCTAATAAATAATTGTAGATCACTGTTAAAACGACCCAGCACACCTGTGATGGTACCATTTTTTTCTGGAATAAGTATGCCAGCGAAATCAGCAAAACCACTTGTTCTTAAAAGCAATTGATTTTTGTTACAATCTTCCAAAATGTGATTCACGTTAGTTTGTGTAGTCGCATTGGCGTAGCTGAGACCGATTCCAACTCTGGCAAATTCAATCTGATCAATCTGAACCAATGTGCTTACATCAAAACTACTTAAAGCTTTAATAGATTTTATGTTAGGAATAATGTAATGACCACGTGGCCCTGGAAACAAAATTTTGTCCGTCAGAACATCTTCTATGCCCGCCAATCTCATATCGTTTCCATCTAAATAACTTCCTTGGCCCAATTGAATTAAACCTACATAATCAGAAATGGTAAGTCCTTTGCATTTAATTCCAATTTTAGAACCAATTGGAAAGGTGGCATGAAGTCCTGTTCTATTGACTTTAATTTCTATACCCGCAGTGCTGTCCTGCACAATCAAAGTTTTATAGAAATTTCCTGATAGATCATCTGCAATCACCGTCGCAACTATGGTAATGTCATCAACAATATCTACAAATTTGCCGGGTTGGTGGACGGATTTAAGATAAGCTATACTGCTGTTTGCTGTAAAAGGGATTTCATGCTGCTTTATAGGCGGTTCGTCAAAATCACGATCTACGCAGGAAACAGCCACTAAGAATAAAGTGCCTACAATTAGCAAAAATGATTTTTGTAATTTTGAATTCAGCACTAATAAATTAATTTGATTCATTTAAACTTAAATTAATGTTTAAAAAGAAATTAAAACCTTGGAGGTTAAAATATTTATTTGGAAACTGACTAATATCTAGCTCCTGAGTATTCAATCTGTTTTGTTCAAATCCCCCGGATTTCATAGAAGTGTTGTTTAAAAGATTGTTTAAGGCTAGACTTATAGAAATAAATTTATTTTTAATTTTATAACTCTTAAATACATTAAAATCGACCACCACATAGTGTGGAAGTTTTTCCTGATCGATGATTTGTCTAAAAAGCGGATCATTTCGTTCCACATTTCTGACAAAATCGACTGTTCGACGAAGTGGATTTAACTCTACATAATTTCGATCTGCATAGGATACATTGAATTGGGCAAAACCATTCCTCTTAAAGTTGTATTTCAAACCTGTTGTCAACACATGTTGTGGAGTATTGGGCACAAAGAAATTTAAAAGATAGATGGTTTGTTTGGATGAATTTTTACTAAACTGATCAAAAACGTAAAAAATCGGGTCTACTCGTGTATATATAACTTCCAAATTGACCTGCTACTAAAAAATCAAATCCCAAACCCAGACTATATTGAGCAGAAAACTCAATGCCTCTGTGTTCTTGATCCAATCCAGTGTAAAACCCATTAATTAATCCACCTGATGAAAGTGTATTGTCAATATCTGTAATAATTTCTTCATCCAAAAAGAAATCACGGTTTTTAATCTGATCATTAAATTTACTATAAAATACTCCAATTTGAATTTTTAAAAGAGGGCTTCTATAATAATAACTAAGATCCGCGTTGGTAGTCAAAGTGTTTTTTATATTAGGCAATACATCTGCTCTCCAAGCTGGATTGATAAATTGTTGTTCGAAATTTGGAGCTAAGGATTCACTTGCAAAACTTCCTCTAAAATAATTTCTTCCATTCAGCTTGTAGATGGCCGCCAACTTATACTGATATTGAAATCCCAATTGTGTTTTTGAAACACCTTCGGAATTTGTAAAAATGGCATTGGAGAAATAACCAACTCTTGAATCTGACCTTTGGGCTAATTTAATTCCTGTCAGAAAATCCCAATTGGCGATTCTATATTCCAGATTGGCGAAAACACTATTTCTAAGAGTTTTTGCTGCATAATGATATCCATAGATATCTCCTACTTTCACGATTTTATTTTTGTTAGAAATATCGGGATCTGCAAGATTTGGGTCATTGATAAAATTTTCCTTATCCACAAAAAAATCACCTCCTAAAAGGTCTGCAACTTTTAAATAATTATCTTTTATAGTATACTCCAATCGATATCCTGTGTTAAGTAAAACTTTTCTAATTTTATATCGAATACGGAAAAAATATTCGAAATCAGTTGGATTGGAATATCTATCTGACAAAATATACAAAGACCTTTTGCCTGCAAGGCTGTCAGAAGTTCCATTAATTTGATGGATGGTTCTTTGGTTTGATCTATTCACTTGATAAAAACGCTCCCAATTGACTTGACGAACATTTTCATCCGATGACCACAATTTTGTAACAGAATCCCGAACAGAAGGAACCTGGATATAACTGGGTAATTTTTGATAATAATCAGGACGCGGGTCTGCCACATCGTACCAATCTAAACTAGAATCGGATCTTTTGCCCTTTAGAAACATAGCCCCAGAATAAACTGTTAAGTTCGCAGATATTTTGGAATCAAAATTTAGAAAAAAAGTTGGATAAGCTGTATTTGCGACTCTAGAATTTCTGATTTCTCCAGATTGAAAACCCCAATAAGAGTTGTAAAGATCATCCCCAGATAAATCGTAAACTTCTTGTACTCCAGGGCTATTTTTTCCTCTGATCACGGGAGAAAAAATCCCTAAAAAACTCAATCCAGATTTTTTACCAATGCTTTTTCGAAGTCCCAAATAAGAACCAAAAGCATCATAAAAGCTACCCTTATAAATTCCATTCTCTGCCCATCTACGATTAACGCCTGCTACTAGACTTAAACCTTTTTGACCCCAATGACCCACGTATTGCAAACCCACCCGGTGTGAAAATGATCTATTTGAAAAAGAATAGTTGGCGTTTAGACCCTTGCGGTAAGTCCTTGGATCAAACTGTATCCATTGGTTCAATCCAGCAGATCCAAAATCTTCTTCTGTTACCTGAAAGGACATTTTATTTTCAGAATATCTTGTTATCTGGTTTTGGCCGGAAAAAATTAAGAAAGGCAGAAAACCATTTTCAAGATCATTGAGTAAAAATCCTTCGAAACCAAGCTGGTTGTATTGATTATCGATTCCCCTGTTTCTAAATCTAAAAATTCCAAATTGAAAGGCAGCAGCTTGCAATAAAGGATCTCGTGAGGCAGCCAAAAGGCTGTAAACTTCAGAATCACGATTGTCACTTCCTTCGCCTTCATCCAGTGTCACGGTTGCAATTTCCGCATAATCCCCTATCTCTTTCGTCAGTTTAATTTCGAGTTGTTGATCTGGTTTAATTTTAGAAATCTGCGTAGAAAAAGAAAAAAAACCAGGCTTGCTAAACTGAAAAAAATAATTGATTTTGTCTTGAATTAAAGGAACTTCAATGATTCCATCTGAATTCGTAAATCCCAAATTTTGGCCATCCAAATAAACTTCTACTTCAGGCAAGTGTTTGGACCGATCCGTTTCAAAAACCAGGACCGAAAAGCTTTGCCCTGTAAGTAAAGTAGTCTGTAAATATGAAAACAGCAATATTATCCAAGCAGATAATCGAAGCATGAGTTAGTTTTGTGCCTCAAAAATAGACCATTTTATGATTATCCATCGAATAAATGCCGTTTACATTCTGTTGGCAATATTCTTCCTTTCGATACCTTACAAGGTTTCATCTCAAAGTAAAAAGAAGGTTAAATCTAAAATGATTTGCGTTGGTTTCTACAACCTTGAAAACTTATTTGATATTTATGACGATCCAGAATCGTTGGATGAAGAATTTACTCCCTCTGGTGCTAAAGTTTGGACCAAAGACAAATATGAAGATAAAATTAACAGACTCTCCAGTGTCATTAAGGAATTTGGTTCAGATCATAAACTGAAAGGTGCGGATATACTTGGTGTTTGTGAAATAGAAAACCGACAAGTTTTAGAGGACCTCACCGCTCATGAACAATTAAGATCCATGGATTATGCAATTATTCATCATGAGTCCTTTGATCCAAGAGGAATTGATCTGGCACTTTTGTATAAACCTTCCGTTTTTGTTCCAACTTATTCAGGAATGAGCAATATCAAGCTATCTTCTAAAACTGGTAATTCAAAGCCAACAAGGGGTGTTTTGGTCGTGCAAGGAATACTCGGTGGTCAAAAAGTTTGTATTTTGGTCAATCACTGGCCATCCCGTAGAGGTGGAGAAGGCGCCACACGTGATTTTAGAAATCAAGCAGCCTCAGCCAACCGACATATAGCTGATTCTATTCAAACCAATTTTCCAGGCACTGCAGTGATTATTATGGGAGATTTGAATGATGATCCGATCAATGAAAGTGTAAAAAACGGACTAAAAAGTGTTGAAACCATTGAATCTTGTACTGAAAATAAATATTTCAATCCTTTCTACAAAAATTATCAAAATGGCGAAGGCACTTTGGCGCACAACAACAGTTGGAATTTATTTGATCAGATCATTCTTTCCTATGATTTCATTTCCCAAAATCAAAAAGGCTATCATTTCTTTCAAAACAAAGTATACCGCCAGGATTTTATGATAGAAAGTCATGGACATTACAAAAACCATCCGAAGAGAACATTTTCAGGAGATGTTTACAATTATGGATATAGTGACCATTTTCCTGTTTTGGTGTATCTTGTTCAAAAAATAAAATAGTGTCTCAGACGAATTCTGAAAATCCTGTATCCGAGCAGGTCCTTGTTTTAAGCAAGGAGCAACACCAAATTCTGGATAGGATGGAAAAATTTGAAGGTGTTCTCTTTTTAACAGGAAAAGCTGGAACGGGTAAATCTACTTTGCTTAATTTATTTAAAAAAACTTCGGATCAAAAGATTATCACCTTGGCCCCTACAGGGGTTGCAGCTGTATTGGTGGGTGGTCAAACCATTCATTCATTTTTTCGATTCCCACCGGGTTGGATCAGCACTAAAGATTACAAGCCTTTGTCAAAAAAAATGGTTGAAAAAATAAAATTAATCATCATTGATGAAATCAGTATGGTCCGAGCAGATGTGTTGGATCATATGGATGCGGTGTTGCGAATGTCTGCTAAAAACGCCTTGCCTTTTGGTGGTATACCCATGTTGTGGATCGGAGATTTATATCAATTGCCTCCAGTGGTCAGTTCATCGGAAGAAAAGGAGTATTTTCAACAATTTTATCAAAGTCCATTTTTCTTTTCGGCAAAAGTGATGAAGAATATTCCCAATTTTGAAATCATAGAATTAAATCAGATTTTTCGCCAAAATGAATTAAAGTTTATCCGATTACTTAATAAAATCAGGTTAAATGAAATTGATGAAGAGGATCTGATGGAATTAAATCAACGGACCATTGATATGGGACAAATTGTTGAGCAGCCGATCATAACACTGACCAGTACCAATGCTGCAGCATCAGCTATTAATCTGAAAGCCCTTTCTGAAATTGACCAAGTTCCGAAAATATATTCTGCAAGTCTAACAGGAACTGTCCAGGCAAGTCATCATCCTGTAGATGAATATTTAAGTCTAAAAATTGGTGCTCAAGTCATGACTATAAAAAACGATCCGCAAAAAAACTATCATAACGGGAGTCTTGGCGTGGTGACTGAATTGGGTGAAAAGAGTATAAAAATTCGTTTAGAAGGACAGGATGAAGAAATTGAAATCGCACCAACCACCTGGGATGTAGTGAGATATAAATTAAAAGATGAAGGCATTTTGGCCGAAATCGTTGGAAGTTTTTCCCAATTACCTGTCAAACTGGCTTGGGCCATGACCATTCATAAGAGTCAAGGTAAAACATTTGATAGAATTATGGTCGATCTTGGAAGAGGAGCATTTGAAAATGGGCAAGCTTATGTTGCACTTAGTCGTTGCAAATCATTAGAAGGAGTCTATTTAAAAGGAAATTTGAATTGGAGAGACATAAGAACAGATGAACGGGTCACAGATTTTTTAAGTGCCTGGACTTGAAAATACATTTTAAAAAGACCCTGATATGAAAAGCATTGCTAACTTTACCCAATAATCCAATTAATTATGTCAAAAATCAAACAACCCAACAAACAACAAAATAAGCAAGAAGAAAAGAAAATTTTTGCCATTATCATCGTCGTCGCAGTGGTTTTAATGGTGTTGATGTACTTTTTGTTTAAATCTGCCAATTCATAATTTTCTCTATACAACTTGAAATTAAACCTTGATATCCGAAGCCCCAGTAAACCTGAGTGGTTAAATCTTGTATTAGAACAATTTGATGATTTTTTAAAAGACCATGCTGACTGTGAAAGGAAAGCATCTGCGATGGCCATGAGTTTGGTGGCTAAATATCCTGACCGAATTTTAATTCACGAAGATCTAATTGACACAGCCATAGAGGAATTGGAACATTTTAAAATGGTTTATCAATTAATGCGAAATAGAGGTATCGAAATGCCTCATAAGATTACAGAGGATCCTTATATTAAAAAACTTGTTGCCTGTCTTCATTCAGGTAGAAATGAAAGATTTTTAGATCATTTATTGGTTGGATCGGTGTTTGAAACAAGGGGGGCAGAAAGGTTTAAATTGATCGAAGGAGGACTTACCGATCCTGAGTATAAAAAATTTTATAAAATGCTTTGGACTTCTGAGGCTAAGCATGGGCATATTTATATCAAAATGGCTTTACATTATTTTCCTGAAGAGAAAGTGTACTCCCGATTAAATTTCTGGCTGGATTTAGAAGCAGAGGTGATCGATGGTCTTGAATTACGCCCGGCTTTACATTAACAAAATATTTCAGTTTTTTAAATACATTTTGATAAAAATAAACATTGTTGATATTCGCATAGTTAGATAGATATGTATAAAGTTCTTTTTTATTCAAGCATTGGTTTTTTGTTTTTTTTATCGTGTACTCAAGAAAAGAAATTACCCTATATTGGTAATTACACGATCAACGGTACTGATACAATTTTTGCAAAAGTGCCTGACTTTAATTTAATGAATCAAGATAGTGTTGCTGTCAATTCAAAAACCTTTGAAGGAAAGGCTTACTTAGCCAGTTTTTTCTTTACAAGTTGCCCTACCATTTGCCCGAAAGTGATGAGAAATATGATCCGATTAAAGGATGAATTTTCATCCAATAAGCAATTGGCTTATTTATGTTTTAGTCTTGATTTTAGAAGAGATTCGATTCCCAGAATCAAAGACTATTACCTAAAACTTGGTATTGATCACCCTAATTTTCATATTTTACAAGGCTACCAGCAAAACGATATCCGAAATCTGGTCAATGATTATATGAGCATTGCGGTGGATGACCCAGATTCTCCAGGTGGAATAAATCACAGCGGTTGGATTATTTTAGTAGATCCAGAAAAAAGAATGAGAGCCTATGCCTTGGGTACGGATGATCAGGATGTTGACCGATTGATGGGTGATGTTAAAATCTTAATGGATGAAATGGGTTCCCATTAGTATTTTTAGTTTCGTTCTTTCTTGTCAATTATCTACAGAACCTTATAAAGAAGGTAAATTTATCTATGATAAACAATGTTCGAATTGTCATGGAATTAATTTTGAGGGTTTGGCAAAATTGTATCCGGCTTTTGAAGCAAATAAATTATCAGAGTTTAATCGACGAAAACTCGTATGTCTAGTAAAACATGGAAGTTTAGTAAATGATACAACAAATCTTAACTCCGTGATGCCCAGCTTTGAAAAATTAAGCGAAATACAAATTTGTAATGTTTTAAATTACATCTTTGAAAAGCATCAATTGTCACCTTTGTTTGATCTGGAAGAAATCCGATTGCAGCTTTTGGAATGCAAAGGCTAAAAATAAAGCATGACTACCAGGGATGGTAAAACCGGCAATTGATTGACCCTTCTGTTTTCCACTACATTGTAATAGAATATATTTTTACGATTGTATAAGTTAGTTACACTCGCAGTAATTTCCATTCTAAGTGATTTTGTAAAATCTATTCTTTTCTTCACTGAAAAATCCAAGCGGTGATAATATGGTAATCTACCGGAGTTGATTTTTTGGGAATAAACGACACCAATGTCTGGATTTTCCAAACCAAAATTGGTTTCCAATCCATTCCCCAAATAATGATCCGAAATAAATCCCTGAATTTTGGTGAATGCAAATCCGGAACCAAGATTCCATCTAAGGCCTGTTTCCCAACTCTTTCTTTTTCCAAACTGATAATCTAGCACAAGATTGAGATTATGTCTTCTGTCAAACAAAGCAGGAAATTTTTGTTGGCCGTCATCTCTGTTTACGAAACCAAGAGAATAGGCTAACCATATCCGCCAATTTACGTAGCTGGATTTTAGTAAAAAATCAATACCGTAAGCTTCTCCAGTTTCTTTGGTATAATCGCTTTCATTTACACTTCTCTTATTCCTGTTTAGGTTGTACAAGGATGTAAATCTCTTATAATAGGATTCAATGTTTAATTCTGTAAAAGAATTTAAGTCAACTTCAAATCCTCCAATAAGATGTGTACCGTAAATAAGGTCGGGGCTTGTAATAAAACCGACAAACAGATTTACAATGTCTCTTTCGCTGACAGAACTCATTAAATTTTGAGAATAGAGCCCGCCTGCAGACTTTAATCTGAATTTATCGGTCACATTGTATTTAACTCCAAATCTAGGTTCAATGGAAGTTTTCAACAATGATGCATAATATTGAAGTCTGAGACTTGGTTCAAGTACAATTCTTTTCGTAAAATATTTGTAACGTGCGAAACCAGCCATTTCAGTATTGTTGACATTAAAAACCAAAGGCACTTTTAGAAAATTGGTGAATCTAAAATCGGTACTAAAAGCATTAAATTCCAGGCCATACTTAATTTCGCTATTTCTTCCAAAATAGCTAAAATTCAAATTTGATTGAATTCCTTTTATCCTACTAAAACGAGGTTCGCTTTGACCTTCATCCAGATTAATTTTATAATCAGAATAAGCAATATTTCCGCCAATGATAATGGAGGAAGTAGAAGGTATAATTTTAAAATTAGCTCCAGCACCAGTGGCATTCCAACCGAGGCTTGCAAGTCCAGTATAGTTTACTTCATCATCAAAACTGAATCCAAACAAATTCAAAAATGAACCATTGTCACTGATGGTAGAAATTTTGCCATAAACATCTGTAAAACTAAAAGGCAAATTCCCGGTCAATGAATCCAATGCATATTTGTACAATTTCGGAGCCGTCTGATCGATAAATGATTTTTTACCCGTAATTAAAAATGAGGTGCTTCCAGATTTATCTTCTCTATATTTAGAAATAGGTCCTTCTAATAATAGTTTACTCATAAAAGGGCTTGCGCTTGCAAGGCCTCCAAATCTTGTTTTGTTTCCTTCACGTGTTTTCATATCGACAATGGCAGAAATTCTACCTCCGTATTCTGCACCAAATCCACCCGTTAAAACATCTACTGATCGAATGATTTCTGTTTCGAAAACTGAAAAAATACCAATGGAATGGAAAGGATTAAAGATGGTCATCCCGTCCAAAAGAATTTTATTTTGCACTGGAGACCCTCCTCTGATATAGATTTGGCCTCCTTGATCACCTGTAGAAATAACTCCGGGAATTATTTGTAAGTATTGAGCAATATCCGCTTCCCCGCCAGTAGCTGGCAATGATTTAATTTCCTTGGGAGTAATTGAAATGGAAGAAATCCTTACTTCAGTTCTTGCCTGCTCTCTTTTTCCAGTAATGGATACTTCCTCAAGATTATAGGTTGACTCTGATAAACTAAATTGTTTATTGATAATTTGTCCATTTCGCAGGCTTATTTTTTGTTTAATGGTATCATATCCAATAAAACTGACACAAAGCGTGTAATCACCTGTAGGGACCGATGCCAAAATATAAAAACCGGTTTTATCTGTGGCTGAACCAAACTTTGTTCCTTCTAAATAGACAGATGCGAATTCAATAGGTTCACCATTTGATTTGTCATAAACATTTCCCCGGACACTCCCTTTTTGTGCAAATAAAGGTTGAAAACAAATTGCTATTAAAAAATAAAATATAGTTCTAATCATTATTGGAGTTTCTACAATGAAGGCGCAAAATTAATCCTAAAACGTATAAATCAATAAGATATAAGTCGGGTAGGGTTAAAAATATCATTTGAACCCTCAAATATATAATCTAAATAACTAATAATCAAATAGTTAAAGCATTCTAAAAATCTAAGCATAGCTTATAATCTTTTTTTTAGTTGGTTTAACTTAAATACACATTCTAATGGAGAAAGGCTATTAAGATCCATAAGTTTTAATTCTCCAATGATACCTTCCCATTCTGTATATTGATGATTCATTATGGTTAAACTTTGGGCTTGGACACTGGGTTTGGGGATTTCTCCTCCTGTGTTTCTTTTTGACTCCATATCTTCTAAAATATCGGTTGCCCGTCTCACTACAGAGTCCGGCATTCCGGCCATTTTGGCAACATGGATTCCAAATGAATGCTCACTTCCACCTTCCACCAGTTTTCTCAAAAAAATCACTTTTTTATTAATTTCTTGAGTGGATACATGGAAGTTTTTTATTCCTGGATAATGCGATTCAAGTTCATTTAATTCGTGATAATGCGTGGCAAAAAGAGTCTTTGGTTTAAAAGGTGTTTGGTGTAGATACTCCGCAATAGACCATGCAATGGATATACCATCATAAGTACTAGTACCCCTCCCAATTTCATCCAATAATATCAAAGATCTATCAGAGAGATTATTTAGAATACTGGCGGTTTCATTCATTTCCACCATAAATGTACTTTCTCCTGAAGAAATATTATCAGATGCCCCTACCCTGGTAAAAACGCGGTCTAAATAACCTATGGATGCTTGTTTGGCTGGCACAAAACTCCCAATTTGAGCCATAATACAAATCATGGCTGTTTGCCTGAGAATGGCTGATTTACCAGACATATTGGGCCCAGTGATAATGATAATTTGCTGATCAGAAGAATCTAAATAAACGTCATTGGGGATGTATGATTCTCCATCTTTCATTTGGCGCTCAATCACGGGATGCCTTCCTTCCTTGATGTCTATAATACTATGATCGGTCACATCGGGTTTACAATAATGGTATTTTTGAGCTGCATGAGCCAAAGCAAGAAGACAATCAAGTTGTGCAATGGCAAGTGCATTATTTTGAAGTATGATCACAAATTCTTGCACTTCATCCACCAAACGGTTAAACAACTCTTCCTCTAGAGTAATAATTCTCTCTTCAGCACCTAAGATCTTAGACTCCAATTTTTTTAATTCGTCCGTCACATAACGTTCTCCGGTGGACATGGTCTGTTTACGCACCCAATGATCAGGAACTTTCCCTTGGTTTTTATACTTGTTGGTCACCTCCAGAAAATAACCAAATACAGAATTGAATCCTACTTTTAAATTGGAAATACCCGTGTTTAGAATTTCTTGTTTTTGAATGTCAACCAATAAGTCTTTGCTATTTTGGTGAATGTATCGGAGCTCATCCAATTCCTCATTGTTGCCTTCTTTGATAATTCCACCTTTGTTAAGTGCGGCAGGCGAATCGTCTTGCAACATGCTTTGAATTTTTAAGACCAAACCATCGCAAGGATCCAATCGATCAAATATTTTAAGCAATAAACTTTTTCCTCCAATTCTGGATAATTGAGATTTAATACCATGAATACTATGCAGACTTGTGGCAATGAATCGCAACTCTCTTGGGTTAATTCTGCGCAATGGAATTTTAGCCACGAGTCTTTCTAAATCACCAAAGGATTTCAATATTTTTCTAATTTCACCTGCAGAATCATCAAATTTCATGAAGCTCTCTACAGACTCTAGACGCTCCTCTATTCGGCTCAATACTTGAAGAGGCAATGATATCCATTTACGAATCAACCTAGAACCCATTGGAGTCATACTGAAATCCAAAATATCCAATAGTGATTTACCATCCAAGTGCATAGAATCTACCAATTCAAGATTTCTCATGGTAAAACGGTCCATCCAAACATAGTCATCGTCATTCAAACGGCTGATGGACGAAAGGTGTTTGGGGTTTTTGTTTTGAGTAGTTTCAAGATAATACAAAATTGCACCCGAAGCTATTTGTCCAATCTCATATTCATCCACACCAAATCCTTTCAGACTCAGGGTGTTAAAATGATTTAATAATTTTTTACTAGCGTATTCAGTAGTAAAAATCCAATCTTCTAGTGGATAGATATACAAAGAATCCTGAAATTGCTCTTCTAACAAAGTCTTAGAAGATCTGGGCACCAATACTTCAGATGGTGCAAAATTTTGGATCAACTTATTCATATAATCCAAAGAACCTTGGGCCAGAAAAAACTCTCCTGTGCTGATATCTGCGAATGAAATTCCGTAAGTTGTTAAATCCGCTTGAAAAACGGCAGCAAGAAAATTGTTTTTTTTATGGTCGAGCAATTTATTATCCAATGTTACGCCTGGCGTAATCACATCGGTAATCCCTCGCTTTACAATTTTTTTACCCTTCATCGGTTTTTCCAGTTGCTCACAAATGGCAACTCTTAAGCCGGCTTTGACCAATTTTGGTAGGTATGCATCCAAAGCATGGTATGGAAATCCGGCCAATTCAATATCTACACCTCCGTTGTTTCTTTTTGTCAAAACAATTCCTAAAATGGAAGCTGTTTTCTCTGCATCAGAGCCAAAAGTCTCATAAAAATCTCCAACCCTATATAACAAAAGAGCATCAGGGTGTTGGGCCTTCATAGCGTAATACTGCTCCATGAGCGGGGTCATGGTCTTGACCTCAAATAATAGGTTTTGTTCCATTCCAATTTCTCAGATTGTCACAAAGATAAGTATTCATATTTCATAAAATTAAAATCTATACTATTAAGCATAGATGATTACAAAAACCTTTATAATTTTGGGTCATTAAAAATCGACGATTATGACAGCCTTAGGATCATTTAAAACTCTTAAACCAACTGAGTATCAGGAATTAATTCATGCTATTCCTAAAGTTTGTATATTGATTGCAGGAGCGGATGGTGAAATTGATTTAAAAGAGAAAGCTTGGGCTGAAAAAATTGTAGCAATTCGTTCTTTTGCTTACACCCATGAATTGAAACCCATCTATTTAGAACTCAAGGAACAATTTATCACATTGTTAAATCAATTTATTGACCAATACCCAAAAGACCATATTGCCAGAAACAAGCAGATCAGTAAAGAATTAACAGTCCTAAATACTATTTTACCTAAATTAAAACTTTACGTCGCCTCCCAGTATTACGACAGTCTTATTGACTTAGCCGATGAAGTAGCAAAAGCTTCAGGTGGATTTTTAAGAATTGGAGCCGTAAACAATGATGAAAATGTCTGGTTGGGACTTCCAATGTTAGACCCCATATTTTATGATGAACTTTTTGAAGAGGAATAAAACAATATGATCAACTGTTAATCTTTATTAAATATTCTAGTTAATTTGCTATCTATTTATAAACGCTATTTTAATTGTGTTTAAACGTCGAACTAATACCATTTGATTTCGTTTTAGATTTCGTCTTTTCAAACTTATTACCTCAATCAAATATGAACCAATTACATTTCCCATTTAGTTTATTGGCATTTTTACTGTTAGGAACTTCTTGTGGGCCTAATAAGCCTGCAGATCCTGCGACAGAGTTGGCTGATTTAAAGCAGAAAGTAACAGAATATAACAGTCGCATAGTTGAATTAGAAAGCCTATTGTCCACGGACAGTACAGGTGATGAAACGATCAAAAAATCAAAAATAGTTCAGATTGAGACTTTGGACAAAATGGATTTTAATGAATACATTGAGTTACAGGGTATGGTAGATGCTGAATTTAATTTAATGGCGTCTCCCCAAATGCCTGGTGTTGTAACATCCATTTTTGTTAAAATTGGCGACCAAGTGCGGAAAGGCAAGGTTTTAGCAACTTTAGATGGATCTACCATCCGACAGGGCATGGAAGAAGTTCGAACCGGACTTTCACTTGCTGAGACCATGTATAACAAACAAAAAGAACTTTGGGAACAAAACATTGGTTCAGAAACTCAATTTTTACAAGCTAAAAATCAAAAACAACAATTAGAGGAACGGCTAAAATCGTTGCAAACACAATTGAATCTTACCCAAATCACTGCGCCGGTGGATGGTGTGGTAGATGAGGTAAAGTTAAAAATTGGAGAAATGGCCAGTCCGGGTTTTACAGGTATCAGGGTCGTGAATGACAAATCTCTTTCTGTAAAAGCAAAAGTAAGTGATCTATATGCGGGCAAAATTAAAAAAGGAGATAAAGTAAATCTATTTTTTCCTGATCAAAATAAAATGATTCAAAGCACCATCAGTTATGCTGGTCAAACAGTGAATTTAACAAGTAGGACGGTCACCATTGAGTCAAAAATTCCAACAGGCCATCAAGGTATTAAAGCCAATCAAATGGTCAAAATGAAAATTAACAATGGAATTAAAAAGAATAGTATTGTTGTCCCAAACAATTTAATTCAAACCAATATTGATGGTGAATTTTATGTGTTGGTTGCAGAACATGTACAGGAAGAATGGGTGGCCACTAAAAAAATTATTAAACCAGACGTAAGTTATAACGGCTTTACGGTTATATCTGATGGATTAAAAGTTGGAGAACTTTTAATTACACAAGGATTTGGAGACATCGTGGATGGTCAGAAAATCCGGATTCTTTAACAAATATTGGCTTTAGAATACTTTCATTTCGAAGAAACAAATTTATGGAATTAGAGCATATCAAGAATCTGGGGTTTACCAAATGGTGTATCGCAAACTCCACCAGTATTTATGTATTTACGATATTGATTACACTTGCTGGAATTGTGGCTTACAACAGAACACCGAAGGAGCTTTTTCCAGATATTGTCATACCTACTGTTTCAGTATCTACGATTTATCCAGGTGCCAGTCCTCAGGACATTGAAAATCTAATCACCAAACCCATTGAGAAGCAATTAAAGTCCATCAATGGAATAACTAAGGTAAGCAGTAATTCTGTATCAGATTTTTCTCTGATTATTGCAGAATTTAATACGGATTTAGATCCAAAATTATGTAAACAAAGAGTGGCAGATGCGGTCGACAAAGCAAAAAAAGATTTGCCTTCCGATTTAAAATCAGATCCGCAAGTTCAGGAATTTGATTTTAGCGAGATACCAATCATGAATATCAATCTTGCAGGAGATTTTCCATTGGATCGAATAAAAGGTTTTGAAGAACAACTTCAATATCAAATTGAATCTCTTAAAGAAATAACAAGAGTAGATATTATTTGAGGGGTCGAAAGAGAAATTCAAATCAACGTTGATTTATACCGAATGACTGCAGCGGGTATAACTTTTGGTGATATTGAAGGTGCTGTCCAGAGGCAAAACATGAGCATTTCGGGTGGTGAATTAAAAGTAAATGAATTACGTAGAAATGTTCGCGTCACTGGTGAATTTAAATCACCTGAAGAAATTGGAGAAATAGTAGTTCGGTCATTCACCGGTACAGAAGTATTTATTAAAGACATTGCAGATGTAAAAGATGCATTTAAAGAAAAACAAGATTTCGCAAGATTGGATGATAAATCAGTTGTCACCCTTAACGTTATTAAAAGGTCCGGGGAAAATTTAATTGGTGCCACTGACAAAATTTATGCAATCCTAAAACAGTATAAAGAGACAGAATTTCCTGAAAATCTCACCATTAAAGTAACAGGAGACACTTCTGATAATACAAGAGTCCAATTGGATGATTTATTTAATACGGTCATCCTTGGTTTTATATTTGTGGTCGTGGTCTTGATGTTTTTTATGGGATTTACCAATGCTTTCTTTGTTGGATTGGCAGTTCCATTGTCCACATTGGTTGCGTTTCTGTTTATGCCCGTTCTTGGAATGTCGATGAATGTGATTGTATTATTCTCACTTCTACTTGCATTGGGAATTGTAGTGGATGATGCGATCGTGGTTATTGAAAACACCCACCGAATATTTAATAAGTTTAAAAACATTACGATTGTACAAGCAGCAAATGCTGCATCAGCCGAAGTTTTTTATCCGGTCTTAGCAGGAACTTTAACGACTCTAATGCCATTTGTTCCTTTGTTGTTTTGGCCTGGCATTATTGGTAAGTTCATGAGTAATTTACCAGTCACGCTTATTATTACTTTAGGAGCTTCCTTGTTTGTAGCGTTTATTATGAATCCTGTTTTTGCGGTCTCCTTTATGAAACGAGAGGATCCAGATCACAAAAATCGATTAAAGGATTATATGGTTCCAATTATTTTCTTTGCATTTTTAGCTTTATTGGGCTATGCATCACTTGGAAGAGGTCTGGGAAATTTCTCTGTGCTGGCAATTATTTCAATTATTGCATACCACTTTATTATACAAAAAATGGTCATTGGTTTTCAAACAAAGTGGTGGCCAAAGGTGATTCAAGCATATAGAAAATTAATCGTGGTCATGATCAAGGGGTCTAGACCGGTTTTTATTGTAATAGGAGTATTTATATTTCTTATTGTGAGTTGGGTAGGATTTCTTATGACCAATCCTGCGATTGAAACTTTTCCGGATGGAGAGCCCAACTTTGCATTTGTATACTGCAAGATGCCAATGAGTACTGATGCTTCAATAACAGATAGTGTTACTCGAATAATTGAGGAAAGGGTTTATAAGGTGATAGGAAAAGATAATCCGGCAGTTACTTCTGTGATTACCAATGTGGGTTTAGGTGCCGGGGATCCTGATAATCCTGATCGAGTTGCAACTCCGCATAAAAGTAAAGTATCCGTTGCATTTGTTCGATTTTCAGAACGTGGTGGTGTATCTACCGTAGATATATTAAATGATTTAAAAGAAGAATTTGCAGAAGGAATTCCAGGAGTTGAAATCAGGGTTGAAAAAGAAAGAAATGGTCCACCAGTTGGCAAGGCCATCAATATGGAAATTACCGGAGACGATTTTGAAGTTTTGGTCAAACTTTCAAATCAAATAAAAGAGGAGGCAAAAAAATCAAACATTGAAGGTATTGATAATTTGAGTTCGGATTTTCAAATCAGTAAACCTGAAATTATCATCGATATTGATGAAGAAAAAGCACAAAGAAATGGAATCAGTTTGGCACAAATTGCCTCTGAAATAAGGACCGCCCTTTTTGGAAAAGAAGCATCCAAATTTAGAGATCAGAATGATGATGCTCCCATTCAAATCCGATTAAAAGAAGAGGACAGACAACAATTAGAATCCATTCTGAATCTAAATATATCCTACATGGATATGGCCTTAGGCCAATTTCGTCAAGTGCCAGTCAACGCTTTAGCAACTATCCGATACTCGAATGCGATCAATAGTATTAATCGCAAAAATCAAAAAAGGTTAGTGACGCTTTCTTCTGATGTCAACACAGGTTACAATCCAAATGCAATTGTAGGTTCTTTAAAAGAAATGATTGCACAAATGGACTTACCGGAGGGTTATAGAGTAGATTTTACCGGTGAATTAGAACAACAGCAAGAAACCATGGACTTTTTGAGCCTTGCATTTGGCGCAGCGTTGGCCTTAATGTTACTTATTCTTGTAGCTCAATTTAATTCAGTCGTAAAACCTCTCATTATATTTTCAACGGTACTTTTTTCTTTAATAGGAATTGCCATAGGTTTTGGATTTTCCAAACTTACCTTAAGTGTAGTAATGACCGGTGTAGGAATTTTTGCTTTGGCCGGTATAGTGGTTAGGAATGGTATTATCCTTATGGAATTTATTGATGAATTGCGCAGCCGTGGACTTACTGCAAGAGAAGCAGTTATTGAAGGGGGTGCAACCAGATTGACACCAGTTATATTGACTGCCATAGCAACCATTCTAGGATTGATACCACTGGCTATTGGTCTGAATATGAATTTTGAATCATTGTTGACAGACTTTGATGCTAAATTTTATTTAGGAGGAGACAATGTTAAGTTTTGGGGACCTTTGGCATGGACCATGATTTTTGGTTTAATTGTTTCTACCTTTTTAACATTGCTTATAGTGCCCACCATATATATTCTTGGCTACAACACACGTGAAAAAGTACGAGGCTTTATGAGTCGATGGAATAAATGAGTAAATATATCCTGAGTCCTTCAAAATCTGAATATTTATGGATTATTATCTGCATAGCAATATTAGGGATAGGGTTATATTTATTCAGAACAAATATATTTACAAGTGAAGTTTTAGATATTGCACCAACCAATGAAAACTCAAATCTTGTAATATCTCAAAAAGTCTAAATAAAGTACCACATTATGTCAGATCCACTTTACACTATATTAAAGCATTTGACAAAGCTCCGGAAAAACAAGTAGGTGGTAGAAAATTTCAGAATAGAGAAAAGAAACTGCCAAAACTAAACAATAGTGGTGCTCTGATTCACTATAGAGAATGGGATGTGCATCCATATAAGAAAGGAAAAAGCCGGGGACCCGAAAGACTCATTACAGGATCTGATGGATCTGCTTATTATACGGATGACCATTATTTAAGTTTTGTAAAAATTGAATAAATAGAGTTTTTAAATGAAACTACAATCGGAAATTGTTCTAGTCAAAAATAAAGAATCTCTCCAAAAAATTAATTTTGAAGATAAATTTTTAGTTTGGTGGGATTGTTCTAAAGCAAGTAGCTGGCAAGAGCTGTATCTAATGATTTCTAAATCATTAAAACTTCCAGATTATTTTGGAATGAATTTAGATGCACTTTATGATGGCCTTTTGGATTTAAGCTGGATACCTGAATCAGAAATATTAATAGTGCTTGAACATTTTGATCAAATACTATCTGAAGAACTTATTACAGAACCCGATGTCCAATCAGAATTACTTTTGTTGATCAAAGATGTGCTAACAGAGTGGCAATACTACACTGAAGATGCTCAAAATTTAATTCCAAAAAAAGAAATTTTGGTTTGTTTTATAGATTGCAATAAAATGGAAGATATTCTAAATCAAAATTGTATTGAATATCAGTATATTTAAAATTAAATTAGGCAATTAAAAATTCTTTAATTGCATTAGATACTTCTTCAGCTTGTTCCTCTTGAGGAAAATGGCCACAGTTTGGAAGTTTAACTATTTTTGTATTGGTAAACCCTTTTCCGAATTTCTCAAGATAATCAGACGTTATAATTGGATCTTTCATCCCCCAAACAAAAAGGATGGGTTTATTGGATAGTATAAATCTTTTTTCCCAAAGAGACTCAAACCAATTTTGATCTAAAAGCAAGGATCTGGCAAATGCCAAAGCCCCATACCTTTGACTGCTGTTTGCAAAAGGTTTTGAATATTGCCTTAATATACTTTTGCTTGGTTTGTGATCTCCAAAAGAACGTGGCAAAATAAACCTTGGCGAAAAATTTAAATATAAATATAAAAAAGGAAGCAAAGGACTTTTAAGCATTTTAGACAATTTAATAAATGCAGGATCTCCAATACTACTCCACATCCACGAGTTTAAAACGACCATTTTTTTAATCCGATCCGGATGTTGCATTGCGAAATGCATACCAATTGGACCGCCAAAATCATGAACTATTAAAGTAATATTTCGCAAGTCTTTATCCAGGACAAATTTCTCCAGTGTCTTGGAATGGTTGATGGTGGAATAGTCATACACTTCGGGTTTGTCCGATAAACCAAATCCAATATGGTCAATGGCAATACATCGAAATGAATCTCTCAACCGGATAATTACATTTCTAAAATCAAAACTCCAGGAAGGAGTTCCATGTACAAACAATAAGATATCCCCACTGCCTTCATCTATAAAATGAAACTGCTGTGAATTGATTAGATGGTAATTGGATAGAAATGGATATTCTTCCTTGTTCAACCAAGAAAATTGTTGATCTTGCATTTTACTTTATTAAAAATTAGAAACCAACATCAATAAGTATGTAGGTTTTCGTGCACAAAGATCTGCGAAACTTTTTAAAAACAAGTTGGTCTAGACCAATATTAGATTTTAACCCTGTTAAACAACTTACTAAAGTTAGTGGGATCAATTCCTAAATACGAAGCGATATATTTATGTGGCACCATTTGAAGTAAATGTGGACTTCGACTACAAAATGATTTATACCTCTGTTCCATGGTTTCAGAATGCAGCTCAATATGTCTGTTAATCATTCCTGCCAAAATAGTTTCTGTGATTATTCTAAACAATCTTTCAATTGGAGCAGATTGGTCAAACACTTTTTTAAGATCTTCAAAACGAATATAATCCATTTCACTATCTGTCAAACTAGTCAAAAAATACTTTGATGGAACTTGAAATGAAAATGATTCAGGGATGGCGCATAAATTTGGAGAATATGTGAATGCTATCACATGAACCTTTGAATCCGTCTCATGGTATGACATTTGGACCCCACTTTTTACAAAATACAATTCACTTTGAATGTCCCCAGGTGTGACGATCAATTCTCCTTTTTTGAATTTCCTTGTGCGTAACTGATTGGTTAAAATTTGGACTTCTCCTGCATCAATTTCATAAAACAGATTAAAATATTCAAGGAGATTCATAGTTTGACACTTCTTATTATGCTCAGGGAATATAGAATTCAATCATTTTTAAAACTACAATGTAAAGTGTAAATATCTATATAATATGATATCTAATGCTATAAAATTTAAGAAGTTTGCGCTTGATTTATTTCAATATTTTAGCATATTTACCTAACTTTGCGCTTTTATAAAACACACATAAATTTTATCATCATATGTCAGCAGAAACTATCAAATCCATAGACCAAAAATTAGTCGTTCCCAATGAACCGATCATTCCTTTTATAGAAGGTGATGGCACAGGTCCTGATATTTGGGCTGCTTCTGTTCGCGTGATAGATGCTGCAGTCAGTAAGGCGTATGGAGGTGTGCGCAAAATACATTGGCTTGAGGTGTTGGCGGGAGAAAAGGCTTTCCAACAAACCCAAAACTGGTTACCTCAAGAGACACTTGACCTGATTAATTCTCATCTTGTTGCCATCAAAGGTCCATTAACGACTCCTGTTGGTGGTGGAATTCGATCACTGAATGTTGCTTTAAGGCAACAATTGGATTTGTATGCTTGTGTAAGACCGGTCAGATGGTATGAAGGAGTCCCATCACCTGTTAAAGAACCTGGAAAAGTAGACATGTGTATTTTTAGAGAGAATACAGAAGACATTTACGCAGGAATCGAGTTTAAAGCAGGCACTGAAGACGCTAATAAATTTAAAGCTTTGTTGGCGGAACACTTTCCTGATCGCTTTAAAAAGGTGCGTTTTCCAGATTCCGCTGGATTTGGTATCAAACCAGTTTCGAAAGAGGGCACCTATCGTTTGGTTCGTGCCGCGATAAAATTTGCGATCGCTCAAGGTAAAAAAAGCCTGACACTGGTCCACAAAGGGAATATCATGAAGTTTACCGAAGGAGGCTTTATGGATTGGGGATATGAGCTCTGTGCTGAGGAATTTGGAGCTGAATTGTTGGATGGTGGACCATGGATGAAATTACCCAATGGTTTAATCATTAAAGATGTGATTGCAGATGCATTTTTACAACAAATCCTCTTAAGACCTGAGGAATATGATGTAATCGCAACTTTAAACCTGAATGGAGATTACATTTCAGATGCCCTTGCAGCACAAGTTGGAGGAATAGGTATTGCTCCAGGTGCCAATATCAATTATATCACAGGCCACGCCATCTTCGAAGCTACCCATGGAACTGCACCAAAATATGCAGGTCTCGATAAAGTAAACCCAAGTTCAGTGATTTTATCAGGGATGATGATGTTAGAATATTTAGGCTGGAATGAGGCAGCGCTGCTAATTAATTCGGGTCTTGAGAAAGCAATTTCATCTAAAAGAGTCACCTATGATTTTCACAGATTAATGGAAGGAGCTACTTTACTCAAATGCTCAGAGTTTGGAGATGAAATTATTAAAAACATGTAATTGAGATTGAATGGAAGGTATAAATTCTCTCCATTCAGTTAAAAGCTGAGCAATTGAACTAAGCTCCTCTCCTACTGTTTAATAGCCGACCGAGACCTTATGGCAAAAATAAAATTTTCATTTGAAGACAAGAGCATTGCAGAAGTAAATGTGGAAACAGGTGCTTTGGATAAATCTATTCTTGAACTCACCGAAGAATTAGATATCCACCTAAACCATAACTGTGGTGGTGTTTGTGCTTGTTCGACTTGCCACATCTATGTTCATAAAGGTGATAATTTTCTTGAAGAAATTTCTGATAAGGAAGAAGACTTTATTGATCGAGCACATAATCCCAGATTAGAATCCAGATTGGCTTGTCAATGTATCATCCTTGATGAATCTGCTGAGATTGAAATAGAAATTCCTGACCAAGGAAGCATCATTGGTCATGAACACTAAAAAATTCAAATAAATGAGTTTCAAAGAAATTGAAAACCTACCTATTCATTGGTCCGATCATGAGGATATAGCCATGGCTTTGTATGAAAAATTTGGCGCTACATTTGATGAAGGTAAAATATATAGAATCCGTTTTACTGAATTGATCGAATGGGTTTTAGAAATCCCTCATTTTGAAGGCTTAAGGGAAGAATGCACCGAAGGGCATTTAGAACAAATTCAAGCTAAATGGGTTTATGAATGGAGAGACAATAACTGATGAGTACGCAACACTATTACGAAATTTTGCCAAAGATCAAAGCCATAGTACTTGATGTCGATGGTGTTTTAACCGATAATAAAATTCTAGTTACAGATAATGGTCAGTTTTTAAGAATCATGAATGTGCGTGATGGTTATGCCATTAAGAAAGCAGTACTAAATGGGCTAAAAGTGGGCATTATTACGGGAGGTAGATCAGAAGGGGTCGTAAAGAGACTTCAAATTTTGAAAGTAGAAGACATTCACATTGGGATTGAAGATAAACAGCCTGTTTTACAAACACTACTTCAACAATGGAATGTTTTGGCAGAAGAAACTGCTTATATGGGTGATGATGAATTGGATATAGCTTGTTTGCAGTTCGTAGGTTTACCAGTTTGTCCTCATGACGCCATGCCAGATGCAATGAATCATGCAATTCACATCACCAAATTAAAGGGAGGCGAAGGTTGTGTTAGAGAATTGATTGAGAATATATTAAGAGCCAAAAAACTCTGGTAGCTATGCTAATCTGGCTGAAATTAATCAGATGGCCTAATCTCCTGATGATTTTGATATTTCAGCTGAGCTGTTTTTACTTTATTATTTATCCTGCAATTTCAATTTATTCCCAAACTTCCAATTTAAATATTTGGTTCAATCAAATTATTTTAAGTTGTTTTTGTGTGATGGCTGCAGCAGCAGGCTATGTTATCAATGATATTTTTGATGAAAGACTTGATTGGGCCAATCGTGAAGCAGATCAATTGATTGTAGGAAAAAAACTGAATATCTCCAAAGTCAAACAAGTATATGTTTTTTTTACCGTATTGGGATTTATTTTAGCCATCATACTTTCTATAAATTTAGATATCATTTGGATATTTGGAATTTGTCCAATTATTTACATTCTGCTTTACTTTTATTCGAGTCATCTCAAATGTACCATTCTATTAGGAAATGTATTAGTGTCCATGTTAACAGGACTTGTGATGATTCTTCCATACTATTTAAATTCAATTTGGCTTATTCAATTAGATGCGGTTGAAAATTCAATTACTAGTAATATTAAGCACACATTTATTGCACTTTCCATTTTTGCATTTTTAGTCAATTTAATTCGCGAAATAGTCAAAGATCAGGAAGACCGAATGGGTGATGCACTTTGTGGATGTAAGACCACTGCGGTTGGGTTAGGAAAAAACAAAACCAGAATTTTGTTGATTGCTTTGTTGGTGATGACGTTTTTAATTCAAATTATTTTTATTTATTTGGATTCAAGTTTTCATGTTTGGACTTGGATTTTATGCATTGCAATCCCTTGGCTATTTAATATCATATATTTCATTAAATCTAATCAACAAATTTTTTACCGTAATTTAAGTTTACTTTTGAAAATTGAAATGTTCCTTGGTTTATTTTATTATATTTATAGACATTATGCAAACAACACATATTAATAAACGCAAAATCATTCTCGCATCAAGTTCGCCAAGAAGAAAACAGCTATTGGAAGAATCTGGATTTTGGTTTGAAACGATAAAACTGGATTATGATGAGGAATTTTCTTCGGAAATGCCAGTTGAACAAGTGGCTGTTTATTTGGCAGAAAAAAAGCTGAAGCTGCGAAAGATTTTTTTAAGCAAGGAGAAATTTTATTAACAGCTGATTCAGTCGTTGTTTTAGGAAACAATATATTTAATAAACCCAAAGATTTTAAAGATGCTTATCGGATCTTGGCGACCTTGTCCGGTAAAACACATCAGGTGTACACAGGGGTTTGTTTGAAAGATTATTCAAAACAAATTTCATTTTCAGGAAAATCATCTGTAAGTTTTAGAGAAATGTACGATGACGAAATAAAATGGTACATAGAACAATTTAAACCGTATGACAAGGCGGGTGCATATGCTGTGCAGGAATGGATCGGGCTTTGTAAAATCTCCACTATTGAAGGAACCTATTCCAACATCATGGGCTTACCTACAGACCTTGTTTACGAAGGTTTGAGGCATTTTGATGGGGCTTTAAATTTTGATTTTAAATAAACTTTAGAACCATTGCAATCCAATCAAGTTGTTGGATGACTTTCACAACTTGCAAGTTTTTACTTTTGCAAAATTCTTCCATAAAAACTTTGTCTTGCTCCAAAAAGCCGGAGATGATCATGGTGCCTTGTTTTGAAAGTTTCAATAACAAATCATCCATTAATTCTGTCAATATGTTTCTGGTAATATTTGCAAGAATAATATCAAATTGAATATCTGGAATGGCTTCAATAGAACCTTCTTTTATCCAATTAGCATTCAAGCTATTTAGCTCAAGATTTTCGATAGAATTTTCAATGGCTTCCGGTTCTATATCAACAAGCGCCAAGTAAGCAGCTGATTTTTTTAGCGCATAAATTCCCAAAATTCCAGTCCCACACCCAAAATCCAAGACCTTCATTCCATTCATTTTTTGATCCATCATCCACTCTAAAATCATAGAAGTGGTGGCATGATGACCTGTACCAAAAGCCATTTTTGGAGCAATAATAATTTCTTCCATGACCTCTGGATTTGTTTCGTGAAACACTGCTCTCACTTGAAGTTTATCACCAATTAGAATATCTTTAAAATTAGATTCCCATTGTGCATTCCAATCTTGGTTTTCATAATGTTCTTCGTCGAAATCTAAACCAAATGATTTTAGTTTTTCGGATGTTTCAGATTTAATTTGTTCATTCCAGGATGTTTCAGGAATGAATGCTTGAAGGTCGCTTTCATTTTCTACAAATGCCTCATAACCCAATTCATACAATGAAGCCATCACCAATTCTTGGAAGTCTTGATTTACTTTTATGGTGATTCCTACATATTCATTCATTCTTATAAATTAATGCTATGTGTTTTAGCATAGGTTTCCCAGGTATTGTCCAATAGTGCTGTTATGGTCATAGGACCTACCCCACCCGGAACAGGAGTGATGGCTGAACACTTTTCTTTCACAGATTCAAAATCCACATCTCCAACTAGCCTGTATCCTTTAGGATGAGTTTCATCCGCAATTTTATTTATTCCAACGTCTATGATGACTGCACCATCCTTTACCATATCAGCTTTTAGAAATTTAGGAATACCCAAAGCAGCAATAATCATATCAGCTGAGCGGCATAAGGCCGCCAAGTCATGGGTTCTACTATGTGCGATGGTGACCGTTGCATTTCCAGGCTTTGTCTTTTTCGACATTAATAAGGAAATGGGAGTTCCTACAATATTACTTCTACCAAGTACTACACAATGTTTACCATCTGTTTCAATTTGGTATCTCTCCAACAACATCATGATTCCCTTTGGTGTCGCTGGTTTTAATGCAGGAAGTCCCAATGCCATTCTTCCAAAATTATTGGGATGGAAACCATCAACATCTTTGATTGGGTCAATTGCGAGATTTATTTTTTCTTCGTCAATATGTCTTGGCAATGGCAATTGGACTATGTATCCGTCAATTTCTTTGCTTTGGTTCAGCTCAGCAATAAGTTCAAGAACCTCTTGTTCACTAGTCGTTTCTGGCTTCTTGATCAGTGTAGATCCAAATCCAACTTCTTCGCAGGCTTTAATCTTATTTCTGACATAAGCTTGGCTTGCTGGATTGTTTCCGACTAAGATAGCCGCCAAATGTGGAGAACGCCTTTGATTGCTGCAATGTTCCATCACTCTTATGGCTATTTCTCTGCGGATAATTCCAGACAAATGAACCCCATCCAAAAGTTTCATATCGGTTATTTAAGAAAGTAAAAAATCAGTTTTTTAGAGCTTTAGAATTTTCGTTTTTGTAAATTTATTTCCCGCTCTTAACTCAAGAAAATAAACTCCCGGAGAAAAAGTGCTTGTAGAAATAAAAGAACCTGTTGTAAGTTTACCTGAAGACAATACTTTATGATTTAAATCAAAAATTTTAAATGATTCGAAATTTAATTCAGACACAATTTGTATTTGATCTTGAAATGGATTTGGTACCACTGAAAAACTTTTGGATAGGTCAGTAGTAGAAGTAAAATCTTCACAAAGCAATGGATTGGCTCCTTCCAATAGGAATTTAAAAACGTCGTTTTGGTTGTGCATGGCATGTTGATTTCCTTGATAGATCCAGGTTTTATGCAAAAGTTCCGGCACTCCCAAATTTTGCAAATGCTGAGACAAAACACAGCTACCATATAAAGTCGGATAACTACCCGCCACAAAAGGATTGCTATAATAAGGTTTGTTTGCATTGCATGGTACCACGGGATCTTGGGTTTGATGATAAGACATCACTGCTATTTCATTGTCAACTCTCAATTGATCCAAACTGAGCAAGGCCCCAAAAATATTAAATACACCTTGCACTTTGGTGTCATAACCATTTAAATGTCTGGTTCCTTCCAAAGGGCCCAAATCAGGTCTCATCCGACCTCCTACAGGAGGCATTGGACCTGCTTCTTTAGGTTTGTCTGCTTCATTTTGAAAAAATACAGTGGCTAAAGCAACTATACTTCCTGCTGAAACACCTCCAGCCCAAACCCTGTCCAAGTCGATGGAATCTTCAAGATGCCTTGCTTTTAAAAATCGAAGTGCTGCTTTACCATCTTGTGCTCCTCTAAAACCTGCTCGCAATACCTCAGCAGAGTCTGTTGGAATGATGGAAATTCCATCAAATCCAATTCGGTAATCGATGGTTGCGGCCACAAATCCACGTTTTGCATATTCTTCACAGATTTGTGCCATATCTTGCCTTTTCCCCCCAATAAAACCTCCACCAAAAGCAAACATTACCATGGGTCTTTTTAATTCAGGTGAACCAACAGGGTAATAAATATCTACAAATAGATTGGTTTGAATGAGGCGGTAGTCCAAATCTGAACCAACCGGAATATCCTTTTGGCTTCGAAATTGATACTTCGGAATTGAATAATCACAAGATTGGGTAGATCCAGTTAATGAGTATCCACTTAAAAGAAATAATAAAAAGTACTTCATATTGATTTTTAAAAGTCCAAAAATAACTATAAATACTAATACTGAGGGTGTGTTGGTTTATTTTGAAGTGTATCCTCAATCTGGTTCAAAATTTCAGGAGTCAACAAATGCATACAATCAAGTGATTTTAACGATTCTTCAAGTTGCTCCACTTTACTTGCTCCTAGTATGGCCGTACTGATGTTTGGATTTTTTAGGACCCATGCGATTGAAAGCTGAGCCAAAGAAATTCCCAATTCTTTGGCAATTTTTGCAAGCTTTCGGGCATTCTCCAAATTTGGTTCTGTAAGATTTCTCTCTTTCAACCACTCTAATCCTTCTAAATTAAATCTAGTATCCGATGGACTTGCATTGAGGTATTTGTCTGTTAAAATTCCGGATGCCAAAGGTGACCAAATAGTAGTTCCTAAGCCTACCGTTTTATAAATCTGACTAAATTCTACTTCTACCTTATGTCTGTGAAGTAAATTGTATTGTGGCTGCTCCATCGTGGGTCCTATAAGATGGTTTGCACGGGCTACCATATGTGCTTCCATAATTTCTTGCGCAGACCATTCAGAGGTTCCCCAATAAAGAACCTTTCCCTGCTGAATTAATTGGTGCATAGTCCAAACCGTTTCTTCAATGGGTGTAGATTTATCCGGACGATGACAGAAATACAAATCCAAATAATCAAGTTGCAATCTTTTTAAAGCATCATGACATGCTTCTACAACATGTTTTCTTGACAAACCAGTTTGATTGGGTTTATTGCGCCCGTCTCCAAAAAAGACTTTACTGGATACTAAATAGCTTGTTCTATCCCAGGCCAATTTTTGCAGATTTTGGCCCATGATGATTTCTGATTGGCCTTTTGAATAGATTTCTGCATTGTCAAAAAAATTGACTCCATGATCATAAGCGCAAGCCATTAGATCAAGCGATGTATTGTCTTCAATTTGCTTTCCGAATGTAATCCAACTGCCAAAAGACAATGCACTTACTTTTAATCCTGATTTTCCGAGGTTCCTGTATTCCATATATTACCATGATATACAAAATAAAGCCCTACAAGGTTTTACATATCCCAAAGTAAATCCGAAGGTTAAAGACAATTAAACCCTGAATTGTCATTAGAATTCTATTACGAGCCAAAATAGCTTTAAATGCAAGCCTCTTCTCGAAATTCGTGCTCAATGAAATAAAACTTCACTTCCGCGCTAATTTCTTTCGAGGAGTCTTGCCTTTGTTGCTCTTTTGGCTCTCACTACGAACCCTAATGCCAATTCTGAGTTAAAAAAATGGGGATCTTTTGGACCCCCATTTTATAATTCTATTTTTTAATTGACCATTAATCCTGCACAATAATTTGTGTTTGGACCAATTTATCTTTGGTTCTAACCTGCATTAAATAAAAACCTGCAGTCAAGTTGTTTTTTGGAAGACTCACTTGGGAAGAATGGATGTTAGAATGAGCTTTTACCAAACGTCCGTTTAAGTCATAAATATAAACAGTTTCCATTTCTGCATCCGCATTGGTCTGTAAGCGAATCACATCACGAACCGGATTTGGAAATACTTTCAAACCAATTTCAGCAGCTTGTACCTCTTTAACAGAAGAACTGGCAACCAAGATCTAAAGCCAAACATGCTCTTGGCAAAACCAACATATTAACAGTATCTAGGTATCTTCTACCTTTTTCAGCTGACATGTCAGGATTGGTTCTTAATCCATTTAAATGTAAGGTGTCAGCATTAAAGTTGGTTCCTCTAGCCGCATTAACTGCAGCAACCACTACTTGAAGAGTATTGTAATCCCACCAATCCCAAGGTGAACCTTGAGGTGCAATTGACCATGAGAATAATGGAAGATCAAAACCATAAAAGTGATCTGTGCCTTGAAACTTGGGTACCGTTTGTGCCGGATTTGCGACTGAATAATAATATTGGTTGATTTTTGAAATTCAATTAAACGTGAAAAGGGTCGTTGACTTGCCTCCAATCCTATTAAGACATCATTGTGGCCCTTTTATTGGCAACTCAATTCATTTTCTGGTTCCTGTGGCATATATTACAAAAAATTAGTCTGGAAGGACAATAACTCCACCTTCAAAGTAAGGAGCAAAGATATCGGTCGTAGCATGAACACCCACATAAGCAGGCTCAACGGTTTCTCCATCCATCCATGATGAATCTCCTAAAGCTCCTCCGAGGTTTACACTCAATTTAAAATCAGAAGAATAGTTTGGATGATTGGGAAGACAGGCAAGAGCTTGAGTAGTACCATAAATATTACCTAATACTGTACTGTCCACATAAGGTAACAAAGTTTCAGTGTTGATGAATTTTTCCAAAACAACTTCACTAAAATCATTTAAACTACCAGCTCCCATCGCCAAATAACCACCAGTACCAATCCCCCAAACAGCAATTTTATCAGGATCTATGCCATAAGGATTACCATCCTCTGCGGCAGTTTTTCTAAAAAATCGGATACAGGATCTTGTGTCCTGAATTGCTCTATAAGCTGCTTGTAATAGTGATCCTGTGAGCATTTTGATTGGGCGCACTAGGTAACCAACCCAAGCGATAGGTATACGCAGCTACCACATAACCTCTCGAGGCAAGGTCAATGGCTGTTGCTCTAACCGTTGAATCATTTCTTGATCCAGTTACTTGTTGGTTAAAAATAGGAGGTAAAAAACTTCCAGTGTGGGCAATTAAAACCAATGGCCTTGCAGTTTCTGTATCTCCCAATGGAGTATAGATGTCTACTTTCAAAGCTTCAGGAGCAGGCATTCCAGTAATGATACTGATATTTGTACCATAATCCACATTCGCCGTCCTTTGTACTGCAAATCCCGGATCTAAATAACGTCTCTGGGCTGTGAGTAGGGAAAGAAACATCCCCATAAAAAGTAATAAAAAGTAAAATTTTTTCATAAGCTTGATTTAATTTAATGATTATAATTATTTTTTTAATTCGTATAAAATACTAAAGTATGCCAATCGCCCAATTAGAGGCCCACCATAGGTTTGATAGGATTTTTGATTAAATACATTGGATGCACCTGCTTTAAAAGTAATATTTCTTTTGTCCCAAAACCAGTTGACTTGAACATCGGTTAAATTGTAGGATGGGATAAATCCTGTAAATTGGGGAGAGCCTTCAAAAGTAAAACCTTCAATCCATTTATAGTTGATGCTATAGCCAAGATTATTAATACCAAAAACACTTAGATCTCTGGCTGTAATTCCAATATTGTATTTATGGGCAGGAGTGTTAAACGCAGGAATAATTGGATCATCGGTTTTTGTATTCAAGACATTCCATGAATAATTTCCTTTTAAAACATAATGGTTTCTAAAAAAGTAATTTACTCCTATTGAAAATCCTTGAGAAGTTACGATATCCTGAGCATTAGAAGAAACTCGATATGCTTGAACTCTAGAAGGAAGTGCAGATCCAGGTGGAACAAAAGCATCAATACCTAACTGGTATCCAATAAAATCCTTATACCTACTGAAATAATATCCTAAATCTATAAACACCGCTTTAAATAAAGTTGTCCTATATCCTGCTTCTATGGTTCTCACTTGTTCGGGTCTTATTGCCGCTACATCAAAGTAACGAAGTGTATCTGTGATTCCTGAATTTAGAAAATCTACGAAGGAAGAGACCGTGATTAAGTCTTCTACCCCCCCAATGTTCCCACGAAGGATGGCTCTGCCGACATTGTAATTCAAATATTGGTCTGTCAAAGTCGGATTGCGAATGGCGGATGAAAAAGAAACCCTTAGATAATCATTTTTTGAAGGTTGATAAACCAAAGATGCAGCTGGAGAAAATAGGTATTTAAAATTTTTGTTTTTATCCAATCTGGAGGTGATATTTAGTCGTAATGAATTATCCATAAATGTTAAGGTAGGACCTAAATAAATGCCCCATTCATGGGTATTGATATTAACACCACCAGTATCTAATAAAATAGATCCTTTGGAATCCGGTGTAAAAATCCTACCACTAAATCCAGAAGTCAAACTGAGATCATTGATCCAGGAGTTTGAATACAGATTTTTAAAAATGTATTCTCCTTGTCCATGAAACAATGCCGATCGGTCATAAAACTGGTACCTCCTTCACTATTGGCATTTTTAGATGTGATTAGTGAAAATACAGAATCAAAAGCTTGTGTCCCTGGCTCAAAAAAATCGCTGGTTCTAAATTGAAAATTTGCAGTATTTGCCGCGGTTTGTGCTAGAGTGTGCCAGTAAAATAAGGAATCATTTATTCCACCCATGAATTCATTGATTGCCAATCGGTAATATCTGGAAGTCCAGGAAAATCAGAAATTTTAGGATATCCTTCAATGGCCCTGATTTTAGGTGCGATATTCAATCCCCAATAATTACTATATCCAGTCACCCAATTGCCAGTATTGGTCGCTCTTTGTTGAAGTTGTAATGCCGTAAAATATGGATCATAAGAATCTCCTGCATCCTCATGAGTTGCATAAAATCTTAAAAATTGGTCTTGTTTTTCAATTCACGCGGTGTTGAAAAAACTTAATATTCTCAAACTAAACCTATTGTCTCCTTGAAACACCGTCGTTCCTCCACCAAAATTGGATGCAAGAATCAATTCAGGGGATTCAAATTTTTTGCCTGGTTGTAGTTTCCAATGAAAAGCAATATTTGATTTGATGTTATAGGAATTGTAATCTACCAAATCTTTTTCAGCATAGCCTCTTCTATGAAAAATATTCAATCCGGGATGGGTGACCACTGACTTACGATAATCGAATTCTGGTAAAAACTCATCACCATAAACATTAACTGCATCATATCCACCTGGATTATCTCTACCAGTCATGGTTCCATAAACAGGGTCCGTATTGTCTGCTTGCCAGTCATCCGCTCTAAAAAAGGAGAAGTTGAATTTGATTCCTATTGCTTCCTGGCCTTTTTTATTCTTATATGCTTCCGCCCATCTTACTCCTCCTTCAAATAGATTGCGCTCCCCCATTTTAAAATAAGAGCTTACGCCTTTGTGAAAAAAGGGACTTTTGGTCTCCATATTAATAACTCCATTGAATGCATTAGGACCATAAAATGCCGAGCTTGCCCCTACTATAAGATCCACTTTAAGTACATCCAATTCTGAAGCGCCTAAAAATTACCCAAAGAAAAATTGAGGCCGGGAGATTGATTGTCCACTCCATCGATTAATTGCAATGTTCTTACAGGATTTGTACTGTTAAAACCCCTTGTATTAATGATGGTAAAACCCAAGCTCGCAGTGGTTAAATCCACATCCTTTAAAGCACCCAAACCTGCATAAAAATTGGCTGCTGGTGTTTCTTTAATCGCCATCAGATCCATGCTTTCTACAGTTAAAGGAGAAGATTTTTGTTTGTCGCTGATTCGCAAACCCGTAATTTCAATCGTCTCAATTTGGATGGCTTCTTCCTCCATGGTGATCTGAAGGACTTTTCCATTTTCAGAATATAAAACCTCTTTTACAGAATATCCTCCGTATCGGCATTCCAAAGACATAGGGTAGTTGCTCGGAAGTCCTCAAAATAAAAGCTCCATCAAAATCTGTTATGGTTCCTTGAGTGGTCCCTTTTATTAACACAGTGGCGCCAATTAAGGGTTCTCCTGTATTTTGATCTTTGAGGATACCTTTAATGGTATTTTGAGCTGAAATATTATACAAGGAATTACAAATCAACACAATATAAAAAATTGTTTGATCAAATCTGAAAAGCTTACAGATTGGTCTCATTCACTTACAATGTTTGTTTTGTTCGAAATTATTGTTCCCTGATTTATTTTGGAATGACAAATTTACAAAACAATAACAATTCTATGGTAATTTTTTAGTACGTGGACTTCGTCCCAGTAGATCGAATAGGTTAAAATTTTATACAAAGAAAAAATCCAAAGCTTTGGATGTGCGCTTTTTAAATTGGTCACCAACCGAGGCAATGTGAATCTAAATAGTTTGACACCCAGTTTGACAAGCCCAATTTTAGCCAGAAAATGTTCGTGATAATAGGATTCGAGCCTAATTCCTGGTGACTTCCTATTTCTTCTAAGAAATACCAAATTCATTAAAGCTTGATTGGTTTTTTCTATAAAAACATCATTTCTTTCAAGACCAAGATGTATGACCACATTGTCAATATGCAAGATTGAATTACCTTTTTCATGAATTGTTTTTGCCCAAACCGTATCTTCATATCCATACCTAGCCAATTCTTGATCAAATGGATGTTCCAATAGCAATTCTTTAGAAACTAAAAAATTATTAGAATGAAAAAGCAGATAGGCTTGCATATTTCTCACACTAACAGGTTTTGATTCAACTTTTGTACCATAAAGCCAATGCAATAGGTATGCTGGATTTTCTGGTTTTAAAGACTGATAGCTTCTTCCACCTGAAATAACGGTATTCTTCAAAGCTAAGAAAGGCAGGTAATTTATGATATAATGTTGGTCAGGAATAAATCCATCACAATCCAGAAAAAGTAAATTTGGATAGTATGCCTTTTGTGCTAAAAAATTGCGCGCGAATGATCTACCCTTATTAATCTCACTTGAATAATGTCGAATTTTTAAACCAGATGCATCATCCATTTCAAACTCAGGATTTAAAGTTTCAGAACCATCTTCGTAAATAATTATTTCTGCTGGGACTTGTGAGAAAGCAACAGCCCTCTTTAAACCTTCAACGAGTGTGGAAACATTGTAGTTATAAACTGGAATGCAAATGGAAATCACGCATCAAAAGTACTGCTTTATATTAAAACAAGCTAAACTGAAAATGAGATCTAAAGTAACCATTTATTAAAAAGCTTGTTTACCTTTGTAAAAATAAGGAATTCATGGAGAATAATGATTCATTTATTCAAAATATAGTAGCCAAGGAGCCTAATCCAGCACTCCAGGAAATCGGCCAAAAGGTATTACATTCTCAAAGAATTCTGCCCTCAGAAGGTTTAATTTTGTTTGAACAAGGATCCTTATCTTATGTAGGAGCATTGGCCAATTGGATAGCCACCAAAATGCATGATCATAAAGTCTATTTTAATAGAAACTTTCACATTGAACCAACCAATGTGTGCCTTTATAGCTGCACCTTTTGTTCTTATTCCAGATTGATTAAGAAAAGATCCGACGGTTGGGAATATACCATGGATCAAATGATGGATATTGTAAAATCTTATGATGGAAAAGATGTCACTGAAGTTCATATTGTAGGAGGAGTATTGCCACAGTATGATTTAAAGTTTTACACAGAATTTTTTCAACAAATAAAAAAACATCGCCCAGAATTACATATAAAAGCATTGACTCCTGTGGAATACCATTACATCTTTAAAAAAGCAGGAGTCAGTTATGAGGAAGGCAATGAAAATGATCAAAGAAAGTGGTGTTGGATCCTTGCCTGGAGGTGGTGCTGAAATTTTTGATGAAGGCATTAGGGATCAGATTGCCGGTGGTAAATGCGCAGCGAGGAATGGTTGAAAATCCACGAAATATGGCATGACCTGGGAATGAAATCCAATGCGACCATGTTGTATGGGCACATTGAAACTTATGCTCATAGAGTCGATCATTTGGAAAGGCTCCGTCATTTACAAGATAAAACAAAAGGCTTTCAAACTTTTATACCTCTTAAATTTAGGAACAAGGACAATCAAATGTCCCATCTTTCTGAAGTGAGCCTGGCCGAAGATTTAAAAACTATGCTGTCAGCAGAATTTATCTGCATAACTTCCCTCATCTCAAATCCTATTGGCCCATGCTAGGTCGACAATCCACCCAATTATCTCTCGCATTTGGAGTAAACGATATAGATGGAACAGTGGATGATACCACCAAAATTTATTCGATGGCGGGCTCTGAAGAAAAGAGTCCAATTATGAGCACCGAACAATTGGTGAATCTCTTAAACTCATGCAAAAAAACCCATTGAGCGCGATACTTTGTACAATGTACTTAAAGATTATACAGACATTGTTTTTGAAGACAGCTCAATCAGATCGTATGTTGAATTGCCTGTTTCCAATTGATCAGATGGAATGGAAAAATTAATTTACATCATTCGTCATGGCGAAACGGAATGTAATTTAAATGGAATTGTCCAAGGTTGTGGAATTGATTCTGATTTAAATCAAAATGGATTGCATCAAAGCAAGTTATTTTATGAACACTACCAGCATGAAAATTTGAGTTAATTTTAGTTCCCATTTAAAGAGATCTATTCAAACCGTACAAGATTTTATTTCGAATGGCATTCCCATATTCAAGACAAACGAATTCGCGAAATTAGTTGGGGAGAGCACGAAAGGCAAAAAGTGGAGAGCCTGAATTAATGGAAAAGTACTTTCAAATATTAAAGCATTGGGGTGCCGGCAATTATAATGCCCGACCCATCAATGGTGAAAGTGCGGAAGAATTAAAAAATAGAATTGAATTGTTTTTGGAAGAAATAACTCAAAGACCTGAATCAAAAATATTAGTCTGCACCCATGGCAGAACCTTAAGAGCCATGATGTGCATAATCCTAAATATACCCATTAGTAGAATGGAGGACATTCAACAACGAAACACCGGATTGTATAAATGTCGATATTCGCATGGAAATTGGGAATTATTAGAAACGAATAATTTGACGCATATTCATTCAATGGCAAAAGTTTATGTATAAAATTGCCCTTGTAGAATATCTTAATTCATTACCTTTTGTAAAATCCTTGGAACAAAGTGGACTAAAAGACCAATTGTCTATTATGAAAGCCAATCCTAAGGATTGCGCAAATTTATTTAGAAATGGAGAAGTTGACATTGCGCTGTTGCCTATTGGTGCTATCCAAGATGATCCGGAGATTCAAATCATTACTGATTATTGTATCGGATGTGAAGGAGCGGTGCGAACGGTATGTATTTATTCAGATCTACCATTTGATCAAATAACAAGTATTCGGGAAGATTCAGAATCGAGAACTTCCAATTTATTAATTAAAGTATTGAACGAACATCATTGGTCCAAAAAACAGGAAATTTCAATTGTGCCATTTGATGCTGTAGCAGAGGCAAGTTTGTTGATTGGTGACAAAGCATTGATTGCTGAAAAAAAATATAAATACGTATTGGACTTAGGCCTTGAATGGAAAAAATTAACCGGTCTTCCATTTGTATTTGCCGTATGGGTATGTCGACCCACAGTAGATCCCATATTCATTCAAGAGCTCAATAAGATTTTTAAAGATTTTTTGGAAACAGAGGATCTATTCAGCAAATTGCAATTAAGTGATGATTCTATATCTAACTTAAAGCAGTATTTTGAAAAAAACATTTCTTATCAACTGGACGATACAAAAAAAACGGCCATGAAATTATTTTTGGAATATTCCAAAAATATCTAGCCCTTTAGAAAGCGTAGAATCATAAAAAATCATTGTACAGAGATTTATAAAAAGGGATACTTTAGCCTTGTCTATAAAAATTATTAGGCTACACACTTATAAGGCAGAAATAAATATTTTAGGGTAGATAAAGTTTTCCTTAGCTTTGTATTGCTGCACTTTTAAAATTTAAGCAAATTTCCTAATTCATCAGAATTTTATTCAACTCATATAAAGAATTGATTTACAATATTTTGTACATATATAATAAAAATATTTAAAAGAATTTTGCATAATATTGTGTCAATTATGTAAGGATGCATAATTTTGAGGAAATTCAAGGTTTCTGTAAAATTAAAGAAATCGAATAATTGCCCTAATAATGTTCAAGTATTTGAGGTATTTTATCTTTGTTTTTTGTTTGGCTTTTCAAACTACTTCTTTTGGAATTACATTAATTTCATGGAATATCAGGGATTTTGGAAAAAGCAGGGATGATAATGAGATACTTGCTATAGCTAAAGTAATTGCACACGGTGATATTGTTGCAATTCAAGAAGTAGTGGCTAAAGACCCAGGTGGCGCACAAGCTGTTGCAAGGCTAGTAGATCAGTTAAACAGAATGGGCGCAAAATGGGATTATAGCATAAGTGATCCAACTAATAGCAGATCTTCAAATATATCTGAAAGATATGCTTTCCTTTGGAAAACATCAAAATTATCAGTGACTGGCGGAGGACCAAGATTATTGTGTGAATTGTCTACAAGTGTTGAAAGGGAACCTTATTTTATTCAACTAAAATACAAGGATATTGTCATTGACATTATAAATTACCATGCCTGTACCCATACGTCAAATTTCCCGGAACGTGATGAAATCACAACTATTTCATCTTGGCTATTAAAAAATAAATCGAATAACATTCTATTTGCAGGTGACATGAACCTTGAAATTGATGACATTGCCTTTAATACTCTAAGAAGGTATGGATATAGAAATGTACTGAATGGTGAATCTACTTCATTGAAGAAAAAATGTAAAAATGGAGAATATTTATGTAGGTCCGAAGATAATGTTTTATTTAATTTAAGAGACTTTAACCTAAATTCCTTCAAAGTAATAGACTTTATTCAAAAAGAGTATTGTAATGATGTTGAATGGAAATGGGTGAGTTATTCAGATCATTTGCCAGTGGAAGTTAAACTTATTAATAAATAATATCTTCATAAATTTACTAAATATTGAACTAACTGTACAGAACCAAATTTCTAATCTTAATAATTATAACTTTTTTCACTAAAAAATACTAAAAAAAATGGCACATTATTTTCCAGGTGATGATTTATTAAAATTGTGGCTTTATACAAGTAAAACTTCAATTGTAACAACAGGTGGCGTATCTCGTCCTGGATTATTCAGTACAACAAATTTATCATGGCATTTTCTATCATTTTTGGGAATATTAACTTTTGAAGGTCTTGCGACTTATCTAGCCTGGGATGAAGGAGTTGTTATTACAATTATTCTTGTATTTATACTATTAGATTTTGTACTTGCTATTTTTTTTCATCTAGGATTACAGAATAATATAAAATTATTGGAAAATCAGAGGCTTTTACTAAGAACAGTTCCATCTATTGTTGAAAATGATAAAAAACTTAGAAAATATAAAATCTTCAAATTTATTGGTCATTTAGTATTATTCATGTCTGGAATTTTAAAAATATATTTTTGTTATAGAGATGTATTTTTTGGAGAATTTACAACCACATTCTTTTTTATTGTTATACTTTATTTGCTAGGAGCCCTTTGCCATTGTTTATCTACTGGGTATTTGTTTTTTGGAATACTTTTCAATTTAAAAGACTCAAAAAGAAGAACAATGTTTTACGAATCTGGCGAGGTTAAATATTCAGCTGAACATCCCTTTAGTGAACGTATTGCAAATACAAGTAATATAGAAATTATTAAAGCGGATTTTCCAAATTGCTCAATAATTGGTGAAGAAAACACATATCATTTCAGTTCTAAGTCATATTTATCAGATAGTGATTTAAAATTACTTATTGACCGACAGCAAAGTGATGAAGGGAAAAGATTAATTGCATTAGAAGGTTTAAAATTCCAACTAAGTCAAATAGGAAAAGTTCCACCTAGACTATAAATTATTAAAATATGTTTAAAGTAAAAGTATTATATTTTTCATTTGCTATATTCTTGTTTTCATGCGAGCAGGAAAATTGTGATAAAGATTTTTCAAATTTTTATAATCAAAGTGATTTAGTATTTTTAATAAATGATACAACCAAAGTTGATCAAGTTGAAAAATGGATAAAAAACTCATCCAATTTGTATTTAAAATGCGAGTTAAATGACAGTTATAAGCACAAATGGAATATTATAAGACCTATGTTTGTTGTATCTGATACTCTAAAATTAGAGACTTGGAATTGTTTGAGAATTAGTGAAAATGCAAATCCCGAAAGACAAAAGCTTATTGAAAAAGCAATTAGAAATGGTGTTAAGATTTTTTTAAAATCCAAGTTTAAAATTTATCCAGATAAACTATTATATTGTGATACAGCAGGAATTGAGGTGTTTTTTATTGTGTCTCAAAATATTGAGAATGAACTAGATTCAATTGTTAATACTTTCGATTGTTCTAAATTAAAGGAAGTGAAATATGTAATTATTAATCCTGGTATGATTTCAGGCCAGGGATCCTATAATATATTTAAAAATCAAAGTATTGACAGTGTAATAGACGAATTAGTAAAAGTAAGTAATACTAGTCAAAAATTAGTCGCAATAGGAAAGACTTTAATTGATGTTCAAGATGAGATTGATGTGAACCCCTATAATTGGTTTTTATATTATCTAAAAGCTAGAATTTTATGTATTCAAAAATTAGAAAATTATGAAAATGAAGCAGTTGAACTTCTTGCCACATCAGCTAGATATGCATTAAGTAACGGCAGTTATAAGGACAGCTTGATAACTAGAATTAACTATAGAAAATCGGAAGAATTTGCACCATTGTTTGTAAACGAAACATTGTACAAAGCAAAACTATCAGGCACCGTAGCTGGATTGGAGTCAGGTTTAATTGATATCGTAAATGTTCCCTTGTATTTTTTAACAGCTTCAGAAGTGCCAGAATATACCAAAGGAAGACCCATAGTATATTTTGAAAAGACAAATTCTAAACCATATGTCTCTAAGGGTTTAGAAAAGGAAATTGCAATTACAATTTCAAACCAAGATAATAACGGCACAGTTACATTCGACTTAATTGATAAAACTACTAGATCCACTATTGATAATGTTACCCTGGGAAAAGGTAAACAACAGGAATTTAATTTAAAGGGTCATTCAAATTCATTATATATAACAAATTTGACTCATTCAGACAAACCATTTATCGCGTTAGCAATAGAAACTGATAAAAAAAAAGGGGAGGGTGAAAATAGATTTACTGAAGAAAATTTAAATGTAAACAAACGCAATTCAGCAAATTCTCAAAAAAGTTCAGGTAAAGCCAATATTTCACGATTTATAGATACAGATTTAGATGGTATTGAAGATAACAAAGACAATTGTCCAGAGAGAAAAGGGACTATATCAAACAATGGCTGCCCGGTTGTTACACTAAAAGGAAGTAGAGAATTTTATATTGGAGATCTAAATTCTATATCGGTTGAATATGATGATTTCCAATCAACTGATAAAATTTCTTGGAGTGGGAATGATCCATTGAAATTCACATCCAAGAATGGAAGAGAAATAGAAATTTCGTCAGATATTGTTGGAAAATTTCGGGTTTCATATGAAATAAGTAACAATAACGATCATTTTAATGTAACAAACTCTGTAGTGTATCATGCCAAAATTTCAGCTAAAAGACTGCAAACTGAACTTATGAATCTTGCTAAATATGGAAATAATAAGCTCTTAAAAGTAAGAGATGTGGAATCTAATAAGAAAAAAAGTGAAGACTTTTTGGAACAATGTTTAAAAGGAGATATTTCCATTTCAAAATCATCTGGGACTGGAGGCAGATTTAATAACTCATATCAAAATTTCAAGGATGAATTGCTTTCTGTAAAAAGATCAGCTGAATCTCATATCAAGAATATAGAAGTAGATGAAATACAATATGACACAGAAACGGGAAAAATAATCTCTTTCAGATATTCAATTAAATAATTTGATGCGGAAATTTTTAATTATTTTACTGTGTATTTTAAATTTGGAAAACATATTGGCTCAAGAGGTGCCAAAATATGAATTGGATTCAATAGATTTACTTTCCTTTAAAGAAGAAGCGAAATATAAATATTTACTTTTTTTTGAGTCAATTTTGAATTTAATTGATACTAGATTGGATGTGGAAGATAGATATAGATCTAGGTCTGTAATGTTGGGGTTATTTGATAATTCCACCAGCACAATAAGTGATATATTGTACTCACCTAATCCTACTTCATATGACCCATATACTTATGGTTACGAATTGCTTAAAGGATCACAAGAGTTACCAGTACTTTATAAACGTTTTAAGTATTCTGATGATTTTGAATTTAAGCGAAAATCCTATAAAGGAGTCAATTTAGAAACAGATAACAAAGCTTATGATATATATGAGGGTGAAATGTTTATATTAGAAAAATTGATTAAAAGCACTGAAATCCCACCTTCATTAATTAATAATCCGACATTTAATGTATATGTGGCAGGATTGTTAAAAAAAGTACGATTTAAAATTGCTCACAATGGACAAAGAGAATACGAATTAAAAATTACTTCAATTGATATTTTATCTCCAAACAACAAAGCTTATGATCATAAGAAAATTATTAAAAGTATTGAGCTGTCAAACTATAAGTGGTCTGACCAATCAGAAGAAGAGTATGTTACTCTTTTAACTAATGAAGCAATAGAAAAGGGTGTTCTTCCACCCGCAGATACCTTAAATAAAATTAAAGAGGCGATAATAGAGAAAGAAATCAATCTTGTTTTTAAACAAGATACTTTACGATACAAAAAACCAAAATTTGTTGACTATTTAATTCCAGGATATGCACATATTAGATACGGTTTAAATGATAATTCTAGATTTTTTAAAACAATATTATATGGTGGTGTTTTTGTAACATCTGCTTCTCTTTCTGTTTATAATAAAATACAATCTGAGCGTTCTTATAATCTGCATCAAAATGCAATTACATTTAGAGTTTCAAATGATCATTATAAATATGCTAACACGTATCACAAAAGATTTATTGTAGGAACTGGAGTAGCTGTAGCTTCAATGATTGTCAATGCAGTTCATTTAAATTATTCACATAAAAGTCAAATGAAAAAAATTGATCAGTCAAGGAAAAATAAAATTAATAATAATTCTTCAAATAGTAGTTTTGGATTCTTGATACCAAAATTGAACCTAAGTTCAGATTTTTCTTTAATTTGGAAATTATAAATTTTATAATTTGAAAAGACTAATAAAATATTCAATTTTTCTTTATTTAGTATCTATGCTGCAATCTTGCAATATAGATAAATGGGATCTTGACAACAAGTCAAATATTCAAATACCCAATTATTCTTTGTCACTATTAAATTATGATTGCTCAGAGTCCTTTACAACGAATGTGTTTTCAATCGATAAGAATGTTTTTATTACTGCTATTGAAACCAAAGGAGGAAGTATAAAAGTTATTAGATTAACTCAAACATTACAAGGCGATAATTGGACTGTTCAAGACAATGTTTTATGGGATTTAAATGGGGAGAAACTGATTGGTTTTGAAAAATTGAATAATAGATATTATTTAGCTTTTACATATAATGGTGTTCCATTGATTTCAATTTTGGATAGTAGTTTAAATTTGGTATTTACTTATAATTCTATAGAAGAATTTGTGGATACATCGTACAATAATATTTCGTCATTTGATTTTAAAAGATTAGTGGTTGATCCTTCGGATGGTATTTTTCTTATTGGTCAACTGTCCTCCTTCTCAAAGAATTATTCTTGCGTTATTAAGTTTAATTCGACTTTAACACCTTTGTTTGTGAAAACATATTTTGAAAACGATACCATTCATGCAATTCTTCCATTAGATAATGACCGATTTATTGTGCTTAACAATAATGGCTCAGAAATGTCTTTGATTTCAGATAATATAACTGGTAATTTATATAAAAAGTATGACTTGACTTTTAATGAGACATTTAGTTCAGCTAACCTGTTTCAGTTAAACGGACAATTATATTTGACAGGTACTATTACATCTGGAACTGGAAAAACCATTGAAATCACGTTGGAAAACAAAAGTGCCTTTATAACAGATGTAGAAAACTACAATGTGCTAGGATTAACAGTCCTGCAAATCAAGCAGAAATTCTTTACTTCTTTCTGGAGTAACAAGAAATATGAATAATTATTTTGGTTTTTTATCAGAATACAAAGAGAAAGATTACATTTGGTGCAACGAATTTTCAAGCTTTAATTTTGTCCGAAGTTTAGCTATCACCGAATCTTATGATGTAGGTTTATTTTACTTATTTTTGGTAGAAGATGGTGGTCGTTTGTTGCTCCATATGATCAGTACCGATGAAGAAGGTGCAACTATTGAGAATCCATATGATTTAAATTGCATACAGTGAAAAAATATAATATACACTATTTGTACACAGTAGTTTTTGTGCTACTTTTTAATATAGTGACATTTGCAGCCTCTGATACGATTAGTACGAGAATAGATACCTTTTTTTGTGTGCAAAATGGTGATTCTGTAATATTGAAGAATGAACTAGATACAACTATCTATGATTTTTTATGGATCAGAAATAGAGTTATTACTGACACATTATCCTTTCGTAATATTATAATATTATATAAAAATGATACAATTATAAGGAAAGCTATTCCCAGAGATACAATTAGTAATTATTTTGTTGACACAATATTTTTAACATTACATATTTTACCTAAATTGATCTTGGATCCACCAGTAATTGATTGTTTTAATGGTACTCCTTTACATCTGGTTTCAAACAGTCTGTATGACAGTTCCTATACATCAGAAAGTATTTCATTTTTTGACTTGATGAATCAAGCATTAACGAATGTACCATACAATAAATCAATGAATAGCTATTTTATTGAAGTGAGTAATGGAGATTCTATTAAAGTGAGATTAACCTATACTACATTACAATGTCCAGATATAGATACCATATTTGTCATTGGTACTAAATTCTTACCTGAACTAAATTTTCATTCTGATACTGTTTGTTTTAGTGATTCAACAACCATATTTAATCAATCTAATTTTAGTCAGTTGTTATCATCGGTTGATGTGATTATAGAAGGTATTAATCCTAATTTTACTGAAAAGGGAGATTTTAAATGTTTTCTGGATTCAAATGGAATTAATAGGAGAATGTTTGTGACTATAAATCAGGATGGTTGCATACAATCAGATACTTTTGATATTCTAAATCTCAGAAAACCTAAAGGGATCTTTAGTTTTGACAAAACCTGCGAAAACGAACGTCAAGTTATAAACAATCTGAGTACTTCAACATCAAATTTTTCTGTTATTGTTTTGGATTTCTACAATAAGAAGGATAGTTTTTTTGCGGTTAACAATAGCCACACTATTTCTGATACCATTCCTGATGGTATGTATCCTGTTTTTTTTAGAGTCACTAATAGTAATGGTTGTTCTGATACTTCCTCTTATACTGTTATAATTGATTCGGTGACATATATTAGTTTTTCAGGCTTGGAGTTGGATTATTGTGAAAATCAAGACTCTTCAATATTAATGGGCAGTCAAACTGGAGGTTTATTCTCAGGGTTATTTATTAAAAATACTTCCCCAGGAATGGCTGAATTTAAACCATTATTTGATACTACAAACCTAATTATTAAATACAGTTACACAAACGCTTTAGGTTGTAAAGATAGTACGTCCATAGCTGTTTCAAATATTTATCCAAAACCTAATTTGATTCTTTCAGGACTTGAAAATACATATTGCGAAAAAGATAGTCCGTCTATTTTGACCATCAATCAACCATTGGCTTCAAATTCATTTTTTTCTGAATTTAGAAATAGTATGAATATCAATGATACATCTGGTTTACTGTATAAATTCAACCCCATTATTCCTGGTAATTATACAATAGTTAATATGTATATAGATCAAAATGGTTGTTTCTCTGAAATTCAAGAATCAACAATAGTCTACCCTCTCCCAAAAATAAACCTTGACTCCTTAGTCATTTTATCGCCCGGAAATACAATCCTAGTTAACAACACGTTACCTGATGAACCTGGTGTTTCTTATGAATGGAGCAATAGTGATATTGGATCATTCACTAGGATTGACCAACCAGGATTATATATACTAAGAGCTATAAATAATATTACTCTTTGTGAAATATCTGATACAATTCAAATTAAATATGATGAAAACATAAAAGAGGATCTTTTAAATATCCGAATTTATCCTAACCCGACATCCGATAAAATCAATATTTCATTGAGTAATCCAAAAAATGGAATCAAAATATTTAGATTTAATGGAAACCAAGTAAGTATCAATGGCAATTCTAGTTTTTCAACGGATGTTTTTGGAGAATTGGTATTAGATGTAATAAATCTGGAAGCAGGATATTATGTTCTTATGATTCCTTCAGTAGGAGATTTTTTAATATTAAAAATTTAACCGGATTAATGAAAATTCAAATGGTGATTTTGAATAAAGGAACTTTTTTGGATATATTTATGTTGCTCCTTTTGGTTTTATACCAATTTTATTCGTAACTTTAAATCAATGCCCAAATTGAAGCTTTTACAATCATTATTCTATTTAGCATTTTCACAACTTTTTATTTTCAGTATTAACGCTCAAACTGTTTACCATACACCTTATGGTCAAAAATATCATCGAGGAAATTGTCGAATGGTCGAAAATGTATCTTCTTCCATCACATTGGATAAAGCTATAAATAATGGCTTAGATCCCTGCAAAATCTGCAAACCACCTACCTTATCAAGTTTACAAGATGTGTACTCAAATATAGAAAGAGGTGTAAGCAACTCCACAGAACAGTGCCGTGGTATCACTAAAGCGGGTACAAGATGCCGCCATATGACCAGTATTGGCAATGGTTTTTGTTTTCAACACAATCCTGACCGAAAAATCATAAAACCCTAGTATTGAGGAATCAATTCCCCCATATTTAGATACACTCTCGACAAATTATAGATTTTTCGATTTTCCAAACGTATTGGTATTAGTTTCATTTTAGTGTTACGTATCAGTTCGACCAACAGCCCAATCCTTAATTGACTACCAATTTTGAAGTAATAGACGGACAATTCATTTGTAGGGTGGACTTTAAAAGCTCTTTTTTGGATGGACTGTACAATTGCGTTTTGAATTACGATAAGGCGTTATATTCAACGCCAAGGCGTCACAGGCCTGGTCCCCAAGTAGGCTTAGGGACCAAACCAGATGCGGTACTTACTTAGAAAAGGGCAAAAAAAAAGAGCCTGATTTGCATCAAGCTCTTTTTGTCGGGGCACCAGGATTCGAACCTGGGACCCCCTGGTCCCAAACCAGGTGCGCTACCGGGCTGCGCTACGCCCCGAATTTATCATGTGCGCTACTCCCCAAGTTCCTCACTCACTTTTTTAGCGGTGAGGGAGGGATTCGAACCCTCGGTACCCCTTTCGGAGTACGACGGTTTAGCAAACCGTTGGTTTCAGCCACTCACCCACCTCACCTTACTTAAAAAGAGACGCAAAAGTAGGAAATTTCAGAATTTATCCAAACAATTATTATTTTTTAAAGCAATTATTTTAAAAAGAAGGTTCAAATGAATAATTAGAAAATTAATAAATCTAATTATTTGATTCCCAAAGTTTTAATGATAACCCGCTCAATTTTACGGGCAAGCTCCTCAAAAAGTTTGTCTGTATCCATCAGATTCTCAACCGCTTCGCATGAATAGATCACAGTACTGTGGTCCCTTCCACCAAAAGCAGAACCAATGGAAGCAAGTGGTTTTTTGGTCATTTTTTTTGAATAGTACATGGCCAGTTGCCTAGCCTGAACAATGTTTCTTTGTCGCCCTTTTCCCAACATACTGTTCACAGGAATGCTGGTTTGCTCTGAAACAATTCTTGTAATGGCATCAATACTCACTACATTTTCACCTCTGTTAGAGAAACTTTGCAAAATATCCTTTACCAGTTCCAAACTGACGGATTTGCCATTTAGCGAACTTTGCAACTTAATATTGACAATAACTCCTTCAATTTCCCGGATATTGTCTTTTAAATTATGGCACAAAAGCTCTTTTACCTGTTGGGTGAGTTCTACCTCTTTTTCCTCCAGCTTCTCTTCGAGAATGGCCATCATGGTTTCATAATCCGGAGTCAGGAGTTCGAGTGATGCGCCCCATTTAAAGCGACTGATCAACCTATCATCTATTTCTTTCAGGTCTTTGGGCGCCCTGTCAGAACCCATGATGATCTGTTTTCTATTTTGGTGCATTTGATTAAACAGGTGAAAAAATATTTCCTGGGTTCCAGCCTTCCCGGAGAAATATTGGATGTCATCAATGATCAAAACATCCACCTGTTGAAAATAATGTCCGAAATCAGAGGTTGAATTATTCCTAATGGCCTGAATAAACATGTTGGTGTACTTATCGGAAGTCAGGTACAAAACATGCATTTTAGGATATTTCTTCATCAAAGCATTGCCAATGGCATTCAATAAATGGGTTTTACCCAAACCCACATTGCCATAGACCAACAATGGATTAAATAGCTCACCAGGTTTACTGGTAATTTGTAAGCCTGCCTGACGTGCTACCCTATTACAATGGCCTTCTACAAAATTTTCAAAGATGTAATGTGGATTTAAATTTGCTTCCCAATTTTGCTTCCTAATGCCTGGAATCACAAAGGGATTGGCTATCCCAATATGATTGGCATCCTGAAATTCTTTTTCATTTTTTAAGGCTTTGGTCCGATCAATTCCAGGCTTTTTGTAATCATCCATGGCAATTCGGTACTCAATTTTGCTTCGAGGACCAATAGCACCCTTGACACCATCCTTTAGAACTTGCAAAAAATGGGTCTCCAAGTGGGACAAAAAAAACTCATTGGGTACTTCGAGGGTCAAAACATGACCTTCTTGTTGAAGTGGTTTAATGGGCACAAACCAGGTGTTGAAGTGCTTTGGAGTCAGATTCTTGCGAACCTCATCCAAAACCTTGTTCCAGCTTAAAACGTGGTCTGTAGGCATTAAATGGTTGGTTAATAAAATGATTGCTTCGTAACTGAGATAGCAGGCAAAAGTCAGGTTTTTTTTCCTATTCTAATAGCGATTGTCAAAAAATGAATAAAAAAATATCAACTCATCCATTTATAAATTTTGATTTAGGCAGTACCCATCTGGTTCTCATTAAATTCTAAAATTCTGAAAAAGAAATTTTATATTCAGGATGAAATTTTTTGAACAATTCTTCCAAAACCTGCTGAGCAGCTGTTGGTAATGGAGTACCTGGCCCAAAAATACAACTCACTCCCTTGTCATATAGAAATTGATAATCTTTTTGAGGAATCACACCTCCCACCACCAACATAATGTCATTTCTGCCTTGATCTGCCAATGATTTGATGACTTGAGGTACCAGTGTCTTGTGACCCGCAGCCAATGAAGAAATACCCAAAATATGTACATCTGATTCTATGGCTTGCTTTGCAGCTTCTTCTGCAGTTAAAAACAAGGGAGCAATATCGATGTCAAAACCAAAATCTGCAAAACCGGTGGCTATAATCTTGGCTCCTCGATCATGGCCATCTTGTCCTAATTTGGCGACCATCATTCTTGGACGTCTTCCGTCCAACTTTGCAAATTGGTCGGATAGTTTTAAAATTTTATTCATAGAGGATTTATCCTTTGTGGCATGACTGTAAACTGATCTCACCGTTTGATGAAGCGCTTGGTATCTTCCAAATACTTTTTCCAATGCTTCGCTGATTTCACCTAAAGTTGCTCTATGTCTTGCTGCCTGAACGGCCAAAGCCAATAAATTTTCTGATTTAGTACTAGCCGCATCGGTCAAAGCGTCCAATGCGAATTTAAGCTTCTGTGGATCTCTGTTTGATTTAATAGACTGCAATTTGCGCAATTGTTCGTCTCGCACTGCGTCATTATCTACATCTAAAATATCAAATGGATATTGATCATTCGATTTAAAAACATTCATCCCAATGATCTGCTGTGTCCCAGAATCAATGGCTGCTTGCTTGATGGCTGCGGCTTCTTCGATTTTGAGTTTTGGAAGTCCTTTTTCAATGGCTTTGGTGATGCCTCCGTAACTTTCAACTTCTTGAATGTGTTTTCTTGCTTTTTCAATCAATTGATGGGTTAGATTTTCTAAATAAAAGGAACCTCCCAATGGATCTACTGCTTTGGTGACTGCTGATTGAGACTGTATGTACAATTGAGTTTCTCGCGCGATTTTTGCTGAAAAATCAGTGGGTAAGGCAATGGCTTCGTCCATGGAATTGGTATGCAAAGACTGAGTTCCACCTAAAACAGCAGCCATGGCTTCCACAGCTGTTCTTGTGATATTATTAATTGGATCTTGTTCCGTTAAACTCCATCCACTGGTCTGGCAATGGGTCCTTAAGGCCAGGGATTTGGGATTTTTGGCTTGAAACTGTGAGACCAATTCTGACCAAAGCACGCGTGCGGCCCTCATTTTGGCAATTTCCATAAAAAAATTCATTCCGATTCCCCAGAAAAATGAAATCCTTGGAGCAAAATCATCAATATTTAAACCTGCTTTTAATCCTGCCCTGATATATTCTAATCCATCGGCCAAAGTATAAGCCAACTCAAGATCTGCAGGTGCTCCCGCTTCGTGCATGTGATAGCCACTTACGCTGATGCAATTAAATTTTGGTAAAAATTTGGCACAATACGAGAAAATATCTGACACAATTTGCATCGAAGCTTCCGGTGGATAAATATAGGTATTTCTCACCATAAACTCTTTGAGAATATCATTCTGTATAGTACCAGTCAACTTATGGGATTCAACACCTTGTTCTTCTGCTGCTACAATATAAAATGCCATGATCGGCAAAACTGCTCCGTTCATGGTCATCGATACGGACATTTGATCCAATGGAATTTGGTCAAAAAGCAATTTCATATCTTCCACCGTATCAATGGCCACCCCTGCTTTTCCAACGTCTCCAGTCACTCTAGGATGATCTGAATCATATCCTCGATGAGTCGCGAGATCGAAAGCGATGGACAATCCTTTTTGTCCTCCTGCTAAATTTTTTCTGTAAAAAGCATTGCTATCTTTTGCATTTGAAAATCCTGCGTATTGACGGATGGTCCATGGTTGGGTCACAAACATAGAGGGATACGGGCCTCTTAAAAAAGGAGGCATACCTGCAATATACTGAGAAAATTCAATTGGAACATCTTTAGAATCGTATTCCTTTTGAATGCTTATACCTTCCGGGTTTTGATACATTGGAGTTTCTTTATCCATCGATTTCACCTTTCAACTCTTTTTGAATACCAATTACTTGAAGCAGGCAAATCACTCAGAGTTTCATTGGTTTTTTCAAGCCAAATATGATTAGCCAAAAGGGCAATCGCTTCAATCAAATTGGAGTCCTCTTTGGAATCCAAATATTCTTGATGATGTTGTGCAACAAATCCTGTGTCAAAATCTCCATTTAAAAATGCAGGATGTTTTAAAACAAACTCACAGAAAGGGAGTGTTGTTTCAAGTCCTTCAATGGAAAAATTTTTGATAGCAAACAACATTCTGCGGATCGCTTCATCTCTATCTTTTCCATGAACCACCAATTTTCCAATCATAGGATCATATTCCATAGGGATGGTCATTCCTTCTGTATAACTATCGTCTACACGTATAAAGTCTGCTTTGGGGGGTTGATAGATGGATAAGGTACCAATGCTTGGAAAAAAATTATTTCTGGTATCTTCGGCACAAATCCGAACCTCTAGAGCATGTCCATTTATTTTTAATTCACTTTGTTGCTTTGGCAATGATTTCCCTTCAGCAATTCGAATTTGCCATTCTACCAAATCCAGTCCTGTGATCATCTCAGTCACTGGATGTTCCACTTGCAGTCTGGTATTCATTTCCAGAAAAAAATAATTCAATTGTTCATCTACCAAAAACTCTACAGTACCAGCCCCCACATAATTACAACCCAAGGCCAATCTCACCGCATCCTTGCCCATTTTACTTCTTATATCTTCAGATAGACAAGATGAAGGTGCTTCTTCGATGATCTTTTGATGTCTTCGTTGGATGCTGCATTCTCGTTCAAAAAGATAAACACCTTGGCCATGAGAATCGCAAAAAATTTGGATTTCAATATGTCTTGGTCTGCTGACAAATTTTTCAATAAAGACTGCTCCATCTCCAAATGATGAAATTGCTTCGTTGGAAGCTTGTCTCATTTGTTCTTCTAAATCACCCATGGATTCCACCAGTCTCATTCCTTTTCCGCCACCTCCGGCACTTGCTTTAATGAGCAATGGAAATCCAGTCGAATTTGAAATTTCTCTTGCCTCATCTATAGATTTAATCGCATGGTCTGTGCCTGGAACCAATGGCACATTTAATCTGGTAGCGGTTTGTTTGGCTGCTATTTTGGATCCCATTTGGTCCATGGCTTCCGCAGATGGGCCAATAAAAATCAAACCTGCCGCTTTGACCTGCCTGGCAAATTCAGAATTTTCGCTTAAGAATCCGTATCCAGGATGAATGGCATCTGAATTTGTAATCTGAGCAGCTTCGATAATTTTGGACATCTTCAAATAAGATTCTCTGGACGGAGCAGGTCCAACACAAACTGCCTCATCTGCAAAAATAACGTGGGGTGCAAAGCGATCTATTTCGCTGTAAACAGCAACCGTCTTGATTCCAAGTCTTTTCGCAGTCTTCATGACCCGAAGTGCAATTTCCCCTCGATTCGCAACCAAAATTTTATGGATGATTAATTTCATGGATGGCTTTGTGTAGATTTCAATTTATAAAAAAACTGTTGACTTAAATCTTCTACATAGTAAGAGCCCTTCAAGGGATCATTGACCAAATCAAGATAGCTTTCTTTTTTAAGAATATGAATGGTATGCAATACTGTTCGCAACCACTGCTTGGAATAATGTTTCTCATTCAAATCATTTGGACTTAACCAAATGGTATCTGCTCCCCCCAACATTGCAGAAAGACTACACATTGATTGATGAATTTGATTGTGAAATGGGTCATCACTAAGGTCATGTAAATTAACTTCAGTTTCTATAAAAACCCTTTCCCATTTTTCATGTGCAATCAAAAATCGCAGCGCGCGTAACATTGCAACATTGCTTAAAAAATCTTTAGACAATTGCAGTCGAATAATGTATTGAACTTGTAGTAAATACTTATTATTTTGAAAAAATAATTTGATAGAATCCAACAATTTATTTGACCAATTTGAAAAATTATTCAGCTGAATAGAATGGATAAAATTAAATTTAATATTAGCGTTTTCGTGAAATAAAGTTTGCATTTGCAATAAATCAAAATCAGTGTGTTGATCAAATTCAAATGCAACAGGGCCCTTCAGTTTTATAAATTCTTGAATGTAGTTTTTGTGTTGGTCTGAATTCAATCCAGATGGAAGTGGTATGCTTAATTGAATCATATCCAAATGCACTCCCTGAAAAACCAATGGAATATTTGATAGATGATTCAAATCACTGATCGACCACTTCAAATGTTCCACTCCATGTTCCAATGCGTAAAACAACAGATCTTTTGAAGATTGTACATCCAATGGATCCAAAGATTGATTTTGCAAATACAATCCTGCCAATCTTTCAACAGTTCTCATAGGATGAATTTCTCCCTTCCATTGCACCAAATCCGGGTGTGGAAATGATGCTCCTATGATGTCATCAAATATTATATGACTTTTAATATTTTCTGAAGTGGAGCCAACTGCATCTAACCAATCTTGTCCGGAATACTGGAGTACTTCTTGCATTTGCTCCATTTATTTGAACTTGATTAAAAGCTGGGATTTTTCAACCTTACTTCCTTTGACAACAAAAATTTCTTCAATCTCTCCATCCACATTTGATTTAATGACATTTTCCATTTTCATGGCTTCCAGGGATAATAATTTACTGCCTTTTGATACAAGCTGCCCTACTTCAACGTGAATATCGATCATCAATCCTGCCATAGGCGATAGGACTATTTTTTCTGCGTTTGAATCTTTTTTTGTGAAATTAATTTTAGAAATCAGCTCGTCGATATTGCTACCAATTTTACAGCGATAAATTTTTCCATTTACCTTAAGCAGCACCATTCGTTCATTCAATGAAATGGATTGCAATTCAGCCTTAATGGATTGGTTTTTGTGGATAATATGCCAATTATCTTCAGATATATTTTTTGCATCTATAGACATTAAACTTAATTCATCAAGTTCAACTTCCTGATTATCAACAAAGATTTGAATTTTTCCCATTTTAATATACTAACAAACTGCAAAGCTAATCCAAATCTAAGATTAAAAATTGACAAAAATACCCTTAGGAACGAAGAGGTCCAATTCATGTATTAAACCTATGATAGATCTACAAAATCTTGTACCAAAGTATTTTCAATACTGATGGACATTGGAGCATTGGTGGTCGGATGGTTAAAATCGAGTTGCGTGGCTTGCAGACCGATGGCTTCCAATCCCATCCTTTTAATACCACCATATCGATGATCATTCCACACCGGATGTCCTAGGAATGATAAGGAAGCACGAATTTGATGATATTTTCCAGTTATAATTCTTACTTTAACAATAGAAAATTTTGCGTTTGCCTCTAAGCATTCAAATTCTGATTTAATGGGTTTTGAATCCTCGGAAGCTTGATCAGAGACGATGGCCATTATACTTTGCTCGTCTTTATTGTGATAAAGTTTTGGTGAAAAAGGAATTTGCGATGCATCAGATTCAACCAGCGCGTGATAATATTTTTTTACTAGCCTTTTTTGGAACATCGAATTTAAAACTTTTAATGCAGCAGGTTTCTTTGCAATCATCATTACACCAGAAACCGGTCTATCCAATCTGTGACATATTCCAACGATCAGGTTTTTTGCTTTTTGACCCGACGACTTATAATAATCTAAAACCCATTGTTCGACATTTTGAAAGGTATTTTTTCGCTGTGCTTCACAAACCATTCCACAAGGTTTATGAATGATCAGTATATATTTATCTTCATATAAAATACTTGGTTCCTGAATCATCGTATCAAACTTAGATCACCTTGATACTTTTCAATCTCACCATTTTTCCATTCTAAATCCAACATCCATACATACACTCCTGGATTCAACAATTGTCCTTTGTATGTTCCATCCCAACCATCAGAAGGTTGATTGGGTTGTATGTTTTCTCTAAAGAATATTTGGTTTCCCCATCGATCAAAAATCCTCATTTGACGAATGCTGTTGTAGCTATCCGGAGAAACCACAGGATAAAAAAAGTCATTGACATTGTCACCGTTTGGACTAAATGAATTGGGAACCCAAATTCCTCTTTTGATAATTTTTAATTTTATCTGAGCAGATGCCACACAACCATTCATGTCTGCGTAAGTCACGACATAATCAATATCATCGGTAGGTTTAATGGCGTCAGGTTCTCTGCAATCATTACAACTTAGAAAATCTGAAGGAGACCAACTTATCCAGGCAATTGAATCCATAGGAGTTCCAAAAGTGGGTACAAAATGGTAGTTATCTCCAAAATTAATTTTAACTTCTGGAATAATGGAAAGTGAAACAACCGTCGGAGTATCGACATCAATAAATTGTTGGAAAATACATCCGTTTGCATCGATCACTTGAATCAAATGTCTGCCGGGACTCATACCCGACAATTGATTGTTTACAATGGGAGAGTTGTCATAAAATAAATTGAATGGACTTTGACCACCTTCAATGTTTAAGATTTGCAATGATGCTATATCTCCACTGCATTTTGCCTGATTAATGAATAAATCGACAGCTGTAGGTACATTGGTGTTTTCTAAAACAAGAACGGAATCTATTTTCTCACATCCATTGATCGGATCAATCACTTTAACATAATACAAACCTGGACGACTTACCACGCAGAGATTTGAATTAGCTCCGGATTGTATTAATCCAGTAATGGTAAACCAAACTATTTGAAATTGATTTGGAAGACCGCTGGTCATTGCATTCAGTGTCACTTGTTTTGTAGCACATGTCAGTTGCCCAGGAGTTGAAATTAAAAAAGAGGGAACTTGAATATTTTCAACCACAGAAACACTACTCATAGATTCGCAAAAATTACTGGTATCCCTGATGGTCAAAGTATACAATCCAGGCCTATTCACATCAATAACACCATTGGTTGCCGGAGTCAATATTTGACCATTGCTTGTGCTCCAAAGATAATTAAAATTAGATCCTTGGTCGGAACCGTTAGAATTTAAAGAGACAATCGTTTTAAGGCAGGTTAGGGTATCTGGAGTTAAAATATTAATCAAAGGTTTTCGAGTGTCTAAAGCGATATTCACAAGATCTGTTTCCTCGCAACCATTGATTAAATTGGTCACTTTTAAAATATAAGTTCCTTCTTTCCCAACCTGGATGTTTTGAATATTTGGATTTCCAATAATGCTACCATCTAGTGTACTCCAGCTAAAACTTAAACTGGATGTAGCTGCAGTAGCTGAACCTAAAAGCATTAAATTTTGGGTAGCACAATTCCATTTTAAATCCAAGCCTGCATTGACCAGAGGCTTTAAAGTATCAATTAAAACAACGACAGAACTGGTAGATTTACATCCATTGCTTGGATCCGTACTTGTAAGAATATAAGTACCGGGTTGATTGACCTGAGCAAGCAACACGTCCGGATTGGTGATCAATCCACCAGACGAACTGCTCCAAAGTACATCCAAGGGGTTTCCTGTTTGTGAACTCACGTTTGCGTTTAGAGTCACAGTTGTTATACTACAACTGATTGTATCTGGCAATGATATTTGAATCAAAGGTAAATTTTGATCTGCCAAAATCATAATAGAAGAAGTATCAGCACATCCATTTTCAAGATTGGTTACGATCAATGTATACTCTCCCGGTTTGCGGGCTTCCAACAATAAAGTATTCTGACCTGCTCCAATCTGTCCATCTAAACTCTCCCATTCATAACTGAATGTAGAGCCAACACTGCTTCCTCCTGCATTGATCAGAATAAGGCTATCTTGACATTTAAACAATTGGTCAGGACCAGCATCTGAAACTGGAATTTGGACATTTTCATCAATGAAAACAGAATCTAAATTGGTGCAACCATTCGTTGGATTTAAAACCGAAATATAATACCATGCTTTTTTATTCAGGACGATATCCGGTGTGTTCATTCCAGAAAGAATATTTCCATTCACCGTAGACCAATTGTAAAATAAGGTGTCTTGTGGATTTGTGATGGCGCTCAAAGAAACTTGTGTTTTTAAACAAGTCAAAGTATCTCCAATTCCACCATCTAGATTCGGTATTTTGCGAAGATCAATAATATTTAATGAATCAATCGCCTCACAACCATTGAGGGTGTTTAAAATTCGAAGAATGACTTTACCCGGGCTGCTTAATGCTTTTGGAGTCAATCCATTTTCGGTGGGTAAGATTGTACCTGCAAGGTTCCAAAAATAATTTGCAGCATTGGATGGATTTGTTTCCAAGGGTGTGACATTAACAATACTATCCACACAATCAATGGAAAGGTCTAAACCCAATTCGAAATCAGGTCTTAATGTATCTATTACAACATTCCAAAATATACTATCTGTACAATGATTATTTTTATCCGTTACAATGACTTTATAAGCACCTGCAAGTTTTGATTTTAACAAAGATTGATCATAAGTTTCTACATTAAGTGGATCGCTCCATGTAATTTCAAATTTGGAAGTATCGCCCGGAGAAACCGTCAAAGAAACTTCAGATTTTAAACAACTAATCAATGAATCTCCAATCAAAGAAATCATTGGACGTAGTGTATCTGCCAAAACATCAACATCCAGTATTAAACTACAATCCACCAACTCATCTGTGATGGTCACCGTATATCTTCCAGGCAAAACCACATTAATAACATCTGTTCCCTGGCCGTTTAAGACATTGCCGGAAGGGCTCCAATTATAGGTAAAGTTTCCACTACCGGTTCCCATGATCGCCCTGATATTAATGGTGTCATTGGCGCAGGTCACCTTGCTAGAAGCTCTAACGCTTCCTGTCAATGCATCCGGTGCCTGATAGTCAAACTGTGCTTCTGCTTCACATTCAACCGCACCATTTTTATACTTGACTTTAAGGGTATAAGTTCCTGTTCCTCTTACACGAGCCATCATTCCATTGGTCGACAATATTCTTCCAAGATCAGTGGACCATTCATAAGTAATTCCTGTACCAAAAGAAGAACCAGTGGCAAACAAGTCAAATGGGTCTGAAGCACATCTTGGGAGATTGGGAGCTAAAATATTTGCTTTGATATCCACTATTTCAACAGTGACATCATCAAAATCGGTGCATTTTTCAAACAAAGCAATGTCGTCAATTGCAAAATCATTGCCATAACCAACACCAGAAGATTCTGATATACAAATTTGGGCAGTCCCACTTGTTGCCTTAAAACAACCCTCTATTCTTATCCAATCACACAATGCGCCTGCACTTCCAAATGCAAGGTTGTTGCCATTGACTGTCACCGATATTTGCGATGGCGCAACAGGAAATACATTCATCACATACATTTCAAATAAATAATCGCGACCGACCACAACAGGCACTGTTTGGCACCAGACTCTTCTGCCAGCAACGGTAGAGCCATCCACAACCATCATGTTTCCTCCTCCGGATGTATGATCCCCACATGGACTAAAACCTGAGTTGTATGCCATAGGATTAGAACCAACGCCATAATTATTTGGTCCAAAAGGACTTCCGGGAGCTCCAAAAGTATATTCCGTACTAAATCCGGAATTACCAGATTCAAAATTGCCATTAAAAATGAGGTTTACATTTCCCTGACCTTCCGCAGTCAATCTGTAGGTATAAGTCCCTGGAGTTTTATGCGTGACCATAGGATCCAAGACATCCGGACTGCTTAAACCTGTAGAAGGAGTCCACATAATTTTTGTATAGTTGCCATTCACTGCACCTTGAAGCATGATCATATCTGCAGGATCACAGGTAAATAAATCCGGACCCGCATCCGCGTCCAGGCCAGTACACTGAGCTTTAAGTACATTTTGAAACAAAAATGCACCAATGAATATAGAAAGGGAGACAAAACAGTTTTTTATTTTCATGTCTATTGCAGCGAAAGAAAATGGATTAATTGATTTTATTCTTTTTCATTTTAGGATGCTTTTATTAGCATTGGGGTTTTATTCTTCTTGGATGTTTTTTTGGGGTAGACCAATTTCATTTCATTGATAATATGTCCTGCACCCGCAAATTTGTCCACTATAAATAAAATGTATCTCGCATCTACCATAATATTCCTACAGATGGAAACATCGTAATTGACATCACTCATGGTTCCTTCCCAGACTCTATCAAAATTTAATCCAATTAAATTACCATGTGCATCAATGGCAGGACTGCCTGAATTTCCACCTGTGGTGTGATTGGAACCAATAAACGCCAAAGGCATTTTACCATTTTCAGCATACCTGCCATAATCTTTCTCAGAGTACAATTTGATCAATTTTGGATGAACGTCAAATTCGTAATCACCAGGTACATACTTTTCCATCACGCCATCCAAATAAGTTTGAGCTTGATACTGAATCCCATCCCTCGGTTTAAATCCTTCCACTTTGCCATAGCTTACACGCAAAGTTGAATTGGCATCTGGATAGAATCTGCGTTCAGGAAAAACTTCCAATAACGCGGCCATATGAATTCTACGTAAATCTGAAATATTTTCTTCCAACACCGTCGCTTGCGCTTGTATACCATAATTGATAAAGTAATTCAGCTCTTCATAAAACTTCCAAACAGGATCTGATTGGACCGCCAATTTCCAATCCGCATAAGGCAACAAATTTAATTTTACAATTGCTTCAGGAGAAGTAAATTGACTGCTTGAAAAAAGTTTTTCTGCAAACGCAATGTAGTCACTGTTGACTTCATTCAATCTATCCTTCAAGTAAGGCATCCACAGCTCCGTCGAAATTCCTTTGCGCACTATTTCAGTGGTGGCTGCAATAATTTCTTTTTCAATTCTCATGTCCATATTTCCGAACATCTGTGCTGCCTGTTCTGACATCTCCGTTCTTCGTTGCAAATAAACCGCCTCACCTCTGCCTTCATAAGCATCTGCAAGTCTTTTCATTCTGATATAACAATTGTACAATTGGGTATTTCTTTGATAAGCCTCCGCATAATAATCCTTGGCCAAAGCAAGGGGTTCGAGTTGGATGTAATTTTTTTTCAATTCAGGAATTAACTTTCTATACTTTTCCCAAGCTAAATTTTGATCCACCCTTTTCTGAAATTCCATATCCCATTTTTCTTTTCTTTCGAGACCGTTGGTAAATTTAACACCTTGACTCTCACCAATCCATTTTTTCCAAGAATTGGCAATGCCTGCATAACTGGAACTGTATTGGATTTTTATTTTCTCACTGGCCCTCATGTATTTGTCCATGATTTTTAAAACCTTGTCGCGAATTTCTATTCTCACTGGATTCTGAACTTCTGTAATTTGTCGCACTCCTTCTTCTGTCAAATATTCATTGGTCCTACCAGGGAATCCAAAAACCATGGTAAAATCTCCTTGCGCTACCCCACTCATCGATATCGGTAAAAAATGTCTCGGCTTAAATGGTTTGTTTGATTTCGAATATTCAGCAGGCAAATTATTTTCACTGGCGTACACCCTAAATAACGAAAAATCACCAGTATGTCTTGGCCAAATCCAATTGTCAGTATCAGCACCAAATTTTCCAATGGATTCAGGTGGCGTGCCCACCAATCTCACATCCTTGTATGTCTCAGTCACAAATGCATAAAACTGATTGCCGTGATAAAATCCACGGATCATTACATCCTGATATGATTCTTTGCTTATTTTTTTTAAAAGTTCATTTTGATTTTGGTCGTACAACAATCTTCTTTGATTGTCCTTCATATCATCGGTGATGCCTTGTAGCATGTCCGATGTGACGTCTTCAATTCTGACAATAAAAGTGACAGATAAACCCATACAAGGCAACTCAGTATCATTTCCTTTGGACCAAAAACCTTCTTTCATTAAATTTTTTTCCACTGTAGAATGTGATTGTATATAACCATAGCCACAGTGGTGATTCGTAAGAATTAATCCTTTGTCAGAAATTATTTCACCTGTACATCCTCCACCAAAATGTACGATGGCATCTTTAAGTGAACCCTTATTGACAGAATAAATGTCTTCTGCTTTCATTTTCATACCCATCGCTTGCATGTCTTTCTCATTCAGAGATTTTAAAAGATGGGGCAACCACATTCCCTCTCCTCCAAATAAAAGGTTTGAAAACAGAATAAAAAAAATAATAAATGGAAAAACTAAAATTAATCGCTTCATGGAATTTTGGTAAAGTGGAAAAATTATTTATTTGAAATTACTTTTATTTTAAAATCTCTGGCTTTCTGTTGGTCAGTTAAACGAAGGATATAAATACCCGAAACCAAATTGTTTAAGCTGATTTTTTGAATAGTTCCACCCATTATACTTCCAGATCTCTTTTGATCAGCACCAGATTCAGAGATCAATTGATAAATCAATCTCGAATTCGGATATTCGCGCAAATCAATATTGACAAAATCCATGGCTGGATTGGGATAAATTAGTTCAGACCATTCATCGGTTTCTATTACAGAAGATGCATCCAAAACCCAGTATTCAAAATATTTTTTACACTGATTTGAATCTACCAATTCCAAACGATATTTACCAGGTACCAAATTTTCAATTTGTGTTTGATCTCCAATTTGTAATTGATCATCAAACCATTGAAATGTATATGGAGGAACTCCACCGGAAGCCACAATTTCTATTTTACCATTGCTTCCTTTGGCATGTGTGATGGTCTCGACCACCACGATGGGAGCTGGTTCTAAAATTTCAATTTCGATTTCATGCACACAATTTACCGAATCAGAAACTTGAATCGTATATTTACCTGCATTTACCTGCGATTTTTGATTTTTTAAACGATCATCAGAAAGTGTATACGTAAATGGTAATAATCCGCCTGTAAATGTCCATTCGATCAAACCCGTACTGTCTCCATGACAGTTCACATCTTGTTTACTAGCTTCTAACATTGGAGCCTCAACCTTTCTAATAAAAACAGAGTCTTTTACAAAACAATTGGTTCTTGTATTAAGCAATTTAAAATGATAAAGTCCCGGTTCAGAAATTTGCATTGCGGAACTATCAGAAATCGGAATTCCATTGTAACTCCAATCGTATCTAAAATCTACCGATTGGTTGCTAGATCTCAATAAAATTTGGGCATGGTTACAATCCAAAATTTTGGCATCTGACGTGATCCTTCCAGAAGGATTGTTATTTACTTTAACGTACACCTGATCCAGTTTAACACACCCATCCAATGAAGTATAGGTCAAATAATAAAAACCGGTTTTAGAAAAATTGGCTTTTCCAATAAATATATTTTGGTTTTGTGAAAATGTGCTGTCCAAATTTTGAGGACCAGTCCAACGGAATGTACCTTGGGTCAATGTTGTATTGCAACGCAAATTGATGTCTTGACCTACACAATAGTTTACTGTATCTAAAGCACTAAAACTTCCATCCAAAACTTGTGCCCCTACTTCGACAGACAATGGGAAACATTCCGGCAAATCAATCGAATAAAATCCACGACCATAAGTTGAAACATATAATTTTCGTGTCTGATGATGTATATCAAGATCGGTCACAGAAGTGTAAGGGAGACCCGTGCCATAGTATTGCCAATCCCAATTTCCCACTTCAGAGTAAAACACGCCCACATCCGTTCCTGCAAACAAAATATTGGATGCTTCATCATAACACAAAGCCAATACTGGCGTGTTTACAAAATTTGCAGTGGCATTCGTCCAGGTTTTACCACGATCTTTGGATTCCATCACTTTTACATTTCCAAGACCTGATCTAGACAACCAAACTCTGTTGGTATCTTTGGTGTGATAACACAAATCGGTAATTTCAAAACTCTGCGTGAGGTTGGTTTTTTGCCAATTTTTACCATAATCATAGGTACGATAAACCATATTGGCTTGTGTTGTCAATATGGTCAAAGTATCCAAAGGACTAATCCTTACCACCCTTAAATCTCGGTCTTCTGCGCCGGTAAGATTTTGACTCAATTTTGAAAATTGATCTCCTCTATTGTAACTCACGAACACATCATGGTATCCAATGATGAAAGTCTTTGGGTTTTTTGGATTCAACCCAAAAGGTGTCACCCATTGGCCTTGAGGCGTTCCCGGAATATTTTGATTAATTTCTGAGAGATTGAAAAAATTATTGGTGGTGCGGTACACTGCTGTACCTCCCCAGTATTCTGTATAACCAATATTTGGATTGCTTGGGTCAATTTCTTGCCACATAGCATCGCCTCCGTTGGTATTACCCCAAGTACCATTCGCCCTTCTGATAAATCCACCATTGTCCTGACTTCCTCCAATCAAATTGGGTGGATTGGTGTTGGAAAGAGCCATTTTATAAAATTGGGTGATGGGTAAATTATTAACCAATTCCGTCCATTGGTCGCTGGTCTCATTGTATCTATACACTCCTCCATCGTTGCAGAAATAAATTTCATTTTTATTTCTTGGGTGAAAGCCAATGTATCTTTGGTCGGCATGAATTTCAGGATACGCAGTACCACCATGCCAATGGGTTAATTGATTCCAAGTTTGTCCTCCATCGATAGATTTAAACACATTGACATATCCAGTGTACATGATCTGTGGATTTACCTGAGAGATCAGAAAAACCAAATTTTCAGGTAGATCGGATTTATACGTAAAACTCAAACCTGCGTTGGTAGACAAGAAAAACTTTTTTGTATTGTCCTGACTCGCATTCACACCCAACCATTGAGGATTGGCTTCTGTCACTGCAAATTTTAAATATGCTTTTTGGGTATTAAAACTGGAGACTTGTGTAAAATTGCTTCCTCCATCAGTGGATTTAAAAACTTCACAACTGCCCCAATAATCGTTTTTTGCAGCATAAACTACCGATGTGTCACCAGGCATAAATACTACATCAGAGTAATTGTCATTTAATACTTTCACCCATGAATTGCCTCCATTGTAAGTTTTAAATAATCCATTGTTGGTTGCAGCCAATAAAATATTGGAATTCCTTGGGTTCATGATCAAATTAAACAAAACTTTGCTTTCGGTCAGACGCCAGCTAAGTCCAGTGGTTTTCCAGGTCTGTCCTCCATCGGTGGATTTATAAACACCCAAACCATATTGCCACCAACCTTCTTTTTCTCCAAGGCTTATAAAAATATTGTTTGGATTCTTGGGATCAACGACCACGACACCCACAGGCTGTTGCGGAAGGTCTTCGCCCAGGGAAACATAATTAACTCCACCATCCGTAGTTTTCCACAATCCACCATTAGGTGCTGCTACATAAAAAGTTCCATTTTGTGACGGGTGAAAATCAATGTGGGTTGTTCTGCCCATACCCCAATATCCACCTGTGTTTTTAATAGGCCCTTCGTGTTTCCAAACTGAAGCATTTCTATAAAATGAATTTGATTTGACCGATTTGTACAATTCAAGTTGATTCTGAAGATCAGGAAAGCTCCCATCCTCATTCAAGCGGTCTCTCCAATACCAGGCCCAACGCTCCAACCTCAATCGGTCATTGTCTTGATTGTCTTTTTTATGTCTGCCTTCCTGATAGGCCTTACGGTAAGATTTATCTTCCATTTGATGCAATCGAACCATCCGGTCAGCCCGTTTATAAATTTCTTCAAAAGTACGTCCTTCTTCAATATATTTTTGAAGCCTTTGTTTCTGAGCACTTAATAAATTAAAAGAAAGTGTAATAAGTAGAACAATGAAATTGATTTTCATTCCAAAAATTTGGACGAAAATAGGGAAAGTATACGATTTATTTCAAAAAATGAAACATGCCTATTCCTGCCATTGATTGTATCTCAATATACATTGATCAATAATGGATTTTGCTTCATTGAGATTTCCAAATTCTTTCACCTCAACTTTCTTGTTTTCCAGGATGGTGTATTGCTCAAAAAAATGCTTTAGTTCACTCAAAGCTTGAACTGAAATATCCTCCATTTTTTGAATATGAGATTGAGTAATATCCGTATCAGCAACTGTCAGAATTTTATGATCCAATCGGTCTCTATCTTTCATGTGGAGCAGGCCAATCACTCGGAGACTGACCAGACATAGTGAGGGCAATGGAAACTTTGAAAAAATAAGCACATCCAATGGATCTCCATCGTCCTCCAGTGTTTGTGGAATAAAACCATAATTGACAGGATATTCAAAAGATGAAGAAAGCACTCGGTCCAGTTTTAAAAGTCCTGAAGATTTGTCGATTTCAAACTTGCATCTTTCACCTCTTGGGATTTCTACCACACCTAAAATCTTTTCCTGATCCCATTGATTGGGGATCCCGTGCCAGGGATGCAAAGTATGTATGTTTTTAAAGTTCATTTATTGAATCCTGCTTCGCTTTAATAATTGATTATGAGCGAATGGCTTCTACTCCAGGTAATTCTTTGCCCTCCAATAATTCGAGCATAGCTCCTCCACCTGTAGATACAAACGATACATCATCTTGCAATTCGAATTTGCTAATCGCTGCTACAGAATCACCTCCGCCAACAAGGGTAAAACAACCTTTGTACGTGGCTTCTGCAACAGCCCTTGCGATTGCTTCAGTTCCATGCGAAAATTTTTCCATTTCAAAAACGCCCATGGGCCCATTCCAAATGATAGTTTTAGAACTTAAAATAAATTCTTTGAATACTTTTATGGTGCGGGTTCCTATGTCCAAACCCATATATCCATCCGGAACACTAACATCATGCGTTAATTCTGTATTGGCTTCATTGGAAAAGGTACTGGCGGCAATTGAATCAAGTGGTAAAACCAATTTTACTCCTTTTTCTTTGGCTTGGGCAATTAGTGACAATGCCAAATCTTTTTTATCCTCCTCACACAATGATTTCCCAATGTCATATCCTTGTGCTGCAAAAAAAGTATAGGCCATTCCACCACCAATCAGGATATGATCACAAACATCCATTAGGTGGGAAATCAATTCTATTTTATCAGAAACTTTGGCACCACCCAGTATCGCAGTAAATGGTTTTGTAGGATTATTTAAAACCTTCTCTGCATTTTCCAGCTCAGCCTTCATCAAATCTCCAAAAGCCTTATGCTCTTTGTCAAAAAACCTGGCGATGGTTGCTGTGGTTGCATGCTCCCGATGTGCCGTCCCGAAAGCATCATGGATGTAAAAGTCGCCTAGTTTTGACAATGATTCGGCCCAAACAGGATCCGCCTTTTCCTCTTGTTTGTAAAATCTGGTATTCTCCAACAATAATATTTGACCGTCTTGCAATTTTTCTATTTTAGAAATACTGTCTTCTCCCCCACAATCTGTTGCAAACTCAACTTTCTGATCGAGTAATTCGGATAGTTTTTTTGCCGCGGGTGCTAAGGAAAATTTGGTCTTATCAATGGATCCATCCGGAAGCAGAGCTTTCAAAGGTCTACCTAAATGCGACATCAATATGATTCGTGCTCCTTTTGAAGATAAGGATTGAAGGGTTGGGATTGATTTGGCGATTCGGGTATCATCGGTGATCACTCCATTTTCATCCATCGGCACATTGTAATCCACCCGGATCAACACCTTCTTTGATTTTACATTCCAATCTTTCATGCGTCTATTTTATATCAATTTGGCCACCAAAGTACACATATCTGCCAATCTGTTGGAATATCCACTTTCATTGTCGTACCATGCGGTCAATTTGATCAAACCGTCTTTCCCATCGGTCAAAGGAGCATCAAAGATTGCGCTGTGATGATCTCCGATAATGTCACTTGAAACTATGGGGTCTTCATTGTATTTTAAAATACCCTTTAAGCTGGTTTCGGAAGCCTTTTTAAAAGCTTCATTGACCGTGGCAACATCTACATTTTTTGACAATTTGCAAAAAAGCTCGATCAACGAACCAGTAATTACTGGAACCCTGTAAGAGGATCCAAACAACTTCCCTTGGATGGGAGGATAAACGGCTGCAACTGCTTTATTCGCACCGGTACTGGTAGGTATCACATTTTGGGCAGCGGCTCTGGCACGTCTTAGATCCTTGTGTGGCGCATCTTGCAATTTTTGATCCTGTGTATATGCATGGATGGTGATCATATTGGCAAACTCCAATCCCCAGGTTTCATTTAAAAATTTGACGATGGGTGCAAGGCAATTGGTGGTACAGGAAGCATTGGAAATGATTTTATCCTCTGCATCAAGCAATTGATGGTTTACCCCAAATACAAAAGTGGGAATGCTGTCATCCTTTGGTGGAGCGGAGAGGATGACTTTTTTTGCGCCGGCGGTCAGATGAGCTCCCGCAGTATCAGCAGTGAGATAGATGCCGGTACATTCTAAGACAATATCAATTCCAAGGTCTTTCCAAGGTAAGTGGGATGGATCTTTTTGTGCAAAGGCGAGGATTTTTTGATCCCCGGCCATTATAAAATCATCTCCAAAGCTCACTTCGAAATCCGATTGACGGTGTGCGGTGTCATATTTTAACAAATGGGCAAGAGTTTGAGTATCTGTCAAGTCATTGATGGCGACCAATTCCACATCCGAATGCTGCCTTAAAGCGCGATATGTCAACCTTCCTATTCTTCCGAAGCCATTAATGGCGATTTTTTTCTTCATAATTTATTGATTACCAGTTATACCGTTAAAAAATTCAAAATTGAACAAAAAGTTTAACAGAAATCAAAAAACATCTATATTTGCAGCTCTTTTTGAAAATCTGCCCCGTTCGTCTATCGGTTAGGACACAAGATTTTCATTCTTGTAAGAGGGGTTCGACTCCCCTACGGGGTACCAAGCCGGTCATCGACCGGCTTTTTTATTTTATAGCTATTTGATTAATTATCAAGCTTATAATATTGGTTGTTTTTCATTGAAAGTTGGAATTATTGCGTCCTATTTAATTTTGAAGAAAGGAGAATTAAAATTTGCAGCTCATAAATATGATACTGGACCAATTTGTGAAGTTTGGAAAAAACCAAGAATGTTAAGTGCAAACAAACCACTCCATGTTACGTTTATTCAGTTTAGCTGTATAACTCATAAATTTAATGCTATGCAAACAAAAGATTTGATACTAGAAATACAACGCCTACCTATAGCCAAGAGGTTTTACGTGGTGGAAGAAACACTCAAATCCATTAAAAATGAAGAGATGCAACACCAAATGGAGCTTGCTGTTAATGAGCTATACGAGGACTATGTAAATGATAAGGAATTAACCAGCTTTACTTCGCTAGACTTTGAAAATTTCTATGAAACAAAGTGAAATTTGGCTGATGGACATTTTAATGGACCAATGTTGCTGATAAGCCTGCCTAATTTTCTTTTAACTCCAATAGTTTGTTTTCAATCATCAAAAACCAAATACCTTCTCCCATCTTTTGACTATTTGAAAAATTAATTCGCAAATTGGTCGTGGTTTTCTCAGCCTCCAACCAATTTAAGCCATTGTTTTTTGTTGAAGCAATTAAGTCATTCACTTGATATACATCATTCGGACAAAAGCTTTTTTCCAAAATCATCAACCCTTTGCCATCCGAATCAAAATCTATCAGTCTTGCACTATTCCCGTAAATCGTTTCCCAAGTTTCTCCTCCGTTGGTTGATTTTAATACTTTATCAGAAACAACAATAATATTGTCTTCATCCATTATCTTTAAATCCCAAATTGTAGAATTATTGGTTTCAATTGTTTTAATAAATTTCCCATTTGTTTCAATGACATGAATTTTCCCTACTTTCCCTAAAACAAAAATCTTGTTTTGAAATATCTCAAAACTTGATTTTAAAGAAAAGCCTAATTCATTAGGAGCAAAAAGGGTATCCCAGTGCGCTCCATTATCAATTGATTTCATCATTAGTGAAATTGTGTCTAAATACAAATTTGCATACAAGTTTCCTACGTTGTCATATTTAGGGTTATACAACAAACCTTTCAATTCTTTAAATTCGATTTCTTTCCAATTAAGTCCACCATCTTCGGTTTTAAGAATTACGCATTTGTGTAGACAATTCGGTGGAGGACATCCTGTAACATCTAGAACTGTTATTATTCCAAAATTTTCATCTTTAAATACCATACTATAAGGGTGTTGATTAATTCCCACGTTCAAGTTTTTCCAAGTTTGACCTCCGTCAGTTGTTTTAAAAACCTCAACATACCCTCCAACATTTTTTCGACACAAAGCAAAGCCGATTTGTTCAGTCACAAATTGGAATTCGCGTACGTTTCCATTGAAATTTATTTCACTTATGGCATTAATTACAAAACCTTCCGGTGATAAAATATCCAACTTTAAATCGCAGATTTCTCCAAAATTTACTCTTGGATTATCATCAATTATGTTTTTTTGGCATGAGGTTAAAACTGCAATTACTAAAACCAATAGGCTTACCTTATACATGGATTCCAATTTTAATGTTTGTTCAATTGAAACATTGGACAATTGTTGACTAAAGTTCCCAAAAGAGGCTGAAGTTGTATTAATTGTACCATGATGTTCAGTATTATAAAACAAAGATAAAATAATAATGAAGAAAACTCTAACCTTTTGAAACAGGATTTGCAAGGTAAAATATAACATTCTGGGCTACAAAGGCACCAAGACACATAGCTAATTGATGTTGCTTGGTCTCAACTTCAAATGACAATTCTATCCTTTGAAATAGAACTTTTCAAAAAATATTTTTAAATCTGCTCCAATTTCAAATTATATTTAGATATTTGTCTAAATATTTAATTAAATCGTCTTGGACCAATTATTTAAAGCGCTCAACGACGCCACCAGAAGGCAGATCCTCGATCTACTCAAATCGAATGATCTCTCCGCAGGTCAGATTGCTGACCGTTTTAACATCTCCAAGCCCAGTATCTCCCATCATTTGGACATCCTTAAAAACGCAGGACTCATCAGCATGGAAAGAAAAGGTCAACATCTCATCTATTCCATCAATACAACGGTATTGGAAGATCTGCTGCATTGGATTATTAAACTCAACCAACAAACGTAATATGAAAACAAATTTATGGAAAGAGCTACTCATCATCGGCATTAGCGCCCTACCCTTCATTTACTTAAAATTTATTTACCCTCAACTTCCCGATCAGGTGCCCAGCCATTGGAACCTCTATGGCGAAGCTGACCGCTGGACCAATAAAACTTATTTAATGTATTTGTCCATTGGATTTCCCTTGTTTGCATACCTCATCTTTTGGATTATACCCAAGATTGATCCAAAGGGCAAGATTAGTCTGATGGGAAATAAATACCAGCAACTCAGAACCTTAATGACGATTCTGATTTCTGCGGTGTGTTTAATCATCATACACTCTTCCTTAGGTAAAAATGAGATTTTTGGTGGATCCGCAATCGCTCTAGTTTTTGGACTTTTCTTTATCGCGCTGGGCAATTATTTTAAAACCATCCGACCCAACTATTTTATTGGAATCAGGACTCCATGGACATTGGAAAATGATCAAGTATGGAAGGAAACACACGAAAGAAGTGGAAAAGTATGGATGGTAGGCGGCTTTCTGGTGGTCTTGGCCGGAATATTCCTAAATCCTGAACATAGTTTTATGGTCATGATGATAATTGTAATCTCTATGGCCCTATACAGCGTGATTTACTCCTATCTTCGATACAAAAAACTGAAAGAAGAACACAATAGTCACTGATTCCAAAACCGAAATCCTATCTTCACGTTATTGTTGCAAGTTTTATGAAAATAGGATCCTTTTTCTCACTGGTCAAATTCAGTCATACCATTTTTGCATTGCCCTTTGCAATGCTTGGTTTTTTCATTGCCTTGCACCACGACGGCATGGCTTCGATTCGATTTAAAGAATTGGGTTTAATCCTTTTGTGTATGGTCACAGCACGCAACGCAGCCATGGCATTCAATCGTTGGGCAGACCGTTTTATTGATCTAAAAAACAAAAGGACGGCTACCCGTGAAATTCCATCCGGTGTCATATCTCCAAATGCCGCTTTTCTATTTATTTTGGTAAATAGTGTGGTTTTTATGGGATCTGCCTGGTTTTTAAATTCACTTTGTTTTTACCTTTCTCCATTGGCGCTGTTCATTGTTTTAGGTTACAGTTATACTAAGAGATTTAGTTGGTTGTGCCATGTATTTTTGGGACTTGGACTTTCTTTAGCCCCGGTAGATGCTTATATTGCGGTTACTGGACATTTTGATCTTTTGCCCATTCTTTATGGAGTAGCGGTCATCGCTTGGGTAGCGGGTTTTGATGTGTTGTATGCATTGCAGGACATCGAATTTGACAAATCTGAAAATCTGTATTCCATTCCATCCAAATTTGGTATAAACAAGGCCATGATTATTTCTTCTTTTTTGCATTTTATTTGCGCTTGCTGCATTTTGACCTGCGCCTGGTTTTTGTACCTCGATTATGGACTGCAGGATTGGATGTGGCTGGGAACGGCTGGATTTTTATTCCTACTTTTTTACCAACATTGGGTGATCCGAAATCATCAATTGGATCGAATCAATCTTGCTTTTTTTACCACCAACGGTGTGGCCAGTGTTTTCCTTTCTTTGATGACTATTTTGGATTTCTATCTATAATGGTTTAAATAGTCTAACATTTTTTTGACCGCATTGGTACGGTGACTCATGCTTGTTTTGACAGATTCCGATAATTGTGCAAAAGTCTGATCATGTCCTTCCGGTATAAACAATGGATCATAACCAAAACCGGTATTACCAGATTTTTGAAACGCGATTTGTCCTCGAACCACTCCTTCAAACAATTGCAATTCTCCTTTAAAAATTAATGCAATGACGGTTCTAAACTGCGCATCTCTATTTGATTTTCCATCTAAATTTTTAAGCAACAAATCCATATTGTCCCCTGCATCCCTTTGTGGACCGGCATACATGGCCGTGTCAACTCCTGGTTCGTCATTTAATGCTGTAACTTCCAGCCCAGAGTCTTCAGAAAAACAATCCTGCCCACATAATTTGTAAAACGCCCGGGCTTTCTGGATGGCATTTTCTTCAATCGTATGACCTGTTTCAGGCAACTCAACATGGATGCCGAAATCTTTCATGCTGATGATGTTTATCCATTCCGGTATCACTGCATTTATTTCAGAAAGTTTGTGGGCATTGGCTGATGCAAATAATAGTTGAATCATAGGTTTTATTGTATCGTTTGCAATACAGACCAGAGCTTGGCTTTCTTTTGAGCGTTGGTAAAATATTCGGAAAGATCTTCTGTAAAAATCAATTGAATGCCTTGCCAGTGATAGAGTTGATGCAATTCATGCACACCCTGAAAACATAATTGCTCAGCGCTTATTCCAAAACAAATCACAGCTCCTTCTATTTTATTCTGAGACCATTCCGCCAATCGAAAATTTTGGTCCGATTCAATAAAAACAGTTAGTGCAGGCTTTCCTTTTTTTCCAAAAACGGCCTGGTTGATTTTCTCTAAAAATTCTACCAATGCCAAATCTTTCTCTATTTGACTGCAACACAAAATTAAATTCTGCGAGTCTAAGATCTCAGCGCTCATTCTAAAATAGGTTTCAGGAATGTTGTATTTTTGTATGGTGGCTTTGTATGGATTCAAAATGATTTTTTTATGAATTTAAATTTATTTTAAGGTGTAAAAGTAAATTTAACTCTACATTTGTACAAAACCAATTCATGGAAGCAGGAATAAAAATCAGGAGGGCGACAGAGAGCAGAATCGCAGAGGTGGATTTTAACAATATCCCTTTTGGACGCGTTTTTTCAGACCATATTTTTATGGCAGATTACGATGGCCAACAATGGATTAACATGGAAATTTGCCCATTGCATAAGATTGCTTTACATCCTGCCACCATGGCCTGGCATTACGGACAAGCCATTTTTGAAGGCATGAAAGCCAGCATTGACGATGAAGGCAATCCCTTACTTTTTAGACCGGAAGACCACGCCAAGCGTTTTAATGTATCTGCAAGGAGAATGTGCATGCCGGAATTTCCGGTGGATGTCTTTGTAGAAGCATTGAGCAAATTAATTCTAATAGACAAGGCCTGGATTCCTCCTCAGGAAGAAAGCGCGCTTTACATACGTCCTGTGATGATGGCGACCGACGAGTTTGTGGGAGTTAGATCTTCCGACCATTTTAAAATGATGGTGATGTGTCTTCCTTCAGGACCATATTACAGCAAACCTGTGAGCTTACTTGTGGAAGAAAAATACGTCAGAGCCTGTGATGGCGGAGTTGGAGAAGCCAAAGCGGCCGGTAACTACGGTGCGAGTCTCTATCCTGCTAAATTGGCCAAACAAAAAGGATACGATCAGGTCATGTGGATGGACGGACGTGAATTTAAATACGTGCAGGAAGTTGGCACCATGAATATCTTTTTTGTCATTGACGGAGTTGTAGTGACTCCCAATCTCAGTGGAACCATTTTAAAAGGAATTACCAGAGACAGTTTGATTACTTTGCTTAGAGAAAAAGGCCATACAGTCGAAGAAAGGCCATTGAGCATAGAAGAAATTCACCTGGCTTACCTCGATGGAAAATTGCAGGAAGTTTTCGGAGCTGGCACTGCAGCGGTCATCGCCAATGTAGATCGTATCGGATACAAAGGAGAAGACATGATTTTAAATCCTGAAAATTTTAAACTTTCACCGATGTTGAAATCTGAAATCAACGGAATTCGCAAAGGAAGAATTGAAGACAAGCATCACTGGATTCATCCTGTGTATTCTGAGGTTTTGGCCGACATCGTTTAAACTTACTATCAAAAACCTACATACGAAGCTCCTTGGTACTATTAAAAGATTGGTATAAATACCTTATTTCACTGATTATCCTGGTTTTCGTTGGCTTGCTGCTCAGCTATTTCAGCGAAATCTTTAGTTATGTTTTGATCTCCTGGGTGATCAGTATGATTGGCGAACCCGGATTAAACTTTTTTTTAAAGAAAACCAAAATCGACCGTTATTCATGGGGTAAACCGTTTGCAGCATTTTTAACTTTGGTCGTTTTATTTTCGATGATCGGCATCCTCCTCTCCTATTTTATTCCTATTTTGATTAGTCAAGGTGTGGTCTTGTCCAAGGTTGACTTTGAAAGCATTTCTTTGGCCTTACAGCAACCCATAGACATGGTCAATGCCTGGTTGAGGTCAATGGGTCTTGAACCCGGTCCCAGTGCCTCAGATCAACTACAAAAATTCCTGGGTGATTATTTTGACCCTAGCAGAATAAGTTCGTTTTTTGGGGATGTACTTTCCAAAGCCGGATCACTTTTGATTGCTCTTTTTTCCATCATTTTTATCTCCTTCTTTTTCTTAAAAGAGAAAGGGCTTTTTAGTCGAATGATTTTGGCGGCAGTGTCCACCGGATCTGAACCTAAAGTACAAGCAGTTATCAACGATATCAGCCAATTGTTGAGCAAGTATTTTGGAGGATTGGCCATACAGATGTCTATTTTGATGATGCTCATAGGAAGTTTACTTGGATTATTGGGTATTAGCAATGCTCTTTTAATTGCTTTCTTTTACGGCATTGTCAATATCATCCCTTATCTAGGACCTTTTGATTGGAGCCGTATTTGGTTGTTTGCTCACCATTTCTTCCAATCTAGAACTCGATTTTTTTCAAGAAACCATACCACTTTTAGTGCAAGTCCTGATGGTTTTTGCGGTGGTTAAGATTGTGGATGATTTTGTATTGCAACCCTATATTTTTTCAAGAAGAATGCAAGCACATCCATTGGAGATATTTTTAGTCATTATGATAGGAGCTCGCATGGAAGGAATTATTGGAATGGTACTAGCCATACCCGTTTACACCATACTCAGGGTGATAGCGAAGGTATTCCTCAGTGAGATTAAGTTGGTTCGCAAAATCACCGAAGATCTAAAAACGAGTGCGGTCAATTCTGAAGATAATCAAAAATCTTAGCTAATATTGCATCACTAATCGAAACAATATGGACCTCATGCATGACATTCAAGCCAGTTTTTACAATCTCAGTCAGGGCTTTCTGATGTATATACCGAGTTTGATCAACGCTTTGTTGATCTTATTGGCGGGCTGGGTCATTGCAAAAATCGTGCAATGGATCGTATTACGGCTGAGTCACGCGTTGGGTATTGACAATTTGGCCAAGAAATCCGGTGTCCACCGCTTTTTGGAGAAAAGGGGCATTAAAAAAGGCTTTTCAGGAATCCTTTCCAGAATTTGCTTTTGGGCCATCATGCTTATTGTTCTGGTCAATTTCTTCAACCATTTAGGACTGGAACTGGTTTCTGATCTTTTGAATCAATTGCTGTTATTTATACCCAATGTGTTAATCTCATGTGTGCTGATCATTATTGGATTTTATTTGGCAGAATTTGTGAGTAGCCTTGTATTTAGCAGTCTTGAGGACAATAATTTTGAAAATCCAGAATTGATCAGCAAGTTGGTTTTTTACAGCATTGCTTTCTTTACGGTGGCCATTTCCTTAACGCAAATGGGCATTGGTGAAAACATCATCACCAATATTGTTTCCATTTTCTTTGGTTCTATTGGATTGGCCTTGGCGATTTCTTTTGGTCTGGGTAGTAAAGATTGGGCAGAAGGCATCGTTAAAAAATACCTCAGCAAGGATTCCAAAAATTCGGAAAATACGAAAGATCAGCTCTGATTAATTTTCAGTAAACTTGTATTCCAAAAGGGTTTCAAAAGGAATCATTTTTAAAACAGCCTGGTTGGTAGCCTCCAATACCACCATTGGAGCCATGCCTTCCTGATACGCTTCCACCCATCTCATGGCACACAAACACCAGCGATCGCCCGGCTTTACACCTGCAAACTGATAGTAAGGTCTAGGTGTGCTGAGATCATTTCCCTTTTGTTTTGAAAACGCCAAAAAGTCCGAATTGGCCACTATGCACACCAAATGTAGGCCAGTGTCTTCTTCCCCAGTGGTGCAACAGCCATCACGATAAAATCCGGTTAAGGGATCAATACTGCAAGATTTTAATTCCTGCCCAAAAACGTTTTTAGGATTCGATTCCATAATTAAGTATAAATTAACACGATATGACATAAACAATGAATTATTTTTGCAGTTCTAGTTTTATTCAATTAATTCAATTTTTTTCCTATGAACAAATATTTTTTATCAGGTTTAGCCTGTACAATCATACTATTAAGCTCTTGTGTGAGCTCCAAAAAATATAAAAGCTCCCTCGGCGAAATCGAAGAGTTAAAAACGGCTTTGCAAAAATGTAAAGAAGCGGTTGCGGATTGTCAATCATCAAAAGATGAGGTCGTATTAGAATACAAAACCAAAATCAATGAAATGACTTCTGCCGGTAGAGACAAGGACAATAAAGTTAGAACCCTTGAGGAGCAGATAGAATATCTTAAAAAGAACAATGACAATCTTCTCAATCGCTTATCTGATATGTCTGTGGTGAGCAAAGCTGGTGCGGAGAGCATTCGCAAATCTTTAGAGGCGATGAATGAGAAAGACAAGTACATCAAAGACCTGACCACTTCTGTGGCTAAAAAAGATTCCATCAATCTTTCATTGGTGATGAATTTAAAAAGATCCTTAAACGATGTAAATTCGGATGATGTCAACATCGAAGTAAAAAAAGGCGTGGTCTACATCAGTCTCTCAGACAAAATGCTCTTTAAATCAGGAAGTGCTGTGATCAATGACAAGGCGACTTCTGTTTTAGAAAAAATATCTAAAATCGTCAATGACCATAAAGACCTGGATATATTGGTGGAAGGACACACCGATGATGTACCGATGAACACCGACTGCATTGCAGACAACTGGGATTTAAGTACCAAAAGAGCAACCTCGGTCGTAAGATTATTACAGAAAAAATTTAATATAGATCCTGCCAGAATGACTGCGGGAGGAAGAGCAGAGTTTAGTCCTAAAACCAGCAATGTAACTGCAGATGGCAAAAAAATAAACCGTCGTACGGAGATTATAATTTTACCAAAACTAGATCAATTCTTTAAATTAAATACCGACGCTAAATAGATTAGCGCATCCATCTATCAGAATAGCCTTGACGAACATATGTTTTTCAAGGCTATTTTAATTTAAAGCTGCATGCTTTGAAGTGACGAGCTGCTTAGGAAATAAAACTCTTAACTCAAATTTTATCGACCCTGTAAAATGCGTTATTCGAAGTTTCCAATAATTACTTACCAAATTCCAACAAGCTTATCAAAATTTTGGACAATCTAACTTTTTTGTAATCGGCTTCCAATTTATATTAAATAGTTTGAAATCATAAGATAATAGTACTTGAACAATTTCAGTATTTCTAAATGGGAAGCTTCTAATGTTAAGAGTTTTAGTTGTAAATATTTTGGAATGTGGGATATACTGAAGAGATAAATAAAAATTTGAATACCCGATAGATAGGTGATAGCCAAATAAATGATTATAGAAATTTTCATTTATATTAATAATATTTACCCTATTTATGGTATACTTTAAGTTTTTCATTATTGTAAATTGGTACATTATTCCTAAATTCAATAATTTTAAAATTCTCCAACTAGCTAACATATTTAAATCGTAAGAATTGTATTTTCCATTTTCAAAATCTACAGGATTTATGGAAGAATTTTGAAAATCAAACTTCTTGTAGGAATGATTAAAATTGAATCCAAATTTAAATTTTTCATTTAATATTAAGCTAGAACCAAATCCAACGATAAAGTGATACCGATTATAAGTACTATCTTTTGTATAAAATTCTCCTTTATAATTATCCAGTATATTATACTTACATATTCCTCCACCTAGATTTAAATTAAAATAGAGTTGTGAAAAACAATTTGTAGGTCTCCAAATTAATAATAGTAGAGTAAATCCTAAAATTTTAGCGTTCATTTTATTAATTATTCACCTATAATCAAATATTCAAAAAAGGTTTAATTCGAAGAATATCTTCCATATTTTGATTCCATAAGATTATCTATCCCGAGGCAATTACAGAACCTCAATCTTTCACAACTTTACCCTGAGCGATCCTGCGATTTTGATGAATTACATCATAAAGATAAATACCAGACGGTAAATCTGACAGATTTAAATGAATAGTTCCATCCAAATAGTTGTATTTTTCTTCCAGCACGGGTTTTCCATCTGCATTCAGAAGGGTAATCAACACCTCCCCATTTACATTTTCGAATTCCATCTTTAGGTAAACACTTACAGGATTAGGATAGACTTTGACAGACCAAATTTTTTCACCACCCAACGGGGAATAAGTAGAAGTAATACTTCCTGTTGAATCTATTTTGAGAATGATTGGGTCTGCATCAATAGTAGCGGTATTTGAATTACGTAATCCTGCGGCCAAGCAACAGCCGTCCGGCATTGCTAAAATAGAATGTATTTGGTAATTCATATCTCCACCATAAAACCTGATCCATCGCATATCAAGACTCTTATTAAAATTGGTCAAAAAGAATACATTAGGCTGAGTGTTTGTAAAATTAAATAAAAATCCTCCGGAATAGATATGGTCCTTTTGATTCCAATCCACGGTCTGTCTAACAACAGCTACATCATTTTGCGTTGAACCAAAAACTTTCTCATTAAGTATTTTATAATTAAAATCACAGAGATACATCTCAACGTCTTTTGCGCCAGGTACAGTCTGACAGACTAAATAACTGGTATCTGAAAACCTTTTTATGGTTTTCTGATTTCCTCCACCACTAAAATCAACCTTGCTCTTATCCAAAGGAAGAATTGTATCAATCACTTCAAGTGTTGCATTTAATCTAAGACTTACCCATGCCGCCGCTAAAAATGTACTATCCCCAATTTCAGGAACGAGTTCATAAATAGGTGAAAAATTTCCTCCACGGATATCCATCAGGTTTTTATTACTTAAGTCTAAATTTGTGTCAACAATTGCAAATAAATTGTAATGTTCTACAAATGGACTTCTCAACTGGGAGAGAGAAGTGAAGACCACAAAACCTGTATCTGATATCATGTTCGCTTTAGTAAACCAGGGAGAATAAGTATAAGGAACATCTATGGTGGTCTCCAGTAAAGTATTTAAATCAGAGTCCATTTTAATTAAATACAATGTATAAAAATCAGGATCAAATTTAGATCTTAAATTTCCAAAACCGTACACAGAGCCATTAAAGTATTTAATGCTATTAAGATTAACAATAAAACTGTCCTTTGTAAGGATAACCGAGTCAATCAACTTAAAATTCAAATCAAATTTTCTAATTTTAGTTAATGTTGTTCTATAATTTTGGACCGGCTCTATTTGCTCGAGAACACTTGATGCATAGATAGCAGTTTTACCTAATGCCATTTCTTTTACGAATTCATTTACATCCTGATTTTGGTCCCAAAAAATAAAATCTGGTGTTTGGGAATGAATATTTCCAACTATCAAAATTACTATAATAAAGTACTTCATTTCCTAAATTGTTAATTTTTCAGAATATTCAATACACATTACATCATAAGTAGAATAAAGAGATACAAATATAAGAGCTTCATCAACAAAAATGCCATATATTTTTGACTTTAACTAAAACCATTTTAAGGAGATATAGGGGTCTAAAGCTACATTTTATTTTATATCTCCTAGCCCCATGCTAACGGCGGGTTGGAGACTGGGGTAAAGCAAAAGGCAATGGAACGAGACTAGCGAACCCCAGCTTTCAGGCTGGGGTGAAGCACAATAGGAAAATATGAGACTTCAGCTGCCTTAATTAAGAACTCCATCGAGTTTTACTAAAAATCCTTAACTTTGATAAAAATTTTGCATTCTTATAAAATGGTAAATATGAATAAGTATAGTTTAATTCTTATCACTTTAATGATTTTATCATGCAATATACCAGAGGATCCGGTAGAGGAAGTCTATTTCCACGGATCTGCAAAAATTCCAATAAATAATGACACATTAGAGTTTATGCAAAGCCTCAAGTTAAGCCACAATACACTTGACACATTTAATATAGCATTTGTTTATTTCATAGGTGACAATATCCAGAGGAAGATCCTTTCAATTGCTGGATTTTCACTTTCATTTGCAAAACAGAATTTGTTTATTAGTGAGTTTGATTTCGATATAAATGATAAACCATTTTCTAGCTTTGCAACAAGTTTATCAGATGGCGATGTAGCTGGAAATTATTACAAATTAAATACTAATGACAGTATTGAAGATTATATTCAAATTAATGAGTATAACTCAACAACCAAAATGGTAAAGGGCAATGTACAAGCATCTTATATTATTCATCTTTTACCAGGAGATATAAAATTTGACCTTACATCACCAGATACAATAATAATTAGTAATTTTGAATTTGAAACCAAGATTTTAGAAAGATAAGCTTCAAGTGCATTAATAAATATTACTGATGAAAATAAGTTTATGCAAATTCCATGTTTAAATTAGATGAGAATTTATTTAACTTCTAACAATTTGAATGTATTTTATAGATTCATTTCAATAAATAAACAAATGCTAATTTAATACAATTTGTGCATTATGAGTTTCAAAACTAGACTAATAAATATTAAAATCGTATTTTTAATGTTTGCTCCTTTATTCTTATTTAGTCAAGACTTTATATATAATTCCCCAGCCGCTGAAGACAGTTGGGGAATTATTTCGGTTATTGAAACCCCATATCATTATTTAATAACGAATAGTGACTATAACTTGACCAAAGACAGTGTTTTCTGTAAGCTGAGCAAAGTGTCTAAGAAAGGACAATGGATATCTGATGAGTACTTTGTTTATTCAGCAATTTCAAGATCAGAATTTTTTACGAAAATTAACAATATTGATTATCTGACTATTTTAGCTCTCGAAAAAGATCCAAGTATAAATCAATTTGTAGAAATTAATCTTGAAACAAAAAATATACAGATATTTCCATTGAATCAACACATTGATATTACAGCTAATGATATATTAATTGTGGGAGATACAGCTTACATATTTGCATATTATGATACAAAAAATCAAATGCCAAGACTTTTGAAAATAGATAGAAGGAATGGTGTGGTTCAATATAGTCGAATTTTAAAAGCGGCACCATCGGATATTAAATTTGCACTTAATAATCAGAATGTTTTAGTTAAAGGGGGTCATGATATTGATGTTTTTAACTTTAATTTAGATACTATTATTAAAAGCTATCTTAACCCATTCTATGGTTCAATTGTTGGCGATATTAAACCATTACCTCATAAAAATTATTATATTAATTCTGGAGGACAAAACCAAGATGTAAATAATTTTGATCACCTTGATACAATTGATCTTGGCTTGTGCATTCTGGATTCTAACTTAAATGTGATTAAGAACATTGTTTTTGGAAGAAAAGGAGATACAGTTGATATTCCTGCTAGAACTCAAAGTATTGCCGACACTGAAGGTGGTTTCTATTTTGGAGGCACATCAAATTTTAAAATATGGGAGTATCCTTATGGATTCGAGCATTCTTGGTTTATGATCATCAAAACAGATTCTGCTTTAAATTTAAATTGGAAGAAGGAATTCGGAGGTGATGCATACTATTTTATGACAGGAATTATGGGCACTTCTGATGGGGGTTGTTTAGCCTATGGTACAAAGCAAGATACTGCCAGGGGTAATTTCAATAGAGATGCTTTTATGATAAAATTGGATAAAGATGGTTTAATTAGTTTTATTAAAACCATTAAGCCGGGTTTCAAAAAAGACTTGATCGTTTACCCTAATCCTGCATCTGAATATGTATCAATCAAAGGCATAAATGATCTGAATAACTATAGGATTGTAATTTTCAATGAATCTGGAGTTGAGCAAATAAGTATTTCGAGTCAATATTTTTTGAATAACAATGTATTAAAATTAAAAGATTGGCAAAGCGGCACATATATCATAAGCATGTATAATGAAAACGGAGTATTAATTGCTTCGGAAAAATTAATTGTAAATAATAAATAGAATTTTAATAACTAAGATAAGTCTAAATCAAAAAGTAAAGATTTTATTAATCTGCCTAACTACTAGAGTAACCTGCCTTATCTGATTATTACAATCTTCTCCGTTTTAACAACTGCTCCTCTCTCATAAATCACCACCGAGTAAAGCCCTGCTGGAAGCTGCTTTGTATCAATCACATTACTTCCTTGATATACTCGCTCGAGGAGGACAGTTTGTCCTTGTGCATTCACTAAACGCAGGTACATACTTTCGGGTAAATAATCTTGGGCATGGATTACAAAATGGTCAGATGAAGGATTAGGCTGTATAGTTATCCTGTCAAAATCATATGAGACCTCAGACACAGAAGTTGTGATAAACTCTTTGGTGCTATCGCATAGCTGTCTCCCTTCAGTTGTACGAAAAGTCATAATATTTGGTACTGAAAAAGCAAGCCTTGTTGGCATAGTAATCGCATCCACTTCAAAGCCGCAGTCTTTGCCCTTGCGATTAGGATAGTGGATGACATGCATGATCTCAGCAGTAGAAGCGGGAGAGACATAGATTCTGCAGTCAGGCCCCAAAAACATGGTGCCGAGACTATAAGGCCATCCTCTTGATTTTGTGAATCTCCTCACATGCCCAATCTCTACAACAGATGCCTCAATGTCCTGATCCCACAGATCATACTGGTACAAAAAAGTATCCTGGGTGATGTATAGAAATCGACTGTTTGAGGAAAAGCAGATGCCACGTACAAATCCTGAATCCAGAGGTGTCATGATTTTACGAAGTTTGGAAAATCTTCCTAAGGTTCTATCAAAGTTATATAAATAAATAGCTTCATATCTTTTACCATCTAAGTAAAAGCTACCATTCGGAGAAAATCGAGCTTGCAAACTAAATCCATCGCTGGTTTTTCTTAAATGCATTCCGATGGCCTGGCTGTCAAGTCTGATCAGACCATCTCGGCCGAATAAAGCCATATACATTAAGTCGCGATCATAAGCAGGAAAGCTGACCCACCATTTATCTCCATCTGAATGTTCTACTGCAGAAAGTGAAGTTATTAAAGTCCAGGAAGGGTTAAAGGAAATGTTTTTAGTGCTCACAAAATATGAACCTTGTGGATTTTTATCAATTACTGTGTAATATACCTTTTCACTCACCACATCTAATAGGTCATTGTTTGGTACAAAATCCTGATGGATTAAAATATACCGATCCTGCCAACTAGGGCATGAGATAAAAAAATTGCCGTTAATCACAGGGTATGATTGATCGCTAGTAGTTGAAACACAATTCAAGTCAAAAAACCTACCTGGATTCAATCCGTTCCCATTGGGCAAAACATTGGCTTTGGCATCCATTACTGAACATCCCGCAGAAAGTAAGAGTAACTCACCATCTACATCGCAGATAAAACTTCCAGAATACGAAGATTCAAAATTCTTTTTTGAAAATAAAAATTCTTTTTTGACTTTGGGACCATTGAAATCAATTTTGGAAATCCCCCATCCATTGGGTGGGTCATCTCCATAACCCATGGGCCAAATGTAATCGTACTTTTGGGCAGAACTTGTGCTCATTGAAATACAAAATACTAAAAATATTCCGAATGAATTCATACGATATACAAAGAAGGCAATTAAAAATTTGGTTAAATAATTTACCATCAACAAAAATAACATTTATTATTGAAATTAAATAAAAACAAAATAAGCAAATAATACCTAGAACCAATTTGTTTGAAAGTAGGTAATTCTATTTTATTGAGCTCATAATAAATCCAAATCGGAATAATTTTACGATTATTTAAATATAGCCAAAGGCATGGTCATTATTCTATGATCATTATAAACAAACAATAAGTAATAAATCCCACCATTAAGGGCTAAATTTGAAAAAACAATATTATCACTGTTTTCCTTCACTTGCTCAGACTTAATTCTCTTTCCGTCTAAATTGAATAACTCTACATTTCTTAATTTCTCTCCAAAATTAATTATGGTTATTTTATCACCATCATGCTTAACCAAAGGTTTTGGAATTGAGTTTTCCTCTTGAGTTTCAGAAATAGCTCCATCGCAAAACTTTACCATATATATAGTATTTGGTGACTGGTTCGAACTAATTCCGGTTGCAATAAAACAATCATCCGAATATGGAGTTAAATTTAAAACTGTTCCATTCAGCTGAAAGCCACCTGTAATTTCATATCTAGAATCTTGTGTGCCGTCAGGATTTATAACAAACAATTTTGAAATTTTCGATGTCGGATTGTAAGCAAAAAAATAGAGATGATCGAATTTCTCCCTATACAAAATATAGTCCCAGTTAGTAGTCATATCAAAACGATACCCATCAATAACTAATACACCAGAAGTTCCAAATTCATTAATCAGTGATCCTTCTGCATTTCTTTTTTCAATCAATACTTTACTATTTCTATAATCGCTGTAAATAAAATATATATTACCATTTTTATCCACCACAGCTTGTTGAATACTTGTTCCAATCTGATTTAGTTCATGTGGTTGACGGCCAACCTCTTTGAAGCCTGCAACACCAAAACTTTGATCCATGATTAAGTTTTCATCAAAACGCATTAAATAGTAACCTGTTGTATCATTACAATTAACAGCAGCCATGGTGTAATACTTTGAATTTGAATGTCGTATTATATTTGAAAATTGAAATCCAAGGTCATCACCATTGGCCGGGCACCAGTGATCTACATCAAGATCTCTTTGAATAAAATTGCCTGAGTTGTCAATTTTAAATAATTCCAAATTTAATCTGTTATGGGTTGTTACATTGCTTGCCATAATTGTTAAATCGAATTTATCTTCATTGTTAGAAATTGAGCCATAGCCAGAATATTTGCCACTTACAAATAATTTGCCTTTATCTGAATAAGTAGAATCCATAAAATCCTCTAGATTGATCTTTCTTGTAAACAATTTATATAATGGTGAACTGGGATCATCTTCAAGGTACTTAACAAAAAGAAATCCTTCATCTGTCATTCTGGCTCCAAAACAATAAGCAAATTCTTCAGATTCTTCATAAACCAATGGATTCAGATGTGGAAATAGATTGTATTGACTACCTGTGCTGTCAAAGACAGCTAAATTTTTGTGTGCAAGTAGAATGATTTTTTGTCTGCTGTCTAATAAGGTATTTACACCACCACTTCTTCGCAAGAGGGTCCTCACTAATCCTTCCTCTCCAAAACTTGAATCAATGGTGATTTTTTGGGAGGCGACCGGACTAACTAGACTAATAAATAGAATAAAAAATGGAATTAAGGTTTTAGAAATTTTCATTTTAGATAGGTTTAGTTAATGTAAAGAGGATTTCAGAACTCCTCCTTGGAAATAGTACCAACAGTTTCAAATAAGTATGAGCCATAAAGAGTAAAAAATGCTGCCTGCCAAATAGTATATTGTATTAAACATGGTATTTTGAGCTAGTATGCTAAACTATATTGATCACAATACTATCAAAAAAGTACTTAAATATTTTACAAATTTCACTAAAAACCGCCAATTATTATTAACTTTGTAAGCAATTGGGTTCAGTTTTTCAGTAATTTATTAAAATTATGCATTAAAATAGATTGTTATGGCTCGTTTTCGATTATTAATTCTGATAATGTTTGCTCTCCAAATAACAAGTCTTTATGGTCAATCCCATTGGACCAAAATCTCAGATGGAAAGAAATTAATCCCCGATGATCTCATTTGTGATCAAAATGGCTTGTGTTATGTAGGAAGTGCAGAAAATCCGAACATTTTTGAATTTGATCTTACAGATCCGGATCAAAACTTTCAGGAACTAGTGTTTCCATTTAAACCTTATATTTCTTTTTACTATCCTAAATCATTTATGCATGATAATGATGGCCGATTGATGTTAAGGATTTTAGACCGTTACTTATTTAGATTAAATGCCAATGAAAAATTTGACCACGTTGGTTTGACCGATTCAATTAAAAGGATATATGTTACCGGCTATGAAAAATTCAATAAACAAGGTGAATTATTTCAAAATTATCTAACAGGTATTCTGAAATTTAGTAAAGATTGGGATCGTGCAGGAGTTGAATATCAAATTTTTGCAGTAGGCCAAGATGAAATAATACGATCGTTTTTTCCTTTTACCGATAGTATCAATTATGCAATGGTTGATAAGGGAATTAATGGTGCTTCAGTTTTTAAGTATAATTCAAAAGATAAATCAAAACGTGAAATTATCTCATTGACCAATATTGCATTACGATTGGATAAATCCATTGTATCTGAAAATGGACATGTATTTCTTCCCTCGATTAAAGGATTGCTGCATTACTGGGAGGATGGAAATCAGGTGGAGGTTTGTGTTTTGGATTCAAGCATCGACTACCGCCGATGGATTACAGATCTGAGATGGAGCTTAAAAGGTGATTTTATCTTGGCACAGTTGGATAAATCCTATTATTTTTCCTACGATACTGGGAGGACATGGATCCGTCCTTATTACTTTAATCAACATTTTCCTTCACAGTTTGAAACAAACAAACTTTTTGCATTGGATTCCGTCACTGCTGTTGCTTTGATGAAGGATGAGTGTCTACACAACAGTAATTATATTTTACAAGCAAAAGGAAATGAAGGATGGAAAGAATTGCATTTAGGGCAATCTTTTTGGGATCTGAATGGTATATTTAAACTGAAGGATGGAACAATCCATGCATCTGATGAAAATTGTAGAAGAGTAAGTTCCAAAGACGATGGAAAGAGCTGGCAAAATTTTAAGCACGACAGTAATCAAATTAAAATTTTAGGCCATGCTTTTGATGATCGATTATTTTATTGGGATGGAGGTGATGACAATTTGTTTTTAAGCACAGATGGAGGTGAGCATTGGGATCATTCTATAGAAACAGATGGCTCAATTCTAAAGTTGGTAACTTTAAATGAAGATAAAGTACTATTGGTTTCTGCCAATATTGTAAATAACAGTCCCACAAATTTAAATTATTATCTTTCAACTGACAAAGGCAGTCATTTTGAAAAATTTAATAGCATCCCTTATTCCTATAACAATCCTATATCCTTGGACATCACCCATAACCAACAAAACCGATTGTACACAGATGCTAATGAGAAAGGTTTATTTTATTCTGATGATTTAGGTGTAAATTGGGTGGAACTAGAAAAATTTAGAAAATGGAGGATAGGGTCAATGGTGTTTGATGAAAATAATCAATGTTTTATAAGTGCTTACGATGGCGACAAAAAGGAATATGGAGTATATCAAACCCATGATTTTGTCAATTTAAAAAGAATTTTTCCTACCCAACTTGGTATAAGATACTTAGGAAATGGTCAATTAGTAGCATATGGTTCCACCGAAGGTGTACTCATTACCAGAGATTATGGAGTAACTTGGGAAGATATAACCAAAGATCTACCTTTAAACGATTCTTTGAAAGTGAATGTAATTAATGACTTTTATATCGATCATGAAGGATTTGCATATATTTCCTATTATTATGATGGCTTGTATAAATCTTATGAACCAATAGTTTCGACCAAAGAAATTGGAGACAAAGACCAGGTTTTTTCCATCTACCCTAATCCAACCAAAGACTATTTAAGTTTAAAATTATCTGATCAAATTAATTTACCTGCACGTATTATTATTGTCAATATGCTGGGTCAGACTGTGAAGACTGTTCAAATAAACAATCGTGAGGAAATAATTAAACTTACTGAGCTTGCTTCAGGAATATATTCTGTAGGGTTAATTACAAATGGTAGTATCATTAGCAGAAGCTTTTTTTTGGGGACACAATGACAATTGTATTTTTCAGTAGATTAAGTTTAAATACCAAATATACTCTTTCGTCTATAATAAGTTGATTATTAGGCAATAATTCTGCCAAACAAAAAGAGGATTTTCTATCAGCGCCAAATCTAGATACCTACTTCGCACCGAAAGCGAGCATAAAAAAGCCTTCCAGTACTTATGTATCCGAAAGGCTCTTCCTGACTTATGTTATATTTAGAACGATTGGGGAGGGGAAATGTAGAGCTGGATTTGAAATTTAAATTTTTGGATCTTGGACTAATTTAGGATCTTGAGGGATAAGCTTATGTTTGATAAGCTTGTTTACAAGCTAATGGATGGTTAAAATGGAACTAAAATTCAGTTGCAATTGTTGATATTTCGTATATTTGCAAGGTGAGCAAATTACAAAAAATTTTAGATCGAATAATAAGAAATTCAGGAACAGTCACTTATGCAGAATTAACGTATGTACTTATTAAGCTAGGATATAGAGAAATAAAAACAGAAAAAACCAGTGGATCTCGGGTTGCATTTTACAACGAAAGCAAAAAATTGTTGATTAGACTGCATAAACCTCATCCAGATAATGAATTGAAAGATTATCAAATAAAACTTATTCACGCACATTTTGAACAAAATAAACTATTATGATTGATAGATTGGTTTTTGAAGATGTTATTGGATCCGTACACTTTTCTTCCAATGATGAAACATTTTTTGGAAAACTTGAAGGAGTAAACGATTTAGTGACTTTCGAAGGGTCTTCAGTTAAGGAACTCAAAAAAGCATTTAAAGAAGCAGTATTGGATTATAAAGCCTTATGCGAAGAAACAGGGAAGAATGTTAATAAATCATTCAAAGGATCATTTAATGTAAGAATTGACCCTAAACTTCATGAGTTAGCGTACATCAAAGCAAAAAAAGAAGGAATTAGCCTCAATCAATTTGTTCAAACTGCGATAAAAAAACAACTTGTGAAATGAATGCCACACATTGATACTTTACTTGTGGGCATACCAAGAAAAACAGAAATTTATTCATTTGGCTTGTATTGGAAAAATATTTTTTAATGATGGCATTAGTATAAGTGGTGACAGCTTGCAAGTACCCAGGTTGGAGAATCCGATAATCATAAAAAAGCCTTCCAGTACCTATGTATCCGAAAGGCTATTCCTGACTTATGTTAGAATTAGAATGATTGGGGAGGAGAAATGTAGAACTGGATTTGAAATTTATATTTTTTAATTTTGGACTTATTGAGCATCTTTGGGATGGATAATTGAATTTTTGATGGGCTTGTTGCCATCTTAAAAGCAAGACTAACAACCACTACTGGATAAATGAACAAAGAGAAAAAATGCAGAAAAGCAGCTGAATTTTGGTTGTATTGAAATACTAAGAATGAGCAATCAGAGAAGAATGAAAAAGGAACAATTAAAAATATCCATCCGTTTTTTTGATGACCGTGAAGTACGGGCCATTTGGGACGATGAACATTCCAAATGGTGGTTTAGCGTGTTGGATGTCGTTGGCATTCTAAATGATGAGTCGGATTATATCAAAGCCGGGAACTATTGGCGTTGGCTCAAAAGGAAATTACTCAAAGCAAATGTTCAGTTCGTGAGTGGCACTCACAGACTGAAATTAACCTCTGCAGATGGCAAAAAATACCTAACAGACATGTTGGATAGCAATGGGGTAATTGAATTGGCTAAACATTTTCCCAACAATAAAGCTATGAAGTTTTTAGATTGGTTTCTTTACAGCGACACCAGCATTGACGGTCAAAGTAAAAAGAAGGCCTACACCTTGTTTGAAAGCAATTTGATAAACGAGTTTGAAGTAGGTAGCACCAAGGGTTTGCAACAAATACATTCCTATTTGTTTGGTGGCTTGTATGATTTTGCCGGCCAAATCAGAGAAAAAAGCATTTCAAAATCTGGCTATCGGTTTGTGTATGCCCAGCACTTAAAGGACACATTGCAACAAATAGATACCATGCCGCAAAACACACTGGAAGAAATCATCTTGAAGTATGCAGAAATGAACAAAGCACATCCGTTCATGGAAGGCAATGGAAGAAGTACAAGAATATGGCTGGATATGATGCTCAAAAAACACTTGAAAAAATGTGTGGATTGGAGCAAAATAAGCAAAACCAATTATATGAACGCTATGATTATTAGCACAGTGGATAGCAATGTTTTAAAGCCATTAATTGAAACTGCTCTCACCAACAAAATAAAAGACAGGGAGATGTTTATGAAAGGGATTGACTATTCCTATTATTATGAAGAATGATCAATGAAAGCATAGACAATGCTGACCAACATTTTGATTTACACACTTCGTGGGATGGTGTTTCAATATACATCCTAATTCGCAAAAACCCTCACATGATTCCATCTATAATGTAGACCCAAATCTAACGAGAAATTATGCATGGTACTAAAACCGTCTTTTATAAATGGAGTGAGTGCCTTGTTAAAACCAAATGAAATGGCAAAATTCTTAGTAGGGTAATACTTTATATTGGTGAGCAGTGCCCATTCCCAAAGATGGTCTCTGCCAGAAACTGGCTCCCCTTTACCAATACTAATACCAAGTTGGTAGGATAATCTTTCTAAAACAAAATATTCGAATCTTCCGATTCCCATCCAATATCTACTGATTTCGTGGAACCCACCATCATTATTATTCAGGTAACCCTTGTTCTGAAATCGAGTCCCTAGGCTAATATTAATTTGTGAATTTATCCATCTTCCCACATCAAAACCCAATATGGGTTGAATAATCATGCCTGGGCTTTTTAATAAAATAAATGGCTCCGGAAAATTAGATTCCATTGGATTTATAGTAATTCCGCCATAGCCTGCACCTGCATAAATATCCACAAAATAGCCTTTCTTAAAATTCTGAAACTTGCCTTGCGACCAGGCGAAACATGAAATCCCAACAAAAAGTACGATGCACAAAATTCTTTTCATGATCTAAATTTATACAAAGTTAAGATTTCCTACAAATTTTCAAAATTATTGTGACAATTTATGAATATGACTCCATTAGTGGAGAAATAGCTGCTTACAATTTTTATTAAATCGATTCCATTCCCAGCTCTGACCGCAAGTAGAGATAATGATCGTTGTCACAAATAAAATAAATCTTGCTTCCGAAATAACTCTTATGATGCAGCTCCATTTTTACCAATAAACGAAATGGAAGTGTTTTTGAAGATAGGTTTTTTACTTGCTCTTTGGAAAGCTTCATAGTTTTAAAATAATTGGTGACATAGATGTAATCCTGATCTACCTCTACCCTTTTCAATCTCAAAATACTCAAATAAATGATGCCACCAAAAATGCAAAACAACACCCAATATAACATCCTAAATAGATTGGCATCCATAAAACTAAACTCTTCTCCTTCGGTAAGACTAATGCCCAATCCAAAACTAAAAAACAAAACAAACCAAGAAACCGGGATAAATAAAACCCAAATCAAAGTAGATGCAGATGAAATTCTTTTCATAAAATTGTAATATGGTCTCTTAATTATATGATTGATTCTTCTTTGGGATACACCCTACCAGCAATAATGATACTAGCTTCGTACAACAACAACAGTGGAAAGGTAATCAAAAGCATCGATGTCACATCCGGTGGAGTAATGACTGCCGCAACTATTGTGATGACAACTATTGCGTGCCTTCTATACGTTCTCATAAATTTTGGTCCCATGATGCCTAATTTCGCTAGAAAAAATACAGCCAGTGGAAGTTCGAAAACCAATCCCGTAGATATGGTAAACATGGTCATAGAATCCACGATGGAAGCAAGTGTAGCAGAACTTTTAACCAAGTCACTTACATTGTAAGATGCTAGAAAACTGATGGAAAAAGGTGCCACAATATAATATCCAAAAAGTACCCCAGTCAAAAACAAAAGTGAACAAACTTCCACCACCCAACGGGCAGCCTTCTGTTCTTTTTGGTACAGGCCAGGTTTTACAAACAACCAAACCTCTCTAAGAACCAAAGGAAACGACAAAATAAAACCCAAAAAGAAACTGACCTTGAGGTGGATGGTCAATTGTTCACCCAAATCTCTCGTAAAAATTTCGAGTGGTGCAGGTTTAAAACAAAGGGCTTCAGAAAGACTACAAAAAAAGCGATAGGTGCTAAAATCAGCTTTGGTAGGACCCAAAATGATGGTATCAAAAACAAAGGTCTTTTGCGTAAATACAAAAATTCCGACGACCACCACATAAAGCGCTGCTCTAAACAAATGCTTCCGTAATGTATCGAAATGGTCCAAAAAACTCATTTCTTTCTCATCCACACCTGGCTTTTTAACCGGTGATAACAAATTCGTCAAAAATCCCATGATTGCTTCCTGTAATTGTCGCAAAGATACACTCTACACCACAGATCCAACTCTAAGGCTCTTTAAATTACTGCTTTATATTAACTTTGGGCCATGATCAGGATAATTACCCTATTTTTTGGAATTTGGATTTGCACTTTAGAACTTGATGCTCAAAGATTGACCGTCAGTTATTTATTTGACAATTGTGGCTTACAAGCCGTGGATACAGCATTCCCAGATCTTAAAAATCTTCTTCCGCTAGAGTGCGATTGCGGAGTAGAATCCGACGCTGCGGTGCTTGATGCTCAGGTATTGGAGTTTCCCGCCAGCCTCGATACTTTTTTTACCAATGATTTTTCATTGTGTTTTTCCATCTTACCGGACCCGTTTACCGGCGAAATGGACCTTTTCTCCAAATCGATGGGCTGCATTTCTGACACAGCCCTCAACATTAGCCTTAGAAGCCGAGACAGCACTTTTCAAATTAACATCAAACGTGGACTGGACCGTAACATCTTTTTAACGGCCAAACTGGATCCTTCTTCCTGTTGGCAAAATTTCTGTTTAACAAAAAATGGTTTGGATTTTAGGGTGTATGTCAATGGTGTGCTCAAAGACCGAAAGGTGGCACCCAATGTGATCCAACTCGACAACGGCATTCCTCTTAAAATCAATGGTTCTCCATGCCAACCTACCAGACTTTTGGGTGCTACGGGCAAGATAGATCGAATCGTATTGGGTAATTACAGCTTTGATGCCCGAAAAGTGGATTCGTTATACATCCGACAGCAAAAAATCCTAACCCAGGACACCATCATTTTCTTGGGTGATCAGGTCAATATTCGCACTGCAAGTAATTGTCCAGGCAGCATCCAATGGACTCCCATCGCAGGATTGGACAACCCTAATTCCTTTGCGCCGATCGCTAGCCCGCTTGTGGAAACCCATTACAGGGCTTTGTTTTCCATTCAGGGTTGCCAAAGGTCGGATTCTGTTTTAATTAGAGTCGTGGATAAAAGTTTGGTGGATTGTAAGCAAATATTGTTACCCACCGCATTTACTCCCAATCAGGATGGATTGAATGAAACCATCGGAATTTCCAATCCTTATTTATTGGAAAAACTCCATCATTTTGTCATCATGGATCGCAATGGAGGAATCCTTTTTGAGACTAAAAATCCTCAGGATCAATGGGATGGTCAATTTAAAAATACAACTTTAGCAACAGGCACATATTACTACCGTATGTCTTATCAATGCCAAGGTGAGGATTATAGCAATAAGGGGAGTTTTGTTTTACTCAGATAGTTCGTTTTATAACTAAATATATATTCTTACTTTCTTTTGTGCAACTGAACGAACTGCGAATCAGTTTTGAGCGACAGCTCAAAAAGTGAAGGAGCGCGTAAGCGACCTAATCATTTCCTTAATTTACAGAAATTTATCTTTTCCTTTTGTCCTACTTTTTCACGCGGAAAAAGTAGCAAAAACGCAGCCTTTCTAAAAGGCGACCGAACGATCTAGGCTGCAAGCCTAGTGTCGCAGGACACTGCGACAAGTGAGGGAGCGCGTAAGCGGTGTTAATTTATTGTAGAATAACGGCACAAGTTACAAACTTGCGCCAACACCGCTGGTTTAGAAAGGCTCTTTAAATACTCGGAATATGTATATTCGAACAAACTATCCAATAACGTCTAAGGAATAATTTAACGGAATTCAATACCCTGAAAAAGTATATTTATTTTTCAGTGACTAATCCCACCAACTACGTTGGGGGCACGCGACTCATTGACTAATTAACTAAATGCATTTCCCCCATTTTCACATTTCCACATTTCCACATTTCCACATTTTCAAATTGACCAATTGCAATATGGCCGCTGGTTATCTAACCGAATAAAACAGAAATTGTAAAAAAAAACTACTCTTCTGCCAAAAACGAGTATTTATAATCCAATGGTGGATCAAAATTTTCTTTGATGGTTCGTGGAGAAACCCAACGTAAAAGATTTAACACCGAACCGGCCTTATCATTCGTTCCGGATGCCCTGGCTCCACCAAAAGGTTGTTGGTCAACCACTGCTCCGGTTGGTTTATCGTTGATGTAGAAATTGCCCGCGCAATTTCTCAAAATATGACTGCTCTTTTGGATCACGTCTCTTTCTCTTGCGAAAATGGCTCCTGTCAAAGCATAATCTGAGGTTTGGTCGACTTTGTGAAGAATTTCTTCATATTTTTCATCCTGGTAAACATGGATGGTCAAAACGGGGCCAAACAATTCTTCTTTCATGGTGATGTAGTCTGGATCATTGGCCAAAATGATGGTAGGTTGAATAAAATAGCCTTTGGATTTATCGCATTTCCCTCCATAAATGACTTTAGCATCTTTTGCATTATTCGCCATAGTGATGTAACTCTCCAATTTGTCAAAAGACTTTTCATCAATGACCGCATTGATAAAATTGCGAAAATCCTCTGGACTTCCCATCTTCATATCTTCCAAATCTTCAAACATGAATTTTTGTACATCCTGCCATAGACTCGCAGGAATATAAGCCCTGGAAGCTGCGCTGCACTTTTGCCCTTGAAATTCGAATGCACCTCTGGATAAGGCCACTGCTACTGCTTTTGGATTTGCAGAAGGATGCGCCACCACAAAGTCTTTTCCACCGGTCTCCCCTACCAATCTTGGGAAGCTTCTGTAATTTTCAAGATTATTGCCCACCCTGGCCCAAAGTTTTCTAAACACACCGGTAGATCCTGTAAAATGCAAGCCTGCAAATTCGTGATGATCAAAGATTACTTCCCCTGCGGTTGAACCATCTACAAATACCAGATTGATGACTCCATCCGGCAAGCCTGCTTCATGCAAGATGTCCATGATCAAAGTAGCCGAATAAATCTGCGTTTCTGCGGGTTTCCAAACGACTGTATTCCCCATCAATGCAGGTGCGCATGGAAGATTTCCAGCTATAGAAGTGAAATTAAAAGGTGTCAATGCAAATACAAATCCTTCCAATGGGCGGTACTCCAATTTATTCCAAACACCGGACATAGAGTTGGGTTGGATTTCATAAATCATTTTCATGTATTGCACATTGAATCGCAAGAAATCACAAAACTCACACACCGCATCTATCTCTGATTGGTAGATATTTTTAGATTGACCCAACATGGTCATAGCATTGGTTCTTGCCCTGTACCTTCCAGCGATCAAATCTGCCGCTTTTAAAAAGATGGCTGCACGATCCAACCAATTCATTGCTTCCCATGCGGATTTGGCTTTTAGGGCTGCTGTTATGGCCATCTGAATTTCATCCTTACCTCCTTTGTGATAATATCCCAAGGTGTGTTGTAAATCATGTGGAGGGTGAATTCTTTTTCTTTGGTTAGTGGCGACTTTTTGTCCGTCAATCGTCATCAATAATTCCAGTTCTTTGGATTTCAAATCTGCCAACTCGGCTCTAACGGCTTTCTTTTCTGCCGAACCCGGAGCATAATTTAAAACGGGTTCGTTTTTTGGTATAGGTATATGGTTCATGTTTTATATAATTGTTCGGAAAATATATTTAAATACAAAAATGATTAATCTTTCTGATTGGAAATGAAAGTATTGATTGCTGCAGGAACAAAGCTGCTAATGTCTCCCTTTCCAAGAATCAATTCTCTAACGATGGTAGAGCTAACATGGCTTAATTCTGGTTTTGCAATAAAAAACACTGTTTCCAATTCCTTCGCAACGGTATGGTTGATTTGAGAAATGGTGCGCTCATAATCAAAGTCAGCAGCATTACGGATCCCTCTAACTAAGTATTTTGCACCAATTTTTTGACAATAATGCAAGGTTAGTCCTTCAAAGTGAACGATTTCAATTTTCGGTTCGTCTGAAAAAAGTTCATTCAACCAATCCAATCTTTGTTGCAATGGAAAGAGATATTTTTTTTGTGAATTGACACCAATGGCGATGTACATTTTGTCAAACAAAGGCAAAGCCCTGCGAACAATGTCTACATGACCGGTGGTGATGGGATCGAAAGAACCTGGAAGAACAGCTATTTTCATGATAGAAGATCCAATGAATGAATTATCCACAAAAGTACCACAATTTTAAGAATCAAAAATTGGTGGAAGACATTGGGCGAATAAAGTATGGATGTTTATTACTCTTCCTTATCCGGTTCTGTTAGCTTCTTCTTGTGTTTGATGACTTTTGCATCCAAATAGAAAATAATTTCTTCTGCAATGTTTTTGCATTGGTCTCCAATCCTTTCGATTTTACGAATGATGGATAAAACATGGAGGGTTTGTCTTCTCTGATCTGGAAAATTGTCCAAACATTCTATAGCCAATGTACTTGCTTTTTCATTGATGGCATCCAACAATTTATCTCTGTTGAAAATAGTACGTGCCAATGCTGTGTTCTCGTATTGGTAAGCTTCTTTAAGATCTCTGACCATTTCTACGCTAATGGACAACATTTTTAAAGCCGACATTTGATCCAGTATTTTAGGATTAAAGCCGGTATCTACATCACTGATGAATTCTGAAATTCCCGATGCTATATCTGCGATTCGCTCTAAATTGGTGTTGATCTTAAGGGTGGACAATATAAACCTAAGATCCGTAGCTAAAGGTTGATACAATGCCAAAAAATCCTCACAAGCCTTGTCTATGTGTAGTTCATAAGCATTGACCCTTTTCTCATTCTCTTGAACTTCCAAGGCCAAATCTCTGTCAAATTTTGCCAAAGAAATTTGAGTTTTATCCAATTGAGAATTAACCAGCTCCCACATTTGGGACAATTCTGCTTTGAGGTCGTTAATTTCCGTATCGAGATGTGTCATGATTTTAATTTTTTAGCCAAAACGGCCTGTGATATAGCTTTCAGTTTTGTTGTTTTTAGGATTGGTAAAAATCGTTTTGGTTTCATCAAATTCGATTAATTCTCCATTTAAAAAGAAACCGGTGTAATCACTAATTCTTCCGGCTTGTTGCATATTGTGGGTCACGATTAAAATGGTATAATCCTTTTTTAGTTCAAAAATCAACTCTTCTATTTTCGCAGTTGAAATTGGGTCTAAAGCAGAAGCTGGCTCATCCATTAATAAAATAGAAGGTTCCACGGCCAATGCTCTGGCGATGCAAAGCCTTTGCTGTTGACCTCCTGACAATTCAAACGCAGATTTTTTTAATTTGTCTTTGACCTCTTCCCACAAAGCCGCTTGTCTTAGTGAAAGTTCCACCTGATCTGAAATTACTTTTTCCTGATTGATCCCATTGACTCTTAAACCATAAGCCACATTTTCAAAAATCGTTTTGGGAAATGGATTGGGTTTTTGAAAAACCATCCCTACATTTCGACGCAAATTATCTATGTGCGATTGTTTGATTTGATAAATATTCTTTTGGTCAATGGTGATTTCACCAGTAATCTTGACGTTGTCTATTAAATCATTCATCCTATTAAACAACCTCAGGAATGTGGACTTGCCACATCCGGAAGGACCAATTAAAGCAGTAACTGCTTTTTCATACATACCAACGCTAATGTCCTTCAGTGCATGAAAATCTCCATAGTATAAATGGACGTTTTGGGTCTTAATCTTAATATTCATTACTTCATTTTAACTTTGGAGGCAAAATAATTTCTCAATAAATTGGCAAACAAGTTTACAATTAAAACGATGATGATCAAAACCAAAGCTGTGCCATAGGCCATGGGTCTGGTTTTAGCCACATCAGTTCCACTGGTTGCGATGACATATAAATGATAAGGTAAGGCCATGCATTGCTCCATTACAGAAGACGGCAATTTTGGCAAAAAATATGCGGCGCAGGTAAATAAAATTGGTGCAGTTTCTCCCGATACTCTTCCAATACTCAGAATGAGTCCTGTGATGATGTTTGGAAAAGCAATGGGCAATACGACCTTGCGAATGGTATACAGTTTGGAAGCTCCAAGTGCATAACTTCCGTTTCTAAATCCTTGATCGACCGATTTCAAACTTTCTTCGGTCGTTCTAATAATCAGCGGTAAACTTAAAAGCGCCAAGGTCAATGAACCAGCTAAAATAGAAGCGCCAAAATTAAGATAATTGACAAACAAGGCCATCCCGAAAAGTCCAAAAACGATTGAAGGAATTCCGGAAAGATTGTTGGTCATCATTTTAATAAATCTCTTAATTCGACCATCCTGTGAATATTCGTTGACATAAATTCCTGCCATGACTCCAATGGGAAAGGCGATCAACATACTCCAAAAAATAAGATACAATGTACCTACCAATGCGGGCATTATTCCGCCCTGGGTCATACTTTCCTTGGGTGCAGCAGATAAAAATTCCCAACTAATAACCGATATTCCTCGACTGACAATAAAATAAAGAATCAGAAGCAAAATCAAGATGATGCTGATCGAAAGTATCCTCGCAAGTCCAAAAAAAAAGATCTGAGACCACCTTTTAATTTGATCTGCCTTTTCGGGAAATTCTATCATCTTGTTGCTCAAATTTTTCTTTTTCTGGATATAGAATCAACAATATAATTTGTCACAAAAGTAATCACGAACAACACACAACCCAAGGCAAAAAGTGCTTTAAAGTGCAATCCACCAAAAGAAGCCTCTCCCAATTCTGCCGCAATGGTAGCAGGAATTGTACGTACTGGATGTGTAAGGCCGTGTGGCATAATGGCTGCATTTCCGGTGACCATGAGTACAGCCATGGTTTCTCCTATGGCTCTTCCAACCCCAAGAATAATGGCTGCGCTAATTCCTGATGCTGCATATGGAATTAAAACACGTGTGATGGTTTGCCAATGGGATGCTCCCAATGCAAGACTAGCCTGCCTCACATCTGAAGGTATGGTACGAATGGCATCCTCCGAAACAGTAATAATGGTAGGCAAGGCCATAATGGCCAAAACAATACTTCCGCTCAATGCTGTTTCTCCTACTGAAAGCCCAAAGACTTGTTGAACAAAAGGCACAATGACTACCAGTCCAAAAAAGCCATAGACTACTGAGGGAATTCCAGATAATAATTCAATAAGTGGCTTTAGCCAATTACGCACGCGATTGTCTGCTATTTCAGCCAAATAAATTGCACCAGCCAAACCAAATGGAAGTGCTAAAATTATGGCCATGATACTCACCAAAAGTGTCCCCAATAACAGAGGTAATGCTCCATACACTCCTACAGGCTTGGCCGTTGGAAACCATTGCCTGTCACTTAAAAAACTATATAGCGTGATTTTATCCAGTTGCAGTGTATGCAGTTTGTGATCCTTTGGAAGTGCGGCATTTAAAACGACCACCATCGCACCAGGCAAGCTGTCCAACAATCGCCGAATACATACTTCTGAATTTTCAAAATCAGCACCCAATTCTTCCGGGCTAAAAATTTCTAAAAGATCATCCAAATCAAATAAACGAATAAAATCTGGTTTCCCAGATATTTCGGACCAATTATGAATTTTACTATCAAATATATCCTTGGCTTGAACTGAATTGATAGTAATTGCAGAATTAGCTTTTGAAACTACAATGGAGAAGCCTTCTTCTACTGGTGTGGATCCCACAAAGGATAAACCTTCCTTAAAAAGAAAAAATACGATCAATACAACAACAACTGAAGTAAAATAACCACAGGTTTTAATTAAAACTTCTACTCCTTTCTCGATTGATCGATTCATGGGTATTCCTTAATGGAATTTTATTTGTTATTTCTGAACGGGAAGAAATCCTACTTCTTTGACTAGATTTTGTCCTTCTGCAGAAAGGCAATAATCCAAATATGGCTTTAATCGATCTTCGATTTTTTTATCGTATAAATAATACAATGGTCTTGAAATCGGGTAGGTCTTATTCATTGCATTTTCAAAATTTGGAGTATAAAAATTTTGACCTGCGTCATATGAAACATCCACTGTTTTAATTTCCGGAGTGACATAGGCCATTCCGATGTAACCAATAGCCCCAATGGTTTGGCTAATAGACTGAACAATGGCACCTGTAGCTGGCATGTTCAGAACTCCAGTTCCATAATTTTTTTTGTCTAGAACATGTTCCTTAAAGAACTCATAAGTACCAGAACTATTTTCTCTTGAATAACAAACTATTTCCATATCATCACCTCCAACTTCAGACCAATTTTTAGTAGCTCCTGTAAATATACCTTCTATTTGCTCACGTGTCAATTTTGTGACCTTGTTGGAAGGATGTACCACTACAGCCAAAGCATCTACTCCGACTGTTATTGTTTGAATGTTCAGTCCCTTTTCTTTAAATTTTAATTTCTCTTCTGCTTTAAGGTCTCTGGATGACATTGCTATATCAGCATTACCATCCATTAATGCAGTAATTCCAGTTCCGCTACCCCCACCCACAACAGTGATAGAATGTGTAGGATTAATCTTCAAAAAACCTTCTGTTGTTTTTTGTGCAAGGGGCAATACAGTATCACTGCCTTTTAAATTAACCGATTGGCTTGCTTCATTTTTAGGGCCTCCACATGAAAGAAGGATAAAAATTGGAAATGTCAGAAAAATGCTTTTTATCATAATATTTGGCTTGTTTAAAAACTCTATTTTTAGAAAAAATGATACCTTTTACAGACTTTAAGATAATTATATTATACTGATTATCAACACCTTTAAATCAATCTAAAACCACCTCTTAAATTGGGACAAAGGTAGTTTTTCACATACCGACGTAAAGCTATGCAATATTAATAAATTATTAAATCTGAACTTTGTAAAAGCTGAATAATTGAGCCTAAAAATAGAAATTACAATAGGTCCAAAATTCCTGCAATCAAAAGGCCTAAGACAGCCCCATAATAATGAGCATCGTGGTCTATACCATCATTGGTATTTTTAACGGCCCACCAAGAATAAGCCAAATAAAGCACTCCCATCAAGAGTGCCGGCAATGGAATGATGCCATAGAAATAGAGCATATTGAAAGGAAAATGGTATATATATATGAAAAGTATGCCAGAAATAGCACCGGAAGCACCAATGGAAGCATAAGCAGGATTGTGCCGATGCTTAAAAAAAGTAGGAGCGCAACTCAGGACTAAAATCACAAGATAAACCGATACATACACCAGCATTCCTAGACCAGGACCAAATTGGTTGATGTACAATGATTCAATGGTAAGACCAAACTGATACAGCACAAATGCATTTAGAAAAAGATGAAGGTAATTACCATGTACAAAGCCGCAAGTCAACCACCTATAAAATGACTGATCCTTGTTTTCCTGATAAGGATAATGTCGAAAGCGTTCAATCACAGAATAATTGTTAAACGCCGCAAAAGACACTAATAATATCAGTATTAAGAGACCGTAAGTGGCAAAAAAATGAAAATCAGTCATGGTGGTATGGAATTGATTTAATAATTGAAAATGCCCTATAGAGTTGCTCTAAGAAAATAAGTCGAAAAAGTTGATGTGAAAATGTCAATTTTGAAAAAGACACCTTAGCATGGCTTTTGGATTTAAACTCTTCGCTAAATCCATAGGCGCCACCAATGATGAATATCAAACGACGAAAAGATGATTGGAGATTGAGTTCTATAAAATTTGCAAACTCTCTGGAAGTTTGCGTTTGGCCATGTTCATCACAAAGTATGACCATATCGTCTTGTTTAATGTGTTTCATCCATTGATCACATTCCAATTTGGCTAAAACTTTTGCTTCTTTTACAACTTTGACGTCATCCCACTCTTTGATAGAAAATTTACAGAGATGAGAAATTCGTTTTTGATAATCTGCTACACCTTCTTTTAAATACGGAAAGCTGGTCTTACCAATCCACCATAATTGAATTTCCACTTTTCCTACTTGAGATTGGTCAACATAATATATTGATAAGGAGCCAGGGTATAAATTACATTAGGTTCGAAACTAACCAAGGCGCGGGTAAAAAATTCTGTATAAAATCTAAAGTCTTTATTGATGGTATATTGCACCGTTTTGTTGGTAAGATTACCCATAAACATGATGGATAGATTTCCATGCTTTCTTTCAAAGGCCAACACTTCCTCAGAATCTGAAATTAACACGGGTAGATTGTTCAACAATGAATTCATTGCCGCATTTTCTCTGCGATGGATATTTAGCGCTCTGTAAAAATCTCTATTGTAATTGTATCTTTCTGACAAAACTTCATTTTTAAAGGTATTGATTCCATCAAAAGCAGGACCTTCCTGACCATTTAAAACCCAAGGCACTCCACCTAAAAGATAGGTCAACAATGCACATTGTTTGTAACATTCCTGACATCGATTATATTCAGATCCTTGAGAACGATTGGTTACGGCATTCTGATTAAACATAATGGAACTGCTTTTAATTTTAGAACTTTGATTGGTCTGAAGTATATTTTTGAAATCAGAGGTCTTCAGTTCACTGGCAGCCATTTTTTGAAATAAACTATACAATTCTAGATTAAAATAACTGTCCACTACTCCACTTTCCATAAGAGCCGGTTTTTGCGCAGAAGCAATTAAAAGCTGGCCGTTACCATGGACAATTTTAGAAATTTTGGTCCAAAACTCATCTGTAAATTCTTCACCATTCACGACCACGATACCATCCAATGCATATCGATCAGACCAATATTTGACTGCTTTTAACAATTTAGATTGAAGACTTTTATTCTCCAAATTTAAGGCAACGAATTTTTGATTGTATTTACCATTTTCCTGCTCTTCATTCGATTGATAAAAATCAGGATTCTCTTTTCTCCAAGGGTGCGATGGTCCGGTGTAAGAAAGGTTTAACTCCAGAAATATCTTGATTTTAAAATGATGGCATGAATCGATTAATAAATTAAAAGTCTTTTCATCTGCCACATTGGTATCCAAAGCAGTCAGATTGATGGAGGCATATGGATCGCCAGGATTAAAAAGATTGGAACCATCATCTGTGGGTGACAATGGCAATAATACCAATCCTGTAATAAACTGTGCACGTATTTTCTTTAATTGATTTAAAACACCTTGTATGTCGTGGGTGGCGGAAAAGTTCTTTGGCATCACTTCATAAAGACTCATGGCTTGGGTCCAATGCTTGTGATCTAATTTGACAGAATTTTTACAACCAATAACAAGGCAGGTTAATACTATAACAATGCCAATAATGCGAATTTTCATATTTCTATTTTGTGAATTTTATCAATGTGTGAATAAAGAGAAATTCGGTCAGGAAATAAATTTTGAAGTTGAGTGGAATAATCCTTTTCCAAATTTTTTTGACGAATCTCCAAAAAATGCTTTTTGACTTTCTCAACAAATTCATATGCTTTTGAACCTACATGTTGGGTCAAAAAATCTTCGGTTAAACTTATATAAATTCCCAACAAACGGTCTGGGTCAGAATCTGCCACAAGGTGATCAAATTGCATCAGCGTAAGAATGTCCTTTTCTGACTCTAGTTCTGCCAAAAGTAAATCCACCAATTCCAATTCACCTAAAATTTTATAATAAAATATTTTATCAAAAATTTTACTTTTCTTATAGGCAAGGGCGAATTTGATGCAAGCATCATTGTCGGAAGCTGAAGCTTCTTTCCAGATTTTAACAAATTTTAATTGTTTCAATTCCATGGCCGCTTTTGCTGATGCTTCCACAAGAAGTTCAGTCTGATGATTTCTTAGATATATTTCAAGTAAAGTTTCCATAGCCGTCTGTCTACATTCCAGGTGTAAACTATGTGTAAAAATCAAACCCGCTATGTTTTGAGATTTTTCTTCATGATATCGGTCTGTCAATTCCCGACTAAATTGAATTAAAAATATAGGATTTATTTGATCCAACAAAGAGTCTTTTTGAATCCATTGAACCCAATGACTTAAATCGTATTGATGATAAAGAAACCAAAGTGTTTCCAACGGTTCGTACCAAGCAAAAGAAGATTTTAAGTAATCCGGTAATTCATTTTTTTCAAATTCTTTTATTTTTTTCTTTTGCTCCACAAATAAGTAAAGACAAGACAATAAATTGTCATGTCGTTGGATGATAAAATGGGGATAATTTTTCATCGTATGTATCAGAGTATCATACATTCTACTTCTCAAGTCAGGTGCCTTAGTGGTTTTAATAATTTGCATCAAAGTCTGAATATGATAAATAATTTTTTGCTTAAATTTGGATGCATTCGCACCAGGGATAGATCCCACCCAACGATAAGCACTTACCATCATTGCTAAAAAAATTGAAAAGGGTTTTTCCATTTCCCCCTGGAGATAATATTGTAATGCTTTCTCTTGGACCTGCTCAAGTACCAATAATTTTGTTTTGATGTCTTTTATGGTTAATAATTGACTTTTAGAACTTTGCACTTGATTAAATTCTGACATGGAATTTAAATAATAATCAAAAATGCTTGAATCTTCCATCTGGGAAGGCAAAAGCAAAGAGGACCATTTATATAAATCTGGATAAAACTTGAGTGTCAGAGATAAAAAATCAGCCAATTCTGAATGACTTTTAAGATGCAAATCTGCCAGGAAGGATTTTCTTTGATCCCTCAAAACTTGATTACCGGTTTTAACTTGTTGATCTCTGTAGTTCTTGTGCCAGTAAGCCAATGCCCAGGCATGTATACATGGATTTTTTGAAGAATGGCAACCACAGGCACAGGAAACAGCACTAACGGATTGGGAGGTATAACTAAGTTTACATTCAAGCATAGAAACTTCCCAGCGCAATACATACAGCCACTCATGGATCGTAACTTGAGTCACTTTCCTAACCTGCCCTGATTCACAAGCTATTCTGATTTTTTCCAATTGATCCGCTGGAATTTGGAAGTCTAGGTTGTCCAAAAATATCTTCAAAACAAAAAGCTCTCTTTAATTGTAAATAAAACCGGAAATTTAAAGCTTATTTCTAACATAGCGCCTATGAAAAAACTATTGGTGATCCGTCACGCAAAATCCAGTTGGGACCATCCGGGCTTATCCGACAAAGATCGTCCGCTGAATACCAGAGGATTACGTGATGCACCCTATATGGCGCAAATTATTGCCAATATCCTACAAGGATCCCTTCACATCATCAGTAGCCCCGCTGCTAGGGCGCTTAACACCGCTTTAATCTTTAATCAGAACATCAATCCTTTGGGCACAGAAATAAATGTCAACGAGTTGTTATATTATGGAAATGAAGAAGATTATCTAGAAACTATAAGGAATGTCAACGATTCCGTTCAAACTTTAGCTATCTTTGGTCACAACCCCAATATTGAATATTTTGTCATGAAATCAAATGCCGGACGATTAGATGCAATCCCAACTTGTGCTGTAATACTATATGAATTGGAATTGGAGCATTGGGCAAATATCAATTGGGAATCTCTAAAAATGATAAATAAGTATTTTCCAAAAGAACAATCCTTTTAAATGTACAAATTCTATTTATCATTGTTTATTATAATTGCGGCTTGCCAATCGGTACCAAGTAAAAATTACATCCCTACTGATAAAATGGCTGAAATACTTGCTGATTTATATTATCTTGATGCAGCCTTCGAACCTCTGTCCCTTCATGTTAGAGACAGTATCATCCAGTCTAACCGTTGGAAAATATTAGAAAAGCATCAAGTCACAGATTCCGATTTTATACAAACAAGCATTTATTACAAAAATCAAAAAACTGAATTGGACAAAATTGAATTAAGGGTCAAAGAACTTTTAAAATTGAAAGCTGGGAGGAAAGACAGCCTTGATGCAGGTTTGAATTAATAATTTAGTAATACCGCATCGGTGGTATTTAAGGACTTAAGGTCTTAATTTTGCGGTAAATATGACAAAAAATATAAAAATTTTAATCATCGATGACGAGATCGACACCCTGGATTTTATAAGCTATCAGTTGCAAAATGCAGGATTTGAGGTAAAAACGGCATTGCATGGAAGATTGGCGTTAGAGGTGCTTAAGACTTTTGAACCAAGACTTATTTTAGTAGATTTTATGATGCCTGAAATGGATGGAATTTCTTTCCTCAAGCATTTCAAATCGTCCTATCCCAAGTCTACTGCTAAAATAGCATTTTTAACTGCAAAAACAGATGATCAGACCCAAATAAATGCTTTAGACACCGGAGCAGATGATTTTATTGCAAAACCTATACGTCCAAATGTATTACTTAGTCGCATCCATGCCATCCTCAGAAGAGATATAGATGTAGCACAAGCCAATGGAAACGCGATCCTACAACTTGGAGATCTAAAAATTGACCCTGAAGCTTTTTTGGTTTATGTCAATGGTCGCGCAATTGATTTTCCCAGAAAAGAATTCCAACTCTTATATTTGCTCGCCGAAAAACCCGGAAAGGTGTTTAAAAGAGAAGAAATCCTTACCAAAGTTTGGGGTCAGGATGTTCTTGTGGGTGAACGCACCATCGATGTTCATATTCGAAAAATCCGGGAAAGACTCGACGATAAATATATTAAGACGATAAAAGGAATTGGATATAAATTGGAATTTTAGGAAAATAAGTCACTTAAGTTTTAATAGACTAAGCATTCTTTTTTCATTCGTCATAGGTTTTGTTTGTTTAGTTTTCGCACAATTGTGCAGTTGGACTGGAGTTATTCAGTTCCCTACTTTTACCATATTATTTTTTAGTGTTCTAGCAGGAATATCTTCCTATTTTGTCCTAAGTATTTTATTGAATAAAATTGTTTATCAACGATTAAAAGTAATCTATCAATTAATCCATGAGGTTGAGAAAACGGAAGAGGATTTGACAATGGATCAAAAAAATATCAGTTCACCTCTGGGTGTAGCAGAAAAAGAAGTGCGAAATTGGTTGAATAAGAAGGACACTGACATGGCTGAACTTTCGCTTTTGGAAGATTACAGAAGGGAATATATAGGAAATGTGTCACATGAACTAAAAACCCCAGTTTTTAACATTCAGGGTTTTCTCCAAACTTTGGTAGAAGGTGGAATTAATGATACTGCGGTTAGAGATCGTTTTTTGGCAAAGGCTTTAAACAATGCTGATCGACTTCAAACCATCATCGAAGACTTGGAAACCATCTCTAAATTAGAATCCAGACAATCTGAACCTGATAAAATTAAATTTGATATTAAAAAACTAAGTCTGGATGTTTTGAATGACTTTGAAGAAGTTGCTGCGAGAAAAAAAATTACCATAGGATTAAAACCCGGCGCAGATGAATCCTTTGAAGTAATGGCTGAAAAAGAAATGATCCGTATTGTTATCAACAACCTCATCCAAAATTCAATAAAATATGGTCGTGAAGATGGTTGGACTAAAGTAGGTTTTTATGATTTGGACCATAAAGTTTTAATCGAAGTTTCTGACAATGGAGAAGGTATTTCCAACATTGATCAAAAGCATATTTTTGATCGATTTTATCGAGCGGATCAAAGCAGATCCAGAGAAAAAGGAGGAAGTGGATTGGGCCTTTCTATCGTAAAACACATTCTCGAAACCCACCGTCAAAAAATAAATGTTCGGAGTTCTGTTGGTCAAGGAAGCACCTTTAGTTTTACCTTGGATAAGAAAGAGGATTGATTCTTATTCAATTTAAATTGTACCTTATTTAGCTATTCCTTAAATTCATTTTTCAAAGACAATTGAATTTTTTTTTGGGAAATATCGAGGCCTATCACTCGCACCAATAGTTTTTGACGAAGCGCGACCACTTGCGAAGGATCTTTTACAAACTCATGACTCAATTCTGAGACATGGATCAAGCCTGACTCTTTTAAACCCAAATCAACAAACACCCCAAATTGAACAATATTTTTAACCATTCCAGGAATCCACATCCCAATTTGTAAATCTGAAATACTCTTGATACTCTGATCAAAAGAAAAGGATTGCAGCAGCCCTCGAGGATCAATGCCTGGTCTTTTTATTTCCAATAAAATATCTTGTAAGGTCTCTATTTGACATTGCTCGGAAACAAAATTCTGCAATTGGATTTTAGTGGTAATTTCTGGAGTTTCAACAAGTTCTTTCACAGTGTGACCAATGGACTTTGCAATACTCTCTACCAATATATATCTTTCAGGGTGCACAGCAGTATTGTCTAGAGAATGTTTCCCTGCTCTAATTCTTACAAACCCCGCGCATTGCTCAAAAACCTTAGCGCCTAAACGGGAAACTTTTAGCAATTCGGATTTCGTAGCAAATGGCCCATTTTCATTGCGATACTTTACAATGGATTGAGCCAAAGTGGGGCCAATTCCACTTATATAAGACAAGAGAGTTGCCGAAGCAGTATTTAACTGTACTCCAATTGAATTAACGCAACTACTCACTTCGTAATCTAATCTCTCCTGAAGCCATTTTTGATTCACATCATGTTGATATTGGCCAAAACCAATGGATTTGGGGTCTATTTTAATCAATTCAGCAAGTGGGTCTTGCAACCGTCGGCCGATGCTGATTGCGCCTCTATACACAATATCTAAATTTGGAAATTCCTCACGGGCCAATGATGAAGCGGAATAAACAGAAGCACCGCTTTCATCGACTGAAAACACTTTTATATCACTATCCCATGACATAGACTCCATCCATTCTTTGACCTCCTTACCGGCTGTTCCATCACCTATTGCAAAATGAGTAATGGAATGTTTTTTTATGCACCTGTCAATAATCTCTTTAGATTCTTTTTTATTATTTTGTGGCTCTACTGGAAAAATGGTAAAATACTCTAACAAAGAACCTGATGAATCAATACAAGCACATTTACAACCAGTCCTGAATCCCGGATCAATGGCCAATATAGCTTTTTGTCCAAGGGGCGCTTCAAGAAGTGCTTGTCTTAAATTTTTACCAAAAATTTCAATGGACTTTTGATCCGCCTTTTCTTTTAATTCTTGTCTTTGTTGGGCAATTATAAGCGGTAAAATCAATCTATCCAAGACATCATCAATGGTTATTTCTATTTGGCGGGCCTGTTGTTTTGGATGGCGCCATTGATATTTTTTTTGAATAAAATAAATGAAGGAATCCTGATCAATATTGAAACTAACTCTAAGTAGTTTCTCATTTTCTGCTCTACAAATTGCTAAATATCTATGTGCAGGAATTTTATAAAAGTTCTCTTGGAAATTCCAATAATCTTTAAACTTGACCGCTTCTGCTTCCTTACCCTTTACCAACTTACAAACCAAGACAGCGGATTTCATAAATACATTTCGCAATTGGCTTCTAAGTGCCTCATCCTTATGGATAAAATCGGCTACAATATGTCTGCAAGCTTCAAGTACAGAATCTACATTGTCAAATGCCTTACAAATTAATTTTTCAGCTTCTATTTCAAGATTGAATTTTTGATCAGACATCAACTTCAATGCTAATGGCTCTAGTCCATTTTGTCTTGCCAGATCCGCTTTGGATTGTTTCTTTTGTTTATAGGGAGCATATAGGTCTTCAAGTTGTGCAATTTCAAAGCAAGCTAGAATTTTTTTCTTTAGTTCATCAGTGAGAATGCCTGTATCTTCTAATGTTTTTAAAATATAATCCCTTCGATGAATAAATTCTAAATATTCTTCGTGGTATTTTTTGATTTTAAAAATGTCTTCCTCATCTAAAGAACCGGTTTGTTCTTTCCGATATCTTGCAATAAAAGGAATCGTTGCTCCTCCTTCCAATAAATCAATGGTCTTGCGGATCTTATCTGCTTGAATAAGAGATTTTTGACCGACGTAGTTTATGGAATTTAAAATCATTTGCGTATATCAGAATAATCTACTCACCCTTGCATCTTCCTCAAACAGGTATTGATCATTCAGCTTTTTGAAATTTTGAATCCATAAAATTCCAGGTTTTTTATTCAGTTCAAAACTACCAGCCCAATCATCCATACCAAGTGCTTCTGCTCCATTCAGAGTGGACCATTGCAATACTTCTTCAATTGGAATATAGGATTGGTATTTTTGAATGGTTTTCAATTCTTCCAAAATGGAAAGTCTCCAATTGGAACTTAAAGAATCTGTTCCAACGCATAGTTTAGCTTTACGATCGATCAAATTTTGATAATTCGGTAAACGGTTTTCGATGTACAAATTTGCATTTGGACAGGTCACAAAATAAGAATTCGGATTCCATTGCATCGCTGACATAATATCTTCACTCTGCATCATGGTATTGTGAACCCATAATTGTTTGCTCGTAGGTTTTAATTGCTTCATTGAATAATGAATCGAAGTTTTTTCAATGGGTGAAAAATGATTCATCGAAAATCCAAAATTTTCTATAAAACTTATGAAACCTCCTGATTTATCAAGAAACATAAGATCTTCATCTTGCACTTCCTGATTGTGAATGGATATAATTGAATTTTCATTGTTAAGCTCATTGATTCTTAAAAATAAATCAGGGCTCACAGAATATGGTGCATGAGGCGACATAGATTTTGGTAAATCTCCATATTGATCATAAACTTTCTTATATGTTTCAAAAAAGGAATCAGCCATGGCCGGTTGCCAGAGGTCAAACGCTTCGACAAAAGTATAGTATTTTATTTTACTATTTTGCTTGGTTATTATGGTATCCATTTTATTTGAAATGTCTCCAGCAGCAACTATTCCTTCGCTCCACATTTCAGAATCTGCTAATCGAATCGCTTCATCAATGATAGATTGGTCAATGTCTCTCAAAGTCACAACTCCTCTTAGAAAGGCCAAGAGCCCTGTTCCTGTAGGCATTTTGCCTTTCAAATGTGACAATTCAAGATGACCATGCGCATTCACAAATCCAGGACAAATTAAACCTGGATAATATTCAGCTTCTTTTGCATGAAACTTGTCTTCATCCAAAATTTCTAAAATTACACCTTCTTCATTTACAACCAATGCCGACTTGTGCCTTATGGTATATCCGTCAAAAATAAAATCTGCAAATATTTTTTTCAAGAATCAAATTTTAAAAATGAAATAAAGTATAGACAAAAGTAGATAGAATGTACGAAAATTAAAAAGATATTAGTGGCCGATGTATCTAAGGACTACTGCCAATTGCTGCTCAAGATTTAAATGAGTCGTGTCTATTTCAAAGGAATCAGCAGTTTTTACCAATGGGCTGTCTTCGCGGGTGGAGTCCAAAAAATCTCTATGATGCAAGTTGTTTAAGACTTCCTCAAAACTAATTTGCATTCCCTTCTCTTGAAGTTCTTTAAAACGTCGTTGTGCTCTAACATTGGGATCCGCAGTGACAAAAAATTTATACTCAGCATCCGGGAATACCACCGAGCCGATGTCACGTCCATCCATGACTAAGGAAAAATCTTTTCCAAAACTACGCAATAAAGCCACAACTTTCTTTCTGACTTCACCAATGATGGAAATTTCACTCACGATATTTGATACTTCCAACGATCGAATCTCTTCGGAAACGTCAATTCCATTTAATTCTATTCGAATCGGAACCTCAGGCAACAATTTAATATGAATGAGAGCTAAGGCTTCTACCACCTTTAATTCTTGTGTCGGATCAATCTGGTTAAGTAGACAATAATATGCGATGGCCCGATAGACTGCTCCACTATCTACATAATGGATTTTTAAAAACTTTGCAACAGATTTTGCAATGGTGCTTTTACCACAAGCAGAATATCCATCTATTGCAATTATCATGCTCTACCTGACATTTAAAAAAAATCCTACCCATGGTTCACAGGCAGGATAGAAATTATTTTTTGTTGGTGTCCAAAAATTAAAATTCCTCTTCATTAAAGAGGAAATCATCTTTTCTTGGATAATCCGGCCAAATATCCTCCATCGATTCATAGATCTCCTCCTCATCTTCGAGTTCTTGTAAATTTTCGATTACCTCGATCGGCACTCCACTCCTGATTCCGTAATCAATCAATTCATCTCGTGTAGCTGGCCAAGGGGCTTCTTCCAAATGGTGTGCTAATTCTAACGTCCAATACATATCTGCTTATTTATAACGGTTTTTCTTGTATAATTAATAATTGTGCAAAAAAGTTCCAATTTCAATTAAAGTATTAACATCGCATCTCCATAACTATAGAAACGGTATTTTTCATTAATGGCCATTTGGTAAGCATCCATTAATAATTCATGACCAGCGAAAGCTGATACCATAATGATCAAACTCGACTTTGGAAGGTGAAAGTTTGTAATCATAGAATTTGCAATTCTAAAATCATAAGGTGGATAAATAAAAACATTGGTCCACCCTTCAGCAGCTTTCAATCGGTTACTAGCCGTAACTGCCGATTCGATAGTCCTCATGGAGGTAGTTCCAACTGCGATCACTTTTTTATTCAGATCTTTGGTCGCATTCACAAGATCGGCTGTTTCTTCTGGTATTCTATAGTACTCAGCCTCCATTTTATGTTTTGAAAGATCTTCAACCTCAATCGATCTAAAAGTGCCCATGCCAACATGCAGAGTCACTTCGCCAAAGTTAACTCCTTTAATTTCCAACATCTTATACAACTCTCTACTAAAGTGCAATCCCGCTGTTGGTGCGGCAACAGCGCCAATCTCTTTTGCATAAATGGTCTGATATCTTTCAGTATCACTAGCTTCAGCAGGTCTTGTAATATATTTGGGCAAAGGAGTTTGACCCAAGGTCTTTAGTATATTTTGAAAAGCAACTTCATCACCATCATATAAGAATCGAATGGTTCGGCCTCGTGAGGTGGTATTGTCAACTACTTCGGCTACTAAAACTTCCTTGTTGTTCTTATCATAAAAATAAAGTTTATTACCAACTCTGATTTTTCTGGCAGGATCTACTAAAACATCCCAAAGACCAACCTTCCTATTGAGTTCTCTGAGCAAAAAGACTTCAATTTTAGCTCCGGTTTTTTCTTTACGGCCATACATTCTGGCTGGAAAAACTTTAGTGTTGTTGATAATAATGGAATCTTTATCTTCGATATAGTCCAATAAGTCTTTAAAAAGTTTGTGCTCAATTTTACCTGTGGCCCGATCTATGACCATCAGCCTGGACTCTGATCTTTCAGGTGAAGGATATTGGGCGATTAAGTTTTTAGGTAAGCTGAAGTTAAATTGTGATAATTTTGTACGCATTGAGAGGATTTCTAATTTTCCGCAAAAATAATTAATTTATCTAGGGAATGTCAAATCTGTATTTTTGTTTCGTTAATTGTAAGATAATGTATAAAAAACACAAATATTGTGGGATTTGTAATTTTTTATTTTTAACGCTTATATTTATAAATAATCGCTTTTAGCCCAACACCTAAAGGATATCATGGTCATTTTCAAAGTATTATCAGAAAGCTTTTCTCAAGCCATCCAACAACTTACCGGAAATAAACTTCGAAGTTTTCTCACTTTATTAGGTATTACAATAGGTATATTTTGTGTGATTGCCGTACTTTCTGCGGTCGATTCATTGGAAGAGAACATTGTACAAAGCTTTGATAAATTGGGAAATGATGTGATTTATGTCGGTAAAGAGCCTTGGTCGGAAGATTTTAGCCAGAATTATTGGAAATACATAGGCAGACCTGCACCTTCCATGGCAGATTTAAAAGCCATAAAAAATAAATCCAAATTGAGTTCCGCAGTTTCTCTATCGGTTTTTGTGCCAGGCGGCAAGATTAAAACAGATCATTCTTATGTGGAAGGAGCTTATTTTGCAGGAATTACAGACGATTATGATAAAATGATCAAGTTTGAATTTGAAGATGGGAGATATTTTTCAACTTCTGAGTTTTACAATGGAAGTGAACAAATAATTCTAGGTCACAAATTGGCAGAAGATCTATTTGAGGCAGGTGAAGCAGTTGGCTCTCGGGTGAAAGCATTTGGAAAATATTTTGTGGTTTGCGGTGTTTTAAAAAAAGAAGGAAAGTCACTGGTCAACATCATGCCGACAGATCAGGCTGCATTTATACCTTGGAACACCATGGCCAAACAGATTTCACTTCACGCTTATAGCAATTGGCGCACTAGTCTGAATGTTAAAGCATTAAGAGGCGTAGATCAGGAAGAACTTAAACTTGAAATAGCCAGCATCTTACGTCCAGTGAGGGGGCTCAAACCCATAGACTCTGACAATTTTGCCATCAACCAATTGACCATGCTAACCAATATTATTTCACAAGTATTTACAGTCATGAACACTGCAGGATTTGTGATTGGATTATTTTCCATGTTGGTCGGTGCTTTTGGGGTAGCCAATATCATGTTTGTAACTGTAAAGGAAAGGACTTCACTAATAGGGATAAAAATGGCAATTGGTGCCAAGAGGAATTATATTTTACTTGAATTCCTATTAGAGGCGATCATATTATGCCTAATTGGTGCGCTTGTTGGGCTTATTTTGGTGGGCTTGATTTTGGCACTATTGAGTCAAGTTTCAAGTTTTGCTTTGTACGTTTCTATTAAAAATATTTTTACAGGCTTGATCCTAGCAATTATTATTGGAATCATTGCAGGCATAGTTCCTGCACTTCAAGCTTCAAGAATGGATCCTGTAGAAGCCATTCGGAAATAAGTATCAGATTGAACTGGATGCCGAAATTCAATAATGCATTTCAGAAATAATTATCTAAATTTTAAAGCATTTACCGGCTTAATTCTAGACACCAACCATGAAGGAATTAAGAGACTCGCCAAAATGGTTACAAAAAACACAATACCCAAAATCAACCACGTTAACGGATTTAAAGACACCGGTGCATGGTCTAAATAATAATCTGCCTCACTCAGTTTGATCAATTTCCATTTCCATTGAATCAAACAAAGTCCAATACCAACCACCATTCCAGAAATTATTCCTTGGAAAAGAATTCTGACACCATATCTGATAAATATTTTTCTCTGGGTCCACAAATCCATGCCCAAGGCTGTTAAAAGTCCAATCATTTGAGTCCGTTCTAAAATAAGGATTAAGGTAGTTGTTACCATATTGATAATACAAACCAACAATATTAAACCCAATATAAAACTTCGATTTATATCTTGTAAAGCCAACCATTCGAATATATTTGGAAATTTATCCCGAATGGTTTCAGAATAAAGATTGGAAGGCAAAATTTCCTCATATAAATATTGGTTGATCAAGGATGCTTCTGATAAATTCTTGACAAAGATTTCAATACCAGTCACTTGATCAGGTTGCCAGCCTAAGAGATCCTGAAGTAAGCGCACATCAACCAAAGCAAACTTTCGGTCGTATTCTTCCAATCCAGTCCGATAAATTCCAGAAACCCTTAGTTTTCTTTTAATCATTTTACCATCCAATACAAAATGTCCAATCACAGGGTCACCCGGTTTCAAATGAACTTTTAATGCGGTTTGCTCCGAAATTAAAATGTCTCTCGAAAATAAACTGTCAGAAAAGTCCATCCATTGACCTGCTTTTAGAAATCCTTTACTGAATTCAGGATTAAAACCTACATCTACCCCTTTTAAAAACAAACCCTCTTGGGATTGCTGATGTCCAACGATAGCGGGCAATACTACAAATCTCTCCAACCGGTCTATACATTCATTCGATAAACCTATCTTGGCAAAATCTGCATTTTTTACAAGCTGAATGATACTGTCACTTTTTTCGATCAAAAATGGCTCAATGCTTCTGCTGACTTGAAGATCGGTTATATGGATATGGCCCCAAAACCCAAATACCTTGGAGGCAATCTGGGTTTTAAATCCCTCAAATACTGAACCTGCGACAATCATGACTGCCATGCTCAATGCAGTAGACAGAATACTGATTCTTATGATATTACGAATCAAAGACCGACTAAACGAAAGGTAGGTTTTTTCTGCAATAAATCGGCTGACATCCATTAATGTGTGGTAAATGACTAGTGTAAAACAGCGTAAAGATAAGTCTCTTAAAAAACTGGCCGTATCTTTGTGAAATTTTAAAATTAAAAGAAGGTATACGGTATGTCAAAAAGGAATTTTGTAGAAGAATTAACGAGGAGAAATATGCTTCATGATCAAACTCCAGGATTAGAAGATCACCTTCAAAATGAAATGAGTATTGGATATATAGGTTTTGATCCGACTGCGCCATCACTGACTTTAGGAAACTATGTACAAATCATGTTGTTGAGCCTGTTTCAAAAATGCGGCCATAAACCATTGGTAGTCATGGGAGGAGCAACAGGCAGAATTGGTGATCCATCAGGTAAGGACAAGGAAAGAGTCCTTAAAACCATCGATGAGTTGGACAAGAATATAGAAGCTCAAACAGTTCAGTTTAGAAAATTTTTAAATTTTGATGAAGGCCAAAATGCGGCCATTCTGGTCAACAATTTTGATTTCTATAAAAACATGAACGTTCTTGATTTTTTAAGAAATGTTGGAAAAAATACGACAGTCAATTATATGTTGTCCAAAGAATCTGTCAAAAAAAGATTAGAAACAGGCATTTCATATACTGAATTCACATACCAACTACTGCAGGCCTATGATTTTTATTGCTTGTACAAGGAATATGGCTGCAAACTCCAAATGGGAGGTTCTGATCAATGGGGAAATATCATCGCTGGAACAGATTATATCTCCAAGGTTTTGGAGGATGGCAAAGCTTATGCGGTCACTACTCCTCTTCTCACCAAATCCGATGGCAGTAAATTTGGGAAATCTGAAGAAGGGAATATTTGGTTGGATCCTGAGTTGACCAGTCCTTACAAGTTTTATCAGTTTTGGCTTAACGCGGATGACGCAGATCTGCCAAAGTTGTTTCGCTACTTCAGTTTTAAAGAATGTGAGGAAATCGAAGCACTTGAAATCGAATATCAGGAAAATCCGAGAATGCTCAAACAAATTCTTGCTGCAGAAATTACAGAGAGGATTCATGGAAAAGCTGCATTGCATAGTGTTGAAAAGTTAGTTCACTTATCTTTGGCAAGGATGGCTCTCCGGAATTTCTGCACACTCTGGACATCCAAGATTTAAGTCAAGTTAGCAAAGAAATTCCATCTTTTAATTTGGAAAAGAATTCATTAAAAAATGGCATAGAGCTGGCCAATTTACTCACTGAACACTGCCCTGTTTTTAGTTCTAAAAGTGAAGTGCGACGAGCCATTCAAAGCAATGCATTGACGGTTAACAAATATAAAATCTCTCAAATCGAACATACCGTGCAAATTTCTGATCTACTAAAAGATAAATTTATTCTTATCGAAAACGGCAAGAAAAATAAATACATTTTAATTATTGAAAATTAATGTCTTCCTCTTTCAATCCATCAGATCGACAAAAAGAAATTTACACCGAAGGTGCTTTGGGTCATCAACCTAAAATACCTGTTGACTTTAAATCTCTTGAACTGCAGGCATCAAAAATTCTTTCTAAAAATGCGTTTGGGTATATTGCAACGGGTGCAGGTCAAGAAGAAGGTATTTTTAATAATCAAAAAGCCTTTTCTTCCTGGAATATTATCCCTTCTATTGCTTCAGGCATTCAAAATTTAGACACCAAAAGACAAATCCTGGGACTGGATTTACCATGGCCCATGATGTTTGCACCGATAGGAGTACTTGATCTTGCACGACCTAAAGGAGATCTTCTTTTAGCAAAGGCATCTGTGGAATCTCAAATTCCAATGATCATTTCGAACCAGGCATCAACTTCAATGGAAGAAGTTGCAAAGGCATTAACCTCTCAAAATTTTTGGTTTCAATTGTATTTTAGCAAGTCAAAAGAACTGGTTAGAAATTTTGTTCAAAGAGCAGAAGCTTGTGGAGCTAAAGGCATTATACTTACTTTAGATACCACCACCTTGGGTTGGAGACAAAGGGATTTAAACAATGCATACTTACCATTTATCAGAGGACTGGGGATTGCCCAATATACATCAGATCCTGTTTTTAAGGAATTGCTGAAAGATGTAAATTTGCAAACACAAAAGTCAGCTGGAAATATTTTCCAAAAATTACGATTACTACATGAATTACTTAAAAATTATCCAGGATCCTACTTTGAAAATCTAAAAAGTAAAGAGCCCATTAAAGCTGTTAGAAAATTTATTGAAATATACAGCAGACCCGAATTAAACTGGGACGACATCCAATGGTTAAAAGAAATTTCTAATATTCCAGTTTTGCTAAAAGGAATTTTGCATCCGAATGATGCACTACAAGCAATAAAATTGGGAATAGATGGAATTGTGATTTCCAACCACGGTGGCCGTCAAATCGACAGAGTGATTAGTAGTCTTGATGCCTTAGTAGAAATTAAAAAAGTGGTTCCAAAAGATTATCCATTGATCCTCGATAGCGGGATCAGAACTGGAACGGATATTTTTATGGCTTTGGCTTTAGGTGCAAAAACCGTGTTATTGGGAAGGCCATATGTATATGCATTGGCCATCAATGGTAGCAAAGGTGTTTTAGAAATTACAAAAAATATTCTCGCGGAATTTGAAATCACCATGAAGTTGGCTGGCTGTCCTAATATTGAGTCCATCACCGAGGAAAAATTGGTGAGGAAATAGGCTTTTGAAAAAAATATTACCAAGTTGAGTGTAGGTATTACTTTCATCCTTTTAATTAAGTGCTTGTCTTGTTTTAAGATATTGTAATATTTATTGAACCCCTCTCGGGGTTCGTTAGATATTTTGTTTTAACCGCAGATTTCATCTGCGGTTATTGATATTAAATCCCTTCGGGATTTCAATACAAATCTATCTATTCCATAATAATCGGGCTGCCTCCCAAAATCCCGAAGGGATTTAATATTAATAACACCGCATGCAATGCGGTGTTAAGAACAAATGCTAACTCCAACCCTGAAGGGGTTGAATCTCAACCCCATTTGATTAAATTAATGCCGAGGTCTCTTTCCTAAAACCCTGATGGGGTTACATATTAGTAACACCGCATTTCATGCGGTGTTACTAAAACCATAATCTATCTCCAACCCTGAAGGGGTTGAACATTATAATAAATATTTCTCATCGAATTCAATGTCATGTTCTTGCAATAATTCTATATATTCCTCACTAAAGGTCTTCACCATATGATGCCTTTCTTGATTTTTGATGTAATTAACTAGTCTATCCTTACTATCAATAGAATAGGTAAAGGCTCCGTAACCATCTTGCCAATGACCAAAATCAGGAAACAGTTTAGTTTCTTTGATAAATTTACTACTAGCCAGTTTAACATCCTTGATTAAGTTAGCTAAGGCAACAGTAGGATGCAAATGCGTTAATATATGGATATGATCACTGACCCCATTTATTTGATAAGGGTGACATTTATTGTTTTCTAATATTCCCCACATATATTTGAAAAGTTCTTCGCGCTTATGGCCAAAAAGAGTATGCTCGCGATTTTTAGTGCTGAAAACAATCTGATAAAGGATCTGCGTATAAGTGCTAATGTTATTTTTTTTAGGTTAAAATTTTAAATACATTAATTCATGCCCTTTGGGATTACCAGCACAAAAATAAAAAGACCAACGAAATCTACCCAACCAACTTACATATTTTCCAACGCTCCTACCAGCAGTTTTTCCTCTTCTTGCCAGATTAAAATTTGAGAAGCTGCTAGACATTCCTGTTTTAGTTGGGCATGGAATATTGGATCCTGCATCTGTTTGATTGCAGCTATTATGCTCGCTTCAGAAAGGTCTGGAATTAAATGGGTGGCACCATAATGTTTCTTCAGATCTCTATATTCAGGAAAATCCATGTGTATGCTGGGCAATCCAGCTTGAATATAGTCAAAGGTCTTGTTGGCTAAGGAGTGATAATAATTACTACTGAAACCATCCAGTAGATTGATACCAATATAAGCATTAGACGCAAGTTCGTGCAATTCGTTCGGATGTTTCCATCCTAAAAATTTTACACGTTCGTACAATCCCAAATCTTCAACAATCTTACGTAAATTATTTGACAAATCGCCTTCCCCCGCCAGATGAAATTCAAACTCAGGCAAATGGACCATCGCACTGATCATCTGCTCCAATCCTCTTCCTATATTTAGTACACCCTGGTACCAAATAATATTATTGATTGATATTGATCTTGGAATTGATTTTTGTTTCTCGGGTAAATTTCGAATGGTCAAAAATGAAACTTTGTATTTTTTGCTCAATGCATCAGCCAATGATTTGGAAACTGTCAAACATAGACTTGCTTTGGGAATACCAAACCTGCAAATACTTTCCCAGACCCATTGCACAAATGGCTTATCAACTATTTCCGGACTTTCTTCAAAATACTCATGAGCGTCAAAGATTAACTTTTTGCGTTTAAGCAAATTAGCGAGTGCGGCAGCCAACAATGTATCTGCGTCGGAGCTGTACACTATATCCCATTTTCTAAAAACTAATTTTACAAAAAGTCTAATATTGAATTCCAAATAAAATAAAAATGACTTTTTAAAAATAGCCTTTACAATAATATTTTGTTGAGCATTTGCTATTTGCCCATGTTTCGATCTTGAAAAAAATGAAACATGAAATCCAGCCCCCTCCAAACTTTTGGAAATTCTCGACAATCTCTGATCGTACATTAAATCAGAAGTGGTGACAATGCAAATTTGTAAAGCTTTCAAATTTTATAAAAGTTTTTAAAACGATTGAAGGTCCATTTAATTGTGCGCTATCTCACCAACATTTTTTAAATGATTAATCAAATTAAATTTTGCACAAGCAAAGACCAATATTAATTCCTTGAAACGAAAAACAAGCAACCATCTCATATTCAGGCAAAAATAAACAAGCTGCAGCTAATTATGCACCATTATTGTATAAGAATCTATATTTACACCAGATTATTCAAATGAAGCCGTCACTCAGTCTCTTTTCCTTAACCATGATCACCATAAGTCTGGTGATCGGAATGGGAATTTTTAGAACAGCCTCAGATGTTGCACTTGCAGCTGGTAGTCCGACCGTTTTTTTTAGCGCCTGGATTTTCGGAGGACTCATCGCGCTGTGCGGCGCCCTTAGTTTCGCTGAAATTGGAGCAAGAAGACCTGTTACAGGTGGATACTATAAGATTTTCGCAGAATGCTACCATCCTTCCATTGCTTTTGCCTTAAATGCGATTATTATCATAGCTAATTCTGCCGCTTTGGCAGGGATAGCCATTATTGGTACTGATTATTTAATTGCAGCTTTTAAACCATTTTATCATATCTCAGAATCTACGAAAATCTGGATAGCCGCTTTTTCAATCCTTCTTTTCTTTACAATCAATACCAAAGGATTAAAAATAAGTGCTCAAACTTTAAACGCATTGATGATTTTAAAAATTGGAATGTTGATTATGATCATCATTTGCCAATTTTATTTACCCGATGCCAATCCAATTAATGCAATTCAACTAACAGACCATTCTCACGGTTTCATACAATCCCTCGGCTTAGCACTCATTGCTGTCTGCTTTACATATGGAGGTTATCAACACACCATCAATTTTGGAGGTGAGGCACAAGAAGCTAAAAGTAAAATCCCACAAAGCATCATCATTGGGGTGGTTTGTGTAATTATCCTATATTTAGGAGTTAATTACGCGTATTATAAAGTAATCGGTTTTGAAAATTTAAAAACAGCCACAAGCATCGCGTCTACGGTGGGAGAACACATTTTTGGCTCAGTAGGACTTTTTATTTTTTCCATCTTACTTTTTATTGGTGCTCAATCCTATTTAAACATTATGTTGATGACCAATCCAAGAATCATGCAGGCTATGGCAGCTGATCAGCGTATTTTTAAACACAATACAGATATTCATGTCAGTGAAAATGATCCAAAAATTTACTTGTATCTATTTACGGGCTTAAGTCTTTTTATACTTTTCTGGGCGGAAACTTTTGACAAGATTTTGGGATTTGTTATGGTATTGGATTCCTTTGGAATGGCACTTGGAGCTGCGACCTTGTTTTATTTCAGAAAAAAATCACAAGAAAATATTGGATATAATACCTGGTGGTATCCTTGGGCCACTATTTTATTTATAGCTAGCTACTTGTTCGTTGCATTAAGTATTGCCATCGACAAACCTATGTTAAGTTTAACCGGAATTTTGGTATTTGCTGGCTTGGTAATAATATATTATGCACTTCAAATCATTAAAAAGAAAAGTAAAACATGAACCTATCTTATATATTGAATGAACTGGGAGAAGACCGCCATGAGTACTTTCAAGCCATAACACCACCCATTGTTCAAACAAGCAATTTTGCTTTTGATACGGTGGATGAAATGAGGGTTAGATTTAAAGATGAATACAGTGGATATCTGTACAGCCGAGGTTTAAATCCTACGGTTGATATTCTAAGAAAAAAACTGGCTGCTTTGGACAGTGCTGAAGATGCGCTTGTTTTTAACTCCGGAGCTGCGGCCATATTTTCAGCGGTTGTTCCATTTGTGGAATCTGGGGATCACATTATTTCCGTCAGCGGCGTTTATACCTGGGCTCAAAAACTATTTGACCTATTCTTACCAAAATTTAATATTCATACTACCTATGTGAGTGGCAAAAATATCGAAGAAATCATCCATTCTATTACAGATAAGACAAAAATTATCTATCTGGAATCTCCAAATAGTTGGGACTTTAGAATTCAAGATCTTAAAGCAATAGCTGATATAGGGAAAGAAAAAAATATATTAACCATTGTAGATAATTCATATTGTACACCCATTTATCAAAGGCCCATCGAATTAGGCATAGATCTCTCTCTCCAATCAGCTACAAAATATATTGGTGGACATAGTGATGTGGTCGCAGGCGTATTGAGTGGTAAAAAGTCGTTATTAAAAAAAATATTTGATTTGGAGTATTTACTAGCGGGCAACGGAATCCAAGCATTCAACGCCTGGTTGTTGATCAGAGGGCTTCGAACACTTCCAATCAGATTGGAAGCCATTCGCAAAACTACAGAAGAAGTCATTGCATTTCTAAAATCAAAAAATGAGATAGAACATTTAATATTTCCTTTTGATGAAAACTTTGATCAACTCGAGCTTGCTAAAAAACAAATGTCCGGTGCCTGCGGATTATTTACGGTGGTCTTGCGATGTCAAGACCTCAATAAAATTGAAAGATTTTGTGAATCACTTACAACCTTTAAAATGGCTGTGAGTTGGGGAGGTCATGAAAGTTTGGTTATTCCCAGATTAGCAGGAATTGCGAGATCAGAGTTTGATCCAAATAAAACTGAACATCGTATGGTTCGATTTTATATCGGACTAGAAAGCTCTGACTATTTATGTAATGATTTGAAGAAAGCACTTAACTATTTAAACTAAACATTAGTTTGTAATTTCATCTTTCTATTCCAATCATACCACCCAAAACTAGCAAGAATTGTAAAAATGAAAAATTCAAAAGCCACAAAATATATTTCCTTTGAAATATAAAGAACAATGCACAAGAGATCCACAGCAATCCATATGGGCCAATTTTGAATGATTCGCCTTGCCAACATGGTATTTGCAAAAATACTTGCAATGGCAACCAGTGTATCCAAATATGGAAAGGAAGCTTCTTTCTTAAAAACACTTGGAAACCAAACATGCACATTTGAAATTAGCCATCCACAAATGATGGAGAGTATAAGAATATATACTCCAATCTTGATATTCTGTATAGCATCTAAGCTATGAATAGGAATTTTCTTTTCAATCTCCATGTTCCAAAAAACCCATCCATACACCCCAACTCCAAAAAAATAAATTTGCAAAAACATATCGGAATATAACTGCACCTGATAGTAAATCATAAAAAACAAAATGATGTTGATCAGTCCAACAGGCCAGGTAAGTACCTTTGATTTTGCAGCCAACCAAACACCCACAATTCCAAATACAGTCCCAAAAAATTCAATATAACTGACAGGATATTCCCATATCCTAAACATCATCTCGCTTACAGAAAATAATGATTCAGTCATATTTCGTCAATTTTTTCATTAAAATTCGATAATAAAACCAATCGTTGGCACCAAGGTTGGATCAGACTCGGTTAATAATAAAGGGATTGCATTCGATCCATCAGGCATGATTGGATTTGCATCGGTTGTTTGAAATCCGGTATTGTCTGCATTCCTTTGAAAAGTGTATGCAGGAAATGTAGGATTGTTAGCCAACAATAAATTTTGAATGTCTAAGAATAAATCAAATGTAAATTTATTAAAATTCCATTTCTTGTCGACTCTTAAATCCAATTGAGAAAATGAAGCCAATTGCAGCGAATTTAATCTCGTATAATCCAAGGTTCCTCTGCCATCAACCAAATAGTTTACCCTGCTCCTTTCAAGATCAAAAGGTGTAAATGGAGTGCCGCCTTGTAATCTAAATTTAAGTCCAAGCTCCCAATTGTATTTAAATTTATATCCAGCCAGCATTGAAAACAAATGTCTGGTATCCCACGAACTTCTGATGTATTCATCTGTAGCACCACTAAATTGTGACCAAAACAAAGTGTAAGAAATTGTGTAAAATAAACTCTTATTCAATTTTTGTTGTGCAAACAATTCAATCCCATAACTTCGTCCTTTTCCATTAGAAATAATACTTTCATTACCGATGATCCCAAAATCTCCTCCTTGATTGGCCAGTGAAATTCCATCTCTCATACTCACCGGATAATCATTGTATAATTTATAAAAACCTTCCAAAGTAAACCTTAGATTTGCTTTGGGAATATATTCCACGCCTGTCACAAAATGATCGGATCGCATATATGGCAAATCTTTATTAACCAGAACATTATTACTATCTCGAAACCCAAGACTTGAATAAGGCAATATTTTATGGTATTTTCCAATGCTTGCATTGATGGTCCATTGGCTTGAAATTGCATAAGAAATATTAAAACGAGGGCTTAACGTGTTGAATAAATTCGATACTCCCTCATTTGAAAATGTATTGGCGTCTGCACGCACACCTGCAGATAAAAGCAGATCATCATTTAAAAATTTTCTATTGACCTGAGCAAATAATCCATACTTTAGAAAATCGATGGCTGTTTTAAAATTAAATTGTACAGAAGGCTGTATAATGTTTCCAAGGCTGTCTTTGATTTCAGGGCGCGCTTTGGTAAAAACATCATTGTTGTATTTCACATACTGGACTCCTGCACCATAAGAATATCTCCAGGAACCATTGACCACATGATGTTCAAATCTCAATTTATTTTCTATTTCCTGGCTTTCAATTTTTAAACTGCGTTTTGATTCATCATTTTGCTTTCCATTATAATTATCTTGAAATTGGTCCAATCGATTGTCGAACATATTGCGACTAAAGGTCAAATTCCAATATCCATTGTTGACGATTCTTTTGAGCGTAAATCCTTGGGTGTAATTCCACTGATTGATCATTGGATTGCTACTTAAAACATAAAGATTTTCAGGTGTTGCATTTTTGGGAAGAGCAAATGTAAATTGATCAATTGCTCCAATCCCAAGGGATGTTAAAGTTGTTTTTGCATTGAAACGATGGGTTATTTTATATTGAAAATCCCAATAATTTGGTCGGATGGGCAAATCGATTAAACTAAAAAAGAAATCGAGATAAGACCTCCGAACAGAACTTAAAAAACTGGTCTTTGGGCCCATTGGACCTTCAGCAGTTAAGGCAGCTTCCGTACCACTAAGTCGGAAATTCCCTTGAAATCGGTCCTTATTTCCATCTCTTTGTTTAAATTGCAAAACTGCAGAAAGTGGATTATCATATCTGGAATGGAATGCCGAACTGGACAAGGTCGCATCTTCAATAAATGACACATTCAAAATACCGGTAGGCCCCCCTGCAGCGCCTTGAGTAGAAAAGTGATTTAGAACCGGAATTTCCACACCATCCAAATAGTAAACATTTTCATTGGGTCCTCCACCCCTGATCACTAGATCATTTCTAAAACTACCGTTTCCGGAAGTCCCGCCAACACCGGGTAAAGCCTGCACTACCCTTGAAATGTCAAAATTACCGCCGGGATTACTTTTTATTTCTTCAGCACTTAAATTTTGAATGGATAAAGGAGTTTCCGCGGATGCGATTCTAGTGCTTTTATTGATCTTTATTTCAATCTCTGACAAAGCTTTAGAATCTTCCTCTAATTGAAAGTTGATTTGAGAATTATTACCTGCGGTGATGACCACATTGTATTTTGTAGCTGTCTTATATCCTAAATAAGATACTGTGACGTTCCAACTTTGTGTAGGAATCATTGATATTTTATAATTTCCATCCAAATCGACTACCGCTCCTAATTCTGTTCCATCAATTCTTACGATGGCTCCGGTGACAGGAAGTTGGGTGTTTCTATCGATGACGGTACCTAACAAGGTACCTTTGGCTGTTTGAGAAAACAGATTGGTCCCAAATATAAAAAAACACGCAATAAAGAGGCTGTTGAATTGATTCCTAACATTCATAAAAATAATTTGCCACAAAACAACTTAGTTTAACGTTTGTTGCAAAATAGTTAAACAAAATATAGGTTTTGAATATCATGTGAAATATATTTTGAACTAGGAAGGTTCATTAATTAATGGCTTTGCTCACCTTGGGTCGCAGATAGGCCATCCAATAGACACTTGCTACTAATACAGTTCCACCAACCATATTTCCCAAAGTCACAAAAAGCAAATTACTCAAAACTGATCCAATCGGAAAGTTTCCACCACAAACGAGGGCATAGGGCAGGAAAAACCAATTGGCGATAGAATGCTCAAGACCCAATACCACAAATGCAGTCACTGGAAAGATGATAGACAAAATTTTATCAATTGCCGTCCGCCCACCTAGGGTCAACCAAACAGCAAGACATACTAAGGCATTGCACAATACAGCTCTGAAAAAAGCGGTAGTCGGAGTGAGATAGACCTTAGCGTCTGCCAGTTTGAAGGCTGTCTGCCTAACCTCGTCCTGAGCAAACGAGGCCAAATCTGCCAGATAAACCAATAAAACAGTAATTAAACAACCAATTACATTACCAGTATAACTTAAGATCCAATTTCTTAACACGTCCCGACTCTTTATTTTACCACTGGCCCAAGCCATCGCGATCAAGTTATTTCCTGTAAACAACTCTGCACCGGCGATGATCACCAAAATAAGACCCAAACTAAAACACAAACCACCTATAACTCGGGTAATTCCAAATCCCATTGAACTGCCTGTAATTGCAAATATATAAAAGATGGAACCCAAGGATATAAATGCCCCCGCCAAAATAGCTAAAATGAGAATGGTCCATGCTCCTGTTTTGGACTTGGCCACCCCTAAGTCTTCCACCCTTTGAGCAATTTCTCTTGGAGGGAAGGAATCAGAAATGATTTGCTGCGCATCCATTTGGATATTATTTTGGTCAAATGTAATCATTGAACAAGACATGAATCTAGAAAATACAGGAATTCCAAAATATATTATAAGATGCTAAATTTCAGACAATAGAATCATTCATGTATTCTCTTAGAAAATTAAATATAGTTTACATTCCTTCAACCAGGATGCAGCGTAGTTTTATTTTTAGTAAATCAAGAATACGGGCATTTTTTCAAAAATTTATACTAGTTTCATTTTCAAAAGAATTCTTGCAATTTATTATAATTGAAAAGTTTTCATATTGCCAACATTGAATTAAGAGAACATTCCAAATTATCTTACTTTTGAGCATGCAATCATCCAAAATTAAATTAGCAGTTACTTTTTATATTTTTTTACTTATTGGCACAATTTATACCCTCAATGCCCAGTTTCAGTCATCCTTCATCCTAGGATTGGATATTTATCAGCAATATAGAAATCCCAGTCCAACTGGCCAATTGAAATCAGGTCAATCATCTGGATCTGTTGTATCTGGTGTGCCCATTGGTCTACAATTTGGTTATTCTTCAAAGAATGTGGGAATTGCATTGGAAATCTCCGCCAATTTAGCTCCATTGGCATTGGATATTCAAGAATATAAGGGACTTGGGGCAGTTTCTATACCTTTATTGCTGAAAGGAAACTTTGGTGCTTTGACAGGCCTTAGTCCAGACAAATTAATAGGTTATAGTATTGGTGTAGGTGTCCAATTCAATCGCACCGAACTGTTTGGTTTGCATAAATCATTTCAATATTTAGAAAGATCATTTTTTCCAACTTTAATTTCGGAGGCAGCCATTGGAGGAGGGATTGGAGGATTTTGTCTTTACTTCTTTGCACGAATTGGTGTAGGAGAAAGTCAATCCATGAGCCTCAATTTCGGTATAAATACTAAAACCAGCCTGTATAAAAATAAACAATTAAGCCAAAAACCAAATTATCAATCATGATTTCAAATTCAACGACTCCTGTCACTCTTAAAAGTTTAAATAGCTTTAAACTGGACTCAGTGTGCCCTGCCATTTATTTTATACGAAAAGAATCAGATTTAAGACCTTTTTTTGGATGGGCAGAAGACAGTTTTTATGTTCTGGGTGAAGGTTCAAATGTATTAATGCTTCCACAAATCTCAAAACCTATACTTAAAATTGAAATAAAAGGGATCGAAATCATTCATGATGTTGAAGATGAAATTATTTTGAGAATAGGGGCCGGAGAAAATTGGCATCAATTGGTCTTATGGACTCTTGAAAAAGCTTTCTTTGGTCTTGAAAATTTAAGTCTGATTCCAGGGACTGTGGGGGCTGCTCCCATTCAAAATATTGGTGCTTATGGTGCAGAACTTCAAGAATGTTTCGTGCGATGTGAATGCATCCACATTCCTGATGGAAAACAAATATCGATCAATAAAAAAGGCGCAAACTTTGGTTACAGGGATAGTATTTTTAAACATGAATTGAAAGGAAAAATTGTGATCACCCATGTGCATTTAAAATTAAGTCGAAAACCAAATTTGAAATTAGAGTATGGAGAGATTCCACAAATTTTGACCAATAAAGGAATTCAAAATCCTAGTCCGATGGACGTCAGTCAAACGGTCATTGAAATCAGAAACAATAAATTACCAGACCCTAATATTCTTGGAAATGCAGGAAGCTTTTTTAAAAATCCTGTTATTGACCAAAATCAATATTTAAAATTAAAATCAAATTATCCAAATTTACCTGCTTTCCAATTGGAGGAGAATCAGGTAAAAATTCCAGCAGCTTGGCTTATTCAAGAATCAGGCTGGAAAGCGCATCGAAAAGGGGATGCCGGCACACACGAAAAACAAGCATTGGTACTCGTCAATTACGGTCGAGCTACCGGCCACGAATTAATCGCTTTGGCTGATGATATCAGAGCTTCTGTTTTTCAAAAATTTGCAATTCTATTAGAAAATGAAGTTCAAATTTGGACCTAATCCTTTACCAGACTTTTTTATAATCACAGCTTTATATATTACGATTTTATTAGTTGCGAAATTTTTAATATCCACTATTAGAATATTCGTAACTTTAACTTGGATTTCCTACAAACATTCCAAATTGTCCCAATCAGTCCTATCCATTACTTTTGGCATATTAAGGAAAAACAGTACTATGTATTATTTAATTTTGTTACTGACTTTATGGGGAATCAACGCAGAAAATTTGTCTGCTACGCATTCCGTTTCTTATTTAAATCGTGCATCGGATTCATTGGCATTGGTTAAATTGTATCAAAGCACCAATGGATTAAATTGGCATGTTCGCTGGAATCTGGCCCAACCCATCAATACCTGGTACGGAGTAGAACTGGATGGCACAGGATGTGTAGTGGCTCTAAGACTACAAGGTCTCAACTTAGATGGACCGCTTCCAGTTGAACTTGGAAATTTGAGAAATTTACAATTGCTTTATTTGTTTGATAACAACCTTACTGGGGCCTTACCAGGAAATATTGGCTTCCTAACTAATTTATTGGATTTAAATATTGAATCAAATAAATTTACCGGCGAATTTCCTGCTTCCATTAAAACATTATTGGTTTAAGGTATCTGACCATTTCAAACAATCAATTCTCAGGTCCATTTCCTGTTGCATTTTTCTCACTTATTTTTCTTCAGGAATTGCATATAGCAAATAATTTATTCACTGGACCTATCCCTAATCAAATCTCCAGTTTAACAAATTTAAGAATATTCAATATAAGCAATAACCAGTTTAACGGGAATCTACCAGAGTCTTTAAATCAAATAATAAATCTTCGGGAAATTTATGCATCCCAAAATTTATTATCTGGAGAAATACCCTATGCTTTAAGTGTTCTAAGTAACCTGCAGGTAGTTTGGTTGGACAACAATGATTTTAGTGGAGCTGTTCCTAATTGGACTACTTCTCCATTGTTAAGTCTAAGAATAGAATTTAACCGGTTTAACTCCATTCCTGATTATAGCTTAGTAAGGTCATGGGGAGACCAATTTCCTCTGGGACTTATCATCCACGATAACTTATTTACTTTTGAAGATCTCATTCCTTTATTAAATTTATCACGGAACACAAATTTTGAATACAGCCCTCAAAAACCTATCTATTTAGACCCTATTTTTTATGTCACTCAGGGTACCAATTTTGCAATCCGGCTCAATGTAGATGCATCAGTATTAGACAATAATTATAAATGGATCAAAGATGATAAAGATTTAACCATTACGGATCAAAATTTCTATCAGATTGTTAATGCTTCAGAAATCGACGAAGGATATTACTCTGGTTCAATCAGAAATGACCGGTTTAATAATTTCGAGATACAAATAAGTCGCACCAGGGTAGTGGTTTTTGAACCTGGAAGATGTAATCAACCGACCGCTGGTAGGAATTGCAACAGCGCACCTACTTTTTGCAGTACTAGAAATCTTCACGATTATTGCGGCTTTCTTTTTGATGGACAGCTCGATACCATTACTGAATATTATTGTGATTCATCGTTTACTACTCAGAATTCCTCTCACATTCTGTTTATTGCATCTCAGGACAGCATAGTGCTTGAGGTTTTTCCAAGAAATTGTAATGTGTTGAATGACTCCCTTGGAACCTATGAAGGAATGCAAATGGCTATATTGGATGATTGTAATCCAAATGGAAATCCTTTGTACTGTCAAAGCGTTTGCACAAATCAACCTTTCACGATAGGGGGAACGAATTTTATCAAAGGCCATATATATCAAATTATCATAGATGGTTGTAATGGTAATAGTTGTGAGTTTTTAATCAAGGTCATTCAAGGCAAATCCGATTTGCCTTTGATTCTTAATGGTAATATTATGGGAGAAGCTATTTTTTGTCCTGATGGAACAGACCATTATTTTAAAGTGAATCAGGTTTTTGGGGCATCCAGTTATCTATGGTACATAAATGATTCATTGATTCAAAATACTCCTGACACATTCATCAATATCAATACCACTTCATCAGGGAACTACAATTTAAAAATGCGAGCTGCAAACGCTTGCGACACCACCAACCCATTATCTTTCAATTTTGAAATTTTACCTAAGATGTTTGCGGATACTATAAAGTTCACAAATATTGGAAATGATTCTGCGTACTATATTAGTTTTAAAATCATCGGTGGCACACCGCCCTTTCGTGTAAAAAGTGGACAAGGATTAATTGATGTAGGCACTCAAATTTATACAAGTTTGTATCAAAACTGCAAATCCAATTATTTTATAGAAATTGAGGACGCCAAAAAATGCGTTCTTACAGTTTCTGGTTACAATGATTGTGGTTGTACTGGATTGGCTGGTGATATGCCATTGGATACATTAAGGGTATGTGAAGGACAAAATGTTGAAGCCAATGGACTTGGAAACCAAATCATTGGAACAGGTGATGTCGTACTTTACATTATTTATTCCAATCCCGATCAACCCATTGGAAGCTTAATACGGTCAGCTCCAAACGGTATATTTCCTTATGATCCAATCCGATTTAAATTTGATACTCCCTACTATATATCACAAGTAGTAACAAAGAACAACACGCAAGGTCAATTCAATCTTAGACATCCCTGTCTCACTTATTCTTCTCCACAAGTGGTATATTTTGTTCCAAGGCCCATTTTATCCGCAGGCGGAAATAAAATATTTTGTGGCACAGAAGGTACGCTCACATCCACGGGAAATATTTTACAAAGTTCCTGGCGAAAAGTTTCAGGTCCCGGAAATATGAATTTTTCAAATCAGGATAGCAATTGGACAAGAATTAGTGTGGACAGCATGGGACTTTATATTATTGAATTAAAGGGGTCTACTGAATATTGTGAAAGGACCATTTTTATTAATGTAAGATTTCAAAATCAATTGATGCCAGAAATTGCTGGCTTTAAATTTTATTGTCCAGGTCAAAGTACCATTTTGGACGCTGGAGAGAATTACACCAGTTATTTATGGAATACCGGTCAAACAAGTCGCTTTTTAACAGTTACAGATTCAGGAAATTATTGTGTAAGTGTGGTAGACGTTAATAGCTGTACAGGATTTTCATGCGTGAAGGTAGAAGAATCCACAGCTCCAACCGCTGGCATTATTGGTCCTCAAGAAATTTGTCAAGGCAGAGATACTATTCTCAGTAGTAATGCTGATTTTTTTAGCTACCAATGGTCCAATTTACAAAACACCAAAAGTATTAGCATTGACAGCGGAGGTCAATATTGTTTGATTGTACAAGCTGACAATGGTTGTAAAGACACCACATGTATTCAAGTTAATACCATTCCAAGTAGCACTCGTATACTAAGTGATTCGGCTTGTTTTGGCTCAGATTACTCATATTTAGGCAGCACTTATAAAGCTCCTGGAATTCACTTAATAAAATTAAACACCCCCAATCGATTAGGTTGTGATAGTATCATTCGACTGACTCTTTATTCCTACCCTGTTATGTTTATTTCAGACACCTTGGTAAAACCAGACAATGGGACAAAAAACGGTTCCATCTCAGTTGTCATAAAAGGAGGAAAGGAACCCTATCGTTACAATTGGTCACATGGAGCCAATACGGCCAATGTGAATAATCTAACGGGTGGAAATTATACCCTCACAGTGCGTGATGCCAATAATTGCATCCAAATATTTAATTTTGTTGTGCGAATGAATGTCGCTACAGAAGATTTAAAAAATCCATCTATTCTACAAGTTTTTCCAAATCCAAACTCCAATAATATTGGATTTTATTGGTCTAGCAGCAACTATACAAGTAATATGCTCTTAGCAATTTATAAAGCGGATGGGCAACTGATTATCCAAAAAGATTTTCAAGATGTTCAAGCAGACATACCAGTATTTATGGATTGTGAAGTTAACTCTGGAATATACTACCTAAAATTTATAGATGATCAAGGCACTCAGCAATTGTTAAAATATGTCGTTTTAAATTAATCAATTATGAAAAAAATACTCCTCCTATCTATTTTATTCTTTTTAGGGCTCAATCTTAAAAGCCAAAATGGAATTCGTTTAAGCCAAGTGGCTCGTGGATTTTCAATTCCTGTTTATCTTACGCATGCTGAAGATAATCGATTATTTGTTGTTGAAAAACAAGGGAGAATTCGAATCATTGAAAATGGAATCATTAATCCTATCCCTTTCCTAAATATAGTTAGCAAAGTCAATAGTAGAAACAACGAGCAAGGACTATTAGGTCTTGCATTCCATCCTGATTATAAAGTAAATGGTAAGTTTTATGTAAACTATAGTGCCCCCGGTGCTGGCAATACAATCGTGGCTGAATATTTGGTAAATCCAAACAATGCCAACAAAGCAGACAGTCTAAGTGAACGAATATTAATGGAAATACCTCAACCTTATTCTAACCACAATGGCGGTTGCCTAAAATTTGGTCCAGACAAATATCTTTACATTGGTATGGGTGATGGAGGAAGTGGTGGTGATCCCCAAAATTATGCTCAAAACACAAGAAGTCTTCTGGGTAAAATGCTGAGAATTGATGTAGATACTTCAGCAGGTTATAAAATTCCCAACAGCAATCCATTTGCTAGTTCTTTATCCATTCTACCTGAAATTTGGTCTATTGGTCTTAGAAATCCATGGAGGTTTTCATTTGATAAATTAACAGGCGATATGTGGATTGGTGATGTAGGCCAAGGGGAATGGGAAGAAATAGATTTTCAATCTCATAAATCCACCGGAGGAGATAATTTTGGATGGAGATGTTATGAAGGTGATGTATCTTTTAATTTATCTGGTTGCTCTCCTAGGAACAATTACACATTTCCTGTTGTAGCATACAAAGGCGATGAGTTTGTTTTGGGTTGCTCAGTTACAGGAGGATATGTCTATAGAGCTGATAGCTGTTCTTACCTTTACGGTCAATATATTTATGGAGATTATTGTAGTGGAATTATTTGGAGCATCCGAAATCAGGGTGACAGCAGTTTTACAAACCAAAGATTGTTCAATTATTCCAGAGGAAGAATTTCATCTTTTGGTGAAGATCAATCAGGTCAAATTTATCTTGTGGATATTTCTGAAGGTTCTATTTATAAAATTACTGACACCTGTTCAATCACTTTACAAGATTCTGTAATTGATTTAAATTGCAGCGGAACAAATAATGGATCCATTTCAATTTTAAACGATCCTTTAAATTTTAATTTTCTTTGGAGCAACGGAGATACTACATCTAGCATAAGTGGATTAAGTGCAGGAATATATTCGGTCACAGTCACACAAGGACAGTGTATGATTAAAAAATCGTATCAACTAAAATCAGGATCCACCAAAACAGCTTGTATTGTTCCGATATTGAAAGCTGATGCTTGCGAAGGAGATAGCATTTTACTGATAGCATGTGAAGACCCGGATGCAGAATCATTTCTATGGTATAAGGACAGTATTTTAGTAAGTGAATCAATTCAAAGAACATTTCATGCATCAGAATCTGGAATTTATTCATTAAAAATAAAAGACAAAAATGATTGCATTTCAAATTGGTCTTCAGAAATAGAAATTACGATTCACCCATTACCGCCAAAACCACTTATTAAAATTCAAGGCGACATCATCCAAGCCCCATCAGGTTTTATTAGTTATAATTGGTATTTGGATGGACAATTTTTATCATCTAGTTCAGATTCTAATTTATTGATTGACCAAAGAGGGTTTTTTCAACTTTCGGTCATCGATCAAAATAATTGTGAAAGCGAATTGTCAGATTCGGTTTTTTTAGTTCCTTCTGCAATCATAGATCCAAAAGTTGAATTTTTTAGTCTTTTCCCAAATCCAGGAAGTGGAATATTTAATTTAATCCTTGATGCTAGGCTTCAACTACCTTTTGAAATTCTGGTTTATGATGAAAATGGAAATGTCGTTTGGCAGAATACGGCCAAGGATGTCCACCACCAAATTTTAATCGACATCCAACATGTCCCCAATGGTATATATCTTGTTTTGATTAAATCCAACAAACAAAACATCCAACAAAGGACTAAAATCAATAAAATTTAAAGGACTCTATTTTTAGAACTTCTTAGAAATAAACTTTCATTTGCGAATGGAATTCATCAGCAGATGCTCTGATGTCATCAGGTTTTGTGATTTTGCCTTTGGGATACATAATTTTTCGCCCAACATTGATGATCAATCCTTCTGTTTGATTCCGGCCAGCTTTGACTGTATCCTCCAGACTGCCGCCTTGTTCACCTACACCGGGAATCAATAAAAATGAATTTGGAGCCAATAATCTAATTTTTTCTATATAAGAAGATTGTGTAGCACCAACTACAAACATGACATGCTCCTGTAATTCCTGGCTATTGAATTTTTTAACAACCATCTCAAAAAAATATTCACCTTGATCTGATTTTTGTAATTCAAAATCAGATGCTCCTGGGTTTGAAGTAAGTGCAAGCACGATAGACCATTTATCCTTTCTTACGAGGAAAGGTAAGAGTGAATCTACCCCCATATAAGGATGTAAGGTCAATGCATCCGCACCGAGTCTGTCATAAAAATATTCTGCATACTTTTTGGAAGTATTGCCAATATCAGCTCTTTTGGCATCTGCAATAAATAAACAATCCTCTGGAATTTCTTTAGACAATTTTTCCAATTGACTCCATCCATTCGGTCCTAATGCTTCAAAAAAAGCAATATTGATTTTATAGGCAATTGCAATATGTTTAGTACAGTCAATGACGTCTTTACAAAAGCTCAGCAATGGTTCTTCTTTATTTAAATATTCATCTGGTATCTTTTCCAAATCCGGATCCAAGCCTACGCAGAGAAAGCTCTTTTTTCGTTGAATCTGCTCAGATAAAAAGGGTTGATTTTTATGCATGACCTTGTTCTATCAAACAGCAGGGACTACTGGTTGGGTGGGCGATAAAATTGAATTTCTTAATTTGACTTTTTGATCCATTGATTTGGCAATTTGAGCATAAATTTCAGGATACAATTCATCTACTTTAGATGCAAATACAGATCCTGAATCCGAACGTTCTCTTAAAGTCTCTACGATAGGAATTTGACCTAAAACTGTGGAATGCGTAAAATGTGCCAGCCGCGCTCCTCCATGTTGGCCAAATATGTAATATTTTTTCCCGGGCGCATCCTCAGGTTCAAACCAGGACATATTTTCCACGACTCCTAAAATAGGAACCTTTATTTGATCCATGCTAAACATATTGGCGGCTTTGATGGCATCAATAACAGCAACTTCCTGAGGGGTGGTAACCATCACAACGCCAGTTAATGGAATTGTTTGGACCAAGGTCAATTGCACATCGCCAGTACCGGGAGGTAAATCAATGATGAGATAATCTAAAATAGGCCAATACGTTTCTTGGAAGAATTGTTTAATAATAGCAGCTAATCTAGGCCCTCGCAAGACCACAGCTTGCTCAGCTTCAATAATATTTCCTAATGAAATGACTGGAATTCCATTTACCGTAATGGGAACCAATTGCTTTTTACCATCGACATCTCGAACTTGTGGTCTTTGATTCTGAATACCCAACATGGTTGGTAGTGATGGGCCGTATAAATCAGCATCCAGCAATCCTGTTTTGAATCCCAATCGTTGGAGAGCGATCGCAAGGTTGACAGAAACAGTCGACTTTCCTACCCCACCTTTTCCGGAACAGACAGCTATAAAATTTGAAATTTGAGGTAATAATGAATTTGGAGCTTCTGCAAAAGGTGACTTAACCACAAAATGTGCATGCACTTGGTATTCTGGAAAATGCTGCTGAATGCATGTTTCAATACTGCCATATAACGCATCCTTATGTGGATAATCCTGAGCTGGTAAGTAAATATCAAAGAATATATTTCGATCCGTCACCTTTAGGTTTCTGATCATTTTCAATGTCACAATGTCAATATTCGACTGTGGATCCTTGACCAATTTTAACTTTTCAACTATTTCTTCTAAAAATATATTCATCCTAAAAATGTTAATTAAATCCCAAAATTAATCTATTGACGTTATTAATGGTCTCAGGGCATTTTTGTTTTCATATTTTTGCATATTCATCCATGAAAGTATTACGCCTTAATCAAGATGATTTACCTATATTTCATCTGCCTGTTATAACAATAGGAGCCTTTGATGGTTTTCATCAAGGACATCGGCAGATTGTTAATAAAGTTTGCCAACTAGCCCAACAAAATGGTTCTGACTCTATTCTGATCACTTTTGATCCCCATCCACGCAAAGTATTGGATCAAAATAATAGATCAAATTATTTGTTAAATACCTTAGATGAAAAAATCAAATTGCTTTCTGAAACGAAGCTTAAATATCTAATTTTAGTCCCATTCAGTTTTGAATTTTCTCAGCAAATTGCTGAAGAGTACATCGAAAATTTTATCATCAAACTTTTTAAGCCCAAAATATTGGTGATTGGATTTGATCATCGATTTGGGATGAACAGTGAAGGTGATATTAAATTGCTTAAGAAATATGCTGCAGATGGTCACTATCAATTGGAAGAGATTAGTAAGCAGGAATTGGCTTACGAAAAAATAAGCTCTACTCATATCAGAGAAGCCTTACGTCAAAATGATTTAAAAACGGCCAATCAGCTATTGGGAAGACCATACTTAATTAGCGGGACAGTGGTCAAAGGAATGCAATTAGGTAATCAAATTGGATATCCCACTGCCAATTTAAAACCTGACGACAGTTCAAAATTATTACCCAATCCAGGAATCTATGCTTCACTGGTGCATTTGGATGGGAATATCTATAGAGGTTTACTTTATATTGGAAACAGACCCACTCTTGGTTCAAATTTAGAAAACAGTATAGAAATTCATATTAAAGATTTTAATCAAAACATTTATCATCGCAAGGCAATCATTGAAGTGATAGAGTACATTCGTCCCGATGAAAAATTTGAAAATTTGGATTTACTTCAAAATCAGATACAAAAGGATGATGCCAAAATTGAAAAGCTGCTTGACAAATATCTGATATCTCAAACTGCAAATATCAAGCAACCTAAAGTAGCTGTGGTCATCTTAAATTTCAACGGAGAGAAAATACTTCCCGATTATTTACCATCCGTCTTTCAAAATCTACCTGAAAACGCTGAATTATACTTCATAGATAATGCTTCAACGGATCAAAGTTTGTTATGGGTTAGTCAAAATTATCCAGAGATAAAAAAAATCAGATTAAGCCAAAATTATGGTTTTGCAGAAGGATACAACAGAGGACTCAAACAAGTCAATGCTGATTATTATATCCTTATTAATTCTGATGTTAAAGTGATCAATGATTGGATTACACCTCTGCTTAAAAGGGTCCATCTGAATCCAAAAATTATGGCTTGCCAGCCAAAAATTTTATCTGCAAATCACCCAGAAAATTTTGAATATGCAGGCGCCGCAGGTGGAATGATAGACCTACTTGGTTATACCTTTTCAAGAGGTCGAATGTTGCAAACAGTGGAAGCCGACATGGGGCAATACAATGATGCCAGACGCATATTCTGGGCAAGCGGAGCGGCATTTTTGGTGAATGCGGCCATGTTTAAATCTATTGGAGGTTTTGATCCGGACTATTTTGCACATCAGGAAGAAATTGACCTTTGCTGGAGAATACAAAGGGCGGGTGGAGAAATTTGGTTTGAGCCCGAGTCAAAAGTTTATCATTTAGGAGGAGGTACCTTGGATTATGACAATCCAAGAAAGGTGTTTTTAAATTTTAGAAATAATCTCAGCACTATTTTTAAAAATACTCCCTACTGGTATTTAATAATATTACTTCCAATAAGACTTATCTTAGATGTATTGATAAGTATAAAATACTTACTGGGTGGGCAATTTAAATTAACCCTTAAAGTTATTGAAGCATATATCTGGTCCATCCTTTCTACCTTATGGCTCATACAAAAAAAAGAAAGCTACACCCACAAAATAAATCAAATCAAGATTGGTGCTGAACAGTTAAATGGAGTTTTGAAAGGCTCCTTATTTGTACATTTTTACTTGTTTAACCACCAAACCTACAAGGATATTCCAAAACAATATAAAGATTGACCATCAAGAAGATTCCAGATCTAATATTTGAAAATGAGGACATGGTCATCATTGATAAACCGGCCGGATTGCTTAGCATTCCTGATAGATTCGATCTTAATAAACCAAACGCACATCAGATTCTCACTCAACAAGGAAAAACTGTATTTACGGTGCACAGAATAGATAAAGACACTAGCGGATTATTGATTTTTGCAAAAAACTCTCAGACTCATCGATCTTTAAGTCTTTTATTTGAAGAACAAAAAATTCAAAAAACCTATTTAGCCATCGTCCATGGGAAACCCCCTTTTGAAGAAGGCAGTATTAATTCCCCAATTGCACATTCTAGTGCAGGCGATGGAAGAATGATTATTCATCCTAAAGGAAAACCATCAGAGACTCTATTTAAATTAAGCCATGCATGGAAAAAATTTTCCCAAATCGAATGTAAGCCACTCACCGGCCGAACCCATCAAATTAGAGTTCACCTGGCTTCCATTCATTGCCCCATTGTGGCAGATCCAATCTACAGCTTAAAACCCAATCTTAAAATAGACGATATAAAAAATTATGTTCGCAAAGGAAAATTTGAAGAAACCAACCCTGATTTGATCGCAAGAACTGCACTTCATGCCCATTCCTTAAAATTTGAGCTGAATGGCCAATCTTTATATTTTGAATGCCCATTACCCAAAGACATGAAAGCGGTCATCAATCAAATGAATAAATGGCAATAATTGTTAAAATTGTATTTGCAGTATAAAAATTAGATTAACTTTGCCATCATCCCGTTTATTCTTTTAAAGTATCTTCATGCATACTCCGTAGTTTTCAATCCATTTATTCAAAAAAAAGATGATTAGAGTAGCCATTGTAGATGACCATACCATGTTTGTCGATGGAATAGAGTCCATCCTATCTCATGAAAAAGATATCAAATTAGTAGCAAAATGTTATTCCGGCAAAGAACTGCTGGATATATTGATGACTTCAGAATTTGATGTATTATTGTTGGACATCAACTTACCTGATATGAGCGGAATTGAAATTTGCAAAACCATTTACAACCAAAATCTCAACATTAATATTCTTGCGTTGTCCATGTATAACGAAAAGAGTTTTGTCACTGAAATATTAAAAAATGGGGCAAAAGGTTATATCCTTAAAAACACTGGCCGCGTAGAATTGGTGGAAGCCATTGAATCGGTCTCTCGAGGCCAAACTTATTTCAGCAAAGAAGTGACTGAAACCATCATGGATGGATTGTCTTCCGACAAAGGACCTAAAAGAAGTAAATATTCCATTTATCCAAAATTAACCAGAAGAGAAAAAGAAGTTTTGGAGTTAATCGTTAAGGAATTTACCACCTATGACATAGCAAAAACATTGTTCATCTCTTTAAAGACTGTTGAAACCCATAGAAGCAGTTTGATTTCCAAGCTAAATGTAAAAAATTCAGCCGGCCTTGTTCGCGCTGCCTATGAGCAAAAACTCATTTAGAAAATCTTTCAATCTTTTTTAAAAAATTCATGGTTTACCCTGATATCAGGCTTGAATGATGTAAATACCTTTGCCTTAGATCCATGAAAAATAAATTAATCACATTAATTATATTGTTAATATATAATAATATTAACAGTCAAGATTATAGAATTTTCTACCCCGATGATTATCTCCACCAAACCAAAGAACATGCTTTAGATAGTGTGGACAAAAAGATTGCAAGTTTAATCCAACAAAAGAAATTTTTTGAAGCAGTAGAACCAAGTATAAGTCTAATTCAAAAATACACTCTTCAGAATGACCAAAACAATGTGCATAAATATCGATTTATCCTTGGTAAGTTATATGGTATATTGGGCTGGTATTCTCGAAGTATTTCAACTTTAGAATATTGTCACATTTATTTCGCTCAAAACAAAATGAGCCAAGATTTAGTGCGTACCTGTCTTCTGATGGCCATGATTCAATACAAAGCCAATAAACTAGACCAGGCAGCTTATCTTGCCGGTGTGGCGGAAGCAGAAAAACCATCCAAAAACAACCCTTTCTTCCAAAATAAATTGCTTCTTCTAAATACAGCCATCAAGGATAGTGTTCAAGATAGTTCACATTTGGTAAAACTAGGCAAAGTCCTTAAGTACGCCAAAGCCTCTAAAATTTTTGAACTGGAAGCCATGAGTTACAGGATCATCGGAGACTATTATGAAAAAAAAGATCAACTTTCTCAAGCTTGTCTTGCTTATCAAATAGCCAATCATATATTTGATAGTTTGGGATATCAAGCAGATCAATTGGCCTTGCACCAAAAAATATATCGTTGTCTGCAAGGTCAAGAATTGTACAAAGAAGCAAATCTTGAATTACTTAAGTATATTGCAATTAATGACAGTTTAACCCAAACTAAAACAAAAGGCGAGACTTTTAAGATTATTGATAAGTTTGATGAAAAAGAAAATAGGGAAGAAAAAATAGACCTGGCAAAAAACCAAAGATTGTTTGAATTAAAGTCAAGAAGATCCAATTTTACCATGATCTCATTGCTTTTTGGTATTGGAGCAATATTAATAGCTGTATTTCTTATTATATTGTTCTACCAACAAAAGTTAAACGCAAACGAGATTATCCTAAAACAAAGCGATGAAATAAACCAACAAAAGATTAAAGAATTAGAGAATAGCATCACCCTACAAACCATGCAATCAATGATTCGAGGTCAGGAAGTCGAACGAGAAAGAATAGCAAAGGATTTACACGACAGTTTGGGTGGCTTGCTTTCAACCATCAAATTAAGATTTGACAAACTTAGTTTTGACCACGCAGTAGCTGAAAATCCTATTGATCATCAAAAGGTTCATGGCTTAATTGATGAAGCCTGTAAAGAAGTCCGAAATATTGCGCATGATTTAAAACCAAATGCCCTAGACAATTTAGGTTTGTTGGATGCATTGAGAGACTTGATCAATAGATATCAAAATAACTCAGGCCCGGATATATTTCTTCAAACACACGGCCTCGATGATTCACCACTACTTCATTCTGAAAATTCAACCCAGGTTTATAGAATTATACAGGAACTTGTTCACAACGCTTTTAAACACGCAAAAGCAAAAGAAATCTTTGTCCAAGTTCAAATAATTGATGAAGAATTAGAAATTACTGTAGAGGATGATGGTGTTGGGTATGATTTAAACACGAAAACCAATGGAATGGGCTTAGCAAATATTCAATCGAGGGTTAAGTATTTAAATGGACAAATGGAAATAGATTCTCGTATGGATCAAGGAACTTCAGTCATGATACAGATTCCTCTTGGGAAGCCATTTTCTCAGGGTAAACCCTGAGTTTTCAATTTCAGGGTTTTCACCGATATTGGCTAATCAGAATACATTGATCTTTGTACTATCGATCGCGATTTAAAAGTAAAAAGTGACGATTGCTTGAATAAATATTGAAAATGGGATCCAGATTAGGGGCTATCGGAGGTAAATAATAAACACGGGTTAATAAGCTAGGGATTGATTTACAGACACTTAGTGTGGTATTTTAAGACCTTTTGTTAAAAAATGCAGCTCTCTTCCGATAGTCCTTTCTGGTAGCATTATTTGATTTTGTAAAAACGGTTTAAATATCATGATATAGATTTTGGTTAGGTAACTCCCAAAGACTCAATACAAAACCCCATTCATTAATAAGTTTGGGGTTTTTTTTTACAAATCTCGGAAGTTAAATCAATAAAAAAAATCAATTTCTTTGCCATATGTGATCATTTTTTAACTTTGCTAAAGATTAGTGAGTGGATGTCTGTAATTATCTTTGATTTGAATTATAGCATTCCATAGCTAGGTGGTTTACCTTATTGAAATTAAATTTATCAAATCGAAATAAACACATTCAAAAAATCATAAACCAATAAATATGAAGCATTTAAAAAAAATTGTAGTTTTGGCTTTATTTGTTATATTTTATATTGCATTAAAGCCGGAGAACGTATTTGCACAATCCATTACCCGACAATGTATAAGTTCAAATACTTCGCTGAGTCAAATAGATGGGACTTATTTTAGCGCATCCATCGGTCAGGTCTATTCATGTCAGACCAATAACCAGCCCTCCAACCATGCGATGCAAGGTTTCCAGCAACCAATGCAATTACGAATTACCCCATTGAACAATAAAGAAAAATCAAATTTTTCTTTTCAAATTAGTCCAAACCCTAGTTCAGGTATCATCCAAATAGATGCAAATCAAAAAATTGCCTACTCACAAATCAAAATTTTGGATACAAATGGCAAAATTTTCCTAGATCAAAAAAGCCAAGAATGGTCTCAACAAACCATTAATCTTCAAAACTATTTGGATGGCGAGTATTTAATCCAACTTTCAGACCATTTACAATTTACTAAAACTTATAAATTATTAATTTTCAAATAATCAAAAAACCAAATTATGAATAAGAACGTCGTTATTACAGGAATCTTACTGACTTGGGCATTTGTCAGTTTTGCTCAATCTTCATTGACGATTGAGGCATCTCAGCTTTTTACGAATTTCAAATTTAAAGACAGCCAAGGCGAAAAATTGAACAAAGAATATAATGGAATTTATTCCGGTGCATACAGAATTTCGTATCGATATGACTTTGATATGGGTCTAATGTTAAGATTAGGCGTTGGCATGAGAAATGCTGGTGCCAATTTAACTTATGATGGAAGTCAATATTCCTGGCGTCTAAAATATCTTGAAGAAAGCCTAGGGGTAGGATATAAATACAAACTAAATAAGATTAGTCCATATCTGCTTGTTTCTTTTTATTTATCACAACTTTTGCAAGGCTCTCAAATTTTAAACAACGAACATTTTAATATAATTGATGCTGAATCTCTAAAAACTTCAGATTTGGGGCTTATTTTTTCACCGGGAGTCGAATTTGATGTAAACGATGACATGGCAGCTTACCTATCGTTTGACTATTTATTGGGTTTGAGTAATTTAGAAAAAATCGAAGCTCAAAAATCATCAAATTCAGCATTGGGACTTACTTTAGGGCTTCAATTTAAATTTTAATACATTCATTAAATCACATCATAAAAATTAATTATTATGAAAAAAATATTTCAAACAATAGCTTTGTTACTGATCATTTTACCAAGCATTTCTCTTGCGCAAAATATTGGAGACTTGAAGGGCATTTATTTTCAAGCGGTTGCCATCGATGAAAACGGTCAGGAAATAGTAGGCATGGATATTTCAGGGAAACCTTTATATGAAAAAGCGATTGGCGTCAGATTTACAATTACAAAAGGTTTAAATGGTTTAGCCCAATGGGAAGAAACACATACCACCAATACCGACAAATACGGACTCTTTAATTTAGTAATTGGGCAAGGTACTCCAAGTGCGACTAATCCGTACACCAGATTATTGGATATTCCTTGGATTGATGCAGATCAATTTTTAAAAGTTGAAATTGCAAGTAAAAATGATGGCAATTATAAATTGGTAAGCAACCAACAATTTATGTCTGTGCCTTATGCATTTTACTCAGACGATATTGCAGATGATGCAATTACTACTGCTAAGATTAAAAATTTGGAAATTTTAAATGAGGATATTGCCAACTCTACCATTGATCTGACTTCCAAAGTTAGAAATATTCTTCCTGTTCTCAATGGCGGAACAGGCTTGGAATCAATTACTAACAATAGTCTTATCATAGGTAAAGGGACAAATCCTGCACAAGCTCTTGGAGTTGCAACCAATGGTCAAATTCCAATTGGGGTTAATAATGGTGCACCAATATTAAAAACGATTTCAGCAGGGAAAGGAATTGATGTAAAAAATGGTCCAGGAAGTATTGAAATCTCAACAGCAGGAACGACTGCAACTGCTCTTACCATTGGAACAATCAGCAATAACCAAACTTACTTATCCCCGGTTATAAATGTCCAAGGTGTTACTTTTGGAAATATCATTGTAGCAGCTATTGATGCTGACTTAAAAGGCTGCCATATTTCAGCGTATGTCACCAATGCCAACAATATCCGGGTTTCTATATTTAATGCATCTGGAGCCGGTGTAAATCTTGGAACTCCAAACCTTAGAATTTGGGTCGTTGAATAATTTAGAACTTTAACCAATACATAGAAAACCCATCCTTTTGAAGTTAAAAGGATGGGTTTTCTTTTTATCCAAATTGTACTTCTTAAAGCCCAAAAATCATACATTCTTAGAATTTCATAAGCTAATTTGGGTAAACATCTATGATTCCTTCAAAAAAGTATTAAAAATTGTAAAAATTAAGCCTTCCCAGGGCTTGATTGCTACACCTTATTGACTAATCCAACTAACTTGCCACATAAATGCTGCAATTTGATCCTGTTTTACAATAGAATATTTATCCTTCTTATATGTTCAATGATTTTGACTGGACTTCAGTCACAACATCTATATGAGAAATTGATGTATAAAGACCAAGCTGAGGGACTTTCTCAAAGCCATGTGTTTTCCATCAATCAGGACCCAGATGGTTTCATTTGGTTATGTACCATGTCAGGTCTTAATAAATTTGATGGAACAAATTTCACAATTTACAATTCCAGTTCAGAAGATAGCACGACCCTTTCTTGGAATTGGATCAATAGCTTCTTTGTAGATTCAAAATCTAGATATTGGGTGAGTACCACCTATGGATTTAATAAATTGGATCGAAAAACCGGCAAGTTTAAACGCTATTATTCAGATTCAACCAAACAAAATTCATTGGGCCAAAATCACTGCAAAGGAATTTCTGAAGACAATGAAGGCTACCTTTGGATTGCACATTATAAAGGTGTGGATCGGTTTAATCCTGAAAATGAAACTTTCGAACATTACACACACAGTGAATTCAAATTGTCCAGACATAGTGGCTCAGTCCATATTGATAAATTAGGTGATATTTGGTTAGGTGCCGAAACAGGACTTTATAAAGTGAATAAAAAAACCAAATCACTTGACCGATTTGTACAAATCAATTTAAAAACCAAAGGCCCTCAAGAAGTGCTTAGCATTGTAGAGGACCAAAATAATCAATTGTGGCTTGGCAATAATTCAGGAATTAGTCTTTTTAATAAAACCTCTCGTACATTCACAAACTTAAAAATAGATGGGTTGACGGGAGGTACGCACTGTGTAATAGAACATCCCATCGGAATTATGAATATCGGCTCTATTGCAGATGGTTTGATTCGATATGATTATATAAACCATAAAGTTGTTAAACATTATAAATACAATGCTGCAGATCCCGATGGACTTCAGGGGGACAATATATATTCTCTGTTTGTTGATCGGCAAAAAAATTTATGGATAGGTCTATTCTTTGGCTTTAGCATGATACCAGCCCAAGGTAATCAATATAAGATATTACAGTTGGAGAAAGGTAAAAACAATATTCACAATACTGTTATGATGGCTTGTGATGACAAAGATGAAAATTTCTTTATTAACACACTCAAGGGATTCTATTTTGTAGATAAGAATTTAAAATACAAAACAGAGATCTTATTTGAACCAGATTTTGAGAAGGGAACTCAAGAAATCACAAACTTAACAATGGATTTAAAAGGTGAAATTTATTGTACAAGACTTAAATACGGATTGTATAAATTTGATCCATTACGTAGAATCATGATAAAATGGGATGATGAAGATTTTTTTAAAAATTTAAATCAAGAATTTCTTATAACCAATCCATTGAGTCCAAATGAACTAATTATACCTAGCAGCGGGACAATATATTATTACAACACTTCTACAAAAAAATACAATAAAATTGTACCACAGAACTTGAATAATAAATTAAAGTCCGGTAAAATATCCAGATTAAAACAAGCTAAAAATGGCGACTTATATTTTGTACTTAACAAAAACCTGTGCGTATATAAACCTTATCTAAACAAAATTGATATTTTATATAAAAATGAAGCCAATGGTATATTGGGAAATATTACCAATTTAACTATAATTGATAGTGCTTTATGGATAGGATCAACACATTATATTTATAAATATGAATTAATTACAAATTTGATTTATAGGACTGACACCCTGTTAAATTTTCCAAAATACTTCAGCACCATGGAGGTAGACAAATACAATAGAATATTTATTGGAAAGCACAATACCATGTTTAAATATGAACCTAAAACAAATATAATAAGAAAGTTTTCTATTGCTGACGGCAAATCGTCTATAATTAATAAAACTTATAATTCTTTTGGCAAAAAATTATATTTCTGCATGTCCAATGGTTTGTGTATTATTGATGCAGATGGATTCAAAAGAGATTCTACTCACCCTTCTATCTTTATCACTGAAATTAAGGTGCTTAATAAAATATACTCCACAACCATACAACCAGAGTATCTTGAAAACATTGAAATTCCTTACCAGGATAAATCTCTCTCTATAAAATTTAAATCAAATCATTTCATAAGAAATCATTCCATTGAATATTACTATCAACTTGAAGGATTTGAAAATGAATTTCAATACAACGAAAATAAAGGTGAAGTGCAATACACAAATCTTCCACCTGGAAAATATACTTTCAAAGCATATGCGATTACTGAAGATGGTGTAAAATCAGAAAAACCAATTTCATTGGCCATTCGAGTGGTTGCTCCATTTTATATGACTAATGCTTTTTATTCACTTGTCGCCATTTTTATTATTGGGCTTTTATCGCTGTATTATAAAATCACTCAAAGGTCAAGAGAGCTTGTTAGAAGAAACGAACTGGTTGAAAAAAACGCCAAATATAAATCTATGTTTATGGCCAATATGAGCCATGAGATCAGAACACCCATGAATGCAATCATTGGGCTGAATAAATTATTATTAAATACTCCACTTGATCAAACTCAAGAACAATATGTCAAAGCTATAAATTCATCTAGTGAAAACTTACTATTTATTGTGAATGACATACTTGATCAAGCAAAAATTGAAAGTGGAAAATATTCCATCATTCTAAAATATTTTGATCTAATAGGTCTTCTTGATCAACTAAATACATTATTGTCCATTCGTGCTGCTGAAAAGGACTTAATTTTTAAAATTGAAGTATCTGATAAAATACCACAAAAACTGAAAGGTGATCCAGTCAGACTTTTTCAGATTCTTACTAACCTTATCAACAATGCCATTAAATTCACAAATGAAGGAGAAGTTGTACTTCAAGTTGATCCAATAGATACCAACTCTCAAAATATTTCAATTAAATTTTCAGTAAAAGACACTGGCATAGGAATACCTTTAGAAAAACTTTCTGAAATATTTGATAGCTTCGAACAAATTCACGAAAAAGAAATCATCGGTAATCAAGGTACTGGACTTGGTTTAACCATATCCAAACATTTGGTAGAGCTATTGGGAGGCGATCTTAAAGTAAATTCAACCCATGGCAAAGGTTCAGATTTTCATTTCGTCTTGAAATTTGATTTCCCAACGATTGATCAACAAATTCATAAAGAGAATAGCATTCCGATATTCAATAAGTCTCATAAAATACTATTGGTTGAAGACACGCCACTAAACCAATTGGTGGCAACAGAATTAATTAAAAAATACATGCCTGGATCTATTATACATCTAGCAGAAAATGGGCAAATTGCAATAGATAAAATTTCATTAGAACCATTTGATCTTGTATTAATGGATGTTAAAATGCCAGTCATGGACGGAATCACAGCTACTAAAAAAATTAGGTTAAGTGAGGTCAATAGAATAAAAATTACACCTATTGTTGGACTTACGGCCAATGCCATCGACGAACAAATCCAGGAATGTTTAAAAAGCGGTATGAATGATTATGTGACCAAACCAATTGATCCAAAAGATTTGTTCACTAAAATTAAAAAACAATTAGAATCATGATTGATTTGAGCTTGCTTCAAGATTTGTTTGGCGACGATGAATTGGTTAAAAAATATCTTGTTAATTTTAAAAAAGAAGCCCCAAAGCAAATTGAAAATATCAAAGATCATATCCACCAAAACAGACCTTTAGAAGCTTCCATAGAAGCCCACAGTCTCAAAAGTCAGTTGGCCTATTTAAAGGAAGAAGAAGCTATGGAACTTGCATACGACATTGAGAAATTAGGTTCCTCCGGTGATTTGCAAAATCAAAATAGCATGCAATTAAAAATGGATCATCTTGAATCTAAAATACTCAATGTACTGGATGTGATTGAAAATGATTACCGAATATAAAGCTTATACCCTGTGCCATGAATGTTCATAATTTCAATATTGGCATCTTCCTTTAAATAAGTTCTTAGTTTGCTAATGTATACATTCAAACTTCGCTCCCTGAAATTATTCTCATCTGACCAAATTCTCTTTAAGGCAATTTCCCTGTCAATGACCCAATCATGCGATTCACAAAATAGTGACAATAATTTAGCTTCAATTGCACTAAGCTTTTTGGTTTCCTGTCCTTGAATCAATTCTCTACTAGATGCATTAAATCGGTATTTACCAATTTGTACTATTGGGTTTTCTAATTTAATCTCCTGCTGCTTGGTATACCTTCTCAATATGGCTTTAATCCTTAACTCAAGCTCTTGCATACTAAAAGGCTTGGTGATGTAGTCTTCTGCGCCAGCCTCCAATCCTTTAATTCTATCTTCCTTATCGCTTTCTCCAGTCAAAAAAAGAAATGGCACTTCAGGATTGAGAGCTCTAATATCTCTGGATAATTCAAAACCATCCTTCATTGGCATTTTAATATCAAGGACACAAATATCGACTGAATTTTCTTGAAGAAATTTTAATGCATCATATCCATTGTGAAATAATACACATTCGTAGTTTTTCGCGAGCAAATACTCCTTCACCAGTGGACTTAAAGTACGATCATCATCTACCAATAAAACGACATTGCGCAATACCATAATCGTTAGTTTTTCAGTTTTCTTGAATCAACCATTTGTTACAAGATCAAAGGTAAAATTAATTGACATATGAAATACAAACGATCAAATTTAAATTATAAAATTAATAAACAATGACACATTAAAATTATTAAATCAATGACAATTTTAGGACAACATTTTAGCTTCCTAGGTTTGGCATAAATTTAAATGGTGGCAGCTCTTCGCAACCTATCATTTATGGCTCTCCCTATTCCTTCATCCGGTAAGGTTTCAGCAATTATTAAATCCAAATTCATTTGATCCAGAATATGTAGACCAGCATATAGATTCTCAGCTGCTTCTTCTAAATTTGCGGACTTGGACAACTCGACATGAGGATATTTTAAAATGGAAGGATGAGTGGTTGAAAGCACCAGCAATCCGATTTTCTTGCCAGACATTTCTTCCACAGATTTCAATAAATTTTGCGTCAATACAAGCTTTGTTTTTGGAGAATAATGCTTAGCCAACATTCCCGGTGCATCCAATACTGTATTGATCGGAAGCTTGAATTGCAATGCCCCAACCAATTTTTCAATCAACTCAAGATTCACAGCACCTGCGCGGTAAAGATAAAGTTCTTCCTGTTCCATTCCAACAATACTTGACTCCAGTCCTCTTTTACAAGCTCCGCCATCTAATATATAAGGAATTTTTCCTGAAAGTTGCTTAAAGACATGCATTGCGGTAGTTGGACTAATATATGTAAAAGGATTAGCACTAGGAGCCGCAAGGGGAAATTCTATACGATTTAATAATTCCAAAGCCATTGGATGTGCAGGAATTCTTATGGCTACCCGATCGGAGCCCGCAGTAATTAAATCTGAAACCAATGAAGATTTTTTGAGTAAGAGGGTTAACGGACCAGGCCAAAAAGCTAGAGTTAATAAATCAGCCCATTCCGGCCATTCATTTACGTAATTTTTTGCAGCATCTAAACTTCGAACATGAAGGATTAGAGGATTTCTTTTTGGTCTCTCTTTTATTTGAAAAATCTTTTCCACTACATTTGGGTCCATTGCATTTCCAGCAAGCCCATATACCGTTTCAGTAGGTATTGCAACTACATTTCCAGTTTTCAGATATTCAACGGCCTCTCCAATGTCGCTACCTATTATTGTGTCCACAAATTACAATTTACTCGAATCACTTAATTCCACAATTTTTTTACTCCAGCACTTAAAGAAATACCTCTTGATTTTATTACGTCAAATGGACCTTGTGCAAGATAATCAAAATTAAGAAAGCCAAAATGGTACCTAGCGTCTAAAAACAATTCCCAATTCGGCACAATTTCCCAAGCAAACTCTCCTCCAAGTTGGATGACAATATCCCAACGGTTAACTCCTTGATAATCCACTTTGTTTCTTAGGTCTATAATTGAATCCATCCTAGAGTAATATTCTCGGTCTTTTCCCGCCATATAATATGCAATTCCAGGACCGCCGTAAAAAAACAATTTTGATTCCCAACTACTAAAATTCATTTTCAAAAGTAGTGGAAATTCTAACACTTGTGTATTGATAGTATAATCGTAAAAATCAGTTTGATCTCTAAAAAATAGCCTGACTCCCTTTTGCAAATATTGTGCTTCGAATTGAAGATACAAGCGAGAATTCAACTGAATTTGCAAAGGAATTCCAAATTGGACACTGGTTCGATATTGAACACCCAATTCGGTTAATGGATCAGAAAATTGGAACCGGGAAACATAAGCGCCTGTTCTTAAGCCGAGTCCATATTGGCAAAACAACAAATGAGCAAAAAAAGAAAAACAAATAGTCAAACTCAATTTACCCATAATCTTTTATTTTTAGTTTGCATACTATATACTATGACCCTTAATAAACGCATTTTGTGATCAGATTATCATATATTCTTTTTGGAAATTTTTAATAACACAACTTATCGAATACACAACTAATTGAATTTAAACACATTGCAAATATCAAATCACAAATCTACAAACTTCAATCTTTAAATTCTAAAAAAATAACACCTCTCTGATTTCTTTGTTTCTATGGCTTCCACTTATAATAATTACAAAAATGCTATCTTTAGGAATGATTTCCAAGAATCGAATTTTTATATTTTTTTTCATATTTCTCTTAAATCAGTTTTTGTTAGGACAGATTAGTTTGTCAGAGTTTTGTCCTGAGAACAAAAATTCATATTCTGACCCTGCTGGTCAATATTATGATTGGATCGAACTTTATAATTCTTCAACACAAGCACAATCCACCAAAGGACTTTATCTAACGGACAAATTTGACAAACCAGATAAATGGTTATTGCCTGAATTGACCATTCCACCTTTTGGTTACTTGATCATATTTGCTTCTAGCCTAAATACATTTGAAAACCAGCACTGGCATACTAACTTTAGTTTGGACAAAGACGGAGAATTTATTGGTCTATGGTCAGATCAAAATTATTGGATTGATTCCCTATCATTTGGACTGATCCCGACTGATTACAGCTTTATAAAAAATGAAAATAATTTATGGGTCTGTTCATATCAAACCACACCATCAGAAAAAAATCCAATAAATGAAAACACAACAGATTGTTTTATTCAAGCTCCTGTTTTTAATTTAAAATCAGGATTCTATAAAAATCCGATCTTACTTCAATTAAGTTCGAATTCTGCTGATCACAAAATTTACTTTAGCACAGATGGCACTGATCCTTCCATACAATCAACAATTTATACAAATCCAATCCCAATCTCTAAAAATACAAGCATAAAAGCAATTGCTGTAAGTAAATCTTCCTCCAAGTCAACTCAAACATTTGGTAATTATTTTATTGGAGAAACAAATTTCTCAATTCCTGTTATACTGTTAAGTACTGATCCAAAACTATTGTTTGATGATTCAATTGGGCTTTTTAAATTTGGTCCAGACGCTTCGCAAGAATATCCTTATTACGGTGCTAATTTTTGGAAAGACACTGAAATCTCTGCCAATATCAGCTACTTTAACATAAATGGTATTTTGCAATTTGAATCCAATTTTGACATTGCGGTGCATGGAGGTAAGTCGACCAGAACTCAAGCAATGAAACCTCTGAGGGTGTATGCCAAAGAAAAATACAACTACCCATTAATCCCAATAAACATCTTCTCTGAACTACCTCAAGCAAATCTTTTTAAGAGATTTGTGTTAAGGAATTCCGGTAGCGATTTTAACAAAGCACATTTAAGAGATGGATTCCTTTGCCATTATTTAAATACTCAAAAATTAAATGTTGAATCCAATGGTTATCAACCCGTCCAAGTATTCATCAATGGTGAATTTTATGGCGTGATGGAAATTAGAGAAAAACTTGACGCATATTATCCATTGGCACAATATAAACTGTATCCGGATGAAATTGATTTCTTAGAAGACGACACCATAGTCGTACAAGGATCGCGAAGTCACTTTGACTCCTTACATCAATTTGCCATTCACCAAGATTTAAGTCTCCAAAATAATTTTGACCAATTTGCTAAAGAATTTAATACAATTGGATTTTGCGACTATCTCATTTCCCAAACCTATTTTAACAATTGGGATTGGCCGAATAACAATATAAAATATTGGAGAAAAAGGAACAATGGGCAATGGAATTACTTGTTTTATGATTCAGACGTAAGCCTGAATGCATTTCCATGGGCCGCACATACTGAAAGTAATCTCGGCAGAATATTTGGCCCAGTGGCAGAAAATAACAAACACATACAAATATTTAAATCGCTTTTAAACAATATCTCGTTTCGCCATTATTTTATTAATAGGTATGCGGATCTGATCAATACATCATTCCAGTCTGCTAGAATTGAAAAATCATTAGACAGTCTTATTTCAGTATTAGAACCTTCTATGAATACTCATTTTACCAAATGGGGTTCATCTATTCAAGAATGGCACAATATCCTAGATCAGGAAGTCAGATCATTTATACATCAAAGACCTAATTTTGCTTTCGAATTTGTGAGGAAAGAATTTAATTTGGATTCTATACATTGGATTGAAATTAAAACAATTCCAGAAAATGAAGGTATCATACAATTAAATTCACTTAAGCTAAACAGCTTTCCATTCAACGGCAGATATTTTTCCAACATTCCCATTCAATTAAAAGCAAATAGAAAAGCTGGTTACGATTTTCAATTTTGGAAAATAGACAATGACAGTATTTTTCATGAAGAAATAAGTATTTATCCTAAATCTCAACAAAAAATAATAGCTGTTTACAAATTAAGTCATGATATCCAATCCTGGTTTATTTATCCAAATCCAACTCAACAAGACTTTTATATTGAATATCAATCGAATTTGGAAATACATGATCAGTTAACCATTTCTGATCTTTCAGGAAAAATAAAATTTAACTTAAACATACATTCCCAAGTTGGAATCAACCAAATACCAATTGAAATTTCTGCTCTCCCTATGGGTGTTTATTTTATACAACTAACGGACAGAAAACCACAAAAACTAGTCATTTTTCGATAGCAAACTTTTTAATAATTAAATTTTAATCAAAGTAAACTCTACTAATTTACAAGTCTAGCCACTTCATCCCAGGCACCCCCATTGTATACATTTTGAATTCCATTTTGATTCAATAATGTTTTTGCCTGTCCTGATCTTGCGCCGCTTCTACAAAACACAATCACATTTTCTTTACCCTTAAACTTTTTTAGGTTAGAAGCAATTGCATCCAATGGTATATTGACAGCCCCTTTCACAGATCCGCCCGCAAACTCCCCGGAAGTCCTCACATCCACTAGAAATGCTCCCTTTTTAATTAATTCTGCAAGATTAACAGAATCATTTCCCATTCCAAAAAGACTACTAAAAAAACCCATAAATATTTATTTTATTTGATAATTGTTAATTTAATTTACTTTGACAAACAAACTGAGTAACAGGCACTTCTTCTTTGCGAATTGCATTGAATCCACCTTCCACTTCTGTAAAATTTCTATATCCTCTTGCTTGAAGAATACTACTGGCTATCATACTTCTATAGCCCCCTGCACAATGAATAACAAAATGATTGGCTGGATTTATATTTTGAATCCATTCATTGATATTGGCAAGTGGTAAATTTACACTATCTTTTACATGTTCGGATTCAAATTCACTTTCCTTTCTGATGTCAATCACTTGAGGATGTTCATTATCATAGATTTCTTTAAATTTTGTTGCACTAATCCTATTTACATAATCAGTTTCCAACCCGGATGCTATCCAACTTTCGATTCCACCTTTTAGATAACCAATCACATGGTCAAATCCAACACGACTTAATCTAATTAATGATTCTTCTTCTTCACCATCTTTAGTGATCAAAAGTATTTTTTGATTGACGTCCACGATCATACTTCCAACCCAAGGAGCAAAATCACCCTTCAAACCTATATTAATAGATTGCGGAATAAAATTCTTGGCAAATATGGCAGCGTCTCTGGTGTCCAACAACAAAGCTCCGGTACTTTCTGCCATTGCTCTAAATTCCGTCGGATCTAAAGGATTAAGTCCCCGACTGATTACTTCATCTACACTTTCATAACCCTTCTTATTCATTGAAACATTGGCGCCAAAATAAGCTGGTGGAGGCAATAAACCTTCTGTAACTGCTTCAATAAATGAGCTTTTGTCCTTTTGATTTAATGCATAATTAACCCTCTTTTGATTCCCTAAACTGTCTACAGTCTCTTTCATCATATTTTTTCCACAGGCACTTCCAGCACCATGGGCAGGATATACAATCACATCATCGCTCAATGGCATAATTTTATTCATAAGACTATCATAAAGCAATCCAGCTAAATCTTCTTGTGTCATATTCGCCGATTTTTGAGCCAAATCCGGTCTCCCAACATCGCCCAAAAACAAAGTGTCACCTGAGAAAAGTGAATGATCCTTTCCAGCCTCATCCATTAACAAATAGCAACTGCTCTCCATGGTATGACCTGGTGTGTGTAATACTTTTATCTTAATTTTTCCAACTTCAAAAATTTGCCCGTCCTTTGCCGATACACATTCAAAATCACAATTTGCATTTGGACCATAGACAATATCTGCGTTGGTTTTTCTTTTGAGATCCAAATGTCCTGACACGAAATCAGCGTGAAAATGTGTTTCAAAAACATACTTCAGCTTTACACCATCCTTGGCTAAACGTTCTAAATATGGTTGAATTTCTCTCAAGGGATCAATGATTGCAGCTTCACCTTCAGAAACTATGTAATATGCACCCTGGGCTAAACAACCCGTATAAATTTGTTCTATTTTCATTTTACTTATTTTGTAGAAATTAAAATTAATTAAAAATCAAACTCCATTTTCAGTAGGTGACTTTAAGCCCAACAACTGATTTGAAAAGAAAGCTCTTAAGAAGCCCATAATTCTTTTATTATTATAAACACGCCCATAATAAGAACAAACCACCCAAACACCGGCTTAAGCTTTTGACCATCAATTTTAGATACCAACTTCCCTCCTATGAAAATTCCTAAAATAGAAAAAAATGACACTGTAAACAAAAATGTCCAATCAAAATTTTCCAATCCATGATCTCCAAAAAAACCAATCAAACTTTTAATTGCAATAATCACCAAAGATGTTCCTACGGCTTTTTTCATTGGAAGTTTGCTAATCAACACAAGTGCGGGTATAATTAAGAACCCTCCTCCTGCCCCAACCAAGCCTGTTAAAACACCTACCACAGAACCTTCTATCAAAACAAAACCAAGTTTACGCGGTGTCGAACTTTCGATTTCAGGCGTGGTCAGTTTTCCACTTCTTATCATACTTATTGCAGCTGCTACCATCAAAACAGCAAACAACAACATTAAAAACAAAGACTTCGTAAAAACAAATTCATTTACAGTAAAAATCTCATTTGGGATCGATGGTACAATAAAAGCGCGGGAACAAAAAACAGCAATCAAGGACGGGATTCCAAACCAAAGGACCATCTTGTAGTCCACTAGATTTTTTCTAAAGTTATCCACCGAACCAACTAAACTTGTTAAACCAACGATAAATAAAGAATATGCGGTCGCTGTAACTACATCAACTCCAAATATATAGACCAATACAGGCACTGTTAATATACTCCCACCTCCTCCAATTATACCAAGTGAAATTCCAATCATGACGGCAGCTATGTATCCCAATAAATCCATATTAAGCTTTGAGACTGCAAAGTTAAACCAATAGACCGTAAGCCTTTGTAACTCATATCACTTTTGACTTGTTTGCTATAAAAAACAAACAAGTCTATAAAATTGAATATACTTAAACTTATCAACTTCAAAAAAGTCTAAAATTTTATGCATTCTATTAAAAAATTATCCTTTGTTTTTATTCTTCAAATATTTTTAGGATCCTTTTTACTCCAGTCTCAAGTGATCGGAGATCAATATAAAGTATACTTTTTTTTATTGGAGGACTGTAAAATCACCCAATCTTATATTCCCGAAATCAAACAATTGTATAATCACTATCAAAATGACAGCATAAATATGCTTGCCATTTACTCTGCGCCTAGTTCAAATAATGTGGATATTCAATCATTTCATGAGAAATATAAGATCCCATTAAAATGGAAATTGGACAGTTTGCAATCCTTGGCAAAACTTTATAATATCACAGTCATGCCTGAAGTCATGGTCGTCAATACAACTACTAATACTTTGGTCTATCAGGGGAGAATCGACGATCGATGGGCGGCCATAGGTAAGAGAAAAAACAAAGCCGAAATAAATGACCTCCAAAATTGCCTTGACCATATTATCCTTGGAAAAACTCCTGAATTTTATAAAACTCAGGCCGTTGGCTGTTACCTCACAAAATTATGACTTAGAATGTGAAAAATTGCGATATTTACCTTAGTTTTAAAAACTTTTATGAAAAAATTGATCATTTCACTTTGTGGTTTATTCTTCTGTTTCAATGCAAACTCCCAAAATTTTGCGGAAGACATAGCCCCAATTATTTTTAAGCATTGTTCAAATTGTCATCGCCCGGGAGAAATTGGCCCTTTCCCTTTGACGAATTACAATGAAGTCAGAGATAGAGCTTTTACCATAAAATATGTAACGGAATCAAAATACATGCCTCCCTGGAAGCCAAATCCTACCTACCAAAATTACCAACACGAAAATTACTTGACCTCTGCTCAAATTAAAACCATTGGTGATTGGGTTGATGCAGGCATGCCTTCCGGAGACATGTCTAAGGAACCCCCATTCCCAAATTTTCCAAAAGGGTCTCAGGTGGGTACACCGGACCTTACAGTGAGTTTTAAACAAAACTATGTGCACAAAGGAAATAATTATGATGAATATAGGTATTTTGTGATTCCAACCAACTTGGCAGAAGACAAAGATTTGGTGGCCCTGGAAATGCGACCGGGTAATCCTAAAATTGTCCATCACACCCTTTTCTGGGTTGACAATACTGGCAAGGCCCGTGAAGAAGATGCCAAAACTCCTGAATATGGTTTTACCAATGGAGGTTTTATAACCAATAACCCTCAACTTCCAGGCTACGTTCCAGGTCAGAAGCCAAATATCTTTACTAAAAGTATGGCTCAAAAACTTCCTAAAGGGTCTGATCTTGTTCTTCAAATGCACTATGCCCCAACCAGCATAGATGAAACAGACAGTTCGGTTGTAAATCTATTCTTTGCAAAGGAACCCGCTAAGAGGAATGTATTTTCTAAAATTATGCTACCAACCGATTTAGTCAATGGTCCATTTATTATCCCTGCAAACCAGTCCAAAAAATTTCATGGTGTTTACAAACTTCCTATAAAAGTAAGCCTTGTAGGTATTTGGCCACATTGCCATATGTTGGGTCAAGATTGGGAAGTGTATGCCAAACTTCCTGATGGTACCCAAATTCCACTGATAAAAATAGATGATTGGGATTTTAACTGGCAAGGCGGATATTATTTTAATAAATTAATTGTACTACCTCAAGGCACGGAAATTCATGGTTTTGCCAGCTATGACAATACCAGCCAAAACCCTGTAAATCCCAATACACCCCCTAAAACCATCAGCTGGGGAGAAGGAACTTCAGATGAAATGTATTATTTACCTCTTTCTTATGTGCTGTATCAAAATGGTGATGAAGATTTATTATTACACTCCGAAGATCCAAATTCTAATCCAATCGATTTCCCAATTAGATCTGAGTTAAATCCTATTTTTCCAAATCCGGCATCTACTGAAATCAATATTTCATTTTCATTAAACTCAGATCAATTTATTCAAATTAATCTCTTAGACCAAGAAGGAAAAAAAGTAAAATCTTTGTTACAGAAAACACCATATATGCAAGGCCAACAAATTTTATCCTATAAACTTCCTGCAATTCCTGATGGAAATTATTTCGTCGAACTAATTACAAGAGATGGCTCTTTTACCCAGAAATTTTCAAAAACAAAATAATCGACTTTAATTTTTTATTTTTTTAAATATAACAAAAACAAACTTTATGAATTGGATTGCAACTATTGTAGCGGCTCTTGTTCCCACCGTTTTAGGATTTATTTGGTATCATGAAAAGGTAATGGGCAAAATGTGGATGAAAGAAACCGGCCTCACCAAAGAAGATGTTGAAAAGGATTTTAACATGCCTTTGGTGATGGGGTTGTCTTTACTCTTCTCTATCATGTTTTCCATGTATCTTAACAGCATTGTTATTCACCAAATGCATGTAGGAAGTGTTTTAATGGATGCGATAGCCGATCCGTCTCGCAAAGAGGCCGCCGAGGCCATCGCAGCTAAATTTAATGCAGGTGGAGAATATGCCAACGAATTTAGAAGATTCGGACATGGTGCATTGCATGGTTTAATTGCCGGAATCTTTTTCGTCCTTCCCATCATGGCCACAAATGGTATGTATGAGAAAAAATCTTTTAAACTTGCTTTTATTAATTCTGCTTATTGGACCCTTACTTTAATCCTAATGGGAGGTATCATCTGTGCCTGGAAATAAATTTTAAAAATCATATTTTAAAAAAGCCCTTCACTGGGCTTTTTTAATTTTAGTATCAAAACTAGATGCTATTTAACTTTCTCTACCCTTTTAAAGGATGAAAAATCAGCATTTCATTACCTTAGCCGTTTATTTATGAAAAGTTAAAACAAATGATGCGATTTCTATTACCAATTGTCCTATCTTTTTGTCTCCAGTCCAATACTTTTGCGCAGTCCAATCATGCCGCAAAAGGCAATGATGCCATATTTTTAGACATCAATCTTGGATATGGATCTGCAGTTGGTGGTTTACAAGATAGATTTGGTCCGCATCAATCTGTTGGATTAGGTTTGAGCTATGAACCAGCGCGATATCATTTTCCAATTGGTTTTAAATGGTCTTACTTATTTGGCACAAGTGTAAAAGAAGACATACTACTTCCTTACAGAACTTCCGATTTGGGTCAGCTAATTGGAGAAGACGGATTCCAAACGGATGTGCAGCTTCGTCAAAGGGCCTTCAATCTGCATCTCTTTACTGGAGGGATTTTTCCGATTGGGACACAAAAAAATGCAAAACACGGACTTAAATGGTCCCTGGGAATTGGCTTTCTCCAACATAGAATTAGAATTCAAGATGACTCTCGCTCAGCTTCCCAGATTAATAAAGCGTTTAGTGAAGGTCATGATCGACTTACCAATGGGGTCTCATTGACCGGTTTTCTTGGTTATGAATTTAGAAGCCATTCAGGAAAAATAAATTTTTATACAGGCATTGAACCCATTTGGGGATTTACTCAAAGTAGAAGGTCCTATAATTACGATACCATGATTTCGGAAAAAGGCATAAGCAGGGATGATGTGTACTTACAATTCAAAATTGGTTGGTATCTGCCTTTCTTTTTAGGCAACTATGGGGATAAGTTTGATTATTAATGTGGCTCTATCGATTTTTAATTGGGGGATATTTTAAACTCATAGCCCTGGCATCCTACTTTCGTTACGACGCTAAGAAATGGGTGTTTGGCCGAATTAATTGGAGAAATCTATACCTCAAATTAAATCCACAAAATCAAATCACTATTTGGATTCATTGCTCCTCTTTGGGAGAATTCGAACAAGGCAGACCTTTGATCGAAATGATCCGCAACAATCATCCAGATGAATTTATTTGGCTCAGTTTTTTTTCACCATCTGGATATGAAATTAGAAAATCATACGACAAGGTTAATGTTGTAAGTTATTTTCCTTCAGATTTACAAAAAGACGTGACAAATTTTTTGAGCATTGTAAATCCAAAGTTGGTGATATTTGTAAAGTACGACTTTTGGTTTGAGACGATTTATCAGTTAAATCGAAAAACTGTTCCTTTTATTTTTATCTCTATGCATTTAACGAAAAATTCATTTTTAGTAAAATCTTGGATGTCACCATTAATCAATGAATTAAAAAAGGGAAAGCATTTTTTTCTTCAAACTTCAGAATCAACTGCAATTTTGGAATCCTTAAATATTCATAATTTCTCAATCAGCGGTGATACAAGATTGGATAGGGTTTTACAAATTGCAGACAATCCGGATGTCCCACAGAAAATCAAAGATTTCTGCTTTGGAAATAAAATTCTAATTTGTGGTAGTGTTTGGGAATCAGATTTGGATATCATTCTGCAAACCTGGAATAATTTGAATCAAACTGATTGGAAGTTCGTTATTGCTCCGCATTTACCTAATGAGAATATGCTTTCTCATATAGAATCACTTTTTAATAAAAACACTATAAGATATTCCGACTTAAATAAAAATATTGACTCACACATTTTAATAATAGATAACATTGGCATGCTTTCTTCTCTTTATTCTGTTGGAACTTTGTGTTATGTGGGTGGAGGATTTGGAAAAAATATTCACAATATATTAGAGCCTGCTGCACATCTAAAACCTGTGTGTTTTGGTCACAAACATCATAAATTTCCAGAAGCTGCAGAATTTATAAGGGCAGAATTTGGTTTTGAGATTCATGATTCAAAAACTCTTTTAAATATAATTCAAAAGGCAGAATCAAAAGAATGGCTAAGCTTAAAATCAATGGAAATTTCAAAATTTCTAGACAAGCATTCAGGAGCAACGCGCAAAGTCTATCAGAAATTAATAGATTTAAAACTTTTGAATTAAATACTTATCTTATATCAAGCGTATTCTTCCTTTACCAAAAAATCTTGCTACTGAACATAGTTTGCGTTAAAAAAATCCTGATACTCTTTCATTGACCTATTTTCCAGGATGAGACGGTAATTGGCTTGCGTTGCAGCATAAATTTCATAATTTGTGGCTCCCGGAATGTATTCATTTTGATTTCTTTGAGCTGCACCAATGTACTTCATAGCTGCTGCTTTGTTTTCAAATTGTCTAATCAAAATCAAGGAGGTGTTTTTATCTTGATCAAATTCTAAACTAGTCATTTTTAAATTATCCAATTTGTGATACTTTGAATGATAGTCTGACAAAGCGATTTTTGCTTTATCCATTTGTCGTTCTGCTGGATTGAAAAAAAGTAAGAATATATAATGTGTCTTATTTTCTTCCTGCTTGAATTCAATTTTTGGAGCTTGACTTATACTGACCGATCCAAAAGCATCATTGTCACCTTTTAAAAAACGCATGATCTCTTTAGCCTTGCTCTCTTCAGGAGTAGAAGGATATTGAGCAATCAAGTTTTTAAGTTCGTTGATATACGCATCTTTACCGGAAACTTTTGCCACACAAAGCGCCAAAAGCATATGGATTTTTGGATCAATGACATGTGGTGGTCTGTTTCCAGCTTTGATAATTTCCAAAGTTTGAAATGCTCTTTCAAACTCCTTTTGATCATATAACCTGTATGCTTGATGGTAGGATTCGACAAGCTCATCTTTACGTTGGCTCAGACTTTTAGCATATGCCGGATCAGTTAAAATTTTGGTGTACCGCGAATTCTGATACTTTTCTTTCAATTCTGCTGAAGCAACATCGGCACACTGCATTTCATTCAGTTCCACGCAATTCAAATAAATATAATACAATGCATCCTCTCTTCTCTCAAATCCTGGATATTTTACCAACAAATCTTGATGAGTCTCTTTTGATTTTTTATACTGTTCAATTTTTTCGCGATATAAAACTCCCAATTTGTACATTGCATCTTGAATTTTCTTGTGCGCTGCATCTTTTTCTTCTTGAGTAGACGGAATGCCACGTAAAATACTAGCCAAATCTTCCTCAAGATTATCTTCGGTCTGGTCGTTATTGCCTTGTGTGGTGTTTTCAAAATCTGAGACGAAAGAGGTTTTGTTGGATCGCCTCCAATTATCTTCTAAGTTTCTGGTCCCCCATACTTGCTCAAATGTACTTCTCCCTTTGTTGATTGCTCTTTGATCATAAGCAAAATAGCTGCTCCCTTTATCTTTACTGGCGGAATTTACACCTGCTTGTTCTAAATTTCCTCGATCAAATCTTTCACCAAAACCTCCATTACCAAGTCCCATTTTGTCAAATGCATTTTCGGGTATCATGGATCCAGCTTGTCCATTTGGATTGACGACTTTGGGTTTGTTTTTATTTTTAATTTGTATAGCCAATGCCCTTTTTTCCTTGGTTGACATTTCGGAAATTTTCAATAAACTATCCTGTAAATAAATCACATCGAGTTGAGTAGAAATTTCTGCAAGGTTGGCTACCATTTTAGAAGGATATGCCCTTTTTTCATCATTTTTTGCAAGCATCATCAATGTGCTGTCGTAATAATTCTTCGAAAGCCCATATTGCTGAGATTCAAAATGCATATCAGCTAAAAGTTGATATGCAGAGGCTTTTATTCCATTGTTTTTTGCCAAAGAGCCAACAGAAGATTTTAAATAATTGATTCCTTCTTCTTTTCGCTTATCACGCAAAGCAATTTTTGCCAATGCATAATATATTTCTGGTTCGAAATCTAAATTCTTTGGATCCTTCAACAATTTCAAAATAGCCTTTTCTGTTTCAGCCACATTTTCCGATCCCAATCCTTGATTCAATAACAAATTCATTTTAGACTGAAACCTTAATTCATATCCCGGATTCATTTTAAGAGTCAAGGTAAAATACTCATCAGAACTCACTGGCCTGTTAAGACCTTGGTAGATTTGTCCAAGAATAAAAGCATATCTTGCTTTTTTCTTTTTTACTTTGCCGTATTCAATAGCATTTTTCAAATAAGGAATCGCAGCTTCTAACTTATTCTGCCTTAAATAAACATGCGCAAATGTTGCATTTAATTCTTCGTACAAATTCTCAGGTGTGTTGATATCTCCATTGATGTCTTTTAAAATCGACAAAGCTTCATAATATTTTGCGCGTTCTACCAAATTTTTAGCCGCCCAAATTGAGGCTTCCCAATAGATGGGGCGATGAGGCACCAGTTTAGAACCCACATTTTTAAGATTGGGAGTTTTTTCAGTTTTTTTAATTTCGGTAATTGGCGCCAAAGCTTTATCTTCTACCACTTTTTTAGAAGACCTGCTCTCTGCATTTTCTACTGGCTTTTCTACGACTATTGCCTTCGATTTAGCAGGTGCTTTTCCTTTCTTTTTACTGTTTCTCGCTTTCTTTTTGGCCTTTTCCTTTGCCTTTTTCTTTGCTTTATTGCTTTTAATAGTTTCTTTCTTTGATTTGGCGACTGACTCCTTCTTCTCTTCTACTTTTTTGGCTTTTTCTTTTTGTGTTTCCTTTTTTGATTTCTCTTTTAACTTTTTGGTGTTTCTAATAATGCTTGTAGGGCTATACTCTTCCAGCAAAAATTTATAAGATTCTTCAGCGGTCTCGTAATCTTTCTTAAGGTATTGAGATTTTGCCAATATATAGTAACAGTCATCGGTCCAATGACTAATTCTATGCATAGATATTGCAGTTGAAACCTTTAGGATGGCTTTGTCCAGATTGGCTCTTTCTAAGTCAGCATTGGCAATGGCATTGTAAGGAAATACTGAAAGGATCTCTGAATAGTTATCTTTGTGATTCTTTTCAAGATTCAGAACGCTGGATTTAATAATTTCGTTGGCATTAAACCAAGCATTGTATTTTGAGGTGGTATTGTGGTAAAATCTTCCCAATGCAGATGAATCACCTTTTTTCCGCTTGGTCACACAACCATTTGAAAAAATGAGTATTAAAATTAGAAAGATGTAGTATAATGATCTATTCACAAACATATACCCGTAAATTCGGCTTTTTGAATTTGTAGATAACAGATTTTCAAGGCTTTTTATTGCTTTAAAATGTAAAATTAATGGCTTTCGAACTAAAAAAACTCAAAGAAAAAATCCAGGCCCATCTAAAGAAACGTTTCTTGTTGATTATCAGGGAAGAAGATACTTTTGAGGAAATAGAAACTTATAAATTAACCCTGCTCAATGTCTATATTTTGTTGAGCTCTGTCTTTTTTATTTCCGGCTTGGGATTGCTGTTGCTAATTATTGCCACACCCCTTAAAACCTATATTCCCGGATATGGAAATGTGAGGAATACAGGCGAATTTATTCAATTGGAAAAAAGATTAGAAAATTTAGATAAAGAATTGAAAGCCAGAGAAATATATATTGATAATTTCAGAAGACTACTTTCAAATTCTCCTAAAACAACGGCTGATGTTACTAAAGATATAACAATTAATCAGGAAGTAAGTAGCCCTGTACCTAAAGTAAAAGAAGATTCCATGCTAAGAGATAATTTTCAAATGTCAAATTCAAAAGCCACCATCACAAAAACTCAAACCCAACCACAAAGAAATATCAATAACACTACTTTAAGTATTGACAAAGATCTATACGACCTAGCTTTTGCACCACCTTTAAGAGGGACCCTTGGCGCACATTTTGGACCTGACAGTGATCATTTTGGAATTGACATCATTGCTCCTGAAAATTCACCCATTAAAGCAGTCTTGTCAGGTATGATCATTCAATCAGATTGGACTTTGGAAAATGGCCATACGATTGCAATTCAGCATGCTAACAACTTGATTTCCGTATACAAGCACAATTCAGCTTTGTTAAAACGAACTGGCACTCAAGTGAAATCAGGCGAAGCCATTGCAATTATCGGAAATACAGGCACACTCACCAAAGGACCCCATTTGCATTTTGAGATCTGGCACAAAGGAACTCCTGTGGATCCGGCTCAGTATATTAGATTCTGATTTCTTATTGTCTTCAGACCGTATTTTCGAGAGTGAGGTTTTTAATATCACGGATAACTCCCATAATTTATTTTTTATTTATACAAGCTGGAACAAAACAGGTCTTAATTTTATCTTAAAAAAATTGAAATTAAAAACTTCAAAAAAATACGGACGTTATTAGTGTTGTATGAATGATTTTAAAATCTCTTCATTTACCTTCCTTGATTGAACTTAGCTTAGATAACAAGTATCTGAATTGACTATTAAAATAAAATAAGAGGATAAGGATTTATATTATATTGAGATTCGTGAGTTGGTCAATGGCTGCTTTTCAGAAGAGCAGCCATTTTTTTTTAAGAAAACACTAGCTTCTCAAAAAAAAAATCCGGCTTAAAAAACTCTAAGCCGGATTCTATTTATTATTTAATTTTTACTAAAACCTTAAGGTTTTATAATGGTAAATAACTTTGTTCTTGTTCCTTCATTGGTAGATACTCTTATAAAGTACTGGCCTGCCGCATAGGAGTCAGTTAAAAGACTTTGATTCAATTGTTCTACATTTTTATGAGCAATAAAATCAAGCACTCTACCATTCAAATCAAAAATAGTAATGTTGGCGTTGGTTGATTTTTCAAAATTTAACTTGTATTGTAATTTTTGATTGACCACTGGATTTGGAAATACTTCCAAAACATTGTCAGCAAGCGCCACATCGTCATTTTTAGAAATAACTTCAATGTTTAATCTCAAAAATGGGGATTCACCTTCAGGCCATGATTCAAACCAATATCCTGCATTGTCAATCACGGGAACAGCATACGGGTGACCCGTATAATTTTTTTCTAAACTGGATGCGTGAAATCTCCATGTGGCCGGATCTTCATCAGGTTCATTTTGGTGATCAGCAACCAAAAAATAGCGGGTTCCTGGTGTTAAAACCAATTCACCTTGAGTTCTCGTATCTTTTAAAGGAACAGAAATATTAGAGTATGCCGCTTCGTCATCACCCCTAAACATTTCTTCAGACAATAATTCAGTCGATACTCCACTTACACCTCCTTCTGCGGAAAAATTACTAAAATCTGTATCGACCGTATCTTTTACTTTTAACAAATAAATTTGAACTCCATAGTTCTTAATACTTGCACCAGCACCATAAACCAAAGAAAATTCTGCGTCCTTTGCTATAAATCGGTCGTTTACATTCCAGCAATCTGATGTTTTATATTGTGCGGCTACAGCATACGCGGTACCTCCATTAGCTCTAATTCCACCTCTAGCTCTAGGAGCCATTGAATATTGGTTGGAAGTAATTTCAAAAGAATCAATGCGATTATTGTCTCTTGGATTAAATTCTGTCCCACTTCCTCCAGCTAAACTATATCTAATAAAGTACTTCCCAAGGTCAAGATTATTTGGAACAAAGTAACCATTGATAGGCACTAATAAATCGTCGTCATTGATTCCTAAATTAAATAAAACAGTGCTGTCCTTAAATATCACAGTTGCTCTATCCGTACCTAACACTTCAGCTTTCACGACCACATTACCTTGATCTTTTCCACCCAAATTACTGATGGTAGATCTAAATCTAAATGTATCTTGACAAATCTGAGTTTTAGGTTGACTGTAGGCCGATGGGCTATAAAAAGGTTGACGAATAGCAAGATCCAAATCAGCCAATGAAACCAAAGTCACATCATCAATAATCCAAAAATAATAATCTCCATCAAAAACAAATCTAATTTGTACACCATTTTTGTTGGCTGCTACCGAGGTGATATCTATTACCTGGTGATTATTTCTGGTAGTACCATTTCCTGGACTTACTAAACTATTTACCCGGATTCTAGTCCAAGTGCTTCCACTGTCGGCGCTTACCTCTAAAAAACACTCAGAATAAAAATTCTGATAGTATTGGTAAAATGAAACAGCAACAGACCCAAAAGTCGAACAATCTATAATTGGGCTTGTCAATGATCCACTATGAGGAGATGGGGCGACCCCTAATCCTTCATTGCCTTCTACCCCACCATTGTCTAGAAAATCTGAATCAAAGATGAGTGCACCATTTGCGAAAGTTGGAGAATTAATCCTTCCTGCTTGATTGGAATATCCACCCTGTGAGCTGCCATTTGCAGTATAAATCCATTTTGCATTAGCAGACGAATCTGATACTGAAGAACTTAAACCAGCTGTAGTCCAATCACTTAGACCCGCTGAGAAGCTTGAATTTGGATCATTGGGTCCTCCCCATAAAACTGCTTGGGCTGAAACACCACTTCCTAAACTTAATAAAATCAATAAAGTAATTAAATTTTTCATTTCCATAAAAGTATTTATTCTGAGTTAATTTTTATTATAGGCTTAAAGGTACGATTTTTAATTTATTTAAAGTGCTTAGACAACCCAAGTCACTTTAACTAATCTGGCTATTTAACATAATATCTATGAAAAAATTTCTCATGGTCGTTGTATGCGACCACATAATACCATCCACGTGGTAACTCTGAAGTTTCAAATTCAATTCCACCAAAACTACTTTCATTTTGAATCAATTGGTTTACCAATTGGCCTCTTCCATTGAATAGTCGAGCAGAAAAAATTCGCCCTTTTTGATTTGAAATAAGAATCTGCTCGGTAGCTTCCGAATACCCCGCCTGCCAGAATAATTTTACCGAGCGCTCATCAACCGATGCCGGCTTAAAATTCCTTTGGAGTGGTCGCGAGCCAGAAAATTCAAATGCACCAATATCAACTTGGGTTCCGGACAATCTTAATCCACCGGCATGATCATATCCCGTGGTATGTGCCTTGCTCCCTGAGTCTATGGCCGGACTTTTTGATTTTAAATGAAAGTCAAACACCGTTTCAAAATTATTGGCTTTTACAAACATTGGATCCGCGACGAAATCTTTTTGCCCTCGGGCAAATTGGAGAGAATTAAAATACATATTGTTTGTAATTTCAAACCGTTCATAGTTTATTATTTGACTTGCCTTTTTATCCTGATTGGCATAAAATATATTGTTAGCTACTATCCCTGTATTGGAATTTTTGATATATAGCTCGCCACAGTTCACAAGGCTATTGCGATTATTTCTAAAACTTGTATTGTGTATGACTTTAATTTGATCCGTTTCAATAATGTCCAATCCAATTCCTGCATTGTTATGCAATACATTGTTAGAAATTTGGATATTCTGATGATACGCTTTTGTAGTTCCTTCCAGTAAGAAATAACGATTGTCTCGTACAGAAATACCACTACCACTGTACGTTTTTTCACAAAAGCTGATCTCTTCTTCTAATCGCGACGATCTTCTTTGATGGTGGACAGTATTGCCATTGATGAGATTATGAATTCCTTCTTTCTGATCGAATTCTACCAATTGTTGTAATCTGATCCCACTGTTGTTGGTAAGATTCATCTCTCCATTATGATGAATATGATTAAATTGAATGGTTAAATAATCTGCGCATTGCAAAAATATGCCGGAACCCGGACAGGAATGAATCTCACAATCTTGAATTTTAATATGATGGCTAATTTTTGATAATTGAGAGACTCTAGGGCAAACTATTCCATTGCCTGTGGAGGTAACAAAATCAGGATCAGCACCTAAATATTTGCGACCATACCAATCCACATCTTGTGTAATTTCAAAACCCTCGATTGAAATATAAGAAACAGATTCCAAAAATATTCCTGCGTCATAGTGAATTTTAAGAATGGGTTTATTTTCTGATATATTCTTATAAACGATCCACTTCTTCTCACTTCCTGAATTTCGAATTCTAAGTATTTCTTTGGCTTTGGATTGGTACACTCCAAAATCAACCCAGACAGTATCTCCAGGACGGGTCATGTCTGCAGCTGCTTGGAGGGTCTGAAGAGCCTTCGTCGGTTTCGACCCATCATTTGTGTCTAAGCCATTGGAAACGGAAACATATATATCCCTGGCTGCCGAGGGAAATAAATTAATAAAAAATAAAATAAAAGCAATCGATTTTATCATAAAGTAGAAGGTCAATAACAAGAGCCATTATCCCATGTCATTCGCTGCAAACCTAACAATTTTTTTAAGGCTTGGATTAAAATTAGTGGATTTAGATGATATCCAGATAGTTATGCAGTTAATTATTAATTATTTACACATGAACAAGAATTGTATATTAAAAATTGAATGATATTAAAAAATATTTTGGCCAAATCCAGAATAGCTTGTAAATTTGCACTCCTTTTGAAGGAAATTGACCCATGGTGTAACGGTAGCACTACAGATTTTGGTTCTGTTTGTTAAGGTTCGAATCCTTATGGGTCAACTTTTTTTCGCTACTTTATCTTCAATCGTCTCATTTTCAATTTAGTAGTAGTAATCGATTTTGAGACGAAACAATCCTTAGAAAATTAAGGACGGTCCTATAGCTCAGTTGGTTAGAGCATCTGACTCATAATCAGAGGGTCCCTGGTTCGAGCCCAGGTGGGACCACTTTTCTCCCTTTCAAAGCACTGAAATACAGCTATTTAAGTTTACTTGCCTCCTTTTTTGCCACCTTTTATATATTTGTTCTTATCAGGATCATATCAACGGTGTGAAGTTTCAAAAATTTTATAGGCTCTTAATTGGGTAGATAACTATTAGCGGGCGAAACTTTAGGTTCTCGCGAAATTCGGCTTCACTTGGCATGAGATACGAGGCAGTAGATGCTAATGCATCTGCACCAACCAACTATACTAACATTTTCTTTACTAATTAGATTTATTTCTGATTGTATACTATTTTTCAATTATTCTATGACACTCTAAGGAAGCGAGTCAGCTAATCTAAATGTGATAAAGAATCAATGATGACCATTGCCCAAATGAGGTAAAACTGATTTTTCATATTCCTTTTTAGGTAAAAACAGAAAATTATTAGGAGTATAGGGAGCTACTGCCACACAAACTAATACGGAATTACTTGAGAGTAATTTTAACCTAAAGATGAGTTTTTATAAATGAACAGAAATTTAATAATTTACTTAACCAGACAAAATCGAAATGATTCAACAAGCTTTATAGTTAAAGAAAGCTTTTAGAGATTAAAATGTTTTACCATAAATGCTATCAGTTGTTCGTCACTCATTTTATTTGAGGTACTCTCGCTTGTTACCGCATTTTTATATTGCGCTGTGTCTGCTAAATAATGAATAAATTCTTCTTGAATCTTACCTGTTCCTGTCACATGGATTTCATCTAAATTAGGCATTAAATGTGTAATTTCTTTAAAGAACTTTTGAGTCAAATTAATTTCTTCATTATTCCTACTGTGCTCATTTGAATTATTAGAGGTACCCGGATTATTAACATGACCAAGGACAACAAATGGTCCATTATCCATAATTTCTCTTCCTGTAATAGTAGCGTGCTGTGAATCCATCCACACACCAAATTGTTTTTTGTCTTTTTGCATAGTATATTAATTAAAATTTTAAAGCTGCAAGTTAATGTTTTTTTGTAAAATCAAAAGTTAAAAGAACGAACATGGTTCAACTACCCTGTAACACCGGATATCACCAGTATTCTGCATACCAATGGACAGGATGCTTTTCAGCCATTTTCACAAAAATGCAATCTAGAAGTGGACCATTTGATTTAATTTGTTTGTGGAAGGGCCTTTACATGTGCTTTTACAGAAACTCCATTCACCATATCATTTTCTCCCGTCGATATTCCTTTTACATCATAAAAATTGCCTGAAGTAGAAATTGCTTTAATGCCATATAACTTACCATCTTTATCCACCACTTTTATGTGTACAATGTTGCCTTCTCTTATGACGCCTTTAACATCTAGGTGATCTCCATTTTCAGCGATTGCTTTGACATCTAATAAACTTCCATCCTCCAGAATGGCTTTTATTCTGGCATATTTTTCTTTACTGGATAAAATTTTGATGGGTAATGATCGGTTTCCCCTAATGGCTCTAATATCCAATAGATGTTGATTATGATCATGGGCCAATGCTTTGACATCCCAAATTTCATCGTTGGGTCCAAATGCTTTGATATCCCATACCCTACCCTCTGAATGCAATCCTTTTACATGCCATATTTTGTCATTTTGGTCGCAGACGATCTGCGGAATGGCTTTTACATGCGCATAAAAATCAAATCCATTATTTTTTCCTTCAGTTTGGTCATCTTTAAATTTAATTCCCTTTACATCGTGGAGAATACCTTCTGGAGAAATTGCTTTGATATTCCATATTTCTTTGCTTTCACTGATTGCTTTTATGGGAATTACTTTACTTTCTATTTCTTTCCCCACCAATTTAAATCCTTGGTTTTCACTAGACACTGCTTTAATAGAAAGCAATCCAAGTTTTGGATCAATGGCCCAAAGCTCAAACTGATTCTTATCGTTTAACTGTTTAAAAATCTTAATGGCATGCTTTTTACCATCCTTGATCATCACCACATTCATAAATTGAGTAGATCCACTGCCTGGATCCGCTTTTACATCGTATAAACTGGCATCCGGTCCAACTGCTTTCACTGGAATCATTTTACCTGATGAATTTATGGCTTTGATGTTCCACAATGCTTGTGCATTTAAAGACATTGCTGCACAAAAAAACACACTCAAAAATGCAAATTTTCTAATATTCATTTTATGTAATTTATCATTTGAGTTTTACACAAAAACGCAAACTATAATTTTAAATTAAAAATAATCCAAAGCTCAAAATTAAACTATAAGCTATAAAACAAAATGCCTGCCTAAACCACACCGCTTGTTAATTTGGAAGACATAATTTATTGGTTGAAAGTTCACCGCTAGGAATGGGCCAGATATAATTTCTGGCATCCGGCAACACCTGAGGAGCTACACCAATGCTTCCTCTCTTGGAAGGCAACGGTTGAACTCTTCTCTGCAAATCCATTAATCGAATGCCTTCACCCAAAAATTCTATTCTTCTTTCTTTTAAGATATTATCCAACAATTGATCAAGATTCTCAACCATCTCAGGTTGGAAAGTGTAAACTGGATTGGATCTATTGCGCACTGCCTTTAGCAGATTGGCGGCCAAGGTCAAATCCCCATTGTGAGCCATTGCTTCAGCATAGTTGAGCAATACTTCTGCGTAGCGAATCACGGGAACGTAATCTCTAAAAGGTGCAGTACTAATGGAAAATTTTCGAAGAATTTTTCTTCCGGCCACGTTGACTCCCACTAAAGCAGATCTTGCATCACTCACATCTAAATAAGCACTGTCTGCTGCTACTCCTTCGTTGGTAAGAAAAAGAATAGGTTGCGTTACGTAAGTAAAAGCCAACGAATACTGTGCGCTTGGAGTTTCTGTATTAGAATTGGCAAATGGAATAGAAAATACTGATTCTGCTCCGGTATAAGAACCACCCCATAAAAGTGAAGGATTGCTTTCCAATCTTATAGTTAAACCTCCTTTTTGATGGATGTATGGCGCATTTTGACTGACTATCTTGGAAGCTTCTAGAGCTAAAAGGCCGTACTCTTTCATTTGTAAATACACCCTTGTCTTTAGGGAAATCGCAGTACTTTTATGTGCTCTGCTGCTATTGAGGGCAGCGCTACTATAATTTTCAGGCAAATTTTGTTCGGCTGCATCGAGATCTTTAATAATTTGTTGGTACACTTCCCTCACACTGGATCTTGCAAGATCATTGTGCCCGGAACTTCTAATGGCATTTAAACGCAATGGCACACCAAGTGCTTCCGGATCTTGTGCGAAAGGCTTTGCGTAAGTTTGCACCAGAATCAAATAACTTAATGCCCTTACAAACAATGCCTCTCCTGTATAAATTTTGGCTACACTGTCTGTCACAATTTTAGTGTTTGTCATTTCCTCCATTAGAATATTACAAGCATTAATGGCACCATAGGCTGCCGCCCAAACGTCATTGATATATTCATTGGTGGTGGCTACGTTTTGATTCCAAACTGCAGAACCCGTGGCTGCATTTCCGTCATTCTGACCAAATTCGTCAGCTCTTTGTTCGTTAAAAACAATCCATCTGCCCCCATATAAATTTTGGTTTTGCAGCTTTCCGTAAAGATTGTTAACTTGAGCTAGTATTTTCCCCGGAGTACTATAAGCATCTTTCTCATTTACTATAGTTTTGGGATTAATGTCCAGAAAATCCTTTTGGCAAGAAGTCAAAAAGCTAAAAAACATCACCACCAATAAGATGAATATTGTATTAAATTTTGCAAACTGATATTTCATTTTTGTATTGATTTTAGAAAGTAACGTTTAGTCCTAATGAAAAAATTTGGGCATTGGGAGGCACATTTTGGTCTTTTCCTGAATGGATCGAATTGCCATTGATAGAAACTTCCGGATCCGACCCACGAAATTTTGTGAGGGTAAATAGATTAACCGCTTGGGCGTAAATTCGAACGGAATTAATTTTGTATTTCCAACTGCTTTGGTTAAAAGGAATGGTGTACCCGAAGGAAATATTTTTAAGTTTTATATAATCACCCCTCTCTACTTTAGATGTTGCAGAAAAAGAAAAACCAGCAGAAACATTATCTCCATAATACAATTTCTGAATTTCAGTTTTTTGACCAGGTACGGTCCATCTTTCTTTGATGAAGGTACCGTTGTTAAAATACCTTTGATCCGAGTTGGTAGCTCTTGTGCCATTATAAAGAAGGTTTCCAGATGCAAAAGTAATGATCATAGAAAGATCAAAATTTTTATAACGGATGTTTTGATTTAATCCTCCAAAAAGCTTAGGAAGAGATGGCCCTTGAATCACACCATCTCTGTAATTATCAATGGCAGGAGCAGGCGTCCCATCCAAATAAGTCCACCTGGGCGAACCGATGTGATTGTATTGTACTTCTCTACCCTCCGAATTAACAAAAACCATCAAACCATTTTCAGGGTTAACTCCGATGGTAGGGACAGCAAAAATAGATCCAATCGAATATCCTTCTCGCGTCATGTTCTGAACTCCAAAAATGCTTGGTACGTAGACATCTGATTTAAGTTTAGTGACTTTATTTTCAAGTGTAGATAAATTTATATTTACATCCCAACCAAAAATGTGGTCTTGTATGATCATGGCATTAATATTCAACTCAATACCTCTGTTGTACATACTTCCAAAATTTTCAAAAATATAGTTGCCCGGAATTCCAGCCGAAAGCGCCTGTGGTGACTGCAGAATCATACCATCAATGTTGTTATGGTAGTATCCCAACTCCAATTGGAGTCGGTCATTAAACATACCCAAGTGCAGCGCGAAATCAAGCTTTTTAGAAGTCTCCCATTTTAAATTTGGATTGGCAGCTTGTGCAAATTGTAAAGTGGGTTGCCCTCCGTATGTATTTGAAGTGTAAGCTGAAATAGATGGAAATGCACCAATTTCGCTGTTTCCTACGACGCCAAAACTACCTCTCAATTTAAATTGATTGATCCATTCACTTGAAATATTTCTGCTAAAAAAATGCTCTTTACTTAAATCCCATGCCAACGAGCCACCGCCAAAATTACCATAACGGTTAGACGGCGAAAGTGCTGAAAGGCCATCACGTCTAAAGTTTAAACTTAAAAAATATTTTTTATCATAATGATAGCTAAGATTTGAAAAGTAAGATAAAAGGGCGGTTTCTGTCAATACATTTCCAATTGGCGCAATATTGGCAAACCCTCCCTGGTAATTCTTGTAATCAGGGTCTGTAATATTGCTCCTCTGTGCGCCCCATGAATTGATTTGTGTAAAAATTTGCTCTTGTCCCAACAAAAACTGAAAATGATGCACTTCGCTCATTGTACGGTTCCATAAAAGTGTATTCGCCCAATCATAACGAAAGTATTTGGTAAATATATTGGTTGCAACACCATTTGCAGAAGCACCGCCTCCATGAATTGGATTAAGGAAGGAATTGTTTTCGGTAAGAAGTCTGTTAATTCCATAGCTGGATTTAAATCTCAAATAAGGAGTAATATCCCATTCTCCATATATGTTTCCAATGATATTATTGTTTTCTGAACTATTGACATCCAAAGCCTGCACCATTGCAAGGTTGTAGGCGTTAATTGTCCCTACCGATGTATTGTTGGCTCCATAACCAACACTAATTCTATTTTGAATGCTATACGAACCATCTAGATTGAATACCGGTACATTTGGAGGAAGCACATAGGTCATCCTACCTAAAGGTTCGTTGGTGATGTATTCACTATTATAAGCTGATGAACTTAGTGAATTACTTGGAATTGCTCCGGTATTGGGACTTTTATTAAAACTGTTACTGTATGTCATTCTAGTGCCAATGCGCAAGACTGGCAAAATAGAATTCTCTAGGTTAATTCTTGTAGTAAAACGGTCATAGCTGTTGTTTTTAATAAAACTATTTTGATTGCTATACCCCATCGAAAGAAAATAGCTGGTCGTCTGATTGGCCCCTCCTACTGAAAAATTATGATTATTTGAAAAACCGGGTCTATAAGCCACATCATACCAATTGGTATTGACGACACTGCTGTCTGGATTATACATGAGTTTATAACCAGGGGTAAGCCCGGAATTGCTCATGGCCTCATTTTTTATCATCACATAATCCTCCGCGGAAAGTAATTCTGGTAAATTGAACGGAGTACTTCTGCTGACCCAATTGTCGTAATGCATTTTAACCCTTCCTTTTTTACCTTTCTTTGTGGTAATCACCATAACCCCATTGGCAGCTCTAGAACCATATATTGAAGCAGATGAAGCATCCTTTAAAATATCAACAGAAAGAATGTCTCCCGGATTAATGTCAGACAAGGGATTATTGCCGGTCATCCCACCGATTGAACCTACAAAAACAGCAACACCATCAAGTATGACCAAAGGAAATATTCCGGAGGTGATCGAATTCAGCCCTCTTATTCGAATGATAGGCGTACTATTGAGTATACTGGATGGCTGAATAATATCCACTCCCGATGCTTGACCACCTAACAATTGGTCAAAACTAGTGGCTGGCCTATTTTCCAATTGTTTAGGTTGGATGGAAGCCACAGAACCTGTAAACTCACTTTTACGTTGAACAGTGTATCCACTCACAATCACTACCTCGTTAAGTTCATTGGTTGATTCTTTCATTCTGACTTGAATAAAATCAACTTGTTGTAATTGCAAATTTTCAGTTTCATAACCTATGAAACTAAACTGCATCTGACACGGCCATTCATCCGGAACCAACAATGAAAACTCACCAAGCGCATTGCTACTTGTCACAGTTGTCGTTCCTGTAAGCCTAACAACTACGCCTTCTATGGGTAAACTACTTTTATCGTCCAGGATGACTCCTTTGAGACTAATCTGTTGGCCCTCCAGAATGTTTAATGAGAACATTGTCAAAAGCACAATTAATCCATTTGCACTAATGAATCCTTTTATAAGATCAAACACATTTATATACTTAAACTGACTTTTCATATTTCAGGGATGAATTAAAAAATGCGCAAATTTAGATTTTCCAATGCAATGACCAAATATAACATGTAAATTGGTTCAATTAATGGATGAATTGGCTCAAATCGATGATGAACCATAAATTGTAGCGAATAATAAATTCACTTAGCACTTGAGCATTGTGCTCAATCTTATAAATTACATTAGAGCCATTATGATTACCTACAAGTTCGCTTTAGTTCTAACTCAAAAGCTTGATCTATTTTCTTCTTCTCTTCTGGCTTAAGTTCAAGATATAATTGATCTTGGATCACAATGATGGAATCAGCCAGCTTTTTTGTGGACAAAGTAAGTCCTTCAGCTTCCTTCAAAATTGAATCCCGCTTAGCTTGCATTAAATTTTTAAAAGGGGCAAGAGTTATTGAATCCTCTACCCTGTTTAATTTATCTGCAAGCATGAATCTTTCACTTTTTAATTTTTTAGCTTTACAAAAAAGTTCTGCCAATTTTTTGATCTCTGCCTGTTTCTGAGCGACCACATCTTTAACAGAACACTCAGACCCTAACAAGGCCAGAGTCAAAAAAAAGAAAATAAATCTTAAATTAATCAAGCAAATAATCCGTAAAACTTTGAAATTAAATATTAGGCCATCTAATTTTTTTATTGACATTGTCACCTATGCTGCGACCCATTTTAAGACCATTCAAATTGTCTGTATTATAATGAATCCCTCCAAAAAGTCTAGAATCTGCACATTCTGCAGCCATTTTATAAAAGTTATCAAAATTCCTTATAGAGAATCCAAATTGAATTTGAGTACGGTCCGTAAAAGCATAATTTCCATCTCCATTGGTAAACATGGCACTAAAAATAGCAGCACCGGCAGCAGATTCACTGGCATGTCCTGAAGTAAAAGCTGGGAATGGTGGAGTACCGATGACGGTCTGAAATGCAGGATCAATGTTTTCTCTGATATAAGTGACTGGTCGTATTAGAAAATAATCGTACTTCGTTTTCCAACAACAAATAAATGCATCATTTTCGGCAATTCCCAGTCTTGCAAAACCAATTGCAGCTGTACCAAGATGAGCATTGTTTTCTTCCAGCAATTGAACCATGATGTTAAAAGTATGCCCTGCAGGAGTACAAGTATTAAATGGATCATCCGCCCAAAATCTTGCAATTTCTTTCTGTTCGGAGCTAGCCTTTGTCACAATATTGTAAACATCCAAAGCTTCCTTATAAAATTCAGAAGTTGAGCTGGTTGAATATGGAGTGTGAGGAAGTGGTTGAGCTTCGGTGATGTTGGCGGTTAAAAAGGGCCTATTGCTCGGCCATTTTGGAGCCAATGGATTTAGGGTTGCACTAGTTGGTTTCCAAGCGCCTTGAATGGTTGGCCAGGTGTAAGGCAATTGAAATGGATCTATGTATTGCTCATGTCCACCATCAGCCTTAGAATATTCGAAAATAGCCAAAGCCATATCTTTACCAAAATTGGTTGATCTATTAACTATGGCCGCATTCACACCATCGGAAAGCAGATCCAACCATTTTTGCTCCATCGCAAACACTTTGTCCAAATTTTCAGAAGTAATTCTCTTTTCGTACATATTTTGGATGATTTGGGACAAGCAGGCATTGGCCACAAGTCCCCAATGATATCTCTGTCCTTGTACAATTTTTGGTAATTCACCTGCATCTAATCCATTAATTTGTCCAGCAAGACTCACTGGATTTGTCCAGCCCTGTGCCACACTTTCATAAAGTGCAATCCCTGAATATCCCAATGCCCGGGCCGCCTGAGGTGGAAAAAAACCCGGTGTTTCTTTAATGATTCTACATTGCAATTTATACCAATCATAGGTCACTTCTGCTCCGTAGGTAGAAATAGAAGTATCTTCTTGAGGTACATTATCTGCATCATCGTTACAGGAAAAAACAAAAATAGAAACCATTAAAATCAAATAATGAAAATATTTCGCCTTCATACGTATAAATTTAAAAATTTAATCACAAATTTAAACATTTTCATCCATTATTAATCCGATTTCATCAAAAAAATAAAGCAGTCAGTTGAAAAATTCCTGATTTAGGGGCTACTTATCTAAAAAGCAAAATATTTAGGGATAAATGACAGTCATTTTCTAGGGCATTAATGATCATTTAATCACCTGAATATCAACAATATGTTGAATTTTTACATTTAAAGTATTGGCAATAAAACACTTTCTATTGGCTCCATCATGTAATGAAATGGCCAATTCTCGATCAGATTCACGGGTAATCGTAACAATAGGCATTAAAAAGGAATTGCTCCATTCTGCCGGATCCGGTTTTGTCAAGCATCAGTTTGGCCTCTGGCTTGTCGGTATATTTTTTCACCACTATTCCTGCATCTGCACACAGATGGAGATACCACAGCATATGACAAGAAGAAACAGCCATCAGTAACATTTCTTCAGGATTGTATTTACTTTTATCACCTCTAAAATGTTCATCAGATGACATTTGCAATTCTCCCTTATCTTTCGAATGAACCACATAGCTCCTTTCATAGGCATTGTAACTCAATGTACCCTCACCTTTATCACCGGTCCATGCTAAATCCAATTGATAAGAAAGCTCCTTCATAAATTAGATTACAGTTTAATTAATTTTTTAGTCCCAATCTGCCCAAATCCATTAGAAATTTGGACAAAATAGATACCTTTTTCCAACTTTGAGATTGAAAAAGGACTGCCATTTTGAATTGATAAAACGGTTCTGCCAGATAAATCTAAAATATTCAAATTTTGAATTTTGCTTTGACTTTCAATAATTATTTGGTCATCTGCAGGATTTGGATAAATGGACCATTCCATTACCTCAGAATTCTGATCAGTGGAAGTTTGACAGAAATTAGCCAATTGAGGGCTTGGATTTAACATCGCAATAAAAGGCCCAATCCCATCTGCGCAACGACCCAAAGACTGATCGCTTGGAATGGATCCATAAGCATTAGAATAAATTACATTTCCACCATAACTCATAGAAAGATAGCCCGCGTTATTGCCTAATTTGAAGTTGGTATGTGGATGTAAATAATAATCATTCTCATCATCTGCCCAAATCAACATATGTTCATTGGGTAAAATAAAACTAGAATTAGAAAATGTCCATTTTGTATTTTTAGAAGGATCATCCGATAATGAAATATCCTCTAAACTTAAAACTTCATTAGTTCGATTGTACAATTCCAACCAATCTCCAAAACTGCCTTTTTCATTATATATTCCTTTGCTGTTAGAGCTAAGTATTTCATTGATTACAAGATCTCCTTCCTTTGCTTTTCTGTTATCTGCAAATATGCTGAAGTATTCATGAGCAGCCCTTTCTGGTAAAAATTTTCCGGTACTGATATTTTCTGCATAGATATAATATTGGAGTTGTGAAGCAAGCAATTGAACTTCTTCTCCAAACACTTGATCATTGGCCGCACCATCCCCGTGAAGGCCATCATCTTTCATTTCCAAAAAACTAAATTTAGAAGCAGTCCCATTTCGATAGTATAGAAATACATTGGTATAATTACTCACTTTTACCGTAACAGAAATTCTTTCTCCAAATTTTCTATTGGTCCCCAATACAGGAGTTTCGATAACAGGAGCAGTTGCAGAAAGTACATTTTTTAAATAATTGGCTCTCCCGTCCATTAATGGAAATATTCCAGGAGAGGCCGGCGCACCGTTTAAACCGTTTGTATTGGTTGTTAATGCCTGAACAAATTGATCATAACTTACCAGTGAATTTAAATCATTTTTTACTTCTAAATCAATCATCTGATGGATCTGTGTTGCAATTGTTTTGAATTGACCTAGCAGAAAATTTTCCTGCATAATGGTTCGCATATGTGCAAAGTACATTTTTGAGTAAAATGGATCATTTAAGAATTTAAAAATGAGCGGCCAACCAGCTTCATTCTTATGCAAATTAAAAGCCATGGTTTGCATGGTGGTGGGGTTCAATGCTCCTGTAATTCCTCCGGGTGTTGCAAATCCACCAAAACACATGTTGAGATCCCAAATTGTTGGTATCCAAACAGATTCATGATTTTGATACAAATAATAATTTTGTCGGAAAGATCCGCTGTAACTATCCAGATTGACCAGGACATTATTAAAAGCAAGCATCCAAATCAATTTGTCAATATCTGCTATTTTTTCAAAGCGACTAAAATCCTGGTTCAATGAAAAAATTAATTCCATAAGTGCGGCCCAACCGGTATCAGATTCCATTTCATATTTCTTATTGTAAGATGAAATGTTGAAATCAAAAAACTCGAGATTGGGTCCATTGCCTGAAGTTCCTCCTATTGATTCCGGATTACACTTTACAAAGGTATTATAAGAGCTCGAATAATTTTTTAAAACAAAGCGTTTGTCTATGCTTTCTGTATTGTTCATCAAGCCATAATATTGATTATTGATAAACACTTTTGCAAAATTACTTTTTGGAGCATCCATATATTGCCTAAGAATATAAAATGCCAAAGGCTCTCTGATCATTGAATTATCACTCCAGCCATTGCTCAACTTAATATCATCATAACCCTGGTAATCTGCACTCTTAACATAATCCAATTTAATGTGCAATGGATTTTTAACTCTGTTGATAGAATAAGTAGAATTCCCTTTAAACTTAACACCCGAGTTGACAAATTTCTTTTGATTTATGATGACAGAATCTGCTATTATAAAACCTTCCTTTCCAGCCTTAGAAGTATCTAATTGATATCTCCAATTGTTCGCGGAAAAATATATTTTTATGGTCTGTATTTGATTTAAATCATAAAAATCTTGCGCATGAATCTTGTCCATCATGCTGCATTTTAATAATACAAAAGCTAATATAAAATTTAATTTACGCGATGCAACCATTCTAATTGTGAAATTATTTTAAAATAAAAATTCGCTTGTATTGTAAGTTTCCAAATTCAGATTTCAAACCAACCATATAATGTCCGGTTGGCCAATCTAATACTTGTATTTGAGAAAGAGCATTTCCTTTATAATATTCTCTACCTGTTAAATCAACAATGATGATTTGCTTTCCGAAAAGTGGTTCTGCTGATGAAATTTTAAATTCTCCCTGCACTGGATTGGGGACGATGGACCATTCAAAAAAGCTCGTTGTTGGATCTACTGAATTTGGAAAATATTCATAAGGCTCCGACAAAAAAGATGCACACCCATTGCTATCCACTACTTGTACCTGATAGGATCCATGTTCTATCGGATGGTATGTGGAATCAACCGCACCTTCAATGATATTCCCATAAAAAAACCATCGATTACCAATATTGGAAGAAGAAAATAACAAACTATCCTGTTTTGTAATCTGTGGTTGATTTGGAAGTGGTAATACTTTTATAAATATACTATCATTTATCATTTCCGTTCCATCACTGACTGTCAGAAAATACCAGGTATCTTCTTCAGGATTAATGTAAGGATTTGACTGATCAGAAATAAAACCTGAAGGGTTGGAAGTCCAGCTATATGTCAAGACGCCTGAGCCTCCAGTTGCCTCCGCAAACAATTGTGTGATTTGCCCTAAACAGATGGTATCATCTTCTGCAGTGATGTTCAAATCAATCAGTATTCCCGAATTCACTCGAACTAAAACACTGCTACTGGCTGTGCAGCCTTCAGAGGATCTTACAGTCAATGTATAATTTGTTGTTTTATCTGGGCTTGCAACAGGATTGGCTATATTGGCATTGTCCAATCCTTCCACTGGACTCCATTCATAAACAAGGCCTGTACTTCCAGTGGAGGTCAAAGTGCTTGTCAGTTGAGTCATTTCACCAAGTTCAAGTATTGAATCAGAAGAAGAAATTTGAACGATTGGATTTTCAATAAAACATTTAGAATATCGAAATGCTTGAGGAATCGGAAGCATCCCTTGATAATTCCACAATTGTTTACCGGTAGAATCTACTTCATACACTCTAGCTGCAATGGCTAAACAAACCAATAAATTGCCATTTGGTAATTCCTGTGCGCTACCCATGTTGCTGGTGTAACCATTCGCCGCATGTCTATAGTTGTATGTACTTGGAGGGTAGGCTTGCCCGGGATTTCTGGAATATGTTGCTCCGTCCCAGGTAGGTTTAAAATAATCAATGGCTGTTTGAGAATTGCTCACCCCTTGGTTGTTGACTGCAGCAAGCATTCCAGCGCGTGGACTTCCCTTTGGCACCCAATGTGCGTCATGCATTACTTTAAATACCGTTGAGCCTGAAGCTCCATAAGTAGCAGGATTACCCCATCGGTATAAAAAGCCACCTCCTACTCCAAACCGTCCACCGCTATTTAATTTCATTTCTTCCTTACTTAAAGAATGGTCGATCACCCACATTTCATTTAAGTAATGAGATGAAAGTACAATTTGATCTAGCTCTTCATTGTAATCTACCCCATTCATATGTACCCAATCGGTCTTATTATTTATATAATTGACGTTGAGCATATGCGGATTATTAAGAATGGATGTGACGTGGTTGTTTAAAGCAGCATTCGTGGCTTGGCACAAATGATCCCATAAACTCCATTCCCAAACGATGTCTGCCGTATTGAGTCCTGTAGGTTTTAATTCAATCAACTTTTCATTGTATCTGATTGCGTTGGGACCACCCTTGGCCGTACTTTCTGCAGCTGTTTTATACTCATATACAATCACCAATACATTTCCATTTGGCATTGGGCAAATGTCGTGATGAGCGCATTGCAGTGAATTGGAAATGGTATAATCGAATAAGAGTTTACCTGCATAGTCTATCTTTTGGACGCGACCATGAATTCCTCCTCCTCTAAAAATAGTATTGTTGGTTCCAACGGTACGCCAGATGGATCCTCCTGGAACCATGTGGGAAGAATACCCTGTCATACCCGTTAAATTTGTCAACGATTTAACCACACGACTACTCGTATCTAAAAAGGTAATTGTGTTTGAACCTGATGGAGCGATCATGGTGACATATCCCCATTTTTGGGCATCAATGGATACGCAATAAGCCAAAATAAAAATAAGCAAAGAGAATAATTTTGAGTTGAACATGGGTCAATGGTTGAGAATGTAAAATTAATATTAAATAATTAATAAGAAGAAGCGATTTTATTTAAGAATGTACTTCAAGTTTAAATGGCTTTTGTTTAGGGCACAACAGAATTGATTTCATATTATAAATAAATCATATATATAATTAAATATAAATCCATATTTTTTAAATTCAAAATATAATTGACATTTCTGCGATCCATAAATTGAAACAGCTTTGATATTTTAACTTGCCTCAATGAAAATGAGGGGATCCTACTTAACTACCAATATCCTTTCATTACAGTTCACACACTTTCATTCTAGCTCTATAAAAAATACAAGGTTTTGGCTTGATTATTGTATCTTTGTCACTGGTTAAAACCTCACTGGAACAACAAATGATTTTATTATTCTCAGAAAGCGAAAAAGATGATCCGTTACTTTGGAATCAAAGAAGGTCAGTTTTATCAACCAGAGTTTCTGAGGGAAGCCCACTGGATTCTAATCGGACCACCTTGGGTTGAAGGTGAAATTCAACAATTGGCAGAAAAACTGGACATCGCTCCAGATTATTTAACTGACCCACTCGATATAGAAGAAAGGGCCCGTTATGAAAAATACGAAGAAGCCAGATCCATCATTCTCCACACTCCTGTCATCAACGAGACTGAAAAGGAAAATGATCCCATTTTCATCACCATACCTTTAGGTATTGTCTTTACCCAAGGCAAGATCATTACTCTGTGTGCCCATGAAAGTCCGATTCTGGAGAAGTTTGCTGATATGAAAGTCAGGGGATTTGATCCACGCAATGAAAGGCTATTTGCTTTGCAAATTTTTGAACAAAACGTATTGATGTTTCTGGAATACCTGAAGAAACTGAATCTTAGAAGGAGTCTAATAGAAGAAGAGCTTTACAATTCCAGTCGAAGCGAAGAGCTTAAAAACCTCTTGCGTATTGAAAAAAGCTTGGTTTATTTTGTTAACTCTTTGAGTGCCAACGAACTTTTAAAAATTAAGGTACGCAGGACCGACCTATTGGGCATTAAAGACAATGAAGATTTGAGTATTTTCTTTGAAGACATCATCGTAGATAACAACCAGGCGCGTGAAGTTGCCCAATTGTACACCAATATATTGAACGGTACCATGGAGGCATACACCTCCATTATCTCCAACAATCTTAACAAGTTTGTAAATCGATTGACCGTCATTACCATTACGCTCTTGTTTCCTGCCCTAATTGCAGGTTTCTTTGGTATGAATGTACCGATACCATTTGGACTTGGTGACAATAAATTTGCCTTTTTCCTGATAGTCTTTATTTCCATCTTGTTTAGTCTCGGCATCACCTGGTTCTTTAGAAAGAAAGAAATGATTTAAGCGATTTGATCCAAATTCCTAATCACATTTTTATATTCCTATATATCTAAATGATTATTGGATCTATTTTTAAGTATTATAAACAATAATTATTTGTATTCCACTTGATTTAAAATAGTTAATACCCTATTCTTCTTTAACTTATTAAAGTTTTCCACAATATGTGGAAAAGTAATCAGCAAAAAATTTGCAAGCGCAGGTATCTTTGTTTCACAAATATGACATATAATTATAATATGTTTTATTTGTCAAACGAAGCCAGATTTTTATTTTAACTTACTCATAAAAACTTATTTACGAATTAAATAAAAAAATATATATATTTTATTATCATATATCTAAAACTTCCTGATACCTTTGAGCCCCCTAAAATAAAAAGTATTTAAAACCAACCATCAAACTCTTAAAATGAATCAAAATACAGAACCTTTACTTCAAGAAAATCCACATCGTTTTGTCCTTTTTCCGATACAACATGATGATATATGGAAATTTTATAAAGATTCTGAAGCAAGTTTTTGGACCGCAGAGGAGATTGACCTCCAAGCAGACCTGGTGGACTGGGACACTAAACTCAATAAAGACGAACAACATTTTATAAAACATGTATTGGCTTTCTTTGCTGCCAGTGATGGAATCGTCAATGAAAATTTGGCTGAAAACATGGTTCGAGCGGTACAATACACAGAAGCCAAGTTTTTCTACGGATTTCAGATCATGATGGAAAATATACATTCTGAAACCTATTCTCTCTTAATAGACACTTACATTAAAGACAGCACTGAAAAAAATTATTTATTCAACGCCATTGACAATCTTCCATGTGTTCGTAAAAAAGCTGACTGGGCGCTCCGTTGGATTAGTCAAGGGAGTTTTATTGAACAATTGGTTGCTTTTGCAGCGGTAGAGGGAATCTTTTTTAGCGGTTCATTTTGTTCTATTTTCTGGTTAAAGAAACGTGGCCTAATGCCAGGTTTGAGTTTTTCAAATGAACTCATCAGCAGAGATGAAGGAATGCACTGTGATTTTGCCTGTCTGTTGTACAATCAACACATTGTCAATAAACTACCCAAAGAAACCCTTCAAAATATTATTACTGAAGCCGTAGAAATAGAAAAAGAATTTGTTACGGACGCCATACCTGTTGCATTGATAGGTATGAACGCCGGAATGATGTGCCAATACATTGAGTTTGTGGCTGACAGATTATTGATGTCATTGGGCAATGAAAAATTCTACCATTCTGAAAATCCATTCCCCTGGATGGATATGATTTCAATACAGGGTAAAACCAATTTTTTTGAAAAGCGTGTAGCAGAATACCAAAAAGCCGGGGTGACCGCCGGGCATGAAAAAAAGGTATTCACCATTGACGAAGAATTTTAATTAAACTCAATTCTTCAAACCGTTTTTTTTAACTCTTAATTTTTTATATCATGCAAGTCATCAAGCGTAATAGCAAACGTGAAAGCGTCAGTTTCGACAAAATTACCGCGCGAATCAAAAAATTGTGCTACGGTCTGGATCCATTGTTTGTGGATTCCATAGAAATTTCAAAGAAAGTCATCCAAGGATTGTTTGATGGCGTAAAAACCACTGAGCTTGATAATCTTGCGGCAGAAACCGCTGCCTCTCTAGCAGCAGTTCACCCGGATTATGCCATCCTGGCCGCCCGAATCGCAGTCTCCAATCTTCATAAAAGCACGAACAAATCTTTTTCGGAAACCATGGAGGCTTTATATACTTATATCGATCCAAATACCCAACAAAAAGCAGGACTCATCAGCGACGAAACCATAGAGGTCATCCGTCAAAATACCGATACGCTGGATTCTGCCATTATTTATGATCGCGATTACAGTTTTGATTATTTTGGGTTTAAAACTTTGGAGAGATCCTATTTGCTTCGCATGGATAAAAAGGTGGTGGAACGCCCACAACACCTCCTCATGAGAGCAGCCGTCGGAATACACGGATGGGACATTGATTCCGCGATTGAGACTTACAATCTCATGTCTGAAAAATGGTTCGTACATGCGACTCCCACTCTATTCAATGCGGGGACCCCAAAACCCCAATTGTCTTCCTGTTTCTTGTTAAGCATGACCGATGATTCCATTTCAGGTATTTTTGAAACCTTAAGTCGTTGCGCCAAGATTTCCCAATCTGCTGGTGGAATTGGCATAAGTGTTCACAATGTCAGGGCCAAAGGATCCTATATTAAAGGGACTGGGGGCACTTCCAATGGTATCATTCCAATGCTCAAGGTATTCAATGATACTGCGAGATACGTGGATCAAGGAGGTGGTAAAAGAAAAGGTGCATTCGCAGTTTACATTGAACCATGGCATGCAGACATCGAAGATTTTCTGGAGTTAAAGAAAAATCATGGCAAAGAAGAAATGCGCGCCAGAGATTTATTCTATGCTTTATGGATCCCAGATCTATTTATGCAGCGTGTAAAAGAAGATGGTCAGTGGTCTTTGTTTTGTCCCAACGAAGCCCCAGGATTATATGACACCTATGGAGGAGAATTTGAAGCACTTTACCATCAATACGAAGCAGAAGGCAAAGCCCGAAAAATCGTACGTGCCCAGGAATTGTGGTTTAATATTCTTGAAAGCCAAATTGAAACCGGAACCCCGTACATCTTGTACAAAGATGCCGCCAATAAAAAATCAAATCAGAAAAATCTAGGCACCATCCGTTCTTCAAATTTGTGTACTGAAATCATAGAGTACACCGCTCCTGATGAAGTAGCCGTGTGTAATTTAGCCAGTATCTCTCTTTCCAAATTTGTTGAAAATAAAAAATTCAATTTTAAAACCTTGGAAGAGGTTACCAAGGTCATCACCAGAAATCTGAATAAGATTATTGACATCAACTATTACCCAATCCCTGAAGCCCGCAATTCTAACTTCAGACACAGACCGATTGGAATTGGAGTACAAGGTTTGGCCGATGCATTTATTTTGATGCGTTTTCCTTTTGATTCTGAAGGTGCAAAAAAACTAAACAAAGAAATTTTTGAAACCATCTATTACGCCGCCGTCAGTGAATCCTGCGAATTGGCTAAAAAACATGGTGCCTATGAGACTTTTGCAGGAAGCCCCATCAGTAAGGGCGAATTCCAGTTTGACATGTGGGGAATCGAACCTACACCAGGTCGTTACGATTGGGAGGCCCTTAGAAAAGAGGTGATGACCCACGGTATTAGAAACAGCTTGCTGTTGGCTCCGATGCCCACTGCTTCTACTTCTCAAATACTAGGCAACAATGAATGTTTTGAACCATACACTTCCAATTTTTATACGAGAAGAACTCTGTCCGGAGAATACATGGTCGTCAACAAGCATTTACTGGAAGACCTCATCCGTTTGGGTTTGTGGAACACAGAAATGAAAGAAACCCTAATGGCCCACAACGGTTCTGTACAAAGAATTCCTTCTATCCCACAAGAACTCAAAGAACTTTATAAAACAGGCTGGGAAATCAGTCAGCGTGCCATCATAGACATGAGTGCCGACAGAGGAGCGTTTATCTGTCAATCCCAGAGTCTCAATTTATTCCTTGAAAATGTCACTTTTGGCAAACTTTCTTCCATGCATTTTCACGCCTGGCAGCAAGGACTTAAAACGGGCATGTATTATTTACGGACCAAATCTGCAGTGGATCCCATCAAGTTTACCTTGGGAGACAAACATATTAACTTATTCTGCCCTATTGGGCCTACAAATTCACCATTTATTTTTTTTGAATTTAAGATGCCAAAAAGCCCCTAATTGTAATTTTCCTGACTAATCCAATATAACTTTTGTTATAAGGGTAAACCCTGATTTTTCAATGTTTTAATGTTTTGTGAAACTTTTCTTAAAAATAATTGATTATCTTTACAGCGAATCTCCTAGTCAAAGAGTCTTAAGTGAGATAAAGAGATTCAATTTGCTGCTTACACATGCCTGTGAACCGATCCAAACACTCCCTGGCCTTAAAATAGCCTCGGTGCGCAGATGTGTAACTAATATTATTTAAATTATGAATAAGTTATTTTTTTCTCTGACTTATTGTAATTTCGCTCATTACAATCAATTGCAAACTGCAACAAGTAAATTGCAGTCTATTATTTCACCTTTAACTAGTACATGCCATGATGGGGTCTTAGTGCCTTTGTCTGGCCGTTTAAAGCAGCTACTTCAATCGGCAACTTTCAAGCCATTGCTACTTTTAAGGATTCTTGCAATACTAATTTTATCTACTTTATTTACTGCGTCTAACTCTCGATTACTCGCACAGACAGACACTTTTGTGTGTGATAATGGTGGGTTTGAGGATGATTTTGATTTTTACTTTGGGGAGACAAGTAGTTATCTTACAGGTAGCGATGAATGCGAACCAAAAACAACAGGTGGTGTTCCTGTAACTTGGACTTCAAGTTCATTACCTGCTTTCAGGAGATTTGAAATTGTTTCCGGTGGAACTGATCCTCTAGTACAAATTCCAAGAACTAAATTTGGAAGTAAATCTCTTCTCATAAATAACAGATATGGCCATACTGGAGATGTATGTCAAGGGCATTTTGATGCCAATAGAATTAAAAAGCGCTTTAAAGTCACGGAAGAAAATAGAATTTTTTCTATTTGGTTTGCTGCTGTTTTAGAAAATCCTTCAGGTCATACCAACTCGCAACCTTTTTTCAGTATTATGTGCGATCTGGCACCGTATAGTGATTTATGTATCGATGCCTCAATTATAAATTGTCATGCTGAAAGGACTGATAGTATTTGTGATTTTGATCCCATTGATTCCATTGATTGGGCATGCCATAAAATTATAATTCCATCTGATCAGATTGGAAATATTGCAACACTCGAAATAATGGCTGCGGATTGTGGTCAAGGATGCCATTTTGGATACGCATATATTGATGGTATTTGTGAAGATTGTGATGACAGTGCATTCGGGTCCGGTACGCTTTATGATTCACCTCTCAATTATGAAGGGATTGGAATCATGTATTCTTCTTGTGAAGATGATACTATAACTATATGCGGTGACTACATTCTTCCACCAATTTGTGGTGAGTGGCTTTTAGATACTGTTATAGTACCAAATTTTACTATTTACAATCTTACCATTGACCATGAAACACAAACTTTTTGTTTTCAAGTTGCGGCAGATGATTTTTCAGTGGATGACTGTAGGGAAATATTTGCATTGCTTTACTTTAAAGCCAACAATAAGTTTCTTCCTGCAGTCTCAACAAATATGATAGAAGTTTGTCTAGAGGATTTTAATGAAATGGTTGTAAATAGGACTATAAGTGCTTGTTATGATAATGAAACCGACGATTATATTTCTGATGATTATTACTATGTAACTTTACAAATTGGATATTCTTATTTTAGAAACTGGACACTAACTAGAATTTTAGATGAACCGTATCCAAATGAAACAGGTATTTACTCACTTGAAAATGGCATTGGCGACGAAACTATTATTTTAGGTCCATTTCTCATCCAAGAAGGTAGTTGGGATTTAATTGTCCAAATTGGAACTTGTGAATATGAATTTCTAATCACTCCTCCTGATTTTTGTGGTTTATGCACTGCTTTTAATAAATTAAAGATTTTTGATATATTATGTGATAATAATTCTTCCTCCACAGGATCAGATGACACATGGTCTTTTCAGCTTAATGTGCCAAGATTAATGTATTTTGGAGATTATGAATTGTATAAAAACGCAAGTTATGTTGATCTATATAGTTATAATAATGATCATCAAATAGATGGTGGCTTAATCACCGGTGGTTGTATAAAAATCAAACTGATTGATGATTTTGACGAGGAATGTGAGGTTGAATTTATTGTATGTCCTCCCAAACCATGCTCTTCTGATAACTCTGAATGCAATTTGGAAGCTTATGTTAAAAAGTATTATTGCGAAGATGGGGAATTTTCAATTGATCTGGAAGTCAAAAATTCAGGATCAGGAAGCTTATGTTATAGATCCAATTCTGTAGCTTCTCCAAATGATCCGTTCAATGTAAACAATCAAATGGGAAGCCTTCCTTCTGGGACACTAGGTGCGTTTGACGAAGATATATACTTGACAGTATATTTATGTAGCAGTCCTACATGTTTTAAAAGATTTTATATACCATATTTAAATTGCGATGAAGACAACTTTCAAGGAGAAGGTTCATCAAGGAGCTATAATAGAAATAAGAAGCAGGATTTGTTTATAGCTCCCAATCCAATTAAAAATAATGAAATTAACATTTTCTCAATGTTAGATTTTACAATTTTTGAAATTTTTAATATCTATCATCAAACAATTTATAAAGGTAATTTTAAAGGTTCATTTTTAAATGTAAATTTAGAACTTAAACCCGGGGTATATATTTTGCAATATACTGACAGGTATGGAATTAAAGACGCTATTAAATTTGTAAAACCATAATTAACTATTATAAGAAGTGGGTCGCTTACCAAACGACCCACTTTTAATTTTTTAAATTAAAAAAATGAGTTAATTTTTTAATATTAAACTCCTTTGAATAATTTTTAATTCATTTTAGATGATTCGATTGTATATAATTTTTATGTTTTTAAATTTTTATCACAATATTTTATTGTCACAGCAAAATCCTTGTATTCAATATAAAGATACAAATCTGTGTTTTATAAAGACAATTCTTGGTAATAGTTCTCTTGAATTTGAAAGAAAAATCGAAAGTATTCAGGATTTGAGAGTTTATTTTACACCCTTATTGGCAGATGTAGATGGAGATTGTATCCCAGACTTAGTTATGAATTCTTTTAGATCTGATTCCGTTTTATTCATCGATAGTAGATCCGGTCAGACTAAAGGAGGTTTCAAAAAATATGTCAGCTTCAATGATTTTAATTATTTATTGATACTTGATATTGATCAGGATTTGGTTCCAGAATTTATTACACATACTGTAACATACACCGGAGATACTTCATATTATGGAGATCGTCTGGTTTGCTACAAAATGGACGGAACTTTACTATGGGTTTCCGATAAAAGAATTAATTTAACACCTATTAATGGTTCTGGTACTGGGACAATTGGTGCAGCTGACTTTAACCAAGATGGAGTCCCTGAAATATATGTTAGCAATAAAATATTCAATGCTAGAACAGGAGTTCAACTAGCTGATGGTGGTCTTAATGGCAGGGGCTATAATATTCCAAGAAATCAGGATCGGGCTATTGCAGTAGCAGCAAACCTAGACATTGATACAACTGATCTTGAATTGGTAGCAGGTTATACGATATATAAAGTTAAAATTAGTAATTTAAATGGAATGACTGGAAATAGGATGACACCTTATAATATTCAGATTAATGGACAATTTGAGGATGGGGTGACCAGCGTAGCAGATATCGATCAAAATGGAATTTTAGATGTGATCGTTTCTGTTCAAGGTTTTGATTCTGATCCTCTTGTTTATACTTATTATTTAAATAACGGAATCCCAAGTCTACTCGCCACTGCAAATCCAGCTGCCAATCCTAATTCAGGCCTTAGATCAAGATCAATAACATTACCGACTATCGGTAAAATTAATTTTGGTCAATCTGCCACTATAATAATTAGTGTCGATTCAAAAATGTATGCCTATTTTTACGATGGCACTAACAAGTTAAGAGAAAAATGGACTTTAACCCATACAGATTCTTCGGGAAGTGCGGAGATCACTTTGTTTGATTTTAATGGTGATGGTATTAATGAGATTGTTTTTAGAGATGAAACTCATATAAGATTAATCGATGGGTCGGCCTCAGCACCCCGTGTGATACATCAATTGCCATGCTTTTCACCTACTTATACTGAATATCCAATTATAGGCGATCTCGACAATACTGGTGAGGCTAAATTTTGCGTAACATGTGCACTAAGTGAAAGATCAGGTGGCTATTCTAAACTCACTATCTTTGGCCCACTCGAAGGACAGCATTGGGCACCAGCAAGAGGAGTATGGAATCAATATCCCTACAATCCACTCTTTATCAACGATGATCTCACCGTACCGCAATATCAGAAAAATCATGCTACCTACATGAATGGTAGGTACAATAATTTTATGCAACAAGAATCGCTTCTCGATGAAAATGGATACTACAAGAAACCAGCTGCCTCACTGACTGGTCTCATCCACTGTGTGGATTATGATCCAGTGACGGATAGTTTTACAGTGCGTTTTGAGTTGCACAATCGAAATGATGCTTCAAGAATAGCAGATGTGGATTTGCCGGTTTCATTTTATGGTGCTAATCCTGAGTTGGACACTGCTCTGCTTGGAGTTTACCTTACGACTGAAATCATCAAGCCGGGAGACAGTTTAAGGGATTTAATATTTAGATTTTCTGCTTCTGATTTAACCAGAATTTATCTCGTAGTGAATACCCGAAGAAATAGTACAGGACCATTTGATTCTACTCATTTTGATCAGCCTGAGTGTGACTATACCGATAATTTTTATTATCTAATTGATTTGCCGAAAATACAGCGCGATACTGTGTCCATCTGTGAGGGTTCGACATATATATTTTATGATACTGTGCTGTATGATGCAGGCAAATATCATCGAAGCTTAAAAAATCAAAAAGGATGTGATAGTTTGATTGTATTATTGGATTTGGCACTTAGCAATATCGTGCGGACTCAAACTGCACTGTCTGCTTGTGAAATCTACGATTGGCATGGAAAAATAATTACACAAACAGGAATTTATTCTGACTCATCAATTACATCTGGCGGATGTGACAGCATTGCAACTTTGGATTTGCGGATTCATCCATCTGTCTCACAAACACAAACCATATCTGCCTGTGATGCTTTCGACTGGAATGGACAAACGTATACACAATCAGGTCAGTATGTATTTAATGGACAAACAGAAAATGGATGCGATAGTACGGTGACCTTGGATCTTATCATTCATCCATCGAGCCATTCGATGCATCGAATGGCTACCTGTGATACTTTTCAATGGAATGGTAATGTATATACACAATCGGGCATTTATGAATTTAAAACACAAAATTCTGTCGGTTGCGACAGCACGGCTATTTTAGATCTGACCATCGACTCTGTCATTCGACAACAGATATCTCACACGAGCTGCGATCGTTATCTCTGGAATGGACAAACATTGACTCAATCGGGTACATATACCCATCAAGACATTAGTCAGGCTGGATGTGATAGCATTGTGACTTTGGATTTGAAATTGTTACAATCCACCAATTCAAATTCTAAGATCAATGCGTGTGATCAATATACATGGAATGGAAATAATTATACACAATCGGGAACCTATCAGCATTCTGCAACCAATGCAGATGGATGTGATAGTATCGCAACATTGGAATTAACGATTTTATCATCGAGCAGTTCGATGTCACAAATTTCCAATTGTGCAGCTTATCTATGGAATGGAAATAACTATACACAAAGCGGAATTTATGAATTTAAAGCTTTAAATTCTTTAGGTTGCGATAGCACTGCCATTTTGGAATTAATAATTTTGCCAATCCATCAAAACAATATCCAAGAATCAGCTTGTGATAAATATAATTGGAATGGAATCACTTATGATCAAAGCGGAAATTATTCATTCAATACAAAAAATCAATTCGGTTGTGACAGCAGTATAATATTAGAATTGGAAATATTGAAATCTAGTAGTGCAAATATTTCTTTGTCCACTTGTGATAGTTTGGTGTTTCATGGACAGACGCTGACAGAAAGCGGTAGTTATCCATTTACAATTCGGAATGCGGCAGGATGTGATTCTGTCATAATTCTCAATCTCTCCATAAATTCCAATCAACAAATATCTTCGGTCTCTTCCTGTGATCCATATCGTTGGGATGTGGATGGACAAAACTATACGCAATCAGGTCGCTATCTAATGACTTTCACCAATGCGCAGGGTTGTGATTCAGTTCATATACTCGATTTTAGAAGATTGCCTTTCCATTTAATCAACGAAAAAGCTGAAGTTTGTGGGCCATTTTATTGGAATGTAACTAATACATTGCTAAATCAATCTGGAAATTATTGTCATCCACTCCAAACATTCGAAGGATGTGATTCATTGTTAAATCTCGAACTCATCATCCATCCGCATTTTATTAAAACCGATACCATCATTAGTCAAACTGATTACAATTGGCCAGTCAACAATACCAACTACAGTGCTTCCGGAAATTTTGAAGAAAAATACAGTTCGGAGTTTGGATGCGATTCCATACACCGCTTAATCCTCATTATTAAAAATGAACAAGGTATCTATTATCCCAATGTCCTCATCCCTGGCGGTATAAGCGGTGGTTTTACCATCTTCGACAATCTTTACACCATCGCCTCTATCACCACACTCTCTATTTACGATAGATGGGGTAGTCTAGTTTGGCAAAAACACAATTTTGCTCCCAATGATCCGACACTTGGTTGGGACGGAAGATTTAAAGGGCAGCATGTTGTTCCGGGAGTGTATACATGGCATGCGCAACTTACACTCAAGGATGGGACTTATCAGACGGTTAAGGGAGATCTTACGGTAGTAAGATAATGTGAAAATTTGGAAATGTGAAAATTTGAAAATGGAGGATGAAGGAACGATGCGGAGCAAACTCGCCGAGCTAGGCGAGTTAGTGACTAAACCGCGTTGTTAACCAACGCGGCAGGTAACAAAATTTGAAATGTTAATTATATCGTATTCGGCGCCATGGAAATTTGAAAATGGAGGAAGAAGAAATTAGTCAATGAGAGAATCGCAGCTACGCTTGCAGCGTAATAAATTCCGCGGAGATAACACTTTCAGCGTCATAAATTCTGCCAAAGGCGTTATAAACTCCACGATGGTATGCTTTCATGGTGCAAAATTCTGTCTGACTACTACCTAGAAGGCTTGGGAGGAGAGCAAATGGCCTAAGGGAAATAGAGAGAATAAGAAAACTGGATTCAATTTGACTAGTTTAGCTGTTAATTTGACCATGTACTTGATCGCTAATATTATATTTTCATAAAGAGTTTATGAAAATTCTAAGCCCTGACTTATCTTTGCCGCCCATAAGGAGGAATGGCAGAGCGGTCGAACGCGGCGGTCTTGAAAACCGTTGACTGTAACAGGTCCGGGGGTTCGAATCCCTCTTCCTCCGCATTTAGACTTTTGAATATTACAATAGCTTGATCTTTAAAATGTTAGATGATTGTTTTCTTTACTTTCATTTAGCAAAAATTTAGATCCTGCTCTGTAATTTCATTGTTCTTCAAATTTGTATGCGAAGCTTGTAGATCAAGTCAGCAAACACGGTGGTTGTAGCTCAGTTGGTTAGAGCATCGGTTTGTGGTTCCGAGGGTCGCCGGTTCGAATCCGGTCATCCACCCTTCCTAAAGCCTTTCTGTTAGTCCAGAAGGGCTTTTTTATTTTATTTATAATTTTGAAATTAATGTTGATTTGACTCAGATCGATTCTGCTAGAGTTCAAAATCGTAAACTCTGTTAATGCACCAACAATTTATTTGAAGACATTTTTCCATTGACATCCATCGCTGACAAAATATAGATCCCTGTTCCAAGTACCGGACTGGAGTTGTTTCCGTCCTTTCCTGGATGAAACTCATAAATGACACGCCCCAACAGATCACTGAGCCTATAGCTTATTTTGTTAGAAGTACAATTCTCAAATTTGACCATCCGATCTGCTAACCACCAACGACAATCTTCCTCTATTTTTCGTCTACTGATGAAGGACCTACTTGCACAATGATTTCTTGCCAATCGGTATAACATTGTAATCCCTTTGGGCGTATCGCCCATTCATAAAATGCATAGTAGTAATTCTCACCATACTGCGACCTGATGATCCTTATTTTGTCTTCCAAATGAATGGGATAACGCACATTTAAATCAGATCTTTGCAATCTAGGAGAAGTGGTATTTAAATACAGCATATTGGTATCTGTAGAGGTCGTTAAAAAATAAGTTTTATTCGGACCTGATAATTCAAAGCCCACAAAAACTCGATTCTTACCGGGTGTCAACAAAACATCTTGTTGTTGTACCACCAACCAATCCGCATCTAAAAGTTGGATGGTTCTTTTGGCTTCACGATCCGTATACAAGCTCAAACTATCCAACATCACATCTTGAAAAACTCTAAACTCCATCCTTGGATTTAATTGTGCTGCATGGTAAGCACCTGCGGAATACTGAGGGGATATTTGTCCACCCACAAAATGATCAAATTCTCCTGCACCAAAACTTCTTACATAAAAACGACTGGTCTGATCTAGTGTAGGAGTGATAAAAGTATCTCCTACAAACAATGGCGTTGAATCCTGTGGATCCTTATACCACTCTGTATTTTCTTGGTCTGAAATCAAAGTCGCTACACCTGGTGAAGGCAAATTTTGAGTTTGGATGATTGCTTCAAATGGTGTTTGAACAACGCTCAATTTTAAACTGTCTGTGTTCCAATCATTGCATAGGCCTTTTACACTTGCATAATATATTCCTGGATCTGAAATGTCACGCAACTCTTCCCTACTACCATCCTCCCACAAAACGTTTTTATATCCAGGAACAGCCAACTCAATTTCTGTTCCATCGCAGATTAGTTTTTGATAGCGATGGGATAATTTTGGACTTTCAGTCGGATTCTGAAGAACACTAATGGATTGAGATATGGTGTAACAACCGTCCGATGTTAAAATTCTGTAGAAATAAACACCTGTGGTATCCACTTGGAGGGTGTCTGTCGTCATTCCATTATTCCAGATCAATGAATCGATTCCATCTTCTGCAGAGATAGTAATTATTTCATTGAGACAAATCACCGTATCTACTGCGGGACTTATATTTACTTTCTCTTTTAAACATTTACCTTCCGTTAAAAGATAAAATTGATCAGATGCAATATCAAAATACTGATCTATCAAACCTGAAGGCCATTTGATGAAGATGCTATCCACTTTTTCAAATTCTTTTAATCCAAAATGTACATTGTAACTATTCTGAATACCATAAGAGTCTCCACTCAATAATTCAGTATATTGAAGTTTACCTTGTGTCCAAACATACACCAGAGCGCCAACTCCATGGATATTGGATGTCGTTCCTTTTAAACCCAATTTAATCCAATGATTTTGATTGGCTTGATTGATCCAAAGCCTGTCAGGTATGTTTGCTATGTTGTTTACCAAATAGGCATAAGATGCATAAATATCCTGAAAGCCATCTTCATTAAAATCACCTACCACCATCGAACTAAAGGGCTTTAAACCGTTCTCTGTTAATTCAAAATGTCCCAATCCATCGTTTAACCAAATTTCTGTACCATTTCCAGCCAAAATTAAATCCAGGTCCATGTCATTGTCCAAATCTCTTAAAAGCATTTGAAAAATTGCCAACTTGCTATCTAGGCCTGAGCTGGTGGTTGAATCAGAAAAAGTCCCGAAAGAATTTTGCACATAAACTTTACTTGGTGCATAATGATTGGCCACTATTAAATCAGTTCTTCCATCACCATTGATATCTGCCATAACGGATACCCAACTTTGGTCCCCGCAATCTATGCCCATGAGGTCACTAATTTCTAAAAATTGTTGGGCGTCATTTTTAAAAAATAAATTAACCCTTCGCGGATCTCGTGGATCTGTAGCATGTGCATTGCATTTAGAAATATACAAATCCCCATCTCCATCTTGATCATAATCTGACCATATACAACCATAATTGCCTGCTTCATTACTCACTGGATCCATGCTTAGATCCAACCAAGTATAATTATTTTTAAGGAGACCACGATCGTTTTCAAAAATCTTGACTTTTGCATTGTCATCACAAATTGTAAAATCCAGCCAGCCATCTTTATTGATGTCATAAAAACAAGCGGCCTGAGAAAAAAAATAAGGAAAATCGAGAGGTTTGACTTCAAAAACACCTTCTGAAATTTGATACAAAATTTGGAAATTAGGTTTATCTCCTCCAAGCACAATATCAGCAAGCCCATTTCGGTCAATGTCTGCAACATTTAAGGACCATAAAGGAACTGTAGAAGAAATCGGAATTCTGCTCCACACAAATGTAGCCTTCCCCGTGCCAGTACCCAACCAAACATAGCGACCTTGATCCATGATCAATAAATCGTCCTGATAATCTCCATTGAGATCAGCGGAAGACATCACCAATCCGGAAAAGAGTTCTTTGTTTAAGCTACTTTCAGAAAATTCCAATTGGCCATGGAGGAGAACCAAAAAGATGAAGTTAAATGCTACGGTAAATGCGATCTTTGTCATACAATATAAAAAGAAAACACAAATATAAAATATTTATATGTATTTAGGCTTGATATGAAGAGAATATTGGAAAGAATTAAGATCTTCATGGCTTATTGGTTTAAAGCAAGAACCATTTACAGGATCCACCCTCCTTATTTGTACAAACTATTAGACAAGATGTTTGATGCAGATCAATGTTATTATGATTTTGATCTTATATGGCAACTCCAAATGGACACAATGCGTCAAAATGAGAATATTTCAGATGATCAATTTGGTAAAAAGGAATTAAAGTCAACCATTAAACATACGGATAAATCAACTTATTCAAAACAATTCCTGGATCAATTATACCAACTATACAGATTGACCTATTGGATGAAGCCAACCCGAATTTTAGATTTGGGCTCGGGTTTTGGAATGAGAACAGCCACATTTGCAATGGCAGCTCCTAAAAGCAAAATCATTGGAGTGGAAGAAATTGAATTTCTAGTCCAGTCATCCTTAAAAAGTACCAATTTCAATCAATTAAACAACATTGAATACATCCATCTTGACATGGATCAATTCCTTAATAAGTACACTGGAAAAGCGTTTGACCTGGTTTTTTTAAAAAGTCAACCATACTCTAATAACACGCTGTTATATTTACAAAAGACAGTTCCATTTCTAGCTTCAAATGCCTGCATCATTGTAGACGGAATCCACTCATCCGCTGAAATGCATCGATGTTGGAAGGAAATCATTCAATGGTCCCATTTTAACTTTACTGTAGAAACAAGGCATTGGGGAATGGCATTTTGTGATCCAACATTGTCTCCTGGAAACTATGTTTTTTGTGAATCCCACTGGAAACCTTGGCAAAAATACCTTTAAAAGCATCAAACCCATGATTCAATATATATTATTTAGCTACCTTCGCGCCTTACCAAAAGCTCAAAATCAATGCCCGTAGATGTCATATTGGGACTCCAATGGGGAGACGAAGGAAAAGGAAAGATCGTAGATTTCCTGGCTGATCAATATACCGTTGTCTGCAGGTTTCAGGGAGGACCCAATGCCGGTCACACATTATATATTGATGGTGTCAAGCACGTATTGCATACCATTCCATCAGGCATCTTTAGACCTCAAGTGGTCAATGTAATTGGAAATGGTGTAGTGATTGATCCTATTACCCTCGAAAAAGAAATCAAAGCTGTATTACCCAAAGTCCCGGATGCTTTGGAAAGATTGTTGGTGTCCAGAAAAGCACATCTGATTTTACCTGCACATCGTTGGATTGATCTCGCATCAGAAAATGCCAAAGGCAAAGATAAAATTGGCTCTACCCTACGCGGTATAGGTCCATGCTATATGGATAAAACGGGCAGAAATGGTTTGAGGGTAGGAGATATCGAAAAGCCTGGTTTTGATAAATTGTATGAAAAATTAAAATTAAAACATATCCAATTGATTCGCCAATTCCCAGAAGTGGAATTTGATGAAGCTCATGAAGAAAAAGTTTGGTTTGAGAGTTTAGAATCACTTAGACAACTTAAGAAAGTAGATGCAGAATATTGGCTTTCTGATAAATTAAAAGAAGGAGAAAATATTCTTGCTGAAGGTGCCCAAGGAACTATGTTGGACGTGGACTTTGGAACCTACCCATTTGTGACCAGTTCCAGTACTATTACAGCTGGAGTTTGCACAGGATTGGGAATTCCTCCTGGAAAAATAAGGAAGGTAATCGGCATTGCAAAGGCTTATTGTACAAGGGTTGGATCCGGACCATTCCCCTCCGAGTTATTGGACGATGTGGGCGAAAAACTCAGAAAATCGGGCAATGAATTCGGTTCAACGACGGGAAGACCAAGACGTTGCGGATGGTTGGATTTGGTTCAATTGAGGTATGCCTGTATTGTCAATGGAGTTACTGAATTGTGTATTACCAAAGCAGATGTGCTTAATGATTTTGACAACATTTCTTTTGCAGAATCGTATAAAGTAAATGAACAATGGACTTCTGAGGTACCTTACGATATGTCTGAAATCCAATCCGTCCAATTGAGTGAGTTGGCTGGCTGGAAACAAAGCTTGGCCGATGTGAATTTTAATAACTTACCTTCCCAAGTGATTGCATGTATGGATAAAATCGAAAAGTTTTGTGATACCAAGGTTAAATACCTTAGCACAGGTCCTGGTAGAAACGAACTATTGGTTAAGTAACTTTGAGTCAACCAGAAGCTCCGTTTAAAATTTCTTTTGACAAATTTTACATTTATATTGTAATCATTTGATATATAATTACTTACTCGTAGGCTGAATATTATTTCATAGATTTGACCTATATTCTTTAATTTGTTGCCGTTTCAATGAAATATCAAATATGTTAAAAACAACTTTATTTTGCTCGTTATTTTGTTTTCTCTCCCTGCATTTTTCATTTGCACAAGATTGTGCAGATGCCGGATCAGACCGGTTTGTTTGCGGATTTGATGCTGATTTAATTGCAAATCCTCCCGGAGGTTATTGGACCACTATATGCAATCCAGAAAGTAATTTAGTAATGGTGGACAGCATGTTTCCAGGTGGTGTTCGTGTCAGAGTCACAGCATGCGGAGAATATGAATTTGTTTATCATATTGACCAAGGCAATTGCATCAGTACAGATACCATCAAGCTGATGTTTGAAAATCGCAATTTTAGACTGCAAGAAACTCAACATACTATCAGTCTAAGTTATCAGGCAAATCCTTGTCACACTGATCCGACAGACTCCTGTGGACCTATCCGGGTTTTGAATGGCTTTTTACCACTGACCCCACTTTGGCGTTTTTCTATAAAAGGTGAATGTGAAACCTATCAGGTAGAACAAAATTTATTTGGAGTAGATTCTGCAAATTGTACCGTAGACAGTATTACACAAGATATATTGGTTTCAAGAGATACGGCAAGATTAAATTGGGTAACTACCCAACCTCCATTTATTGAATTGGATGAATCAGGTAATATTTTAAAAAATGACATCCAGTCTTTTATTGGAATCATCACTCAAGCATTATTGGATGAATTGGATCAAAAATGCCCACTCATGAAATGCTTTTCAGATCCTAAAGAATGTCTAGATACTTTTCAAGTGGATACATTTAAAGCTTTTATTCCTGTGCATCTTGGAGGAAATTGGTATTATAACCAGGGGAATCAAAGCCAAAGACTTACTGATTTGAGTGTGATTGATATCAATGGTGAAGAATTTATTCTAAGTCTTCCCAATGGAGGTGCACATTATGGCCCGGAACCCATTATTTTTGAATTGTACAGCTCTGATGGCAGTCAATCTCCAATTCCATTAAACTCCATACAAAGGATCCAACTTCAATGGAAAGAAGAATGGAAATACGACACCATTGAATATTATATTTATCGGGAAATATCAGACATGAATTGTCCTTGCCAAGGAACAACGATATTGGGAAATGATCTTGTTTTTCCAACTATACCCAATTTCTTTTGTCCACCTGTTCAGTTGATTTTTGCGCCTAATGTGGATGCAAGCATATCTGGAAATTTGCAATTTTGTCAAGGAGATTTTACGGAATTGACTGGACCGGAAGGTCTACAAAATTATCAATGGAATGATGGCACAGGAGAACGAAGCACTTTTGTTTCAACTCCTGGTACAATCATATTATTGGTAGAAGATCAAAGAGGTTGTTTTGGAACGGACACCGTGGAGGTGATCGAATTATCACAGCCTGATTTACAGGTAGTGGTAGAAAATCCAATTCTTTGCAAAGGAGAATGCACTCAAGTCCTTTTAAGTTCAAGTCCTGAAAATAAATTGATTTGGGAAAATCGCGATACGGTTTCAATGATTGAAGTTTGCCCAAATTTAACTTCACTTTTCAGAGCAAGGTCATTAAGTCCTGACGGATGTACACATGACACCCTGGTCAGAATTCAAGTTTTTGAAGCACCCGATCCAGGCTTAGGTTCTGATCAAACCTTGACTTGCCTTTCAACAGCTGTTCAGTTGGATGTGACCCGACCAGATACCTTTGGATTAAGAGGCTTTTATTGGGATGGTCCAGGCATTGATTTTTCAAACAGGTTCGAACTTAAACCAAGTTTATCCACTCCTGGAACCTATGTCTTTCATGTAGTAGATTCGATCAGTGGATGTATTGGTACAGATACCATCCAAATCTTCATTGATACATTGGCTCCATTGGCCTTTGCTGGGGCAGATCAATTACTCAATTGTAAGGATTCCACAGTTTTTCTTATTGCCGACTCTACCGATTTAAGAATTAATTTTTATTGGGAATGGTCCGGGCCGGATATTCTGGCAAGTCGTAAAAATGACATCGTTCAAGGAGTTCGTTTACCTGGGCAATATATTTTAAGGGTTCAAAATTTACTCAATGAGTGTGAGCGTACCGATACTGTATTAGTATTTTTAAACAGAACCATGGCCAGTGCAGACGCGGGTTTGGATCGGGTATTGCCTTGTGATTCTGCGAGCATCACCATTGGAGGAAATTTCAATAGCACAGGTTCAGATTTTAAACTTTCATGGACAGGACCTGGCATTGATAGCACAAATCGCGATAGTATTGCTCCTAAGATTTCAGTTTCAGGCACCTATGTGATTCGAGTAGTAAATTTCATTTCCTTGTGTGAAGAAACAGACAGCGTTTTAGTGACGTTCCCGGATAGCCTACCAATGGTTATACTTACCAAAACTTCGGATTTAAATTGTAAATCTGACACCGTATTTTTGGATGCAAGTCTATCCACCGGAAGAAATTTAAAATTCTTTTGGGCAGGACCCAATATATCTGATGCAGACAGGCATCTCAAAAAGATCATTGCAACGAAAGAAGGAAAATATTATATTTTAATTAGAGACACAGTTTTAAATTGTGAATATTTAGATTCAATTATTATCACCAAAGAAGATGGACAGCCACTCATAAGTGCTGGCTTAGATAAATCAATCACATGTGATTTTGTCTCTGTTGTTTTAGATGGCACATTCAATATCACGCCTGCCAATGCTGACCTTTCCTGGACAGGACCGGGAATCAATTCCGGTAATCGGACTCAAAGAAATCCTACCGTTGATCAACCAGGAATTTATGTATTAAAAGTTGAAGACAAAGCCAATGGCTGTGAATCTTTCGACACTGTCAATGTTTTAAAAAACTTGAATATCCCATTGTCATTTTTGGGTGTGGACAGGACCTTGAGTTGCAAGCAAGATACATTGGATATTTATGCAACATTGGTCAATTATAAAACCACCTATACTTTTAATTTTAAAGGACCGGGAATTAATGGAACTCAAGAAAGAAATATTCGTCAGATCATTCGAATTCCGGGAACCTATGTCAGTAGAATTATTACACCAAATCCTGAATGTTTAAGTTCAGATACCTTGGTAGTGGACATAGATACCATGGTTCATTCCATTGGACTTCCTAATCCAATTTGGTTTAGCTGTCAAAATAGAACGGTCACATTTTCGGTGAGTGATTTTAGTTTGTTTGATTCAATTTCATGGCGAGATGTTTTTGACAGAAGAATGCAAAGCCAGGATTTAGGAAAGACCGTGACATTTGTCATTGAAGGAAAACATACTTATCGTGTATTTCAAAAAAATGGATGTGATTATTCCGGAACCGTGACTGTTCAACCTTATGCGACCATTGTTTTGGACAAAGTGGAATTAACACATGTTTGTGGTCCGGTTCCCAACGGAACCATAAGAATTTTGATCAAGGATGGAGTACCACCGATTAGATACAGCGTGGATGGTAGCCCTAAAGATTTAAATAATTATTATACCGGCTTAGATGAAGGTCTTCATTTGATTAGAATTTTTGACCAATTTGATTGCCAATATGACACGACCGTTTTTATCCGTAAACTTTTGGGATTGCCACTCATGTACGATAGCCTCAGAGTGACTCAAACAATATGCAAGGATACTTCCATCAATGCCTATGCAATATTTCAGGCTTCCGGCTTCCCCTATGATTCTGCAAGATTTGAATGGCGAGACGAGCGAGGTATGGTCATTGGCCGCGACAGTGTTCAAAATTTTATGGTCAAAGGAAATTATGTAGTTGTTGTTTTTAATAAAAATGGATGTGATTCCATCAAATTGTTTTTCAACCTCGAACAAGATGAAAGCTTAGCCAACCAGAAGGTTCATTTACCGAATGTTTTTACACCCAATGGGGATATGGAAAATGATACTTACAAAGTGGTTTTTGACCAAGATGCCATTTTTGAAAAAGATGGGTTCAGTTTAAAAATTTACAATCGTTGGGGACAGTTGGTTTTTGAATCTAATGATCCGGATGAGGCATGGGATGGATATTATAGAGGACAGTTGTCACCGATGGATTCGTACATTGTTCAATTCATAGGGACCCTAGATATTTGTGGAGCAAATAGATTGGTAGAACTTAAGACATCATTAAGTCTTATTCGATAATCTGAAAGGCAATAATTTTGTTATTTGACAGTATTTAGCCTGATTATTATAAAAAGGCATGGTTTTTGCATAGTTCTATGAATTATTTGTGTTATATATAACTGTCTTATGTCCAAACAATTATGGTTTATTATTTCGATGACTGCCCTACTCACTTCCATTCTTACTTGGGTAGTACATGAATTAATGTTTCAAAAATCCGGCAATGCACTGTTTATGGCAGAAAAAAGCCGAATTGAAAATCAACAGGTTATGGAGCGTCTGATCAAATCGGACAGAATTCACAGCAATTTACAATCCAGTGCTCCCACCGATTTTATTTCGGCTGCTAAAATATCTACGCCAGCAGTAGTTTTTATTGAATGCATTGAAGATGGTCAGGATCTGATGCCAATGGTCAACAAGGGTGTTTCTACGGGTTCAGGGGTGCTCATTTCACCGGATGGCTATATCATCACTAATAACCACGTGATTGAGAAAGCCAAAACCATTCAAATCATGTTGAATGACAATCATGAATATCAGGCAAAGTTGATTGGTACAGATCCAAACACAGATCTGGCGCTTTTAAAAATAGAAGCCACGGGCCTACCCTATCTGATTTTTGGTAATTCAGATTCATCCCAGGTGGGTGAATGGGTCTTGGCTGTTGGAAATCCATTTAGATTGCAATCCACTGTAACCGCAGGTATTATTTCCGCAAAAGCCAGAAACATCAATATCCTCAACAATCAACAATACAAAATTGAATCTTTTATCCAAACAGACGCGGCCGTCAATCCTGGTAATTCAGGTGGTGCTTTGGTGAATTCTGCGGGCGAATTAATAGGAATTAATACAGCAATCATGACTTTCTCCGGTCGTTATGAAGGATATTCATTTTCGATCCCTTCAAATCTGGTAAGGAAGGTCATCTTTGATTTGCAGGAATTCGGAAATGTACAACGAGGTCTACTCGGAGTCACCATTGAAAATGTGGACAATCAAAGGGCCAAACAATTTGGATTGGAAAGAATTGCTGGGGTCTATATTTCAAACATCACCAAAAACGGCGCAGCGGACGAGGCTGGACTTAAACCGGATGATATTATTCTTGAAGTCAATGAGAGAATTGTAAATTCTGTCTCAGAGTTACAAGAAATCATTGGCCGTTTTAGACCGGGCACAGAAGTCAATTTGGCTTACTGGAGAAATGGTTCTAAATTTTCTGCAAAAGCGATTCTTAAAAATCAAATTAATTCTACAGAACTTATTAGTACACGCAGAGATCCTATTTTGGTAGATTATGGATTTGAGCTGAGAGATCTAAGCGAAAAAGAAATCGCCAAAATAAAAACCAAGGGTGTGAGGGTTTTGAGTATTTACAGAGAAAGTAAAATATGGAATACCAACATGATTCCAAATTATATCATCACCCATGTGAACGGTAAAAAAGTGACATCTGTGGATGAGTTGATCGATGTGATGAATAAATCCAATGACAAGATTACATTGGATGGATTTTATGAAGAATACAGAGGTCGCTATCCATATAGTTTTTACAAAAATTAATCGACGCATCATATTTCGATAAACCAATAAAATGACCAAAGAAGAACTAGAGCTTTCTAAGAATGAAGACGAATTAAAACTCGCCATCGGTAAATTGACCCGTGAGTTGGACAGGATTAAACTGGGAGGAGGAGAAAAAAAATTGGAAGCGCAGAGGGCTCAAGGAAAAATGACCGCCCGCGAAAGAATTGAATATCTCTTTGACAAGGATTGTGAATATTGGGAAATTGGCGCATTTGCGGGATTCGGCATGTATGAAGAACATGGAGGATGTCCTGCAGCAGGTGTTTTAACCGTCATAGGCTATATCCAAAATAGATTGTGTATGGTCATTGCAAATGATGCCACTGTCAAAGCAGGAGCGTGGTTTCCGATCACCGGTAAAAAGAATCTCCGCGCTCAGGAGATCGCTATGGAAAATAGATTGCCTTTAATCTATTTAGTAGACAGCGCAGGAGTTTTTCTACCGATGCAAGATGAAATATTTCCAGACAAAGAACATTTTGGAAGAATATTTAGAAACAACGCGATCTTGTCTTCTAGAGGAATTCCTCAGATCGCTGCTATTATGGGCAGTTGTGTGGCTGGAGGTGCTTATTTACCGATCATGTCCGATGAAGCATTGATCGTAGAAGGAACCGGATCGATCTTTTTGGCTGGACCTTATTTAGTCAAAGCAGCCATTGGTGAAATCACCGACAACGAAACCCTAGGCGGTGCATCTACCCATTGTGAAATTTCCGGCGTCACCGATTATAAAATGAAAAATGATCACCACTGTCTGGACACCATTCGATCTCTGGTCGATAAATTTGGTGAAGGGCAGAATGCAGGTATAAGCAAAACAAAAAGTTTGCCCCCAGGAATCCCAGTTGATCAATTACTGAGTGTGTTTCCGGCCAATGGTCTTAAGCCATACAATATGATGAACATTTTGGAATGTATCGTCGATGAAAATTCCGTAACTCTTTACAAAGAGGCCTATGGCAAAAGCATCATTTGTGCTTATGCCCGGATTGGAGGTTGGGCGGTAGGTATTGTCGCCAATGATCGTCAAGTGATCAAATCAGGTAAAGGTGAAATGCAAATGGGTGGAGTCATTTACTCCGATTCTGCGGATAAGGCCACACGATTTATATTAAATTGCAATCAGAAAAAAATCCCATTGGTTTTCTTTCAGGATGTCACCGGTTTTATGGTAGGTACACGTTCGGAACATGGAGGCATTATCAAAGATGGTGCAAAAATGGTCAATGCCGTAGCCAACAGCACGGTCCCTAAATTCACAGTAGTGGTTGGAAACTCCTACGGCGCTGGCAACTATGCCATGTGTGGTAAGGCTTACGATCCTAGATTTATTGTAGCCTGGCCCACTGCTAAGATTGCTGTAATGGGAGGTAGCCAAGCAGCAAGGGTTTTGACGCAGATTCAAGTATCCTCATTAAAATCAAAAGGACATGAACCCAATCCAGAAGAAGAACAAAATTTGTTTGACACCATCAGCAAACGCTACGAAAGTCAGACAACTGCCTATTATGCCGCTGCCAGACTTTGGGTTGATGCCATTATTGATCCCAGAGAAACCAGGAGTTGGCTGATCATGGGTTTAGAAGTTGCCTCAAAAGCTCCGATTGAAAAATTTAATGTAGGTGTTATCCAAAGCTAATATTAAGGAATGTTTGAAAAATTAAAAACCAAATGGAATGTTTCGATCACCAAATTGATCATCATCCTTTGTGTATTTGCCATAGGTGGTAGTTTAACCGGTTATTTGGGTAAAATAATTATGCCCAATTTTGGAATTGAAAATAAATTGTTGTGGGTAGTGATCTATATTTTGTTGGTCACGATTATTTGGCCGATGATGGTACTTTTGGTCAGTATTCCATTTGGGCAATTTTCATTTTTTAAAAGCTATATCGCAAAACTTGGACGAAGATTTCACATTGGAAAATGAAAGTTTGTAAAAAAATATCATTGTCGTTTCTAATTTTACTTGGAACATTTTGTTTTCATCAGATTTCTGCTCAAGCAGAATCCAAATTTAACTTACATCAAAAGGATAGTCTATTCAATAAATACCGTATTAGCTTTATTAAAAAATCATCATTTGAATTAAAAATGCCTGAATTTCAACACAGGGCTTTTTTTTGTAAAATGGAAGACCGATATTTTCAAAATAAATCAGGCAGATTGGCTTTTAGATTAGGGAGTTTGGAGGCAGCGAATAGAATGGAGTATGGAAAGGAATGAGTTTTGAGTTTTGAGTGCTAAGTTTTAAGTGCTAAGTTTTAAGTGCTAAGTTTTAAATTTTTTGTTTTTATTTTTTAGTTTTTAGTTTAAAAAGAGGATGTCAGTAAGGTTAGAAAAAATATTTATTTATCCTTTGAAGTCAGGGCCCGGATATGCCGTTGAGGAAACGGTCATTGTAGAAACGGGATTTGAATTTGACAGGTTTTGGATGTTGGTAAATGCTCAAGGTCATTTTATTACCCAACGCGAAAAACCCATTCTGAACACACTTGAAATAAAACTTTTTCCACATGGTTTTTACATTTACCACCCCAATCGAGTAGATGATTTTGTTTTGCTAAACACTGATTATAAAAGTGATGAATCGATCTATGTTAAAATATTTGATTCTGAATTTTACACTGAAGTGGGTGATCAAAAAGTTTCCAATTGGTTTTCAGAATTTCTGCAAGAAAAAGTAATTCTGACGCAGATGAAACCAAGAGCCAGAATTAAAAGAACCGATTATTGGCCAATCAGTTTCCCGATCAATTTTACAGATGGTTATCCAATCCATGTGATCAATCTGGAATCTGTTTTGGATGTTGCCAATAGATGCGGAGAAAATATTCATCCCTATCAATTCAGACCCAACATCCTATTAAGTGGCTTGGAGGCTTATCAGGAAGACCATTTAAAAAAATTGACAATTGGTGATCAGTCATTCAGTGTGATTAAAAAATGTGAGCGTTGTATCATGAGTACTTTACCGCCCCACTCTTCCCAATTTGGTAAAAATCCATTAAAAATACTTTCTGAATTTCGCAGAGAGGCACAGGCGGTTCATTTTGGAATTTACCTTATTCCAGACCCCTTAAATTCTGAAATCAGGCCCAACATCCGCATAGAGGATAAAATTATATTGGAGTTTTAAAAAATTAGTTCCTTTGCGGCTTCAACCAGCACCCTATTCGGATTGTTGGTTTAAAACATTGTAAAATAATCATTTTCAATCAAAAACTAATACATGCAAGAAGCTTATATTGTATCCATTGCCAGAACTCCAATTGGCGCATACGGTTCCTCATTGCTTTCATTTTCAGCCACATCACTTGGCGCTCATGCCATCAAAGCAGCCGTTGAAAGAGTTGGAATATCTCCTGAACTGATCGAATCTGTCTTGATGGGAAATGTCCTTTCAGCCAATTTGGGGCAGGCTCCGGCCAGGCAAGCAGCTCTTGGGGCAGGATTGCCTTTTTCCACCAATTGCACCACCATCAACAAGGTATGTGCCTCTGGGATGAAGTCTATCATGATTGCAGCACAAACCATTCGACTCGGTGAGGCAGACATCATCGTGGCAGGAGGTATGGAAAGCCTAAGCAATGTTCCTTATTATATTCCCAAAGCCAGATGGGGTTATAAATATGGCAATGGAGAAATTGTAGATGGTTTGCACCACGATGGACTTCTGGATGTCTATGACAAGACCGCGATGGGGGTTTGTGGTGATGCTACCGCTAAAAAATTCAACATAAGTCGTGAGGCCCAAGATGCATTTGCAATACAATCGTATCAAAGATCTGCTGAAGCAACAACCAAAGGAAGATTGGCTGCAGAAATAGCTCCAATATCCATCCCTCAAAAAAAAGGAGATCCATTGATCATCAAAGATGACGAAGAATATTTAAAAGTTGATTTTTCAAAAATACCTGGATTGAAGCCATCCTTTACGCCAGATGGGAGCGTGACAGCCGCCAATGCTTCCACTTTAAATGACGGAGCGGTAGCCATGGTGATCGTCAGTGAGAAAAAACTAAAAGAGCTAAATCTCACTCCCCTAGCCCGTATCGTGTCTTATGCTGATGCCGAGCAAGAACCAGCCTGGTTTACCACAGCTCCAACCAAATCAGCTCCTATAGCTTTGGAACGTGCCGGATTAAAAGCTTCTCAAATTGATTATTGGGAGGTCAATGAAGCTTTTGCAGTGGTTCCGCTTGTATTTGCCCAAATCATGGAAATCGACCAGAATAAATTGAATGTAAATGGTGGAGCCATTTCCTTAGGACATCCTTTGGGAGCTTCTGGTGCAAGAATCACAGGTGCTTTGAGCAATATCCTTCATCAAAATCAAGCTAAATATGGTCTGGCTGTGATATGCAATGGCGGAGGAGGATCTTCGGCGATTGTGTTGGAGAGAGTGTGAAATAAAAAAATGATTTAGACATAGACTTTGACGATGACTTTGTCATCATGGTTTACCCTGATTTTATTCCCTAAGGGTTTACCCTGATTTTATAATTTTTTTCAAATTAAGATTATTTGAAACTTATTTGAACTTAAGATTGTATATTTGTGACAAGAGTATAATTAACTCGAGTTAGATTATCGGGACTAATTAAAAATCTCGGAAATTCCATAGGAACATATCAAAAGCTGTCAATTTCAGTGAGTTAAAAAGTTTAATTCATTTTAATTCGAAAAATGAGGTTGGCAAAAAAGGATGGAAACAATGGTGTTTCAAATAAACTCTCAATCATGAAACGAATTGAAATCTTCCGGGTAAGCAGTAAAATTACTGTCCCGATGAACAATTTGCTACTTCAATCTTCAAATTTCAAATCTCGAACCCTTTACTCCGCTTCTAAAGCGTTCAGATTTTTCCTCCTTCTAGCAATTGTCATGGCCAGCGGGGTGCTTAATTCCCAACCAATTTCTGATCAGACTCCTCCTGAACCTCCTACTGGTTGCAACTGTCCATCTGGGTATGATCAGATAGTAATTCCTTACAATAGTGTCTTTATAAGTCACCTTTTTCCTAACGATAATTCTACAACCAAAAAGTGTTTTGTTGTCCATGGCACTTTAATTATAAATAAAGATTTCGATTTTGACGATTGCAGATTTATTCAAAAAAGCAGTTCTTCTGTTTTTGTTAGAAATTCATCAAAAATGGGATTATTCAATAGTATAGCATGGTCTTGTGATACACTTTGGCAAGGTATTGGCTTAGAAGACAATTCATCCATTTCATCAATTCTTTCAGATATATATCATGCAAGATTTGGTATTTATAATGTCGAAGGGTCAACTAAAAATCTTGTCATGGTCAAAAATACTCAATTTGTAAAAAACGTAATTGGAATTTATAATCCTGCTAATGCAGGCATTATGGAAATTGGTCCTGACTTTACAGGAAATAAATTCATAGGAGGTGTTTTACCAACTGCATTTAATTCTGAGGATTCTGAATGGCCTGCTTTAGGACAAATCAGTCATGCCGGAATGGTTATCCACAATAGCCATTTTAAAATTGGAAAAGCTAACCCCAGTCTAACTGAAATCAATAGATTTACAAACATGATGTGTGGTATAGCTGTTTATAATAATCACGTTACAGTAAAAGGTTCAATTTTCTCTGGTATTTTAAATTCAACCTCTATATCATTGCGTCCATTTTTTTTTAATATAGGAGTAAGAACTGGAATTGCGGTCCATAGCGGGACAAACAATGGATTTGGGTTAATGGATTTTGAAGGATTGGGTAAAAACGGAGCCGCTACCATTACCTCATCCGGTACAGGTGTTAATGTATTTGGTGGAGCTTGCTATGTTTATAACTGCAGAATGTCGGATGTATCAACTGGAGTGATTCTTTCTTCTTTAAAAACCAATATAGTTGGGTCTAACCCTTACGGATCAGAAATTTCTAATAATTACATACTTTGTAATGGAAGAGGTGTATTTATTTTGGAATGTGAAAACAATTTAATAAATGTGGAGACAAACGACATTATCCATCAAGCTATTGCACCAGACGGAATAGCATGCATAAACAATACAAATTGCATAATTCAACTTATTGACAATGTGATATATACACGTAATAATGGTATTTATTTAAACAGATCTCCTAATTCTATTCTAACGGATAATATAGTATCACTTGAAAAATTTGGAAACTGTAATGGATTTTTAACTTCAAGATCTGATGAATGTATTTTCAATTGTAATGGAGTAAATTACCTTCACCAATTAAATTATCCTGAAACAAGAGTAGGATATAATACTAATGCTTGTAACAACACGAGAATGGAATGTAATTCAGTAATCAATTGTGGCAGAGGCTTTTATTTTCCTGGTCCTTCCATGAATTTAGATTATATGACCAATTGGAAAATTAACTGTGGCATAGGACTCCACTTAAATCAACTTGCAGTTATTGGACCACAGGAAAACAAGGGAAATATTTATACATTTGATTTTAACATTGGTGCCCAGCACGATGGAGCAAGTCAGTTTATAATTGATATGAGCAAGTTTATTGTACAATCCAATACATCTCAGGATTATCCTTATGGCACAGTCCATGATATTTTCCTTCCAAATGCTCCTCAAGGTAGTATTTGGTATTTTCCTGATGGTGAATTACCTGTTTGTGCCTCCAATCCTGAAGGTTGTCTTCCTTTTCCCTCTCGCATTATAGATGACATCGATTTATTAGTCGCTCAATGGCCAGCAGAATCAGATCCTGGATTGTTTGCTTCAAGATACTATGCCCAAAGGTATCTATATCAAAAATTACAGCGGGACATTGATTACAGAAATTCAAATCAGACACTTTTGACATTTTATACCGATCATGAGAATTCTGAAATTGGAAGGTTTGACTCCATTGACCAGCAAATTCAAGGATTGCATTTTACTACCGTGGATGATTCCTTAGACTTAATTCAAATACAAATCCAAATCGACACTATTTTAGATCAAATTCTGTCCTTTGATGAAACTTTTGGAGAGATAACCGAACTGACTTCTGCATCTGAACTTCAGGACCGCAGTACACTATTCCATCAATTAGATAGTCTGTTTTCCCTCAGCCAACTGTTAAGATATCAGATTAGTCAACAGGCCATTTCAAAAGCTCAGAACTTATTATCGGTGATCCAGTCACTTAGTGCCACAAGCTCCATCACTGAGCTTGAGAAAACAGTAAATATCATCAGACTCGACATGTTCGTGGAAGGCAGACAAACGCCTGATTCGACAGAGCTAACTAGCTTGACTGAGATCGCCCAGCTATGCCCTTATACAGATGGTTTTGGCGTGCATTCTGACAGAGCATTGATTGCATCCATAACTGATGTACAATATGATGATGACTCAATTTGTGCGGCCGCACTACAACAACTTATATCAGTTTCCAAAGAACCAGTACGAGAAAAATTAAAAGCAACACTCTCTCCGAATCCGGCTTCTGAGTCATTGCTTGTAAAAATATTAAATTATGAAGAAGGAGCTAGACTAAGAATGATCTCTTCCAATGGCAAGCTAGTTTTAGAATGTAATTTAAATTCTGGTTCTGAACTTATACAGATCTCTCATATTCCTATTGGCATCTATTTCGTAAATGTGTATATAGGTGATGAATCCTTTTATTTGAAATTTATAAAACAATAATCATTCACCCCATGAATAGCTGTCGCAATGCTTTTCTTCTCATTGGTTTAACGGTGTTAAGCAATATAGCTATGACCCAAAAGGAAGACTATACATGGATTTTGGGATACAGTAGCTCAAGGCAAAATGCAGATCCAACTGTGGGCACTACCATAGTGCGTTTTGCCAACGAACAACTGCACATGACCCGTGATACGATAGAAGCCAATTTTAATCATACCAGTTCCCTGATATCAGATCCCAAAACCGGAGAGCTGATCTTGTATTCAGATGGTTGCAGAGTATGGGACCGTCGCCATAAGAGAGTCAAGGGATTAGAAGAGATTAATCGCGACAGTTATTTTTGGGGACCTTATTATGGATCTAGCCTTACACAAAATATTCTCATTCTTCCAGATCCTTCTGCTGAGCATAAGTATAGATTGATATATTTATGGTACGATAAGCTTAGACCAGATACACTCTTTCAAGCAAATAAATTGCGCTCTACACTCGTAAATATGGAAGATCCAGATCAACCTGTTGTTGAGCATAAGGATCTGGATATTTACTCAGATCGTTTTGCTGTTCACGGAATCACTGCCTGTCGACATGCAAACGGTCGGGATTGGTGGATCGTAATTCCAAAAAGACACTCTCACGACAAACTGATTTTTTTATTAGATCCATCCGGATTTAAACTGCATAATCAATTTGTTACGGGTCTTAAAAGCAAGTCCTTTGGTTATGGCAATACAGTTTTTAGTCCCGATGGAAAAACATTTGGCTGGTTGTCTGAGGATGATCGAGCTTTGGATGGAGGCTTCATTGAGCTATTTGACTTTGACCGATGTGAGGGTAATTTGAGTAATCACAGGCTCAGGCAAGTCAAAGATAACCATGGACTTTGGGGCAATGCCTTTTCATCCAATAACAAATATTGGTATTATTCGGGCGGGAATTATTTGTATAGGGAAAATGTCACTGAGTTTTTTGAGCCAGAAAAAAGAATACTAATTGATACTCCAAGTGGACTTGTTGGCGACCAATTTAGATGTGTTTTCGGTCGGTTGATATCCGCACCGGATGGAAGATTTTATTTGTTTGTGATCTCAACCACTCGCTGTATCAGTGTTATCGATTATCCAGATGCGGATAAGATTGATGATATAGGCTGGCGACGAGATGGCTTAACCTTACCGACTATAAACGGAAAGACTTTTCCCAATTTTCCCAATTACAGACTAGGCCCATTAGATGGAAGTATATGTGATACTCTTGGTCTGAACAATGTTCCTTTTGCTCGCTACCGATATGATCAGGATTCTTTTAATTACCGATGTCTTAGGTTTTTAGATCTTAGCGCCTTTATCCCACCAGAATCCGAACCAGAATGGTATTGGGATCTGGGTGATGGCACGCAAAGTCGAGATACATCTCCGATTCACTGTTATGAGAAAGATGGAATCTATGAGGTCTGTCTGATAATTAAAAATAGGTACGGGGCAGATACACTATGTAGAACAATAAATGTAGGAACCTCAGCCACTAATGACGAAGGAAAAATGCTGATCAAAGCAGATATTTTTCCAAATCCTACTTCTGATCACTTCGTGCTTAATGTCCATGATTACTTGCCAGAAAGTATGTACTTGCACTTAATCAATGCCCAAGGGCACACTGTCCACCGTGAGCGCGTTTATCGGGGTAGTAATGTGATTGATACGGAGAAGCTGCCGGCGGGATTGTACTCGGTGGTGATTTATGAGAGAGGAGCGGTGGTGAAGACGGAGAAGATTGTTGTAAGAGATTAGTCAATTAGAGAATTAGGAGGCACAAGTTTCCCGCGAATACGCGGGACAAGCTCCACTTGCGCCAACAAATGGTATTTATCTTGTAAATTTATTTGAACGAGGGGTATTGATAAAGTCCGAAAGAATTATTGTGGTAAAGTAATTAGATCATAGATTTGCGTTCGAAGTTCGGAGACTTCGAACATCGCATTTTGTCAATTTGAAAATTGAATTTTAATTCATTAACTAATTGACTAATTTTCCATTCGCGCCATGCGCGACAAGTGTCCATTGTCAATTATCAATTAACCATTGATCATTAACCATTAAAAATTGCCTATCCCGCCATCTCCATTTGTTTGGAGGCTTTTTTGCGTTCGTTTTCGTCTAGTATTACTTTGCGGAGTCTGATGGACTTGGGTGTTAATTCCACGTATTCATCTTCCTGTATATATTCTAAAGCTTCTTCCAAAGAGAAATTTCGCTTAGGAGTAATGTGCGTAGTACCATCACTTCCGGAGGCTCTCATGTTGGTGAGTTTTTTACCCGTGATGACATTCACCACAAGATCTCCCGGACGGATGTGTTCTCCAATGATTTGACCCACATAAATATTGTCTCCTGGATCAATAAAGAAAGATCCTCGGTCTTGTAGGTTATTGATAGAATAACCTGTACAGGCACCCATTTCTTTGGATACAAACACACCCATAGTTCGGGATGGTATATTTCCTTTCCATGGTTCAAAATCCAAAAAGCGATGGGCTATGATGGCTTCTCCTGCGGACGCAGTTAGTAATTGATTTCTTAAACCAATCAAACCTCTAGAAGGTATATTAAATTCAATGTGGGTCAAATCTCCTTTTTGTTCCATGAGGGTCATTTCTCCCTTGCGCTGGCTGACAAATTCGATGATTTTTCCAGTGGAGATTTCAGGTACATCAATGCTCAATAATTCTATAGGCTCGCATTTTACTCCGTTAATTTCTTTAACGATGACACGGGGTTGACCCACCTGAAGTTCATAACCTTCGCGGCGCATGGTCTCTATTAATATACTCAAGTGTAAAATCCCTCTTCCATATACTAAAAAGGAATCCGGACTTTCCGTGTCTTCCATTCTCAACGCCAGATTTTTTTCTAATTCCTTTTCAAGACGTTCACGAATGTGGCGTGAGGTAACAAATTTTCCTTCTTTTCCAAAAAATGGAGAATTGTTGATGGTAAACAGCATACACATGGTAGGTTCATCTACTTGTATCGGAATCATCCCTTCTGGATTTTCAAAATCAGCAACGGTGTCTCCAATTTCAAAATTATCGATTCCAAATATTCCACATATGTCTCCTGCCTGTACTTCTGCTACTTTAGCTTTTCCCAAGCCCTCAAAAGTGTAAAGTTCTTTAATTCTGGACTTCATCACCACTCCTTCTCTTTTCACTAATGAAACAGGTTGGTTGACTTTTAATCCTCCACGAGAAATTCTTCCAATGGCAATTCTTCCAATAAATGAAGAATAGTCCAAAGATGAAATCATCATCTGCAAATTACCTTCCGGACATTGAGGTGGTGGAATATGCTCGATGATCATATCTAGAAGAAACGAAATATCTTCAGTTGGTTTCTTATAATCGCCTGACATCCATCCATGTTTGGATGATCCATAGGCTGTTGGAAAGTTCAATTGGTCTTCAGTTGCTTCCAGATTATAAAACAGTTCGAAAACAGAATCATGTACTTCATCTGGTCTGCAATTCAGTTTATCTACTTTATTAATGACAACGATGGCCTTTTTACCCATGGCCAAAGCTTTTTGAAGTACGAATCGCGTTTGCGGCATTGGACCTTCAAAAGCATCCACCAACAAAAGAACACCATCCGCCATGTTTAGGACACGTTCAACCTCTCCACCAAAGTCTGCGTGACCAGGAGTGTCGATGATGTTGATTTTAATGTCTTTGTATCTTACTGACACGTTCTTGGCGAGGATGGTAATACCACGTTCTCTTTCAAGGTCGTTGTTGTCAAGGATAAGTTCACCAGTTTCTTGATTGTCTCTAAAGAGTTTCGTCTGGTGTAAAATTTTATCAACTAGGTTGTTTTGCCGTGGTCGACGTGAGCAATAATGGCGATATTTCTAATCTGATTCATGAAGTTATAACAAATAAAGTTGCAAAATTATCCAATAATAATCCTTCAAAAGCAGGAACAGAAGACAATAACAAAACATTTACATTTATTAATCTGATATTTACGTATTAATATTTTTTTAATATGAATTATAGTGACTCTGTTTTGCAATTTTAAAATTCTACATATTGGACAAAAATCAATGTGTTTTTGTCCATTTCTACTAAAAATATGAATGGTATAAATTGAATTTTGCCATCAACTATAAACACCCTAGAAATGATGAAATCACTCATTTCTCAGCCTTTCATTTTTCTGGCAGCATGGACCTGCCTCTTTTTTGGATTTGGGGACCTTCTCAAAGGCTATTGGCCATTGAGCATCACAGCTTGCTTAATGGTGGCTATTTTTATAGTAGTAAAATTCAAATCTGGCACCTCCCCTTGGTTCATACTGTACTTGATTCCTCTTTCATTGCTGATCCAACTCCGATGGTCTCAGCATCAAAAAGATCATCACGAATTAAATCTCCTAGAAAAGTTGGAAGTGCAAAATATGCCGGCCATCATCCAAAAAATTGAAGTATTTGATGATTGCACCAACCTTATTATTCAGTTAACGGGACAATCAAAAAATACCAAAGCCAAGATCAGATTAAAATATACTATTGTTGAACAGTCAATGAGTCCCGGTGATAGCATTTGGTTAGATTCAAAATTGACTAGACCCATACAAAACTCTGAATTCGATGAATTCAATTATTCAGCGTATCTCTCCACTCAACATATACACTACACGGATCATTTTGATGCAGAAATTTGCCATCATTCAGAAACTACTGCACCAAATATTTACAAATGGGCACATCAATCCAAATGTTATACGAAGGATGCCATTCGCAAATTGATTTTGGATCCTGACATTTCAGGCTTGATGATAGCATTGTTGTTGGGTGACAAAAGCCAGGTGGATCAAACCATTAAATCTCAATTTATGACCACCGGAACTGCACATATTCTTGCTGTATCAGGCTTACATTTGGGCATTGTCTATTCCTTGAGCAAAATGAGTATGCTTGCCTTGGTTTTACTCTTTCCAGGTTTAAAAAGGTTTACACCAATCTTTCACATTTTTAATATTTGGGCGTTTTCATTTATCACCGGATTGGGTTCATCGGTGGTACGAGCGGCAGTGATGATCAGTCTGTTGGAACTTGGAATAAATTTAAAAAGACAAACACATTCCATCCATATCCTAGCTTGCAGTGCATTCTCTATGATGATGTACAATCCTTGTTTTATCTATGATATAGGATTCCAACTATCGGTTGTTGCGGTGTTGAGTATTATATTATTTGAAACAGCTGTTTATAGTATAATCAAGGGAATACATACTTGGTATAATTATCTGATGAAAATAATTTCGGTAAGTGTCGCCGTGCAAATACTTATTACCCCTATTTCGATTTATCATTTCGGAAGTTTCCCCATTTACTTTATCATCGCCAACCTGGTTTGGATTCCTTTGTCATTTTTACTGATGTTTGGAGGAATACTTTTAGTTTTTATCGAAATTTTCAGTACAACACTAGGTTTAATAATCGGACAAGTTTGTACTCATCTAATAAAAATTGGCTTACTTACTTTTCAAAAAATCTCTGAACTCCCTCTACCCTATTTGGACCACCTCACCATTTTTCCTGAACAGGTCTTGTTATCCTTGGCAGGATTCTTAAGTCTTTATGCCTGGTTGCATTCAAAAGGTATGAAGTGGATACAGGCTTGTTTTACTTGTTTTGCGTTTCTGGGTTTAGTCTGGCCGATTAGATATACAAGTCTAACATCCAGTCGTGAAATTATATTCTATTCACAACATCAAAACATTCTGGCTGAACTAAGAATAGGAAATGAAATGTACAGTTTTATTAAAACAGACTCCAGAAAATATGTTCCAAGCAAATTGTGCAGAAAGAGCTTAATACAAAAAAACACCATCGTAAAAATGCCAAGCAGTGAAAACAGAACGTATTGTATTCCACTAAAACAGCAAGACAAAATCTGCATCCATAAAAATTATTGGGATGGATGTCTATCGGAATCCCATAAAATAAATTTTTTGCTTTTAGAAAATCAAAAATACTTAGACACCAGCGATTTTCAAAATACATTACCAGAATATGTCATCATCGGCAAAAAAAATGAGATAAAATTTAAGAAATTAGCTACCGCATTTTTTCAAAATAAAAACACACATTTGATCTTATTGGATCAAGGAACCTACCTAAAACGGCTCTAATATGGGAAAAAGCATTACTGAAGAAATGTATCTTAGCAAAAAGGAAAGATCTGGAATGACGATTATGTTGGTCCTTCTTGGATTATTTATTCTAGGTCCCTATTTCTGGAAACAAATGGTGGTGGTACATGTAAAGTCAGATCCCATTATTCATCAAATCCCACAAGTAGAATCAGAATTCGTTGAAAAGCCAAAAAAGGAATTCAAAAAATATGATAAAGTAAAAACTTCAAATCATGCTGTACCACAATCATTTGATCCCAATCAACTGGATTTAGAAACAGCCCGTAACATAGGAATGCCAGATCGAGTGTACAATAATCTAAACAAGTATCTTCAAAAAGGAGGTAAAATAAAATCCAAAGAACAGTTTGGGAAAATTTATGGCATGGATGAAAAACTATTTAATAAGTTAGCTCCATACATCACTATTCATGATTCTATATCCAATCTTAAAAAATACATTTCCAAAGATACCCAGCATGTAAAAATGACTGATATAAAAATTGAGATAAACTCTGCCAATGAAGAGCAGTGGGATCAACTGCCTGGGATTGGACAGAAGCTAGCCAGTAGAATTGTCAAATTTAGAGAATCACTGGGAGGATTTTACAAAATAGAACAAGTCTGTGAAGTGTATGGAATTGCCGATAGTGTTTGTCAAAAAATTACAGCTTTTCTTTTCCTTAATTCAAAAATAAAGCTATTGAAGATTAATCAATCTGACAAAGATGAGTTGGATGCACATCCATACATTGAAAGCAAGCAAGCTGATTTCATTGTTAAATACAGAAGAAATCATGAGAGAATCCATGATTTGGAAGAAATTAGCAAAACCGGATACTTTGATCAGGAATGGCTTTTAAAGATGAAGAACTACTTTAGTTTTGAATAATAAGGTCTATCAAATATATTTACAGTATTCCAAGACATTGTCTTTCGCGCCCAATACAATGGTACTTCTCTGATGTAACTCATTTAAAGTTAGATCTAAAATCCTATTATTGTTTTCATCAATACAAACTCCGCCTGCCTGCTCAATGATCATAGCCATAGGGTTGCATTCATAAAGCAGTCGCAACTTCCCGTAAGGATTTTTCTGAGTCGAGGGGTATAAAAATATACCTCCTTTGCAAATGGTCCGATGAACATCGGCAACCATACTCCCTATATAACGAAGAGAATAATTTTGGGATGTAACATATTCCAGGTATTGGGTGACAGATGCATTAAATGCAGCTGCATTGCCTTGATTGATGGAATATATATTTCCAAATTTTGGGATTTGCATCTTCGGATGACTTAAGCAAAACTCACCAATGCCCCGATCATAGGTAAAGCCATAAACACCATCGCCATAAGTATAGACCAACATGGTAGAAGTACCATACAAGACATACCCAGCAGCCACAAGATGCTTTCCTGACTGACAAAAAGTCTTGCAGTTCAAGTGGGTCATTGGTTGCAGAAACTCTTTTATAAATTCCAAAAATGGTCCCAACTGAAACATTTACATCAATATTGGAAGATCCATCCAAGGGGTCTGTAACAACCACATAATTTTTCTGAGAAGAAATACGATCACCAAATTCTACAAAATAGTCTTCTTCTTCAGAGGCTACGCCAGCACAAATTCCCGAATTGGACATATAATCCATCATTAATTTATTGGCATACAAATCCAATTTTTGGACGGTATCTCCGGTTGAGTTGGTTTGCTCATCTGAGCCAAAAATATCCATTAAGCCAGCCTTGTTGACGACTCTGTTGATGATTTTAGCAGCGATCCCCAAATGCCTGAGCAATGCTGAGAATTCCCCTGTGGTGGACAAGTGAGCTTGCTGAGTTTGCACAATAAATTCATCCAAAGTGATTCTTTGAGTCATCATGTTCAATATAACTAAAAAGTAAAGTCTCAAAGATACGGTCAAATAAATAGATCCTCCAAATCCAAAGTAAATGTTGTCTTTAGAAGTTGAATCTTTGACTACCTTTGCCCTTTATCTTCCAATACTTTGAAACATTTATTCAGCCTCAACCCTCTGATTGTCAAATACAAGAACAAATTATTGTGGGGGATCTTGTTTATCACTTTAAGTAATTTATTCAGAATTTTTCAACCACAATTGATCCGCGAAGCCTTGGATAAAATTGTGGCTTATATTAATTCATCGCCGGAAGTTAAGTTGAATTCCCAATTGAGTTCAGATCTGATGTATTTTGGCTTAATGGTTTTAGGATGCGCATTGCTGATGGGTGTTTTTATGTACTTTATGAGACAAACCATCATTGTGATGTCTCGACTAATAGAATATGATCTCCGCAAAAAAATATTTAATCACTACCTCCAATTGGATTTGGCATTTTTCAAAAGAAACAAAACAGGAGACATCATGTCCAGGATTAGCGAAGATGTTAATAAAGTGCGGATGTATCTTGGACCTGCTTTTTTGTATGGATTTAACTTGATTACATTGTTTATCATTGTCATTTTTACCATGTTTAAGGTAAATTTTTGGCTTTCTGTTTATACTTTATTGCCGCTTCCTATTTTAAGCTTTATCATTTATAAAGTCAGTAATCTGATCCACCAAAGGTCAGCACAAATCCAAACACAATTGGGTGTCTTAACCAGCATTGCGCAGGAAGGATTTAGTGGCATTAGGATTATAAAATCTTTTCATAAAGAAAGAGATTGGGTTCAGAAATTTGATAAGGAAAGTCAGGAATATTCAAATCTATCTATGAATTTAGCCAAAGTGGATGCCATGTTTTTCCCATCGATGTTTTTATTGATTGGCATCAGTACACTGATCACTATCTACATTGGAGGTCTTGATGTATACAAAGGCACGGTCACCGCCGGAAACATTGCAGAATTTGTTATTTATATCAACATGTTGACCTGGCCGGTATCCGCCATTGGTTGGTGTGCATCCATCATCCAACAAGCAGAAGCATCACAAAAGAGGATTAATGAATTTTTAGATACGGAACCCGATATATTATCAGGGAATTATAAAGGAGAAGATCTGAAAAATTATGAAATTAAGTTTGATCAAGTGAACTTCAAATATGACGATGAATCAGATCCGGTCATTGTGGATCTGTCGATGAGTATCAAACAGGGTGAGCATGTCGCGATAGTCGGAAGAACCGGATCCGGAAAAAGTACTTTGGCAGAATTAATCCTTCGAATGTACGATATTCAAAAAGGACAAATTACATTAGGTTCAAAAAATCTTCCCGAATGGAATTTGTCAAATTTAAGAAGTACCATTTCTTATGTACCTCAAGATGTTTTTCTTTTCTCAGATACCATTCGAAATAATATTAAGTTTTGTTTGGCAGAAGATCAAAATATTAGCGATGAAGAATTAATGAAATTGCTTGAATCTGTAGGAATGGATCAGGAAGTTTTAAAATTTCCAGAAGGCCTGGATACCATTTTGGGAGAAAGAGGAATTACCTTGTCCGGTGGGCAAAGGCAACGTTTAGGTATTGCAAGAACTTATGCGAGAGATACTCCTATTTATTTATTGGATGATTGCCTATCTGCAGTAGATGCGGGAACTGAAGAAAAAATCGTTCAAAATTTGCATCAAAGATTTGATCAAAAAACATTGATTCTAATCACACATCGAATTAGTCAAACCAAAGACATGGATAAAATTTATGTTTTGGAAAATGGTCTGCTTGTGGAACAAGGGACCTATGAAGAGCTCATTGAAAATAAAGGGATATTTTATAAAATGCATTTATTGGAATCGGCTATTAAGAAAGAGAAGTCTGTGGAATTGAATTAATTTTTCGAAGATATTTTTTTTAATATTTTTTACTATTTATTTTATAGGATCTTGAGATCCATTTCCTGTTTGCATAATTTATCCTTCATTTTATTTCTTACTTTCTTTTGGCCACGACTGAACGATCTACGCTAAAAGCGTAGTGTCGCAGGACACTGCGACAAGTGATGGAGCGTGTAAGCGAGTAAGCAAAGAAAACTCGTCACCAAAAAAGGCGATCACACCTAGGGCGGCGTGACCAGGTTTTACAAGCGGGCGTCCCCTCGGGTACAAGGGGACTGGATTTCCCGCTCTCCAAACCTTTCGCTGGTTTTTGGCGACAATCCTAATATTGAAATAGAAAATATAATAATTTCAATTAGACAAAAACCAATACAAGTATTTAAGTACTCAAAGAAAAATAAACTCTGCCGACTTTTTTAGTTGTAGAGCAATGATTGAACAAAGCATTTACCAATGCTCAGTATGAAATTACACTACATAAAAGCAGCTATTATTTTTTACTCAAAATAATAGTGGCTTCTTCATTTTTCTTTAATTGAGTCATCAGCAATTGTTTATCTGATTTATCCTGAAGTGTAATTTTAACAGTATTGGGTGGATGAGTACCTTCTGAAAGAGCTTTTACTTTAATTTCAATTTTTTGAAAAGAGCCAAAGCTCAGATTAATAGATTTTGGTAAATTGGTGATGGTCATTTCTTTAATAAAAAGTTCGCCATTTTTATAAATAGCCACCTTGTCACCATCTTCTAATTTATCATCCCAAATTTCAATTTTTACTGAATCAGAACGCCATCTATATTTTGTCACGGAGGCGTGCGTGATTTCTTCAATTCCTTTCAAGCCTTTAAGGTCTGAGAGTTTGGAATTAATCAATTGGCCCATGCTGTCTTTAGAAGAAACAGAATCTATCTTGTTTGAAATTTTACCAGCTACCTCGTACAGTGTTTTGGTAGAAGTCATAATGATACTTCCTCGTTCACATTCCAGATCTGGTTTTTGAGGTACTGAACTAAATGAACCTTGAAATATTTCTTTGCCCAGTTTCTTTTCAAACTGGCCTTGTACTTTCATCAGACAAAACTCATCCAAGGGAACATTTGACTTGGTGCTGACCACTTGTAATTCTTCAAATATCAGAGTTTTACTTTTACGATTCATCTGTCCTTTGATCAAACACTTGGTTTCACCTTTACCATTTAAATCAGAAAGGGAATATCCCATGACTTTGTCCCCCTCCATCTCATAAACTATTTTATAACTCTGAACCTCTTTATTGCCAATAACGATGGCCCCCGTATAATCATAATATTGAGAATGAACATATTGTATATTAATTAATAATATAATATAAATAATAAATATTTTTTTTGCTTCAATTGTATTGAACCTATATCTTTGCATAAAATAATTTAAAATATGAAATCAATCACGACAAAACTGAGTCTTTCTTTGATGATGGTTTGCTTTTTCACAATAAGCTTTGCCATTTTTCAAAAATCTTACGCTGCTTTTCCGGCGAAGAAAAAACAAGAACAGAACACATCTGTTCAATCACAGATCTCAAATTCTGAAAGTCAGAGTCTTAAATTTGAAGATGCCAATTCACAAAAAGACGATGAAGACACTGTCTTATTGATTATTTTGTGCTTTGTTTTGCCTCCATTGGCTGTTTATTTATATTTTGATGAGTGGAACAAAACCTGTACCATTAACTTAATCCTGACTTTGTTGTGCGGTTTGCCTGGAGTGATCCATGCATTGTATGTGATTTTGAGTAAGAAATAAGTTCTTCCCTATCAAAAAATTAATTAATAAAATATATTTGGGACTGCTTTTAGCAGTCCCTTTTATTTTATTGGCTATGCCATCTACTTTTTTTGATCATACGGGAGTAGACCTGTGTCTCTCAAAATTATTATTTAACAGAACTTGTTATGCGTGTGGCATGACCCGAGCCATCATGCATTTGATTCATTTCGATTTTCAAACAGCTATGGCTTATAATAAAATGGCTTTGTTGGTATTGCCATTTCTGATGTACCTATGGTATGGAGAATTAAAGAGAACAATGGAGTCCTTGGAGATTAAAATATCATGGTTTGGCAAAACCAACAAACCAACGATTTAAGAACGGAACATAAAATATTTTTTACTTCTTAGCTTTTGATTTAGCTTTTGTCTTTTTGGTAAATGCTCCCGGAATTTGGGTTTCAATGATTTTCTTAAAATCATCCAAGCTCATGGTTGCAGCTATTTCGCTGGTTACCTTTTGCTCGTTGACCTTAGGTATATTGATCAATTTCTTATTAAATTTGATGTAAGGTCCCCATCTTCCATTTTCAACGCTAATTTTTTCATCAGGCCATTGATGGATAAAGCGATTGGCCTCTTTATTTTCCTTTGCATCAATCAAAGGGATTGCTTCCGGAACTGTAATGGTATCTAGATCAATCCGTTTGGGAACATTGATAAATAATCCGTTCCATTTAATAAAGGGACCAAACCTTCCCCTGCCCTTTGTAATCGGCAATTCTTTATAATGGCCAATGGGTGCGTCTTCTTTTCTTTTTTCCTGTACCAAACCAACCGCTTCTTCCAAAGTAATTGCCATGGGATCCATGCTTTTGGGAATAGAAATAAACTGCTCGGAAATTTTTACATACGGGCCAAATCTTCCTGCTCCTACAATTAGCAATTCACCTTCCCACTCTCCAAGTTCTCTTGGAAGTTTAAACAATTCCAAAGCTTCTTCGTAAGTGATGGTTTCCATGTTTTGGCCCGGCTTGAGATTGGCATATCTAGGTTTTTCACCTTCTGCCAATTCATCGACATCACCTATTTGAACCACTGGACCAAATCTTGTCAATTGCACTATGATTTTTCTACCTGATTCCGGATCAGCACCAAGATCTCTTCGACCTCTGGCCCTTTCTCCTTCTTCCATTACTTTTTCTACATCTTTGTGAAAAGGCCAATAGAATTCATCCAACATTTTGACCCAATCTCTTTTACCTTCAGCAATTTCGTCAAAATCTTGCTCGATTTCTGCTGTAAATCCGTAGTTCATAATTTGGCCGAAATGATCTGCCAGATAATCGCAGACAACCATGCCTATTGAAGTAGGATAGAGTACGTTCTTTGTTGTTCCAGTAACTTCTTTAAGTTGGACCGTTTTAATATTACCTTTGGTTAAATCCATTTTAACAAAGGCCCTTTCAACACCATCTCTAGATTCTTTCACCACATAACCGCGGTCTTCTTCCATGATTTTAGAGATCGTTGGCGCATAAGTGGAAGGACGGCCGATGCCCAATTCTTCCAATTTTTTAACCAAACTGGCTTCTGAATATCTTGAAGGGGACCTTGTAAATCTTTCTGTGGCAGTGATCAAATCGTAAGGTAATATTTCTCCTTGTTTAACTTGAGGAAGCATACCTGCCGTTTCTTCGTCTTCTTCATCTTTAGATTCAAGGTACAATTTGAGAAACCCATCAAACATTAATACTTCTCCTTCTGCGACAAATTGATATTGTTTTTGGGTACTAATGGCAATGTCTATCACAGTTTTTTCCAATTCAGCAGGAGCCATTTGAGAAGCCAAAGCACGTTTCCAAATAAGTTCATACAATCTTTGCTGATCTGCATTTTCTCCGGCATCTCTCATGTCCATATAAGTAGGACGTATTGCTTCGTGGGCTTCTTGGGCGTTGGAATTTTTGGTTTTGTATTGTCTGGTGTGTACATATTTGGCACCAAATTGTTTTTCAATTTCATCTGCCATTGCTCCCAAAGCAGTCTGACTTAAATTGGTTGAATCGGTTCTCATGTAAGTGATAAAACCTGATTCGTACAATTTTTGGGCTGCGCCCATGGTTCGGTTTACTCCGAATCCTAATTTGCGGCTGGCTTCTTGTTGTAAGGTGGATGTGGTAAAGGGCGCAGCTGGATTTCTTTTTACGGGTTTTACTTCAATTCCGGCAACTTTGTATTCCGCAGATTTACATTTTTCTAAAAATTCTTCTGCCTCTTTTTGATTTGAAAATTTATGGTTTAAACTGGCTTTAAGATCTTCATCTTTTTTAGCTCCTGCTTTGAAAACGCCATCCACTTTAAAAAATGCCTCGGTTTTAAAATCCTGGATATCGCGTTCTCGATCCACAACCAATTTTACCGCGACTGACTGAACTCTTCCTGCTGAAAGTTTATTTTTTACTTTCCTCCATAGAATTTCTGAAAGTTCGAATCCTACAAGGCGATCCAGTACTCTTCGAGCTTGTTGTGCGTTGACAAGGTCCAAGTCTACATTTCTTGGATTTTTAACAGCATCCTGAATAGCCGATTTAGTGATTTCACGAAAGACAATTCGCTTGACATTTTTAGGATTTAGACCAAGTACTTCGCATAAGTGCCAAGAAATCGCTTCACCTTCACGGTCCTCGTCCGTTGCTAACCAAACTTCTTCTACTTTTTTAACCCATTCCTTTAAGTCCTTCACCACTTTTAATTTTTCTGGTGAAACTATGTAACTGGGTTTAAAACCTGCTTTTACATCTATTCCTTTGGGTCCTTTGTCCAGATCTCTAATGTGTCCATAACTGGACTTGACTTTAAAATCTTTGCCGAGGAATTTTTCGATGGTAGCGGCTTTTGCGGGTGACTCAACGATTAGTAATTTACTTGCCATGTTTATTTGAAAAGCTATGTTTAAGAGGGTGCAAAACTAAATATTTTTTGACCAAATGGATACAATTAGTCTAAAACCTTGATTTTCACTGTACTACTAAGTCCATTTTGGTCCATAATGCTCAAAATATGAGTACCTGCTGAAGGGATGATTAATAATTGGTGGTCTTTAACCGTACTAGATATATATTGATGATCCAGAAACCAAAAAACTTGCATGGTCTGATTTTTATGAGTAGCTTTAAAAATAAAATTGTTTTGATCCCCATCCAAATTTAACGGAGCTGCAATACTACTATTTTCATTTGGGTAAATAAATTCCAATTCATGGTGTTGCTTAAAATTGTTTTGAGGGCAATCAGGGTGCCAATTAGGCAATGATTTAAATGAATGATTTTTTTTTCGATAAAAATAATCAATCACAGGTGGAAGAACAAAATGTGTAGAAGAAATCAAATCAACTGCACATTCTTTACTTACTTGAAATTTAAGATCCTTGGATATAAATACCTGTTTATGGTAGGAGCATTGTGGCAATTTGGTAGCAGTCTTTGGAAGATAAGTGGAATCGAACGCTTCACAGTATGGACCTGGTGCATAACCTGATTGTTTGCACAAAGCAAATTTATCCATATCGTCAAAAGGGCACCACCAGTCTCCTGAATTTGCCAAAATTTTATAGATGTCATATACCATAGGTGAGGCCATTTGCATACCAATTAAATCTGGTCTTGACAAGCCGGATGCATTTCCCACCCAAACGCAAACGGTGTATTTTGGCGTAACACCCACACACCAGGCATCCTTATATCCAAAAGAAGTACCTGTTTTAATAGCAATTTGTTGGTATTCTCCAGGTTCTTCAGTTTGGCGCATGGTGGAAAACATATGCCAAATCGAGCCCACAGAATATATCTCCGGAGATTGAAGTTGAACGATGGCATCCATCAAAGAGCTATCCAAGACAGATATCTTGTAATTCGAAAATGGAAGATAGGTTCCATTGTTATTTCTATAAAACTCCAAACAATTGGCCAAATATGCGTAAGCCCTAGACAGATCGTGTATGGTCACTTCTGCACCACCTAATATCAATGATAAACCGTAATCCTCCCAATTTCTAAAAAGGGACTTGAATCCCAATTTTTTAAGATCATTGTAGAAAATATGAACACCATAATCACGCAAAAGCCAAACACTAGGCACATTTAAAGATCGATGGATTAATTCATTGACCGAGACAACACCAGCATAGCTTCTGTTAAAATTTTCAGGACGAAATCCTCCTAAAAGTGTAGGAATATCTGGAATTAGACTGGTTGGAGAAATAAGTCCTTGATCCAACATCGACGCAACAAGAAATGGTTTTAATGTGGAACCGGAACTTCTTGGAGCATTAATCATGTCCACTGCAGACTGTGGAACTTTTACATCTGATCGATTTACGTTTCCAATATAAGATTGAACTTGCCCCGTACTATTTTCTACCACTAAAACCGAAATATTGTGAATGTCTTTTTGACGAAGATGTTCATGTTGAGACAAAACGATTTCATTAATTTTTTCTTGCAGATTGTATCTTATGGATGATTTAAAATTTAATTGAAGCGGATTTTTCTGAATTAAAGTTTCTAAAGCATGGGGTGCCAACTTATCAAATTTATAAATAGCATTTGGAATTTCTTCAAGCAAAGATATCTCATAATTAAGGCTGTCTATGATTCCAGCTTTCAGCATATTTAACAATAAACGATTCCTTTTTTGTTTGATTAATTCAACTTTGTTTTTTTGTAAAATAATATTTGGTTGATTGGGCAAAATGGCCAAAAGAGCAGCCTCAGACCAGGTTATGTCTGATTTATTTTTTCCATAATACCTCCACATTGCAGCTTCAACACCCACTATATTTGACCCGTATGGGATGTGAGCTGAATATAAACTAAGGATTTTATGTTTTTTATAAATACACTCTAATCCAAATGCAATTAAACATTCGTTTAATTTATTCCAAATATTTCGGCGCTTGTTTTTTAATCCAATTTTAGCCAGTTGCATTGTGATGGTACTTCCACCGGAAATCACTTTTCTGTTTTTTAAATTTTGGTAAATTGCCCTAACAAGTGAGATAGGATTTAAACCTAGATGATAATAAAAGTACCTATCTTCATAATGAATAATGGTAGATTTCAATTTTTCAGGAAACTTTTTATCCATTAAAAAACGCCATTGTCCGTCCTTCGCCACTTTTGCAGATAATATTTGACCATCTTTCGATTTTAAAACCGGTGAATAACTTGTATCAGCAAATAAATAATGTGCACGTACAATGGCAAATATCCAAAGTATGAGTAGAACAAAAAAAACAAGCAATAAGCGTGACCTAAAAGTCATCTTACTTGCCAGCTAGTACCCCAACCCTTCCCTTGTTGACTCTTGCATAAATGGAAGGCTCGTACATTGCTTCTACAAAAAAATCAGGCGCCATAAATTGGCCTACTGAATTTGCAATCAATGGAATTTTTATACTTAAACTTTCGCGGATACCCAGATCAAAATAATAATAAACCCGGTCATCTCTAAAATCGGTATTCTTCACTTTAGGATTAATAGGATTTAGATTACCAATTCTTTGATTATTTATTTCAAAACAGGAAGGAAATGCAGCAGTCAAAGCCAGATTTCTAAGATATCCAGCAGAACCATTGTGGCTAATTTGAATATTTGCGATAATTTTATCTGCTTGATTAATTTGGTTTAGGTTTATGGATTTTCCAAATTCATCCAAATAATTGACCGTCATTTGTAAGACATTGGATTCGTTGACGATTTTTTGATCATCGGATTTTCCATATTGTATAATTTGAACAGAAAGCGGTATCTGGGACTGATTGGAAAAGAACCAGTTTGATTTAGTGACATCTGTTAAAGTTGATGTATAATTGGTATACTCTGACTGAATGGTTTTATCCATTTCGTTCCATTTATAATTAAACTTGATCATATTTCCAGATCCTTTGGTTCGTTGATATATTTTTCCACAACTCAACAAGACAAAAGCCATCTCTTGCGTAGACATAAAATAATTTGATTTCAATTTTTTAAAAACCTTATTAATTAATTTTCCTGCTTCAGACTTTTTGTTTAAATCATTTAAGACCATTGCGATTACAGCCTCATCTCTAATATCTGATCCATAATGATAATAAGACTCATGATAAGGTTTTATCTGATCTGATAAATTCTTAATCAATCCTTCTGCAATTTCTTTCTTTCCGCTAAGGGCATACGCACCAGCCAATAACCACTGACTAGACACACTCCTTTCTTTTAATTGCATCATTTGATTCATTCCTGTCCAATCCGGTGCTGATGCCAGAGCTAAGGTATATAAGCGGTAAGCTTGATTGTATTCCAGATATGCACCATAATCCGTTTTTTTGATTTCATAATTACGAGAAATTTTTAATTGATAAGCCTTCCAATTATTGATCAAATCCATAGGTACTTGAAATCCTAAACGTTTGGCTTCTAGTAAAAAATGACCAATATAAGAACTTACATAATCTGAAGGGTCTGACTCATGCTGCCAATAACTAAATCCGCCGTTGGTTTTTTGAAAGCCAGATAGTTTTTGAATTGCTGCAGTAATATTTCTGCTTATTTCAGATTTTGATTGTGCATCTAGTTCAATTATTTGGTCTAAATAGAGTTGACCGAAGGCTACAGAACTGGTTTGTTCAGCACAACCATGCGGGTAATGGATGAGTTCCTTACGCATGTCCTCTACCGACCTTCCAGCAAATACGCTCACAGAAATTGAATTCTGACGAGTCCCTTGGCTACCAAAAGCACTGATTACTTCTTGTTGAGTCTGACCAGGCTCAATCCAAAAATCTTTTACCTGGTGCGTGATAGGATTTGGATTGTCCACAAAAAATTCAACTTTACTATTTGCCGTGAAATTACCCGAGCTGGCATTGATACTTAATTCAGCTGGTCCAATAATTCCCTTTCCTGAGAGTTTAAAGAAAACTTTCTTTTCACCTGGCTTATCAAATCGAATACTTTGGGTATTTGGGCCTACTAGTTTTAATATCTGAGGAGGATTCACCGTCACCTTAACTTCTTTAATCTTTTCATCCGTGACTGTTATACTAACTGGCACAGAAATTTCATCATGGATGGCCATCACTCTTGGAAAAAGGATATCGGACAAGAGTTCTGATTTAACAGGAACAGTTTTTTCAGAAGAACCAAACGCTGTGGCATGATTTGCAATCAACATCACTCGGACAGAACCATTGTAATTTGGTAATTCAAAAGTGTGTTTATTTTTTGATTTTGACTTCAAACTTACCACAGCTGTTGTCAAAGCAAGGGCTTTAAATCTTTTCATTTTTGCCAATTGGGTTGGATCAATCCCTTGATCTCCACCAATACTGTAAACTCCTTGAAAAATACCATTTGCACTTCCAATGACCTGGCTGTAATTGTCCCAAGTGTATAAGTTCATGCTTTCTTTTTGAAAGAACCAGGCATATGGATCTGGTGTTTTAAAACGGGTCAATCCCAATAGTCCATCCTCCACCAAAAATAATTGGTAAGCCATTTCTTTTCCCATTTTCTCGCTTACCTCAATTTCGACTTTCTGTCCTGGTTTATAAACATCTGCTGTTTGTATGATTGGCTCCAAACGGCGATTTACATTTTCAATTTTAACAGGAACTACTCCAAACATTCGGATAGGTAAATCAGAATTTTGTCCTGCAATTGGTTGTATCAAACTAATGTCAAGGTAAACATTTGGTTCCATACCTTCTGTGATCGCAAAGCTATAATCCGTTTTTGATTTTTGTGCTGGAACGGTTTCAGTCTTTAGAATTTTATTGTCCTTGATGATATTGATGAGATAATTTCCTTTCTGTGCTCCCGGCAAAGAAATTTTTGCATTTTCTCCAGGTAAATATTTTTCTTTTTCTGTTTCTAATTTGAGCACTTGGATATATTCGCTTTGTCGACTTTCATCATCGTCACCATAATCCCAGCCTGAATAAAAATTAAGCCCAGCAGAGTGTTTTGTTTTTATTGAACTAATCCGAACATAATATCGCTCATATTCTTTAGGAGTAAAGGTCATCTTGGCCAATCCTTTTGAATCTGTAGTGATTTGCATGGATTTCAGCAGTTTCTTTTTTTGATCTTCAGAAACAAAATAATGATTGTTCCTTACTTCGTACCACCAATTTCCATCCACAAGAAAAACTTCCATATTGAGCTTCTCATTGGGCATTGCTTTTCCATTGTGATCGACAAATGCGGCTTCCATTTGAACTGGCTTCTCTACAGGAAAATAATTTCCAAATTCCGCACTCACAAATTTAATACCCAAATAATGCTTGTGCATTTTAACCTTGTGTTCAAAGTAATCAGTGCTAACTTCTCCTTCCTCAATAATTTTAGTTTCCAAAACTACATTTAAATCATTTCTGAACTGCGTACGATCAATTGAATATTTAAAATTCGCCATGCCTTTTTCATCCAAATCCAAATCTGCTACTTTTTCAACTCCCGCTTGTGTTCCGTTTTCAGGATCAAAAAACTGAAACGATTTAAAATCTTTGAATTCAGGCATCTCTGAAGTATAGATCATATCCGCCGTTATTTTCTTACCAGAAGCAGGTGCCCCGTGTAAAAAACTGGCTTTAGCAATCATGACCGGCCACTCTTCAGATGGCTCCCAAATTAAGTCTGCATTATATTCCACTTTATATCGATTGGGTTTAACCGTTTCGATTTTCAAAATCTTTGTAGAAACGACTGTGCCTGATTTAACTTCGATGGTATAATCACCCGTGATAAAATCAGGTCTTGTGGGTATTTTTATAGAATAATGCCCAAAATGATTTTGATGAATTCCCTCCTGAAAGACTGTTTTCCCGTTAGGATTTTTTAATAAAACCTGCAATGGTAATTGTGATGGAATTGTTTGATCTGCTTGATAAAGTATCGTGCCAAAAAGAATGGTGTCGCCTGGTCGCCAAATTCCTCTCTCAGCATAATTAAAAATTTTCAGTCCCTGCTGAGAACTTACACCGTTGACATCAAATTCGCTCAGCGGCAAATTGCGTCCTTGGTCTAATTTTAAATACGCATAATGTTCCTTATACTTTGCCATCACAATTCCAATTTCCGAAAGACTGCGGTGAACTAATTTACCGGAGCCATCAGATTTTCCAGTATACACACATTGTAGTTGGCCATCGTATAATTTGATTTCTGCACCTGATATTTCCTTCCCGGTCATCAGATCCCTTACAAAAATATAATGCGCATCAAATTCAGGTGATTTCTTTACGATTAATCCAATGTTGGATGCCATGATCAATCTTCTGGCAAATTTTCTAGAAGAGTAATAATATGGACAACATGGATCTTCTGCCTCAAAACACGGTGAACCATCTTCATCTCCATATTCATAATATCCCCACTGGTTCCAGAACGAAGTGTATTTGGAATTACCACTTAAGTCGCCGTATTCTGAAGACTTTAAATTAGTCAATGGCTTTGCACAATCATAATCAGAATATTCAGGTCTAAAACTAATTCTCACATCATACAATGCTCCTGGTTCTGGTGAAATCATTTTAGAAAGCTCAAGCCCGTAGGTTCTCCAAACACGTTTATTGTCTCCTGATTGCTTGGCATCTAACTCAATTGTTTGTTGGTGAACAATTCTTCCCATTTTAACCATATTGTAAGAATCATTGCCGTAGTCCATGTGAAGGTTAAATAGGACGTTGTTTGAAAAGATTTTAAATATTTCGATGTCGACTTTTTTAAGATTGATGGCTTCGAATGGTAAAACCAATTGATCTGAGAAGGGTAAGATATTGCCGCTAGAGAGAATTCTTACTTTCGGCTTTTGCTTTTTACCAAGCACATCATACTGAAATTCCGATTTTGAAACTTTTCCATTTGAACTTTTAATTCCTGGTAATATGGTCACTGCAATAGCTGCATCTTCCTCGACATTGCTTATTCTAAGATAAAGTACATCTTGGTCAGATCTAATGTCTGATAAAGCTTGGGCAGGTTTTAGTTTTACAAAAGATTTAAAATCTTGTAACTGATCCAAGGGGTCTGAAAAATAGATTTGTACCAATCGCTCATCCATTTCTTCTGTTTCTACTCCAGTGATTACAAAGTCTGAAATGGAAGGGATTTTAATAGAATGCGATTCCATTTTCTGTTGATCACTAAAATCAGTATCCCAACTAAATGAAAGTTTTTGTTCAACTTGGGTCCTTTCAATATTGTAAAATTTATACTTCCAATAACCATCCAGATTTTGTTCTACTTCAAATTTAATTTGGTGTTTATTGGGTTCGTCTATTTGTAAATAATTAATACGGGTCGTGGAATCTACAAAGTCTGAAAATTTTACAAAGGCCTCTATGTACATGAAATTAGGATTGGTAGGATCCGATTTTAAAATTTCCAGTTTACTTGACTTTGCACAGGTAAAAATCTAAAATCAAATTCTAAAGTATTTAAGGAATCGGGGATCTCATTAAATAATTGGTTCATCTTCAATTTAACTTTATAGACCGTCTGTGGATTCTGCATTTCACTCAGATCAGATTTAAAACCAATGGTATATGCATTTTCCCAAATCCACTTCCCCTTGATCGTGGGGCTAATGCTAATTAGATCAGGATTGAGTTCTTCACCAATTTTTTCAACAGGAATTGGACTCTGGCTAAAAAATATTTTAACTCCTTCTTCTTGTAAAATATGGCCCGCTTGAATACCACTGATGTAATTTTCGAAGGAGCCCACATTCGTTTCCAAATTATAGACTGCCTTTTTTTGACAAGAAAGAAGAAGAACTAAAGTAAAAAAAATAATAAAATGGTTTTTCATTGGTGTGATGATGCTTAGTTTTGATGAATAGAAATGACCAATTCCAATAACAAATTTTCCTGATTTGTATTTCCGGAATCAAGTCCCTTGGATTTTAAATCATAAACTTTTAGTAAGTGGAATATTTTTTCAAGCTCGTTGGAATTGTAATAATTGGATGCTTCTCTAAACTCTTTCACAAAACCAATAAATGGAATTTTAAGCATGGACATCAGTTCCTGATCTGATTTATTGGAATAAATTTTAGTGGCCCAAATTTTATTAAAATGATTGTACATGGAGCCTATGCTTAATACCAAAGGATTGGATTTAATATGGAGACCCAAGTTTTGAGCAATGTGAGTCGTTTTATATCTGTCTTTTTTGGAAAATGCTTTACAAAGTTCAAAAACATTGTATTCCTTGCTCACCCCAATCAGTTCTGATATGATTTCTTTGGTGATGCTGACGGATTTGTCAAAATTAATTTTAATTTTATCCATCTCATTTTGCAAATGGGATAAATCATTACCTACAAATTCAGCCATGAGTGCGACGGCTTCAGGATCAAACTTTAGGCCTGATTCTGTGGCAAGTTCAGAAATAAAGGCTGGAAGCTGATGGTCATACAATGGTTTTGACTCAAAATAAACGTGCTTGTCTTTCATGGTCTTCACCCATGCGGATCGTCCATCCGGTTTTTTGTTTTTAAATGCCAAAATTAAGATGCTGGTGGGCACCGGATTTTTTAGGTAATGGTCTAATATCTCCCAGTCCTTGATGTCTTGAGCCTCTTTAACAATGACTAATTTTCTAGCACCCATAAAGGATATTGGCGACAGGTTTCAACGACATATTTGGCATTAACGTCTTTGCCATACAAGACCAATTGATTAAAATCACGCTCTGACTCAGGTATCGTCTTACTTTCTGCAAGATCCAATAATTTTTCAATAAAAAAGGGTTCCTCCCCTGCTAACAAATATGCATGGCCCATTTTCCCCGCCTGCCAGTCTTTTAAGAGTTTATTAAATTCCATAGTACAATTCCGAGATGAATCCGTAAAAGTACAAAACAGATACTATCTTTGAGATCCGATTTTAAGAAGAACCATGGATAGAAAATTAATTTTAGTAACCAACGATGACGGCATTTTTGCACCTGGATTAAAAGCTTTGGTCAATATTGCAAAAAAACATGGAGAAGTGGTGGTCGTCGCGCCCAATACTCCTCAATCTGGTATGGGGCATGCCATCACTATGAATCAGCCTTTGCGACTCCATAAATTAAATCATTTTGAAGGAGTAGAATCATATGAATGCAGCGGAACTCCTGTAGATTGTGTTAAATTGGCCAAAAATGTCTTGCTCAAAGAGAGGACCCTCGACCTTTGTTTGTCTGGTATCAATCATGGATCCAATGCATCGATTAACATCATTTATTCAGGGACCATGTCAGCAGCGATGGAGGCTAGTTTGGAACATGTACCGAGCATAGGATTTTCTCTGTTAGATTATTCGTTTGATGCAGATTTTTGGCAAGCGGAACCTTTTTTGGATCAATTGATTGAATCTGTTCTTCAGAATGGAATTAAATCTTGTAATCTCTTGAATGTCAATATACCCAAATTAAAAAGAGATGAAATTAAGGGATTAATGGTTTGCCGTCAGGCAAAAGGCCATTGGGTCGAAGAATTTAAAGAGGGCAAAGATCCTAGAAATGAAACCTATTACTGGTTGACTGGTGAATTTTATTGTGACGATCCGGGAGATGACACCGACTTGTGGGCTTTGGAAAACGGTTACATCAGCATTGTACCTTCAGGACATGATTTGACCGTGCACCATGCCATTTCACAAAATTCACATCTTCAAATAAACCAACATGAACCGATTGGGAATTAAACATGCTTACGACAAACTATGGATTGGTGTTTTGGTTGGAACCATTGTGCCTTTTGTGTTGTATGCCCTATTATTGAGCATATCAGATGCCCTTGCAAACAGCGACATGGGCGCAGAGAATGGTTTAGTCTACGGATTAAGAACACGTACCTTGGCTTTGATTGCATTGCTGTGCAATGTCATCCCCATGCAAATATTTTATAAAAAACATTGGGATGATGCCATGCGAGGTATGGTTTTTCCTACTTTAATTTACTCCGGAATTTGGTTTTATTTGTTTGGTTATGAATTATTGGGTTTGTCTTGAAATTAAAACTTTATATCATTGCGGCGGAAGCATCCGGCGATTTACATGGAAGTCAGTTGCTTCACGCACTAAAGAATCTAAATCCTGAGATCGAAACACGCGGATGGGGAGGAGATTTAATGGCAAAAGAAGGCCATCAACTGGATGTGCATTACAGCAAAGCCAGTTTTATGGGTTTCGTGGAAGTCATTAAAAATTTGCCTTACATCCTCCGTTTGTTTAAGATCACTAAAGAAAGTATTCAAACATTTGAACCGGATGCGGTCATCTTATTGGATTATCCCGGATTTAATTTGCGCATGGCTAAATGGGCCCATCTAAAAGGCTACAAAGTGTTTTATTACATCGCTCCACAAATTTGGGCCTGGAAAGAAAAGCGAATTGAAATCATCAAAAAATATGTGGACAAATTGTTTGTCATCCTCCCTTTTGAAGAAAATTATTTTGAAGAAAGAGGTGTTAACGCAAGTTATTACGGACATCCATTGGCCAATAGCATTAAAAAATTTGAAACAAATTCTTTTTTTAAAGAATACAAACAAACTGCCCATCAAGCCATTATAGCCTTATTGCCCGGTAGCAGAGTACAAGAAATTAAAACCATGCTCCCGGTATTTTTAGAATCGATCAAAGATCTGAAAGATGTAAAAATTATGTTGGCAGGTATGCAGCAACATCAGGATTTATATCAGAGCATTCTTGGAGAACGTCCAAGCCAAGTAGAAATTTATTACGATTCAACTTATCAGATCTTATCGATAGCAGATTTTGCCCTCGTCACTTCTGGTACGGCAACCTTAGAAACAGGATTGTTTGGAGTACCGCAGATTGTATGTTATAAAGGCAATCCATTGTCTTATATGATTGCTAAAAATCTCATTAAAATCAAATACATTTCACTGGTCAATTTGATTTTGGATCGTCCATTGGTCACCGAGTTAATTCAGGACAGCATGAATGCCAATAACCTAAGATTGGAATTGGAAAAATTGATGGAACCAGAACATAAAAACAAAATACTGGAAGGCTACCAATCTTTGCACAGCAGTCTTTACAATGAGCATTCTTACCATCTTACTGCGGAAGAGATGCTTAAAAAGATCTAATTCTTACAATTACATTTCAAGCGGAAGGTTGGAAGAATTATATTTAAAAATGTATTATTTAGCCAACTAAAAATTTAAATCAAAACGTTATCATATTATCAATTGGTTAAAAGGTCAAAATCTTGCAAGTGAAGGAATTCGTTTTGAAGAATGGGATGGAATGAATTCCGAAGAAAAAACCTTGATGGATAATTTTAATATACACAAATATGATTGGTTTTATGACCATCAAAATATTATTCAAGGTAAAAACAAAATAATAAATTATGAAAAGATACATTTATATTACTTTAGTTCTATTTAATTTTACAAATTTTTTATTCTGTCAGGGTAATCAAAGAGACTCTATCATAGATATTATAGAACAGCTCAAAGTAAAGGGAAATTATATGCTATATAATAATAAACATGAGCTTGATGAAGCTTGGTATAAAGCATCGACCAAATTAGAAAAATTATTTTTTACTCAGGATAGTCAGCTGATCAATTATATTGAAACTAATTGGGACTTTATTAATAATCACAAAGATCCTCGGGTTATTCTAACCTTTCATGGAACACATGGATCCATGCCTTTCAAAAGTAAATATAACACTTATAAGCGATATTTTAAATTTATTGGAATGGATTCATTTAACCTTTTCAAGGCCTATGTTAAAGACCAATCTGTATCCTTGTGGAAAAACTTTATTAGGGATTTTAATATGAATCAATTAAACTCATATATTTCTTATTTAGATTCTATTGAATTAAGATTTTTTCTTAACGATTATAGACAACCTGACTTATCAAAACCTTTAAACACAATCAGTCTATGGCAGGAATATAAAAATACAATCTTATTAGATTCAAATATCCACATAAGATTTATTTATGCTTTATCGCAAACTGACCCTCCTAGGCCAGGTGATTCAGTTATACAATTGGAGGTGGAAAGATTCAACTCTTTAAACCCTAAACCTTGGGATATTAATAGGGACATAGATTATATTCAAAAGACCAGAATTCAGCCCCTTTACCAACCTGATACTTATTTTCCGGTGGTTGACTCTTCAGAAGTCGAAAGAAAAAAGATCATTCAAAATAATGCCTACCTGGTGGACAGCCTGATCCAATTGGGATATGAAGGTGGTGCTGCTCCCGAGGTCATGGATATACTTGAACAATTTAAATCTGATGAGAATATGCAATTTGCTGCAAATGCAAATATTAAAGTGATCATTTTTGATTCATTGAGTGCCGAAGAGAAAAAAGAATATTTGGTAGCTGCAGATACAACCTTATGGGAGCCAGAAAATAAGTTATATATGTACCGTGGGTCAAGTACAGACGACGGCATGCGATTTGATACTTTTACCAATACAGAGCTGATTCAATTATTGGACACCTTATCCTTCTTTGCGACTTATCCGGGTGATACAAATAAAGTTTACGGATTCAAACACAATACTACACAAGTTCATCTCCACAAGGTCTGTCAGATTCTGGGAGATATGTGCGCTTATGGTGCATTTATTCCTGACAGCACTGAGCAAGATGTGGTGGCACGTTTTATCGACACACTCATGGAGTTTGGCCGGTTGGATACCCCACAATTGATCTCTATAAATAAACGAAGTGAAGCAAGTCATTTAATGATTCGTCTCGGAAGACTTGGTTTTCCATATTTTATTCAACTAATCACAGATCCACCGCATCCAAATTGGGACCGTATCTGCCATCCAGAAGAAATTTTTCGACAAATCACCGAAGAGGAAATTATTCAATTGATCACTAAAGCAGATGCTTATCTAGCACAAGGTGACACCATTCGAGCCGAAGACATTGGAACTGACATGTATAGATTTTTTTCAAAAGAAGTTTATGTCGAACCTTTCCAAAGACGTCCTCGCCGTCCAGTCGCTTCTACTGAAGAGCGTCAGCGCTGGGCAGACAAGTATATATGGCCATTATTACTCAGAATGAATCATTGGTACACACGACGATAAATAAGTGTAAAAAATATTCCAATTTTAAAACGATTAAAATTAAACCCCGTCATCCTCAGGTAATCCCACCGTCTTATGCATTAAAAAAGCCTTTAAAAATTCATTGAGCTGGCCGTTGAGCACTGCATCAGTATTACCTGTTTGATAACCGGTTCTGTGGTCTTTTACACGTCTGTCATCCAGGACGTAAGATCTAATTTGAGAACCCCATTCATTTTTCATTTTGGTGGATTCCAATTTTTCCTTTTCTTCAAACTGTCTCTGCAATTCCCTTTCGTACAATCTGGATTTGAGCATTTGTAAAGCTTTGTCTCTGTTCTGATGCTGTGATCTCTCTTGTTGGCATTCTACCACAAGTCCACTGGGTAAATGCCTAACACGCACCGCAGATTCAGTTTTGTTGACGTGTTGCCCTCCTGCTCCACTGGAACGAAAGGTGTCCCATTCCAAGTCTGCAGGATTTATATTTACCTCAATGCGGTCATCTACCAAGGGATGAACAAAGACAGAAGAAAATGAAGTCATTCTTTTTCCCTGCGCATTAAACGGACTAACGCGCACCAATCGATGTACTCCATTTTCTCCTTTGAGCATTCCATAAACATAGTCACCCTGGATTTCTAGTTCGGCGGTTTTAATTCCTGCTACCTCACCATCTTGCTGATTGACAATAGATACTTTGTATCCTTCTCTGTCAGCCCACATTTGATACATCCGCATCAACATGGCGGACCAGTCGCAGGCTTCAGTTCCACCTGCCCCGGAATTAATTTCAACCAGACAACTGAGTTCATCTTCAGGTTTATTGAGGGTAGAATAAAATTCCAGGTCTTCAACCAGTTGAAGACATTCACTGTATTTTTGATTTACTTCTTCTTCCGTGGTTTCCCCGGCCGATAAAAAATTCAACAAGGACATCCAGATCATCCACCGCAGATTGAGTTTTCATAAAGGAAGACACCCATCTTTTGTGGGATTTAATTTCCTTCATGATCCCTTCTGCTTTATGGCCGTTGGACCAAAAGTCCGGATCCAGCGTCAATTGTTCTTTTTCTTCGAGTTCTAAAAGCTTCTGATCGATGTCAAAGAAACCTCCTCAACTCACCGAGCCGCGCTTTAAGCTCTTTCAACTGATCCAATGTCATTGAATGGTGATTTTAACAGGTAAATAAAAAGTATAATTAATTTACTTTGTTTAGCTCAATATAGAAAACAAGGTCTGATTTCTCAGGGATCACCGGAGGTCTTCCTGCATCACCATAAGCCAGTGCATAAGGAATAAAGAAAGTCGCTTTGGTTCCTTCATTGAGTAGGGCTACTCCTTCATCCCAACCTGGAATGACTTGTCCATTGCCCAAAATAAAACTAAACTCCTGAGGTCTTGACCAGGAATCGTCAAAATGTGTTCCATCCATTAAGCAACCGTAATAATTAACTGCAACAGATTTTCCTGATTCAGCTTTTGCACCTGTACCTGTAGTGTGGACAATGTATTTCAATCCACTTGCGGTGGTAATTAATTGGTCTTTGTTTTTACCTGATTTATAATCTTCTAATGTGGATTTTATCATCGCTTCGATCTCAGGAACTCTCTGTTTATTTAGCTCAAATTTTTCATCCAAAATTTTTTGCTCTTCTTTCATGTCAGCCTGGTAAGAAGCTTCATCCTTGATATCAATCAACCTCACGTGATAGGCTAATCTATCAGCATCTTCGATACCGATTTGTGCACGAACGACACTGTCTGTTTCCATATAAACGACCGCAGAATCACCTTTAGACATAAAATACAAAACCTCTAAGACAGGTTGTGAATTGGTTTTGTCCGCTGGTTTTTCACTTTTAGGTAATTTAAAACGAATGAACGGTGGATTTTGAGTGATGGAATTAAAAACGACTGAATCTTTTACTTTCACTGAAAATAAAAAATAGACATAATCACCTTCCACAGCATTGGTTCCTTCTACATCTTCGATGTATTCGTACGCATGCCCTGATATAGTTTGGCCACCTTTTTTGCCACAAGAGCTCACAAAGAATGCCATCATACACAATAAGAGAAAAAAGTTTGATTTCATTATGATTGATTTAATTAATTTTCAATTTCGACGGGAGCTATATACTTGGGAAACACTTCCTTAATTTTGAGAATGGCTTCATCCAAAGATTTTTTCCAGTAACCACCGGATGCATTGCGATGTCCGCCACCATTAAAATGCTCCTTACAAATGGCTTGCACTGAAAAACTACCTTTTGACCTCATGCTTAATTTAACGATGCTTGGTTGATTCATGATGAGGATTCCGACTCGCACAGATTTTAGCATCATCAAATAATTAATGATCCCTTCTGTATCTCCTCTTCTAATGTCAAAAAGTCGATAATCTTCTCTGGTTAGATGGATAATGCCCAAATTCCATTCAGAAATTAGTTCCATTCTATTGTAAAGGCAATGGCCAAGTAGTTTTAAATATTTGTCCGGAAGGCTGTTGTGGACCAATTCCTGAATTAAAGTATCATTTAATCCGGCTTCCTTCATTTCAGCCATGATTCTAAAAAGATTCTCACTGGTCGCGTGGTGAAAAGAACCTGTATCTGTCACGATTCCAGTGTATAGGCAATCCAAAATAATTGGATTTTTAACAGAATTTGGAGAAAGCGATTTTAAAATTTCATAAATAATTTCAGCTGTAGAGCTTGATTCTATAACTGATATTTGAATATCTGTAAAAGGCTCAGGATCCAAATGATGGTCAATCATCATTTTTTGAGCAGTCGAAGCCGCGACCATAAGACCCATTTTATCAATCCTTTCGAGAGAATTAAAATCAAGGCAAATGATCAATTCAGTATTTTTGATCAGATCTTCAGTTAGCTGAGCTTGTAAATCATAAACGACAATGTCTTTGGCCCCGGGCATCCATTCAAAAACTTCCGGATATTCACTAGGAAAAATAACATGTGTACGGTGAGATAAACTTTGAAGATAGGCTGATATAGCCAAAGAGGAACCAATGGCATCACCGTCCGGATTCCGATGAGACACAATCACAATGTCCTTTGGAAAACTGATTAATTTTGAAAATACACTTAACTCATTCTGATCCAAGATCATGGGGCAAAAATGAGAATAATATCCCGAAAGAATCTTGAACGGAATGTTAAACAACGCTTTAAACCATAAATTGCCTGTAGTTTTGCAGCTTCAAATTAAAAAATATACCATGGCCAGCCATAGAACTTTTACAATGATTAAACCTGACGCTGTTGAAGCAGGTCATATTGGCAATATCCTAAAACAAATCACAGATTCGGGATTTAAGATTGTTGCTATGAAATTTACTCGCTTATCCAAACAAAAAGCTGGTGAATTTTATGCCGTACACCAAGAGAGGCCTTTTTACCAAGAGTTGGTTGATTTTATGTCGAGAGGACCAATAGTCGCGGCAATTTTAGAAAAAGAAAATGCAGTTGAAGAGCTTCGAAAATTAATTGGAGCTACCAATCCTGCGAATGCAGAACCAGGTACTATCAGGGCCTTATATGCTAAAAATGTAGGTGAAAATGCAGTGCATGGTTCAGACTCTGATGAAAATGCAGCTATTGAAGCTTCTTTTCATTTTGCAGGAGTAGAGATTTTTTAATCCGTTTTCTTTAGCTTTGCTTAGGTAATTCATAAAATCCTGAATAAACACGCACTGCTGGTCCAATGAGGTGAACTTCAGTGGCAATTGACTTTGTTAATTTCATATTGACTGTTAAATTTCCACCTCTTGACTTAACAAGGAATTCCGGAAAACCTTCCTTTTTCTCTTTAATGGCCACATAATATGCCGCTGCGGTGATACCAGTTCCACACGAAAGTGTTTCATCTTCCACACCTCGTTCGTACGTTCGGATATTGATCACGTCGTTATTATATTTTATAAAATTAACATTGGCTCCTTCTTCAGAAAATTCCTCACGGATTTTTCGCCCAACTACAGCTACATTTAATTGTTCAATGTTTTCTTCTTCCACTATTAAATGAGGTGAACCTGTTTGTACAAAAAAGCCCTGATCCGTTTCTTTATAATTTTGGATGTCTTTCATGTGGACTGAAATCAGACCATTTTTTCGGATTGCTTTATGTGGTCCATCAGAAGCTTTAAATCTTACAGAATGTTTTTGGATTTTATCTAAAATATAGGAAACCGCACATCGGCTCCCATTGCCACAAAATGTAGATGGGTTCCCATCTGAATTGTAGTAAAGCATTTTAAAATCATAATCATCTATAGGCAAGAGTGCTATAAGGCCATCTGCTCCAATTCCAAATCTACGGTCACACATTTTTTGAATCAGGCTAGTGTCATGATAATTGATCAAATTGGCTTCCATACAATCTAAAATTATAAAATCATTGCCTGTAGCCTGGTATTTTTCAAAGGGAAGAAGATTCATATAAATTCTTTATAAATCAAAAAATAAAACCAACTAAGCAGCATCCAATTTGGATTTGTATTTAACCAACAAATTTTTTATACTAAGATGGATGGGACTTAAGTTAAGAGCATCTTTAATGCTAAACCAACCAATACCTTCTATGGATTCTGCCAATTGTGGTACTGGAGCATCCACACCTTGATAATCCATAAGATACCATTTTGTTTTCTTTATACAGCGTGCGTAATTTTTGTCTCGGTATAAGTGATAACTGGTTTTGAATTTTTTAATGAGCGCCAATTCAATTAAGCCAGTTTCCTCCTGACATTCTCTAATTGCAGCTTGTTTTATGGTTTCTCCAATTTCTAGCTTTCCCTTTGGCAAATCCCATAGGCCTCTTCTAAAAATCATTAAAAGTTTGCCTTCATCATTTCTAATGATCCCTCCTCCTGCAGGAAGTACGGTCACCAAAGATAAAAGATCTTCCATCAATTGACCCAAATCCGGAGTGTAAAGGACCACTGCTTCAAATCGATTGGATTTTTCCAAGATGTCCATATATTGGAAAAGATTTTTTTTGACTCCTAAATAAGGCATGATTAAATAAGATCTATCTGTCTGATAATCTGATAAAAAGGCTTCTGTGATGAGAATCAGTAGTCTTTTATTTATATAAATTTCGTACTTTTGGTCCGCTTTAGACATGGTATATTATGAATTTAGCTGGAAATATTGCTAATAGATTACTGCAAATAAACGCAATAAAATTAAATACGAAGGAGCCTTTTACGTGGGCTTCGGGATTAAGGTCTCCTATCTATTGTGATAATCGATTGATCTTGTCCTATCCGGACGTGAGAAATGTGGTTGTAAAGGGGCTATGTAGAGAAGCACTTTCATTTGAAGGTACCAATTGTATCGCTGGGGTGGCCACCGCAGGCATACCTTGGGGAGCAATGGTGGCAGATCATCTGGACTTACCTTTTGTCTATGTTAGGGCAAAGCCAAAAGAACATGGATTAAAAAATATGATCGAGGGCAAGTTACCTGAAAATCCAGAAGTATTGGTGATTGAAGACCTTATTTCAACCGGAGGAAGTTCTTTGGAAGCAGTATCTGCTTTACAATCTGAAAACTCTAAAATTATGGGTGTCTTAGCCCTTTTTCAATACGGTTTTCCAAGTGCTACGGATAAATTTGCTCAAAATAAGATCAAATTAAACACTTTGACCAACTTTGAAACACTTTTGGTACGCGCTTTGCAGGGTAATTATATCCATCCCGAGGAGTACGAAAATCTTAAATCCTGGAACCTAAATCCGAAATTATGGTCAGATTCATTCTTAAACCATAATTAAACATCTAGTACATATATGTCGATTATCAACAACAAATCAGAAGAATTCTTATTCAAATATTTAAACAATGCCTCCCCTACCGGTCATGAATCAGAAGGGCAGAAGATATGGTTGGAATATATCAAACCCTATATCGGTGAATGGCATTTAGACCATTACGGCACCTTATATGGAGTTATTAATCCAGGAAAGGATTTTAAAGTAGTTATAGAAGGACATTCTGACGAAATATCCTGGATGGTAAATTATATCACAGACGATGGATATATTTATGTCATCAGAAATGGTGGCACAGACCAATCCATCGCACCCTCCAAGAGAGTTGCAATTCACACTTCAAAAGGTATCGTAAAAGGAATATTTGGCTGGCCTGCCATTCATTTGCGAAAAGGCAATGACACTAATCTAACCGCTACGATCGAAAATATTTTTATTGATGTCGGAGCCAAAGACAAGGAAGAAGTAGAAAAAATGGGCATCCATGTCGGCTGTGTCATCACTTATGAAGATGGTCTCACCAAATTAAATGACACCTATTATGTAGGTCGTGCGTTAGACAATCGCATGGGTGGATTTTGCATTGCCGAAGTTGCCCGCTTGATTCATGAGAACAAATCTCAGTTGCCTTACAGTTTATACATTGTCAATTCTGTGCAAGAAGAAATTGGCCTACGTGGCGCTGAGATGATTACCCAAACCATCAAGCCAAACATCGCCATCGTTACTGATGTGACCCATGATACCCACACACCGATGATCAAGACAAAAGAGCAGGGAAGTGTAAAATGTGGTTCAGGTCCGGTCTTATGTTATGCACCAGCAGTACACAATAAATTACAAGATTTAATTATCAAAACTGCTCAAGAAAAAGAAATTCCCTTTCAAAGAGCGGCATCCTCTCGCACCACCGGTACAGATACAGACGCATTTGCATATTCCAATGGAGGTGTACCATCGGCACTTATTTCTTTACCCCTTAAGTATATGCACACCACTGTCGAATCTGCACATAAAGATGACATAGAAAATGTGATAAAATTGATTCACGAGGTATTACTTCAAATCGATCCTTCTATTAGTTTGAAATATTTCTAAAATCTTTCATTACTCAACTACTTTCAATCGGTTGTTTTTGAGTTCGATCATCCTTATATAACTGTTTTCGTAATAATCTGGATCCAAAGAATTGTTTTTGGGATCTCGATACATGGGTATTAAATCAAAATCAGTTTGTAAATATTTTTCATTCAATTTCTGTTGTGGATCTAAATGAAAATCCGTTCCAAAACGATTCAAAGATTTAAGACAAAAATTCATCAAATCATAACCTTCTAATACATCTTCGGTCGGAAATTCACGATATCGATCAAAGTATCTTCTTTTGAAATTTTTTAAGTCGTTACTATCTCCATCTGAAAAATTACCTGCACTCATTCTTACTTTTTGTGCATGCAATAAATCAAAAACATCACTTTTCATTTCCAACCATTTTGACATTCCATAGACCACTACATCTTTATTGTCGCGTTCAGCGGAAACCCTTCTTAAGAAATGATACACAAATTCTTCATCCTTATTTGACCCCATAGGTAAGATAAAAACCGTTGAACCATGTTCCACAAGAATGTTTTGAACGAGCAATTCATTGGAACTTACTAAATCTGATTCCTTAAATTTTCTAACTTGAATTTTTCTAGGATAGAGACTTGTATCATTAAAAAACTGTTCTTTTCCTTCATCATCATCCTTTAGTATTAAGATGATGTTGGCCGCTGCAAATGCTTTACGGGCATGTTCATTCATAAATCTGTATTGATTGGTTAAGTTCGGCTTAACCTGTATATAAAACGGATTGGACTCCACCAAATAACTTCCACTGACCCATGGACTGATGAGTGTTGTTTGGTTTTCTTTTGACCAATTGGCAGCCTCTTTAATCAAATCTACTTTTTGAGGGCCAATGATTAAATGGGGTAAATTATTTTTATACTTCTCAAGAACATTTTGCAAATCTTCAGAATCTGAAACTCCATGGACTTTTAAAGATATAGGTTTATTGAGAGCACCATTGTTTTCTAAAGAAGCCATTTCCATCCCCGCATAAAAATGAATATATCTTAAAAAATTGGGGTTTATTTTCGTAGTATTGGTATCATTCTCTGTCGCATTCAATGGTAATAAAAGCAATATCTGATATGCGTCAGAGGCTTTGATTACTTTGCTTGCAGTTATTTTTTTCTTTTGTGTAGGGTTGGGTTTTGTTGTAATTTTATCATTCTCAATGGTCGCGGGTGGTTCTAATTTCTTTTCTTTCCAAATGACTGTATCTACCTTTATGGGTGGATTGACTTTTTTAGCTTCAGCAGATTTCTTTTCAGGAATGGATTCTGATCTTACTGTTTTTTTTGATGTTGAACATGACATCCCAAAAAGGGCAATGCAAGCCAACCAACAAAAAATATGATTGTCTTTATTCCCACTCAATGGTGGCCGGAGGTTTGCTGCTGATATCATAGACTACCCTGTTTATTCCTTTAACTTTGTTGATAATTTCATTGGATATTTTGGCAAGAACTTCATGTGGAATTCTACTCCATTCTGCGGTCATTCCATCGGAAGAACCAACAGCCCTCAAAGCTACCACTTTTTCATAAGTTCTTTCATCTCCCATCACGCCAACTGATTTGACTGGTAATAAAATACAACCAGCTTGCCAAATCTCATGATAAAGCTGATGCTCTTTCAAAATATCAATAAATATTTTATCTGCCTTTTGCAGCAAATGTACTTTTTCAGAAGTCACTTCACCAATGATGCGTATGTCCAATCCCGGCCCTGGAAATGGATGGCGATTCAGAATGAGCTCTTTTAAACCTAAACTTTTACCCACTCTTCGGACCTCATCTTTAAATAACATCCTGAGAGGTTCAATAATTTTTAAATTCAGTTTATCAGGAAGTCCGCCTACATTGTGATGTGATTTGATGGTCACAGAGGGTCCTGTCACCGAAACTGATTCGATGACATCAGGATATATAGTGCCCTGACACAACCACTTCACTTGTGGAAAAGATTCTGCAGCTTCTTCAAACACATCAATAAAAGCTTTGCCTATGGCTTTTCTTTTTTGCTCAGGATCTTCTAAGCCTAACAAAGCATTGTAAAATTTATCTTTAGCATCGATTCCTCGAATGCTTAAACCCATCTCTTTATAATTCTCTAATACATTTTCATATTCATCCTGTCTGAGAAGACCGTTGTCAATAAAAAAACAATGTAGATTGGATCCAATGGCCCTGTGCATTAACAGTGCGGCAACCGAAGAATCTACACCTCCGGACAATGCCAATAAAACATGTTCATCACCAACCAAAGTTTTAATGGATTCTTCTGTACTCTGAATGAAAGACTCCTGTGTCCAATTGGCCTGTAATCCTGCCAATTTCGTTAAAAAGTTCTTCAAAAATTGAGTGCCGTATTCACTGTGAACTACTTCCGGATGAAACTGTACAAAATAACAAGGGTGATTTATTTTGATATTTTTAAAAGCCGCTACTTTGATTGTATTGGTGGAACCAATTAATTTATAATCAGGTCCAATCTCTTGTATGGTGTCACTGTGAGACATCCAAACTTGTGAATTATTTGGAATAAGATCAAAGATGGGATCAGCTTCCAATTGAACCAGACTGGCAAATCCATATTCTCTGTGCCCAGAGTTTTCTACGAATCCACCTGTTTGGGAAGCTGTCAATTGAGCACCGTAGCATATTCCCAATATTGGAAATAGATCCATTAAGAATTCGACATTTACATGAGGGTGAGATTCAGTTCTAACAGAAGCAGGGCTACCGGATAAAATAACTGCAGAACAATTATCAGTGGTTAGTTCTCCCGATTTATGATAAGGCAAAACCTCACAAAAATAATTGAGTTCTCTCACCCTTCTGGCGATCAACTGTGTCAGTTGGGAACCAAAATCCAATATTACGATTCGCTTTAAATTCATATTTTACTTCGTCAAATGCACTTAGATCTAAGATTCAAGAAGTCCCCTTCCTTCTTTAACGATCATACCTTGTTCCTGAAGTATTTTTAATATTTTATCGAGGACTCCGTTTACAAATTCTTTGGACTTATCGGTGCTGTACATTTTGGACAACTCCACATATTCATCAATGGTCACTTTAGTAGGAATGGTTTTAAGGTATTTCATTTCAATGACACCCATTTTTATCAATATCATATCGATTACAGCCACTCTTTCTGAATCCCAATTCTCAAGAAGGGGTTCGATCAATTTTTCTAAGTCCCCATTTTCATGATGGATTTTCTTTAATAAAGTGGTTCCCACTTCTTCTACAGTTTCGTCATCAGGTAGAAATTCATTAAAAAACTTACCTTCTACAGGCAAAGCTTTAATTGTTTTCTTAACTGAACCTATCACTAGGGATTTGTCATCTGCCCAACTGGAAAACAGGTCATCCATTATTTCATTAAACAGCTCATTACGTCTACAGGCTCTATACAATTCGAGTAAGATTTCCACAATGTCTTCATCAGTGGTTTCTTGTTTTGCAATAAATTGGATGTAGCTTGCTTCTTTAGAAAATTCTTTGTAAATTTTCCTAAAAAGATCATCGTCAATGGCTTTTTCAAAACCTTCCTTCTTTAAGCTTTCCTGAAAAGGCTTATTTTGTACCAAACTTTGGATTTTGGAATTGGTGTAAAGCTTATCTGTAAACAACTTGTCTTCCTCGCTTTTAATATGCTTCTTAGCCCTATGACCTGCGTCCTCAGTTGCTATAGAACAAACTTTCACGAGGCTATGAAGATTTAATAAATATAAAAGGAAGGCGTCCTGAATTGATCTTCTGAAAGCCTGCATGGCTTCCGGAAAACTGAGTTCTCGGTCTTGGGTTAAACTATACAATTGCTGCATCGCTTTGATGCGCACATTTCTTCTACTTAGCATGAACGGTCTTTACTGAAACGCCGGCCAAAGATAGAATTTATCTATAATATAGCACGGATATTTTTGAAAATTAAGAAATTTTAAGAAATACTATCTTAAAAAATCTCTCCTCAACAATTCTGGCTCAGGTAAATCAGCATGATGCCATTTGTGAAGAATTTTGCCATTTCTCCAAAGGATTAGACCTGGATTAGATCTCATGATTGTTTTTAATAGGATGTCGTCAGCAGAATATACCGGAATCTGAAGATTCAAATATTTTATTAAATCTTGAAGAGCTTCCTCTCCGGCACCTCCAGCCACCAGACACGCTCCCACTCCATCATTTTTCAATGAATCAACCAAAGGCAATATCTTGTTCTTTAATAATTTAATATAAGCTTCATCCCAAATATATACATTTTTCTTTTCCTCAACTTGCTTTACTTCAGCAAAAGTTTTAACTAATTGGAATGAATCCTTCTGAACCTGATTCCAAATAGTGTCAGTATTAAAAATGGAATCCGATCGTGTCTGCATTTGGGACTGGCTCTTAAAATACATTTTAGGACAATTGATCATCAATTGGCTCCGCTCTTCATCCAGTATCTTATAACTTACATCGCTCCCTTCTAAATCGTAAATGACAAAATCAGAAATTTTGGTAATTGGAATAGACGGTTCAGATTTTAATTGTTCAAGCACTTCCCACTCAGTTTTTGGATAGGAAGCCAAATTTCCCATGTAATCAGCATCTGAAAGGTCTTTTATTTCTCCGGATGTTTTATTTCTAAGTTTCCAACCAATAATATTCACTTTGGCCATGGCATCCAGTTCATTTTCTTTAGCTGTCCTTACATCTGTCCCAATTGCAAATGGACGAAAATCAATCATAGGTTCTCTCCAAATAAAGTTGGTCAGACAAAAGAGCAATAATCCAGCTGTAGACAATGCCATAATGACATTTCTAATGGACATTGAAAAGAATTCATGCCATTTGTTCCAACGGAATAGAAAAATTAAAGCGGGTATCATCAAAAATAAATCCTTCATAAAGGATGTTCTTGGATCTAACTTCAAAAAATCTCCAAAACAACCACAATTCTGCACACGCATCAAGGTTTTATCCCAATCACCCCATTTTGAAAACTCAAAGAAATTAGCACCTTGTGGGACATAGCCTGTCATATAAGTATAACCTGTCAAGATGGTAAAGAAGACCATCACTAAGAAAAATAACCATGCTGTTAACTTTTTACGGGTTCCAATGAGCAAAGCAATTCCAATAACAATCTCCAAAACAATCATAAAAACTGAAAACCCAACAGCATATCTCAGCATAAAAGGGAATAAGTCGGCCATAAAGGAAAGAAAACTACCTCTTGCCATTTGCTCAAATTCTTTAAAGTACTCTTCCATCTTATAAGCGGTACCCATCGGATCAACCGCCTTGACAAATCCTGAGAAAATAAAAAGTGATCCACAAAATTTTGCAAAAAACTATCAAACCAGCTCCTAAATATTTCTGCCTTTTTACTGGCGACCCATGTTAGAACAATGGCTACTAAAGCAATATAAAGATTGAGACTGATGATGGTCATATTTTCAAATATTTAAAAAAATACTACAATTGTAAATTTAAAAAGTTGCGAATTTTGACTAAAGAACTTGTATTCAGTTCACTAAAAGCATAATAAATTGCAAATATCTAAAAAACTTTAATGTTTGGTCAATTTAAATAGCTCTTCAGTCTGGATTAAGTTACCTTAGCTGTCTAAACATGGTCTACCTGATTTTAAGCATATTATTCACATTTTCTTTGGGATTGTTGTTTCGCTTATTTCCAAAAAATATAAGGATACCTTACGTCATAACTATAAATTATATCGTTTGTGCGGTCATCGGAATATTGGGACATGATTTAGATTATTTGCAATTAAACCTAAAATCATACATTTTTAGTGCTTGGATGGGCAGCTTATTTTGTCTGGGTTTTAATTTATATGCTCTGTCAGTGAGAAACAATGGATTGGGATTAAGTACAGTTTTTCAAAAATTTTCAATCGTACTAAGCATTACTGCTGCATGCATGTTGGGTGAAAGATTACATATATTTCAATGGATTGGAGTTGGTTTGGCTTTTCCGGCCATCTATTTACTCATTGGTAAGTCCTTATTCCAACCACATCCACCAACTGCGTTGGGGACAGGAAATTTTAATTCGAAAAACAATTACAAACTTTTGATGGGCATCTTATTGATTTCGGCATTTATCGAAATAAGTTTAATATTGATTAATAAGGTCTACTTTTTTTCAAACAGTTCGAATATGACAAATACAAGCCTGATTTTCGCAGGCGCTGCCATTGTTTCTTTATTAATGTTATACTTCAAAAAACGAGCTTTAGACTTTAAAATCCGAGAGATTGGTGCGGGTATTCTATTGGGTATTCCCAATTTCTTCTCGATTCATTTAATCAATGTAGCATTGGCTGAACAGATGCCGGCGAGTTTGATTTTTCCTATTTTAAATTGTTCAGTTCTAGGATTAAGCGTTGTAACAGGATTTCTAATTTTTCATGAAAATTTGGACCATCGCAAAAGATGGGGATTGCTAGCCGCCATGATTGCCATTGGCTTAATTGCATTTTTTTAAAAAATATAATTTCAAATATAGAATTTATAATGAATCAATGGAAGTACCAATTCACTACTATAAGACCGTTTCAACCCTATCAGAAGGGCTTTATATGGATAAGGGAAGCAAGTTTATGGCCTATGCAGTGAAATGTGAAAATGAAGATGAATTAAAAAGAATCATCGAACTTTATAGAACACAACATCCAAAATCAAGACATGTCTGTTTTGCTTGGAAATCTGGTCCATTTTCAAATCTTAGTCGCTCTTCTGATGATGGAGAACCAAGTGGTACAGCAGGTAAGCCAATGCTTAACCAATTAGAAAGCAATGAATTGTTTGAAACTGCTATAGTTTGTGTTCGATATTTTGGTGGAATAAAATTAGGAAGTTCGGGATTGATCAAAGCCTATAAAACAGCGGCAAAAATGGCTTTGGAGAAAGCGATTTTTTTAAAGAAAGATATTTACATCTCATACCAAATAGAGAGTTCAGAAGAAAACATTTTCATTTTACACAGCATTTTAAAAACTTTAGGAATTCGCATTACGGAAATTGAATCCCGCAAAATCTCAATTCAAATTATATCTTCGGATCATTTAGCCATGATTCAGAAAATTAAAATGCGCTTTGAGAAAAATCAATACGAACCAACTGATGGTGATTTTGTTCTACTATATTGTAAAGTTGTAAAATTATAATCATTGTTTGTTGTTGGTCTTACAGGGGGAATTGGGAGTGGAAAATCCACAGTGGGCAAAGTTTTTAACTGGCTTGGTATTCCAATCTATGATTCTGATGTTCATGCAAAAAGATTGATGCGTGAAAATGGCCAAATAGTGGAAGAAATAAAAAACTTACTTGGGAATGATAGTTATCTATCTAATGGCAGTTTAAATAGCTCTTGGATAGGAACGCAAGTTTTTAAAAATAAAATTCTTTTAACCCAACTCAATCAAATCGTCCATCCCAGGGTTTATGAAGATTTTGATCAATGGAAAACCTTGCAAAATTCTATTTACATTATAAAAGAATCTGCCTTATTACATATGACCCTAACAAAACAACCGGTTGATAAAATCATTGTAGTGACCGCTCCACAAAAAATTAGAATTCAAAGAGTAATCCAAAGAGATTCGGTCGATGAAGCAAAAGTCCTGTCAAGAATTAAAAACCAAATTTCAGAAAAAGAATTACTAAAAATTGCAGACTTTCGTATTAAAAATGATGGAAATTCAGCTTTATTACCGCAAGTTTTGAAGGTCCACTACAAAATATGTAATTTTGCAAATTCAAATCTTTAAGATATGACCATGATAGACACAAATATATCGACCGGAGAAAAATACATCACTCTGGAAGACCAATATGGAGCTCACAATTATCATCCTTTACCTGTGGTATTAGAAAGGGGATTGGGAGCCCTTGTTTGGGATGTCGATGGTCATGAATACCTGGATTTTCTTTCTGCATATTCCGCAGTCAATCAAGGTCATTGCCATCCAAAGCTCATCGAGACCATGATGCGTCAAGCCCAAAAACTCACTTTAACTTCCCGGGCATTCTACAACAATATGCTTGGTGAATATGAACTATTGATGCACAAGACATTCGGATATGATAAACTTTTACCCATGAATACAGGTGCCGAAGCTGTAGAAACGGCAGTCAAACTTTGTCGTAAATGGGCTTATCAGGTTAAAGGAGTTGATGAAAATAAAGCTAAAATCATTGTTTTTGAAGGGAATTTTCACGGACGAACCATGAGTGCGGTTTCTATGTCAACAGATCCTAGTAGTTATACCGGATTCGGTCCATTTGTCCCAGGTTTTATAAAAATTCCATTTAATGACTTAGCTGCTTTGACTCAAGCTTTGGAAGATCCTGAAGTTGCAGGATTTTTATTTGAACCCATCCAAGGTGAAGCTGGAGTGCAGCTATTACAGGAAGGTTTTATCTCTAAAGCATTTGAACTTTGCCGACAAAAACAGGTCTTGTTCATGGCCGACGAAATACAAACCGGCCTAGCTAGAACAGGCCTCATGTTGGCTTGTGATCATGAAAATATCAGACCAGATGTTGTTTTGTTGGGAAAGGCATTGTCAGGTGGATTATTGCCCATTTCGGCTGTACTTGCAGACAATGAAATTATGATGTGTATTAAACCAGGAGAACATGGTTCCACCTTTGGAGGAAATCCTCTGGCATGTGCTGTTGCCATGAAAGCAATTCAAATTTTAATGGATGAAAATCTTGCATTTAAAGCACATCATTTGGGAATTAGATTAAGAAAAGGGTTAAACCAACTACGCAATGAATTTTCTATCATCAAAGAAGTCAGGGGAAAAGGATTGTTAAATGCCATAGAAATTGACCAGAATGAAAATTCAGATCTTGCCTGGAGGCTATGTGTAAAAATGTCTGAAAATGGATTGTTGGCCAAACCTACCCACGGACATATTATTCGTTTAGCGCCACCTTTGGTTATTTCTGAAGCTCAAATTGACCAAGCATTGGATATTATTAGAACCAGTCTTGTTGAACTTTTGAATTAAAATGTAGTTTTAATTTACATACTGATTTCTAATATCCTCCCATTTCGCAAATTTCAAGTTAGAGGTTAAATTACAAATTTAAAGCAAGATTTGACCATTTTGAGCATCAATATTCTTTTCTTTTATTTGTTAATTTATTAAAAAACCCTTAAAATCCCACTAAATTTAAAAATTTATAATCATCTTTGTCATCTAAACAAATTAAAATTCCAATTAATATGAAAAAATTACTCTCCGCACTATTTGTACTTTCTATCCTGGCGGATGCTCAAAGTCAGACCATCCAATTCCAGTTTTGTGGAAAAACTGCGACCGTAAGTCCTTCAACAGATCCGAATGGCAATGATCAAAGAGAAAAAGCTTCTATTCATTTGGATTATTTAAAAATTGGTCAATTAAACAATTCTAAAACCAATCCTATTTATGTGTTGGGTGATGTTGGCACAAATTCGGTCAGCTTTGCCACTAAAGTACTTGCGGATAAATGTGAAAACAATACTGATCAAACTTATTGCACAGGTTGTCAAACTTGTGCATTGGTAACTTCCAGCACAGGAGCTGACCTTGGCAAACTTACTGGAAAGATATTGGGAAATGCCAAAGCAGAAACCAAAAACAATAATTTTGTGATGATGAGTACCAATTCGAACAATGTGGTTTGTTATGAAACCAATAAAATAAGCGTGTCAGCCCTTAGTGGAAAAAAGGTAGAAATCACAATAAAGTATGAAGGAAGAAGCCAAGGATTTAATATCCACAATATTAGCTTAAACTACCGCTATAACAATGACAATTATTTTTCAACACCTTTTTTCTTTAATAAGAATAGTAGTAACGTAGGAGTGTTTGAAGAAACCTATTTTACTATTGCAAATGTGCCTGTTGCTGTAGAAGATCTTAGCAAAAAATTGAATTTTGAGCTGGCTCCTAATCCGGTAAAAGATGAATTGTTTGTCACTTTTGAAACATTTGAACAATTTAATGCAAACATCAGTATCCTGGATGAGAACGGAAAGGAGCACAAAACTTTAAAAAGAAATATGGAGCCAGGTAATTCAAGTACCACCATTCAAGTGCAAGATTTACCTTCAGGTTGGTATTTGTTAAAAATATCAGACGAAGCTGGTAAGACGACTACCAAAAAATTTACGAGAATCTAAGAATTCAACGAAATAAAATTTTGAAGCCGGCAGATGCAATAACTCTTCCGGCTTTTTTATTTTTTGGAAACAAAAAAATGAATCCAGAGTGATCTTGAAATTTTGTAGATAAAAGCATATAAGACGATAAGTATTATGGCCAGGACAAACATGGCCCATCTCCAATCCACACCAAAACCTAAGATCAAACCTCCTACCACAGCCAGCGAGAAAAAACCGGTCATGATGTATGAAATAAACATCGAACCATAATAAAATCCAGGCTCACGCATTAGATTTTCTCCACAATGTGGACATTTTTGGTGCATATCAAAATAAAAAGAGAACGGATTGTTACCTTTTACAAAAAGTGACCCTTCCCAGCATGCAGGACATTTTAATGAAACAATTGCTTTTAGTTTAGTCATGTTTGAACCTTTGAAGGAATTTTTGACTCACGATCAATTCCTTTCCTCCTTTGGAATAATCATAAAAACTTCTCCAGATTTTACACCCAACTGACCCGCATTGACCATATTGATCAAAAGTGGACAAGGCGCATATTTTTGATTGCCAAAACCGTCGTATAATACTCTCATAATGGATAAACAAACATCCAATCCAATAAAATCTGCCAATTGGAGGGGCCCCATCGGATGTGCCATACCCAATCTCATGATTCCATCTATTTCATCCACATTACCTACCCCTTCAAACAGTGTGTAAATCGCTTCGTTGATCATCGTCATGAGGATCCTATTGGTCACAAAACCCGGATAATCAAATACTTCCACAGGAATTTTGTCAATGGCCTTGGTCATTTCGACAATGGTTGCACAAACTTCCGCTTTGGTAGAATAACCTCTGATGATTTCGACCAATCTCATAACGGGTACCGGATTCATAAAATGCATACCGATTACATTGGCCGGTCTTTGGGTGACACCCGCAATCTTGGTAATGGAAATGGAAGAAGTATTGGAAGCTAAAATGCAATCCGGCGGTGCACAAGCATCTAATTCTTTAAATATTTTAAGCTTCAGGTCTAAATTCTCAGTAGCAGCTTCTATAACCAATTCAGCATCTTTAACAGCCTCTGCCATAGATGTTTGTGTAGTAATATTGCTGAGGGCCTGTTGGTGAATTTCCTGACTTATTTTACCCTTCTCTACCATTCTACCCAGATTCTTATCGATCGTGGCCAATGCCTTTTCCAAAGCTTTATCTGAGATATCACATAAGATTACCTTATATCCGTATTGGGCGAAAACATGCGCAATTCCATTGCCCATGGTTCCCGCTCCTATGACTGTTATTTTCTTCATTTTAAAATTTCGCGCAAAATTAAGATAAGCATTTACATTTTCTTAGTAAAATGAATCTTAATTTAAATTAGATAAACTACAACAAGAGGTCTAATTTCTACTATATTCGTTTTCTTTGCAGTTATGTTACAATTAATTGTAGATGCCGGTTCCACCAAATCACATTGGGCTTTGTGTCAAAAGGGTCAAATTTTACAGGAATGGACCACTGCCGGAATGAATCCCATGACCCAAAGCAAACATTCTATTATGGCAGGCCTACAGTCTGCTTATGTGCAAATAAACCAAGCCAATATTGACCAGATTTGGTTTTATGGCGCTGGATGTATTGGACAAGGTGCTTATCAAATGACCACTTTTTTGCGCGATCAATGGCCTGAATGTCAAAATTTAAATGTGCATTCTGATTTATTGGCTGCGGCCAGAGCCGTATGTAACAAACAGCCTGGCATTGTAGCTATAATGGGTACTGGAAGCAACTCCGCCATGAGTGATGGACACCAATTGACACACCAATTACCTTCCCTTGGATATCTTTTGGGGGACGAGGGTAGTGCTTCACAAATTTGCAAGCAACTTTTAATCGAGTTTTATTATGGCCGATTGGATGCTGAATTGTCCAAATTGTTGGTTCAAAAATTACCAGTTCCGGCGCAGGATTATTTAGCTTATCTGTATTCCTCTCCAAGAATTGCCTACGAGTTGGCAAGCTTATTTCCATTCATTCTGGTTCATCTAGATCATCCTCAAGTTAAAGCCATTGCTACTCAAAGCATTCGTTTGTTTTTTCAAAACAGAATCTTGATTTACCTTTCTCAAAAAGAACTGCCATTACATTTTGCCGGATCTGTCGCCGGGGAATTAAAAGAAATGATTCAGTCAGAAGCATTGGAATTTGGATTTACAGACCTTAGTTATTCAAAACAAATATTGCCAAAACTTTGTCATTACCATGATGAGACAGATTAACAGGATTGGAGTTTTTACTTCCGGTGGAGATGCGCCTGGTATGAATGCAGCCATCAGAGCCATTTTTAGAAGGGCCAATCATTATGATCTGCACATTTATGCCATCCAAAGAGGATTCGAGGGTATGATCGATGGGGATATCAGACGACTTGAAGACGATGATGTCCGCAATATTATTCACCACGGTGGTACTTTTATCCGAACAGCCAGAAGTCAAAGGTTTCTGGAGAGTGCAGGACGTAAAACAGCCTATGAAAATCTAAAGGCCTTTGACATTGATGCCATGGTCGCGATTGGTGGGAACGGTACTTTTACAGGTTGTCAGATTTTTTCAGAAGAGTACGACATACCCACCATTGGTATTCCTGGCACCATTGACAATGATTTATTTGGCTCCGATTTTACCTTAGGTTTTGATACTGCGGTTAACACGGCAGTGGAAGCGGTTGACAAAATAAGAGATACTGCGGATTCTCACAATCGCTTGTTTATTATTGAAGTGATGGGAAGACATTCCGGATACATCGCACTTTATACGGCATTGGCATCGGGCGCGAGTGCATTCGTTATTCCTGAGGATTCAACCGACATTGACAAATTGGTTTTACAACTGCAACAAGCCCAACGAAGAAAAAAATTGTTTAGTCTGATCATCTCTGCCGAAGGCAATAAAATAGGCGATGCATTCAGCCTCAGTCAACAGATTAAAAACCTCATGCCTGAGCAAGATATTAGGGTAACGGTCATCGGTCATTTACAACGTGGTGGTGCACCAACTGCTGCAGACCGGATTCTGGCTGCCAGATTGGGACACGCGTCTGTGGATGCATTGATGGAAGGGCAGCGCAATGTGATGGCAGGGATTGTCAACGACGAATTGTGTTTCACCCCTTTTAAAGAAAGTGTGACTTTATCCAAACAACCATCCAACGAAATGATCGAGCTTACAAGGATGTTGGGGATGTGATTCTTGTTTTAGAATTCGCAATAAATTTTATTTAATTTTTTACCTTTGTTTGGACATTATTGACCTTATCAGATAATGAATAATACAAAATACAACCCTAAAATACACCATCGCAGATCCATTCGTCTTAAAGGATATGATTATTCACAAGCTGGGTTGTATTTTGTTACGATATGTTGTCAGGAAAACTATGCATATTCGGAGATGTAAAAAATGGACAAATGATTTTGAATTTGTATGGGCAAATAGCTCATGAAGAATGGCAGCGAACTGAGATAATTAGGAATAATTGCGTATTGCATGAATTTATTATTATGCCGAATCATATCCATGGAATCATTGATATTCTTTTAAAAAAGTAGATCATAAGAACGATAATAGAGAAATTGGAAAATTGAATCGCCATCACAAACGATAGGATCAATTATCCGAGGATTCAAAAATAGCAACGATCAAGAAAATAAAGGAAAAGATCAGCAGAACGGGCGAATTACACTGCCTGAGATTCCATAATAGAACAGACATCGGCAGGAGATACAAAATTAATACGAGATTTCTCTATCGAAACGAGATCGGGCGAATTGCAATTCGCCCCAACCGCCTTAACGGAAATAATCAAGGAATTAAATTATAAAATTTGGCAACGCAATTATTATGAAATTATCATCCGAAATGAAGAATCGTATCAAACCATTTCAAAATACATAAACGACAATCCTGCGAAATGGAAGGGTGATAAATGATATAATAGGTAAAGGTTCTCTATTTATTGCTTTAGACTTCAAATAATTACTAAACCAACCAGAATAAATCTAGAATTGTAGGAATATTACATAATTGATCTAATTCACATTTTTAGATTGTAAGACTTTACAATCTTTTTAAAATATTTAATAATATTACACAGCTTTAATAGTACTTTTGATGGTAAGATTTATAGATAACCATTCAAATTAACCAGAGTATTGGACAAAGACCTGTCTAACAATTTAAAATAAAATAATAAAATTAAAACATTATGAATGCAACTATCCTATCCAACTATTTAATCATTTTTTAAGCGTATTAAAAGAATTGCAAATTAAATATTTAATGCCATTGCTTATGGTAATTTTTCTACAAGGATGTCGAGAAGATGATCCATGTCCTACATGTTTTGAAAGCATCGTCAGGTGCAAAGTGAATGGCAAAGAATGGAAATCAAATTGCGTCAGCAATGATCCTTTGTTTGGGTGCAGAGCTGTTTCTTGCTATTATTACTATAATAGTGATTTCAGCTTGGACTTTTTTGCAGGAAACAGTGATAACAATTCAACTTTGGTGATGAATCAGTATAGCATAAATGGCGGAGCTAAACTTGGGCTCAATTCAGTCGATCAAAATGAATTATATTTTATTGACAGATCACTACCAGACTCTAATAATTGTTCTAGGTTAAAAAATTTAGAATCAACTGGTTCTAACATATTTGAAATTACAATTTTGGACACAATAAACTATATTATTGCTGGGAGATTTGCATTCACAGTGTCTAATAATTGTGGTGACACAATAAAAATAACTGACGGTTACTTCAAATCCAAATTTATTTTCTAATTTAACACTTATTTTATAACCGATGATAACAAAGTTTCATTAACTATGTAATCATCCTAAAATCAAATTTTATGCGGACGATTTTCATTATCCCACTTTTGGGACTGAGCTTCTTATGCTCAAAACTAATTGCTCAAAGTGAGCAACTAGAAGACAAAGTCTTAAGTGCATTATCGACACTTGATCAAACTCAATGTCCATCCGGAATCCTGTATGAAAGAGTACCGGAGTATTATCCATTGGAATATTGGAGAGGAAATTACTTAAGTGATTCAACAAGCTTTTTAATAAGTCGGTTCTGTATGCTTCATGGTATGCTCCAGATTATGGACATAAATCAAAATTTAACATTACCAAAGATGAATGATATTGTTTTAGACGCACAAAAGTTGAAGAGTTCCGATACCGTAAGACTTGGTATCTTATTACAACAATATGATCGAATCAGTTCAGACGCTATTACAAATAATTTAATCTATTTTGAAAATGGAAATTTCTACGATGTGCCAAAAAGAATAGAAAGTCCATATCGCACAGATACTGTATTTGCATTTAGTTCTTTTACCCATTTAAAGCACAAATTGACACAACCATTTATTCTACCTTCAAAGTATAAAAATTCATCGATTCAAGTCAATTCTATAGACATCGATTTTGAAGACGGAACTGGGTATCAACCCATTTTAGTTGATGAGGTCTTAAACATTGAATTTCCTGATTATGGCCTATACAAAATTAATTGCCGATTAACAGATTTCCAAGGAAGAACCTATATAGCACAAACAATATTTGAAATAACTCCTCCAAAAGAAGGTCTCGATTATAGTATTAATGCTGATGATACAGTTTCCTTAAATGGCGTTACACTTTATTGTTGGTACAATAAAAACTGCGTTGACAAAAAAATTAAAAAGCCGCTAATCCTTATTGAAGGATTTGACCCTCTAAATACTAACGGCCCAAAAATTGTTTTCGACGAGTATGGAAAAGGACAATTAGGATTACTAGGCAGAGAATATGATGATCCTAATGGGAAACTCTTGTCAGAATATTTACATGATGATGATTACGATGTATTTTACATTGATTATAAACATGGACATATACGAATTCAAGACAATGCATCTTATGTAATTGAAGCAATTGATTGGATCAATAACCGTAAACATAAGGATGGCAGTTATGAAAAAAATGTAGTGATAGGTGCCAGTATGGGTGGAATAGTAGGATACTATTCACTTAAAAAAATGGAAAACGATGGTAAAGATCACGAAACTGAGTTTTTTTTAAGTGTTGATGCACCACTAAAAGGTGCTAATATTCCAATTGGCATGCAAGCATTTATACAAGAGTTTGGAGATTATAAGCTAATTGGCACTCCATTGAAAAGTATTGGAGAACAAAATGTTTATCATCCAGATGGTAATGGGCTTGCAAAGGGTCAATTTGCACTAAATAGTCCAGCTGCAAGGCAGTTGATTTACTATCACTACGATTCACCAACTTGGTCTGATTGCGGCGGTATAGATGGCGATTGCCGAGAGAGTTTTGCCAATTTGTTAAGCTCAATTCATGATGAATTTTACGAAGAGTTTAGCGATCTTGGAACTTTAAATATTCCTCACTATGGAATCTCTAATGGGAGTCTGTTAGGAAAAGAACAATCATTTTCTATTGGATCAAAACTTTCAGAAACTGAAATTTCAATTGATGATTTACTTCAACAATCAGGCTTTAACGGCTTTTGGTCTGGATTCACACAGGCAGCAGTTGGCATATTTATAGGATCAGGTTTCTTTTCAAAACATATAATTCATGCATTAGCCGAGAAAGGGCGACATCGCGTTTATTATGGCGGCTATGGGACTGTAGTGCTTCTAATTCCAATAGTAAAAAATTGTTGAAAGACATGTTAAAGACTCCAGACCTTACGATAGTGCTCCTGGAGGTATGAGAATTTTTGAGAAAGGATTAAACTGGAACTTTGAATCATTCTGTTTCATACCAACTATTAGTGCTTTAAAATTAAACACTGAAGATCCCTATTATACTAACATTAGTAATCTTGAGGATATAGAAAAAACAAAAATAAAAGGGTTGACTCAACTTAATCATTATTCAGGATCATTGGAAGAAAAGCTATTCTATGATAAAGGTAATAAATTTTGGAATGAAGATCATGTTACTTTAAATAAAAGACTGGCCAATTATTTAAAAACATTGGTTGGCTATTTAAATTATATAGTAACTAGTCCATTAGAAAATGCTACATTTAATTTTGGATCAAATAATCCAACTATATCAGATCTTAATAATAGCATAAAAGTGAAAATTAGAAAACTAATAAATTATGATCTTGATATTTTAGAAGGTGGAAATTTATGGATTAATAAGCAAAATAAAATTGGCTACATTCACGATAAAAATAATCCAATGAATGGTTATTCCCAACTTTATGAGCTTGAGGTAAATCAAGATTGTGTCGATACAACTTTATTGACAATTAAAACTGGAGGAAAATTTTTAATTGGGGATGAATTAAATGGAAAAAAGGCACTCGTCAGATTTAATGACTCGACCCGAATGATCATTCAAGCTGGAGGAAAAGTTGTTGTAGAAAGTGAATCTTCAGTTCACATAAATTCAGGAGGAATAGTGACAATAGAAAGAGACGGAATGCTACAAGCTGGATTGGAATCAAAAGTAATAGTTAAGAAGGGTGGAATACTTAGAATAATGGGTCTTGGTGTCCTTTATCTCACTGATAATGCGGAAGTCATAGTCGAGGACGGAGGAATTCTAATGATGGAGCCAGGAGCCATTTTTAGACCCCAAGATGGCAGACAAGATATAGATGGAAAATGTCGCATTAGAATATCAAAAGGTGCCAAATTAATTTACAAAGGAGCTTGGAAGCATGAAGGAAATGGATATATTCAGTTTGATAAAGACCATATTTTAATTACACATCAAACGTTTGGAATTCGAGGGATTGAAAAAGGAATCAGATTTATGAGACTAAATACAGGTTGTAATCTAAAAATTCTCCAAGATGTTATACTTGGAAAGGGAAGTGGATTATGAACCTGGAAGCAAAATTGAAGTGGCTTCTGCAGCTGCATCAATAACCTATGACAGTTTAGTATGCCAAGGCACTATTAATCATGTACCTTCATTCTCAACAGGAAGTATCGCTTTGTTATCTTACGGTACCTATATTAACATAAATTTTTCTGATTTCTATAATTTAGAAAATGGCATTAAACATGTTTCTTTGACTGGAAAATTTGGTACAGCAAATGGAGAAAAAATGGATTTAAAACGTACAATCTCTTCAGAAGTGAAATACCCTTTGGTAGCTGCTGGTATGCGAATGGTACAATTGGATTCAGTATACTTTACAAATGGAATTTATTCAGAAATTAAAGAGTGTCTAAGAACGGAACTATTAAGAGTTGGTATCTCAAGAATGTCAACAACGGGTTTCAAACTCAATGATGCCAAATACTTTATCGTGCGCAATTCATTTTTCACAAATAATGCTATTGGTATTGAAGGCATAACAAAATCCAACATATTCTGCTATCAAACCAGCTTTATAGGTCAACCAATTCAAGCCATAAAAATGACAGGAACTTACGATGACGGACTTGTAGAACTAGGATGTTGTAACTTTCAAAATAATGGAGTATGTGTTGGAGGAGTTGACATTCTCTTTAGTTTAAACCCGCAATCTGTAAATCCTCAATTAGGTACATATGGCCTACCAGGGAACAATAAATTTATTATTTCTGCACCACAGAAATATTTTCACGTTCAATATCTTACAAGGTATGTAACTGAAGTAGATGCGAAGTATAATTATTGGGGCGGAGGTACACCCGCACCCAGTGACTATTTCTTAAAATATTATTCAAGAGATATTAGTCTAGAATATGATCCTTATTATTCAATTCTAATAAATTGCATACCACAGACACCACCTAATAATCCTCAAAATTGCCAATTGATTGGTACAAATTCAGGAATAGGTTTTAATCAGATTACAAATCAAGCTATGACTGAATTCCATCAGGGCGCAATTGAAACTACTCAACAAATAATGTCTGAGATAAGTGATCTCCAAAATATGGATTATTGGACTGTTTCAGCCCATTGCAGATTTATATATGACTATGCTAGAGTATTTACAAATGAGCCTCTGCCTCCACATCAAGAACCAATAATATCTTCTGTCAGTGACCAAAACAATACCAAGTTACACATCAATCCAAATCCATTTATAAATGAGTTAGGTATAGAGTTTGAAGAAAAATACAAATCTCTCAAAATTACCAATATCTATGGACAATTAATGTTTGAGTCAACCAAAAGTGACAATAGCTTAGGATTGAATATCAATACTGGAATTTGGCCAGATGGAATATATTTAATAAAAATAGTTGATTCAAGTGATAATGCTCATAAGCAATTGGCTTTGAAAGTGATTAGAAATTAAATAATCTTAAAAAATTCACGAATGTATTTGGTACTCCCTCAAAAAAGAGGGGGTACTGATACATTTATGAAAATATACTTATCAACCACATTCAAAATGCAAGTTCTACAAATATCATTAACTTTCCCATTCTGTGCAAATGATAAATCAAATAACTTCCTCAATCAAATATACCACTGCAATAAAACATCATGAAATTATCAAACTTTATACTTATCTCCTCCAGTAATTCAATTTTAAATCCAAAAGTAGTTTATTCTTTTCCTTTGCTCTTTGCCATATTTATTATGCAAGGATGTCGAAAAGAATATCCATGTCCTACATGTTTTGAAAGCATCATCACGTGCAAAGTGAATGGCAAAGAATGGAAAACCAATTGCGTCAGCAATGATCCTTTGTTTGGGTGTAGGGCTGTTTCTTGCTATTATTACTATAATAGTGATTTCAGCTTGGACTTTTTTGCAGGAAACAGTGATAACAATTCAACTTTGGTGATGAATCAGTATAGCATAAATGGCGGAGCTAAACTTGGGCTCAATTCAGTCGATCAAAATGAATTATATTTTATTGACAGATCACTACCAGACTCTAATAATTGTTCTAGGTTAAAAAAATTTAGAATCAACTGGTTCTAACATATTTGAAATTACAATTTTGGACACAATAAACTATATTATTGCTGGGAGATTTGCATTCACAGTGTCTAATAATTGTGGTGACACAATAAAAATAACTGACGGTTACTTCAAATCCAAATTTATTTTCTAATTTAACACTTATTTTATAACCGATGATAACAAAGTTTCATTAACTATGTAATCATCCTAAAATCAAATTTTATGCGGACGATTTTCATTATCCCACTTTTGGGACTGAGCTTCTTATGCTCAAAACTAATTGCTCAAAGTGAGCAACTAGAAGACAAAGTCTTAAGCGCCATATCGACACTTGATCAAACACAATGTCCATCCGGAAGCGTGTATAATAGAGTAACGGAGTATTATCCATTTGAATATTGGAGAGGAAATTACGTTTGTATTTTTACAAGCTTTCTAATAAGTCGGTTCTGCATTCTTCATGGCATGCTTAAGATTATGAATATAAATCAAAATTTTACACTTCCACAGATGAATGATATTGTTTTATATTGACAAAAGTAAAAGAGCCTTGATACTGTAGGACTAGGCATCTCAAAATTACCAATATCTATAGACAATTAATGTTTGAGTCAAAAAATAGTGCCAATAGCTTAGGATTGAATATCAATACTGGAATTTGGCCGAATGGAATATATTTAATAAAGCTAACTGACTCAAGTGATAATGCCCACAAGCAATTGTCTTTGAAATTGAGCAGTAATTAAAAATTAGTCAATAACCAAAAAAAGTATCAATTACTCTCTTTTCTTTAAAGGGAGAACTTGTACTTTAGCTTTTAATGAAACTATACCACTAACTATTAATTTTATCAATAAAGGGAATCTACAAACAAAAAGCTTAATTTAACTACATGAATATCCAAATGTATCCTACAAATTTAAACACCAATTCATATAAAAGAATTAATATAATTATCTACTTAGCATATATGATAATAATTTCTTCTTGTGGAAAAGAATTCCAAATTGGGAATCCAACTTGTGAGAAACGCGACTGGGATGTCATGACTTGTAAAATTGATGGAGTCAAATGGCAAGCCAAAATAAATTGTGAATTCTTAGGACCATGTAATCCCGTAGATTGCCAATACTATCCAAAAACAGGTTTTCTGGAAGTTATTGGAATTCTGGATTCCCCTAAATCTAGTGTAAGTTTTGATAACTCGGGAACCAAACTTACATTAGGAAAAAATAATATATCTGATAGAGAATTTATATATTCTTGCTCAGGATGTAATCCAAATATTCCAAGATCTAAATTAGATACAACTTTTAATAACTCTATTTATATAATAAAAATTGATACTTTAAATAAATTGATTGAAGGAAACTTTGAAATGCAACTTACAAATGAATTGTCTCAGAAAATTAATATTTCAAATGGATATTTTAAACTGACATATAGACCATAGAATATAATCCTAAACAGAAATCCAATAATACAGAACAAGATTTACTAATCAATTATCTACTATTTAAAATAATGGAATAAATTGTAAAGGCTTTACAATTTTAAAAATAAACTGTAAAAGACATAGATTAATGGCAACTTATAACTGAAATATGTGTAGCTAAAATACAATCAAAAGTCATTTTCTTAAAATTTGTACACCAATCCGTCATTAATTTTGCATTACATTAAATAAATATTAAAACAGAAATTATGAAAACCACTAAATTCAATTTATTGCTGCTCATTGTAATCATATTTCAAGCATGTAACAACCCAGATCCTGTCATAGACAATGAACCGCCTCAAAAATCAGATCCTACTGTCTGGCAAATACCAGTAAATGAGTCCTTCAACAATCACTATTACTTCCCCCCTATCCTAACAAATAATTTTGTAATATTTGTAAATCAAAAAACCGATGCAAATGAAATTATAACTATTCATGATAAGAAATCTGGAAAAATAGTAAAAACTATTAAAGATATTGGTATAAAAGAGAATATTTATATCAATATAATTCACAATGAAAAATACCTGATAATTGGTTGCATTTATAGGTTTGTAGTGATAGACTTAATTGACTTTACAATTGTAAAGAAAATTGAACTGAAAGAAAAAAATATAATTCTAAAATCGGAAGATTATACAGTAATCAATGATAAATTATACTATTTTGCTTCTCAAATTACCAATAATTCAGTCCAAAAATCAACTAGCACTTTATATGAGCATGATCTAATTTCAGATAAAATAATAGCACGGATAAATATAAATATTCCTGAATCTGATTGTCATGTTTTTCATTCATTGAAGAACCAAATAAATAACGAAGGAGAAAATATATTGTATTACTATCATCAATATCATGAGCCAAATACAATGAAAGAAGTTTCTGACATCCATGCATTCAACTTGACCAAGAATAAAACTAAATGGATTAATAAAAGTCAATCCTCTAGGGGTGAATTTGCAAAAATACCAATTTTAATTACAGACTATCACCTTTTTCCTCAATCAGTGGATGAAATCTTTTGCATCAATATTGAAAATGGACAATTGGTATGGAAAAAAACAATATTCTCAGAATTCATCCATTACACCAGTGCTGTATATTCCAATGATAAGATAATTCTCAAAAGCCATTATACCAAAATGTTTTGTATGGACGCAAAAACTGGAAATCCTTTCTGGACAATCGAAAATCTTTCACTATCGAGATCCAATTTGGTAGTGTATAAAAATTCAGTCTATACTATCAATGGGGACAACCGAAATAGTGGAATAATATCATTGAATCTAGAAGATGGTAGTCCAACAATTACTTACCCTGTTGATTTTATTAAACACGGGAGCGAAGCATATTTTGGAAATACTGCAATCACAATTGACGAACAATCAAATTACTTATATACTAACAACTCTAATTTTCATATTTGTTTAAAACTTCCTGACTAAAATATTTTACCCATAATATTAAAGACTTCAGGATGGGTATTTTAATATTAAAAGACCCTCTATTTCCTTCTTTGCTCTGTCAAGTTTTGTATTCATGGTATGGTTCAATTCAGATCTTTCAAGTTCTCCTTCCTTGCTTATTAACGAAGAATGCTTTAAAGTCTCCGTTAACCAATTTTTTGTATAACCTGCAAACCTTTTATCTGTTGTTCTAATCAAATTCGGTGGATTATAATTGATAAATACAGCTTCAACATCTCTGCTGAAAACATAAAACACATCACTGGAATAAACCAATTCATTCAAATAGACTTCTACTTTAGCTTTTGAAAGATATTGATTTGTCTCTGCTTTTTTAATTCCCATCGAGGTTATATTGCTTAAGTGATCTGCCATATCATACACACTGTTAACTAATTCCATCACCTCATGTCTATTTTTGAATTTTCGAAGTTGAATAAAATATTTAATTTGATCCATAGTTATATCCAACATTCGGGAATTCCAAATTTCAATTCCTTCAAATCTATAATAAATTTTCAAACAATCTTCTACATGAACTTTAAGTTCTGTATCTCTATCCACAATTGATAAATCAAGTTCACGTTTATATTTGTCTAACATCCAACTAGTGAAATTCCATGCATACAATTTAAAACTTAATAGTTTTGGAAAGAGAAGAAAATGAAACAATGGAGCTTCTCCAGATAAGTTGATAAATTTGACATCTTTTAAATAGATTAGTTTTTCAAGATGATTTTTAATGTTTACAAAGTAATCACTATAACTCTCTGGCTGTCTCCTAACACCATCTGCCAAAAATGGTATGGGTGAAAAATCAAAAGGCAGTAACTGATCAACCGATATCTGGTAAGCCTTACTGAGAAGGATAATGTCATTTAAACTCAAGAGTGTAGTTTGCTGGACTTTTTTGTAAGCTGCATTTAATCCTATTCCTAAAGTCATAGATAAATGTGAAGCCAAAATTTCTTCGCCTCCTATCCTGCTTTTAATCTGATCTAGAAATCTCTTCTGAAATTCTTTGGTATCCTTCAATGGGGGAAGTGACATAATTTGATTTTTAAAGCAAATATAGAAATTATAGGAATCTAATAGAAGAAATTTCTAGTTGAACTTTATAAGTACACTATTCACCCTATCTCCTCATACATCAAATTGCATCCCCTAATACTGGCGTTTTGGATTCTGCCCAGGATATTAAATTGTAAATTGGAATTGGATATGCCGAGGTCTGCGGTTTCTAAAAAGCAGCAGCTGTCCAAATTGGCCAGATCGATGACATTGACCCTACCCTGTCTATTTATTAAAAATTCTCCAAAAGGGTCTTCGGAATTTCTAATATATACCCTTGCGTGGGGCGGAAGAGAATACCATAATCCATCAGTGGCGTAGGCCTGTGACATCATCTCTGTCATACCGTACTCTGAATAGATCAAGCTCTGTGGAAAATTGTGTTGAATATTTTCCAGAATTTGTTCTTTGGAAAAATCCCGTTTGTGGGTTTTCATTCCACCTGTTTCGATGATGGTCAATTGATCATGATCAAAAGTGTAGATTTCTCCAAAATCCATCAATGCAAAACTCACTCCAAAAAGTAAAATTTTAGATCCTTTTGATTTCTCTTTTTCCAAGGCTTGGTGTAATAAGTCAAAATCTTCAAATATTCTTTCTGTAGAATTTGTCTTAGATGAACTTCCAATAAAATGCCGAACCATCTTTATAAGCGAAGAATGCTGATTTTGGATATATCCGGGTAAAAGTGCAAAAATGCTGTATTCGCTTAAATCCTGAATGAATGATCTCAAACATATCTCTGTCACTTGGCGATAATCATGTATGTTTTTTATGAAATGTTTGGAACGTTGAACATCCGTAGTACCTGATGAAAGGAAATATGCATCTTCTTTCCAATTGCCCGTTTTTACGCTATGGTATTTAAAAAATTCAACTGGTAAAAAAGGAATCTCATCTATGGATTTTATGCTTTCAGGATTTATTTTCAAATGATGGAGATAGTTTTTATAAACTTCGTTTTCTTTAGATTGAATCCTAAAAACATCCAATGCCAGTTCTTCAAAATCGAAATCTTGACTCTCAAATATCATTGATCTTATATCTTCAAGTCCCAAGCTTATCTAATTATTTATTTTTATGATCAAAAATACAATGATCAATGTGGCAATCAATAAATACCAGAGGATTTTCATGCTTTTAAAACTTGAAATTGGTTCTTCTTCTTTGGAATTGGCGGGTGGTTCGGCCTCCTGCTTGGTCATCATTATGTTTTTTACAAGCTCTAATTGTAGTTTTACTTTTTCATCCGAATTTACCCATTCTTCCACAAATATTTTTTCTTCTGCGGTGCATTGATTTAGGGCGTATCGATACAATAAAGACTTGTCTGGTCCTGCTGACATTTTGGATTAATATTGAAACACTCCCCATGGAGAATGTAGTTCCACCATTTCACCATCGTATGCCTCTACTCTTCCCATTACTTTCGCATCTATCTTAAATAATTCTGCAGTTCTTAATATCTTATCTACATCGGATGGCTTTGCGTAAATTTCCAATCGCTGCCCCATGTTGTACACTTCATACAACTCCTCTTTGGAACACAAAGAATGTTTAGAAATTAAATTAAAAACAGGAGGAGCATCGAATAGCTGATCTTTGATGATTTTTAAATTTTTAATAAATTTCTTAACCTTGGTGTGCGCGCCACCAGTGCAATGGATCAGGCCGCCGGGTCGAATATTTTTAACGTTCAACAATTCATTTAGGAAAGGAACATAAGTTCGCGTAGGAGAAGTGAGAAGTTCGCCGATCGTATAGTCTATTCCATCCAATGCATGTTGATCTGTCAATCTAAAAGGCCCAGTATAAACAAATTCAGGATTGGTTTGGGGTGCCACGGTTTCCGAAAAATTCTCCAGATAATATTTAGACAACAAATCATGTCTTGCCGCGGTTAATCCGTTTGAACCAATACCGCTATTGTATTTCTTTTCATAGATTGATTGTCCATAGGATGCAAGACCGATCAATACATCTCCCGGTTTTATATCGACTTTGATCACTTTAGCCAATGGAAGTCTACAAAAAGCGGTGATTCCAACATCTATGGTGCGAACGATGTCTCCCACATCTGCTGTTTCACCTCCACCGGAATAAATATGGATACCAAAATCACGGTACATTTTCAACAATTCGTCGGTTCCTGTGATCACTGCTTCAATGACCTCTCCCGGAATCAGGTGCTTGTTTCTTCCGATGGTCGAAGAAATAATAATTTGATTACAGGCTCCCACACAAGCCAAATCGTCGATGTTCATCACCAAGGCATCCTGAGCAATGGATTTCCAAACAGAAAGATCACCGGTTTCCTTCCACCAGAGGTAAGCTAAATTTGTTTTGGTTCCTGCAGTATCCGCGTGCATTAAATTACCAAAACTGGAATCTCCAGCTCCTATATCAGGCAGAACTTTGCAAAAGGTATTTTCTACGATTCCCTTGTCTAAGTTTTTAATGGCTTTTTCAACATCCGTTTTGGATGCAGAAACCCCCAAAGATTCATATCGTTTTGCCATAATCACTTTATCTCTTAACCGCAAATCTACAATAATCTAATCACAAGCATTATAACACTGTTTTTCAATAACATACATATTATAATAAATAAAATTTAAATATTTGTGGCCTTTTAAAAATTTTATCCCGAAGATCAATTCAACCATCCTTAAATTTGCTTTTGCTCTTTAAATAATTGCACAACATGAAGCTCGAAAGTATTGAAAAAAAATCCAATTTAAGCAAAAGTCAATTTAAAAAAGAACATCTTATACCAGCAAAACCAGTGGTATTTAAAGATTTGATCGATGTTTGGCCAGCATATCAAAAGTGGACATTTGACTATTTTATTTCCAAGTACGGGGAAGTGCGAATCCCAGTTTATGACAAAAGCTTTTCAAGGCCTGGTAAAAACTACATGGCTCCAACCGGTCAAATGCCTTTGGGAGAATATTTAAAGCTAATTCAGTCTGGACCCTGTGACATACGAATTTTCCTTTTGAATATTTTAAAACTTATACCAGAATTAAAATCAGATCTTGGAAAACTTGAAATCATGGAAGGCTTTATGGACCGTTTGCCATTTATGTTTTTTGGTGGACAAGGTTCATACACAAAAATTCATTACGATTTAGACTGTGCCCATGTTTTCTTGACTCACTTCCAAACACGTAAAAGGGTTGTATTATTTGCGCCAGACCAATCTCATATTTTAGGACATTTACCATATACAGTCGGTTGTCTGATTGATCCAATGGATGCTGATGAAACTCGCTATCCTTCATTGGCCCATTTAAAAGGCTATGAGACGGTGCTTGAGCATGGAGAAACCCTCTTTATTCCTTCAAAATTTTGGCATCACATTGAATACACGGATGCCGGATTTTCAATTTCGTACAGAGCATTTGAATCTGTTCAACAAAAATTGAACGGCCTATTTCACATTGGTAGACATTTTGTTGTGGATAGAACTATGAATTTGATTTTCGGTGAAAAATGGTCTCGTTGGAAAATTGAACAAGCTGAAGAGAAGCGCGAACATTTTAATTTGGCATGAAGTTTGAGCTATCTGCCTTTGAAATCGAAATCAATTACTGTAATTGTTGAAACCAACCTACAATCCTGCTTTGAAAAAGGCGGGATTTTTTATTAGTGTTCATTATATAATCAAACATATTTCCTAAAGATTTTCGAAAAGCGAAATAAATCAAAGATTTTCTTGATAAGGATGCAACAATCACTAACTTTGGCGGGTCAATGGACTATAAAATCAATGGATTATGAAAAAATGTTGTGCTAAATTATCTGTCCTATTCTTACTTACTATTTGTCAGATTAACTTATATTCTAATTTATTAATACCTAATAATCAATTATTTACATATATAGAAGATTGTGAATTGGGTGAATTGTCTCTCACGAAATCAGATTGTGACAACGATAAACAGTTCTTTGTAACCATCGATTTTAATTATGCAAATACCTCTGATTGTTTTACGGTCGAGGGGAATGGTGTCAATTATGGTACTTTCCTATATACGGACCTCCCCATCCAAATAGGCCCATTGAATGGAAACTGTGAAACCAATTATGGATTTGTCATTAGAGATTGTGAAAATGAACAATGCGCTGTTGATAAAAGTCTTGGAAAGGTCTGCTGTGAAAATCCCAATACCGATTGTAAGCTAGCAGAGTTGGAAATTAAAAAATCTGATTGTGACAGCAACAAATACTTTTCAGTCACTATTAATTTTATTCATAAAAATACTTCTGATTGCTTCACCGTCAAAGGAAATGGCAAACTTTACGGCACCTTTAAATATGCGAATCTGCCTATAAAAATTGATTCCTTAGTAGGCAATTGTGACAGCAACTTTTTCTTTGTTATACGTGATTGTGAAAATGAAAAATGTGTTATAGATAAAGAATTGGGAAAAGTTTGTTGTGAAAAGCCCAATGAAGATTGTAAGCTTTCAGAACTGCAACTCACCAAATCTGACTGTGATGGAGACAAAAGATTTTATGTCACCATTAATTTCAATCATGCCAATACCTCTGATTGTTTTACGGTCAAAGGAAATGGCGTAAATTATGGTACTTTTAAATATTCCGACCTTCCTATTAAGATAGGACCACTCCAAGGCAACTGTGAAACCAATTATGGATTTGTGATTCGCGATTGTCATAATGAACACTGTGTCATTGAGAAAGAATTGGGAAAAGTTTGTTGTGAAAATCCAAATACTGACTGCAAGCTATCGGAGTTGCAACTGACCAAATCCGATTGTGATGGAGACAAAAGATTTTATGTCACCATTAATTTCAATCATGCCAATACCTCTGATTGTTTTACGGTCAAAGGAAATGGCGTAAACTATGGCACATTTAAATATTCCGACCTTCCTATTAAGATAGGACCACTCCAAGGAAACTGTGAAACCAATTATGAATTTGATATCCGCGATTGCCATAATGAAAGATGCGGCTTAGAAAAAGTTTTGGGTAAAGTGTGTTGTGAAAACCCCAATACTGATTGCAAGCTGGGTGAACTCCAACTCACCAAATCAGATTGCGATGGAGATAAAAGATTTTATGTCACCATTAATTTCGAGCATAAAAATACCTCTGATTGTTTTACAGTCAAAGGAAATGGTGTCAACTATGGTACTTTTAAATATTCTGATCTTCCTATTAAGATAGGACCACTGCAAGGAAACTGTGAAACCAATTATGAATTTGTCATCCGAGATTGTCACAATGAAAAATGCGTACTCGAAAAAGTGCTCGGAAAAGTGTGTTGTGAAAACCCTAACACTGATTGTAAATTAAGTGAGCTCCAACTCACGAAGTCCGATTGTGATGCAGACAAAAGATTCTATGTCACAATTAATTTTCATCATGCCAATACTTCTGACTGCTTTACCGTAAAAGGAAATGGTGTCAACTATGGTACATTTAAATATTCTGATCTTCCTATTAAGATAGGACCACTGCAAGGAAACTGTGAAACCAATTATGAATTTGATATTCGCGATTGCCATAATGAAAGATGCGGCTTAGAAAAAGTATTGGGTAAAGTGTGTTGTGAAAACCCCAATACTGATTGTAAGCTGGGTGAACTCCAACTCACCAAATCAGATTGTGATGGTGATAAACGCTTCTATGTGACTATTAATTTCTTTCATAAAAATACTTCTGATTGTTTTACAGTCAAAGGAAATGGTGTCAACTATGGTACTTTTAAATATTCTGATCTTCCTATTAAATTAGGTCCCTTAAATGGTAATTGTGAAACCAATTATGAATTTGTCATCCGAGATTGTCACAATGAAAAATGCGTACTCGAAAAAGTGCTTGGAAAAGTATGTTGTGAAAATCCAAATACAGATTGCAAATTAAGTGAGCTCCAACTCACCAAATCTGATTGTGATGGTGACAAAAGATTCTATGTCAACATTAATTTTCATCATGCCAATACTTCTGATTGTTTCACCGTGAAAGGAAACGGTGTCAACTATGGTACATTCAAATATTCTGATCTTCCAATTAAAATAGGACCATTGAATGGTAATTGTGAAACCAATTATGAATTTGTCATTCGCGATTGTCACAATGAAAGATGTGCTATAGATAAAGTTCTTGGAAAAGTTTGTTGTGAAAACCCAAATACAGATTGTAAAATTGGTGAGCTCGAACTCAAAAAATCAGATTGTGAGAGCGGGAAATTTTTTGTCAACATCAATTTCTTCCATAAAAATACTTCAGATTGTTTTACAGTAAAAGGAAATGGTGTCAACTATGGTACTTTCAAATATTCTGATCTTCCAATTAAAATAGGTCCATTGAATGGTAATTGTGAAACCAATTATGAATTTGTCATTCGCGATTGTCACAACGAAAGATGTGGAATTGAAAAAGCACTGGGCAAAGTTTGTTGTGAAAACGGAGCCACTTGTAAAGTGTATGAAGTAAATGCAATTCCGCAGGAATGTACCGGTAAAGGTATTTACTCTCTTAAAGTTAATTTCCTTCATTCCGGTACTGGATCTGAGTTTAATTTGTATGACCGCAATGGATTAATAGGAACTTATGCTTATGCTAACTTACCTCTGACTATAACTGACTTCCACAAATCCAATTTAAACCATGACCTTTTAAAAATCTGTGACAAGGATTCTCCAAATTGCTGTAAAGCGGTTGAATTTAAAGGTTTGGAATGTATTGGTGCCGGAAAAAGTGGATTCAGACTAAATGGCTTTAAAACCTATTTTGATGGGACGAATGTTCAGCTAGAATCAGAACAGTTTATTCCTGAACAGATAGAAATTGAACTTTTTAATGTATCTGGTAGCAAAATAGCCATTAAGTCTATTGCAAAGTATAGCCAATCATGGCAGTTAAACACAGCCATACATCAAAGTGGAGTGTATGTAATTAGGGTGGGTCTACAAAATAAATATTATCATTATAGAATATTTGTAGCCAAGTAGTTTATTTGGCTAAAACAAAGAATTTCTGTTTTCAATTGCACTTTGAATCCAATTGTTTCAAAGTGCAATTGACTTTTTAAGCTCTCAGGTATTTGAATAAACTGTCAATTTGTGTGTTGAGCCGAGCAAAAATTACAGAATACCCGGTTTAAAAACAAAGATATATCATTTTATTTCTCCTATGGCAAGACTTAAAATTCGAAATAAAATACTGAATATTTTTAATTTACAGAATTATAAATCTAAATGTTGATATAATAACTTCAATTTCAGAATAAAATATGGTAATTAATTTAGAATGTGTCTTTAAGCACTAATTTATTTTAAAAAATCTTACCAATAAATTAGATTGTATTAAATTTACGGCATTGTATAACAAATTAAATTAACCATAAAATGAATAAAAAATTACTCTTTTTTTTTTTTTCTCTGAGTTTTGGATTTGCAATGGCTCAAGAAACTTTTTCGGATGACATGGAATCTTACAATGCCGGCGACTTAGTTGGCCAGTCCTCCCCAAAATGGACTTGTTGGAGTGGAGCTGCAGGTGAAGGTGGACAAGAAGATGCTTCCATTACTGATGAAAATGCCAAATCCGGAACAAAAAGTTTAAAATTAGAATCCTTTAGTGCCACTGGTGGACCAACGGATGTATTGCTTCCTTTCGCACAAGAATACAACATTGGTACTTTTAATTTTGAAATGCACATTTTTGTAGTTCCTGATCAGGGTGCTTATTTTAATTTTCAAGGTAAGGCGACTGCAGGACAAATTTGGTGTTTTCAAGGTTATTTCGATGGAGATTCCAAGTTTAGAGCAGACATGGGTGCAGGAGCTGGCGGTGGTCAGTTTCTTGAAACCGATTATACTCCTGGGGAGTGGCTTAAGTTTAATTTGAAAGCGGATTTAACCAATAATCTTTGGGAAGTATTCCTTAATGATGTTAGTGTATCTAAATTTTCAAATATTAATAACTCGATTGCCTCATTAAATCTATATCCTACTTTTAGAGCACCGGCAAATGGATGCACCTTTTATATTGATGATGTTTCATATTCTTATGTGCCCTACACCCGCACTAATTTGGAAGCAACATTGTTGAATTCAAATTATAAGCCACGATTTTTGGCAGGAGAGAGTTCAGGGGGAAGTGTACTTATCAGAAACATTGGTTTAAGTCCTATAACTTCATTGGAACTAACCACCAAAGTTGGAAATGGAACTCCTGAAACCAATACTTTTTCAAATCTAAACATTGCTCCATTGGCTTCTACTACTTTAAATTTAGCCAAAATAGTTTATGCTCCTGGTGCCAATGATTTGGATGTCACCATTTCCAAAGTAAATGGTCAAAATGACGATGATCAAGCCAACAATACTAAAATAAGTTCTATTACCGGGGTGGTTCCAGCACAACACAAAGTAGTTGTTGCAGAAGAAGCTACAGGTACCTGGTGCCAATGGTGTCCAAGAGGGGCAGTATTTATGGATTCTATGGACAGAACCTACCATAAATATTTTGCAGGAATTGCGGTACATGGAGGATCTGCTACAGAACCGATGAGGATTCCGGTTTATGATGCAGGTTTAACTTCATTTCCCGGATTTCAGGGATTTCCAAGTGTCATATTTGACCGTGGTATTATCATTGATCCTTCTGATCTAGAAACCAGCTTTTATGACAATATCGTAGTAGAAACTCCTGTGATTTTGACCAACGGAGCTACCTGGAATCCAACGACTGGTGATTTGGTAGTGTCTGTCAAAGCTGACTTTATCAAAGATCTAAGCGGAGATTACCGCTTTAATATGGTGCTTGTAGAAAACGGTGTAAAAGGAAATACTTCTGCTTACAATCAATCAAATGCATATTCAGGTGGAGCTAATGGAAAAATGGGAGGGTATGAGATTTTACCAAATCCAGTTCCTGCTTCAAGAATGACTTACAACCATGTTGCAAGAATTATCATGGACGGATTTGACGGACTTTCAGGATATCTTCCAAACGTCCTTTCATCTGGTACAACGCATTATATTACTTATACAACCAATCTTCCTATTGCATGGAAAGAGGCAAATATTGAAATTATAGGAATGGTTTATGGCCCTGCAGGAGAAGTTGTTAATGCAACTAAAACAAGCATCGCAGAAGCAGTTGCTAATGGTTTGTTTGTGTCCACTGAAAATCCAACAGAGGCACTTTCTCCAATGAAAATTACTCCAAATCCGGCAGCTGAAAACAGCCAGGTAGAATTGGAATTAAGCACTCCATCTCAGGTTAGATTAGAAATACTTGATTTAACCGGAAAGGTCATTCAGTCAAGAAATTATGGTCAATTAGAAGGTAGTGTAGTATTGCCAATTCAAACATTGGGTATGAACAATGGAGTTTACACCATACGTGTAAATCTTGATGGTGAAGCACAAACTAAAAAATTGGTGGTGAGTCATTAATCTTTTAGTAATAAGATATTAACAAAGAAGGAAGTATCCATCGTTTGGGTACTTCCTTTTTTATTTGGATCTTTGCGGCACGATGGCTAATTTTAAGATATCCTCACGTGTCGCAGAAATGCATGAGTCCGCAACCCTTAAAATGGCACAACTTGCCAGAGAGCTCAGTGTAAAAGGAATAGACATTATCAACCTAAGCTTAGGGGAACCTGATTTTATGACCCCCATTCACATTTCGGAAAAGGCCAAGGAGGCCATTGATCAAGGTTTTACAAAATACACACCCGTAGCAGGCACTTTGGAAATTAGGGAAGTAATTAGCCATAAATTTCTCCGAGACAATCAATTGCATTATGCTCCAGATCAAATCTTAGTTTCCAATGGGGCAAAGCAAAGTTTTGCAAATTTGTGTTTTGCAATGCTGAATCCCGGTGATGAGGTATTGGTTTTTGCACCATATTGGGTTTCTTATTTTGAAATCATTAAAATGGCCGGTGGTGTTCCAGTGGTGGTCCCTTCTTTGGTTGAAAATGATTACAAGCCAAAAATGCAAGACATCCATGATAGAATTACTTCCAAAACCAGAATGATGATTTTCTCATCTCCTTGTAATCCTACAGGAACTGTTTTTCAACAAAAGGATCTTGAGGACATTGCTGACGTATTTAAAAAGTACCCAGATATTTTAGTGGTTTCAGATGAAATCTATGAATACATCATATTTGATCAAAAGCATATCAGTATTGGATCATTACCGACGATGAACGAACGGACCGTTACGATCAACGGTTTTTCCAAAGGTTTCTCAATGACTGGTTGGAGATTGGGGTATATGGGAGGCCCCAAGGAAGTTATAAAGGCTTGTATTAAGGTACAGGGCCAATTCACAAGTGGTGCAGCTTCATTTACTCAGAAAGCCGGAGCATTTGCGTTGAATTCTGATTTGGGACCAACACATGAAATGTGCGACGCATTCAAAAACAGGAGAAATGTTTTGTTGGAGGAGGTCAAAAAAATAACTGATTGGAAGGTGAATTACCCACAAGGTGCTTTTTATATATTACCAAAGGTAGATGCTTGTTTTGGAAAAACAATTGCGGGACGACTGATCAAAAATGCAGATGACCTGGCGATGTTGTTACTTGAAGATGCTCATGTGGCTTTGGTTTCGGGTGATGCATTTGGTGCACCGGATTGCATTCGAATTTCTTATTCACTTTCGGAAGATAAGATTCGTGAAGCTATAAGAAGGATTGCAAGGACTTTAGATAAAGTGTAGTTGCGACAAGAATTTTATAAATTAAATTGCAACTTAAATTTTGAGAAGATATCGAATTAGATTAGATTTTGGATTTTCTTCCAAATGATCTATTTTGATGAAATTTAATTTTTGCAATAATTTTATTGAATTTATATTGTCAGGATGCACCAATGCATGAATTTTTTTCAACATTAATTTTTCAAAAATAAAATAAATGACTTTGGCTGTTGCTTCCTGCATATATCCATTCCCATGGAACTTTGGTAATAATTCAAAACCGATTTCTATAGATTGCTCTTCTTCAGAAAAATCAAACAAACAAACCGCTCCGATGCATTCATCTTGCATACAAACCGCCCAATAATATAAAGATGAATCCTTGGTGCGTTCTATTATTCCTGAAATAAAAACTTTGGCATCCTCCAATGTTTTACAAGGCGTTCTGTCTAAATATTGATTGACAGTAGCATCAGAGCGAAGTGCAAAAATTTGTGGCGCATCCTCATCCCTAAGAGGCCTTAAACACAATCTATCAGTATATAAAATTGTATTTGAAATATAATCAATTTCAGACATTGGTGTTCGATTTAACTTTATTCAAACTGTCCCATTCAGATTTTAGCATGGCAAATTGAAATTCACTTCCCCATTGACCTTTAAAAAAAATATTTTCTATAAAATGTCCTTCTTGCCTAAAAGAGAGACTTCGTAGTAAATGAATCGATGAAATATTTTCGGCATCCACAATTGCAAAAATTCGATGGAATTTTTTGATATCAAATAGAAATTCAAGAATACCAAAGATAGCCTCTTTTGCAAATCCTTTATTTTGTTCTGTTGGTGAAATGGTTATCCCAATTTCAGCCATTCCCGGACTATGTTTGTCCAGTTTGATGGCACAATCTCCAATCAATTGATTGGTATCAATTAAAGCAATTGCATATTGGACCCACTCCCCTACTAAACCATAATTTAAAGATGAATTCAGTTCGATAAATTCTTTGGCTTGTGTCAAATCCATCGTGTCAAAACCTTGAAATTTAGTGACTTCAGGATTTGATCGATACTCATAGAAGTCATTTAAATCTATTATTTGAAGATTTCTTATCCGCAGTCTTGCAGTTGCAATATCCAATAATTCCATTTGCAAAAGTATCTGATTTTAAATCAAAGTGCTTATCAAAAGCTCAATTTATGCTAACCATGCTATTCAGAAGATTTCAAAAATCAATCATTTATTTAAACATATCTTATTGTTTGAATTCTCTATAATTTGCTATAATTTGCACAGAAATCAAGTGTATCTTTATAAAAGCTGTATCAGCAGAATAGCTGCCTTTGGTTGGAAATACAACTTCAACTGTAGGAACCATCCATCCATTCAAATCCGGAAACGCTTGTTTTAATCCCACTTCAAGGTTTCCTTTTAAATCAAATTTGTCGGCTTTTAGTTCAACTTGTCTTTCGAAAAGAAATTGCCAGGAGACTTTTCCCCTTGCTGTAATTTTTTCTTTTGCAGCCGTTTCGTCATCTAACAAAGCCACTTTAAAATCCGCCTTTACATGTTCATCTGAACAGACATGTTCTACCAATTTACTCCATTGCAAAACTCGGTTTGTACCTTCCATATAGGTATTTAAAATATCACCAGTATTGTCAACCGTTGATGAACCCAATAAATACAAGTCAAACGATTGCTTTGGCCCGCAAGGAGAATCATCTAATAAATCACAGCCAGATAATGAGGAAAATAAGAAGCTTAAAATCAATCCAAATTGTAAAGTTTTCATTTTTTATTTTTTAAATTATTAAACTAAAAAAATAGCATGAATTTAAGATATTTTACGATTCTACAAAATTATAATACCGATTGGAAATATAATTTAGTCCAATTCTCAATCGTGGTCACGGGCTATTAATATTTATCCAGCGGCATTAACCAATGGAGATTTATAAATTAAACTGGACCAATTAAAAAATACTAATCGTATTATTTATATTCTCTGAATTTGGATATCATTTCGACAGATATTATTTCACTAACAAATGCAGAGTCAATTGGATCGCGAGGAAATAAAAATTTCTCGTCTTCCGCAAGACTTCCTTTTGTAGGGAAATAGACCTCAATTGTGTGAACAAACCAACCATTCAGATCAGGAAAGGCTTGTTTTAAACCTGCTTCAATACTACCTTTAAATTCTTCATTAGACTCTACTAACTCAATTTTTCTTTCGAACAAAAACTGCCAACTTATGGTAGCGCGGGCCTTAAGATTTAATTTTTTAGCTGATTGATCAGTATTCATTGCAATTCTGAAATTCGACTTAACATGTTCATCAGAACAAACCTGTTCAACCAATTCGCTCCACTGGAAAACTCTACTATTCCCTTCAAGGTAACTGTTTAAATAGGCTTTATCTAACATGCTAGATCCTAATAAATAAAGGTCTTCAGTTTTATGTGGACCACAAGGAGAATCGTCAATCAAATCGCAGCCTGATATTGAAGAAAATAAAATGGTCAAAATCAATCCAATTTGTAAAGTTTTCATTTGTAACTTTTTAATCATTTGAACAATAAAATCACATAAAAATAAGATATATTGCGAAATCACAAAATTAAAATTATTTATTTTAATATTTTTAATACAAGCCAAAGAAGTATCAAATCCTAAATGACAGTTCATCTAAGCTTAAGATATGCTTGTCTTTAAAAGTCAAGCGATTAGGATGGAGTCCTGGATCAACCTTTGAAAGAGGATTGGTAATAATAAAACAAAAGGGTCAGAATACCTTGAAATAGTAAGGTTCCATCCAAAATAAGTTTGTGATAAAATGATAGGTTTCTGGTTTTTTGATGAAAAAGGAAACCGATCGTCATAATGGCTGATATCGACATTGCCAAAAGAATAAAGTATTGTTGAGTTTGGATATAATGCACCAGAGAAAGAATTATAAATAAGCAAATCAATAATAAGGATAATTTGATGGAATGCTTTTCACCAATGAGCAGAGGAATAGTTTTTAAGCGTTCCTTTTGGTCTATCGCCATGTCTCTAATGTCAAATGGAATGGTTATTGCCATTACAAAAAGGAAACGCTCCAAAATCATAAAAATTAAATGTGTGCCGTCCACTGAATGCTCCAAATAGACCACAGGCAATAAGATGGTTATGAGCGACCAAACAAGCGCAATGACAAAAACTTTTAAATAAGGTAATTGCCTTAATTGGGGAAAACCCAATCTCATATTTTGTATTGGGATAGAATAAAACAAGGTAAGGATGGCTAAAGGAGACAATATTATCAAAACTTCTAATTTTGCAAAAGCGATCGCAATTAATAATCCCATGAGAGCGATTCCAACCAAAGTATAAAATAATTTAACATTGGCTTTGATCCATAAATAATTCGAATTCAGCACAAAAACCTTGTTTCTCAATAAACAAATAAATGGGTAAAAATTATACTCCAATAAAGTTCCAAAAAATATGATGAATATATACGGATAAAGTTGCGGTTCCAAACCCAATTGAACTTGGGTTTGAAAGCACAATGCTACCGCCGCCAAAGCAATATAAATATTTGAATCTACCAGAACGCTTATAAACTTGATGAAAGTCAATTACAGAATTTATTTTACAAAGATCGTATTAATATGAGTAAATTGAAACAATGTGTAAAGAAAAAATTATTTACAGATTTGAATATTAAAAAAAATCAGAAATTCAGATAATTTAAACTTCGAATTCATCTAAGGTAATTTATTAATAAGTTACAGAATTGATCAATTAAAAATAAGAAGAGAAACCCACTTGAATTATTCCAGTACGAGCAGGTGGATTTCCTAGGAGGTCGATTTCCTGATGGTATCGATAATTGAACCGGATTACCGTGGTGCCCACCGGTCTAAAAGAAATGGTTGGAACCATGGCCCAAATATGGTCGCTGATATTTCCATCTGTTTCTTTAAATATACCTTGGTTGAAATCTGCATATTCCAATCTTAAACCTATCAAAATTTTTGCTTTGTCCCAACCAAGAATTGGCTTCCGGTAGATGGCACCAAGTATGTCTACGAACCCTCCAAATTGTTCAGCTCCAAAAGTTTGGCTATAGGTGTCTGGCACGTCCACCCAAACTTTTGCAATTTCACCAACAAAATCGATTCTTTGATTGAAAAGTGAAGTATTGAAATCCAAAGCAAAAATACTCGCACTCCTTTTGGAATCTAAAATCAATCCATCTTGCTTCCAACGATTGTAAACACCTGTCATATAGGACAAACCCAATTCGCCAATTTTTCGATTTCGGACTGCTATTTTTCCAGTAAACATTGGTAATCCACTATTGCTCTTGATAAACCTTTCAGGGTTATGTTTACCTTCAGCCAAAGAAGTTCTGTTTAAACTATTGGAAATAATCTGATCGTCAAATCCATTGGTGAGATAGGCCTCATAACCAAAAATCCATCTGTTAAAATAGTATTTCCCATGAAAACCAAAACCCACATTGGAAAGTGTAGAAGGAATAATTTGTGTCGCAGATATTGGTCTGTCGATAAAATCCCATCTTGGTCCATCGTGATTTTGGTTAAATCCACCAATCGGATTCATTAATATGCCTGCTCTCAGGTTTAACAATGGATGAAATTCAATATCCATGGCTGCAAACTCAATATTGATTTCTTTGACACCATCCTCAAATTCTAATTCTGAAAAAAACTTCAGTTTTTTCGCAATGGTGGATGAGAAGAACAATGTAAGCCGTCTTGCCTGAAAAGAAAATCCATTGGAAACACCATCTTTAGCTGCGTACTCTGTATTTGCTTCTACGTACCCGCCAATGGCAATGGGTAATTTACCAACGGACAAAAAGGGTCGGTTATAGACCGCATCCATATTTAGTTTTGATCGAGAAGTGTCTTCCTTGATTTTCTGAAAAAACTGTATGGAGTCCGACTGCGTGTTGGCTTCTAGTTTAAAATATGTCAATAATAAAAAACAAAAAATGCGCTTAAATATGTAGGTAAATATTTTCATGATCCGTTGTAATTTCAAATGTTTTTAAATTCTCTTCCGCGGGAGGATTTTGCACAATGCCCAAATTCGTAAATTCGCTGCCATGGCAGGGACATACCAAATAAATTCCAGCAGCCTGGAGTTCGCATCCCTTGTGTGTACACTCCATTAATAATGCAGAGTAAACATTTTCTGCTATTGAATATACGACTATTGGAAAACTGAATTTTGCATTTTTTATCAAGACATATTTCCTTGATATGGTTTGGTTATTTTTTATTTCTAAAAATTCAGATTTAGGAATAATGATTTGATTGTTTGAAAGAATGGTTTTGGCGAAGTAATTTGAACTTGCACAACTTTGTAAAAGTGCCATCATGGTTGATCCTCCCAAACAAGCAAATCCACATTTTTTTAAAAATTCTTTCCTGTCCATTTTATAGTGATTTTAGAAATTTTATTAGAGCTTCTTTATCTTGTTGTAATAGATTTTGATATAGATTTTTACTGTTTGAGGCTTCACCACCATGCCATAAGATAGCTTCTTCTATACTTCTTGCTCTTCCATCGTGCATCAAGAAATATTGTCCTCCTTGAGAATTGGGTGATAGACCCAATCCCCAAAGAGCCGGAGTACGCCATTCTGCGGTTTTAGCATTTCCTTCCGTATAACCATCATCCAAATCTGGCCCCATGTCATGTAAAAGTAAGTCAGTGTATGGATGAAATTCTTTTAAAGACAAAGCTTGAATGGGTGAATAATCAGTTTTTAAAGTTGGAAGATGACAAGACGAGCAATTAATTTGATTAAAAATTTCTTTGCCTCGAATCTGTTCAGCGTCATTTTGTTGACGAGGGATGGGTGCTTTGAGTGTTTGCATATAAAATACTACATCATGTATAGTTTGGGTGGGAACTTCAGGATCAAATTCCAATCCGCTGTACACATCAAATGGGTGAAATATGGATGTAATGCCCATGTCTTGATTGTAAGCGTTGACTGTTTGGTGCAATAAATTGTAAGCCGCAGCCTTTTTACCAAAACGTCCTATGTATCTATCCCTATTGGTTATGGCATTTGGAAGTGGGATTATATAAGAAGGAATTTCAATCCAATTGGGTACACCAGAGATTCCATCTCCATCTAAATCATAAGGATCTGAATATGAGAGAATGCTCTCATCAGAAACTGCTGATAAATAACCCAATCCTGTGACAGCCGGAGGTGTAAATTTTGAAGAACTGGCACCAGCTGGAATTTGCTCAGGTATATATCCTGGCAATGCTCTGTTTTGTAATTGCGGGCCTCCAAGGCCTATAAAATGATTTCCTGTGCTGTCTACTTGACCAAATCTAGTGAGTGTGGTCAACAAATGCCCTTTCCCATCTCCTGAATGACATGCTCCGCAACTTGATGCCACAAAGAGAGGTCCTAAACCATTTTGGGTCGTAAAAACTTCATTGAAGGCCTCATCCCCACGTAAAAATTGATTGATTTCCTGGGTGGAAAGTCCACTGATTGGGCCTTCCAAAAGATCTTCGTCAGAAGGAGAAGCAGGCACAAATTTTTCGCATGAAAAGCTGACAATCAATACAATAAAAAATATTACGAATGAATAGATAAATTTGAACTTCATTGTTTTTAAGCATTTTGTACAACAAAAGTAAAATTTATTTGAAATACCAAATAAATATAATTAGAGTTACCTAATATTATATGTTAGAATAATCACTAACTTTGTCCAAAATCTTCCAATGCACTCCTTAACCGAAGAAAATTATCTAAAGGCCATCTACCGACTTTCTCAGAGTGGAAATCTCAAAATTAGCCCTACTGCGATTGCCGAAGAAATCAATGTGAATGCAGCTTCGGTGGTCGATATGATCAAAAAATTAAAGGAAAAGCAATTGATAGTCTATGATAAAAAACTGGGAGCTTCTCTTTCGGACCACGGTTTAAAAATCGCGATCGATATTGTTCGGAAACACCGACTTTGGGAAGTTTTTCTTTTGGACAAATTGGGTTATTCCTGGGATGTGGTTCATGAAATTGCGGAGCAACTTGAACATATTAAACATGAAGAATTGGCGGACCGTTTGGATCGATTTTTAGGAAATCCAGAATACGATCCGCATGGCGACCCCATACCCAATGCAAAAGGGGAGGTACCCTCAGTGGCAAATACCCTGTTGTCAGAAATTGAGATTGGGCAAAGCTGTCAGCTTGCGGCTATTAAGGATACCTCCGCTGTATTTCTTCAATATTTGGAACAACTCTCCATTAGTATAGGAACAAGAATTAAAGTGCTTGAAAAAATACCATTCGACCATTCCATTGTTGTTCAAATTGGTAAAGAAAACAAGACCACCGTATCAAAAAAATTAGCAGATAGTTTGTTGGTGTATTGAGGATTGTAATTAAAGATTTGTTCGAATGTTTTCTTTATTTCGAAGAATCAATTTCAAATGTACTATATGCATCTCTTATTTTGCTTTACCCACCACAAGCACAAAATCCTAAGCAAATTACAATTAAAATTCTTGCTAAAAATACTCCCATTGTTCCATCATATTTTTACAAGTAATCATTAAATTTCTTTTAATAATTATATCAAAAGGAATTTCAACTTACCGCCCATATCCCCCAAGCTATCCATAGGCAAAAAATTATCATGGCAGTATACGCTCCGGAAGCCAATCTACCACTCCGTAATCCCCAAATGAGTAATACTAAGCATAAAATGTAAGCAATGACATCCGTCCAAATTAGAAATGTTTGCACATCCTTGTACTGCCAGTCGGCAGCCATGATGTTCATTAAACCAAAAAAGACATTCAATCCGGATGCCCAAAAGCACTATAGTTTTCCCCAGTAATCAAGTACAAATTTGTCTTTGAAAATCAAGGTCCATTCATTCAAAACTTTTTGTCCAAATGCTTCAAAAATAAAACCCAACATTATCAACGAGCCTAGAAAATTCCACCAACCGATAGCGAGCAAATAGGTATCCATATTGCTTGATTAAAAAATGATACAATTTAAAAGATCCAAAACTAAAAAGATAAGACTCAAAGTTATGCATTATTATAATTTGATACAGCTCAAAATGAATTTGTTAAGTAGCTAATTATAAAGATATGATTCCTTATTATTAGTCAAATTGCGTATATTTTCCAATACTCTTTTCATATAAATCTTCCAAAAAGTGTTTGCAAAAAGCCAATTGAATGGATATAACAAAGTCTGATTTGAGTGCAAAGTATAAGTGTATTCAATTAGTATTCTATTTGGCTCAACTTCAGTTGTTTTCCACTCGCCCACAAATTTTGTAAATCCCAACATCCATGATTGGAACTCACTTACTTCAATTTTCCAATATTCATTCTCAACGCGTTCAATTACTTTATCCACCGATGCAAAACCTCCTTTTTGTGAAATGGATTTAGCAACAAAGACCTTTTTACTATAACCAGGTTTTCCCCAGTTTTCATCATCTGTGCAATGTGTCACTTTGGGCATAATTCCAAAACCGGAATGCACTTTGGAAACATCACAAAGCATTGGGGTTTTAAAAGCTCGTTCTAAGGAACAATTGAAGTAAGTTGTTACTTTGACTGTTGATTTCATTTTAAAAAAATATAAGAACCCATTTTATTGGGAATGAGAAAATTGGTTGTAAATATTTTGGTCTAGAATTGCAAAATTAAAATTCTCAATTGCTACAAAATTTAAACCCTTAAAGAACCACGAAAACCTCTGGCTCCATAATAGGATTCAGCCCCGTTGTGATATATAAACACTGTACCAAACCGATAATCACCAAATAATGCACCTCCAAGTTTTCGAATGCTAGGTGGTGTTTTGATCCAACTGGATGTTTTGGTATCAAAATTTCCCAATTGCTGAAGTTCTTTGTATTCCTCTTCATTTAGCATTTCAATACCCATGGCAGCAGCCATATTCATGGCACTGTTTTTTGGTTTATGTTCTTTCCTTGATTCTAAAGCATCACTGTCATAGCATATACTTCTGCGGCCTTTTGGACTTTCTTCTGAACAATCGAAAAAAATGTATTCTCCTGATTTTTTATCGAAACCAACTACATCCGGTTCACCTCCTGTTTCTTCCATCTCGTGAATGGACCAAAGTGCATCTGAATTAGCTTTAAGTTTTGCATGTACTTTCTGCCATTCAATGCCCTTATGCCTAATTTTATTTTTCTCAAAACGGGTTTGAAGTTTCTGAAGAATATCTTCAGCTTGTTTTTCTGTTAGTTTCCTTTTCATAGTACTAATTCTGATATTGTAAGGCTAATTTTTTTTCTAAAGGTCTAAAATACCAAGAAACCAAAGTTAAAACAAGTAAGAGCAAAGGTGGAAATATTTCATTGACTGAGTCTCCGACGATAATATGGGAAATGATGGCTCCTGTCATGGTGTAGAAAAAACCAGCATAAGCCCACTCTTTTAACACAAGAAATTTTGGTATTAGTATTGCGACCACACCCATAATTTTACAAATGCCTAAGATGGTCATCAAATAAATCGGGTAACCCAATTGTGTAAAATTATCAACTTCTTCCTGCATATGAATTAATTGAACAATTCCTGTAGAAAGCATTCCTAGAGCAAGCCAGATGGTCGCAATCCAATAGATCAGATTCCATTTTCGCTTCATTTTAATTTATTTTAATTGTTTGACGATGAGTTGTAAACGGTCATGAGCCATACTTAAGCCATAGGCAAATGGAATTTCAAGCATCTGATCTCTATGAAATGTAGATCTAAATACAATATGCATATGGAGCTTAGAAGTATCCTCTGTTAGTTTTTCAAATTCCAAGAATTCAAGTTGAACACCATATCCCGCATTTTCCATTTCAAATGTTCGCGTGATTTTGTAGTTCGGAATAAACTCATGAATGACCCCAATAAGGCTAAATTTATTCCCATGAGGATCTGAAGTTTCAAAATGATAACTTCCTAGCTGCTTACATTCAAGATTTAATACTTTTGTACCCATCCATTGTTCAACGATATCCGGTTCCACATAAGCTCTAAATAGTAATTCCAAGGGCAAATCAAACTCTCTGGTGATAAATACTTCTTGTTTGCCTTCCTCCGCTTTCATTTTTGTCTTCAGTTCCATAATAATTCTATATCTTGTACTTCTTCATTAATGCCTCTAATTTACTAAATCTCCCCTCCCACATGCTTCGAAATGGTTCGATAAATTCAGCAACTTCTTTCATTTTTTTGCCGTTGATAAAATAGTGAATTTCGCGTCCAGATTGCTCTTGCGCCAACAAATCACATTCGGTGAGAATTTGTAAATGTTTGGAAACGGTAGGTCGGGCTGAGTCAAAGTTGGCAGCGATAGCACCCGCTGTCATTGATTGAGAGGCCAATAAAAGCAATATAGCCCTTCGGGTAGGGTCAGCAAGGGCCTGAAAAACATCTCGTCTCAACTTCATTGTGTAGGCATTTAACTGCAAATATATGCGAAGTTATTTAACTACACAATTATTTTTTAAAATTTTATAAATGACACTAGATATTGTATTCTAAGATATTAGAGTATTGAGTATTGATTCGAGTTTAGGAATATCGATACTTGTAAATTTTGCATCTCAATCTTCTCCATTTTCATATAACGCCTTCGGCGTTATATCCGCTTCCCTCCGATTTTCTAATCGACTCATTAACTAATTTACTAATTAATCTTATTTCTTCAATATTTCTTCAGCAAGGGATTTGTAATAATCCCCTTTTTCTTTGTTATTTGACAAATAATAAACTTCACTTAAATATTGCTGGTACTTCACTAAATCTTTATGTCCGGGTCCTCTTTGTAATATTTTATTATCCAAAGCTTTCTCAAAATATTCAATGGCCCTTTTGTATTCTTTTTTTTCTCTAAAGGCATTTCCTAGGCCCGCATAGGATTCAATGATTTCAGCACTTTCAGGGCCAAACAGTTTATTTCTTATATCCATTGCCTTTGTATGGGCGAATATAGCCTGGTCAAAATCCTTGTTACTTATATATACATTTCCAATGTTGCCATAACTTGTAGCTACCTCCGCATTATATTCACCAAGACGTTGAAGTCGAATAGTAAGTGCCTTATAATGGTAATCCAAAGACTGAATAAAATTTCCCTCGGCCCGAAAAATAACTCCAAGACTTATGTAGGTGGTTGCAATTGACAAGAGATTAGAATCCAAAGATGAAAGGCCAATGTTCAAAGCTTTTTCTAAATAATTTTTGGCTCTCTCGTATTGGTCTTGCCTGGTGAGGATGATCCCAATTTGATTGTATGAATTTACAAATTCATCGACTTTACCCAATAATTGAAATTCTATGGAAGCCTTTTCGTAATAAAGAATGGCGCTATCTGGTTTAAAATTTTTACGGTATATATCAGCCTGCCTAAAATACTCCTCGGCATTTGGACCCCCTCCCTGCCCACAAACATCGGACATTAACAATAAAAAAAATATCGCAATAGAAAGTGTCCCAATTGTAAAATTCATGATTCGATTGTTTATAAAGTATTTAAAAATTAGCTGGATAACCCTAAAAGAAGTATGGTCAATATTGGTTAAATCCAAAGCATTATTAAACAACGATTTAAAAATAATTCTGTTTCCAAAAACCATTTTTTAACTTAATTTTCAGAATAGACCTTGTAGCTAGATATTAATCTTTTAAAAATGAAATGCCAAGTCAATTTAAAAAACAAGCTCCACTAAATGATATTCAATCTAATCGCTGTCAGATTCTACGTATTGGGCAGGTAGCGTCAGTTTTAGAAGAAAATAACCCATTGCACCAGCAGTCAATGATGCTAATAGGATTGCGATTTTTGATTGGGTGACCAATGCCTCTTGTTCGTACGCAAGCAATGCGATAAATATGGACATCGTAAAACCTATACCTCCCAATAAGCCTACACCCAATACATGCTTCCATTTTAATTCCTTGGGTAGGACGCAAAGGCCCATTGAAACAGCAATTAAACTAAAAATAAATATTCCGAAGGGTTTACCCATCAAGAGACCCACTAATATTCCAATTGAGTTTAAATTCGTCATACCCGAAAACCAATCGCTATTAAATGTAATACAGGTGTTTGCCAAAGCAAATATTGGCAGAATAATAAATGCTACAGGTTTATGAAGACCATGTTGCAATATAAAAGAAGGGGAACGCTCCTTTCCGTCTCCAAAAGGTATGGCGAATGCTAACAAAACTCCAGTGATGGTGGCATGGACACCAGATTGAAGCATAAAATACCACATAACTATTCCACCAATAATATAAGGAATTAGATTGTGAACTTTCATACGATTAAAAAACAAAAGCAGTGCAAAAATGCCCAATGCTAAAAATAAATTAGAAAATGCCAAAGTTTTAGTGTAAAAAATAGCAATAACTATAATCGCACCAAGGTCATCGATTACGGCGATAGCGGTCAAAAGAACTTTCAAAGATGCAGGAACCCTTGAACCTAAAAGTGAAAGGATGCCAATTGCAAATGCAATGTCTGTGGCCATTGGGATCCCAGCACCCGCCTGTGACTCAGTGCCAAAATTAAAAAATAAAAATAAAAGTGCTGGAATCAACATCCCACCGAAAGCAGCAAAAATAGGGAGAATGGAATTTTTAATATTGGACAACTCACCTACATAGATTTCACGCTCAAGTTCCAAACCAATGAGCAAAAAGAAAATGGCCATAAGCCCATCATTGATCCAATGCGTAAGCTGATGTCCCCACAACTGGAAATGCCATAATTGAATATAGTTTTCCTTAAAAAAATAATTAGAAAGCAGAAGGGAAATGCATGTACAATAAATTAATAACAGTCCGCTTGCCTTTTCGCTTTCAAAAAATTCAGTAAAAAGTTTCGTTAATTTCATATCCAATCAGCTGTTATTATTCCAAGAAAACAAGCAATTACACAAATAATGACACTGCCAAAAATATAAAATATTGCACTTAGGTGGTTTCCATTTTGCAATAAATTTAGGTTTTCACTGCTAAAAGTAGAAAAAGTGCTAAATCCTCCACAAAAACCGACTGCTAAAAACATCTTTGCGTTTGGTGAAAGGAGTTGTCTGTGTTCCGCCAATCCAATCACTAAGCCTAATATAAAGCAAGCCAATATGTTCACTATGAATGTTCCAAAAGGAAAATAATGATTAAACCATTTATCTACCCATTTACTAAGGCTGTATCTTAAAATCCCACCAAGCCCACTCCCAAGAAATATTGCAATGAATTCCTTCATATTTTTTATGTTCTGCAAGTATAGTGAAAATAAACTAAAGACTCAAATAAATTGAAGAAATAATAAACTAAGTATGCAATTCTTGGTCAAAATTTTACTTTGACTTTAAACTTATTTTTATCAATTCCTCTAGAACTTTAATATCAATGTCACTCAACTTATTCACATAAAGGCAACCAACACCAGCTTTATGTTTACCCAATTTTCCCAATGTGGCAGCTTGTTCCTGCATATTTATAACAAGGTGCAAAGAAAGATTGGCCTTCCTAGGTGAAAAACCAATTTTAAACCAATCTACTTCCCTACCTGAAGCTGGGCTTTTATACCTTTTAATTCCAAATCCTATCATTGAAGTGCCCCACATTTTAGCCTCTTCTTTGCTGAATTTCTTAAACAAGCTGAGCAAGGCCAAACAGTCTTGACGTTTTTGTTCCTCACCAATGGAATTTATAAATTCTTCTACACTATTGTTATTTTCTTTTGTTTTTATTACCACTAATTTTGACATAAACTATCGATTATTTTTCTGGAATGTTTGAGCTATTATTTAATTTTAATCGGGATCCAAATTTCCTCTTCTGAATTTGGATCGTTGTTTTTATATTTTTCACCCAACACTTCAAAATGTGGACGACTATCCAATAAATATTCTGAACCTGGCAACCAAGTTCCATAAATGTACTTAAATATTTCAGGATTACTACTTAAGCCTATATAATTAAAAACTGCATAAAGTCCAGGTTCTAGTGTAAATGTTTCGAAATCATTGGGTAGATTTTCAAAATCAGTTACCTCTATGGTTGCCCACTTTTCAAATTCAGCATTAGGGTTAAATTCCAAAAAATAGTTTATGGGGTAAATTTGCAATGAAATCAAATCGTTTGAAACTTTGGATTCAATTTCTGCTTTCCTAGGCATAAAACTAGCCCAAAGTTCACCGGTTCTATTGCTGGTCAAACTCATTTTTAGTCGCTTGCCTATCAACTTTTTCTCTTCTAAATCCACTATTTTTGGTGTCATTGACAATCTTCTTTTAGGCTTATATAAAAAATAATTTAAGGACATTGTTTTAATGATATCCAATTATGAAGGAAGCTGTCTTGTATATGCATCATAATTGAACCAACCACTTGGCAAAATTTTGCCAAATGGCAGTGTTTGGAAAAAACATGATCAATACATTAGGAATGAGCCAAATAATAAATGCAATGGTGTATGGATTGATATTAAAATTCTTTTTTTGAACTCTGTCATAAATGATCAATCCAATAAATACAAACAGTTGAATTAAGAATTGAATTTGAATGGCCATAAAAATATCCATTCCAGCCCATGTCATAAAAATCCTTCCCAATCCGGGCCCACCTACCACTATTCCAGTGGCAATCATATATCTCATATGTTTGGGAGTCTCGTGCTTGTTTAAAATTGCTAGCAAATACAAAATCACAAATGGAATTGCATCTGTAGCAGGAGCAAACACAAAAGCCAAAACAAATGATTCAGTCTGTCCTTCTTCAATAAAGCGATGAAATTGATTGTGATAAGCCAATATCATGGACACAAAAGCAATGGGAACTAAAAAATAAGAAAATCTTCCTAATGCTCTGTGCTGTGCCAATTTATTATTCACTATTAAGATCGGCTGAATTATTAAAAGCCCTAACCAAAGGCAGAGTATAATGGCATGAAAATGATGAATATTTTTTAGGCCCGTAAAATCGGGAGCCAATGAAAAATACTTTTTATAAAATCCTATGAAAGTAATTAATGCAATGAATCCAAAAAAAAAGACAAGATTTTTATACCCTTTTTCCATTGTGCATAAAATTTAAGATTAATTTCTATACGATCAATAAATGTTAGTTTATCATTTTACATTGATATATAATTAATAGGGACCAAGGCAGGAGGCAAATCAATTTCTCCCAAAATTTCTCTAATATCCCTTTCAATATTTCTAGAAATGGTATTAATATTTACGGATGCTGCAATATTGGCAAAAGGTTTTTCGGTATTGCTTCCTATAATTTCCATGGCCATAAATATCCAACAGATAATGGCGGAAAAAGGAATGGCCAACCAGACCATTTCAATTCCAAAAGTTTTAATGAATTCTGTGGAAATCCCAAACGGCAAAATAAAGCAAAATAATTTCGTAAATAATCGGCTGTAATTGGCGTATTGTCTTGGAAATGGGGTGTTTTTAATTCGCTCGCAGCCTCCCTGGATGTCTAATAGCTCTTTGATAGATTGCATCAATTCGATGTGAAAAAAATGTTCCAGGGATTTATTTTTTGCTAAATATTCGAGATGTTCACTTTGCTTTTGTAAAAGAAAATTGGGCCTATTGTTTTTTGATTTTAGCTCTTCGAATTCTTCACTGGAAAGCAAAGATTGCAATTCCTCTATATTCATAGTTTCTCGTAAATTCATCCTTACACAATGAATGTAAGCAATTTGTCGATATAAAATTTTAGTTTTTTCTTTTAAAAGATCTATTTCTGCTTGAGCGGAAACTTGGTGCCTATCATTTAAATAATTGAAAATTTGCAAAGCGATATTTCTGCTCACGTTGGTAAATCCGCCCCATAATTTTCGTGCTTCCCAATGTCTGTCATACGCACTGTTGTTTTTAAATCCGACAAAAAAGGCAACGGCTGTACCCAACATACCAATTGGTAAAAAGGGTATTTGCAACCATTTTAAATTCGTAAAATAATAAATCCCTGCTACTAACACACTTAGTATCAAATACTGGAACAGATATTTACCTGTATATTTAAAAGACAATTTATAGTCAAATGTTTCTCGTAATAACATCTATTGTACAATATTAAATTGAAAAGCGCCGGATTTACGTGCCCCATAAATTCGAATCCAAATTAACAATGTTGCTTCTGTTCCTCTTGCATTTTCAATGTCTCCCAAATCTAAAATATTCTCCTTTTTCCAACCAAAGCTCTGCAAAAGACCCACTACCGTTTCTTTTGCATTAGCATCGTTTCCACAAATAAAATTGGTATGCTGGCCATTGTTGACCAAATGTGGATTCACCATCAACTCACACCACATCGTATTCAGGGTTTTGACCACTTTAGCATTGGGTAAAACCCCTTGAATTTCCTCACCCAATGAATGGGTATTTGAAAGGCCATCAATTAAAGAAGGAGGAAAGCCTTTACTAAAATCCAATGGATTGGAAACATCAATAATGATTTTATCGTCGAAATCAGATTTTGAGCAACTATCCAAGGTCAATACTGCAACTGCCCCCTGGACAGCGTTGAAGATTAATTCTGCTCCTCCTACGACCTCTGCAAAAGTGCCCAACTGCACTTTATGGTTTTGAAGATGCCAATTTTTAAACGCTTCCCGATTTAATGTTTCAGTAACATCTCTGGTACCTATCCAAACTTGATGATCCAATGAGATCAATTTTTCTGCCAGGGTTTGTCCTACGACTCCTGTGCCTAAAACTGCTATTTTCATGACGTTTCTATTCGATTTTAAAAAAATATTTAATTAAATAAATGCTTAATACACAGTCTTTTCTAAAAGCTGGAGTGTAAAAATAATTGAATTAATATAAATTGAACGCAAAATATGAACTCAGCAAATAAAAAATAATAAAGATTCTACATAAGACTGTCAGCTGGTTTCGGCATCTTACCTAATTATCAGCATCCTTTATAAAAGCACTACCCTCCCTGATGCTATGGATTTTCGAATCCAAACTCAAAGCCTTCCAAATAACCGTTGGTGAGTCTGTAGTTTGCAAAATAGATGGGCATTTGATTGCGTGCCAAAAAGCCAGTCTTAATATCGTTTGGAAGTTCGAGTTTATATTCGAGCAAAATACTATTTGAGCTGCTGTCTTTAGCAAGGTAACAAGTACCAAGTCTATCTATAATTTCAGATTTGGAAATGCCTAGCTTAATTCCTTTTTCGGTGATAAATTCCGGAGTTTCTATCAACCGAAACTTTTCTTTAAAATTGGTCGCGTATAAAATACTAAAAACACTCACCTGGTTTGTACTTTCACCCGGGTGAATCGTCATGGTAAGAATTTGTTTTTTATCGTTTGAATAAAATATTTGAGTAGAATCTAAAACCAGATTGGTTTTATGACCCAAAACATTTAAAACGCTTTTTGCATCTCTAATTTTTATACCAGCTATAGATGTGTCTGGGTCCAAAAAAATGCAATCCCTTTGACCAATATTATTGCCCTCTTTTTCAAATTCACTGACAATACCCAATTGTTCGTCTGGAACATTTAACTTTTTCGTTGAATATTTGCAATTCAACAAAATTGAAACAATTACAAACAAATAAAATAGAATACTCTTACTATAAAGTTTCAATATTTTCATATAAGCATCCAAAATTTAAACAAAAGTACGGATTTCTGAAAAATGGCTTAGGAATAATTTAGAGCGAGGTCATTACAACTATATATTTAAAATAAAATCTACTGCTTCATTCTAATCTTGGTTTTTCCAAGCCAATTTTCTGTATCCATAACTTCAAAATATGGATTGCTTTCAAAAAGATGTCTGATAATTGGAATATGGTCATTGCCCATGATTAGAAAAATTGCTTCTTCTTTATAGTCTAGTTGTGCAATCATTTTGGAGTATATCTTTATATTTCTTCTATACCAATCAACGGTAAGGTCAGAACCTAAAAAATAGTAAGAGTCATAAAAAAAAACATTTGTATTTCCCAATTGAGGATAAACACTGATATAATGAGCATGGGAAGACTGTTGAACTTTTTTAGAGTTGAGCCATCTCATATAATCTAATAAATCAGAATGAAACAATAGCGAATCTTCATTGATTAGGCTTGATACAGGATTGGTGATTCCATTTCCTTTTCCATTTAATAGGTCTGTCTGCTGATGGTTGCTTGCATATTCTTCAATTTGAGAATACAAAAAACCGTATTGTCCAGGATGGTCACAACTGTAGATTGTTTTATGGTTTAGATCTCTCGCTACTCTAAATGCAACTTGCCAAATTTCATTACGTCGATTTCTGGAATCACCTAATTTAAACGCTTGATAGAAACTGTCCATTTTGTTTTGATATTCAAAATCAGGCATTCTTTCTATAAATACTTTATCAGGTCTCTGTATTTTAATAATCTCACATAATTTGGAAATACTTTTTTGATTCTTTTCTGACAAGACATCATAGCTAGAATCTGTTTGGGCAAAATGAAAAGTGCCAAGCAAATAAACCTTGATCCGATCATTCGTCGATTGGGAAAATAAAAACGGTGTTAATCCATAAAATAAAATAAATAAGAGTTTTAGTTTTTTCATAACAAATTATAATAAATATGAGATATAACCAATGCTTAGAAATAATGTTATTACTATTTATCAAGTTTTGCATAAAAGTAAGAAATTTTATTCTCCACATCATCGTAGCTTACCACATTTTTCTCTTTGTTAAATTCAAAATAACTCAACAGACCAAAGTCACCAGAACACATAGCAGTATGGGCCAATAAAACACCCATGATGGTTATATTCCAATTAGATGGTACTACAAAATAAAGAATGATCAATACAGTGGAAATAGAAACAAATGGAGCTAAAGCTACTATTTCAAATTCTTTCTTATTGATTACAAATTTGTCTGCAAGGGCCATAAAATATAATTTCTTAAGGTGAACATCATAGGAAGTATTTTTGGCACCTTGAGATTTGTAAGCCAACACATGAATGAATTCATGCAAAGGAATCAATGCAAATGCGATGGCTAGTCCGTAGGAAAAATAAGTAAATCGCGAACCAAGTTTATATTCTGGTGAATTAAACCCCTTCAAAAATAAATATCCAACCAGAAATATTAAAATCAAATTACTAAGGTAATAAATAAAAGTATATTTGGTTCTTTTCTTGAGATAGGTTCTGATAAATGGCACCAATTCCTTATGCCCTAAATTGTCAAGTAGAACATAGTGATTTTGGATTAACTCGTCAGGTTTTAATTGCATTTGGTTGGAGTATTTTCTAATTTTGAATTCATTTTTAAATATAGGTCCTCAATGAAATTCTTATTTTCAATTAATTGACTCCCTGTAATACTGGCTTCCCTTGCTCTCCATATTTTTGGAATAGAGAACCTTCCTTGAGAAACTGAATACATCCAAATCAAGTCAATTGCATTTGCAAATAGGTTAATTCTATAAAACAAGCTTGGACGCTTTAAGTCAAATCCAAATTTGTTTAATGTCCGTTCATTAAAGAAATAAGAAGTTCCTGATATTTTTACAGTCTTCTGGATGGATCCATTTTCTATTTGGCCAATAATATTTAACAAACCCTCCAAATGATAAATCAATAAGCGATTTCTTAATTCAATTCCAACTTTGTATTTTCTCATTACAAATAAATAATCGAAACTGCCACCACTGTGTAAATCAATTTGAATGTTGTTTGCCATATAGCCAATTAACATGGGTGAATAATAAGTATAAATACCTGTTAATTTAAAAAATGGTGTGGCAGAAAATTGTCCAATCGGTATATAAAACGGGAAAAGTAAACTAAAAAAGGCATGAGTATAGCTTAACTCAATGATGACAAGTGCGGGACAAAATCCAATAGCCAAGAGGAGGATTGCTTCAATCCATTGGAGAAATAGGGCCTGTTTATAAAAGTCATTCATCCAAGGAAGTCATTTTCGAATGCCTATTAACGGTTTTTAATAAGAAAAGTTGACAAATTAGTGTGTATCCCTGTCCAAATTAAACCACCATTCATCCAAGCCTTCTAATCCAATCTTACAATGGTCACATAATAAAAAATCCAATCTTTATGCCTTAACAAACGTTTTCGGTCGCTGTGCATATTGACGACGTCTATTCCATAGAATTCGCTTTGTGTGGTATCCACCGTAAAGCTAAGGTGCTGTCCGCTCTCTTTGCTCTCAATGGTATATTCATCACTAAAATCCTTGTACCTAACCCCAATATGAAAATACGTATTTTTCTTTTTCGATTGCACTGCAATATCAACTGTGTATAGTTTTCCAATGGGAAGCATTACCCAGAGTGCTCCGCCAAAAGTAACCAAAGGTCCTATCGGGAAAGAGCCAGCATTTTCGGCTTCAAAAGTAACTTCATTATTGAAAAAATCACAGGAATTGGGAGGAAATAAGGCCAAATACATAGGCCCTTGTTCTGTCTGTTCAATTCCATGATTCAAACTCAAGCGGACCGTTCTGCTAGCTAAATCTACCTTGTCTTTAATAGCCTGCGGGATTTCCAAATTAAGCTTGTTTAATGAATTCAACCATTCTTCTGCGGCAAAATCCAGTGGTGGCTTGTAAGAAGAATTAAGATTAACGGGTGGTAATTTAACCTTCGGAACCCTTTTAGGAACAGATAAATTAATTTTCATTTTTTTATCATTTTCAATTACTGCTTACTCTGTAAGGTTTTCAGCATCCCCTCTTCTAAAGTAACTGCAAAACAAAGGTAAAAAATATTATTAGATTAATAAACTCAATTAAAATTGCTAATAAATCCCAGACCTTTCAACACCAAATGGGCTGAAAGTCTTTACAAAATGTATACTTATCATTACAAATATAACTAATCTACTTTTAGCTATGTAAATCAAAATTCAACTCCAGCTCTAAGTTGATACGAAATATGCTGAGATTGAGAAAAAATGATCAAGCCTAACTCCACCCTGGGCGAAATGAATATATTGAAATTTTCATTTATTCTCTTTGAATAATGAATTCCTGCATCCATTCCCACATCATACTTTTTAATTCGATCCGAAGTGCTAATGATACCACGTGCTTTATATCGAAACAAATATCCCATATAAGGTCCTGCTAATAAAGAAATATTTGGATTTGAAAACACTTTAAATTTGGGGAGAACAGACAAAACAAGATAATTAATATCATGATTCAATGGACCTTTATGAATATAATCCAACTCAGAAAGCACGGTCCATCTTCTATCAAAAATATATTGGACATTTGTTGTAATTAAAATCGGGGATATTCTTGGATCAAATTTTGCACCTGCTAAATGATTAAATACGTTGTTCCAACTAAGTCCGATTCCCACTCCATAATTCAACTTTTTATTAATCTGTGATTGTCCTCCCAAAGAGATGGAAAGTGATACAAATAGGATAGTCAAGAATTGATTGAAATGTGGATTGTTCATTAAATAAATTTTAGTTACTATTTTTACCATTTTGCGGTAAATAAACCAATTATTCACCGCAAATATACGGCGAATAATTAAGATATTCGCTGTAAAGAAGGAAATTGCAATATCATAATAGTGTGTATTAATGGTCTAATTAGAAAAAGTACTTTGTAATATATTTATCTTTGTTGATATAAAATTTAGTAGGAAAGCCAATGCAATAGACTTTTGATTTATCCAATACATCAATATAACCTGTAAAAAATGGCTTATAACTTTTCCTAGACATTAATTCATTTGCCTCCACTGCATTGTCGCTTAAACAAAGATGGATGATCTTTAAATTTTCTGACTCCATATCGACAAATTTATCTAAATCTTTCCGACAAGGTGGGCAGTGAGTTTCCCAAATATAGATTAAAATAGAATCGCAAAAAACTTGATCCACTACATCATATAAAAAGGTAGTACTGTCATTATTAAAATGATGCAATGTTAGATTTAACATTGTGTCATTTAATTCAAATAGATGAATACTATCAGATTTGGGATTAGGGGAAGCTGTCAAATTTACTATTGAATCATTGAGTTGCTGAAAGGAATATAATTTTCCATTGATCAACATAACTGAAGCATTTTCAAGAATGTCTGCAACAAATAATTTATTGGTTTCATTTCGAATCATAATTATATCCTCATTTTTATCTTGAAACTTATTGTTTCCATTACGATCTCGAATGGAGATAAAATACTTGTTACTATCTAAATTAAAATGACCTTCAATATAATTTTGATTAACTTTATTGCGAGACAATGTAATACTTAAATTATCATTAGGCTCTTTTTTACAGCCTAGAACTACTAAGATCAATGCAGTAAAACACAAGATATTTATATTAATTTTTGGCATAATATTAAAATGGAAAATAATTTAACATTTCAGATATTCAATAATATTTTCGAAAGTGAATTGTTTCATTGTTTAACCATATAATGTATCAATAAACAAATTATTCGCCATAAATATTCAATTAAGTTACATAAAATTATATACAATCAAAATTCTGTAAAACTATAATTACCTGTCTAAATCAAATCAATATATAAAATTATACCAAAACATCTACAAAACTTTCTATAAATACAAATGCCGATAATTGGTTGGATTAAAAAATTCATAGGTAATTTTATCTTCCGTTATACCTAAAATATAAATTTTCAAGTATTCATCTGTGTAAATAATGTATTTATTGGTTGGGTTTCCAGGATGACGAAAATTAATTATTGAGTCTTGAATTGAATTCCATCTCTTCCAAAAATATTTAGAATGGTTAATTTCTATGTCGTCTTGATTTAATTTCTTATCAGCGTACCAATTTTGAATTTCCAAAGACTTATTTTTTAATTTGGTGGTATCCTCTATTTGAAAATGGCGGAACCAATTTAAACTAAGCATCAATTTATGGATGATTCTTGCTGTTATATCATTTTTTAAATAATATTTATCCTCAGAAATTCCTGGAAGCATTCTTGTTAATTCAGAACCAATTACTTCTTCTTCATAATGAGAAAAATGCTTATCAAATAATAGGATTGATATAATATCTTTAAAATTGACAACTACCAACAAATATCCCCTTCCATATCCATTATGACCATTGTAAACAGTATATTTTAATGAATCTTTATAATAATAAGTGTCAAATTCTTTATAATAGTGTGAAAGGAAAGCATATTGATCACTTATTGAATCTTTGTAAAAATGATCAAACGATTGACTTAAATCCGAGTTATCTTGATAATATTTCAAAATAAGTGAATCGTATGGATCTCTTATAAAATTATGCTCTTGGCTAACTATTGGAAAATTTTGTTTCTCTTTACACCCAAGAAATAAAATGTACAATAATAGTATTCCACTCCTATTCATGCAGTATTTATTGATATTTAACTATAATGAATTTCCGATTTACTTTATTGTGGCTGCAATTTAATTAAATATACCTAATGGATATTCAAAAAAATGTCCCCTTTGAACTTTATAAAACAATATACAACAGTCAGAATATATCAGGCACAAATTACCTTCTCACTTTGCAAAGATTCCACAGACTATTCCGCCAATTAAACCTAGTCCCAGGATGGGTGCATACTGCTTTGTAACCAATGCATCAGGTATACTTAAAACGAGTCCTACGAGCCCACCTTTTAACCAATTAGGAATGGGGAGTTCCAAGTTGAAGATGATAAAGCCGATCGCAAATCTGCTAATAAACGAGGCGCACATGGCTCTTGTTTTATCTTCAAATGTCATAAAAAACATCGGAATGATTGAAACTAAACCAAAAATGGTTCCAGCTATAAGCCCTTTCAAAATATTGTTCATCTGCATGTTTTAGTTTTAAAAGTTGAATATTTTTTTTATTGGAATCAAAGTCGATTCAACTTCAGATTCTTCTTGTGCTAATAAAATTTCATCTTTCTGAGTCTGAGTAGGTGTGTCCCACAATTCTCCAGGCTTTGATGATTTATGATTTTCCAACATCTCGTATTATGATTCTAATAAATCAACATCTTCAATAGACTAGACAAGATTATTTATACTTTCTACTAATTTTGTTCGAGTCATTTTATTCATTTTTTAGACTAACAAAGGTACTATTAACTTTTGATCTTAGGTTTTCCCAAAATAAAAATGTCGCCTTTGAACTGTTTCAAAAGCGACATAGCTACAAACCGCGTCTACTTCACGCGTTAAAACATAAAAATCTTACTTCTTTGGTATAATATCGATAATCACCGTTCTATTATACGCACGTTCTTCGGGGTATGAATTGTCAAATGGGGCGGCACCAGTGTCCTCTCCCATTCCGTGTACTACAAAATTAACATCCGTTCTTCCTGCATCTTTTAATCCATCTTCTAAAATGGTCCTTACGTCATTGGCACGTGCCAAAGACAGGGTCTCGTTGTATGCTTCATCACCAACGATATCAGTGTGACCGTGGATGATGACGGTAGACCCTACAGGGATTTTTGGTACCAATACGGTATGAAGGTACTTTTCATAAATATTGATGGCCTTGGCTTCTCCAAATTCGTAAATGACGCTGTATCTCATGCCCATTTCGTTTTGCGGAGGTGTCCAAAGCACCATTTCTACATTGGCATTTTGTCTTTCAATGTTACCATTTGCTTTGGTACCTACCATAGTAGCTACATATTTTCCTTTGGGTTGTGTACCTAAGATGGTTTTACCTGGCAATCTAACTTGATCGATGTTGTAAGGTCCGTAATTTTGAACCCTGTTATTTTCGTCTTTCAATTCCAATCTCCAGGAGGTATAGGCTTTGCGCGCTCCGTCAGCATTAAAGCTTACATAACTGTCCAAAGGTGCTTCCTGAACACCGATAATTTGCACCGGCCTCAAATTTTCTTTTCCGGTCTGAAACTCCATCAACAAGGCTGGAGAATTACTTTCTATGGATACTCTACGGTCACCATCCAGCAAAAGTTCAACATCCTTAGTACCACCAGGTTTTAAATGTGGAACCAAAGGTTCTACTCTACCTATCGCAGTAATTCTGGAACCATTGATATTCCATATTTCGGTCAAATATTTTTTTACAGATTCCGCCATAGCTTTCCCTTCGTCAACTCCATTCTCAGTAGATCCAACCAAAGTAATGGCTGAAGAAGAATTCTTAGCAAGGCGATCTCCTATGATGTTGAGTAAATTGTAATATGCGGTCATCTCCCTTTCGGATCTTCCTGCTAATTTTTTAGGACTAAATTGCTCCAGTTGTTCTTCTTTAAATTCTGCAGTCTGGTTTTTATTCAACAAGACATATCTATCAGGAATCGCAGTGGATCCTTTATCAAAAAACACATAGTTGCGCAATGGAAAAGTTTCACTGACACGACGCATGGTCGGAATATTCTTAGGAGAAACGACTGTAAAACGCACATCGCTGGTCGCTGGAGGTACGATAATACCAGTCTCAATATAGGGTATCGGATTTTTAGTTCCTAAACCAAACTTTAAAGCAGCGCCCACTCTAACAGTGGTGATGTTCCATGTTTCGATGCTACGTGGTGACTGTCCAAAATAAGGTTGAAAACTTACAAATGGAGAAAGTAAAGCCTGGAAGCGATTGTTTTGTGAATTAAGTGGGATGTCATATCCAGCTCCTACTTGCATAGAAATCAAAGTATTTTTAATATCGCTTAAATCTCCTTCTACATCAGGAGTAGCAGGTTGATTTGGATAAGCTGGATTTATACCCAGTTTATAGGTAAATGATTTGTCCACATTAAAAGCCAATCTTGGACCCGCGTACAAATAAAATCCCGGGCCAAAAGGCGCAATGCGTAAACTTGGTTCTACTGTAACGTAGCTCAAATTTGTACTTAGATCTGCTGGGCAATTGCAGACGGTGGTCTCTTGTTCGAAAATGCTTCTTCTGCTATCGTATCCGACCTGTAACATAAAACCAATTCCTCCCGGACCTTGATACTCTAACAAAGGAGCTAAAAATAGGCCTACCGTGTTTCCATTGTGGAATGCTACCGGTGAAGTAAAGCTTTCATTTAATTTTTGAGTTGAACCTCTGTGAAAATTAATATTGGCTCCGCCTCCAACACCCAACCAAAAGCTAGGTCTAGTGTACTTATACTCTTGTGCCTGGACATTGCTTTGTGAAGCAGTAATAAAACATACTAAAAGAAGTATGCTTTTAAACATTTTCAAAAAGGACATTTTATATTGGTCCGGATTATAATTTAAAAATATATTTTTCATATTGGATCTTAGATTATGGTTTATTAATAATGGTGGAAGTCATATTGACTGAGCCATTTCTGGCAAACATTTGACCAACTATGTTGGTATTGGCATTTAAAGAAATGGAATTCAATGCAAGCACGGTTCCGTGAAAAGTAGTTCCTGCTCCGATGGTCGCAGAAATACCAGTTTGCCAAAATACATTTTTTGATTTGGCGCCTCCGGTTAAAACGATGTTTCCGCCCAAGCCTCCTTGTGTGCTTAGATCTCCACCGATCTGAAATATCCAAACTGCATTCGTATCTCCACGCGCATTCAAAGTTAGATTTCCAGCTTGCACATAAAGTGAATTGATGGATTTGTAAATTCCTGGAATTAAAGTTTTACCTCCTTGGTCACCCGTAAGTATTGTCGCATTTGGAGAATTTACATCTTCGGCATAATCATAAGCAGCGATCATATCAGTTCTGGCAATTGCCAACATTGCAGCCACTCCAATTGGCAAAGCATCATCTATTGCGTAGATGTCTCCATTGATAACGACACCTGGAGGAAATCCTGTAATTGTAGCACGGTTGGCACTGTGTACTCCAACATCCATATTCCACACTTCGGAATTTCCAAAATTGGCGATTCCTATAGCAGCTAATACACCAAAGCGTCCAGCTGTACTAAAATTAATTGGAGAAGGTCCTGTCACAAAACTCCAAACATGATTTACTTGCATTGCGTTTCCCGTAATGTCTTTAACCAACGTTGAAACAGTACCTGTATAGGTTGTATTTGGAGAAAGTAAATTTGTTGGATTGAATGTAGCGGTTAAATTAGAATACGATATGGTTCCTGCTACCAAATTGGGTCCGTACAATGTAAAACTGGATTGGTTTATGGTATTTGGATTCATGGGTGTATTAAAAGTAACCATCACATTTGCATCGAGTGGTACGGCCACTTCACCATTTAGTGGATTCGTGGAAACGACCACCGGACAAAGTCCTACTATTTCTTTATAGTCGTCTTTTTGACATCCTGTAATTAAAACAACCGCTACAAAAAGTAAGGTTGTTAGTAAATTTTTCATCTTAATTTATTTAATTCGGTGAAAGTATTTTCACAGCACAAAATTGATCTATTATCAACCTTAAATCATTACATTTCAAATAGATAGATTTGTATAATTCTATCAGAATAAACTCAAATTATTTCAAAAAAAAAAACCGTCACGAAATAAATCATGACAGTCTTTTATGCTTAGGGGAATCTAAAATATTTTATAAAAATCGGTAACCCACAGTTGCTTGCACCCAAGCATTTTTATAACGCGGGGTCTGTGAAGTTCCATCGCCATTGTTGGTGTATAAGTCCCAACCGGCTCTTGCCCCAAATATCACTTTCGTGAGATTGACATCTACTCCTAAAGTGGCAGACAATATATTTTTTCGAATATTATCGTTATCGAATTCTTCAATTTGTTGTGAATTTCCAAAATTGCTCTTAAATCGGTCTGTTCTTTTTAAAAGGTAAGACCATTGTGGACCCACCAGTATAGAAAGAATTGGCAAAGGTTTTATAACCAGAAATAATGGCAAATCAATAAAATCTGTGGTTCTTGTGAAACTGTAAGGACTTCCCAACAGAGTACCTTCTCCTTGAAACCCTTTCTGAGAATATAAAATCTCAGGTTGAATTCCTATCATATTGCTAATTGGTATTGAGAAAAAGACACCGCCTGCAAATCCAATTTTAGGGTCTGCCTTAAAATCCTCACCATCTGCGTCATATACATTGGCTAAGTTGGCTCCTGCTTTAATTCCTAAATGAAATTTACCTCTGGAGAGGTCATCTGTTTGTGCTAATATGACTTGGCTCGCTAAGAGCATAGTTATCGAAATTAAAAATAAATTCTTCATGATACTTTTCTTAAAATATTTTTTTAAATAATAATAGGTTTAACTCTTAACAGACTATTTGTTGTTCTTAACAGTTAGATCTTTAAGTGCTATGCCTAATTCATCCATATCCCTATTGAATTCAGCTTTAAATGCATCCCATTGCTCTTTACTATCTGCCTTATACTCATCCATTTTTTTCTTCATATCGCTATTCTTTTGTTCTAACTCAGCAATTTTCTTTTGGAATTCTGCTTGTAGTTCTTTTTTCTCATTGCTGGTCCTTGCATTAAATTCTGCAATACTCTTGTTATTTGCTTCAGTACGTGCAGCAGTTTGCAATCTAAAAGCTTCAATGTCTGTAGCATACTCTTGTTGAGCTTTTACCTAATCAGACTCAGCTTCTGTAACGTCTTCTTTTGCTTCTTCAACTTTCTGTGAAGGGCTACTACAATTGGTCAATAAGAAACTCGTAGATACTAGGAGTAAGTTTAAAATAAAGATTGATTTTTTCATTGTTTTTTATTATTTTTCTCCGCAGTTGGCGGAATATTTGTGAAATAATTTTCACAGCACAAAGGTCAAAAGAAATAATTCTCCGACCTTACATTACAAATTCGGAAAATTACATGTTTGCTAGTTTTGCCAAATTAGATTTTCGTTCCAACTTTAGCTGCTTGAAAAAAGAAGGAGAAAGTCCGGTGATTTTTTTAAACTGATTGGACAAATGCGCCACACTACTGTACTGCAATTTATAAGATATTTCAGTCAGACTAAGCTCATCATAAATTAACAACTCTTTTACTCTTTCCACCTTATGCTGAATGATGTACTTTTGAATAGTTGTACCTTTTACTTCTGAAAATATACCTGCCAAATAATTGTAATCACAATCCAATTTTCTGCTAATATAATCGGCATAACTTTCCTCTGGCATTTCTTCTGAATAATAAATCATATCTTTGATTAAATTCTTTGCTTGATCAATCAATAAACTCCGCTTATCATCCATCAACTCAAGTCCAGATTTAAGTAATTTTTTTTTCAAATGTGCAAAATCATCTTCACTAATCTCTGACGGAAGTTCTACCATACCCAAATCGATACTCAAAAATGGAATGCCCATTTGCTGGAGTTCAAATTTGACTAGATTCTTACATCTGATACTAACCATGTATTTAATATATAACTTCATAAATGCCTAGCAGACTTCTAATTTAGTTTTTAATAAATTTAAAATATCATACAAATAAAAATTATTATTCATATCCACTTTTAATAATGGTTGATATCATTTTAAATCTTTCATTTGCCTTAATGATGTGTCTGGCATGAGCTGGAATAATAATCGATTCTCCAATCCCCAAAATTTTGGAAATATCGTCGATTAAAATTTCTGCGTTACCATCGATCACTTGAATAAAGGTGTCAAATGGGGACCTTTTTTCAGTGAGTGTTTCTCCGGAATCAAAAGAAACTACGGATATATTACCGGTAGATTTTTTAATAATTGTCTTAATTACCACAGAATTTGGAACATATTCAATGATTTCTACGATTATAAAAACTTTGGATTTCTCTATATCAATATTATTTTCCATTTTAATTATTCTATTATTATAACAAAAATCAAATTTCAAATTGAAGTTTATAAATTGAAATCATCAAAAGGCCATGATGACCTAAATAAAACGATTCAAGAAACCAGTTCCATCAGCTGGAAATGGCCTCTTAAATGTTATATTCTAAATTTATTTTAAACTAATTTTTTAGCCCTATCATCTAATCTAGATTCATTTTCTATCAATTCAGTTTTGCCATTTTTAACTACATTTTGCACTTTTTCTTTGGCTGAAAATAATTGATCGGAAAATCCATCGATTACATTTGCAAACTTATCACTTAATTTATGTAGAAAGGAATCTCCTTCATTATAAATTCTTTTTCTTGTGGAAGATCCCTTGTTTGGCGCTAAAAGAATACCCAATGCGGCACCAGCTGCCGTGCCGGCTATAATTCCAATTAATAATTTTGCCTTATTCATTTGTCAATAGATTACCTGCTGATGAACATCATCAACTTTTGCAAAGATCACCATCCTTGATAGCAATTACATTACACTATTCAAAAATTACTTTACATTATTCACATATTTAGCGAAAACTATGAATTATGTAAAATTGTAAAATAATCATGTAAACTTATTTATACTAATGGATCTTACCTTTCGCTTTTAATTTAAGATGTAATATTAACCTAAAATCAAAATTATGAATTCGATAAAAATTATACTATTCCCCTTTTTTATTCTGACACTTTTAATTTATACAGGATGCGCCCCATTTAATAAAACAAAAAAAGGTGCCATAATTGGTACAGCGGCCGGTGCAGGAATGGGTGCAGTTATAGGTAAAGCTTCAGGAAACACTGCTTTAGGTGCAATCATTGGTGCAGCAGTGGGTGGAAGTGCCGGTGCGTTAATAGGAAATAAAATGGATAAACAAGCTAGAGAAATTAAATCTGCTGTACCAGATGCCGAAGTCATTAGAGTTGGTGAAGGCATTGTGGTAGAATTCACAAGTAGCATTCTTTTTTCATTTGACAAATCCACTTTATCCAATCAGGCAAAAGGAAACTTGGATAATTTGGCAGAAATTTTAAATACTCATTCAGACACAGACAATGAAATTCAAGGGCACACAGATAGCAAAGGTAGCAACTCCTACAATCAAAATCTATCGATCCAAAGAGCTAAAGCAGTATCCAATTACTTATCCCAAAAAGGAACAGCCAGTCATCGCTTAAACATCAAAGGATTTGGTGAGAAGTTGCCAAAATATCTAAATGACAGCGCAGAAGGTCGCGAAAAAAACAGAAGGGTTGAATTTTTAATTACCGCCAACGAGAAGATGAAAAAAGAAGCTGTTAATCAGGCTGGTCAATAATATCTAATAAAAAAATCAAACGATTATGACAAAAGTAATGTATATAGTATTTATGTTTTTAAGCACAGTCGCTTTTTCGACAGCTCAGAATTCTACTTCCTTTGCGGTTCTTGGTGGTTTAAATCTACAAAACCTAACCGGTAAAGATGAACTCGGAGCAAAACTAGACAATGATTTGATCACTGGTTTTCACGCAGGGGTCAATGCTCAAATTCCTATTGCATCCGAATTTTATTTTCAACCTGGACTATTGTTTAGCACCAAAGGCGCTAAAAATGAAGATGGACTCTTTACTAGTACGTATCGTCTTTCTTATATAGAGCTGCCATTGAATTTGGTTTTTAAAACTGTCCTTGGACCAGGGTATTTCATGCTTGGATTTGGGCCATACTTGGCTTATGGGATTCTAGGTAAGGTCAAAAATGAAGGCTCAGGTGGGAGTGTAGAATCAGATATAGAATTTAAAAACACCATCGAATTATCAGATCCATTGTCTACCACTTATTTTAAAGCATTGGACGCTGGAGGTAATATCTTTGTCGGTTATGAATTAAACAATGGCATATTTCTTAATTTTAATACCCAGCTTGGGATGTTAAAAATAAATCCTAAAGATAATCGTAACCCATTATCTTCTGATGAAAAATCGATTAAAAATACTGGCTTTGGCCTATCCCTTGGTTATCGATTTTAGGATTTAGGGATCCTGATTCATTGTGTTTCGTAGATTGTTCCATAATAAAAAGCCCGTTTCTGTTTACAGGAGCGGGCTTTGTTCTGACCTAAGATCGAATGGTAAGATGACCAAAGCAATATGAGGATTAATTAAAATGTCATCTATAGCACTCTCAGAATAAAATTCTTCTTATTATTTGCGTTTGCCATCAGACTTCCCATCTGATTTAGGCACAAAAACATCCAAACTTGGATTGCTACCAGAACCGCTCTTGCCTTCTGACTTATAAGAAGAAACAACTTTTTTTCCGGAAGACTTGTCTGCGGGGGCTTTCTTTTGATTTTTACTACCTTTATCCTTATCCTTACTCATATTGATTAAACTTAATATCAATTAAATTACTGACGCATAAAGATCGGGTCCAAATTTTCAATAAATTTACACTTGCTTCTAAAAATATTACATTATTCATAGATATTCATTGTAAAAAAATAAAGCATCCTGAATTTTGTAAAAAAAATAAAGCATCCTGAATTTTAATAGAATGCTTTATCATCCCAAATTCCTTTAAATAGAAATTAAGGTTTCACGAAGAATGGAAGAAAGAACCTTGCTTTTCTTATAAAGCTACGATCCCGAATGCTTTCAACAGCCAAATAATCACTATAATAACAGCGACGACATTCAAAATACTTTTGATTTTGCTATCCATCGGAACATAGGTATTGACCAACCAAAGGAGGACTCCTACGACTACTAAAACAACTAAAATATTTATTAAAGGCATAATTTAAAATTTAAATATTAAAAAAAAGATTTAAGACTTTATAAACGATCTGTGGTTAAAATAATAATTCTACTGGGTGTTAGTATATTGGATTCTTGCTCTGCAGTTATAAATATTTTAACTGGCTTAAAGGAGCTAACAGTTTGAAAAGAAGCCTTCAAACTTTTTGAAAAGGAACTACTTGATGTTTTAATTTGACCAAGATTTGAAATACTATTCTGATCATTCTGCATCCAGACGATGTACAATTTACCCGGATATTCTAGTTTGTTGGGTTCTGCCAAATTGAATATTTCAAGCTTAATTCTATAATTCTTATTCTCATCTGTTTTTATACTCACCGTACCTTCAGCACCTGGCACGATTGTAGATGGTTTAAAAGATAGTTTCCTACCACAAGACGTTATAAACAAAATAAGTATTGTAGAAAAAAAGATAAGCGCAACTCTATTTGTTTTTAAAACGAATTTAGTAATTTTCATAATTTAATAATTAGGTAAAATATAAAGTTCATGGCCATTTAAATTTGTATACTCTTTAGCGTATTCAAAAGCCCAAATACCTGTAACAACCATAGAACGATACCAATCACAGCAACTGCGTTGAGTATCCTCTTAAATTTCCCATCCATGGGAATATAAGTGTTTACCAGCCAAAGGATGACTCCAACAACAATTAATACAATGAAAATATTTAATAAAGGCATGATGATTTTATTTTGATTGATTTTTTAAAATTTTAAACTGATTTTTTGCTGCGGAACAATAAGATAATTCCAACAACCATTAGAATTCCACCTAATATGGGAGATAATTTAACAAAATTATTCTTTTTTGCTTCAACTTGTAAGGGGCCTAAATCAACTACTGTTTCAGTACTCACGTAGTTAAAACCCGTATATACCATCATAATGATTCCAACGATCATTAGCAAGATTCCTATTGTTTTTGTTTGCATTGGTTAAATTCTAAGTAGTTTATAAAATTATAGTTTTCAAGAAGTGTCTTTTGCAGTTCATCTAATTCAGCAGTAATGAGATAAGTTACTATTTTTTAATTTACCATGTGACTTATTTACTGATTACACATCCTTATAAATTACATCGCCCGACGCCTAACAACCAATTGTATAATTAATGCAGACGTCGGAGGATGTATCTATTTCAAATATTCATTAAAGGGCATCCACCCTCTTCAAGCCGTTGAAATGAAATTCGGACTTATGCCTTAACAAAATTATAGTATTAATATAAGCAATAGTATAATGATGATAATGGCTCCAACAGAAAGGTATACACCACCATTGTTGAGTTTTAATTCCTTCTCAATAGCACGCACTTCATTTTTTAGTTCTTTTTTCTGGATCCCTGTCATATTGGATTTGTCCATGTCTTTTATTTCTATTAATCGGGCATTAAGTACTTTGGCTTGTTCCTCAGGTGATATTTTGGATTCTTCCACTTCAGTAGCAATAGGATCAATGGATGCGCTTAGTTGAGCTGAAAGAGTAGGATGTAAAGACATCATTAATACAAATGCAAAAACAAACTGTAATAGGTTTTTCATGAAAGAAATTTTACTGTGAGATTGAATTATCATCACAGTGCAAAGATGGGCATCCCGATCGGCAATTTTATTATACTATCTTTTAATAAAATTACATCTTTCACACATCTTCGAGCGCGATGCGCTTACGAAACTGCTTCATTTGCTTGAAAAATGTAGGAGTAAGTCCGGTAACTCGCTTAAATTGGTTTGAAAGATGAGCAACACTGCTGTAGTTTAATTTATAGGATATCTCTGTTAGATTGAGTTCGTCATAAAGAAGGAGTTCCTTTACTTTTTCCATCTTATGGGCGATGATAAAATGTTCAATCGTGGTTCCACAGGATATTGAAAATAGATTAGCCAGATAGGTATAGTTATTCCCAAGCTTCTCGCTTAGAAATTCAGAAAAATTGACAGTTGGTTTTTCATCAGAGTAATGAATCATTTCCACTATGATGTTTTTAATTTTTTCAATTAAAACAGCCTTTTTGTCGTCTAACAGCTCTAATCCAGATTTCAGGATTGCAGCACCAATTTGATCAAGTTGCTCAGGTGTCAAGGCCTCGCGAACTTCCACCTCTCCTAGTTCGATGGTTCCATAATGTAAGCCAAGTTGATCCAATGCTGCTTTGACTACCATTTTACAGCGAATGGATACCATATATTTGATGTATAGCTTCATAGGCCCATTCATTGGGTTTTAGAAAATATACAAAGGTAATACATTTATAAAAAAAGTAGAAACAATTCAATATTTCTTATCCCCCTACTTTAACTGCTCTTGAACAGCTTGATAATATTTAACTAAGATGACCTCCATGGGTATTTAATTTTCCGATCAGTTCTGCAGAATATTCATCAGCATCCATCCCAAAACTATTGACCAACAATCCTCGTACCTCAAACTTATGGGAAGAAATGGCGTATAATATGGCTTGATCTTCCGGGTCGGACATCCCTTCAAAACGATAAAATTTATCAATTTGAAAATCTTGTGGAGACAACTGAATATTGGTTTTTTGACAGACCAAACAGTTGTCACGCACATTAAAATCAAGGGTATATCCAATTTCGTTTAGAGCATGGATGGTTTCTGACAAAGTACCATAATCTTCCTGAAGCTTGATTTTGTCCATTGTTTCTAATTGATTTATTTTGTTCATTATGAAAATCTGTATTGAATTAAATGAAGTAAAGCAATAACAAGATTCTAATAAAAAGTGTTTTAGGAATGCCTTTGCGAAATCTTATTTTGTGCACTTTGAGTAAAATCCTTTGTGCACTTTGTGTGAAATCCTCTAAACACTTTGCGTGAAATCCTCTACACATTTTGCGTGAAATCCTCTACACACTTTGCGTGAAATCCACTGCAAACTTTGCGTGAAATCCACTGCAATATTTATATGTTTAATTTCGATTTATTATTCTTTCACAGACTTCATTTGTGGAAAAAACAGTACTTCCTGAATAGCTTCCTGACCTGTGATCAACATCGTCAAGCGGTCAATTCCAATTCCCAATCCTGAAGTCGGAGGCATCCCATATTCCAATGCTTGTAAAAAATCTTCGTCCAGCACCATGGCCTCTTCGTCGCCTCTTTCAGCCAATCGTAACTGGTCTTCAAAGCGCTGTCTCTGGTCGATCGGATCGTTGAGCTCAGTATAGGCATTGGCAATTTCCTTACCATTGATGTAAAGCTCAAATCGCTCTACCAAACCTTCTTTGCTGCGGTGCTTTTTCGCCAATGGAGTCATCTCTATAGGATAATCAGTGATGTAGGTCGGTTGAATCAAATGCTCTTCAACCAATTCTCCAAAAATCTCATCGATTAGTTTTCCTTTTCCCATTGAATCATCTAATTCTATATGCTTGGATTTACAAAAAATACGCAATTCTTCTTCAGACTTTCCTTCTACATTAAATCCTGTATACTCCTGAATGGCCTCAAACATGCTAAGCCTTCGGTACGGTTTTCTGAAATTGATCAAATTATCTCCAATCTGCGATTCACAAGTTCCATTAATTTGAGCAATGACTTTTTCCAACATGTCTTCCACCATTTCCATCATCCAGATATAGTCTTTGTAGGCTATGTAAATTTCGACTGAGGTAAATTCTGGATTGTGCGTGCGATCCATACCTTCATTACGAAACATTTTACCAAATTCATACACGCCATCAAATCCTCCTACAATCAATTTCTTTAAGTACAACTCATTGGCAATTCTTAAAAATAAAGGCATGTCCAATGCATTGTGATGGGTTTTAAAGGGCCTTGCAGCCGCTCCTCCGTGAATGCTTTGTAAGACAGGTGTCTCCACTTCCAGCCATCCGTGGTCGTCAAAATACCTTCTCATATAGGAAATCAGCTTAGCCCTTTTTACAAAAATATCTTTCACGAAAGGATTGACGATCAGATCCACATATCTTTTTCTATACCTCGCTTCCGGATCTAGGAAAGCATCGTGTACCTTGCCATCGGCATCTACTTTGACCACTGGAAGTGGGTGAAGTGATTTTGCCAAGAAATGGAAAGATCTCACATGCACTGTCAATTCTCCTGTTTGCGTGGTGAATGCATAACCTTCGATGCCAATAAAATCACCTATATCACACAATTTTTTAAACAAAGTATTGTACAAACTCTTGTCTTCAGTGGGGCATAGTTCATCTCTGTTTAGATAAATCTGAATTTTGCCCGTGCAGTCCAATAGTTCAGCAAAAGCAGCTTTCCCCATGATTCGTTTCATCATAAGCCTACCCGCCAAAGTGACAGAGGTAAAGTTCTCAGGATTAATAGCAAAGCCATCCTTAATGTCGGCGGCATGCATGTTTACAGGAAATGCGGCATGCGGATAGGGATCGATTCCCATGGATCTTATTTCTTCTAGATAGTTCCTACGGATGATCTCTTGTTCGCTCAAATGGGACATACGATATTTTTTTGGTCGGCAAAGATAGGGGAGTTTTTAGTTTTTAGTTTTTAGTTTTAAATGTTGAGTTTTAAGTTGGAGGAGACTTAGACTTAGACGAAGACGAAGACTTTAATGAAGACTTTAATGAAGACTTAGACGAAGACTTTGACTTTAACAAAGACAAAGGCTATTTCGAAAACTTTTTGAGAGAATTTCTATTTTACAAATTTGATTCCCTAATCTTCAATTTTCTAATCGACTAATTCTCTAATTAACTAATTTTCACATTTTCGTGGCGCTAAATGGGAAGCATGTGCTGTTTCAAATTTTATTACCTGCCGCGTTGGTTAAAAACGCGGTTCAGTCACTAACTCGCCTAGCTCGGCGAGTTTGCTTCGCAACGTTCTTTCATCCAATTCTCTAATTAACTAATTTTCTAATTGACTAATCATATCCTCCATTTCCACATTTCCACATTTTCACATTTCCACATTAAAAATTAACCTGTGCCTGCAACCTCAGAAGTCTTCCCTGCTGCCGGTTGTTTTGCAGAACGAAATCTTCAAAACGTCGATCAGAAATGGTGTACATCGCAACGAATTCGAAGTTTTTAGAATATTGCCATTCAATTCCGATTTCCAATTCATTTACCTGATAAGCACGGGCATCCAGTTCATGTTTTTTACCACCATCGTAGTATTGATATCTTACAAATGGGATGAAAAACTGTTCCTTGTATTTGTGCATATAATTGGCAGTGATAAATCCACCTCTAAGACTGGTGAGTTCAATGGAATCTGTCTCTTTGTTGAATTGGGGTCCTTCCCCAATATTGTATTCTGCCAATATCCCAAAAGGCTTGCTGTACAAAGTAAAAGAAGCTGCGACTCTTCGATCATCGTAGGTCCTATTTGAATTGGTTTTTACACCAGCACTCAATTGATCGGTGGCCATTGTGTATTTTCCTGCATAGGCTTGAACACCCGTTTCAATTATTTGAGAACCGATTTTAATAGGAAGAGAAGCTCGTGCTATTAAATGTCGGTTGTTGTTTAATTCAGGCTTATTGGCAGTTTGACCATTGTACGCTCCAAATCCAATGACACCATAATCACCGGTGCCTTTTAGGCCGTCACTCACTAAACTAGAAAACAATTTTCTATACTTTTTTGGCGCCCAATAAAAGAAAACGCCATGATCACGTTCATTGGAAACAGCACTATTTAAAGCATCTGCACGATCCAATGGCAATCTATTTTGACTGGATTGCAAATTTTCAAAACCAAAAGGGACTTTGCTTTGACCAATTCTGAATCTAAATTCATTATCAGCATCTACACCCACATCAAAATACATGTCTCTCAATTGTCCAAAATGCAGACCTGTGGTACTGGCTGAACTTGCAAAATCCGGCTGGAAATAATAGTAGACTCTTTTACCAATTTGTCCGAAAATAATCACCCTGAGTCTTCGGATGAATACACCGCCTCGGTCTCCAATAGAACGGTCGCACTGTTCACAACGCAACAAGGGATTTGTTTCCAAAAAGCGATTGTACCTGACCTGAGAATAACCTCTGATGGATACAGATTCAAACCATTTTTTGGCAACAACGGGTTTGGATTCGTTTGGAATGGAATCGAAAAGTGATTGAGAATTCAGGTAATTTAGTGAAATTACTAAAATTAAAATTGGCAAAATTGTACGCATGATTTTTAATATTTCGTTCTGAATAAGACCGCAATATTAATTCAATGTTAAGAAATTGTATATTAAGAAATTATGAAGTTCTAAATCCAAGCCTCGGTTTGTCGAAGGCTTTTCTTCTATCCGCCTCCTGAGAAAGATCTCTTAAATCATCCGCTGTAATCAGGTTTTTATCCAATCCTTCCAACTCAGTCACCGATAAATTGGAGAGCCTGATATTCTGTAATTTAATGGTTTCCTGCACGATAGATCGCACCGTTCGCGCATTTCCAAAGTACTTATCCTTGGTTCTATTGAGTTCATCCAAATAGCTGTGCAAGACTCCTTTGGCAGAATCTTCTAGTTCAAATTTTTGATCACCAAACATCTTAATGGCTATGTCCATTAATTCTTGAGTGGTATAATCTTCAAATTTTAGAATCCGGTCAAAGCGGCTATTCAGTCCCGGATTGGATTTTAAGAAATGTTCCATAGGTTCTGTGTATCCGGCCACAAACACAAAAAATAAACCTCTTTGATCTTCCATCCTTTTAAGCAAGGTTTGAATTACCTCACTGGAATAATCTCCTTGACCCGTATGACTTTGTGTAAGTGAATATGCTTCGTCAATGAACAACACTCCTCCAATGGCTTCTTCTATTTTTTCAGCAGTCTTAATCGCGGATTGGCCAATGTAACCAGCTACTAGACCTTGTCTATCCGTTTCTACAGTATGACCGCGTTCCAGAATTCCAAGCGCTTTAAAAATTTTAGCTAGAATTCTTGCGACAGTGCTTTTGCCTGTTCCGGGATTTCCCAAAAATACAGTATGTAGTGAAAACTGGTTTAGTACTTCCTTACCTGATCGTTGTAAATATTGCACGATCTGCACAAGATCGTGAATGTCTTTTTTAACTTGTGGAATACCAATCAAACCATGCAATTCCAAGATGGCTTCGTCTAATAATTTTTGATCGACTGGAATGCTAGGACGAATTTTAAGTGGTTCTAATTGGATGTTTTTGACATCCTGAAGTTCAACTTCGCTTAAGGCTGCGGCATCCAACTCAGAAGCGGTTCCTGTTGAAATTAGTCGGATTCCTAAATTGACTTTGGCCTTGTCAACTAAGTCAAATACAAATCGGGCATTTCCAAAAGTTGTGCCTCTGTTTCTATACGCGTTTAGAATGATATTTTTTAATGCTTCAAATGAATCTGTATTAAAATTCAAACCTTTTTCCAATGCAGCAAACTCAGCAATCTTATACAACTGCTGTGGTAAATAGTCAGGAAATTCATAGTATAATTTAATCCTGCTTTTCATTCCTGGATTGGAGTCAATAAAATACTTCATCTCCTTGGGATATCCAGCCATGATGATGGCAATGTCACCTGCACCATTGGACATTTCTTTGACCAATATTTCTATCACTTCTCTTCCAAAATCCTTAGAATCATCATGTGTTCTGGCAAGAGCGTAGGCTTCATCGATGAAAAGAACTCCACCTCTTGCTTTTTCAATAACTTCTTTTACTTTGGGTGCGGTTTGACCAATGTATTCTCCTACCAATTCGGCGCGATCTGCTTCATAAACATGACCTTTTGACAAGACGCCCATTTTTTTATACAGCATACCCATCATTTGAGCCACAGTAGTTTTTCCTGTTCCTGGATTTCCAAAGAAAACTGAATGTAAAATTATTTGATCTTTTTCCAAAATTCCTTTTTCCTTCCTGAGATTTAAATACTGAATGTATTGTGCGTGTTCGTTAACTTTTCTTTTCACTTCATCCAAGCCAATCAAGCGATCTAAATCACTTAAAACTTCCTTGAAGCTCCGATGATCTTCTTTGACTTCAGAAAGCAGAACCGGTTCGTTGGTGTGTGGAAGCGTAATCATTGGAATTCCTTCTTCAAATTCATCGCTGACTTCAAATGACATTACCCCAAGTAATTCATCCATAAACACAACTTCCAAGGTGAAATTTCCTTCCCACCATGATCCTTTAACATTGCTACCCCAGCCTGCCGTAACCGAAATGGTGGTATCATCTTTTTTTACTGGAACCAATCGAATCAACTGACCTTTTAGTTCGCGTGCTTCGTTGTGGAATTTAATAAACAACTCGCATTGCCAATTGGGCTGAAGACATCTATTTTTTAGAATCACTTCAGCATAAATGTATCTGGTTTCTTCTGCGTTGAATGCTTTAAAATATACTCTTTCATGTTCCTGTAAATCATCAAAAGGCCCTTCATACAATCTAAGACTCTGGAGTTCCAAATATGGATTTTGCTCATAGTCATAAGGCCCACCAGGATCTTCAATGTAAAAAAATCGTGTAGCCACTTTCTCCCCATCGATCCAGGCTTCCCAACAATACGTTCCTTTTTTCCAAAATGATCCTTCCTTCTTATTTCCCCAACCTTCTCTTACGTATACTTGATTTTCAAATTTTGAAATCTTTCTACGAAAATTGAGATTACACAATTCCTTTTTGGCTTTGCCAAGGCTAAAGCATTTCAATTCGAAGTCAGCTTCCCAAAAATCTTTGTCAAACCATTTATTGACAAACGAAAGTTCGGCATAGATATAGGTCACATCAAACCGGTCAAAAACCTGGCGGTATTTTTTCTTATTGTCTGCAAGCCACTCTGTGGAAGCATACACCTTTAATTCCTTAAACTTGTATTTTTTGGGATCAATAGGTTTTGTTTCTTCTTCCATGATTCAAATTTCGTGAGGAGTCCGGCAAATCATATAAACTATTAAAACCGACTCTTTGTTTTAGCAAAGGCTTTTGAAACTTAATGTGCTTATTCCAAGATTATTTCAATTTTGTAAAATTGATAATAATCATCTAAGTCTACAAAAAAAATTGTCTAAATTCCTATAAAAAACAACAAGTTGTTAAAATTGTAATATCAAAATTAGATTTAGACTTAAAAACCAAACTAGCCTCCACAAAAAGTCTTGAATTTTTTAATATATACTTCCCAGATATCTTTTTGTTCCTGGACCTCATCATCATCACAATAATCCGTCACTTCAAGGATGGTCTCATTGGTGATGGGTGTTTTGTATATTCTAAATTGAAGAAACTCATCTGGTCTTTCGTGCCAAATGTACTGTACCAGTTCATCTTCAATGTCTAAAGCCAATTTGGCACTCTCCTCATCACCATCCCAGGAAAAGGTATAATCATCTCCCACATTGTCCACCTTGTCACAAAACCATCTGATGATTGCAGTGGGTTGTGTTATAAACAGGTATATAATCGAAGGCGAAGCTTTAAACATAAATTCAGTTTGGAAGGATACTCTGGCCATATTTTTTTATTAGTCGATGAATAATTATCTACTTAAAGACGGGCAATATTAACTTGTTTCTGGATTTTTTCGATTATTTATGAACTTTTTTTAACAAGAATTCATTAATAGGGTTGTTCTGATCAAAGAAGTACCTTACCGTATTTTTAAATATAAAAGGGCTACTTGATCCGAATTTCTATTATATTAGCTTCATATTCAATATTTTACCTAAAGACAAAGCCTAATGCGTCAGTTAAAAATTACCAAATCGATCACCAATAGGGAAAGTCAATCGCTTGAAAAATATCTTCAGGAAATTGGAAAAGTAGATTTGCTCACCCCCGAAGAAGAAGTCGAATTGGCCAAACTGATCAAACAAGGTGATCAATCTGCGTTAGAGCGTTTAACTAAAGCAAACCTAAGGTTTGTGGTCTCAGTGGCAAAACAGTATCAAAATCAAGGTTTGTCCTTATCAGATTTAATCAATGAAGGAAATCTTGGTTTGATTAAAGCTGCACAGAGATTTGACGAAACGAGGGGTTTCAAATTTATTTCATATGCGGTTTGGTGGATTAGACAATCCATTTTACAAGCACTTGCAGAACAAAGCCGTATTGTCAGATTACCTTTAAATAAAGTAGGGTCACTTAATAAAATCAACAGAGCCTTCTCTGAATTGGAACAAGAGTATGAAAGAGAGCCTTCTGCGGAAGAATTGGCTACCTTACTTGAAATACCCACTGAAGAGGTTGAAACCACACTTGGTGTTGCAGCCCGACACGTATCGATGGATGCGCCTTTTGTTGAAGGTGAGGACAATTCATTGTTGGATGTTTTGGAAAATGATTCTACTCCAGCCACAGACTCCATGTTGGAATACAAAGATTCTCTAAGACGAGAAATTGAAAGAGCGCTTGGTACACTCACTGATAGGCAAGCTGATGTTATTAAACTCTACTTTGGATTAGGCTTGGAGCATCCTGAATCTCTAGAAGATATTGGGGATAAATTTGGACTCACCCGAGAGCGTGTCCGTCAAATTAAAGACAAGGCCATTAATAAATTGCGTTCAACCACTAGAAGCAAGCTTCTTAAGCAATATCTAGGTATTTAATTTCAAAGGATTTTTCATAAATAAGGTAAATCTCTCAGGATTTTTTACTTTTAGGAATTCTAATAACTTATTTAAATCTATTTCATTGATTTTAAATGAATGAAATGTAGAAAACCCAACTCATTCATATTTAGAGATTTGCAATATAAAAATACTTAATTCGACCAATATTTAAAGGCTAGTTTTTCAATTGCCAAAAAAGATGGACCGAAAACTTTGGAAATCTATTTTGGAATAAAGCCCTTTATTCCCTTGAATTTTCTCAAATTTGCGCAAATTTTCTTAAGCATGAATCAAAACGAAACCAATCATAAGGTGGCATTAAGTCTTTGGAGAGAAAAAGAAAAAAATGCCCTCGAACTTACTAAACTGATCGGCGAACTCCTCTTCGATCGGTCGATCGAACTCTTACTATTTCGCAGAGAAGTACATGACAAAAGGCCCAGTGAAGTGATTGATATCCATAAATTTGCAGCCAATTATGGATCGAAACCTGTAAACGTGGAAGATACTTTGGCCATCACAAAAGCCATATATGGACTTGAAAATTTGCAACCTTCCAGAATTGACATTGGAAAACTAGCATCAGAATGGGTTTATGAAGATCGCAAAACTGGGGTTCAGGATTTTGTCAATAATAAACTATCAAATGGCTTAGTGCCGGTACCTAATCAAGAAAGTCATCGCGATGTGGTATTATATGGTTTTGGAAGAATTGGACGTTTGGTGGCAAGAAGGCTTATTTCAATGACTGGAAAAGGCGAACAATTGCTATTAAAAGCCATCGTCCTGCGACCTGGTATGAAAGACCGGACAGAAGAGTTAAAAAAAAGAATGTCATTGTTTGAGACAGATTCTATTCATGGAAGTTTCCATGGCACCATCGAAATATTTCCAGAGGAGTCCGTGATTGAAATCAATGGAAATCGAGTCCATATGATTTTCGCCCAAGACCCCTCAGAAATCAATTATGAAGATTACGGAATCCACAAAGCCTTGTTAATTGACAATACTGGGATGTGGGATACACGGGAAAAACTAAGTGCTCATCTTAGACCGGGGATTGAAAAAGTCATTCTCACAGCACCGGGCAAAGACATTCCAAACATCGTCGTCGGTGTAAATCATAAAGAATTGCCATTGGATCAAGAAAATATATTTTGTGCAGCGTCCTGCACCACCAATGCCATAGTGCCCATTATTAAAATCATGGACGATTATTTTAAAATAACCAAAGGTCATATAGAAACTGTACATGCCTATACGAGTGATCAAAATCTTTTAGACAATTTCCACCGCAAACCAAGAAGAGGTCGAGGAGCCCCGATTAATATGGTTATAACCAGTACTGGAGCTGCCTCTGCTGTTGCAAAAGTTTTACCTCACCTAAAAGGATTGTTGACGGGTAATGCGGTTAGGGTACCGGTACCGAATGTTTCTTTGGCCATCCTCAATTTAAGTTTGGACAAAGTGAGCAGTTTAGAGGAAATTTTATCAGCCTTGCGCAAAGAAACATTGGTTGGAGATTTGGTAGAACAATTACAATATTCTACTTCAACAGAATATGTATCGAGCAATGCAGTGGGCACAACCGTTGCATCGGTCATTGATGCTCCATCTACCATATTAAGTACAGATGGAAAGACGGTGACCATTTACGCCTGGTATGACAACGAATTCGGTTATACTTGTCAGGTGGTGCGTCTTGCAAAACACATTGCCCGAGTAAGACGGTATTCATATTATTAACAGAATGCAGGAATCCGGGCCCAACTATTATAAGTATCAGCCTTTATTATTGGCAGTTTGTACATTGATCGGAATGTACGGAGGTTATAAAATGAGGCTTCCTGTGACAGAAGTAAAAAATAACAGTGAAACCCAAATATCCAATTCTCAAAATACCATTCAACACTTAAAGGATGTCTTTGGATATCTGGATGCACATTATCCGGATAGTATTCTTTATGACGAAACTTCTGATTATTTAACCTACCAACTTTGTCTTGCGCTGGATCCCTTTGCAGAATACATCCCTGTTTCTAAAAGTAAAAAATGGTTTGATGAGTTAAATCCCTCCTTTAATACCATTGGCTTAAAAAGCGTCAAAATAGACAGCAAACTGATCATCCATTCTATTTTACCGAACAGTGACGCTGCAGAGAAGGGACTAAAAGCGGGCTATGAAATTTTAAGAATAAATGGCACACCTGTTTACCAAAGTGATGACATAGATTCCATAGCCGAAAACACTTCCGGCGGCGAAGTAAAAATTGATTTTAAAGATTTTAAGAATGACGATGAAAAAAACTTAACTCTTCAAATTAAGTCTATTTCAAATCCTTCCATTTCTCTTGATTTTAATGAAAACCAACAATATTTCTACATTCGTTTGGAAAAAATAAGTCAAGGTACCTATCGCGAATTCATGAATAAGCTTGAAGACTATATTCAAAATCAAAAAATCAAAAATATGATTTTGGATCTACGAGGAAATGGGGGTGGATTGCTCAATGAAGCTGCAGATATTTTAAACCAATTGGTTGCGGTGCGCGATGCTGAATTATTTAAAACTGTAAATAAAAACGGAAGAGACAAATCTTATAAAAGTACAGGGAAACCATTCTTTCGATTGGAAAAGATAGTGATCCTAATTGATCAACAAACTGCATCCTCCGCGGAAGTCATCGCAGGATCTTTACAGGATTTAAAATTGGCTGTCTTAATTGGCCAGGAAACAAAAGGTAAGGCAACAGTTTTGGAACCTTTTAAATTGGCAGGCGGTGCTCAAATACTTATCCCAACTGCAAGAATATATCTGCCCTCTGGAAGATGTTTTCAAAAACCATATGAAACATTTACTGGACAACCCACTGAATGGCTTAGCATCTTTTCCAATGCGCATTCAGAAAAAACTTTTGATTCGACTGCAATCCTACCCGATATTCACATTGGTAAGCAATTAAGTTTAGATGAGTTTGATGAATATTCTGAATTAAATACAATACTCGAAAAAATAATTCTAAAGCAATTGGCTTTTATCCAAAAAGAATTTCTACATGATGATCAAATAATTTCTCCAAAACTAGAGGTTTTTGTTTCTCAAATTTTAGAAAAGGAATTAGCTTACAAATATTCACATTTGGAAAAATCTAAAATCCAAAATATATTTCAATCCATAATTCTTGAAAAAACAATCGGTCAATCAGAAGCCATTCGAGCTTCGTTAAAGACAGATCCTGTTTTTCTAAAAGCAGTGGAGACGATTAAAAAATCATTTGAGTTTTGATCAAGATTTGAAAATTAATTCACCATTTTCATCCATTGACACCAATGGAACCGTAAAATCAGCATTATTTTTTTTAGGCGAAATAAGGTGATCAGCTAAAAGTCTAAACCTATCTTGTAATCCATTTGAGTCTATGGATAAGGCCTCATGAGAATTGGTCTGCACAAAAAGTACGCCAGGTCGATTCGTAAAATTGATAAAATTTACCAACATTGGGTCTCTTGTCAATCTAACTACCAAATGACCATTTGGCCTTTTTATATTTTCCCATTCATGTAAATGGTCCTTTATAACCAAATCAATGGTTCTAAGGTGGTATTCCAAAATAGTATCTATCCGAGGATGAATTCGAAAATGGTTCGTCAACATTTGTGTAGAATTCACCAACAGCACCACTTCTTCCAATAAAAATCCATTATTCTGAATTAATTCATCCAATTTAGGCGATTGACAGTCACACACTAAACAAAATGAACCATCTGATTGCAATTGAAAAATATCTCCAGCACTAAAAAAATTATTTAAATCATGCCCCACCATATACCTTTTATTAAGAACGTTCGGATTAATTACAATAAAAGACAAAAAAAAGCTATTTTTACATAATCAATTGACAATTTAAGATGTTTAAAGCATGTTTAACATAGTCATGAATATTAAAATATTTTGTTTTACAGTTTTTTTCATGTTTGGGGCAAGTATTTTTTCCAGACATATTATAGGTGGGGATTTCTCTTACACCTGTCTAGGCGTCAATCTTCAATCCAATACATTTACTATTTCGTGCACTCTTACGGTATATAGGGATTGTCTGGGAGGAGGGGCTTTATTTGATAATCCGGCTACCATTGGTGTGTTTACAACAGACGGTGCTAGTAATTATAATTTTGTGCGAAGGGTAGATTTTACATTGCGCAGCACAAGATTGTTGGAATCACTGAATCCTTGTGTGGTTGTGCCAGGTAATATTTGTGTCGAGGAAGGAGTGTATATGTCCACTATGACCTTGCCTCTTTCAAATCAGAATTATTATATCAATTACCAGCGATGTTGTCGGAATGAAACCATTACCAACATTCTTTTACCCGGCGATCAAGGAGCATCTTACTTTATGGAAATTACACCGGAAGGGCAAAGAAGTTGTAATAACAGTCCAAAATTCAATTCTTTTCCACCCATTTTGATTTGTCAAGGTCAACCACTAAATTATGATCACAGTGTCATTGATGCAGAAGGGGATATTGTCATTTATGAATTTTGCAACCCGTTTACAGCCGGAGGTAAAGCTGGTTCGGCTGAAGGGCGCCCAGGTGGAAGTGCCCAAGATTGTGATGGAGTAACACCTGATCCGGCCAGATGTCCACCACCATTTAATGCAGTCCAATTCAGGGCTCCTTTTTACACCAGAGCGGCACCCATGGGAGGCAATCCATTAATCAGCGTCAATCCCACCACCGGACTGATTACCGGAGTCCCTAACTCATTGGGCCAATATGTGGTGGCTGTCTGCATTAAAGAATACAGAAATGGAGTATTACTCAGTTTGACACAAAGGGATTTTCAATTTAATGTCATCAATTGTGTCAACAATATCACTGCTCGTGTTCAAGCTGATTCACTTGAAGCTCAGGGGCAATTCGTAATTAACTCTTGCGGTGACAGAACGGTGACCATTTTAAATCAAAGCTCCTTAGAATCCTTTATTAAAACATACGAGTGGGAATTTGATATCAATGGAGTCAAACAAACATTCGATACCAAAGATGTTACCCTTACATTTCCAAGTTTGGGAACATACAAGGGTAAAATGTTTCTTAATAAAGCTGATCAGGAGTGCAATGATTCTGCAGAAATAATCATCAAAATATTACCGGATATCCGAGCTGACTTTTCATTCAACTATGATACATGTATCGCTGGACCTGTCAGCTTTAATGATCTAAGTGTTTCGGATGCGGGCAGAATCACCAATTGGAGATGGACTTTTGAGCCAAACCAAATGTCAAGCATGCAAGATCCAAATTATGTTTACAAAACTCCCGGAATTAAACCCATTGAATTATGGGTAAAAGACATTAACGGTTGCAGAGATTCCATCGTTAAAAATATCAATTACTATCCGGTTCCTGCACTTTTGGTTATTGAACCCAGCAAGTATGCGGGTTGCCAACCGTTGGAAGTTTTCTTTAACAATCTTTCATTCCCGATTGATCCTAGCTACACCATATTATGGGAATTTAGTGATGGCACAACCAGCAATGAAATTTCACCTACTCATATTTTTAATCAGGTCGGCATATTCTCTGTGAAGTTGAGTTTGGTATCTCCAATAGGATGTAAGACTGAAACGAATTTTAACAATTGGATCAATGTATCCAGATCGCCTGAGGCTGCTTTTGATTTTACACCTCAAAAATTGACTTCTCAGGATAAAATTATTATGATTACTGACAAATCTCTGGATGCTGAATTTTTAAGATATACCATCAATGATCAAATCCGACTATTTGGGGCTAGTCCTAATTACGAATTTCAGGATACTGGGCTTTATAAAATTGAACAAATTGTCTCAAAAGCAAATGGTTGTTCTGACACGGCCGTAGCCTACATTGATGTAGAACCGATCGTGACCTATTTTATGCCCAATGCATTCACCCCCAATGGTGATGGGGACAATGAAACTTTTTTTGGTGTAGGTTATACTGGTTATATGAGTAATTTTGAAATGTATATTTGGGATCGTTGGGGAAGTCAAATATACAAAACTGAAAATCCAATTCTAGGATGGAATGGGAAATATAACAACGTTGGAACTGATCTGCCGCCGGGTGTTTATATCTATCAACTTAAATATGACAAACCGAGGGGCGAACAAATCAAGCTTAAAGGATTTGTTAATTTGATTCGGTAATCAAGCAAAACTTATGATCATTTGCCCATTTTTATAAAAAATATTCAAAGTCCTGACTATAATTAGTAGGAAATATTTACCTTTGCCCTTCATTTTAAAGAACGATCAAAGTTACATCGCCATGAATCTAATAAAATACGTTGAAGATCAATTACTTAATACAAGTAATATTCCGGATTTTTCGGCTGGTGACACCATCATCCTAAGTTATAAAATCATTGAAGGAACCAAAGAAAGGGTACAGGATTTTAGGGGAGATGTGATCAATATTCGTGGAGAAGGCAAAAATAAATCTTTTACGATCAGAAAAATTTCAAATGGCGTGGGTGTAGAAAGGATTATTCCTTTTTCTTCGCTCAACATTGTTGAGATAAAAGTGGTTAAAAAAGGTAGTGTTAGAAGAGCTAAGTTGTTTTACCTACGAAAACTTTCTGGTAAAAAAGCCAGAATTAAAGAAGCTACTTCCAACAGATAATTTCAAAGAATTTTATTCTTTTCTTTTAATCGCATCAACTAGTATTGTGCTGGTGTTGGGTTCTACTTTATTAAAGAGTTTACTAAACTCTATATTCTTCCAGTCCATCTCAGGATCTAACCGGATTTTTCTCCCATCCAATATAAACTCAACCGGTAAATCAAAATCCGGTTCGTCACATTCCCATTTATATTTAATCTGAGTAAATTGGTCTCTTTGGGTTACTGAATACACCAATCTAGGAACAGCTTTAAAAATGAGATATTGTCTAAAGAAAACGGTGTAGTCCTTTTTCGTTTTGGCGTTGACCAGTTGGATAAAATCTTTGGTTTCTGCAAAACCATATTTGTGTTGATTGTAAAATTCTTTTAGAATATCAAACCACAAAGAATCATTGTTGATAGAATGCCTCAAAGTTTGTAAAACCCAGGCACCTTTATAATAGATATCTGTTGAATGATCTTGAAAGTTTACCTCTTTCGGACCTAATATTGCACGATCGTTTTTGATCATTTTGCGCTGTTCCTGCAGGTATTCCAGCCCTGCTTTTTTACCATGATAAAATTCCACAAACAAATTTTCTAAATATGTGGTAAAGCTTTCATGGATCCACATTTCAGCATGGTCTTTACAAGAAACACTATTGCCAAAATATTCATGTCCAGTTTCATGAAGAATAACATAATCGTAATCAAAGTTTTCAGGAGTTTTTCTACCAAAATATCCATTCTGATATCCATTTCCATAAGCAATGGCACTTTGATGCTCCATTCCGACATAAGGTGCTTCAACCAAGGCATAACCATCTCTTAAAAATGGATAGGGCCCTAAATAATGGTTAAACGCATTGAGCACTTTGGGCACTTGTGCAAAATGTGCTTTTGCCTTGTCTTGATTTCCCTCTAGGATATGGTAATTCAAAGTAAGTTTCGCCCCTCCCGGATAAGTGTGTTGTTCTTGAAAACTTACATAGTCACCAGCATAAAAAGTAACATTGTAATTATTGATTGAATAACTTACATGGTAATGGAATGTTTGAAATTTTCCAGCTGGTTCAGTTGATGTTAATAGCCCATTTGAAATGGCTTTCATGGTTTTGGGAACGGTGATTCTGATGTCCATAGAATCTGGTTCATCGGAAAGGTGGTCCTTATTTGGCCACCACAAGCTAGCTCCTACCCCTTCACAGGCTACTCCAACCCAAGGTTTATTTTTTTTGTCTTTGGACCAAACAAATCCGCCGTCCCAAGGAGCATTTTTTGCAGCAATAGGAATGCCTTCATATTCCACTTTAATTTTAGCTTCTTCTTTATTGGCAAGATTGCATTGCACAAAAATGGCTTGGTGGAGTCTGCGAAATTTTAAATCTTTCTTGTTTCTAGTAATCTTTAGAACTTTCAAATTTTCAAACAAATCTATTTGAATTTCCGAAAGATCAGTCAAGGCTTGAATAGCCATTTCGTTGGATCCGGAAATGGATTTTTTATCTACATCAATTTTAACCCTGAGGTCATAATGTTTGACATCATACTCTCGTTCCTTTCTCATACTTCCTCGCAAGCTGTCAGATAAACTAAAAGCTTGGGCGGAAATCTGTTGGACATCAAACTTAAAAAAAATACAAAAAAAGATAATAATATTTCGAAACATCATATCGGTCGGAATTTATTTTGATTGGTTTGTTTAAACTGTCTTTTTACCAGGTAATCGGCCCATTTTGAGGGCACAAAGTAAACGAAAATCCTGAATAGTATTGGATGTTTATGAACCAAATAACGGGCTTTGGGATGTGCAGATAGTAAGGCTGCTTCAAAGGCTGGCCTTAATTTTTCCAATGGCATTGCTGAAGACTCAGTGGCCTGGATAATTTGATCGGCTCTCTGCATCATGGGACCAAATACGGTGTTTTCAAATTTCATTCCAACACCCATATTTTTACTCCAAATATTTGTTTTGAGAGGTCCTGGTTCGATCAGTATTACTTTAATTCCCAACATAGAAGATTCTCTTCGAAGGCTGTCGGAAATTGCTTCCAGCGCAAATTTTGAAGATGCATAGGCTCCTAAAAAGGGTGACGCGAATTTACCTGATACAGAACTTACATTAATTATTCTAGCACCTGGTCCGTATTTTATAAGATGAGGATACACCGCCCTAATAGCAGAAATTACGCCAAAAACATTTACTTGATATTGTTGCATCCAATCTGCTGCGGTTAAATATGCGACAGGGCCTGGTTTAGCAATTCCTGCATTATTAATCAAAGCATAAAGTCCTTTGTCATCTAAAATTTGTCCCAATTCCAAAAAAGCTTCACTTACCGAAAGTTCATTTTCGAAATCAAGTAGGATCACTTTTGCGCTTGGATATTGCTGTTGAATTTGAAGCCTTTCTTCTTGTTTACGGACACTTACTATCAAATTATAATCATTGTAAAACCACGCCATAAGGGCTTTTCCAATACCTGAGCCCACTCCAGTAATAAAAATATTTGCATTTTCATTTTTCATACGTTAAAGATATAGGAAATCATATTACCTTTGGAACAAGAAATCCAAAATATGAATCGCAGTTTGATTTTATTTACAATTATGATCATGTGTGAAGCTTGCAACGAAACTAAACAACTCCAATATGAAAAAATAGCTGGTATGTGGGCTGTACGGGAGGCTTGGAGAAATGACAACGAAACCCAGACGTTCGAAGGTGCTTATTTTGACTTCCAAACAGATAAGTTGGTCACAAACTATCAAGGGGATATTATTGAATCAAATTATTCCCAACAGGCAGACACAATTTTTCAAATGGATCCTGAACCAATTTTCTTTATTGTGACTAGAAACCACTATGATACCATTTACCTCAATACGCACCTGCATGGCACCAATTTTAAATTTCTATTGACTAAATCATGATCCTGCGCTTAACCATAGTATGCCTTCTCGCTTTATTTTTAAATAGAATTTCCTATGCCATCCATTGCGATGTGCAAACATTCATATTTTATTCTGAAGGCAAAAGCTACATAGAAATTTGTTTATATGTACCGACTGAAGACTTAAAGCGACATTATGCAGAGGACAGCAGTTTTAGGAATCAAGTGAACATGACGCTCATTCTAAAATCAGACAAAGGCATACTTTTTGCAGACAAAATTTTACTCCAAAATGCTTACTCTAGTCAAACATCTCCGATGTTACACAATCTTAGATGGGAAGCTAAACCCGGTAAATATGAGTTGGAGACCATACTCTATGAAGATCAAAATAAGGTGGATGAAATTTCCTTGATTAAAATGATTGAAGTTCTTCCAGCTCCAACCTCAGCTTTTATTTCGGACATACAATTATTGTCTACCGTAAAATCAAATACTGACAGCCTTAACCCGATGGTGAAAAACGGTTTTTATTTTGAGCCCCTTCCCTATTCTATCGTTGTACCTACACAATTTGTGTTGCCCTATTATGTAGAGACTTATTTTACAAAACAATTGCCAGATAAATATTACTATCTTGAAAATCAATTGTTTTTACTCGACAGCGCTGGTAAACATCATTTAATTGATACATGGATTAAAAGAAGAGAGGTTGTAAATACTGATTTTATCCTCCAGAATAAAGACATCAGCCATCTCCCATCTGGAAAATATATTTTAAAATTAAGTTTAAAAGATAGAAATCAAAAAAGCTTTCATACCACTGGAGTTGAGTTTTATAGAATGAATCCCTTTTGGGACAGACTCCATAAAGTCCAATATGAAAATGCTTCTGAGGAAAGATTTTTTAGCGAATTAAGTGATGACAGTATTCATCTTGCCATTAAGGCTTTGTATACTCTTATTTCAACTCCACATCAGGCAGTTGCAGATGACTTGATCAATCAGAAAAAATACGAAGCCAAGAGAATGTTTGTTTACCGTTATTGGAAAGACAATTATGGTGCAACAGCCATTGAAGAATTTCAAAAACACATGGACCTTGTAAACATGGCCAATAGGATGTTTTATTCAGGATTTGGATATGGTTTTGAGTCAGATCGCGGCAGAATATTTTTGAAATATGGAAAACCCATCGAAATTTTTAAAGAAGAAATTGACGCAGGGGCCTATCCTTATGAGATTTGGAAGTATGATAAAATTGTAAAAACAGGTCAGAACAATGTCAAATTCTTGTTCTACAATCCAGACATGGGAGGTCAAAATTACAGACTGCTTCACAGCACTGCATATGGTGAAATCGTCAACCCTAAATGGGAAATAGAACTCTACAGAAAAGTCAAAGATGAATTTGAAGGTGACAATCCGGTAGAAGCCAAAGGTGTCAATAAGGCTTTTTCGAGAAGAGCAAGAGATTTCTTCAATGAATAAAATTCCTAATTTTATCTTCCAATATTTCATTCCTTAAAAAGTAATTTCTATTTCAAAAATATTGTATGATCTTTGCTTTGTAATAATAAAGCAGTGAACCTTAGAATATTTTACATTTTATTTCTAATTTACGTTTTTAGCGACACTGCAGTATCACAATGTCCCGAAATTACTGAGACCAGGGTGTTGCCTGATTGCATTCCATCTTGCGAAGTTTGTGAAAATGATGTGCTCAATATCCAACTCCGTGGTGCCGATCTTCCCAATGGAGGTAAAATCGATTACTATTTTAGCGATGTAAGCGGATTTAATCCATACAATAGTCAAGGTACAAAAATAGGCAGTGCCAACATCAATACACCTGGAGGAAATTGTAGAATTTGTCCTGAATTGGTTGGTTTCATTATTGATGCTTGTGGCTCAGAAGCAAACAATGAATTCATGGTCATCTGGACTGGAAGCGGATTTAATACCTCATCTTTTTCTTTTGATTTTGATGCAAACAACAATGTTGGAGCAGGAAATGGTGACATGGGTTCTACCTGTCCCATTGCACCAGGGCCAGCCGGAATGGTAAGCTGCATGGCCACTTCAGTGGGAAGTGGATACAATCTTCCTGGCAATGCATTCTGGATTATTTTCACAAGTAGTAATCCAACTTATGCTTATGATTTCTCATCGGTATGCGGATTTGGGTTAAAAGTTTTTGTCAGTAAAAATTCTTGTTCAAGAACAGCAGGTGCCTTTTCCAATGTTACCTCCACGGGTATTCGCACACAAAGCATGTCCATTAGTGGTTGTTCGTGTGGAAGTTCGGTCAGTTATGATACAGATGATCCAAGTTTGATGGGTGAAGGCGATGCATGGGCAGGTGGCATTACCAATGGAGGTTGTGCTGCATCCATTAGTGGTGCTGGAAATTATACGCCAGCGATCAGTACAATCGATCCATTCTCATATCCGATTCCTAAATCCTGGTGTGGAAAAACCTATGAAATTGTGGGCATCGTCAATCCAAAACCTGACCCGATGTGTTGCAGTGAAATATTCACTGAGAGGTTTGAAGTTTCGGTAAAATGCCCCACTGCGGTAGGAACCAATGATGAAGTTTGTGAAGAAGCAAATGGACAATCTACTTTTAATTTAGAAGATTATGAATCAAGCATTCTGGGACCGGGCGGACAAGGTACTGTGGAATGGTTTAGAAATCCCAATGGAACTAGTCCAATTACATCTCCATTCACCACTGGCAGTATTACAATTTATGCAAGAGTGCTTGAGGGAAAATGCAAATCTGATCTTGTCCCTGTCATTTTAAAAGTAAATCCACTTCCAATCGTGAATGCTGCTAAAATGGATCTTTGTGGTGATCGATTTGGTGGCGCGAATTTCAGAATTTCTGATTTGGTAAATACGATTGCCGGAAACAATTCATCGCTAAGGGTTAAATTTTTTGAAGACCCCGAACTCACAATAGAAATTAGTTCGCCGTATTATTCTTCAACCACCATTGTTTATGCCATTACCATCAACGATCATTGCGAATCAAAACCTGTCGAAATAAAACTCAACATATTGCCAGGTGCTCCTGCTTTCCCGTCGAGAGATACAATTTGTGATTTGGGAGACAGCACTGGAATTTTTTATTTAAAAAATTGGATAGTCTGGTGACTGGTGGTATCAAAGTAGACAGTATAAAATATTTTTTAGACAGCCTTGCCACAAAGCCTATCAAAGATAGTCTCAAAACCACGGGGCAAACTATTTGGGCCATCTCTTATCAATCGCCTTGTAATTCTATGGCTGTGCCAATTATTCTGTTTGTTAGAAAAGCACCAAGCATTCCAATGATGGCATTTAAACTTTGTGAAGAGGTCAACGGAAATGCAACTTTCGATCTCAATATCATCATTGATTCTTTGCACAAAAATGATCCTAATTTGGACCTTCGGTTTTTTGAGGATAAGGATTTAACCAAAGCCCTAATCCCTCCAATTGTGGTTAAGAATATTGACACTATTTATTTACTTGCATTAGCGAAGGATTGTTTTTTAGAAATTGTACCCATTGTTCTTACGGTTTATCAAAGACCTTTGGCAAATAAATTAACGATCACTGTCTGTGGAGATGAAAATGGAGAAGCTGATTTTATACTCAATGATTTAGAAACATTGATCACCGGAGGCCTTTTATTGGATGTTGAATTTTTTGAAGACAGTTTATTGGTAAATAGAATAAGTGGAAATTATAAAACAAAAGGACAACAGCTATTTGCGATTACCAAAGATTCTATTTGTCAATCTATTCCCGCCACCATTGATCTTCAAGTGATTTTAACGCCTAAATTCCATGGAGTAAATGATACTGTTGTTTGCCAACATATGGTTCTAATTCCTATCCTTGGACAAAATCTAAGTGCCAATGCATCCTATTATTTAAACGAAGTTTCTCCAAATTCAAGATTACAAACAGGAGATAGTTTATTTACTTCTGCCTGGATTTACCTTATTGATTCTGCGAACTTTTGTCTTACTTTGGATAGTTTCTATGTAGATGTCCTCCAAAAGTCTTCAGCCGGATCAGATATGAACATTAAAATTTGTGAAGGCCAACTTATCGATTTAAACAACTATACAAATGGTCATTCCGGTGGTATATTTCTAGATAGTTTGAATAGAAATATAATAAACGTGAGTACATTAAACAGTACTGGCTTTTCCGGACAAACCATACAATTATGGTATGTAGTCGATGGAGGAATGAAATGCGGTACAGACACGGCCATTTTAAAAATTGAGGTTCAGGTTAAATTATCAGTGGGGCAAGACCGTGACTACCATAGATGTGAATCTGAAAATCTTATCATTGATCTTAGACAAGAATTTGGCGTCCCAGATGTCCGAGGTACTTTTTATAATATTGACCAATTGAGTGCTTTAAATGGATATATATGGGATGCAAATATTTCTGGTCCCGGGACGTTTCAATTCTATTATTGGTTGGATGCAGGCGCCAATTGCAGCAGTGATTCTGCGGAATTTACTTTATACATTACTGAAAGCCCAAAAATAGATTCCCTAGCCGAAATTATTGCCTGTAACAAAATCATTCTTCCTCCGATCACCGGAAAATTTATTGGGAATAATGCTGGATATTTTACCAACCAGAATGGAAATGGTGTCCGTTATCAATCAGGTGATACCATCCAACAATCCATTTTATTGTATGCGTATGCTTCAGACAGTAGCGGGAAGTGCTTCGATGAGTTTCCTTTAAATGTGCAAATTGGAACTGTTTATACTTATGATTTTATAAAAAATGACTTATGTCCCGATGAATTCTTTATCATCGGACAAAACAGATATGACAAAAACAAGCCGATTGGACAGGAAACTTTAAAGGCTTCCTCGTCTTCAGAATGTGACTCCATTGTCAACATCCAACTAGTATATTTAAATGAGGCAAGGTTTGTTTACCAAACTTCTATTTGTGAAAATGATTTCATTGCGATTCAAGGTAATCGGTACGACCTTACAAATCCATCAGGAATTGAAATTCTAAAAGGCGGATCGCATCGTTCATGCGATAGCATTGTTGAAGTCAATCTTAGTTTTTATGCTCTACCAAATTATTTATTGACACCTTATATATGTGGTGACGATAGTTTGGTGATCAATGGACGCACTTATCATCGCAATCATCTAGTGGGAACTGATACACTAAAAGGTGCCTCCTTCCAATCTTGTGACAGCATCGTTCAAGTAAGAGCCACACATTCTGAAGTTCCTAATTTTATTTTAAGAGATACACTTTGTTCTGGAGAATTCTTAATCATCAATGGTCGTAGAATTGATTCTTCGAATACCTCCATTTTTGAAATCCATCCTGCTCAGTCTTCCAATCAGTGTGACAGCATTGTGGACATACAAGTTTATTTCTATCCTGTATCAAAAGGAAAATATGAAGTTAACCTGTGCGACCAACAAGAAATAATCATCCAACAAACGAAATACAATAGGACCAATCCTTCAGGCATTGAAATTCTAAAATCTGCCTCGTATACTGGTTGTGATTCTGTATTGGAGGTCTCTTTGAGTTTTCATTCTGAGCTGAGCTCTATTTATAAAGCAAGTATTTGTAGAGGAGATAGTGTACTGATTGGCACAAAATACTATTCTGAGAATCGCTTGACAGACCGGGACACCTTGTTTAAAGCTTCATTCTTTGGTTGTGACAGTGTCGTGATCGTAGAGATGGATCTGGTTGAACCCACAAGTATAAAATACACGGATACCTTGTGCCCTCAAGAATTTGTGCTGATCAATGGAAACAGGTATGATCAAAACAAAGCTTCAGGATTTGAAGTACTTCAAGGTGCAAATCAAAATGGTTGCGACTCCATCATAGATATCCAACTTGAATTTGTAGATTTAATCATTAACCATCAAAATCAATTTTCAATACAACTGGGAGATCAGTTAAATTTAAGTTTCACTGCCAATTTTATACCAGTGAGTATTGAATGGTCGCCATCTGCAGGACTTAGTTGCACAGATTGCCCTGAGCCCTTCGCCTCGCCAACAGAAAATACCAACTATACCCTACGATTAACCGATAAGAATGGATGTGAGATTTTCAGTCAATTTCAAATCTTGGTTTTGAAAAATTCAGAAGTTTTTATCCCAAATGGTTTTACGCCCAATGGTGATCAAGTCAATGATTTATTTAAAATTTATCATGCCCCAGTTGGTACCATTTTAAAAAATTTGAACATTTTTGATCGATGGGGTGCTCAAATATTTCAGGAAACCAATGTACTAGTGGAAAATATGCAGGGGTGGAATGGTCATTTTAATGGTGTTCCAGTAGTGCCTGGAGTGTATATCTACTACTTGACCTACCAACTTCCGGATCTGTCAGAGAAAATCATTTACGGTGACATAAGCCTTATCCGATAGCATTTATTACTACCATCATGCGAGCACGTTCACGAAACACAACATTCCGATTTCAAAATTCGGATCAAGTATTTTATGTTGCTCGATATCGGCTAGCATTCTATTTGCTTTGCTTCCTATTCTTCAGCCTCCCAACATTTGGACAAGAAGAATGGGATCCTAAACAACTAGAATCGATGGTACTGGAGGAATCTGATGCTGAAAGAAGTGCAGAAGAATTATTTGATTTGCACATTGATAAGGAACTTAGAAACCGACCCATACAACTCAATGGTCTTCGAAAGGATGATCTTGATAGAATTCCTTATTTAACGGAAATTGAAAAATCCGCGATTCTAAAATATGTGCATGATCAAATAAATATTACTTCCGTATTGGAGCTTCAGACCATTGAAGAGATCTCATTGGAAAAATTAAAAACCATTCTTCCCTATCTGACCATTGAAAAATATACCCTGGTCAACCAAAGACTGCTTCAAAGTATAATGGGTGCTGGAACACATCATATTACGACTCGATGGCGTCGGGATTTTTATTTAAAAGATGAGTTTAGGTCCATCAATGGGGCTGAACCAAAATATGCTGGATCTGCTGATAAATTTTTTTTACGCTATCGGTCATCGGTCACAGGACTCTATTCAGTGGGTTTTATTGCAGAAAAGGACGAAGGAGAAAGATGGTGGACAAAATCAAATAATTCCAAAGTTGACTTCCTGAGTGCACATATGTATTTCGAGAAAATAAACCCTGTCATAGAACTATTGGCCATCGGAGATTATCGTATTAGGATTGGGCAGGGACTGGTCATTGACAATGCATTTCAAAACACCAGGGGTTTTGATTTTGGAATGTTTGTCAAAAATCCTGGCATCATCAAGCCCTTTAATTCCATTCAGGAAAATCAAATGATGCGAGGCATCAGTACAAGATTACGACTTTCCAATCGCAATACTGCCTTGCTTTATTATTCTTCTCAAAAGGTGGACGCCAGTATTTTAGTGGCTGACAGCACCGAAGAAGGAGTTGCCATTGAAACTTTCTCTTCCATTACTTTAAGTGGTTTGCATAGGACGCCAACAGAAATAAGCAATAGAAATCAACTTGCTTTAAGAGAATTTGGTGCATCCTTAAAACATCAATTCCGCTCAGGTTATGTAGGCGCTGCTGTTGCATTTTCACAAATGGGATTGGATAGGAATGTACCTTCAGACCCTTACAAGAAATATGATATTAAGCTCAACAACCAAAAACATTTTAGCATATTTCATCAATACCAACTCGGTGGATTTTATACTTTTGGCGAAATTGCATTGGATCAAACCATGTCGCACGCCATACTTCAAGGCATTCTAAAAAGCCTTGGAAAACATTCAGAAGGCGTTCTCATGTATAGAAATTTTAGTCCCGAGTTTATTTCTATTCGTAGTCAAAGCATTTCTATCAGTAACCGGAGCAGCAATGAAAAAGGTTTGATGATGGGAGTGAATACAAGTTTTTCAAAATCATGGAAAGCAGGATTTTACTTTGACAGCTGGTCTCATCCATGGTTTAGATATCGCGTAGATTTGCCTTCCTATGGACAATCCTGGTCCGTCAGAATACAATATACCAAAAGAAAAAAATGGTCAGCATACGCTCAATACAGGATTCGTAAAACAGAAACGAATGATCAATTGATCTCTGAATCGGTCTTAATTCCATTAGAAAATCAGAATTTTAGAATTCACCTCGAACAAAAATTAAACAGTGACTTTAGCCTTAGAGTTAGAAATGAATATCATTTCTTTACCAGAAAATCGATGACAGAACTTGGATGGATGGTTTATGTGGACCTATTATTTAAATCCATTGACAAGCCATTCTCATCCAATATCAGAGTTTCAATCTTTGATATTGCTTCATACAATAGTCGGATTTATGCTTTTGAAAATGATGTGTCCGGCATTTTTAGAATCCCTGCATATTCTGGAAAAGGTGCTATAACTTATTTAAATTTAAGATGGAAGACCATTAGAAACCTCAGTATTGAAGGCCGTTTGGCCATAATTTACAAATCCAGAATTCTAAATCCGGACATTCAAAAAGAATTTGATTCTGACATTCATCTTCAATTGCAATACAGATTTTAATTTTCTGCCAGAATTAAATCAGAATAAATCAAATGATACTTTAAATAAGCAGTTGAAATATTCAATTTTCAATTCAATATTCAGATGAATTCAGAAAAATAATTTCCAATTAATTGCAAAATCAAGTTCAAAAATCAAGAATTAACAGTAATTTTAAAAAAAAACATTGGTTTTTGCAAAAAAAATATTAAAAAATATTTGCATATGTAAAAATAGTTATACCTTTGGTACGATTATTGGAAATATTTATTTTCATTAATTCAATTTTTGAAATCAATTTTTTTAACTAAATCATTTAAAAATGGCAACTACTAGTAGTGCAAAAAAGTCTCCAGCGAAGAAAGCTGCAGCTAAAAAGGCAGCAACTAAGCGTGGAAGACCGGCAGAAAAAAAATCAACTGCCACAAAAACTACGGCTAAGAAAACTACCGCAAAGAAAGCAACTGCTAAAAAAGCAGCGGCTCCTAAAAAAGCAGCAGCTAAAAAAGCAGCTCCTAAAAAAGCGGCGGCTCCTAAAAAAGCAGCAGCTAAAAAAGCGGCTCCTAAAAAAGCAGCAGCTAAAAAGCGGCTCCTAAAAAAGCAGCAGCTAAAAAGCAGCAGCTAAAAGCGCTCCTAAAAAAGCAGCAGCTAAAAAAGCAGCTCCTAAAAAAGCAGCAGCTAAAAAAGCAGCTCCTAAAAAAGCAGCAGCTAAAAAAGCAGCTCCTAAAAAAGCAGCAGCTAAAAAAGCGGCTCCTAAAAAAGCAGCAGCTAAAAAAGCGGCTCCTAAAAAAGCAGCAGCTAAAAAAGCGGCTCCCAAAAAAGCAGCAGCTAAAAAAGCGGCTCCTAAAAAGGCAGCAGCTAAAAAAGCGGCTCCTAAAAAAGCGGCTCCCAAAAAAGCAGCAGCTAAAAAAGCAGCTCCCAAAAAAGCAGCAGCTAAAAAAGCGGCTCCTAGAAAAGCCACTGCTAAAAAGACTTCAGCAAGGAAACCTTCTGCAAGTCGCGGACGCAAACAAGTTACTCCACCAGCACCTCCAGCAATGGAAACTCCGGCTATGGAACCATCCATGGACTAATATTGGATTAACTTCAGATAAAGGACTCCGTCGGTTGTACACTTGGCGGAGTTTTTTTTTGCCCAATAATGTCTTTATTAATCTTTTGTTCTCCGCAAAAGTCTAACTTTGTCTCTTAAATTTTATCAGATGCAAATACTACAATCGACAGCAAAGCCGCAAAATAATACCGATACCTTTGAAATTCTGGGTACTGACTTTATTGAGTTTTATGTGGGCAATGCAAAGCAGGCAGCTCACTTTTATCAAACCGCCTTTGGCTTCCAATTGGTCGCTTACAAAGGCCCGGAAACAGGTTCTAAGGACTATTGCTCTTATGTGCTGCAACAAGATAAGATTAGATTTGTCATCAGTTCTGCTTTTAGACCAGATCACGAAATAAGCCATCACGTACATCAGCATGGTGATGGAGTAAAAGTGCTGGCACTTTGGGTGAATGATACGGTCGATTCTTTTAACAAAGCGATCGAACGGGGAGCAGAAATTGCTTTTGATCCTTATACTATCCAGGATGATCAAGGCAGCGTTGTGCTAGCAGGAATTAAAACCTATGGAGATACAGTTCATACTTTGGTGGAAAGAAAAAATTACAGGGGTACATTTATGCCGGGATTTAAACCTATGGCTAGTTTGATGGATAATCTTAGTACTGGTTTAAAATATGTAGACCATTGCGTCGGTAATGTTGAAATAGGTCAAATGAACCGATGGGTAAAATTTTATCAGGAGGTACTTGGATTTAAATTATTGATCACATTTGATGACAAGGATATTTCAACAAAATACACCGCTTTGATGAGTAAAGTGGTCAGTAACGGAACCGGCTACATTAAATTTCCAATCAATGAACCTGCACAAGGATTAAAAAAATCTCAGATCGATGAATATCTGGAATTCTACAATGGACCCGGAGTCCAACACATTGCGATTGCTACAGATGATATTTTAAAAACCGTTGGCCAACTCCGTTCCAATGGTATTGATTTTTTATACGTTCCTGAAACCTATTATGAAGATGTGATAGAACGTGTAGGAAAGATCGATGAAAATCTGGAAGACCTTAAGAAATTAAACATCTTGATCGATCGGGATGAGGATGGATATCTATTACAAATATTTACAAAACCTCTTCAGGACAGACCGACTGTTTTCTTTGAAATTATTCAACGAAAAGGAGCTACTTCTTTTGGAAAAGGAAACTTTAAAGCTTTGTTTGAAGCCATCGAAAGAGAACAAGAGATCCGAGGAAATCTTTAATCAATTCAGAATTTACACTTTAATTTGTGTTTGTTTTAGGCTGCGGTATCTGATGATATAAAATACCAAAGCCAGAACACAAAAAGCAAACATGAGACTTACTCTCAGCACTGCATCCTGGTTGCCAGAATTCATGCTATTTCTCAAAGGCATAATGAGTATAAATACATAAACTGCGGTCAATGCCATGATCCAAACGATCCATTTACTTTCTTCATTCTTGAGTGGCTTGTGAAAAAAACTCAAAATGACTCCCATCGCAGGAATACTCAATGTATGAAAATCTCTGCCAGAGGCATCATAACTCCATAAGCCCAACAACACCAAACAAATTGCCAAAATAAAATTGACACTGTAAGAAGAAAGATCCTTGAAATTCATATACTCATTTTATTGATCAATAAACTGCTATTCTAAAATTTCGTCTTCATCGGATTTATTGGTTCCCGGCATAATGGAATTATCCATATTGAGTGATTTCATCATTTCCTTAAATTTTGCACAGTTCAATTCAATCTCCAACTCTCCTTTTGGAAAAGGAAATTTTTTAAATGGGTCCACCTCACTCACTCCCAAATCCAATAATTTATTGATGAATTTTACAAAATAAGGCCTGGCCATCACAGCACCTTGACCATTCGTTAAATTAAGAAATCGAATCCATGGATCCTCTCCCCCAACCCAGGTACCAACAACAAGGTCAGGTGTGATTCCCATAAACCATCCGTCCACATAATTATTAGTCGTACCTGTTTTTCCTCCTGCCGGAACTTTTAGAAAAGACACACCACCTGATTTGTGCAATAAATCCACCATGACATAGTTGTAATCAGGAGCCAAAGCAACATTCTGCACCGTGGTATTTCGATAAATTACTTTACCGTCTTTGTCTTCTATGTGTGATACAAAATATGGTTTTACATACACTCCATTGTTTGCAAAAGTGGTGTAGGCGCCCGTCATTTCATACACAGAAAGATCCGCTGAACCCAACACTATGGATGGCAATTTCGGAATTAAAAATCCGCCATCTCTTCGTTTTGCAGTACTGTCTATACCCATATTGTGCAACAATCCACGAATTGGATTTACACTGCCCAAAAGAATTACCAATTTTACTGTAATGGAATTTCTGGAATACGCTAATGCATTATATAAATTGTAAAATTTTCCAGTAAAAGTCTCTTCAGCGTTTCCTGGTGTCCATGACTCGGGTAATCCAAAGTTAGGATCATTGGCTGGTATTGTATATTGGATGTCTTGAAATTCATTGCACGGTGATATTTTTTGTAATGCAATTGCTGAAGCATAAACAAATGGTTTAAAGGTCGAACCAACCTGTCTCCTTGAATTTACGTGGTCGTATTTAAAATATTTAAAGTTGACTCCACCGACCCAAGATTTTATTTCACCGGTATGAGGCTCTACAGCCAAAGAACCCATTTGCATGTGTTTACGATGGAATTTGATGGAATCCAATGGGGACATTTTCATTTCCTTTTCAGATTGGGTCAGATAATCGTATACTTTCATTGGGATCGCCGTATTCATTTGAAGACGCAAATCTTTTTCAAAGCCTGCCCAATTTTTTTCCATCTCAGGCCATTGATTGCTTTTTAAAATCTGAACACTATAATCGTATTGTGTTTTAGTAATTTGTTTTTTATTCAATTCAGATTTAAGAAATCCAGGCTTTTTTCTTTCCTGAATAATTCTTTGGATGGTTCTGTCATTGACATCTACTTTGCCAATTTCAGATTCCAGATCGACCAATAATTTTCCATAATACTGATTCCACAAAGTATAATATCTCTCGGTTTCTCTCACCAACTGTTGGAGTGATTCTTTGCGAATTCTCTTCATATTGTCATCAGCCTCATACTCCCATGGATCCTGCTTGGTCCAAACATTAAAATATGATTTTTGTATATTAATCATATGTTCCCTGGCCGCTTCTTCTGCAGCTTTTTGAATAACCGGATCAATCGTCACATAAACTTTCAAGCCATCCTGATATGGATTGTATTTATCACCGTTTGGTTTTCGGAGGTCTTCACTTTCAAAAAGATCCTTTAGCCATTTTCCTAGCTCTGCTCTAAAATGTGGAGCCAATCCATCCACATGTGTTTCGCGCTTGAAGGCAGAAACATCAATGGGCATCTTTTTATAGGCTTCAAATTCTTTTTTGTTGATATGACCATTTTTATACACCAATGATAAGACTGTATTTCTACGATCCTTCGCCAGATTTAAAAATCTACGAGGATTGTAGAGAGTTGGGTTTTTAAGCATCCCAATTAATACAGCAGCTTCGTCTAGTCGCAAATCCTTTTGATCTTTTCCAAAATAAGTTTTTGATGCCGTTTGTATACCATGGGCTTCATAAATAAAATCGAATTTATTTAGATAAAGGGCAATGATTTCTTCTTTGGTATATCTTCTTTCCAATTTAATAGCCGTGAGCCACTCTTTAAATTTAACACGAACGAGCAAGGCAATTTTAACAACTTGACTTTTACCTTTTAAACTTGGGCGTTCGAATAACAATTTTGCCAATTGCTGACTGATTGTGCTTCCTCCACCAGATTCTCCTTTGCTCATCAATATGGTCTTAAAAAAGACCCTCATGAGCGCCCATGCATCTACCCCGGAATGGCTGTAAAATCGAACATCTTCAGTAGATAAAAGAGCAGTGTGTAAATGTGGGTTAAGGCTATCAAAATCTAAAAATTCCCTGTTTTCGTTGTAGTATTTACCCAGAATGGAACCATCGGTTGCAATCACCAAACTCGCATTGTGGTATTTTGGATTTTCCAATTCTTCCAAGGTCGGTAAATTGTCAAATGAAACTAAAAATAAAAGTAAAAACAACATTAGAATCATCCCTATCGTACCTTTCCACATCCAAGAAACGGCTGTTTTAAACCAGGTTCTATCATCAGGTGCAGAACCATTATAGATATCCGTCAGACTAAACCTTGACCAAAAGGTTTTAAGTCGCTCAGAGAATTGGTCAATCCATTGATTCATAATCAGGGCGTAAAAATAGACTTAATTTTGCGGTCTGTAAAATAAATCTCCAACTGATTCACATCTAGTTCCACATTCCAAATGGGATGTCCGGGTTTTTCCAGTAGAGCGAATTGTACCTTTTCGTTTGAATTTTTTTTATCCGCCAGTAAATATTTATGGATTTCAGACCATTGAATGTCAAAATTAAATGGATCAGGAAAATAAGGAGACAATGAAGTGTATAGCTGATCAAAATGTGCGGAAGAATAACCCAACAATTCTTTTCCTAACCAACTTTCTATCCAAATCCCCATGGCCACTGCTTCACCATGCAATAGATCCTGCTCTTTTTCAAAAGCCAATGATTCCAGCGCATGGCCCATGGTATGACCTAAATTTAAAATTTTTCTTTTGCCTTGATCAAAAGGATCTTCCAAAGTAATGGAAGATTTAAATTTTATGGAGTTTAAAATGACTTCATTCCATGTTTCAAAATCAAAATCTTTCTGCAATTTTTCAATGCCCTGCCATGGATTTTCATCCTGGAGTAACAGATGTTTTATAATTTCAACCTTACCATTTTTAATATGGCGGGACGGAAGAGTTTTCAGAAAATCAAAATGCGTGATCACAAACAAGGGTGGATAAAAACTACCCAACATGTTTTTGTATTGATGAAAATTAACTCCTGTCTTAGCTCCGATTGCCGCATCCGCTTGAGCCATAATACTGGTGGGTATACTGATATAAGCAATTCCTCGCTTCCAGACAGAAGCACAAAAACCTGCGAAATCAAGCACCACTCCCCCACCAATAGCAATTATAAGCCCCTGTCGACCCAAATTATTCTCAGCTGCAAATTCCCAAAATTTCTGACACTGCTCCAAACTCTTTGAATGCTCCCCTTCCGGGATTTCAAAAATTAAATGTTTTTCAATTTCCAATTTTTCGATGACCAACGGAAGGCTATGAACTCTTGTATTGGTATCACAAACCATCACTATCGGAAAAACCTCTTTTGGGATTACTTGATTCCATTGATGCGCACCCAGACGCTCCAAATGAAAGGTTCTTCCATCCATTTTGATCGCATCGTTCACCGTCCGAACCATTTAATTTTATAAAAGACTTCTGTCAATCTGTCTAATTAAATTTGAGATTTCGGTCCATATCTCTTTTTTGATCCTTGTCTTTGATGGACTCTCTTTTATCATATGATTTCTTTCCGGAAGCAAGGGCAATTTCAACCTTGATCATACCCCGATCAGAAAAATAAATTCTATAAGGTATAATGGACATTCCCTTCTCAGTCATTTTACGTTCCAATTTTCGCAATTCCAGACGATTTAATAATAATTTACGAGTTCTTTTTGGTTCATGATTTTGATTGGAACCTCTTTCATATTCAGAGATATGTAGATTTTTTATCCAAAGTTCATTTCGCTCAAACCCACACCATGCATCACTCAGATTGGCCTTGCCTTCACGAATAGCTTTAACTTCAGTGCCAATCAATTGAATCCCTGCTTCAAACAACTGGATGAAGTGATATTCATGGGTCGCTTTGCGATTGATGATTTCTATTGACTTCATTTATTGGTTTCTGATACAAACTCAAAGTCTATCATATTGGTGGCTTTGAGGTCCTTAATTTGCGCATACAAGATCCCTTCTAAACCTCTTCTATAACTGATCACTTGCGGAAAATCGTGTTTCTCGTTGACAAAATAACCAGTCCAAAACGGATCATTTTGTTGTTTGAAATAAACGGGTGTAAATTGATTCTCCTTATGCTTAACTTCTAAAATCCAATCTTTGTCCGACTTATAAATTTTTAGGTTTTCTGTGATGTCCGCCAAGCCTGAAGTCATGTCATAAGCCACACCCATCCATTCTGTGGGTCCTATTTGTGTCCATTTTTCATACTGCATTTTATCTTTCATTTTCCAAGTTCCCACCAAAAACTGAGGGGAGAATTCGGTCTTGTTGACCATTTTAAATTTGGAAGAAGAACATGCTCCAATGAATATAATGGAGAGTACAAGAAGTATTAAATTAAATTTTTTCATAAACGAATTGGGTCATTTTTGTAAATAAATGAATGGTGGCATTGTCTCCACCGATGCCGTGATTTCGATTGGGGTAATAGTATGTTTCAAATTGTTTCTTGTGGTGAATAAAAGCATTCACCATTTCTACAGAATTTTGGAAATGTACATTGTCGTCTGCCATTCCATGCACCAATAAAAAATTTCCTTTTAATCGATCTGCAAAATATACAGGAGAATTTTCAAGATAACCAGTCGGGTTGGATTCCGTCGTTCCCATATACCTTTCTGTATAGACACTGTCATACCACTTCCAATTGGTCACCGGGGCCACGGCAATCGCCGCCTTAAAAACATCGTTCCCTTTTAATAAGCAAAGTGTGGACATATATCCTCCATAACTCCAACCAAAAATACCAATTCTTTTTCCATCGACATAAGGTTTTGAAGCCAAGAATCGGGCAGCATCAATCTGGTCTTCTGTTTCAAATTTACCCAGTTGCTTTTGAGTGATTTTTTAAATTCTTCTCCTCTGCCTCCAGTACCACGATTGTCCACAACACAAACAATGTATCCTTTCTGTGCAATCATCTGCAACCATCCGTAATATCTAAAAGAATTCCATTTATTCATGACTTGTTGGCTACCGGGTCCTCCATATAAATACATAAAGACCGGATACTTTTTATTGGGATCAAAATCAAGTGGCTTAATCATCAATGCATTCAAAACATCATTGTGCCGATTGGGTACCGTTAAAATTTCTACTTGAGAAATCTGATATTGCTCAAGTCTCTCATTAAGTGATTTGTTTTCTTCCAAAGCACGAATCAACTTTCCGTCAGAATCTCGAATCGTATGAATTGGTGGAGTATTTATTTTAGAATGGCTGTGCACCATTAGTTTCGCGCCCTGACTAAATTGCGCATCATGGGTTCCATCTCCGCTGGAAATTTGTTTAAAATCGGATCCATCCAATTTCGTACTACAAATTTGTCTTTCAAGTCCTCTTTGGGTAGAAACCTGGAAATATACACGCTGACCATCCGCAGATCTCCCATACCAATTGGTCAACTCCATTCCATCCGGTGTAATTCGTTTGATTTCACGACCTGCTCCATCCATCAGATACATGGCATTTTGTCCATCCTTTTCTGATTGCCAAAGAAATTGATTTTGATCGTCAATAAACTCAAGATGGTCATGGATGTCGATGTAATACTTGTTTTTTTCTTCGTATAATTTTACAAGTTGCTTGCCTTTCACATCAGAAAGATACAGTCGTACATTGTTCTGCTCTCTGTTAATCCAAGTAATGCAAACCTGTTGTGAATTTTTAGTCCAATGAATTCTTGGTATATAGCCTTCTGTTCCTTCCATATCCGATGAAACTGGCAGTTTCTTATTCTTTTTACTTTTTAAATCATAGGTCCAAACGGTCAATTTTGAATTTTTCTCACCTACTTTTGGATATTTAAAAGTGTAAACTTCTGGATAGGCTGCATCTCTGTAATACTCCAAAGAAAATTCCTTCACTTCAGATTCATCCGTGCGGATATAGACCAATTTTTTACCATCAGGTGACCATTCAAAACTTCTAGTCAAGGTGAATTCTTCTTCATAAACCCAATCAGACGCACCGTTGATGATTTTATTTTTTTGGCCGTCCTTGCTTATTCTTTGCGATTTTCCATCCGACAGATTTTGAAAATACAGGTCATTGTTATACACAAAAGCCACATTTTCAGAGCTGGGGCTTATCGTGGGATACATTACCTTTCCTGGAGAAAATATTCGCGTCAATTGTTTTGTCCCACGGTCAAATACATACGCTTCTTCAAAGGAAGAATACCTATACAATCGTTCCGAATTTGTTTGAATCAATATTTTATTTTCATCGGATGAAAATTGATAACTTTCTACTTTAAAATTAGGAATTTGTTTTGCATCACGACCGGCATCAAAAATAATTTCTTTTTCAAGACCGCTGGCCAGATCCAATCGAATGATCTTGCCCTCCTTTAATTTACTATAACTGATTCCATCTTTTAAAAAATTAAAACCTCCCAGACTCGCTACTCTAAACTGTCCTTGTTCGTAGATATCTGTCAATTCGATTTGCTTTTTCTGTGCTTCTGTAAAAGCAATGGCGGCAATAAAAAAAAGCAGAGGTAGAAAATATTCTCTTTTTAGGAATAATATTTTAGAATCCATTTTAATATATTTTGTTTTGTTTGAGTATACGGTGGATAAAACAAACGCAAGATATTCAACCAAGATTTTTGTTTACTCACTGATCTTAAATGCACAAAGGTACGAAATCCATTCAATCCATGGGTACTCCCATGGCCACTGTGTTTATCACCGCCAAATGGCAAATTGGATTCACAATAATTCAACAAGGTATTGTTGACCGTAATTCCACCTGAGCGAAGATGCTCGGTTACCTTTTTTATAAACGAATTTCGTTTACTAAATATATAAAGTGAAAGTGGCCTTTCCAATCGTTTAATTTTAGGAATAAGCTCATCCACTTCATTTTGATAACATATCACTGGTAAGACAGGACCAAATATTTCCTCCTGCATGGAAGCATGGTGAAAATCAGAATTCAACAGCAAAACTGGTTTTATTCTTAAACTCTTTTCATCCACATCCAGTGTGCCTTCCAGTTTTGCACCTTGTTGGACGCATTCATCTACAAGCTTGAGAATCCTGTCAAAATGCTTTTCATTAATCATTCCAGAATATTCTGCTTTTGATTTCCATTCATTTGGAAACCATTGCGCCAACTTATGATTCCATCTTTCAATAAAATGATCCAACTCCGAAGCAGGAAGAATTAGATAATCTGAAGCTATACAAGTTTGACCTGCATTTAAAAATTTTGGATGAAGTATTTTGGCAACGAGATCATCCATAGGATAGGATTTATCCACGATCACGGGGTTCTTTCCTCCCAATTCCAAAGTCAGGGTGCAAAGTTTTTTTGCGGCTGCTTGCATAACCAATGAGCCCACTCGTTTGGATCCTGTAAAAAATATATGGTCGAAATCCAAACCTGATAAATAAGTACCCACTTCAGCACCTCCTTGTACACAGCACACTTCATCAGCTTGGAATACTTTTTGAATAATTTCTTCAATGAGTTTAGCAGTATGCATCGCCATTTCGGAGGGTTTCAAAAAAATTCGGTTACCTCCTGCAAAAGCAGAAATCAAAGGTTCAAAACACAAATTAAATGGATAATTCCAGGGCGCTAAAATCAAGACCATTCCTTTGGGCTCGGGCTTGACATAAGAGGAAGTAGCAGGTAGCAGAATATCTGAATCCACAATTCTGGTAGAATTCCAATGGTTTAAATTGCGAAGCGCTGTATCCAAAGACCTAAGCACGACCAACATCTCAGTGGAATCTACCTCAAATGCAGGCTTCCTAAAGTCCTTCATCATGGCTTCTCGAAGTGGCTGCAGATAATTGGGTAAAAGCTTCTTTAATTCTTTGAGCCTTCGTCTTCTTAGTGCAATAGGAATAGATGGAATTTTATAAAATGCCTCTCTTTGCTGTTGAAATAAATGGTCTATGATGGAATTCAAATTTCGCGAATTTAGAATCAAGGCTCAAACAACTGATCAGTTGAATAGTTTGAGTATTTACATCTAGGCTTTTTCTGCAAAACTTGCAACCGCATCTGCTACTTTGTGCGCGATGCTTTCATCCATGACGGGAGGGATAATTTGTTCTCTGGTAGGATTGCTGATTCCGTTGGCAATGGCGGCCGCTGCTGCAAATTTCATTGCCAAAGTAATACGTGGAGCTTTTGATCTTAACGCCCCCAAAAAGATTCCCGGAAATGCCAATACGTTGTTCACTTGATTTGGAAAATCAGATCTACCTGTTCCTACTGCAAATGCACCACCTGCATAAGCTTCGTCTGGAAATATTTCTGGAATCGGATTGGCTAAGGCTAAGATCAGTGGATCTTTCGCCATCGTTCGAATGTCATCTCTGTTCAATAGATTTTCTTTGCTCACACCAATGAAAACGTCTGCACCAACAATTGCTTCAATGACCGTACCATCAATTCCATTGGGATTGGTATAATCTAAAAGCGCTTTTTTAAAATCATTGAGATCCGTTCTCAAAGGTCCAACGATGCCGTGACTATCGCAAACGATGATTTCTTTTGCTATTTCCTGATTGGGAGTTTCCGCATCGGTCTTTCCCAAATATCTTGAAATGGCGATACCTGCTGCGCCTGCTCCATTGATGACAATTCTTAAATCTTTGATTTTCCTTCCGGTAATCTTACAAAAATTCATCAAAGCTGCCAATACCACAATTGCGGTTCCATGTTGATCATCATGAAAAACGGGTATACCAATATCCTGAAGTCTTTCTTCAATTTCAAAACAGCGCGGCGCTGCAATGTCTTCTAAATTAATCCCTCCAAAAACAGGTGCAATATTTTTAACAATGTGGATGATTTCTTCTGTGTCCTGAGTCTCCAAGCAAATGGGAAATCCATTGATACCCGCAAATCTTTTAAACAACATGGCCTTACCTTCCATCACTGGAATCGAAGCCAAAGCGCCTATATTTCCAAGACCCAGGACTGCAGATCCATCAGTAACGATGGCTACGGTATTGCCTTTGATGGTCAGATCATATACTTTGTCGGGGAATGTATGTATGACTTTGCAAGGTTCTGCTACGCCTGGTGAATACACCAATGAAAGGTCTTCTTTTGATTGAACGTCTAGCTTATTTTCAACATTTAATTTGCCTTTAAGCGATTCATGTAATTCCAATGCTCTTTTAAAAATATCCATAATGGGATTTGTAAATTGGGTGCAAAAATAAAGCCACTTTGGTCTAAAAGGTTTTATTTTTCATATGATTACAATCTCTTAATTGTAAAAGATTGATAATCAATAATTTTAACTAATTTTATACAAATATTTTCAACTTTGGAACCGATGGGTCCAGTCCTCACTCCTTTCACAAACTGGATTAAGTTTTCCGAGCTTCCTTCTGCGTGTATTTCGACTTTTCCATCTGGAAGATTGGCGGTCCAACCAGATATTCCATGCTTTTTAGCTTGATCTAAAACCCAACGTCTGAATCCTACTCCTTGCACTTTTCCTGTGACCAAAATAGAATATCCGCTTTTCATGACTGAATGTTCTGCCTAATTTGCTCTGCGTGATTGCCAGAATCGACAGGATGTATCAACTTATGCACTCTTAATTCATGGTTGAGTATCACCGTCACCCGATGCAATCCCTGATAAACCTGACCCATAAATTTCTTGGTGCCCCAAATTCCCAATTTTGACGCAAGTTGATGATCTTCATCGATCAATAAACTATAGGGCAGTTTAAATTTTTTGATAAATTTTTGATGGCTTTTTTCTCCATCAGGACTGATCCCAAATATGCTAATGGAGTCCTGTTTTAAAATTTCAAAATTATCTCTTAAATTACATGCTTCTTTGGTGCAGGTAGGTGTGTCGTCTTGAGGGTAGAAAAAAAGCGCAATCCATTTTTGATGAAGTTCAGATAGTTTGATCTCTTCACCCAATTCGTTTGCAAAAATGTCTTGTGGAAATAAATCGCCCTCGTTTATTTTAAAAACAGGAAGGTATTCGTTCATGTTTAAATTTACTATTTCACAAAGAACGCCTTGTAGGTCCTTTGGTTTAAACGCTCATCTTGTGCAACGATTACAAGTTCATGTTTACCGGGAGCCAAATCTGGTTCAAACTCATGTCGAATGGTTCTTGTTTTGGCGTCGTGTTCCATAAGGATCCATTTACCATCGATGTAGGCTTTGTACTTCACTTCTTGTGAAACCTTGGTGGAAGGAACATTGTCTCTAATCCTAAACTTAAAACTCCAGGCTTTTCTTAGATCGTATCTAAAAGTGACTGGTGTTATGCTCGGCGCAATGGTATCTACCATAATGGAGAAAAATCCCATTTGATTATGACTTCCAATCAAGGTATCACCTTTCCATACACTGCCTGGGATACATCTGGATTCAAGACCTGATTTTAGGGCGATGTAAGATTTTGATTTTAATTCCGGATTTAAAAGCTTTGTAGGGACAATTGAAATTTGAAATTTTTTGTGAATGGGTACACCGGATGCTTTTATTCCCAACCAAGGAGAATAAGCAGTTTTAAGCAGATTATTAAAAGAATCTGGTACAATCGGTGTTGATTCGTAAAGGGTTCCTTCTGCAAAATTAATTTGACCAAAACCAAAATCCCACTGATAAGGTTGATCGTATAAAACCATGTCTCCAACGCAAGAAGTGACCATTTCTACAGGCTGGTCTGATTTTTTAATTGAAAATACTTCCTGTGTCTTATTGTCAAAAGCATCTGAAATTTCAATCCTGATCTTGTGTTCAACGCCTGGTTGAAAGGCCACCAGACCATCGTTGATGATATTCTTATAAATGGGTAAACAATTGCCTGGCAATTTATAACATCTGTGAAAATGACCTAGTGATTTTACCTTGTTGTGAAAATCAATGTGTGCATTCATGTATCTGGCATCTTCCGGATGCCAACTGTCCAAATGATATTCGTACACGAGAGTTTCATCCACGTAGAGCCGGATGTGTTTTAATCCTGTTGTGATCCAACTTTGATTGTTCTTGTCTGCTGCATCGATGGCGATTCCTAAAAAATCTCCATGAATGGAAATTGGTTGGATCAATTTGGATTTAGGAATGATTTTTTCGTCTTTCAAAAAACCGTCATGGCCAAAACCATAAATTTTAACCCTCTTAATGACTGGAGCAATTCGATCTTCGACACCTAGACCAAATTCCAAGGGATCTAGGATTTCGTTGGTAGCGGTTTTTCTTAATTCAAAATGCAAATGGGCACCTCTGCTCGCACCGGTATTTCCCATGTAGGCAAAAAATTCGCTGGCATTAACCGGAAATTCATCTTCTGTAAATTTTAATTCAACTTCAAACGCTTCCTCTTTGGCTTGAATTTCCTTAATCTTTGCTTCCAGGTCCGGCCTTAATCTCTCAAGATGGCCATAAACGGTGGTGTATCCTCCAGGATGTTGGATAAAAACAGACTTCCCGTACCCATCCGATTTAATATCTATTTTGCTGATAAAGCCTTTTTGTGCGGATAAAATTTGATCGGGATAAGCTGTATGACTGGATCGAATATCCAATCCAGCATGGAAGTGATTGCTCCTCAGTTCGCCAAATCCTCCGGAGAAAGAAAGCTTGTGCTTGACAGGGGACATGAGTTGAATAGGCTCATGAATCGTATAAACGATACTCATTCCAGAGTCCTCTTTGACACAAAGAAGCATAAAGACGACTGAACTAAAAATCCATTTAATCAATTTACCTACAATTTTTCAGACCGCAAAAGTAAAACGAATCAACAAATTCATCGCTTCTTCTCTGCTAATAGCACCAATTTTTAGTTGCTCCCGACACGTATTCAGTTGATTTACAAAGTTTTGGTCAAATAACAAATGTTCCTTAAAGTTTTCAGCCCAGTGGTAAAAGAAATAATCGGCTTGCTGCAGGTTGCGTTTATGCTTAAGTTGCTCTGTGGATTTTAGACTTTCCCAGTGCTGCCAAACGGCCTTGGCGATGGTTTGTATAGATTCTTTATCTTCAATACTTGACTTGAAAATCTGTTTTTTGTGGATTGAATTTTCGGAATTCCCGGGCAATGAGTGGACTAAATCCTGGTAGGTGTTTTCTGCCAATTCTTTAGTGGTACCATCTGCTTTGCTGATGACAAAAAAATCGGCCCATTCCATGACCCCTTTTTTAATATTTTGCAGATCATCTCCAGCTCCCGGTTGCACGAGCATTAATGCAAGGTCGCTAATGTGAAATATGGAAATTTCAGATTGACCTATACCCACCGTTTCGATCATGATCACATCAAAACCAGCCGCCTCCAACAGTTGGATAGTATCCTGAGTAGAGCGGGCTGTTCCCCCTAAGTGTAGGCCGGATGGACTGGGTCGGATAAATGCTGCCACCTGACGAGACAGATCCAACATGCGTGATTTATCTCCCAATATACTTCCTCCATGCAACTGACTGCTTGGATCGATGCTCAGCACAGCGACGCTTAGATTCTGTTCAATAAAATTCATTCCTAATTTTTCGATCAAAGAACTCTTTCCAACGCCCGGAGGACCCGTGATGCCCAACCTTAGTTTGTGTTCTTTTGGATTTCCTAGTTTAGCCAAAAGCTCCTTAGCCAAGATGCGGTCCTGCTTTTTAGAAGACTCGATCAGGGTAATGGCACGTGCCAATGAACTACGGTCTTTTAGCAAAATCCGTTCAGCACACTTGTCCACATTCCAATCCATTTGCCTATTAAATTATTGTATTAGAAGCACAAATATATGTAAAATAATCGTAAAGAGTGGAGAAATGCTTGGTCAAATAGGATTCAAACATAACACATTTATATGCAAGTTTAAATTTGTTATGATACTACTATCTTTACGATGTGAGTTGGAGCAAACGAATGAAATTAAATTGTTGACTAATTATGCTGGAATTAAAGGATGTTAATAAAAGCGAAAGATGGATACTTACTGCCTTTGAGGTAATGAAATATAACCCAAAATATAGAGATAGTTATGGCTCATACTTAAAAGACGAATGGACAAGTTATTCTGATATAAGTGAACTATTTGATGGTGTTGTCTTGACTTTTTTGGAATATAAAAAAGTTGAAGACAAATATATTGATGCTATTTCATTATCTTTTTAAATATTATAATTGTGATAAAATTCAATTTGTTGTAGAAAGGTATTATCGAGATGAAGATTTAGAAATGATAAAAGATAAAGTGTTAGAAAATTTTTATAACGCACTAAAGAAAAGAAGAACTTTAAGTTTGCTGGAAACATTAAAGGCTGCAAGACTTCAATTGAGAGGTGCTTTTAGCGGAAGATTTTATATGAAGGGCAATAGAGATATTAGCGTTAGATTTGGATATGATTTCTATATGTTATTTAACACCCTAGAGAAAGATAAAAAGGTGATACAAGATTACATTGAAAAGAAAATTGGGTTATATACTCATAGATAGATATTATTTTGAAAATATGTTAGTGATGAGGATAGGTTTTTGCATTTTATTTTTTGTGCATATCATTAGTTGTAAATATAATAATGAAAAATTAAAAATGGAAATAAAATATAAGGATGGTCTTAGGATTGAGAATTATTCTTTTAATTCAATAAATCGGTATTCAATAGCATTTGATTCAGCTGATCATATTTATTTTATTCGCAATTACATAAATGACAGTATTTGTGAGGAATTAAATTTTGAATTTAAAGGAAGGCTGTTCAGCAAATTAATTTATAATAAATTGGGAATGCTTCATGGAAATGCCTACTGGTATTATCCAAGTGGTAGTGTGAAATCTATGCGGAGATACTATCAAAATAAATATTATTCAAGAGGGATTGATTATTATGATAGTACTGAAATAGTGTTAAGAAATATTTTTTATGATAGCACTGGAACTTATTACTATCGCATAGATTTTTCAGATACAAGTACTTACTATGAAGAGTACTTTAATCATAATAATCCTTTGTCCTATTTAATGATAATGAAAGATGCTCCTGAACCTACTCGATCAAGACTTATGAAATTAATTGAAAGCATAGGCTTGGATAGTTTAAAGCAAATTCATTAGATCATGATTGCTACCTAAATAAATTATAGAATAATTTTCAACATAGATAAATGGCCATGAAGTTGAAGTTTAATAAAATAAATAATAAGATATTAGGATGGGTAAAAAGCTAATTATATCATATAATTATGGCGCAAATGTAGTTATTCTAATTGGCTTTGTTTTTCTATTTGTTATTTCATATGAAAATATTCTTACTCTAATAGTTGGGTTAATATTATTGGCTATTTTTTTTGTTTTTGTCAATAAAGAAAACCCTTATATTGAGATTGATGATACCAGTATTCTCTTAAAATATTTTGATACATATAAATTGAAACAATTTAAATACGACTTTAATAAAATTGAGAAGATAGAGATTTATAATAATCCTAAAGAATTAAGAAATCACAAAACTTGTATCTATATTAAATTATCGAATAATAATGATGTAGTAATTCATCAATTAGGAACCCATCGAAAAGAGGGCAACCAAATTATTCAAAAATTGAAAGAAAGTAATGTAAATATTATTGAACTAGATTTTAATAAATGAAAGCTATAAATTAAAAATACTTCATGGTCAGCAAAAGAATCATCTTGCGCATTTTATTGATTATTACAACCATAAATATTAGTTGTAAAACAAAGCAAGTAAAAGATACAATTGAATTAAGCGGAAATACTTATCTTTGTTTGCTAAGGGAAGATAATCTAGAATTTACTTGTTTATTTGGTGATTTAGATATGATAACACCAATAGATTATCTGAATAATAGTATTGGGCAAAAAGAGAGAAATGATCTACTAAATAAGCATAGAAAGGTAACTTTTGGAGAGTTTAAAAAACTTGAAAAAATGGGTGATCTTCATATTATTGAAAGTGAAGACAAGATTGATTTAGAAAAGATAGCAAATACCTATATATATGACACAAAAATGCTTGCATTTAATGATATACCTGATGAACAAAAAGGTTTAATAATTAAGCATTTGTGGTCTAAAGGATTTTATGTGATATTTAAAGATTATCAAGGCGAATACGAAATCGTTTCTAAAAATAAAAAAGTAAAATAAGTGATCACAAGAGTTCAAAACTATAAACAAAGGTCAATTCTTAATATAAGAATTAACGATGAGTAATTCAATTTTAATGAATAATATTTTAAAAAGTGCGAAAAGGAAAGATCCTAATTCGCTTCGAATTTATTTAAATCAATTAAAAAGTATAATAGTTGCATTGAATCATCAGAAAAAATATAATACAATTATCACTCTTCTATCTAAACTTGAGACTCAGAAATATATTGTTGATTATGATTACTGGATTCTTATAGAATATGGTCTTGCATTGTACGAGATAAAATCTTATGAAAAGGCTTTAGAAATTTCTAAAATATTTATGAAAATTGAACCTCAGGATCCTTATTGCATATTTACTTATGCATTAATATTGAGATCAAATAAATTACATAATAAAGCAATTGTTCAACTTAACATAATATTTAATAATCTAAAGTCTGAAAATCTAGATAAGGAGTGCAAATCAATTTTGAATGATGCGAGATACTTATTGGCACTCAGTTATTTTGAAACAAATCAGTTAGACCTGTTCTATTTATATTATAATGAGCATTTACTTCACAGGAAAAGGGGAATTCCTTCAATAGTGCAAAAGCGTGATGTCTTAAAGGAAATTAATGATATAGAGTTATTACTAAAATATCGCAATGCTTAATCTGAAACCTTGCGCAAAAAGGCAAATTGACAAACTCTGAATTAATGAACCAAATTTTCTATTTTATAATTTCTCTTTGTTTCAATGGATAGTGCTTTTTAAAAGCTTCCTGAGCTACATAAGCTCATTAACCATTAGGTCGTCCTGCTTTTTGGAAGACTCAATCAGAGTAATGGCACGTGCCGATGAACTACGGTCTTTTAGCAAAATCCGTTCAGCCCACTTGTCCACCTTCAAATCCATTTGCCTATTAAATTATTGAATTAGAGCACAAATATATTTAGATGTTTTATAGTCAGGTGATGTTATCTTATTCCACTATCTTTACGATCTGCATGAAGTTGAATTAAATTAAATGAAAATATTAAATATTCTGCTTATTTTGACCATCGCTAAATGTACAGGATTAGCCCAAGATAAAACATTCTTTAATTTAATACCTGACATAGGTGCAGTAAATGGTCAATGTGTATTTGGTTCCATAGAATGTGATTCCCAATATATTTATATTATCGGTGATGAAGTCGTCAGTCAGGACTCGAACGGGCGCTATAAGAAAGTCAAACCTCATCTCACAAAATTTGATTATCAGGTTAATCTCATTCATTCTAAGTTAATATCTGAAGCTGATTTTTCAAAACCCTATGTTCGACAGAATTATCCTTTGTTTAAAAGAAATGATTCCATCTATTATTACAACATGTATAATTGGGATGATACAACTCTACAGTATGTCAAGAACTATATCGTTGCCATAAATATGAGAACTGGACAAATCCTAAATAAAGTGAAAGTTGAGCAACCTGTAGAGGGAGATATATTTTTTGTAACAGATTCAGAAATGGATCCGGGTTCCAAAGAATTGATTTATTTATTAAGACATGTATATTCCTCTCAATATACAACTGATAATTATATCTATACCTACAACGATAGTCTGGAACAATTGTCAAGAGTCAAGGTTAAAAATATTCAAAGTCCAATATCCATTCGATATATTAAATTAAAAGATGAATTCTATCATCTTATTGGAGATGCTTTAGAATTTAAGAATAATAAACTTACTGACTTCGGTTGGTTAATCTATCTAAAGGTCGACAAACAAGGTAATGTCATAAGAGAGAATAAACTTAAGACACCAGGTAATATTTATACTAATGGGGGATTTACTTACACAATTCAGGATGATGGGAAGAACGGATATTATATTGTTACAAATGACAATATAGATGTTCAGAATAGTAAACTAATACCTCATGTTTTTCATGTATCATCTGAATTAGATACCGTGCATTGGAGGACAAGATTTCAGCATCCATTAATTATGGTTGATAATAATTTTCATTTGATTAATGATATGAGTTTACTTAATGATGGTTCAGGAATGGTTACTTGTGGATCTCTCCATACACCTCCTTTCGCAGAACCTAGTTATGGATGTATATTTAAATGTTCTATACTAGGTGATAGCTTATGGACAAGGTTGTATCAACCCTTGGGCTGGGATAGCACTAGGGGCTGGTGGATGAGCATGGAAAGCATAAAAACTACTCCTTATAATACACTCGTCGTATGCGGAAGAGTGTCTGATGGAAGTGATGCAATGATCAAGGGCTGGCTACTTCATCTGGATTCTGAAGGATGTCTTGTGCCGGGTTGCGATAAAGTTGTGAATAGTACAGATATTCAGACTGGCAAAGAAAAAGCTTTTACTGTATACCCTAACCCTATAGTATCAGGCCATTTGAATTTACTCTCAAGAATTAGTGATCAATCAAAATTTACTATAGAATTAAATGACCTTTCTGGTAAAGTATTACATACATCTCATTTTAATCCCCATCAGGGGACACAATATTTAATGCAATTACCTAATGATCTATTAAAAGGTGAGTACTTACTAAAGATTCAAGGAAAAGCGTATAATCAAGTAGAGAAAATTGTTATTATAAGGTGATAAGATCAATAAGAACCTAACTTTCGATTTTATTATTTTTCTTTGCTTCAAGCTTCAATGGATAGTGTTTATTAAAAGCTTATTGAGCCACTTTAATTCTTGATGATAATTTCCTAATGGAATCTTTGGATAAACGTGAGACGGGAATATTATACTTTCTGATCTTAAGACAAACCTTAGAAAATGAATTTTAATCCTAAGATAAATATTTACCTAAATCAAAAATATTCTTACATTTGTGATAGATTTAAGCATATTGAAACCCTATATTTTGCTTAAATCATATACCATGTACAGTCCGTCTTGAAGGCAGAAATATTAATTTATTACTATATTTATTAATTTAAATTCCTTAAAATGAGACGATTAATTCTGTTGTTCATCGTATGCCTAAAGTCACTTATTGTTTTTTCACAGGATACTATTTATGCTCCTCCCTTTGATTTTGAAGGGACAAATGTATTATGGCATCATAGGCCTGTGGAAGTTTCGGACATCAAAAATCAAATAGGGTTGATTTTGCAAAGAGAACTCTTGTATCCACATTTATCGCCACTTATTGTGAATGATCGATTATATTATTTACTGGATAATGGAGGAGGTTTTTCAAATCCAGGAAGCACTTTAATCTGTTATAATCACAATACAGGTGATACCATTTGGCAGCGAAATTATAACCTGAAATTCTATGGCAAAGGGTTTACTTATTTTTGGGATATGCAAAATTTTGGTGAGAATATCGAATTATTTGGATATGCCTGGAAAGATACCATACTTTACAACATTTCAGGATTAAAAGCTGGTTTTACCCATTTGAGAAAAGTTGATAAAAATGGTCACGATATCGAAGAAAAAATAAATCTAGAGAATCACAACAGAGTGACTTTTCAAGAGTGTGTACCTCCAGTTTATTTAGAAGGACATGACCATGCATGGTTTTATCAGGTAGGTTATATAGAATCAGGATCATCTTATAATCATTTTGCTAAGCCATGGGTTTGGGATAAGGATTTTAACATTAGAGAGCTTCCTGAGTTTGACATCAACATTCAAGCGCCTTTAAGCTACAATAGCTTGGATCTCCATGGTGCGATAGAAATAAACCCAAATAAATATTTATTTTTTGCTGATTTATTTTTAACAGATTCAAATAGCAGGAGACATTATGTTTGGAGTACCAGCGCTAGTGGAAAACCTGAAGGATTGCGCGATATTAGTGATGTAATAGGCAGAGACAAGAGGGTTATAGATTGGGAAAAGTCCAAAAATGGAGTAAGATTGAGAGTTTGGGGTCATTCAAAAATTCACAAAAAGCAGTACGAAGGATATATTTATTTTGATGAAAATGGCATGGTTATTAAAGATCAAAGGGAATTGAATTTTGAAGGGAAGTTGGTTGGCCGGATGAAATCTCTTGATTTGAAAGGAAATAATGAGATATTACATGTTATTAATTTGCTAGATGAACCTACTGCATTGTATTTTTACAAGGAATATCCTGATGGACGAATGGTCAAATGTGGTGAAATGCTCAGTCGTGCAGATCCAAAATTTATATTTTTTCCAACCCATGTTTTACAAACAAAAGAAGGTGATATAATTCTCTCGTTGACTGCACAATTGGATAATCAATCGGGGGGGTGGCCTTATATTTGTAAAATTGATGGTAAAGAGTTGTCGTTAATTTCTAGCACTGATAACAGCAATTCAAATCCACTCTTTTCTTTGTTTCCGAATCCAGCTCAAACACAAGTGCAGTTTATCTTATTGGCTGAATTAATAGGGAATGATATGCACCTAGAATTAAGTGATGAATCAGGGAAAATTGTATTGAGTCAGGCATTAACAAGTCATATTTCTAAACTTGATATTCAAAAACTGAATGCCGGATATTATTCTGTTCGACTTTATCAAAACCAGAGGCTGATGCAAACTGAAAAGTTAGTGGTTACAAGATGAAGAATATAGTCCTAGTCACAAAGAGAAATAATTAGGAATAGCGAATTCAAATATGAAAGGTAAATTTATTATTCAATAACTATGTCGCATTTTTATTATTTATTCATATTTCTATTAATGTCATGTTCAGGTGAAATAAATATAAAGTCGCAAGAAGTAATAAAAGTAACTATATATGCAATTGGAAATGATCTGAATGAAATATTTTATTTAGAACTTGCTGACAAAAATGCTATAAAGAAACTTATAAAGGCAATTAACAATTCACAAAGAGAGCCAATTAAAGTTCTTGCAAAATACAAATTAGAACTTGTAGGTTTAAATAGTACTCAAATAATATTTGTAGCTGGCGATATTATTAAATTAAATGGCATTTCATATAGGAGTAAAATTAATTTAAACAGTGAAATTGAAAATCTTGTCAATAATATTTAACCCTAAGATAAAACTATCCTAAATCAAAAATATTCCTACATTTGAGATAGATTAAACCACATGGAAACTCCTGTATTGTGCTTTTATCAAATATCAACTATATTCTATCTTAGAATCATAAATATTGGTGAGTGACCAGAACTATGAAAGGAACTGGACAATCATCTGAGATCATGACTTCAACATCCAGGACAGCCAGAATCAAAATAAAGTAACATTATTTAACTGAAATTCAATTGTTTAGATTTTTATAATATTTATTCTTTGGAGGCCAGGAAAATTACTTCACAATTTTTAAAATGGTGATGACAAATGGTCTTATATTTGTAAAATAAATCAAAATATGACCCAATTATCTACAAAACTGCATTATTTGGCTAATATTGAATTTGATGAAGAGTCACAAATGTATTATGGTTATATACCTGCTTTACCCGCAGTTCAAACCTACGCTGAAAATATTGATCAGTTGAATAAAAATTTAACAGAAGTATTAAAGCTCTGCATAGAAGAGATAAGTGAAGAAGAATTGAATGAATCGATTTCTCATTTTATTGGTACCACTGTAGTTCAGTTAGATAGTGAGTAGGTTATTGCTCGTCAATGCTGTTGAAATGGAAGCTTACTTGTTTTCAATGGGCTTTATGAAATTAAGAACTAAAGGCAGTCATAGTTTTTATAGACACAGTGATGGTAAATATACCACAATACCATTTCATAATTCTAAGGATCTTCCCAGACCTCTAATTCGTTCAATTTTAAGACAAATAAAAGCAGATATTTCCATTTATAATAATTTCTTTAAGAAAGGAATTTAGCATAAGGTAAGTTCTCCTGAGTGTGCAGTTTAATCGTCTTTGCATTAATTTTTTTACCTTGTTGCTAAATACTCCAACAATGATCCAAAAAGCAAATATTATATTATTAATAAGTGTAATATATAATACATTAATTTACTCTCAAATACCACAAAATTTTGTGTTTCATTTGGATGCTGCGATCCAAGTCCAAAAGGACAGTGCGAACGCGGTTAGACTTTGGACAGATCCGAAGACATCGATTGCTGCCAGTCAAATCCAGTCCAATCTTCAAGCAAAATGGATCGAAAATGGTATCAACAATCTGCCCTCTGTACGTTTCGATGGTGTGCAAACTTATATGAATATGCCCTCCGTATTTCCGGTGGATAAAGATTATACCTTGGCGGTGGTTTGTCAGGCTTTTGCATCTACCTCAAACATTGTCGGTGGAACTTCCAGAACCTTGTGGATGGCTGGCACCACCACTCCCGTGGTATTGCACAATGGAGATTTTAACAATCAAGCTGTTTCCAAAATAGATCCCGGCACTGAAGCTACACTCATCATTGCCCAATATAGAAATAGCACGCAACAAGTTTGCTTTTATGTCAATGGTCAATTTGCAGATTCCGCTTTTTGTCCTAAAAATATGGATCCCACGATTTACATTTCCGCCTACCAAGGCGGCTATGTTTTTAATGGAGACATTTCAGAAATCCTACTCTATGATCGCTATGTATCCAGCACAGATCGAAAACAAATTGAAACTCTATTTACCCAAAAATATAGAATCATCCAAGCTCGAGATTTTGATTCGACTTTTACGGAAGCACCAAGGACGAATCAACTATACCCTAGAAATAAACAAAATATTTGTGAGATACCCTTGTCTGGTCATATCACAGAAGGCAAATGGGACAGTATTTCTGTGTTGGTTGCCAAAGAAAAAGCAATTCTTCATTCAGAAGGAAAAAAACTTGTTTTTGTATCTGGCAAAGCATCTTTTGAATGGTTGTTTCCAATTGAAGCAGGTTTATTGAATTACAGTGTGGAAGTCAAAGCATATTCAGGAACGAAGGATACAATCCTATTGAAGAGTGAAAAATTAGCTTGCGGAGATGTGTTTATCATCACCGGACAATCCAATTCTATATTTGGTGGCTCGACAGAAACAGATCCATTTTGTAGAACCTTTGGAAAAAATTATTCTACAACTGTCAAGGATACTTTGTGGACGACTGCTTCTGCAGCAGGCTCGGGCGGAGGGCCCGATGTGGGAGCTTGGGGTATGCATCTGGCCAAATTGTTGATTCAGAAATACCAGGTTCCTATTTGCATCATGAATGGAGGAGTGGGTGGAACCAGTATACAGCAACATCAACGAAATGACCTTCTTCCAGATCAACCATCCAACATCTACGGAAGTCTTTTGTACAGAATGAAAAAATCTAAATTAGCCAATGCTGCCAAAGGAATTTTTTGGTATCAAGGAGAATCCAATACCGGCAATTTATATTTTGAAAATTTTAAAGCGCTGTATGAAGATTGGAAATTGGATTATCCAAATGTTGAACAGGTCTATGTGGTTCAAATCCACCATGGCTGCGGCACCGGAGACAATAGTTCGGTGCGGGAGATACAAAGACAGCTACCAAAACAATTTGGCAATGTTAAAATAATGAGTACCAATGGACTTCCAGGACATGATGGTTGTCATTATACCGTCGGTGGTTACCAAAAGCTGGCAGAATGGTTGTTTCCATTGGTAGAAAGAGATTACTATGGAGCTATTCCAACGGATGTAATAGATCCACCCAATTTGTACCAAGCATATTATACCAATGTTCAAAAAAATGAAATTGATTTAATTTTTGGCCCATCCCATCAAAATCTTTTGTTTCCAAATGACACCATCATCCAAAATATAAATGTTCGACTAAAAGATTACTTCGCATTGGATGGACAATTTGTACAAGTGCCCTCGGTTAAAGTGATAGGAGACACACTTCGATTGGGCTTGGCTTCCCCCAGTACAGCAACTAAAATTACCTATCTCCCTGAAATTTATTATCTCAACACCAATCAAATTTATCAAGGACCCTACATTACAAATTCAAAAGGACTTGGAGCCTTCAGTTTTTACAATGTTCCCATTCAGAATCAAATTATATTAGATTCCAAAGCTCATTTTCATGAAAACTGTTTTAAATTAAGCTACTCAACCAATCAGATCCTGCTAGATATACAAGATTATTCACCTGAGAATATGTATTTGCATTTAATCAATGCACAAAGTCAGACTGTCCTCAGGGAGCGAGTTTATTTAGGGAATAATGTGATTGATACGGAGCAATTGCCGACGGGGATATACTCTATTGTGATATATGATAAAGGAGCGGTGGTAAAAACTGAAAAAAAATTTGTAGTAGACTAATTTAGAAATCGAAGAGGACGCCGTAAGCGTCTTGAATTCTGCCAAAGGCATTATTTGGAAATATTAGTGAGTAAACACTTTTATTGGTTTGAGTCAATTTCAAAATAAATGGTATTTTTGTTGATGGTGAGTGTCCGAAAGATTTTTATTTATCTTATTTGCTTCGTATGAAGCCATTTGCGGTATTTATTATACTCTGCATTTCAATAGCTACAATTTTTGGGCAGAAATATGATTATAATTGGCATTTAGGATATAGATTCAATGACTCAGTTTCCTTTCCTCATAGAGGAGTTACAAACATTAACTTTAACTCTCCATCTGTAAACCCAACTTTTAATTATGATAGTTTCAAAATAATCGATTTTGATTGGACTTGTGGAGATATCTCGGATTTTGATGGGAATTATTTATTTAGTTATAATGGGTACACTTTAGAAAATTATTCTAATAAAATTTTAAAGAATGGTCAAGGAGGATTTTCTCATCAACAATTATATGGAGATGTAACATATCAAGCAGGCTGTATTTTACCTATATCTAACCAAAATAAATTTATATTAATACATGATTTTTTATACCTAGATTATTTGTGGAAAACTTATTGGTCCAATGGTTTTAGATATTCAGTGGTAGATATGAATTCCAATAATTCAAAGGGAACAGTAATACTAAAAAATAATTTAGTTCTTGGTGATACTTTAGATTATGGAAGAATATTAGCCATCAAGCATGCAAATGGGCGAGATTGGTGGGTTATAAGAGGCCGATTTGATATGAAAAGTTTTTACAAGTTTTTAATAAGCGAGGATCGTGTCAATTTATATGATCATCAGGTTATTGGTGAATATCAGCCCGTACCATTAGGAGGTGTAACAGTTTCTCCTAAAGGAGATAAAATTGTTTATTTTCACCAACACATTGCGCCTCTCAATGGATTACCAGGAGAACCAGGATTCTTCATTAATACTTTTGATTTTGACAGAACTAATGGCCAACTGTCCAATCCAATCGTTATGAAGATCAGCAGAGATACAGGGTATTTGTTTGGAGCTGCATTTTCACCAAATGGTAAATATCTTTATATTTCCAGAATTAATTATTTATTCCAGATTGATGTGACAAAGGATAGAATGGAATTGGATACTGTAGCTGTATATGATGGATTTAAATACATTAATACAAATAATTTTATACTGTCTACTTGGTTTGGTTTTTTAGAAAAAGCTCCGGATGGACGAATTTATGGAAATACTAACTGTTGCACACAACAATATATGTTCTATATCGATAAACCCAATCTGAAGGGCAAAGCTTGCAATGTTAGACAACACTCTATTAAAATAACAGATCATAATAATCTGCCCTCATTTCCCAATTACCGCCTTGGTCCAAATGATGATTCTGATGCAGATACTCTAGGAATTGACAATATCCCTGTGGCAGAGTTCCGTTACGACCAGGATACGAGTCATTACAGAAAGATAGAATTCACCAACCTCAGTTGGTATGAGCCTGAGGAATTCTGGTGGGATTGGGGGGATGGCACGCCGATAAATTATACAAATGTGTGGGATACTGCGATCACCCATGAATATTTGAGGGATGGTGTATATAATGTCTGTCTTAGAGCCAAAAATAACAATGGCGAAAATACAATATGTAAAATTTTAAATATTGGGACCTCAGGAGTTAAACCTATTGATTCAATGTCAATTGATATTAGAATTTCTCCCAATCCTTGCAATGAGCTCCTTATTGTCCAACTCAACAACTACCTCCCACAGAATATGCAGCTCAATATGTTCAGCCTTGATGGCAATGTTGCACTGTCTAAAAGACTCTATGAAGGAAGTAATCTCTTAGATACAGAACCAATATCAGCAGGAATATATCTAATTGAAATAAGAGAAAAAGGTAGGAAAGTATTTTCTTCGAAAGTTGTGGTAAATCATGAATAAAATTTAATAAAATAGGACAATCATCTATGATTAAGGTAAGGTTGTAAAGTAGGAGAAGATTTTCTTAAAAGATTAGTCAATTAGAGAATGGAGGAAATTTGTAAACTTTAAATGTTGAGTTCAATTATCAAAGGCAAAATATCATTGTAACTTGGCAACATCTAGGTAATGTATCAGGACTATTTATTGGAAATCAATTTTAGACAAATTGTCGAGATTATGAAGTAAGCAAGTGGAGGTGGTAAAGTATTAAAAAATAAGGCAACACAAAAAGGATTTTATAACCATTTTCACGATTTATATCGAGACTTAAAGAACCATTCTTTTTTTGGCCCACCAAATAATTATTTCTAATGAGGTTGCAAATATTTTCAATATTAGTTGAAGTAAAGGAAAATATGAATTATGCATATTTTGTGACTTATAAAGTACAAGCGAATAATATAGAAACTGCTATTAATTTACTATATCTAGAGAAGGAATTACAAGATAAAGTTATTAGAATTGAAGAGATAGAAACTTTAATTGGCATCCCTATTTCTGATTCTAGTAACAGGATTATTGAGTGTTCTGGTAAATCTTATTTTAGTTTGGAATAAAGAAAACATCGAATATTCCAATAATTACATTTATGATGTATTACGATTGTCCAATTGAAAATAATACGGCTAATATAGATTCTTCCGATCTATTTATTTGAGGAAAATATTACTTAATTTTTTGACACCAAGACACTAAGACCCAATTAAATTTTTAATTACTTGATATGTCCCTTCGCTAACTAAGTTTCCGTGAACCCAATGATGAAATGACTTTTGGTTATAAGTTATAACAAATCTGTCAACGAAATTCATGAAAATACGCCGCCGTTGGTCGAAGTCTAAGACTTCGATCCTATAGTATCGCAGTTTCAAACTGCGACAAACGGATTCAAACTGCGACAAACGGATTCCATTATTTTTGTGAAAACAAATTTTAAACCCTAGTAACTCACAAAAGTCTAAGTTTTCGTCCAAGTTTTCGTCTAAGTCTTCGGCTAAATCTCTCCAAACTTAAAACTCAACACTTAAAACTCCAAATACTGACCATTATCATCCAATCCATTGACCAATGTCATGATTTTCCAACTTTATGAACATTTTGTCGTAAAAATTATTGAACTTTGTGCCTTTAAAAAATGTTAGGTTAACCAAACAATTCCCTTAGGTAATGAGAAAAGTTTATCTGGACAACAACGCCACCACCCCCTGCGACCCCCGTGTAATAGATGCCATGCTCCCCTATTTCTTTGAGCATTTCGGTAATGCAGCCAGTAGAAGCCATCCTTTTGGCTGGGAAGCAGAAGACGCCGTGGACAAGGCCAGAGCCCAGGTAGCTGATCTGATTGGTGCTGATGAGAAAGAAATCATCTTTACTTCAGGCGCCACTGAATCAGACAATCTAGCCATCAAAGGCGTTTTCGAAATGTACAGCCGAAAAGGAAACCACATCATTACCCTTAAAACCGAACACAAAGCAGTGCTCGATACTTGCAAGGTATTGGAGAAAAAAGGAGCTCAGGTGACTTATCTCGACGTCAAGGAAGATGGTTTGATTGATCTAGTTGCTCTAGAAAATGCCATCCAAAAAAATACCATTTTGGTCTCCGTTATGTGGGCCAACAATGAAACCGGGGTGATCCAACCCATGAAAGAAATCGGAGAAATATGTGCCAAACATGGCGTATTGTTCATGTCTGATGGAACTCAAGCAGTTGGCAAAATACCCGTCAATCCTAGAGAATACGGAATTCACCTGATGGCTTTTACTGCCCATAAAATGTATGGCCCTAAAGGCGTAGGTGCGCTGTATGTCTCCCGCAAAGAACCAAGAGTGAAAGTTACTGCCCAAATGGACGGTGGCGGACATGAAAGAGGAATGCGCAGTGGAACGCTTAATGTCCCTGGAATTGTAGGTTTTGGTAAAGCTGCGGCCCTTGCTAAAGCTGAAATGCAGGAAGACGCACTTCGATTGTCAAAATTGAGAGACAAGCTGGAAGCTGGTTTTAAAAACGCTCTTGAAGAAGTCTACGTCAATGGAAATACAGAGCATAGAATGCCCCACGTCACCAATATCTCTTTCAAACATGTAGAAGGAGAAGGTTTGATGATGACCTTTAATCAAGACATTGCCCTTTCTTCAGGATCAGCTTGTACCTCGGCTTCTCTTGAACCCTCCTATGTCCTTGTGGCATTGGGACTCGGAGATGATCTCGCACACTCTTCACTAAGATTTAGTCTAGGAAGATTTACCAGTGAAGAAGATATAGATTTTACTTTACAATCCATCATCAAAGGCGTGAACCATATGAGGGACCTTTCCCCAATTTGGGAAATGTACAAAGAAGGAGTTGACCTGGATTCTGTGGTTTGGTCAGCCCATTAATTTATTTAAAAATATAAAAAAACAGCGTTATGGCATATTCAGAAAAAGTTCTCAACCACTTCAAACATCCTCAAAATGTGGGTACTTTGGATAAAAATGATCCAAATGTAGGCACAGGTTTGGTCGGTGCACCGGAATGTGGCGATGTCATGAGATTACAAATCAAAGTGAACCCCGAAACAAATACCATCGAAGACGCGAAGTTTAAAACCTTTGGCTGTGGTTCTGCGATTGCCTCCTCTTCCCTGGCTACTGAATGGCTTAAAGGAAAAAGTCTGGAAGATGCCTTAAAAATAGACAATATGGAGATCGTAGAAGAACTTGCCTTGCCCCCCGTTAAGATCCATTGCTCCGTACTCGCAGAAGATGCGATCAAATCTGCCATCAAGGATTACCAATCTAAACATTGATAAAAATCAAATCGGATTATCATGATTCATGTAGCTGAATCGGCACTCGAAAAAATCAACCAGATAAGACATTCTGAAAATCTGGACTTACAACACTTTATCAGGGTTTCTGTGACAAGTGGAGGCTGTAGTGGGCTTAGTTACAATATGGAGTTTGATGATACCATTCAGCCCAACGATCAAATCTTTGAAGACAAAGGGGTGAAAGTGGTAACCGATCTTAAAAGTTTTCTTTATCTATTTGACTCCACGCTTGAGTTTTCAGGCGGATTGGAAGGCAAGGGTTTTTACTTCAGCAATCCCAATGCCTCCAGAACTTGCGGCTGCGGTGAGAGTTTCTCGGTTTAGGGCTAGTTTACTTAATCGTCTTGCATTAATTTGCTTAGCTATTTTCAAATTTCACTCCATTCATTAAATTACTTTCAATTTTTCATTTCAACATTGGAATGGAGAGATAACCCAATTGGGTTTAATTTGTTAGTTGGGGATTAAACCTTGTCCCCTGTATGCCTTATCATAGTCTTCGAGCCTGCCTGTTGGATTTAGAAAAGAAAAGCGAATTGCTTAAAATCCCTTTTGAAACCGATCCAAATCTGGAGATGGCAGCCATCCATCGTCGCATTTATTCAAAAAATGGTCCTGCCATTTTGTTTGAGAAAGTCAGTGGAAGTCCATTTGAAGCCTGTTCCAATGTTTTTGGTACCCACGCGAGATCGGAATATATTTTTAGGGCTGTGCTCAAAAAAATGGAACATCTAATCAAGATAAAATTGGATCCTGCCGAAATTATAAAATCTCCCCTAAAATCTTTAAGCACTTTACCCTTTGCATTAAATGGCTTACCCAGAAAATCATGGGGAAAGCCTGAAATTTTAAAAAATGAAACAAGCATCCTAAAACTTCCTCTGATTAAATCCTGGCCTATGGATGGTGGGGCTTTTGTCACGCTTCCACAAGTCATTAGTTTTCCACCCCAGAGTAAAGATGTCAAACAAGCCAATGTTGGAATGTACCGCATTCAGCTTAATGGAAACGACTACCTATCGGATCAGGAAGTTGGATTGCACTATCAGATTCATCGCGGAATTGGGATCCATCATCAGGCTTACAACCATTCCCAGGAGGAGTTTAAAGTGAGCGTTGGTATTGGTGGACCACCCTCTCACACCCTGGCTTCCATTTTTCCATTGCCTGAAAGTTTAAGTGAATTATTGTTTACCGGAATTTTAGGCGACAGGGCTTATCGTTACTCTTGGGAGGAGGATTATTTTATACCATCCGATGTGGATTTTTGCATCACCGGGACCGTGGTTAAAAATGAACTTAAAAGCGAAGGACCTTTCGGAGATCATCTGGGTTACTATAGCCTTGGACATCCCTTTCCATATCTCAAAGTTCACAAAGTCTACCACAGCCCCTATCCACTTTGGCATTTTACAGTGGTCGGTCGACCGCCTCAGGAAGATTCTTCTTTTGGACATTTAATTCATCAAATGGTAAGAGAATTAACTCCCGACGAATTCAAGGGGGTGAAAGAAATTCATGCCGTAGATGCTGCTGGTGTTCACCCACTTTTATTGGCCATTGGTTCGGAAAGGTATATGCCATTTAGAGACATCAGACCAGAAGAAATTTTGACCCAAGCCATGCATATTCTTGGAAAAGGGCAAACTTCATTGGCCAAATATCTGATGATCACGACCAATGAAGAAAATCAAAATCTTTCCACTAAAAATATCCCAGCTTATTTCGATTACGTTTTGCGAAGAATTGATTTTAAAAGGGACTTGCATTTTATCACCAACACGACCATCGATACCTTGGACTACAGCGGAGATTTTCTCAATCAAGGATCAAAACTGATCATGGCGGCACATGGCTCTCCCATCCGATCGCTCTCTACTCAAATCCCTTCTGCTTTGGAAGAGCTTACTGAATTTAAAAATATCAAGATTGCTTTGCCTGGAATTCTCTTGTGTGAAATGTCCAGCTATACCAATCAGGAAAATGAATTTAAAAATCTAACGGCGCTTGAAAATAAATTGTCTGCTTATGATTGGAATGGAGTTGCAATGATCGTCCTGGTGGATGACGCCGGTTGGACCAGTCAAAATTTAAACAACTTCCTTTGGGTAACATTTACCCGCAGCAATCCTGCCAACGATATTTTTGGTGTACGCTCTTTTACAAAAAACAAACATTGGGGATGTGATGGACCTTTAATCATCGATGCCAGAAAAAAACCTCAGCATGCTCCTGAGTTGATTGAAGATCCTCAGGTGGAAGAAAAGGTGGATCAGCTTTTTAAAAAACATGCCTATCTCAGCCCTTATTTATGATCCAAATACCCGAAGGATTTGAAATTTTATTGAAAGATGCCATTGGCGAAGAATCGGATGCCCTACTCGAAGCATTGGAATACAAACCTCCCGTCAGTATACGGATCCATCCCATAAAATCGAGCCATAAATTGAATTTACAGCAACAAATTCCATGGTGTTCCAATGGGTATTATTTGTCTGAAAGAATTCAATTCACACTCGATCCTTATTTTCATGCTGGGCATTATTATGTGCAAGAATCTTCGTCCATGATGATTGGAGAAGTGATTCGACAAATCGAACTTCCTACTATTTGCAAAGTTCTTGATTTGTGCGCTGCACCAGGTGGAAAATCGACTTTGTTGTGTGATGTTTTTAGTAAAAATTCATTGATTCATTGCCACGAAACCATACCATCCAGGGCTGAAGTACTGCGACAAAATATCCAAAAATGGGGATACCCCAATACAGTTGTTACCACTGGAAATCCGGAAAAATTTATAGATACCGGATTGCAATATGATTTTATTTTGGCGGACGCTCCATGCAGTGGAGAAGGCATGTTTAGAAAAGAACCGGATGCGTTGCAACAATGGAATCCACAAAAAGTCCATCGCTGCCATTCTTTACAAAAGAATATTCTTCAGACCGCTGTCCAACTTCTCGCTCCCGGAGGATATCTTCTTTATTCTACCTGCACCTTCAACGATCTTGAAAATGAAGGCAGCATACTAACCATCATGAATTCAGATGAAATTGAGAATATTCAACTTTCATTCCATGATGATATCCACATTTTACATACTTTTAAAAATGGAATTCATTGTTATCGATGTCTTCCATCCCGAATGCAAGGAGAAGGATTTAGTTTTATTTTAATTAGAAAATTATCCACTCCTCAGCCTTCCAACAAGCAATCCGATAAATTCCAAATCCAACTGGAGAAACAAATTCCTGAACCCGCTATTTCGTATTTATCAAATCCAGAAAACTATCATTACTTTCAGAAATCAACACAATATTTTGCTTTTCCCAAAAGTTTGTTTCCCTATTTTGATTTGATCCAACGCAGCAAAATTCCCATCATTCACGCGGGTATTCCCATAGCCACACTCAAGGGAAAAGACTGGGTGCCACACCATGCCCTCTGCATGAGCATCGAAACAAAAGAACAAATTCCCTATCTGCTTTTTGAAAAAAATCAAGCCCTGGACTATCTCAGAGGATTGATTTCTAACGACTTAGAAAACTCAAAAAATATTAATACGAAATGGCTGATGGTCCATTTTAAAGATGTAACTTTGGGCTGGATAAAGCTAAATGAGCAAATCATTAAAAATTATTACCCCAAGGAATTAAGAATTCGCAACCTATAAAAATTCTGGCCATGAAGACTATTTTGACTTCTATCTTTCTACTTTCCAACTATTTTCTTTTTGCCAATCAAATTCCAGTTCTGGAACAATGTTATGCAGAATTTAAAAATGGAATTCTGACGGTTTATTATGATCTGGAAGATCAGGAAGAAAGTACCATTGAAATAAAATGTATGGTCTTTGACCAACTCACCAGAAAACCAATTGTAATTAAAAATACAGAAGGCGATATTGGTCCTGGAATTAGTCTCGGTCCGAATAAATCTGTTAAAATTTATTTTGACGATCCTTCTTTGCTACCCTCACAAATATTGGTCCATCTTTCGGCACACGATGGAGCACCCTTGGATGTTGCAGCACTCTTGTCCAATGTAAGTAAGGACTCGATATTTCATAACTTAAGCTTGATCCAAGGAAAAAGAAATGCAACTACAGATTCATTATTTTTGAAAAAAACAAGAAATTTTCTACAGGATTATTCCTCACGTTTTTTATCTTCAAAACGCATCGAAGCCAGAATTCCGCAAGGCTTTGTGGTTAATTTAGAGTCCACTCAATGGGGTTGTGAAAGTCCAGAGAAAGTCCAAATCATCGACGCGCACTATGATTCTGCCGGACAGTCGCCCGGAGCGGATGACAATGGCTCCGGAGTCGTGGGAGTAATGGAAGCCATGAGAATTTTGGCTCCTTATTCTTCGAATAAAACCATTCGGTATTTGTTTTTTGATCTTGAGGAAGCTGGCCTAATTGGCTCTCAATTGTATTTGGTCAATCAGTTAAATCCAAACGATCAAATTCAAAATTGTCTCAACTTTGAAATGATTGGATATTATTCAGATCAAATTAATACGCAGGACTTACCCACTGGTTTTAATGTTTTGTTTCCGGATGCTTACAACCAAGTCATCGCAAATCAAAGACGTGGAGATTTTATCACCAATGTTGGCAATGTCAATTCTTCAGCACTGGTTAAAGTTTTTGCCAATGCTGCTACACAATATTTATCTGGATTAAAAGTCATTTCATTGGAAGTGCCAGGCACTGGATTGCTTGCGCCTGATTTGAGAAGATCCGACCACGCAGGATTTTGGGATCGCAACATTCCAGCATTGATGATCACCGATGGCGCGAACTTTAGAAATAAAAATTACCATACTGTGCGTGATTCCATTCATCATCTCAATATGGATTTTATGACTCAGGTGATTAAAGCCAGTATTGCAGCCATGGTCGAACTTGCAGAGATCGAACACGCTGCTGCCACCACCTTAGAGGTAAATATTGGCACAAGTACATCCAATCACTCCTTGAGCATTCCTCAAATCAGTTTACAAAATGATGTGCTTTTCATTCAATCAAATCCTGGCTCTGAAAATCTAATTCTGGAATGTTATGATCTGGCCGGGCATTTGGTAAAATCTGCTAAACTGACCAGCGGTCAAAATATCCAATGGGAAAATAATTCTCCGAAATCAATGTATTTCTTAAGCATTCGAAATACCTTAAGCCAGAAGACTTTTAAATTTATTTGGTAATGCAGAATAAGAAAAGAACTGCTTTCTTTTTATTGGGCTCTAATATGGGTGATCGTAAAGCCTGGATTGGAAAAGCGATCCAATTAATGGAAGAACGCATTGCCAAAATTAAGAAAAAATCAGCGCTGTATGAGACCGCAGCCTGGGGCGATACCTCTCAAAAAAAATTCCTAAACATTGCCGTATCCATAGAAAGTTCAAAGCCACCTCATAAATTACTTCAATTGAGTTTGGAAATTGAAGAAGAACTTGGAAGAATTAGAACTGTAAAAAATGCAGCCAGAAGAATCGACATAGACTTATTGCTTTGTGGTGATGAACAAATAGAAGAAACTGATCTTCAAATTCCACATCCGCGATTACACCTTCGAAATTTTGCGCTAATTCCTTTGATGGAAATTGCAGGAGAAGTCCAACATCCAACTTTGCATAAATCGATCGAAGAACTATTTTTTGAATGTGAAGACCGACTGGAAGTCATCAAACTAAATGAAAAATAAAATACCATATAACTATATTTGTATAGAAGGAAATATTGGTGCTGGTAAAACTACCTTGGCCAGTATGCTTTCAAAAGATTTGGCTTGCAGATTAATATTAGAGGAATTTGCTGAAAATCCTTTTTTGGAATATTTTTACAAAGATCCAGGCAGATATGCGCTCCCTACAGAGCTATTTTTTTTAGCAGAAAGACATAAACAACTTCAAGCGACCATCTTAAACGAGGACCTGTTTTCAGATTTTTCATTGGCGGATTATTCTTTGGTGAAAAGCTTGCTGTTTGCCAGTCACAACCTTGCAGAAACGGAATTTGCCTTGTTCCAGAGGATTTATCAATCCATGAACCACAGCATCCCAAAACCAGATCTGATCCTGTATTTACACAGACCTGTGGACAAAGTCAAAAAACATATATTCGACAGAGCCAGGCCTTATGAGATGAAAATCGAAGACAATTATCTGGAAAGAGTACAAAATTCTTATTTCGATTTTTTTAAATCTCAAACAGTTTTACCAGTTTTAGTGTTAGATGCTGAACATATTGACTTTATCGGCAATAAACTTCACTTCGAAGAAATAAAAAAAGCCTTACGGCAAAAATATCAACCCGGACTTCATCATTTAAGAATCTTATTTTAAAATTATATGACTCAATTTTTCAAAACCCTTTTTGCATCGTGCTTAGGCACCTTGATCGCTTTGGTCGTCTTATTCTTTATTTTAATGGGCATTGGTGCAAGCCTTGCTTCTAAAGGAATGGAAGGAGGAAAATCCATCCATATCGCAGAATCCAGTATTCTTAAAATTGCGATACCGGAAGTATTACCCGAGCAAACAAACAACACCCAGATGGCGGGTTTTAGTTTTAAAAATGAACAGACCATCGGTGTTCATGATTTGGCACAAAGCATACGCAATGCAGCAAAAGATTCTAAAATCAAAGGGATCTATTTGACCGGACAAACTTTCCAACACGGATACGCTACTTTAAAAATCATCCGTGACGCCTTACTTGAATTTAAAGAAGCGGGTAAACCGATTTATGCTTTTACTCTTTTCTTAGACCATAAAAATTATTTCTTGCTTTCCACCGCAGACCAAGTCATGCTGCATCCATTGGGATTTGTGGACTTAAGAGGTTTTGGAGCTTCCATTCCATTTTTTAAAGAAATGATGGAAAAGATTGGGCTATCTTTTAATATCTACTATGCCGGCGAATTTAAATCCGCGACAGAACCTTTCAGACTTGCCAAAATGAGTCCTGAAAATAGATTGCAAATTTCAGAATACCTCAACGAACAACTCGATATTTATTCGGACCAAATCGCTTTGAGCCGCAATATGTCTTCTACTGATTTAAAAGCCATTTTTGCTGAATTTAAAGCGCACTCTCCAAATAAAGCAAAAGAATTGAAAATTGTCGATGGACTTAATTATGAAATCGATGCCATCAATGCATTAAAAGAAAAGGCTGGTTTGGCGGCTGACTCAAAAACGGAGTTTGTTTCCATTCAGGATTATTTCCATGTCAATGGAAAATTGGATCAGGATTACAACAGTAAAAGTAGAATTGCAATCGTCTTCGCAGAAGGAAATATCACCGATGCTAAAGGTCAGGAAGGAGAAATCGGAAGGAAATATTTAAAAATCTTCCAGGACATTCGTGAAAATAAAAATATCAAAGCAGTGGTCCTCAGGGTAAACTCTGGTGGAGGAAGCGCCATCATGTCGGACGAAATTCTTCATGAGATCGATCAATTGCGCACAGAAGGAAAACCTGTGGTGGTCAGTATGGGTGATTACGCTGCAAGTGGTGGTTATTACATAGCCTGTCATGCAGATAGCATCTTTGCAAGTCCGCATACGCTGACGGGCTCTATTGGGGTATTTGCCATGATTCCCAATGTTAAAGAAATGATGGGAGAAAAATTGGGAATAGATATGGATACCGTTGGAACAGGACCGATGGCTTCTAAATTTAATACCAGTTTTGCGTGGGGAGCCACAGAAGCTTCGATCATTCAAGCCAATATAGATCAGGTCTACGAAACCTTCCTGGGTGTAGTTTCCAAAGGTAGATCCATGACCCGTGATGAAGTTCATGAAATTGCACGTGGAAGAATTTGGTCCGGAAGAAAGGCCAAAGAATTGGGTCTGGTTAGTAGCATCGGAGAATTAAATGATGCCATCAATGCGGCTGCATCTCTCGCTTCTGTAGAGCATTATAGAACTGAAGAATATCCACGACAAAAAGATCCTATTCAAAAAATCATGGATCAATTGCAGGGTAAAGATGAAATCAGTGAATCGATCAAAGAAGCCATTCTTCGCGAAAATCTGGGTGAATATTACCCTTATATAAAAGATTGGAAAAAAATCAGATCTTCTAAAGGTGCACAGATGTTGCTTCCGGTAAAACCGGTTTTTTAATACAATTAGTAAATTAGAGAATTAGTCAATTAGAGGATTGAAGAATTGGGGAATTGAGGATTGAAGAATTGGGGAATTAATTTAGAACATTAGTTAATCTCGCAAAAAGTTTTTCGTCTAAGTCTTAGTCAATGTCTAAGTCTTCGTCTAAGTTCTCTCCAAAAAAACTTAAAACTTAGCACTTAAAACTATAAACTCAAAACTTAGCACTTAAAACTCAAAACTTAAAACTTAGCACTTAAAACTATAAACTCAAAACTTAGCACTCAAAACTAAGAACTCTGAATCTTATTCAGCATAAGTCCCGCGATCCCATTCGCTCTTAATTTAGCTTCATTCGCTTTTTCACCTATAAATAATTCATCTACGGTCGTAGAGAATAAAAGCAACCAGGCGTCAAATTCTTTTTCGGTCAGTTGCACTTTTTTGCTCAACTCAATGTGTTTGATCATTGGATTTCCTTGATAAGATTGCTCTCCAAGAAGTATACTCGCCCAAAACGAATACATTTTTGGGAGATGTTGATCCCAATGATCTCCTATTATTTTATTGAAAATAGGACCTAACAATGGATGCGTTTTAGCCTTATCATAAAAGGTATCTACCAAGGTTTGGATGTCTTCTTTGGTGGAAATATCGGTTTGTATCATCGGTTAATTCAAATTTATTGATCAAATGGCTTCATAGCATACTACAAGGAGAAGTCATTCTATAGCTAGTAATAGAATAGGACAAAAATAGTTCCGAAGTTTGCCAAACTGCCTGATTTAGGTAGAACTCTCCTTATTTCTCTATGCATTGTTTACATTATTAATTTCCAATTTCTAGAAAATAAAGTTTCTACCAGGTAAAATTTTTTTAATTTTAATACACTGTATTACTGTGTATTACATATTAAGAAATAAAAATTATAAATATTTTTCAAAATAAATTTGGTGATATCCGCACTACCCATATATCTTTGTGGTGTATTAGTTATGTAATACACTAAAACAATAGAAAATGATCAATTTACAAAACCTAGATTTTAGATACCGGAAAGGCAAAAACCTATTCGAAGATCTTAACCTACAACTTCGCTCAGGAAATATTTACGGCCTCCTGGGTAAAAATGGCGCTGGTAAAACCACCCTACTCAGACTTATCAATGGTTTTCTGTTTCCTACCAAAGGCACCGTTGATGTCTTAGGCTTCGACGCCACAGACCGTCACCCTGAAATGTTGGCTGACGTATGTTATGTTCAAGAAGAACCTTACATCCCGGACCTGTCCATCATTGCCTATCTATACACCTATGCCCCTTTTTATCCGGGCTTTGACTTTGATCAGTTTTTTAGCTTGATCACAGAATTTGGTCTCGAGGGACATTTGAAAATGGAAAAGCTGTCTTTTGGACAAAAGAAAAAGGTCATGTTGAGTTTTGCCTTGGCTTCCAATGCAAGAATCGTCATACTGGACGAGCCAACCAATGGTTTGGACATACCTTCCAAATCACAGTTTCGCAAACTCATTACCGAAGCCATGTTGGATGACCGTATCGTCATCATATCCACTCACCAGGTCAGAGACATGGTCAACTTAATTGACCCAATCTTAATTTTGGAAGAAGGTAAAATTATCTTTCATTACAGTCTGGAAGAAATAGCCAATGCGCTTTATTTTGAAGTTCATCATAGCATAACAGAACCCGCCAATGTGATCTACTCAGAGCGTATCAGCGGCGGTTATCTGAGCATCCGCGAAAACACAGATGGGCTTCATTCCAATGTGGATGTTGAAGTACTATTTAATGCCATCCTAATGAAAAAAGACCTGATCACAGGAATACTGGAAAAATCCAAATCACAAATCAAACAATCTTAAAACCAAAGTACCATGTCTTCATCTACTTTTCTTTTTAAATTTAATAGATACAAGCATTTGCTCATCAGCGAATGGCATCAAACTAAATACACTATGCTCATTGTCTACGTGAGCATCATCGGTGTGATGTTTCTTACTTTGATCTTACAATTATTTAGCAGCAGTCGCATAGATTCACCATACAACACCGAAAGTATGGCCAGTACTTTGACCATCATGGCAATTATATTTGGAAGTTTGTGTTTTATCGAATTAGCCAAAACACCCAGCCGACAAAACTACCTTTCCATTCCAGCCAGTGCTTTGGAAAAATTGGTTTCAAAATGGACCATGATGGCGATCATCATTCCATTGACCTACATAGTTTTTTTTAGTATTTTCTCATGGATCGCACCTCCCATCGTTCAGTTGTTTACCGCTCAGGATATCATCGTCCAGCCACTTGATTTTACAATGATTCTTGAGATGTTGCCTCCGATGATTCTAATCCAAAGTATATATATCTTAGGATCCATTTGGAAACCCAGTTACAGCATCATCAAGACTACATTTAGCTTATTTTTATTGGTCATTACCATTGGTTTAATTACTTTCCTTTTTGTCAGAGTGGTCTATTTTGATATGTTTGACGGTTTTATAATGAACGACAACCATATCTCAGTTAAATTTCCTTTTGAAGATTTAATTCAAAGCAAGTTATTCAGGTATTTGATTGGCATAGGAATTTTCTTAACCGTCATGGCTGCCTCTTTATTTAAATTACGCGAAAAAGAAATATAATCATGGATTTTAGAAAACAACAACCCATCTATATGCAAATTGCAGATGTCATATTAGAAGATGTGCTCAATAAAAAATTAACAGATGGGGACAAGATCCCTTCTGTAAGAGAAATGGCCTTGCATGTGCAAGTGAATCCCAACACCGTGCAGCGAAGTTACCAGTGGTTGCAGGATGAAAACATCATCCATCAAAAACGCGGAATTGGTTTTTACTTATCCGAAGAAGTATACCTTAAAACCATTGCACTCAAAAAAGATGAATTTATCAAAGAAGTGCTACCCGATACTGTACGACAAATGAAACTCTTAGGCATAGATCTGGAAGAGCTTAAAAAATATGTCGAACTAAATTAATCCATTATCTCTTTCTTTTTATTAATCCAATTATACAAACAACAAATTCCAAATGAAAACAAGTAATAAAATTCTTCTATCGCTCATCGGCGTTATTTTAATTAGCATTTTTATTTCCATTCTTGCAAGCACCAGAAATCCAAACGGAAGCAAGCAAAATTCTGCACCCACCACACTAAAAACAGAATTAAAAGGATTCCATTCCATTAAAGTGCAGAGCTTCTCAGACATTAGCATTGTCAAAGGATCTCCTGCCATACTTTTTGAAGGTGATTCATTGTCGATCGCCTCTCATGAGGTCACTGAAAAAGATTCAATGCTAGAAATCCGTTTTGAAATGCCGAGTGGTTCACATTATAATTCTAACCTAAAAATCACTTTATACACCGATGATTTAAGAGTGATTGAAATGTTGGGATCCGGAAACTTAATTTGCAAGGACAGCTTCACTACAGTGCAATCCAGATTGAGTTTACAAGGCAGCGGTGACATCCAAACTGCATGGTCAGGTCAATCTCTGGACATTAGCTTGATGGGTTCAGGCAGTATTAGCAATTCTGGAACGATTGATCAAATGAATATTTCTTTACATGGCAGCGGCGATATTTCAACCACCGAAACCAAATGTAAATCCGCCATCGTCAATTTGTTGGGTTCAGGCAGAATCGAAGTGGATTGTGACGAATCACTACTCATCAATTTAACTGGTAATGGAGACGTCATCTACTCCGGCAACGCCAAAGTTCAGACCAATAAAACCGGACATGGAGAAGTGAGAAAATCAGAGTGAGAGTGAGAGTGAGAGCGGAAGTGAGAATGAGAATGAGAATGAGAAACAGAATGCGCAGCGACGCCTAAGCAAAACTTGTGACGCCAAAGGCGTCATAAACTCCGCAAATTGATGCCAAAGGCATCAAGAATGAATTTCTTCAATAAGTTCATTGATGTATTTAACATAGATTAATATGCAGGTTTCGATTTTAATTGACTAAAAAACCATATTAATATATTTACTTATATGTGGAAAGTGATTTAATTTTTTTACCACAAGGATCATAAAGGATTAAATAAGGGACACTAAGTTAAAATTTTGTATTCAACACAACTAGCTTTGTGATTTGCTTATACATAGTGGTAATCTTTTTACCACAAGGATCACAAAGGATTACACAATGGACACAAGTCAATCTATGGAGCTTTGTATATAATTTAAATAAGCATTAATAAACTGAAATATCCTTAGTGAATCTTAGTGTCTAGTCGCGCCCCCACCCTTGGGTGGTGGGTGACTTAGTGGCCATATTCTTCCAACCTTTTTAAAATTTGATCTGTTATCATAATATTTGATATTTATACTCGTTTAAACCCTTATCATGAAGTTATTAATATTTACATTGATTTTTGTTTTTATAGGATGTAGCGATGAGCATTCCTCTTTTATTTCTTGTATCCAAGATGATATCAATCGTCAATCCACTTTTAAACTAAAACTATATGAGATCAATTCCCCAAATGGGAAATTATATCATCTGGAGAATAATAGTTTGGGCGATGAAAGTGAAAATATATATGATGAGAATTGTAATATCATTTGTGTAACCGACTGTGAGTGTGAGCCAACAGGAATATATTTATGTCCTGATTGGATATTTACTTCCCCAAGAAAGACTATTTGGCAGAATTAAAATTTATAGCAATCTTATAAATCATGAAATATGTCAATTATCAATAGAAAAGCTGCTTAAACAATACTCTTGAGTTCAAAGTTAAGCCCTAAAACACTGGCAATCTGTATAAAATTAGAGATTCTTAAGTCTTCACCGTTTTCAACTCTTGAAATATAGGTTCTTTTTTTACCTACTTTAATTGCCAATTCTTCCTGACTCCATTTAAGTTGCTTTCTCCTTGATTTAAGAATTTCACTCAGATAATATGCATAGGATTCTTGCCTGAACTTTTCTCGATCCGGACTTCCTTCTTTTCCGATTTCTTTTTTCAAATATTCACTAGCTGTAATCATTTTAAACAATTTCATTTTTATACTTGCCAATTAGTTTTTTTGCCTCATTGACTGCCTTGACATAATCTTTGTTCGTACGTTTAATAAATCCATTTAATAAAATTATTTTTTTACTTTCATTGAAATTATCATGATCGATGGCAAAAATAATTATTCTTATTTGGTTGTCAGCTCTAATTCTTAGTTCATAAAATTTCGTGTTTACTATCTTATCAACTATAGCTTTGTGTATAATATTTTGCTCGCCGATAACTTCGATTAAGTATTTGAATTTCGTTTGAATTCTAGAATTGTTACTTGAAACAAATTCTAAACATTCGTCCGATATTAAAACAATCCGCATAACCAGTTTTTGTAACGTATTAGTTACAAATTTAGTTCAATAAATAATATATATTAAATTTTTAATAATACTTAATATGCTTATTATCTATAATTTACAAAAATAAATTGTTTATAAAAATAGAGAATACTTCATACATATCTCACCTCATTGATTCAAAGCTCACCATGTCCCCTGACCCTAGTTTAATTCAAAAAAAAAGCTATTTTTGCAAAAATTATAGAATAAAATGCCCATTCAGGATACGGAACATTTGGAAATGATACGCAAAAGTGTACGGGAATTTGCGGAACAACACATTCGCCCTTTTGTCATGGAATGGGATGAAAGCCAACACTTTCCAAAAGATTTGATGCATGCATTGGGAGCTCAGGGATATCTCGGTGTCTTCGTTCCTGAAGAATATGGTGGCTCAGGACTAGGCTATCAGGAATACATTTGTATCATCGAAGAAGTTGCCAAGGTTTGCAGTTCGATAGGGCTTTCTCTAGCTGCTCACAATTCACTGTGCACTGGCCATATCAATTACTTTGGTAACGAAGCCCAAAAACAAAAATACCTCACTAAATTAGCTACCGGACAATGGATCGGAGCCTGGGGTTTAACAGAAGCCAATACTGGATCTGATGCCATGCGCATGCAATGTATCGCTAAAAAAGATGGCGATCATTGGGTACTCAACGGCACTAAAAACTGGATCACGCACGGCATTTCCGGAGATGTGGCTGTGGTCATTGCGCGCACCGGCGAACTTCTGGATTCCAATGGAATGACTGCATTCATCATAGAAAACGGAACTCCCGGCTTCAGGGGTGGAAAAAAAGAAAATAAACTCGGTATGCGGGCCTCGGAAACCGCAGAACTCATTTTTGAAGATTGCAGAGTTCATGAATCTCAGGTATTGGGTAAAGTAGGTGAAGGATTCAAACAAGCCATGAAGGTATTGGATGGAGGTAGAATCTCGATAGCAGCCTTGTCTCTTGGCATTGCAAAAGGCTCATACGAGGCTTCTGTGCAATATTCCAAGGAAAGACAGCAGTTTGGTCAATCTATCTCCAACTTCCAAGGCATAGCCTTTAAATTGGCTGATATGGCCATTAAGATCGAAGCTGCTGAACTTCTTACCCGACAGGCAGGCAAAATGAAAGATGAAGGCCGACTCACGAACAAATATTCAGCAATGGCCAAGTATTATGCCTCTGAAATTTGTGTACAGGCTGCCACAGACGCGATCCAGATTTTTGGAGGATATGGCTATACCAAAGATTTTCCGGTGGAGAAATTCTTCCGCGACTCAAAATTGTGCACCATTGGAGAAGGCACCTCTGAAATTCAAAAATTGGTCATCTCCAGGGCGATTTGTAATGAATAGGTCAACAAAATAGAGCTTAGGACGTTTTAAAGCATTATTCGTCAGTGTTTGCATGAAATTTTATAGAAATTTTAAACCATTTATTTTATTCATTAGTATCCACATTCTTGTGGGTCAGATCGGTTTAAATGTTTTCAATTTCTCTTGTTATTGCAAAAAAGCCATACAAACCTCCTTACTTCCCCACGCGGATGAATGTGGGCACAGCGGTCTAATTACCAATTCCTGCTGTTCTAATTCGGGTAGTTGTAAAATATCCCACGAAGAACCTTCTAAAAAATCTTGCGGTAAGTCAGAAACCGAATACAAAAAATTAAATACGGAATCTTATTCTCTGGATTCCAAATCATTCCACTTCGTGGCTGAAGCTCCGGTACTATTTCAATTGATAAATCCGGCAACCAGCTATTCCAGTAATTTTATCAAACCAACGATCTCCAAAGATCAACGACAACGATCGGGCTGGTTCATCAGACTGGAATACGCCTCACTGACCTGTTAGACTTTGCTTTCATGTTTTTCTAATGTCACTCAAAAGAGCGACATCATTTTTTATTTATCCATTTTTAATTATAAAAATGAAAGCAAAATCAATATTACTTATTTTTTTAATTCTACCGGTTTTATCCAAAATATCCGCTCAGATTTTAACTGGTAGTATACAAGATCAAAACCAGAAACCGGTCATTGGTGCAACGGTCTTTTTTCTAAATACCAAAGCAGGTACACAAACCGATGCTAATGGTGAATTTTTTATTTCAAGACCAGAAAATCAGGATAGTTTGGTCATTGCATATACCGGTTATCGAACAGATACCATGCTTATCCCAAAGGATATGAATGAAATTTTATTAGTCCTTCAAGAAGGGATTGAACTAGAAGGAGTCACCATAGATGCTGTTCGCAAATCACAAAGTTTTTCATTGCTCAATCCACACAATATAGAAACATTGCACGCCTCAGAATTTCGAAAAGCGGCTTGTTGTAGTTTGGCAGAAAGTTTTCAGACTTCCAACACGGTGGATCTTTCATACAACAATGCAGTCGTAGGAAATCGGGAAATCCAATTCCTGGGATTGCGCGGAGCGTACACACAACAACTCATTGAAAATCGTCCTGTTTTTACAGGTATTCTCTCCACTTTTGGATATGATTTTATACCCGGCACCTGGTTAGAGAGAGTCAATATCCAAAAAGGTGCAGGCAGTTCCATTTACGGAGCACAAAGTATGACCGGAGCCATCAATGTAGGCTTGGTCAAACCTGAAACAGACCCTCCGGTTTTTGTAAATATTTATGGTGATTATCATGGAAGATATGAAGGTAACGTCCATTTGAACAAGACCTGGAAAGAAGGACTTTACAATGGACTCTACCTACATGGATCACGTCATTCCGGATTCCGGGATCACAATCAGGATGGATTTTACGATGATGCCAGGACCATGCGTTTAAATGGATTGTGGAGAAATACTTTTCAGTCTAAAAATTGGGAAGGGCAGGTGAACTTACATGCCTTGCGTGATTTTCGCACTGGAGGACAAACTACTTCAGAGGATCCTTATTTGTCAAGACAACAATTGAATCATCTCAATTTATCTGCCAATCTAGGTTACCTTGGTTTGCCCAATAAAAATATGACAATTGGTTCTATTTGGGATTTTTCAAAATCAAACATTTCCTCTTCATTCGGCAAGAGAAACTCACTTGATGCCAAAGAGTATCACTATCAATCACAGATTATTTTGACGTATGAAAGCAGCAGTAGGGCCCATCAATTTGATGTCGGGCCTTCGGTACATCTCAATATTGCTGAAGAACAAGTGCAAGATTTAATATTTCCTTCCATCAAATATAATCAACTGGTGGGCGGTTTATTGATGGATTACCAATGGCGTTATGGTCAGGAATGCGAAGCGGAACCTGCTAAATTAATTCTAAGTACCAGCCAAAGAGTGGATTGGATCAACAATCTAAATGCCCTCTGGCTGCCTAGATTTAATGTACGATACAATATGACTGATCAATGGACAGCCAGGGCATCTGCCGGTAGAGGTTATCGTTTTTATAGAGTATATTCGGATCAAATCAATCTCTTATCTAGCAATTCTTATTTAAGCATCAACAATCTTCCTGAATATGAATTAAGTTGGAATTATGGTTTAAATCTAGTGGGTAAACCACAGGTTTTTGGCGAAGAGTTTGAAATAAATATTGACGCTTACCGAACTGATTTTGAAAAACAATTAGTGGTTGGCTTGGACCAATTTCAAGGTTCACGTCCATGGATCAACATTTCAGGCTTGGAAGGAAAATCCAGGGCTTGGGTCTTGGGAAGTACCGTCAGTTATCAGTTCTTTGATTTCATCAATGCAAAAATTGGATTTCGTTATCAAGACAATAAGTTGAACGCAGATTACAGATTTAGAGAACAGGTGATGATTCCTAAATGGCGTGGAATGGTGGCTTTGGATTGGGAGAGTAAATCAAAAGTTTGGAGCATCAACATGACCATGAATTATATTGGTCCAATGCGACTCCCCGACAAACCAAACTATCCGCATGAATTGATTCATGATCATACGGGAAAGAGTCCGGCCTACCCTCTTTTGCAGACACAGATCAATTATTTAAAAGGAAGTTGGGATTTGTACCTTGGTTGTGAAAACATCACCAACTACACCCAGCACAGTGCGATTATTGCTCCCACTGATCCGCATGGAGATTATTTTAATGCCACTGAGGTTTTTGCACCAATTAATGGTATAAAGCCTTATTTGGGTATTCGGTATAAATGGAATTAAAAAATGATTAGTACAGAGTGAATGGTGGATTTAGATTTAAAAAAGTTTTAAAAACAAATCATTCACTCTGCACTAATATTTTAATGGTTTCCAAACCATCTCCTGAATAAGCTTGTAAAAAATACAATCCATCTGTAAGCCCTGCCACTTCCAAACCTTCTTGAGTCCCATGTTTTCAAAACAATTTTTTCCCATAAGGTCAAATATTTGAAATTTTTATCCCTCGTCTCATCAAGAACTTCAAAAGTAAAGATCCGAAATTAGGACTTGATAAACACGCAACCTATTCTTTAAATTCAAATCATGGATATTGACTTTTAAATCTGTTATTTTGCCTGTAAATCCTTTGCTTTTAAGTTGAATTCTTTCATTGTTTTTGGTGATCGCAAAAACATTGTAAGGTCTGATTTAAACTCTTTACTTGTAAATGGAACATCCCTATTTCAGATAATAGAATATTGCAATTGCTTTTAAAAAATATAATCCAAAGGTAAATCAGGTTGGTACCATCATCGATAGCGATGCTATAACCTTGTCTAAAAAATGGGAATTCACCTATTCGAGATTGACGGAAATCAAGCACAGTCTTATTAAATCCTACCCAAGGATTTAAGAGTGGCCTTAAATTACAATCAGAAAATAATCGAAAATCCGATTGTATTTCAAATCTAAGGGCTCGTACTTCCAAAGTGGAATATTGAGTTTGCACTCAAATTGTAATTTGTCCCCCAATTTAAATTCACTCACCTGAATTATTGACAAGTACAAACTTATCACCATCTAAAAATTCCATTTTATCTTTATACCCGCTGTGGGTCTGATTTAAATTGGCCCTAATTAAATTTTCGTCTGAAAGTGCAACGCTTCCATCCCCATCACAATCTGCATGTTTCACCTCTAAATTCGACCACAATTTTTTATTCCAGTCTGAAGCTATTTGTTCTGACCATCTGGGTGGATCCAATCTTTTCTCTCCAACCAACCCTTTGGCCAAACCAATGGGAATGATATCGGCATGATTGGCAATTCCGTTGTGATCGCTGTCTCCCGACCATACGCATTCATTTTCACAATTTCTGGCATTGGTCGTGCATTCATTTTGATAGTCCTTGGTTAAAAAATTTTTGCAATTTTGGAAAATTCAAAACATTTGTTGGATACTTTCTTTCGGTTGCCGTCCTTTAGCCAATGTCCTGATACTTCACAAAATTGACTCCCCGAGGAATCAATTTCCACCACTCCATTTTTAAAAGTCATCATCCCCTGGCCTCAGATTCAGTCTATTGGACAAGCTTCCATTGAAAATCCATTGATATCTAAAGGTGAGTCGGGGTCATATACAAGGCCAACTAAAACCGTCAACTTTTTTCCTTTACAATAAAAGAAACTATATCTGATGGTATCGGTCTTTGGCAAATCATATTTTCTAAAGTTTTCCTTTGATCAATCAGATCTCGGAACAATTCGACCTTTTTGTAGAGTCATCAATAAAAAGCTTGAGCTATAAAGATTACGATCCAACAATTGTATACTAACCGCAGGAATATTTTCATCTTGAAAAGAATTGTAATTTGAATTACAAATACCTGGTTTTACTCCATCAAAATCTTTGGCATTGTAAGCAAAAATGGCATTTGCCTGTTCAGCAGTTCCCATATAATCATCTTCATAACAACCAATGTTGACATCTGCAAAAAGTCCAACAATCACAGAATCAAATTGAAAATTATTGCGGGGGGTTGAAAAATTTCTGATTTAGTAAAAATGCTCGACTAAAACTCTCCTCTTCCTTACAACTAAATGCAAAAGCGGTGCTGTGATATTCCAATAATGGTGCAGTTTCATGGGCTTGATGGGAATTAATCCACCAAAACATTTGCCCAGGTTTTACCTTCTGATCGGTTCCCGGAATCAAAGGAACATCTCCATGATCTGGATTGTAAACTTATTC
>JADJJL010000005.1 GCA_016710265.1 Saprospiraceae bacterium | reverse complement strand
TTCCTTTAGATTGATGATGAAAACGTATATCCCATTGGAGGTTTTAACGTCAATCAGGAAGATTTTAGATTTGATCTGTTTTATGAATCACAAGATGGTGCTCAAAGAAGATTTATCGATGAAATTGATGGATTTCCACTTTTAAATTTATTTCGCCTTGACAATCTAAATAGAACAAATGACCCTCAACCGGATGGGGTATTTGATTGGATCAGTGGACAAACCGTTATACCTTCTTCCGGGTCCATTATTTTTCCGGTTTTGGAACCATTCGGTAGTTCCTTTCCCCAATTATTGGACAAATACAACTTAGTACAGAATGATCCTGTACTCAGAGCTGCCATCATCAAAAAATATACCTATCCCCAGATATACGATACATCGGTCACTTTTGCACGTCAAAATCTGCAGGCCAATCAGTTTATCATGCGAGGTTCTTATAAGGCGTCTAAATCCAACGAGATTCTTTTAAACACCGTGGATCGCAATGCCAGAATTACGGTCAGAGCAGGTTCTTTGGCTTTGGTAGAAGGCGTAGATTATACCGTAGACAGGGCTCAAGGAAAGGTGATCATTCTCAATGAAGCCTTGCTTCAATCCAACAATACCATCACGGTGGACTATGAAAACAACAACCTCTTCAATTTTCAGACAAGAACCATGCTTGGATTTAGGGCAGAATACGCCAAGACCAAGGATGTGTATATAGGGACCACTTTTATGAAGCTTTTTGAACGACCGTTTACTCAAAAAGTCAATATTGGTGAAGACCCCATCAACAATAATATTTATGGTCTTGATTTTGGAATCAATAAACAAGCAGATTGGCTCACCAGAGCATTGGATAAACTTCCATTATATAGCACCAAAGCCCCATCCAAATGGTCATTACAGGGCGAAGGAGCTTATTTGAGACCAGGATACAGTCGAGCCATTAACCAAAATGGCAGTGATGGAGGAGTCGTTTATGTGGATGATTTTGAAGGAAGTGCCACAGGAATCGGACTTTATTTTAATCCAACCAATTGGATTTTAGCAACCCCGCCACAAGCAGACAGCATAGACCCAAATTTTAGAGGAGGGGATTTGCGAAATAATTTAGCCAGTACCGCTAATCGAGCCCTGTTGTCCTGGTATAGAGTGGACCAATTGGCCAGAAATGGAGCTCCAGATGCCAACTCTCCGTACGGAAGATTGGTAGACGAACTTGAAATTTTTCCAAACAGACAGCGACCGGTGGGATTTGCCACAGAGCTTACTTTTGATCTAGCCTATTTTCCAAAAGAAAGAGGGCCTTATAATTTTGAATTACCCAATGGATATGATATCAATGGAGTGAAGACTTGGGGTCTCAAAGATGATTTTACACTTGATTCTGCGGAAACCAGATGGGCTGGAATCATGAGCCGATTGAATACCAACGATTTTGAATTGGCCAATGTGGAGTATATTGATTTTTGGATGCTCAATCCATTTATGCCCAAATTTGATGGATCACCAGTGGCCGAAAGAGGAAATATGTACATCCAAATTGGTACCTTTTCAGAAGATATTTTAAGAGATGGAAAACAACAATTTGAACACGGATTACCAACTCCCTCTTTAGCGCTTCCAACAGACAATAGTATTTATGGAAAAATAGCCCGTAAACCACCTATTACAAATAGTTTTGATGTTAACCAAAGAGAGCTTCAGGATTTGGGATTTGACGGACTGAGCAGCATGATTCCCAATGCCCCAAACACTGAATTGGTGCAATATTCTGATTATATCAATCTTGTAAGACCTTTTCTGAATGTGGAGGCACAAGAGAAATTGCTAAAAGACCCGGCCAACGATGATTTTGTCTCCTACCGAGACAATACTTTTCCAACCAATGCCACGGTATTAGAGAAATACAAACGATTTACCATGCCGGAAGGCAATGCACAAATACAGGTTGGAAATCAAATTTCTACGGCTTACACTTCTTTTCCGGATGTAGAAGATCTGAATCTGGATAAATCATTAAACGAGCAAGAATCTTATTACAGTTACAGAATTCCCTTTTTACACAACAATGGTGATTGGGTGAAAACAAAATTTGTTACAGATTCTGTGTCTATTCCAAAACCAACAGGAACAGAAGTTTGGTACCGTTTTAGAATTCCAATCGCTCAGTATGATGTTAAAGTTGGACAAATTCAGGATTTCCGTTCTATCAATCTATGAGATTGTTGTTTACCGGATTTAATGAGCAAGTAACTTTCAGAATGATTAAATTCCAATTGGGAAGAAATACCTGGAGAAGGTATCTCTCTGATACTTGTGTTTTTGACGGATCCCCAGCCTTGATTTTAGACAAAGTAGACATCGAAGAAAATTCAGCGAAAAAACCATTCAGATATATTTTGCCTCCGGGAATTCAGAGAGAACGATTTTTTAGCAATCAGTTTGCTGATTTATTTCAAAATGAAAGTAGTATTTTAATTCGAAAAGATGGATTTGGTCCTAATTGCAATCAATCGGTGTTTAGATTGGGTGACAATGATTTTAGAAGGTACAAGAGACTTAAAATGTTCGTGCATGCCGAAAGTCCTCAAGAGTTACCAAAAGGGGCTGTATCTGTATTTTTAAGGTTTGGAAAAGACTTTACTCAGAATTACTACGAATACGAAATTCCATTAAGGCAATCAACCCGAGGTTTGGATTCCAGCATCTTCCAAAGACAAGATTCCATTTGGTTGGTTGAAAATGAATTTGATTTTCCGATCCAATTGCTCATTGATTTAAAAAATCAAAGAAACTTAAACAACATTTCTTATTCTCAACTATTTGAAGCATTTGATCCTGAAAAACCTGAAAATAAAGTCAAAATTTTTGGAAATCCAAATGTGGCTTTGGTGCGAGGAATTATGATAGGTATGAAAAACAATACCAATCAAACCATTAGCTCCTATGAAATTTGGGCCAATGAATTAAGGTTGACAGGGCTTGAAGATCGGGCAGGATATGCTGCCTTGGCACGAGCGGAAGTAACGCTCGCAGATTTAGGAAACCTGAGTTTGGCGGGTTCTTACACTTCCATAGGATATGGATCAGTGGACCAAAGACTTCTGGATCGATCTTTGGAAAAGATCACTCAGATTGATGCAACCACTACGCTTGAATTGGGAAAATTTCTTCCTCCAAAATGGAACATTGCGGTTCCTTTTAGTGCTCAATTTTCCAATTCAACAAGAACGCCCGAATATGATCCCAATGATCTCGATGTGAAAGTAGCTGACAAGCTGGCTCAAGCAAGAAATAGTCAAGAACGAGATAGTATTCGAGAAAGAGCCATTGATCAAACGAGTATCAGTGGATTTGCATTTAACAATGTTCGAAAAAACAGAACCGGAGCTGGAAAGCCAATGCCTTGGCATATAGAAAATTTTGCATTGAGTTATGGTCAATCCTCAACCAATAAAATTAATCCCATCGTAGCAGAGGACAAAGAAGAAAATAAAAAAGGCAGTTTGGATTATTCCTATACGATGACACCGCTTTCCATCGAACCATTTAAAAGCATAAAAAACAATAATCTAAAATTTATTTCGCAATTTAATTTTAACCTGATTCCCAATACCATTGCCATCAGAAATAACCTTGATCGCAGATTTTCTAATCGGGTTTATCGTTTTGCTGCTCCAAAATATGCGACCTGGGAAAGTGTTAAATTTGCCTGGTTTAGAGATTACAATGTAAACTGGGATTTAACTAAATCGATTAAGATAAATTATGCTGCACAGACTGAAGCGGTCGTAGATGAAATTACTTACAACCCGTTGAGACAGGGTCATGTGGATCCTCGTACTTCGGCGTTGGTAGAACGATCTGAAAAAAGACCGTATGTGTTAAAAAATCTTGGAGAATTTGGTCGAACAAGGGATTTTAGACAAAATGTGGCGGTCAGTTATAATCTTCCGACGAGATTAATTCCATATATGGATTTTCTTCAGGCCCGCATACAATACAATGCAAGCTTTAACTGGGCTTCTGGTTCACTGGGTACCATCGACACTTTGGGGAGTGTCATATCCAATGATCAGGCCATCATTTTAAGTGGTGAAATTAATTTACAGACTTTATATAACAAATCATCCTATCTGCGAAAAATTAATGGGGACAATGTACAACAAAGAGGTAGACCAACTCCTGGTAGACCGGATCCCAAAAAACCAGAGAAACCAGATCCCAAAAATAAAGAAAAACAAAAAGCTTCAAATCGTATCCCAAGTTTGGCCGAGAAAATATTGATCAGACCTTTGATGTCGGTGCGAAGAATTCAGTTTAATTATACTGAAAACAACGGGAGTACCATTCCAGGTTTTACACAGCGTCCTGAATTATTTGGCCTTAACAAAAATTTCAGTGCACCGGGTTGGGCGTATGTTTTTGGAGGACAACCCAATTTTTCACCTGGAGCTTATCTCGATAATGCGGCAGACAATGGTTGGATTACAGACAATATTTATTTCAACAACCAGATGATTAAAAAACACAACAATATTGCTGGTGTTAAAATGAGACTCGAGGTCGTGAAAAATTTAAACATTGATTTGAATTTTGATCGGAGCTACACCAATAATTTTGATAAGGTTTTTAAATTTGATTCAGTGATCGGTACCAACCGAATGGATTTCCAACATTTTGCTCCATTTGAAACAGGTCAGTTTTCCATTTCATATGTATCACTTCAGACCTTGTTTTTTAGAGACATCGATGAACTTTTTAATGAGTTTTCTGAAAACAGAAAAGTGATTTCGCAAAGAGTAGGCGCACGTTATGGTATAAGTCAGCGCAGTGTATTAAATCCTGATTATGTGGATGGATTTTTAGGAGATCATCAAGACGTAGTCCTGCCGGCATTTTTAGCGACTTATTCTAATAAAAATCCCAATTCTTCAGGCTTGGATGTATTTAAAACATTGCCATTACCCAATTGGCAAATTAATTACAATGGCTTGGCTAGATTAGATGGATTTAAAGAAATCTTTTCGGATTTTTCTATCAGACATGCTTACAAGAATACTTTAACCATGAGTAGCTACAAAACCAATTTGGGTTATGAAGAGCAAAATGGAGCACCTATTCGGAGAAAACAAGACACCACATTTACGACTTCTTATTTTTCGTTTTATGAAATTCCTGATGTAACGACCAATGAAAATTTTAGTCCATTGATTGGAGTAAACATTAAGACCAAAAACAATATTGAACTTGGTTTTGATTATAATAAAAGCAGAAATCTCTCTCTGCGAATGGCTCTGGATGGACAATTGGAAGATAGAACAGCCAGTCAGTTGACTTTTAAATTTGGATATATCATCAAGAATCTTTATTTGTCTTGGCTTCCGGGTGTGCCAAAAGTTCCAAAAATTAAATTCTCCGGCAAAAAGAAGAAGAAAAAAGAAGAAGATCCTGCGGCAGCAGCAGCAACCAAACCAAAGGGCAATGATCTTCAGATTACAGTGGATTTTGGAATCACTGACAATATCACCAAGGTGATTCGTCTGGATGAAAATATTCCAAGTCAACCAGCCCAGGGATCTAAGGTATTTAGTTTTACACCTTCTGTTAGATACAATATCAATAAGAGCCTCAACGTCAGATTCTTTGTAGATTACAATAAGACAATTCCTTATACCCAAAGCTCTTTTACATTTGTGAGATTAAATGGAGGATTGACTTTGCAATTCCTATTGAACTAGCAATTTATTTTACCAACAAGTACAATAAGGATTGGCCTAGTTGTATTTATTTTAGGAACTTAAAACCAAAGTAAAAGTCTAACTTTTAATGGTTAACTAGATCCTTAAGTAGGATTAAGTTTCCTAGAAATCCAATCCCAACGACAAATGAAAAATCGGTTTTCCAAAACCAGAAATATCAAAAGGCCATCCATAATCAGCGCGAATAAAATATCCAAATAAAGCACTTCTCACGCCTATACCTGTTGCACTGATGATTGGGTTTCGTCTATATTTAATGTCTACAATGACAGCAGGATTTTCTAAAGTTTGTTCCACAATTTCTGCTTTGGATAAATTGGGCAGAAATCCGTTCCAAGCCATACCGGCATCTAAAAATCCAATCAACTGTAAGTTTCTTAAAAAACTATTTCTCCAGCTTTGATTCAAAATATAATGAAAGAATGGTATCCGTAATTCTGAACTAAATACCATCGCAGAACTCCCTCTTCTGGCCCCAATAGGAAAGCCTCTTACCTCTGTAACTTGCTGGGAAAAAGTGTAATTAAGTATAGAACCTGTTCCTCCTTCCGTGCCATATTGTGGAATTAGCCAGTTTTCGGTACCACCCAGATGATTTAACATTCTTAGACCACCAAAAGAAGAACTAAAATAAAGACGGTTGGAAAAAACAGAATGTCTTAATACAGGGATATGATGCCTTGCATCAAATCCTGCAATATGAAGTAAACCATTCTCTGCTCTAAAATTCCAATTTTCTTTTTTCTCCAGCCTAAATCTTTTCATGGTTTCAAAGAAAATCTTTACCTGACTACCTTGTTTTAAATTTATACCTAAATCTAAAACATCGTCAAACACAAATTCTAAACGCATCCCAAGACTTTGCACATGGCTTCCACTGCTATCTAAGCTGGTCAGATCAGTGCCTCTTAAAAACAAGTGGTCATTTCTCAATGTATTGTTTAGTCGTATACTTTTATAAGGATCTAAAGCATATAGCAATTGATAGTTAAATAAAACAGTATTGGTTGTTTGTTTATAACTTTGAAAATTAGTCACCGGAATTTGCTCGTGGCTTGATTTACGGTATATTGCATATATATGGTCAAACCTCTTTTTATCATTTTCAAAAAGTAGATAAGCCTCGCTCCCTGAAAGACTGGTTGGAATTCTCAATCCTCCTTCTACATGATAATTTTCAAAAATATCGCGCACACGTATTTTAAAAAGTAAGCCCAAATTGGGTGGAGCAAAATTTTGATTGAAACCGGCAAAAGTATTTAAGCCACCAAACAATAGATCGTTGTTGAGGTTGGCAGAAGTTTCTTCAATTTGAAAACGATCTCTGTAAGCTATAGATTGATTAGGATTAAATACATGCTCCAGTTTATAATTTTTTATTTTTCTTTTTTGAATTCCTTCACTAATTGATTTGTATGCTATGTTTTTTGGTTTAAATCCATTTTGAATAATTTCCAGTACATTGGGAGGATCTCCAAAAGCTGATTGGAATTTTTCTTTTGGTATGATGGAAATTGTATCTTGCATCGTCGCATTTAGACTATCTTCTAAAAGTAGAGGTTCGCCAAGATTTAATTCAATTGCATTCTTTTTCTTTTCTTCCAGAGTGGATACTTCTGCCTGGTATCGTGATTTCACATTTTTATAAATGCTAAGTGCATAAGGAATATTTGGTGCCGAAGAAATTCGTTCTAATAGTGGATGCGATAAATCATACTTTCTGTTTTTATCTGAATAATAATGCATTGAACCTTCTGAATGAATTCCTTTGAGGAAATAGTATTCATTTTGCATTCTCGTAAAACTCTCCAGGGTACTACCGGGCAATGGATTTTCAACTCTACGAACATCAGTTGGATTTTGGACATCCATTTTAAATATGGATGACGACTCAATGGGGAGAATACTGTCGAGTTTTGCTTTGCCTTGGATATTATCCAATCTATTGGATAAAAAATAAAGCTGTCGGACTCCATTTTCTTCAGCCAACTGCAAGTCAGTTTCGTCAAAAATATCATCCGTTAATTTTTGGTAACTTCTAGATTTTAATTTGTAAATAAATAAATCTGAAAATCCATTGTTTGATCCGGAAAAAATCAATTGATTGCGGTCCATGATGACTAAATCATAAACAGCAAAAATATCATCAGGCAGATAGGTTTTTTCTACCGTACCTTTTAAATGATCAGTAATTTTTAGTTGAATTCTATTCTTTTCTTCATTGACCACAATGGATATTTTCTCAAGGTCATTTTCAACATAAATGGGATAGTTATGGTCAGGAATATTGATCTTATTGCGATGTCCTGATCGATATATGGTTTTATTGAACTTTAAATTGTTATCATACAATCTAATTCTCTTCCGATTGTTTTGATCGGTCACCATCACCCAAGATTGATACACTTTGGAATAACTAGCATCCAAAATAGACTCTTCTTTTTTAAGGCGTATTTTTTTAACTTCAAGTTTTTCTAAAGAAAGTTCATCCAACTGGCGTTTGTACCACATTCTCCATTCTTCCATCAATTCTTTGAGTTCAATCTGAAACACCATTCTGGTCGCTTGATTCAAATCTTTTTGGATGCGAATTAGATAAAGCCAATTGGACAAGGTCTTATCACCATATTTAATAAATACATAATTCCAAAAAGACTTTCCTGCCAACACAGGATTTTTCTTGCTGAAAGTTTTAAATTTGTTTCGTTTTTTCCAAAGTCCATCAAGCACCCTTTGATCCCTTTCAGTCCAACCTTCTCCGAGATATTCTATTAATCCTGTTTCAAACCAAGGTGGAAGTTTATAACTGATCACCTTTTGAATAACTTCTTGGAAATTGGTCCCAGAGAACATAGAATTAAAGTAAACTTGCACCAATCCTTTGCGCAACATTTTTACCGCGTGTTCGTGATTTCCATTGAAGTAAATAAGTATTTTCTGCCCTTTTATTTTCGGGTCCAAATTCCACAAGCTAGGAGTCCAAGTGTGACTTAAATCAATATTGGTTTGTTGTAAATCTGATAAATCTGAAAATATGACTAGTTCAATTTTTTCTTTTGGATGATATTCAAATAGGTTAAGTACATTTTGGTTTTCTTCTTCTGCCATGTTGATCAGAAAATGAGAAAAATTTCTTCCTTTACCATACCAATAATACACAAAGTTGGTGGTTTCATAAATCCACCAATCTTTTTGATCGGTGTTGTATTGGATTTTGTTTTTGCCAAATTTTTCTTGAGCGTGCTGTGCATTGCAGTCAAAAAAGAGAAAGAAGCCCATTAAAGCTGTAAATAAACTGGTATGAATCGTTCGGAATTCCATTATTTTGCACAAATTATAACGAATTATGAATATACACTGTTTTGTTGTCAATCCTTTTTCTGAAAACAGCTATATTTTTTGGGATGACCCTACTAAAGCGGTCTTGATTGATCCTGGTTTTTATACGACTGAAGAGAATGCGGAATGTATTGCGTTTATTGAAGATAATAAGTTAATTATCAGCGAAATAATTCTTACTCACGCCCATATAGACCATGTATTTGGCTTGGAATTTTTACATCAGAAATGGGGTATTTCACCCCGATTACACCCAAAAGAGTTGTTGGTCTATCAATCTGCCGCACAGGTGAGCCAGATGTATGGAATTAAGATTTTTAAATATCCGACCCCAATGATAGATATGGAAGAAGGGAAAAATAGAATGATTGGAGGTATTCAATTTGATGTACTATTTACTCCGGGTCATAGCCCCGGTAGCGTGAGCTATTTTGCTCCGGACCATGGGGTGGTATTTTCTGGAGACGCACTTTTTGAAGGAAGTATCGGACGCACTGATTTGCCGGGAGGTGATTATGATACTTTAATAAAATCAATTAAGTCAGAACTGATGACTTTACCGAATTCCACCAAAGTTTATTCAGGACACGGAGGCATCACCAATATCGGACAGGAAAAGTTGTCAAATCCATTTCTTCATTGAATAATTGATGCAAACTATGTTTTGGTACCTTTTAAAAAGATTTTTCTTCCTCTTTGATCCGGAAACAGCACATTATTTAAGTATGAATTTGTTGAATTTTGGGCTTAAAATTCCTATAGTTTCATACTTCCTGACCAAGTCTTTTCAATATGAACATAAGAATTTGTTATGTAAAGTCGATGGAATGGATTTCTCCAATCCAGTAGGGCTTGCAGCCGGGTTTGACAAAGATGGAAGATGGCTAAGAGCATTACAAACTCTTGGATTTGGATTTGTGGAAGTGGGCACAGTGACTCCTAAAGCTCAATCTGGAAATGACAAGCCTAGACTTTTTAGATTGATCAAGGATGCCTCCATTATTAATCGGATGGGTTTTAACAACGGAGGCGTAGAAGCGATCGTTAAAAAACTTGAATTATTTAAACCCCATAAAAAAATAATCATTGGTGGAAATATTGGTAAAAATAAAAACACACCAAATGATCAGGCAGTGAAGATTATCTGATTTGCTTTAGAGCACTTCATGAACACGTCGATTATTTTGCGATTAATGTTTCTTCTCCCAACACCGCCAACTTAAGATCATTACAAGACAAAGAACCATTGATGGATTTATTGTCGCGTTTGCAACTTGAAAATAAAAAACACAAAAATCAAAAGCCAATTTATTTAAAAATAGCACCTGATCTAAGTAGAGATCAGGTAAAAGATGTCATCGAAGCCGCTACACTAACAGGCATTCAAGGCTTGATTTTAACAAATACCACCATTCGTCGACCCGAATTTTTAAAAGAAAAGGAACAGTCCAAGGAAGCAGGTGGATTAAGTGGTTTAGCCATTCAAAATTTTTCCAATGAAGTACTCCAATGGGTTAAAGAATCAAATTCAAAATTGAGTTTAATTGGTGTAGGTGGAATAAATAATTCCAAGGCTGCAATTGAAAAAATTCAACTTGGTGCAGACTTAATTCAAATTTATTCAGGTATGATATTTGAAGGTCCCTGGATGATTAAAAATATTAAAAAAGAACTTTCTTTAAGCGACAAACGAAACTAAAATTTAACTTTTAGGATTACTCGTTCAGTGCCACGCAAGACCGTCACATCGGTTTCTTGTCCTTTTTCAAATTTATTTAACACCTTCATATATTCGTAGACATCTTTGATCGATGATTCACCTATCTGAAGAATAACATCTCCGTTTTTCATACCTGCAGCAGCCGCCGGACGATTGTCAAAAACCGCATCTACTCTCATTCCTTCTCCACTAAACACATAGTCGGGCATTAGACCCATCGTTACTTTAAAACTAACTGCCTGGTCCTTGTTTTCATCTTTGGTTTTTTGGAAAGTGAGTTTTGTCTTGTCCAATTCCAATACGATCTGATGAATAATTTTTGAGACTTCTTCTATACCCAAATAGTTGACCAAAGGACTGTCATCAGAGGGTTTGTGATAGTCCAGATGTTGTCCGGTAAAAAAATGTAAAACAGGAATATCCTTCAAATAAAAAGAAGTATGATCAGAAGGGCCTATTCCTCCTTCAGAATAATTAAATTTAAATCCTTGTGGCTTGGTTTTTTCAAGAATTGAATTCCATTCTTTGGAAGTTCCAGATCCGCTAATGGCTAGTACTTTTTCCTGATTCAAGCGACCTACCATATCCATATTGATCATTGCTTTGATCTGGTTAAGTGCAATGCTTGGCTTATCCACAAAAGATTTTGAACCAAACAGTCCATATTCTTCCCCTGAGAAAGCGATAAACAGGACATTGGTTTTAAATTTTTTATTGGTAGCCAATTGTTCAGCCAACCAAAGCATACAAGCCACTCCACTCGCATTGTCATCAGCACCATTGTGGATACTGTGGTCATTCGGTGCCAAAGATCCAACTTCACCATGCCCAAGATGATCGTAATGAGCACCAATCACAATGGTGTTTTTAGATTTTTTGTCTAAAAAACCAACCACGTTGTTTCCAGTCTTATCAAGATTGGCCTTGTCATGAGGATTGGAACTAAAACTAAAGCTATGAAGCCATTCTTTTTGGCCTTTTGGCTTTAAACCAATCTTTTTCATGCGGTATATAATATAATCTGCCGCCAATTCTTCTCCTCGAGTCCCTGTGCATCTGCCTTCCAGATCATCTGATGCCAAATAAATGACATCGGTCATAATGCCCTGATAGCTGGGTTGAGCTCCCAAAACAATCGTAAAGAACGCCATCAGAGTGAAACCAATCCATTGAATTTTCATATTTTTTATCATTTTTGTCGCTATTTTATCACAATTTGACCTTATGAGGGGTCTTAAACTTCACCAAACCAATATTTACCTATGACTAAAATATACTTCATTGCATTTTTAAGCACTTGTCTAGTTTGGTCCTGCAAAAATAATGAAAATCAAGGAACCTCAGGGCAAACAAGTCAAACATATAAACTGGAAAAAAACTTGACCATTCCTGATTTCTGGAAAAACCCAACTATCTTTGAATACGGAAGAGAGGAAGCAAGAACGGACTTTTTACCTTTTGAAACAGACGCCTTGGCTGCGGCAAACCAAGGTGTGAACAGCAAGTTTTACAAGAGTTTAAGCGGATTTTGGAAGTATCGGTATTTCCCTGGGCCGGATTACGTCCCCGCTGATATTGAAAAGACTTCCTGGAATCATGTGGCGTCTGAGACTAGTTTTCCAGGATTTATGGAACTCAAAGGATTTGGGAAACCAATCTTTAAATACCATAATCTACCTTTTAAATATAATTTTCCAGAAGTGCCATCTGACTCAAACAGTATTTTCCTTATTAGTCGCGTAATTCATATAGATCAAGCGTGGAAGGCCAGAGATGTTTTTGCTGTGTTTGAGGGAATAAGTTGTAGTTATTTTGTTTACTTAAATGGTAAAATGATCGGGTACAATGAGGATAGTAAGGCTACCTCAGAGTTTCTTCTGAATCCCAATTTGCAGGAAGGCCCCAATGACTTGACAATTGTATTATTCAGATGGAGTGATGCTTCTTATTTTGAATCTCACAACCAATGGCACCTCACGGGAATCAATCGGGATGCATATTTATTGGCAAGGCCTAAACAAAGGATCTTGGATTTTTATGCAAAAACAGATCTAAAAAACAGAATGGGTATTCTTGATCTCGACATTAAACTCGCCAACCGGTCAGAGTCTGAAAATGCAGATTTAATTCTTACCGCCGAAATTAGAAATGATTCTAATAGGGTATTATTCAATTCAAATAAAGAGTTACAATTGACAAAAAATACCAATGGGAATATAAATATTAAAACTTCCATTCCAAATATAAAAACTTGGTCAGACGAAACACCGCAATTATATGAATTGGTTTTAAGTTTAAAAAATAAGAAGGGTGAAATTTTAGAAATTACCCATTATCCCTTCGGTTTCAGATCATTGACCTACAACCAAAGTGGAATTAAATGGAATGATCGATTCATTGAAATTAGAGGCGCCGTTTGCCACGAATTTCATCCCACCTATGGCAATTTGTTGGACAAACCGTGGATAGAAAATGATGCTGACGTACTCAAGCTTCAAGGGATCAATGCAGTGAGAAACAACCATTATCCTTTTCCATCTTACTGGTATCGTTTTATGCAAAAATTTGGATTGTATGTGATGGATGAGGCCAATTTAAATATGAGTGGATTTTATCGCCAGAATTTGAATTATCCGGTGGATAGCATTTTAAAAGGGATTGCATTGTATAGGGTAAAAAACATGTTTGAAAGAAATAAAAATTACGCGCACATCATTGCCTGGTCTTTGGGTTATGAAACTGGAGAATCTGAAGCCATCCAAAATGCTTACCGATATATAAAAAGTAAGGATGCAAAAAGACCTGCTGCAGTGGTGACCGGTTCAGCTTCATTTGGAGATTTAAGTTTTAGCAGTTCAGAAAATATTGGTGAGCAAACGCAGAAGTCTGAAATCGTTTATCGCTTAAGTACCAATCAAGGGAATGGATTAGGAGGATTTGACGAAAGTTGGGAAAAAGTGAGATCCAATCAAAGGGTAGTAGGAGGATTTGTGGAAGATTTTACAGACCAGACTTTTTATATGAAAAATTCATCAGGAGAATTTTTCTTTGCCTATGGTGGTGATTTTGGAGAACATCAATCGGATTCTTTTAGATGTGCCAGTGGGATTATGACTTCCAATAAAACGCCCAAACCTGCGGTTAAATCTATGAGCCATGCATTTTCTCCCTTTACCATCAAATTGATCGATTTGGAAAAAGGCATTATTGAAATCAGAAACAACCAATCATTTTATAAAGATACCGTGTTTAAATATTTTTGGGCTATCGAAGAAAACAAAATTAGATTGTTAGAAGGTGCCTTAAGTAATTTTCAACTCTTACCCGGGGAAATCAAACGAGTTAAATTAAATTTAGATGGATACAAACCAAAACCGGGAAAATACTGCGTACTTAACATGACGGTCAATAAAGCCAGTCGAGTCAATGGAATGTTTAGATTTCAGGATGTCGCTACACAACAGTTTGCATATCCTTTCCAAAGAATAGAGAAAGTTCAACCAAATCCTGATAAAAATCTGAGTCTGGATCAAAGCAGTACAGTTTGGAAAATCTCTACAGATGAATTTAGTATTGGCATTGATACGTCCAAACTAATGATCAATTATATAAAATTTAAGAATCAGGATTTACTTGCCTCTCCGATGGTCCCATTTTTTTCAAGAGCTCCGCTGGATAATGATATTTTTGATGGAAAATCAAATGAAATCCAATCTTGGCAAAATGCTTGGGAAAGTTATAAGACTACAAGCATCCAGTTGGTAACTTCAGATCAAAAGAAATTCCATTTGCGAGTAGAAGGTTTGCTCAATTCCAATGGCCAATTGCCCATCATAACTGAAATAATTATTTTGTCAGGAGGAGATATCCTCTTAAGCACAGAACTCATTTCTGATTCATCCAGTGTTTTGCCACCCAGAATTGGTTGGCTTTGTACCATTCTACCTAAATTTGGCAATGTAAAATGGGTGGGGAGAGGACCTTACGATGGTTTTCAGGATCGGAAATCAGGCTTATTAATTGGAGAATTTAAAACTACTTCAGTCGACTTTAATGTACCCCTTGTGAGACCTCAGGAAATGGGCATTAAAACGGATTTGCTGTGGGCTGCTATCTCTACTTTTGAAGGTTTAACCTTGGCTGCCTACTCTGATCAAGCTTTTGAAACCATGGTTCTTCCATTTGCCCATTCAGAATTATTTGGAAAATACCGCCATGGTGTGGACATCCCCAATGCTTCCGTCAATACAGTTGCATTCAGTTCGATGCAAGCTCCGGTAGGTGATGGAATACGTAAAATCCATAAAAATGAGGGTCGAAGTTCAAAATTTAGACTCCGTTTGCGGTTGACGGAGGACCGGTCTAGTACCCTTTGGTCACATTTTGCAGAAAGCTGGTAATCAATATATTTAGAAATCGTTAAGGAGCTTAACGAGACACAATCGTCAAATTCAGATTATCTTTGCGCCTGAAAACAGGAATTGCAGAAACTATTGCTGTATACCAATCTGTTTGATTTTGACCTACTAATTTAGATTCATGACAAAAAACCAGTTTTACTGATCATTTCCATCCTTTTAGGAATCTTTGGGGTGTATTCCATCGCTTGTATGCTTTCTCCTTCTACCTTGACCGATAAAGGGGAGATTAAAATCAATTGCTCTAAAGGACTGTTGGGGGTCATGATCAATGATATTAAGGAATGGAAAAATTGGCTTAGTTGGAGTAAAGAAGATCCCAATTTTACTTTAAGTCTCGGTGGAAGACATATCAACGAAGGTGCTAATTTTACTTTTGAGGGTCCCATTTTTGGTAAGGGAAGGGTAGAATTGGAAGAATCCCTAAAAGATTCCATTATGGCAGCCCAAATCCTTAATGACAAATGGCCGGGTAAAGTTAAAATTACGTTCCAGATTATTCCTGAATCCAAGTCTTTGGTTTTGTTAACTACAAGGAGCAGGATTGTCAATAAAATTCCATTTTTTAAAAGAGTCTTGTATCGAAGTTTTCCCGAGGAATACAAGAAAAGACATGAAGCAGATTTATTGGGCTTGAAGACCTATATTGAGGGAATGATCAATAGCAAATTTGGAGCGGAGGCAACCACTTTCCCGGGCAATTTATATCTTGGAAAGAAAGCACCGATTTACAATATGAATATTCCAAAATTTTATGCAGAAAACTATCCTAAAGTTTACAAACTTTTTGATTCGTTGAATTTAAAGCAAACAGGCCCGCCGGTCGGATTGATTTATGATTGGGAAGGAGGTTCTAATTATGTGTATATAATGGCAGGATTGCCCTTGGATCAAAAAATTAAAGTTCCTATAGGTTTTGATTTAGAAGAAGTTCCTCGAATTCCTTGCATCAAATTGGAAGTGTATGGTCATTACAATAATTTGAAAACCGCTCATGTAAAAATGGACCATTTCATGAGTACTTCTTCCTATTCATTGTTTCCTCCCATTATAGAAGAGTATGTGACCAATCCGAATGAGGAACCGGATACTTCCAAATGGCTTACCAATGTCTATTATTTATTGGATAACACAGGTTCGTATTCTGCAGGTTTGGCCAATAAAAAAAGCATGGAAGAAATGATTAAGGAACAAGAAGAGCAACGTAAAAAAAATCTTGAAGGTGAAAATAAACAAAGAAGATAACTGTCATCAAAAACCTCATTATCATACTTACTGTTATTAGCTTGGCAGGAATGGTCAATGCTCAGGCAGATTATATTCCTGAAGAAACTGCAAATGATTTGAAACACTTCGATCATATACAATTAAAAAATATTATTCATGGAAAATTTGATCCAGCTGTACATAGTGCTTTTGTAAAAATTGACAGTTTTTATAGCTTCAAAGAAATGTATATGTTGTCTGAAGCCTATGATGCATTTGTGGCTATGGCAAACGCTGCAGCTAAAGACTCGATCAATTTAAAAATTGTTTCAGCCACCCGGGATTTTGAACATCAAAAAACGCTTTGGGAAAATAAATGGACGGGAAAAACCAAAGTCGATGGTAAGAAACTTAATCTTGTATTGAGAGATGTGATTCGCCGCGCAGTTAAAATATTAGAATACACTGCGCCACCGGGTTATACAAGACATCATTGGGGGACCGACATCGATCTAAATTCTGTAGAACCGGAATATTTTGAAACCGATGAAGGAATTAAAGTATACCAATGGTTGTCGATCCATGCAGTTGAATTTGGTTTTTGCCAAACCTATCCAGCCAAAGATGAAAATAGGCCACACGGATTCAACGAAGAGAAATGGCATTGGTCTTATTTTCCAATTTCAAAAACCTTTTGGGAAGATCAAATTTCGCAATTTTCTTCGCGCAATATTTCAGATTTTAAAGGAGCTAATGCGGTTAAAAAAATAAAGTTATTAAATTATTTGACTTCGATCAATCATTGTGGAAATTGAAGATAACGGTGTAAGAAGAAGCTGTAACGCCAAAGGCGATATAAATTCTGCGTGTCCCCAACAAAGTTGGTGGGACAAAGGCGTTATTAATTGATATGATTAATTTTAGGTTGATTTTTTATTTGTCAATTAAGAAAAAAAATGTTTCGTTTATTTGGAATTAAATTCTAAAATAAAATTGGAAATTATACTTATTGGGTTTATGCTTAATTTTTTTCCTTAAATTGTTGAAAAAGGCGTATCTTGCGGTGTAATTTAACTGAACACTACACCCGTTCAATAATTTTTTTTATATTTAATTTTATGACTTTTAATGATTTACGACTAAATCCTTCATTGCTTAAGGCATTGTCAGAAGAAGGATACACTACCCCTACACCCATCCAACAAAAAGCGATTCCACTGGTACTCGAAAGAAAAGATGTCTTGGGATGCGCCCAAACCGGCACCGGTAAAACAGCTGCTTTTGCTTTACCCATTATTCAAATTTTGGATGAAACCAGAGATCAGGCTAAATCCAAAAAAAGTATTCGCACTTTGATCTTAACACCGACTCGTGAGTTGGCCATCCAGATCGACGATAATTTTAAAGCCTATGGTCGTCACACCGACATCAACCATACAGTTATTTTTGGAGGAGTTAAACAGCAAAAACAAACCAATAAATTGGGAAGAGGCACCGATGTGCTCATCGCCACTCCAGGCCGGTTGTTGGATTTGATCAATCAAGGTTTTATCAATCTAAACGAGATTGAAATTTTTGTTTTAGATGAAGCAGACCGTATGTTGGACATGGGATTCATCAACGATGTGAGAAAGATTGTGAGGATGCTTCCAAAACAAAGACAGACCTTGTTTTTCTCTGCCACCATGCCCGAAGAAATAATGAGCTTGGCCAATTCTATTCTCAACAATGCAGTGAGGGTCAACGTTTCGAGACCTTCCTCTTCCGCACCGATGATCAGTCAGTCTGTATGTTATGTGGAGAAACAAGACAAGAATAGTTTTTTGATCACCATGCTTAAAACCCAGGATACCAAATCTACTTTAATTTTTACCCGTACCAAACATGGTGCTGATAAATTGGTGAAGATGTTGGTGAGAAATGGAGTTTTTGCAGAAGCAATCCATGGCAACAAATCTCAGAATGCTCGTCAGCAAGTTTTGGCCAACTTTAAATCCGGAAAATCTGCGGTATTGGTAGCCACCGACATAGCGGCAAGAGGAATCGATGTTGATGGATTGTCACAAGTGATCAATTTGGATATTCCCAACATTTCGGAGACTTATATCCACCGCATCGGAAGGACTGGTAGAGCAGGTGCAGTTGGTAAAGCCTTGTCATTGTGTTCGTCCGACGAATACAAGGATTGGGTCAACATTGAAAAATTGGTGGGAACACCGATTACAGTGGAGACGGTCAATACCCAGGAATTTGTACCAATGGTCAAAGAAGTTTTTTCCGATCGCAGACCTGCACATTTTTCCAAAGGAAGATCCAATACTGGACGCCGTACCTTCGGTTCCAGAAACAAAAATACTTCAAACATTATTTAAACTGGTTTTCGAAGTTTGATGTTCGAAGTTTCAAAACTTCGAACACTTAAATAATTAAAAAAAAGCATCACTCGGGTTAAATCCGGCTGATGCTTTTTCTTTTTCAAGTATTCACTAGCGCCTTGCGTGACTTTTACTAATCAATTAATTCCTCATTTCCCAATGTTGGCGCAGGTTTCTAGCTAAAGCTAGACAGATTCCATTTGTGCCTTTACAATTTTTAGCACAAAATTTCCCAATTTCCCAATTTTCAAATTGACTCATTGACTAATTCTCTCATTGACTAATTTTCACATATTCACATTTCCCAATTCATTCTCTTTTTCTTTCTTGATGCTAAAAGTATAAACTGTTGGTCGAGGCAACACCAAGGCGTCATAAGTTTATGCTAAAGCTTGATAAATCTGGAACTTCGATCCTATATTCTAAAATTCCTATGGTTAATAAAATTTAACCCCTTCAGGGTTAGAGGAGGGTGGTGTTTAAACCACGGGCTTGCGCCCGAGGTTAATAAAATTTAACCCCTTCGGGGTTATCATATTTATTCTCATTATCATTCTCTTTCTTTGCGCAAAATGCAGAATTTAGTACGCTAAAAGCGTACCCTTCGCGGATTGTAATATGCTAAAGCGTATCTGCGGTTTTCACATTTCCCCATTTCCAAATTTTCAAATTTCCAAATTTTCAAATTGGCTAATTGACTAATTGACTAATCTGGTATTTCATTTTCTTCAAACTTCTTCTCCGCATTTTTAATTTTAAGTGCAGCTTTTGCTTGTTTCTGAAGTTCTATCTCTTTCAATGTTTCAATATATTCCAATCTTTCTTGCGCAAGATTTTCTATGAATTGAGTTTTGTCTTTGATCAGGTCAGCGTAACGGATGTGGGTATTTGCAGTGATCTCTTTTTGTAAAGTTTTTGCGAGCAGGTTTTTGGTTCTCTTTAAATTGAGCTTAAAAGATTTTGATAATAAATCAAGGGTAAGGTGTTTTTTTGTTTCTAAGCCTGTTAAAAGTTCATTCATTTCTTCAATGTTTTCCATACTACTTTTTCGTTTTTCTTATGATACCAAAGGTATTAATAGTTTTTAGTTTCAGATTGTTTTGTTTCGGATGCTGAAAGCAACTGCCCTTATTTTCAAAATGCCCCATAATTAAATAGTATAATTTACGGCGAGCAGTGAATTTTAATAACTCAAGGAGAAGTATAATCATTGATTGTTAATATGATGTTAATCAAAAGTTTAATCTAATTTACAAATTTTAATGTTATTTTTGAATTATAAATACTCTCGATATGAAATTCTTCTCTACTTCTCTTTTGTATATTTTACAAAATTGATTAAACAGAAATGGATTTTTACCTCCTTAAAATACTATTATGAAAACTAAAATATTTATAATAACAATTTTGATGTACTTTCTCAGTTTCTCCTGCCGCGACTCAGGTCCTGAGGATCTCAATCTACCAATACCAAAAGATAGCTGTGTGGTGTTTGAATCTATATTCGATGACAGTTCATTGGTAAATTTATACCCTAATTGGCAAAACGAATGGGGGGTTGCTAATTGTACTAAAGTAAATTCAGTTAATTATTTTGTTCCCAGAAGTTTTAGACGGTCTAATTCAAATGATTTTTCTTTACAATTACTTTCATTCGACAAAGATAGTATTTTGGCAGATGCTGTTATATTTGTTGGAATCCCACTAAAAGAAGGATGTTATAATATAGTAGAGCAATGTTCAAGAATTATTAACTTCAATAATGTTTGCGTTATATTTGACAATTGGAATTATGATACAGTCATCGATTCTTACCGGCTCGACACCAACAGCACAGACAATAAAATTGAAATAGTATCTATTGATACTTTGCAGAAGATCATTGAGGGTAGATTCGCTTGTTCTTTTGTATTTGCTAATGACAGACCGAAGTGGGATCCAAAAAATCTGGATACCATGCGGTTTTTTAATGGATATTTTAAGGGGAACTACCAGTAGAAATGATAGTTTTGAGTGTTGAATTTTATGTTGTAATTTTAGTACACAGATTATTCACTCTCGCCTTGCACGACTTTTACTAAAATTAATTCCCCATTTCTAAATAACGCCTTCGGCGTCATCTTCGATTTTCACATTTACTCATTGTCTAATTTTTCCATTTTCAAATTTTCAAATTGACTAATCTACTAATTCTCAAATTGACTAATCATATTCCCATTTCTCCATTTTCTAATTTCCACATTTTCACATTTCCAAATTGACTCATTTTCCCCGTCTTCAATACCGTTCATCTTTCCGGTACGGCAGCTTTTTCATATGGCTTACTTCCAGACTTGGAAATCCAAAATCTTCGGTCACCAAACCACTGATTAGATAGCAGCCTTTGCCCTGGAAGGGAAACTGACGGAGGGAAGGAGGAAAATGCGTGGTATCAAAATACTGTCCCTCTTCATCGACCCAGGTGCCGAAGGCCATGAGCTTGCCTCCCACCGTGCTGACAGGCTTGCGCGTGACATAATATCCCAGCATTTTAATTCTTTGCCCGTTGTGTTTTTTGAGTTGTGAGGCAAAGACCGTCTCCGGCGGTTTGTTTTCCAATAATTCGAAGGGTGACCTCAGCGGAAAACCCAGCAACTCAATCTCGTCAAAAGCCTGATCAAATGCTCCGTCCAGAAGTAGCGGTAAACTGTATTCTTCCTCGCGCTCTGCAAACATCGGTACCGCGTGTACGGTCTGCCTGCGTGGATCCATCACCGCGTTTTGTTCCCACATCAGGGCACATTTACTCTGGGACGTAAAGCGAAATCCTCCTATCCGGATCAATAGATGCAACTGCTCTCTGGGCGGGGCGACCCTGCGAACAAAATCCTCCAGGTCCGAATACGGACCTCGTACTTGTCGCTCGCGGATCAAGCTTTGGGCCAGCTCTTTTTCCAAAGACTGTATGTGGATCAATCCCAGCCAAATGGTCCGACCTTCGATGTGGGTCAGGTATCGGCTTTTGTTGACACAGGGTGCTTCCATCTTTGCTCCCTGCATACGCGCTTCGTGTACATATTGTTCGGTGCTGTAGAACCCGCCAAAATTGTTGATCACCGCCACCATAAACTCCAGAGGATAATAGGACTTCAGGTATAAACTCTGGAAGGATTCCACGGCGAAGGAGGCGCTGTGGGCCTTGCAAAAACTATACCCGCTAAAGCTCTCGATCTGTCGCCAGACTTCCTGGGTCAGAGAGTCGGGATAGCCTCTTTCCTTACAGTTTCTAAAATACTTTTCCATCAGTTGCCGGAAGGTATCCGAAGATTTTTTCTTGCCCGTCATAATGCGTCTCAGCACATCCGACTCATCCAGATCGAGACCGGCGAAGTGGTGTACAATCTTCATCACATCTTCCTGATAGACCATGACCCCAAAGGTTTCCGACAGGTTTTGCTTAAAGACCGGATGCAAATATTGCACCTTTTCCGGATGGTGAAACCTCTGGATGTATTCTCTCATCATACCGCTCTTGGCCACACCGGGACGGATGATGGAGCTGGCTGCCACCAGATGCACGTAGTCCTCGCAGTTGAGCTTGCTCAGCAGGCCGCGCATGGCGGGGGATTCGATGTAGAAGCAGCCGATGCATTGTCCGGATTTTAGCTGTGCCCTTACCCGGGCGTCCTGCTTGATTTGGACCACATTGTGGATATTGACATCCCGACCCTGGTTTTCACGCACCAGATCCACCGCGTCTTTGATATGGCCCAGTCCGCGTTGGCTGAGGATGTCGTATTTGTGAAACTTCAGATCCTCCGCACCGTACATGTCAAAGTGGGTGATTGGAAAGCCCTTGGGCATCTGTTGAAGGGCGGTGTGGTAGTAAATAGGTCGTTCGGAAATCAAGACTCCTCCTGCGTGTATAGACAGATAGTTGGGAAAGCCTTCGATTCGCTTGCCGTAATGAAAAATGTACTTGGCATAGGGATGATGCTTGGCGGAAGCCAGCGGTTCGTCCACGATCTGATCGATGTCGGACTTGGGGAGCCCAAAGACCTTACCCAGTTCGCGGATGATGGATTTCCCCTTGAAGGTATTGTAGGTGGCCAACAGAGCCGTGTGCTCGCGTCCGTAGCGGTCAAAGATGTATTCGGTCACATCGTCCCGGTCGCTCCAGGAGAAATCGATGTCGAAGTCGGGCGGCGAACTCCGGTGGGGATTGATAAAGCGCTCGAAGTAAAGGTCCAGCTCAAGGGGATCCACATCGGTGATGTAGAGGCAAAAAGCCACAATGCTGTTGGCGCCGCTGCCGCGACCCACGTGGAAATAACCGGCGCTCTGGCCGTAGCGCACGATGTCCCAGGTGATGAGGAAGTAGGCAGAAAAACCGAGCCGATGGATGACCTGAAGCTCCCGTCGCACACGATCCATGGCCTTGTCGTGGTCCTTTCCAAAACGGCGGTGACAGCCCTGGATGGCCAGTTTGCTCAACAGTTTGTAGTCGCCATCTTTGGTCCCTGTGAAGGTCTTGCGGTTGTTGTCATTGGTGGATGGTAAGCTTGTGTCGCAGCTGTCCAGCAGAGTTTGGGTGTTTTGAAGAATTTGGGGATAAGGCTCAAAGGCAGATTGGATTTCTTCCGGAGCGATGAAGCATTCATCCCGTGAGGCATGCTGATGTGCTTCCAGTTTACCCAACAGGATGTTGTGGTCGATGCAGCGCAGCAACTTGTGGGTTTTCCAGCCCGTCTCATCCAGAAAGACGACCGGCGCAAAAACGACCAGTTTGTCTACATCCTTTCCTTTATGGGAGAGTGGGGTAATTTCAGCAGGTTTGATTCCGATGTATTCAAAGGATTTCAGTGGATGGCCATCCATAGGCATTCTGCGATACGGCCAGCAAAGCGACCAGTCCGGTGCTCTTTCCGCAAAGCTTCATTGCTCAGCGGAATGCCGGCTTAAAAACTCGTTGAGCTCGCGTATGCCCTCTTCATTTTTTGCGATTCCGAGATAGAGAAAGCGGTCTCCGTCGCGGAATTCTATCCCATACACGGCTTTGATGTCCAGTTTCTCGCAGGCCGCGGCAAATTGATAGAAGCAGGATGTGTTGTGGATGTCTGTCAGCGCCATGACCTTCACCCCACGTACATGGGCCTCCCTGGCGAGAGCTTCCGGACTGAGCGTCCCGTAGCGCAGAGAAAAGTAGCTGTGACAATTAAGATACATGACGAATTATTCGACAAAGATAGTCGAATAAATACACTTACTCAGAAAAGTCGTTTTTGAATAAATAATTCTCTCACAGAAAATTAGTCTGTATGGGCATCGTTTTCTGAAACACATAGAGCACATGGAGACCACTTTAGACACATAGATTAGTAGTCCTTCTTTCACAATTTATACGTACACCTATGTGGACTATGTGTATTCTATGTGAACTATATAGTAAATTTTCAATCTATTTTTCGGTATCGTTTTTTTTGAAACACATAGAGCACATAGAGACTCACATTAGGCACATAGAATTGTAACTGTTTTTAATCCCAACTCTGGTAACAAACAAATTAGTTGTGAAATTTTTAATTCCCTACTGGTTCATCCAAATTTTAACGATTGTATAAACCCATTTGTTTGCTAAGCCTATAAGGTTGAATGCCATCGATATTCCCACTGGTTGGAATATTGATACTCATGGCCCGACATTTTCTAGTTCTTTGCTAAATCTGCTTTCGATCAAAACAAAAACAGACTAAATACCAAGTCACTCCTATATAACCAATTTATCTAGTTGATTGTCAGACGTATCTTTACTTGTTTCACTGATGCTTGTTTTAATCTAGCTAATTGTTTTCCTAGTTTTCTAATCCCTATCTAGTTTCATTTTTCTCGATTTTCAAAGATCATATCAGTTATTCTTTTTTAGACAACATTTGTGTAATGATTCTTGCCAATTTGTGCTGTGGCTAAAACAAAGCTCCTTACCCCTGAGTTTGGAACGCATCTTTCGATAGTAATCACCTATTGGAGTTTTGTTTTATTGTTAAAAAGTGATGCTAAGTCAGTTTTCAATATTGTCCAGCCTCTATTTTTTTTTGTAGCATTTCCTACCTCAAAGGTCTTTCTCCAGAAATTTTGGTGTTGGGTGCAAATTCAACCACGCAGCAAAGTGTTTAGCACTCTCCATTTACTCTATCTACACCCAATCGAAATAAATTCTAATGTCGTTATTTCACGTTCCCTGGTATTTTACACAGTATTCCTGTAATGGCAATTAAATATTTACTGAGTGATGAATCAAATTGATTCTTTTTTGTTTTGCTCGACCTTATTTTAGGCATCTCTTTCCAAGACGGAGATATCCCCTTTTTATTATTACAACCTGTTTTAGTAATTGCTGCTTTATTTTTCTTCACAACTCTTGATCTGTTTTTTATTGAAATTCATAATTTTCTCTTCTTGTTCAAGAAAATAGACATCCTCATTCCAAACTCCTTGCAATGGTTGGACTATTTCCTCTTAGGTGCCTTTATTCGAGGGTCACAAAGTTTACTTAAGTTTTGAGGATCTTTTCCTGCTATAATCGCTTTTACAATATTCATTCCCTGATACAATCGGCAGTATTAAGCTTATTATCGTTTGAATTTTGGCTCATTTGTTAAGTGCTTTTTGCATTCTTTTCTTACTGCATCTGAACTCAACGATATTAAATTTTTTCGCTGCCGAGTATAATTTCTTAATACACAGGAATTTCATTGTCCTGTTGGAAATTTTCTGTAATAATCCACATGTATGAAGTTTTTGAAGCCAAATAGCATCCTATCATCTCTCTCTTTCCTTGTAGTAACATTTTTTACATGTTTAGTATTGACTACAAGTATGGCTCCAATTCCTGCCTCCTCAGAAAGCATAATGTAGAGGGGCAAACCAATAAACTCCAGTACTTTCCATTGTAACTCTAATGTAATTCCATTGATTTTCAAACAATCCACGATTTATTTCGAAATCGCAAGTAAATGCCGTTATCGTTTTTACTTCACTTGCCCTCCATTTTTATTTGCAATGGCAACACATTTGGAGGGTATCCCTATGACAATTCGCCGCATGAGAATTGAATACTGGTAAACTACTCCCAATTCTTAATAATCCTTTTCTTTTCAGTTTCCTTTTTCATAATTTTGCTTTCTTTAATTAAAAGTATCTACAAGCAGTACATAAAAGCACTTCTAAACTGAAATTGATCTCCTATGAGCAGTTAAGCGATAACTTAACAGCCAATTGAAATTTCAAAAAGTGCTTCGAACCATACTATGTGAAGGGTACGTGACTACCAATGACATTTTGGTTTCTTATGTGCTTTTGCAAAGTTCTCTATTTTGAAGTTGGAGTTTTATAATACCGAGGACTATGTGGTAAATCGTCTGGGGGCTCGACAATCCATGGATGATTATCTTGGGCATAGTACTTTTTTGCGGGTTTATTTTAATGACTTCTTTCTGACTAAGTATAATCAACCGACTGTTTAATGTATAATCGATGCTCACCTCAATGAAAAAGTAATTGGTTATTTTCTCCAATGAATTCTCGGGGAAAAGGCACATATATCGTTTAGAGGACTTATCCGACTAGGTAATAGTTTAAGAAAATGGTTCGTAGGGCTCTTTTCGATGAAGTAAAAACTTAAAAAGTTTCTCCACTTTTCATTGAGTAGGATCCGAGTTTCTGGAGAATACCATAAATTGTGCAACTACGTTCTTTTTTCATTAAATCTAAGATTTCCTCATAATTTGGTAAGGGCTTGTGATTTTCAGAAAGTCCACTTCACTCGAGCTGTGTGAGATTCCAAACTGGAAAGCGACAATATTATAATCTTGCAGTGGGCTAACGTCCAAAATGACCGTATCACCGATCATTCTTAGATTAAAAGCCATGCGAAAGGTGTCGACCTGACTTTGAAGGTGGAAGGCCATTACTGTAAAACAGAGGAGTAGATTTAGTTTCATGATTTAAAATTTAAATAAATTTAGGAGTAGAAATTTCGCAATAAAGATAATTAGAAATTAAAAATAGTGGCTCACAAGAATATATATAAATTTTCGGCACATATTTATAATTCTCTACTATAGGATATCAATTTTCAAAACCACAGTGGAATCAAATTGCAAATGAGCACAATTGAATTGCGGATTGGCGTAAATGATCGATTATTCTTACCCAAAGATTAACAACTTCATCGAGGGATTATTGGGATTATCCTTTACCTTCGCGCCGCTAAAA
>JADJJL010000004.1 GCA_016710265.1 Saprospiraceae bacterium | reverse complement strand
ACCAACTTTGATCACCTATGAAGTTTTCAAAAAATGGAATATGTTCCGGCTTTAGAAATTTAATAAAATGTGCGGCATAATCAAATGCAGCGTATTTGTATTCTCTTTGATCTTTGGACCAACAATCCAACATTAGTCCACTCAATTGGTCCCAGTTAAAACTTTTATATTCCTGATAAACTTGCTTTCCCAATTCTTTACGCAGAGGTGAAGGAATTCCAAGATACACAAACTGATTTCTCATGTATGCACTCATGCCGGCAGCCCGTCGAGGATCTTCATGTTCCTCCAATAGGATTTTCAACGATCTAAAAATTTTACTCATAATGCTATCCTTTAGCCAAAGTAGTGGAATTGGTAAGATTCAGAGGGTGCACGCATAAAGACATGTAGATGCAAATCGTTTCTTCAGCACAATTAATATTTACCGCAACAGCATCAGTTGTTTTTTTTCAGTCACTGGTTCCTTGTTGGCTGCTTGATAATTTATCTCGTAGATATACACACCGACCGGTAAATCATCCGCCGTATTGTTGTACTTCCCATTCCATCCGGTTCCCACGGATTTTGTTTCAAAAATTTTACCGCCCCATCGATCATAGATTTTCATTTCGTAACTTACTAAATCTGTAAATTGACCCACAGGTTTAAAATCTTCATTGTCCCCATCTCCATTTGGAGAAAAAGCATTGGGCATAAACAAACTAAAATCTCTGTAAACAAACAATCTAAAATCCAAAGTATCTGTACACAGAAAACGGTCACTTGCAATTAAACGAACTGTATGCCATCCTGTATCTCCAAAAGCGTATTGCAAATCTTTGTCATAAAAATATTCCTTCCCATCAATGATCCAGGTTCTGCCCAAAGTATTGCTGGTCATATCTTGAAGCAACACCAATGGCGTATCTATATTCACTAAGCTTGGGTCTACAGCACCGACTGCCGTGGGTGGAGGAAATACATGGACCACATCGAAAAAATCGGCAGCGTTTCTGCATCCGAGTGGTGATATTACTTCCAAATTTAAATCATAGGTTCCAACCGAATCAAAGGTCTGGATAAATGAGGTACCGGTACGATCCACTCCATTGCTAAATTTCCAATTAAATTGATAGCTGGAATCCGTAGGAAATGAAATGTTTTTAAATCCAACTTTTAGGGGCACACATCCTTCACGAATGGAAGGTTCAAAAATGATAACATCAGGAGCAGGTTGCCATAAAAGTCCCTTTTGGGCTCTGCTTTTGCAGCCGAATTCATCGGTCACTTCTAAAAATACGGTGTAGCGATCTGGATACACATAATTGATTTCCATGTTTTTGGAAAATCCTCTAAAACCATCTCCAAAATCCCAATCCCAAGCTCGAATATTGCTGCTACTTGAAAAACTTAAATCGCTAAAACTAACAGGTCCTGCTTTGCAACTGTCAAAGTTTATCGAAAAGTCACTTCGTATAGGAGGTATCACATTCACTTCAAAAGTCACCGTATCGCTGCAGTTGGTTCCTGGATTTAAAACAAAACGTCCTTTGTGGATTCCTCCCTCTTTAAAATTAATCGTGGGCTGCCATCCATTGAAAATTTCAGTTTGTCCACCATTGTCATATTCCCAAACTACTTCTGATATAAATTGCTGTTGGTATGATAAATTTCGCATAGTTAAAACGGTATCATTGCACAACAGAATGGTATGATGTTTCTTTCTGGTCTGAACGCCTGTTCCCAATTGACCTACGACAGTTCCCTGGCAACTGGCCACATTGAATTGAAAATCTCTTCGCAAAGTGGTCAATAAAACTCCGTTTCTATATTCTGACACACACACGCTGACCACAAACTGTCCCAATGTATTTGGCTCTCCAGTAATCAAGCCTGTGAGCGAATTAATATTTACTGGGGGATTTCCTCCCATTGGAAAAAGATAGGTGTACAATGGTGCTCTAAATTGGACCAAGGGAAATGGTGGAGGACAATCTGGTGTAGGAATCACTGCATTGCAAGGATTTCCACCCTGTCCTTGTCCACCGCCGGCCAATGGCTCACAGAAACTATAAATCAAATAATCACCTTCTTTATCTACTGCACTGTGGTCAAAATTAATAGGATTATTAACACAAACGACGGTCGGTGGAAAATTATTAAAACGAGGAGATGAATTGCAAGTTCTTTGAGATTCCGGATGAATGGAAATGGTAAAAGTTGCACCTGTACCGCCCGGATTTTGAATGTTGGATATGGTGTTGTTGCGACAACATCTTTGCCATACCATGACATACTCATTTTGGATAATGGGCAAGGTGACATCATACTGATAGGTTCCGCTTTCAACACAAATGTCGGGAGGCAAAATAAGACAGGGGTATTCAGGATTTGCTATAATTTCAGGGCCAATGGTCAATCTTGGAATATTGTATTCCTGATTTGCGGGTAAAACATTGGCATAACTACCGTTGGTATTTCTTCTAAATATCGTAAAACCAAGTGGCATGTCAAATCCTGCTGCTTGTTGCTGTGGTCTACAGTCTCGATACAATTTAACATAAATTCGATAAGTTCTGGTGGTGGAATCCAGTCCATTATTGCCATATCCCATGCATTCATAATACATCTCTCCACCTATGATGTGGGCTGCATGGGAGGCGGCAGTCGACACCAGAAATATAATCGATAGAAAGCATTGTGTTAATTTATTCATCCTGATATAGTAAACGTATGAAAGATCAAAAGTACTGATTAAAGAACATAAAAAAGATCAATTTTGCAGCTGATAATTAAGACATGGTGGGTTGGACTGCTGGTTTTCAAAGGCACAACAATGTAACTCCGAGGTAATTAGGATATTTTCAGAAACCGTTTTTGGCAACATGATTGATTGTTGATCATTCAAACTGATCGTGATGGCCTGATCATATTCCTCAAAATCCAAAGGGACCAATCTGTCTCCTATTTTTAGACCGAGCTTATCCATGTATTTTATAAATTTTTCGGATTGGTCGTTGATGGCGGTAATCCTATAAGACTTCATAAGTGTCGATCTGTCAAGACTTATAAAACACTTTCCCCTTACATTGCCCTTGCTATCCGGAATCGGGTCACCGTGGGGATCAAAGAGCGGAAATCCAAGGATTTCATCCAATTTATCGATGAGTTTAATAGAACGGATATGTTCCAACTGATGGGCCAGATCATCTATTTCTTCCCAACCGAAAGCCATTTTTTTGACCAACCAGGTTTTCCATAACCTTTGTTTTCGGATGATCTGCAAGGCAAGACTTTTACCTATAATGGTCAACCTAAGTGGTTGATATTTTTCATAAGCGATCAAACCTTTATCGCTCAGCCGTCGGATGCTCTCGGTGATCGTTCCTGGCTTTAAATTTAGAAAGAGTGCCAGTTCATTGGTAGAAGTAGAACTTTCTACATTTTGCTCGCACAATTGGTAGATGGCTTTCAGGTAATTTTCATCTGTGAGACTCAAGAGATTCAGATCCATTTCACAAAATTAAAAAATATTTTTGACAATTTAAGTTAGGGTTCCCTAACTTATTATATATTTGCGCCTAAATTATCCTCATAGCAATGAAAAACTGTTTAATACTTATAAAATTTACCCTGGCAACTTCTACAATTTTTTATTTTAACACACTACAAGCCAACCAATTACAAGACACAAGTAAAACTAAGATTTTAGAAATCATTGAAATTTCTGAAAAGTACTCCATAGGAGGAGTAGATCATTACAACCATAGCAAAGACCAAGTTATTTTTGCCGGAAAGAAAAACGAAATCCTAAGACCAGAAAGAAAAACTGCAGACCTTAGCAGCAACAATATACGTCAAATATATGCCAAAGTTCCCGGATTAAGCATTTGGGAGAGCGATGCCTCAGGCATTCAAACTAGTATTGCAACACGAGGATTAAGTCCAAATAGAAGCTGGGAATTCAATATAAGACAAAACGGCGCAGACATATGCTCAGATGTATTTGGTTATCCTGAAGCGTATTTTACACCCCCCATTGAAGCTGTTGAACAAATTGAAGTCATCCGTGGTGCGGCTTCGCTGCAGTTTGGACCACAATTTGGTGGTTTGGTTAATTATAGAATCAAATCCGCAAAAGAGGGAAAAAAGTGGCAAGCAGAGGTGCAACAAACCATTGGCTCTTATGACTTATACAATTCGTACAACGCCTTAGGTGGTGATCTTGGTAAATTTAAATGGTATGGTTATTATCACCAGCGCTCCGCTGAAACTTGGAGAGAAAACAACGCATATAAAATTCAAACAGGATATCTTTCAATGGAGTATAAATTTAATCAGAAATGGACTTTGTCAGCTGATTATACCTCGATGAATTATACCAGTCAGCAACCAGGAGGTTTGACAGATCAAATGTTTAATCAAAACCACCAACAGTCTATCAGATCTAGAAATTGGATGAGCACACCATGGAATACAGGGAGCGTAAATTTGATTTATAAAATCAATGACAATTCTTCGATCCAATGGAAAACTTTTTTGACGCACAGCTTTAGAAACAGTGTTGGATTTATTCGAGCATTACCCGCTTTAGATACCATTTCATCTCAAAGTTTAAACTATGCAGAAAGACAATTGGACAAAGATGAATACAATAACATTGGTTCTGAAATTCGAAGTTTGACCACATACAAAATTTTTAAAAAATCCCACCAATTGGCTTTGGGTTTAAGGGCCTATCACGGACAAACTTCAAGGCTTCAATTGGGAAAGGGAACTATTTTTTCCGATGCCAACTACCAAGCCACTGATGAAAATTTTGGACGAGATTTAAAATTTGGCACACAAAATTTTTCTGTATTTGCTGAAAATATATTTCAGCTTCACAAAAGATGGAAAATGATCCCCGGCTTGCGATACGAACATATCCAAAATAGCATTGAAGGGAGAATTAACTTGGTGGATTCAAATGTGACAGACCATAGTACTAGAAACATATTATTGGCCGGAATTGCTTTTGAGTTTAAAATCAATGATCGCGTTCATATGTATGCCAATATATCTAAAGCATACAGACCAGTTACTTTTTCAGAATTGACTCCAAGTGCTGTAAGTGATGTCATCGATCCTAATTTACAAGACGCAAACGGCTATAATGCAGATCTCGGAATTAGAGGTCGCGTCAAACAATATTTGAGTTTTGACTTTAGTGTATATCACCTAAGATACAATGACAGAATTGGAAGCTTGATGAAAGATGGGTATGTACTTAGAACCAATATTGGTGCCAGTGAAAGTTACGGAGTAGAATCTTATTTTGAATTGAATTTTACAAAATTGCTTTTCGCTGAAACGAATTCAATTCCCAATATTAAAATATTCTCTTCCAACTCACTTAACAATTCAAAATACATAAGTTGGAATAATCCGGCTATTGCAGAAGATCCTACAAAATCAATCAAAGGAAAAAAAGTAGAATACGCTCCGGAATATGTTCACAGATTTGGAATACAATTGGAATACAAATTTATTCATTGTTCATTCCAAAGCAATTTTGTTTCTGGAATTTTTACAGATGCCGCCAATACATATCAAGCCAATACTGCTTCAACAATTGGATTTATTCCTTCTTATGCAGTGCACGATGCCACTTTGGCTATCGAATTAAATCAACTTTTAACATTGACCTGTGGAGTCAATAATTTTACCAATGCCAAATACGCTACAAGAAGATCAGGAGGTTACCCAGGCCCAGGATTGCTTCCGGGTCAAGGTCGCACCATGTTTTTAGGAATTGGCTATAAAATATAATTTGGGCTAATCGGGATTGCAATTTTCAGACTTTTTTGATGGACGAATAAATTTATACCGGACCAATAGAATTTCCATATTTTGTACCCGAAATATGCATGATGCTAAAAAGTCCACAAAATAAATGCATTGTTTGTCAAGCTCCCCTGGTGGGAAGACGGGACAAGAGATTTTGTACAGACAGTTGCAGATCCATCCACCATCAACAATCCAAAAAGGATCTTCCTCCCATTGTAAAAAGCATCAATCAAATTCTCAAAAACAACCGCGAGATCATGACAGATCTTAACCCGGATGGGAAAAGAACATTGTCAAAAGACAGTTTACTGAGGAAGGGATTTGATTTTAGGTATTTTACCCATTTGATCCAAACCAAAACAGGCAACACCTATTACTTTTGTTATGATCAAGGCTATATTATATTCGAAGATGGAAAAGTCCTATTGGTCAAACAGGAAGAAAAAACAAATTAGTTTTACTTGACGTCTGAAAGCAAGGCTTTCAATTTATTTTCCACAGCTTCTTCCAAAGTTTTAAGCTTTGCCGGAGCAGAATGATTGTCGAGAATATGTTTTCTTTTGTTGTCATTTTTGATTAGAATATTGATATTGGGTAAATCCACCAACATCTCTCTTTGGTTGACAGGATATACATTTTCAAGTTCAAAAAAATCAGCCATTCTCGCCAACTTCATGATTTCATCCCAATCAGATTCCTTGAGTAAAAGCCATTTTTTTCCAAGAGGAACCGTATGTTGAATGCCATTGTACAAGACAACGCCATTGCTAAAAAGGGTAAAATCAAAGGTGGGACAAAATCCAAAACACGCAGTCCTATTCATAAACAACAAGGTGTCCAATCGTTCCGTCAAAGTATCTTTAAATCCAATCCATGTAATAAAACGAGGCAATGGATCAGGATTGGTATTGCCAACCTGATTATCAAGATCGACCGAACCATTGTCATGATTCATTCTTTGACTATTCTTGCGGTGGCAAGCTGAAGTTAAAAGCAGACCTATAAAAATAAGAAAGGCAAAACGTAACATTATTTCTTTTTTTGATTTTTAGCTTTTTCAATTTCAAGTTTTTGCTTCTCTTTAATCATTTCTTGCAATTTTTCTTGGAATCCACCCTTCTTCTTGGGTTTTGATTTATTAAACTCTAATTTCTCACGAATCTTATTATGATCAAAAAGATAATTCTTCCCAATTATTGTTTGAGCGATATTTAAAATATTGCTAAAAAACATATAGCAGGTTAGACCAGCAGCAGTTTTATTAAACATAAACCAAAACAACAAAGGCATCAGGTATTGCATATAAAGCATGGCTGGATTGGCCGAAAGGTCCATCGACTTGGATGAATAATACGTAAAGACGATGGTAGAAATCACCCATAAAAAGGCAAACAAACTGAGCGTGTCTCCAAAGAAAGGAATGGTGAATGGCAGTTTGAGAAATTCATCGTAAGACGTTAAATCCGTGGCCCACAAAAATGCGGACTGTCGAAATTCAATAGTGGCTGGAAAAAATCGATACAAGGCAATCCAAATGGGCATTTGTAACAACAATGGGAAACATCCTCCTAGTGGATTTACACCAAATTCATTGTACAACTTCATGGTCTCCACCTGTTGTTGCTGCAAGTCGTCCTTGTTTTTTGCTTTCAGTTTGTCAATTTCTGGCTTAAGCGCGGTCATCTTGGCCTGCGATTGCAACATCTTATAGGCCAAAGGAAAAACAACCAACTTTACAATAAAGGTCATCAGTAAAATAATGATCCCCATATTTCCCATAAAGGAATTCAGGAAACTAAACAAAGGCAAAATGACGTAGCGATTGATGGTTCCAAAAACTGACCAACCGTAGGGTATAATATCTTGCAAATGGTTCTCAAAAGACGCTAGACGATCATATTCATTGGGTCCAATGTAATATTTCATTTCAAAATCCTTACCGATCATGGAAGATGCAGAGATGTATGCGGTTGATTTTAGCAGCTTAAGATCCTCGCTATTTTCTTGAAGCATGACTGTTTCCAACTGAGCTGTATTAAATGGAGCAGATGGGATGATGGTCGAATTAAAAAACTGATTGGAATACGAAATCCACTGAACTGCTTTCTCTTTTGAATCATGCAAATCGTCTGACCTACATGAACAGTAATCCGCATTTTCTTTTACTTCCTTATAGTATACAGAAGTAAAAACTCTTTCGTATTCATAATTTTTTTCAATCTTGTCCAGGTAATTTTCAGTGTACAAAACGATGTCCTTCTGTGCAGAAACTCCGTCCAATCTGACTGTATAATCCAAGGTGTAATCATCAGGTCTTAAACGATAAGTTTGCACCACACTTCCTCCTGAAGGCAAAGTCGCACGGAGCCTAATTTGATTTTCTGATTGCTCTTCTAATTTGTAAAACAAGAGGCCGGTATTGATGCTTCCTTGTGGACTTTCAATTCTGTATTCAAACTTATTTTTTGGATCTTCTAAAAGATATAGATCTGTTTTTTCTTCATTGCCGGCTGCATTGACGATGATTTTCTTGTAATTGAATACATGAACTTTTGAAATTTTAGCCCCTTTATTGCTGATGGTGATTTCAGAGAGTTTGTTTTTCAAAGAATAGAATTCTTCTTGGATTGGCATTTCAGCTCCTCCTGATGAATCTGTGGCTGAAATACTCAAACTATCCTTCAAAACTGGCATTTCCGCAGTTTTTGCAGCTTCCAATTGTTTGCTTTCTGCCAAGGCCAATGAGTCGGCCATCTTTTTTTCCTGGGCCTTTTTTACGACTGTGGGTTTATAAAAAAACTCACTCCACATAAAGAGCACAGCGAAAATAAGTACAAAGCCTATGATATGATTGCGTTCCATCTTTTAAAATTGGGCAGCAAAGCTACAAAGACCCAAGGCAAACTAGAAATCTAACCGACGAACGCAAAATCGCTGATTCCACAAATAGTCGCATATTTTATCTTAAACTACTTGTATAATGACTTTTAAATATTAATTATTTATTTAATATTAAATTTATAATATTAAAAAAAAACTACCTGGCTCTTTCGCCTGGTAGTTTAATTAGACAGTAGTAGGTAAAATATGAGAAATAAATCTTTAATCAATTCTATTTTGGATCATCTATAGTGAAAAACTCCGATACCCGGGTACCGGAGCTAACCTTACCTATCACTACCTGTAAGTAATTAATAGGCAAAGAAGAAATTCAATTCATTCATCACTAATCAAATCACCAATTCAATAACCGGTTACTTAGATTAGACGCCAGATTGTGAAAATTCGCTGCTTCTATTTTCAATTATTTTAAAAAATATCAGAAAAACATTTTAAAAATTTATATTATATTAATTTATAATGTTTAAAATAATAATAATCAATAATATAAAATTTATTATTCAAAATTTTAACCTCATAAATTTTGAAAAATTAAATGCTAATTCAAATATTTTCTTTGGACTGACCGGTGATTGCCTTATTTTGGGGGTTCATGATCAGGATAAAATCAAATAAGAAATCAATAGAAGGCGAAGTTGATTTGCCCATGTCCAAAAGTGAAACCAACAGGGTTCTCATTCTAGAAGCGCTTTCAGAAGGAAAATGCTTTCCAAATGCGATCTCTGAAGCCAATGATTCTGTTTTATTAAATCAATTACTTACGGACAGGCCCTCGCTCATGGATTGTCAGGACGCCGGCACTGTCATGCGTTTTATGACCGCCTTCTGCAGCATTCAAGAAGGAGAATGGATTTTAACCGGACATCCAAGATTGCTGGAAAGACCCATAGGTCCGCTTGTAGCTGCTTTAATACAATTGGGAGCTGATATTCAGTATTTGGATAAAATCGGTTACCCGCCAATTAAAATCCTAGGAAAACGACTTCAAGGAGGATCATTAACTATGAAAGCCAATGTGAGTAGTCAATTCTTGACTGCTCTTTTTATGATTGCTCCTTACCTAACTGAAGGATTAAATTTAGAAATTCAAGGACCCATGGTTTCCGAAGATTATACCACCTTGACCATTCAAATGATGGAGCAAGCAGGAATTCAAATTGAAAAAAAAGACCGGACCATTCGCATATTTCCCGGGCAGTACTCAGGCTGCATTCAAATTGGTGGCGATTACAGTGCTGCATCTTACTGGTTTGAATGTGTAGCACTTTCTAAAGGGTCCAGTCGTTTGCTTTTAAAGGGTCTTTTGGAAAATTCCTTCCAACCGGATCGAGCTGTGATTAACTTGTTTAAATCTTTGGGAGTAGAATCAAAATTTGTTGAAAATGGCTTACTCATTAGCAGTGATGGAGTCAATTTACAGATACCAGAGTCATCCCATTTTAATTTAATTGGACAACCGGATTTGGCCCAAACCTTAGTTTGTACCTGCGCGGGACTTGAGATCAAGAGCAGTTTTGAAGGTTTGGAAACATTAAAAATTAAAGAAACAGATCGTATTAAAGCGCTGGAATTGGAACTGAATAAACTTGGAGCCAATTTATCTTTTAAAGATGAGCAGATTCATCTATCTGGTCAAAAGATAAAATGGAATGATATAACTTTGTTTACTCACCAAGATCATAGGATGGCCATGGCTTTGGCGCCTTTGGTTACAGTAACAGGAGAATTATGGATAGAAGATCATCAAGTGGTTAAAAAATCATATCCTCAATTTTGGTCAGAGTTTGGCCGATTTTTTGAAATAGAATATTTGCATGAATAGTTTTGGACGAATTTTTAGAATCCATATTTTTGGAGAATCCCATGGACCCTCTGTCGGAGTGCTGATGGATGGTATATTTCCTGGAATTCCATTGACAGAAAAAGATTTTGAAAAAGACTTACTTCGCAGAAAAGCTGGAAGTGTAGGGAGGACCTCGAGGACAGAATCGGACCTGCCCATTATTAAATCAGGAGTGTTCAATGGCTACACCACTGGTGCGCCTTTGTTGATTGAGTTTGAAAATTCGAATATCAAATCTTCCGATTATCAAAAGTTCATTGATCAACCAAGACCGGGCCATGCTGATTTTACAGCCCGGCAAAAATATGCGGGATTTAATGATCCCAGAGGTGGAGGTCATTTCTCTGGTAGGTTGACGCTTTGTTTAGTAGCAGCCGGAGTCTTAGCTAAAAAAATGATACCCGGGATAAATATCCAAGCTAAACTCATCGAAGCAGGTGGTCTAAGTGATATTGAAAAAGCGATTCAATTGGCTATTGAAAAGCAAGACAGCATTGGTGGAATCATTGAATGCAATGTGGAGGGTTTACCCATAGGTTTTGGTGAGCCATTTTTTGATTCATTGGAATCCCAACTTTCCCATCTAATTTTCTCCATTCCTGCCATCAAAGGAATTGAATTTGGATCTGGATTTTTATCCTCCAAAATGTTTGGTTCTCAAAACAACGACCCCATCATCAATGCAGAAGGTCAAACTTTAACCAACCATTCAGGTGGAATCCATGGAGGTATCAGCAATGGCAATCCATTAAATTTTAAAATAGCAGTAAAACCAACTTCCAGCACACCTCAGGAACAAAGTAGTTTTAATTATGAAACCCAACAAGTTGAAAAATTAAAAGTGACCGGCCGACACGATCTTTGTCTTGCGCTGAGAGTGCCTGTGGTGGTAGAAGCTGCGACGGCAATTGTGCTGGCAGATTTTAAAATCCTTCATCTATCAAATCGTCATTTAAGATAATTAAAAGCTTATGTCGATTGATTAAATACTAATACCTATTTTTACGAAATAAAACCAAAGCCATGGAAAAAAACAATCACAATATCGCTTTAGTTACCGGAGCAACCGGCGGACTAGGCACGGCCATGTGCCACAAATTACACGAAGATGGTTTCTTTGTGATTGCCAATTACCGCAACGATGATAAGGGCAAAGCATGGCAAGAGGAACAGAAGACTTTAGGATTTGATTTTGTAATTGCGAAAGGTGATGTGACCGATTTTGAAGATGTCAAAAGAATGGTTACAGAGATCAATGAAAACTATGGCACCATTTCGGTATTGGTCAACAATGCTGGAATTACAAGAGACACTCCCATTTGGAAAATGACCTTGTCACAATGGGAAGAAGTGATGCACACCAATCTGGACAGTGTGTTTTATTGTTGTCGTCATGTGATAGAAGCCATGATAACCAATCAGTTTGGTCGTATCATTAATATTTCATCGGTCAACGGGCAGCGTGGACAATTTGGGCAAACAAATTATTCCGCAGCCAAAGCAGGCATGCATGGATTTACAAAATCTCTTGCCATGGAAGTTGCAAAAAAAGGAATCACTGTAAATACCATTTCTCCTGGATATATCGGTACCGACATGGTCATGGCCATCCGTGAAGAAGTTAGAAATAAAATTGTCGAACAAATTCCAATGGGGAGATTAGGAGGTACAGAAGAAATCGCTTATTTGGTATCTTTCCTCGCCTCTGAAAAAGCAGCTTATATCACCGGTGCCAATTATGCTATCAATGGAGGACAACATGTATATTAAGTGTATGTTTAAATTATAGAAGTGCGAAAAACCATCAAGAAACTTTTTTTTGGAAAACAAGGTGATATTACACCTGATCAAAATTCCATTAACCATTTAACTAGAAGAAGAAAAAATGTCTCATCCATTTGGAACAACGACCATCAAAATGATTTTGGTATTGAGAAAATTGTAAGACTAATCTTAGCAAGTTGCCATTTTCTGTTTCCAGGGATCTATATAAAACATTTTGCAGAAAGTATACATCCTCATTATAAGGACTTGTCTGTCGACCTGATGGTGATCTTAAAGTTGGTCTTACCGATATGCATTTTATATTTTGGATTTCAAGATGTAGAGGCATTGGTTTATCTACAAGTTTATCTATCTATGGAAACTTTATTACAGGTACCAACGCTCATTTTTGCTTCAGACGCATTTTCTAAACCTATTTCTTATAGCCGTTCCATGATTTTGGTATTTCTAAATTACATGGAGATTTTATTGGCATTGGCGGTTGTATATGCCCATGGACATTATTTAAACCATGAATTTGCACATTGGTTTGACCCCATTTATTACAGTTTTATGGTAGGGTCTACCATTGGATTTGGAGATTACTATCCTGTGACCCTTTTTGGAAAAGTTTTATCTAGTTTTCAGGCGATTTTGTTTTTTCTTTATGTGGTTCTTTTTATGAGTTATTTCAACAATAAAATTGAACAAAGCAATTACTTCGATCCAGATAAGTAAAATAGAATTACTTTTCTAAAAAACAAAGCCCACTTTTTAAATGGGCTTTGAAAATACTTTGACTTTATTTTATTTTACTACCATTTTTTGTAAAATTAGAATTTAACAAATCCCTTTGCTTTTGTTCCCTCTGAACCTGATGCACGAATCAGATAGTAACCAGAAGGAATAGATTCTGTTCGCAACAACCATTGATTGGATTCTCTTTTTTCCACAGGCAGATTGATCTTTTTACCCTGCAGATCGAAAATGTCAATGTTTTTAATGGCCATCTCAGAACCGCTGTACAATAATAAAATATGGTCTTGATTGATCTGTCTCAGTTCAAAGTCGAATGCATTGAATCCAAAATCATCATAGCCGCTAATGACAGAAGCACAGAATTTATATGCATTCAAATCTTTATCATAAGCGACCGCATTAATTCGATCTCTGTGAATAGAAATACAATCACTAAGCTTACCAGAAGTTTTTGATTTCGCTTTTAATGAAAATAAAATATCCGAAGAAACATGAGTTTCTCCATTTAGCGAACCATTGTAATAGACCAATGATTTGGTCGTTGGTAACGAAGTAAAGTAATTAAGAGTTTCATCGAGCGATCCAACTTCAGCATCATATACATCTAATTTGCTGGTATCAATTAAAAATTCCAATTGAAAGCCACGGATGTCTTCAAAATTACTGCTTTTGAAATGAATTAATAACTCTTCATCTGGTGCAAATTCTATATCCTGATAATTAAGATCTAGACAAGGTTCTGGTTCCACCTCAGTTTCACCACAATAACTGAGCGCTGAATGATTCATATCTGCCATCTTGAAAGCTAATAATTCACATACATCATCACAAAGAAATTTAGTCTTGGGTAAACTATCAATTGGATCCAAAAATCTCCAGGTATCAGTAATCCGCCAATTTGTAGTTTGTGCACCCAATATTTTTCCAATCACACCCTTGATATCAACCATAGTCACAGTCTCGGATAGATTTACATCAGCCTGTGACAAAGTATAAGGGCTTCTATGATGTCTGTTCAAAATTATATCCTGGATGATTATTATATCTGCCACATCTACGCCATTCAGATCCTCATCGTCTTTTAGTATTTCAAATCCATCGTATTTCGGCCAGGGAAAAGAGAATGTAAATTGCACGCTGTCTGTACAATCACTTGGGATAGGGTTGGCAGCGAAACCATTAAAATATGGCGTAATCTCGTAATTATGCAGTCGTTTTTGGAGAATAGTTTGTACCAAAACTAATACGCTGTCCTTAATGATACAATTTTCATCAGGATCAGTTACCTTTAAAGTCACTTGACAGCTATCCACATTTCCCCAATCGTCTTCTGCATAAATCCAAACTGTCCTTTCAAATTGACGAAAATCTCCTAAATCCCCACAGTAAATTTCAATAAAACCAATTGATGGATCATTGTCAAAATACAAGCTTATCGAGTCGGTTTCCGTGCAATTATCCGTCATACCATCAATGAGTTGACTTGCTAAAATGCGGATAAATCCAATTGGATCGAGTTCAAATTCTTGTGGATTGGTTTTACACAATATTTCCGGACCTTCGCAATCTTTTGATTCGAAAAAATGCGTTGAGTTGCTCACATTTCCACAACCATCCTCTGCTCTAATTTCAATTCTATGAATTCCTATGGGATAAACTCCGGATGCATCAAATGGATGTGCTGGAAAAAAAGCGAATGGGTTTAATTGATCTGTGCTATCTCCAATTTTATATTCCTGGAATTTGGATGGACCTGTAACTACATCGTATTGATTGAGCGGTCCAAGACTATCATTAAACAAGTCAATTTTATAGGAATAAATTAAAAATTGATTGGAACTACAATTATCATTTCCATTCCATTTTAGTTTCGTAATTGAAGGACATTCCACATTTTCAAAATTGGGAATGGAGCTGCAGGATTCTGTCTCAAATATTGAATCTACACTGACCGTATCAACCACGTCGATGGTCACATTAAATTCTGTCCGACCGATCGTAGGGCTGACAAATGGATCGTATTCGCACCAATCTATGATGATCCATCTCCGAAAAATCCTAAAACAGACATTGGGAATTCCAACCGCTATTTCATCTCTGTATTCAATAGCTAGGTCAGTACAATCCGTATTTTTAAATATAAAACCACCGCCCCCATTTCCAGGGCCGCAACCATAAATGGTAAAAACATGATTGCTATCGCAGAATGGTTCTTCCCAAACTAAATCATCATTTGGATCACAGCGGTTCTGTTCATTAATATAAAATGGACTGCAATCCACCAACCAGATTCTTTGAGTATCTCGAATAGATATTTGGTCTAAAAATCCTGTCAGGATGCGAAGAATAAGTCCTTTCCCACAAACTCTTTGGTCTATGGTATTAATTCTAAATGAATCTACACCAGTGATCAAGCCTTCCAAACCCCAATTGAGACTATAAATCGAATCAGGATTGTTTGGGTCCATCCTTTCCAAAAAATACAAACAAGCCAAAGCAGCTGCTCCTCCGCCTGCTGTTCCAGGGTAATGAGATTTTGTATCAGGATCACAATAAGCCGCACACAACCTGTCTTGCGTGACCAATGAATCTACTAAAGTACTGTCAAAATGAATACGTCCTGCATCTAAAAATGTGGGATCGGTCAACTTAGTTAGGTCAATTCCTTTTTCACAACTGATGACAAGGTCATCGGGTGCCCTAACTTCAATTTGAGCAGCTTTCTTTGGATTGGGTTTTGAAGAAGGAACATCCCCAGCCCATAAAAATAAGAAACTGTAAAAGGAGAGAATCATGGAATACATAAATTTACATTTTAAATTATAAATAGAACCAATTCAAATACTTATCTTAAACCAAAAGACAAATTTTTGACTCAATCAATTGCCAATAAAATGTAGTTTATTCCGAAAATCTAAGGTAAAGATATAAAAAATTTTATTTGATCTCTATGTAAAAAAAAATCCCGGTCTGAAAAATCAAACCGGGAATTTTTAAACTGTTGTATTGTTACTAGTATCTTAGATTATTTCGCGGCAGGTTTTCTAACAACTCCGGAAATGGTCAAATATGTTTGAGCAGGATTGGTGTTTGCTGTTACTGTTACTCTTTTAGTTTGTTTAGAACCATCTTCAGTTCCTTTACCTTTAGAATCAAATTCTACTTTGATTTCAGCAGTTGCACCAGGAGCAACTGGCTCTCTTGGCCAATCAGGAACGGTACAACCGCAGCTACCTTTTGCATCAGAAATAACCAAAGGTTCGCTTCCTGTATTTTTAAATTTAAAGGCATATTTTACCATATCGCCTTCTTTAATTTCTCCGAAATCATGGACCATTGCTTCGTATTCAATGGTGGTCGTAGGACCCGTTGGAGCTGCTGGCATCGCTTCTCCGGAAGGATTGTTCAAATCGCCAGGGGTGGCAATGGTGGCTCCAGTTGAATCAACTGCAGCAGCATCTGTGCTTGCACTTGCACTAGAATCGCTTTTGCAAGCAACAACACCTACAAGAAGCAAGATCGCAAAAAGATTGAATAGATTTTTCATGTTTTATACTGTTTACTTTTTTGACTAAATAAAGAAATGAGACGTAAAATTAGATCTATATAACGTAAACCTACTTTATCTATTCCATAATAGGATGTTAATGTTTGTTTAAGTTTATTTTTTAGTCAAAATCCATGCATTAAATTCTGCATTATTTAAAATATTCAAACAATTATTTCGTAGTAGGCCACCCTTTCTAGCTGCCCTAACTCCATATTTTATATCCCGAATCCCGGTCAGATTATGTGCATCCGGATTTATGGCAATCTTAATCCCCTTCTTTTGGGCATAGTCAATCCAATTCCAATCCAGATCCAATCTCATGGGATTGGCATTGAGTTCAATGACCACATCATGATCGGCGCAGGCATCGATCAAACGCATATGGTCTACCGGATAACCTTGTCGCGACAAGAGCAAACGTCCTGTCGGATGACCCAATATTCTGGTATATGGATTGGCCACCGCATTCAACAATCTCATCATCGCTTTTTCTTCATTCATTTTTAGATTGCTATGAATTGAAGCAATCACTAGATCAAATCCAGCCAAAATTTCGTCCGGATAATCCAAAGAGCCGTCGGATAAAATATCTGATTCAATCGATTTGTAAATTTTGAATGGGGCCAACTCTATATTGAGCTGGTCTATTTCTCTCCATTGCATTTCGACCCTTTCGATACTGAGTCCATTGGCATAACCTGCTGTTTTGGAATGATCCGAAATCACCAAATATTCATAGCCCAGTCGGATACATTCTTTGGCCATCTCCTTTAGTGAACATACACAATCACTATAGGTACTATGATTGTGAACTACACCTTTTATATCCTCATCACGAATTAATTTGGAGGGATCGAAATTCTCAAATTCTTTTAGGTCCCTGCATTCTGCTGGAACAAAAGGATGACCAATTTCTTTAAAAAATAATTCTTCAGAAGCAGAATTTTCCAAAGGCCGATCATACGGTTTTATAAAATGAATAAATTCTTCTGATCCTCCTGTTAACATTAATGAATTCTTTGCGGACAATGGAAACGATTGGTAAAAGAAATATACAGGAATGTTTCCCTTCCACAAACCCTTTGACTTTTCAATATCCGAAGTTTGTAAACTGAGATTCTCCGGTACATTTGTAATTGGACCAGACACTATAAATTCCAAACTTTCCAATATGGGTACCCAACGTTTTGCTGTACCCGTCAATTCGATCTGAATATTTGGATTTAATTGCCCAACTTCTTGTAAAATTTCTTGTATTTCAGTTTCCAGTAGATAGTGATGAAACAAGTGACTTTGAGATTGATAAAATTCTAAAGCCTTTATCAAGTCCTCTTGAATTTTAGGTCCGAAGCCTTTATGCGCTATGAGCCTGTTTTCCTTACAAGCGTATAAAAGTTCGCCGGGTGATTCAATTCCCAACTCCTTCCAGAAAAAAATTAATTTCTTCGGTCCAATTCCCTTGATTGCCAACATTTGGCGAACACCCTCTGGCGTTTTACTTCTCATTTCTTCCAAAGCAGCAAAACTAGCTTTCTGGCTAATCTCTATTATTTTTTCAGCAATGGTTTTACCTACTCCTTTAAATGCTTGTAATTCCTCAGGACTTAAAAGTTCAAGTTCGGCATCCAGTTTTCGAATGTTTAAATAAGCATTGGCATAAGATTTTATCTTGAATTCGTTTTCACCGTGCAGCTCCATGAGGCCAGCCATTTCACTAAAAAGGCCTGCAATTTGTTTGTTGGTCATTTGATTTTTTGCTTGAAGAACAATAAAACACTTTCAGGTTTTTATTGTTCGTAGCTACATGTCAGAAAAACCAAAGCTCAACAAGCAAGGGCTTTTAAAAGCATACCGCATTTTTAGATTCATCCGTCCTTACCGCTGGTCATTTATCCTGGGGATGTTGTGTTTGGTCATATCCAGTTCTATGTTTATGATCTTCCCTGCCGCCGCTGGTGAAATGGCCAACACTGCCATAGGCAAGGGAAAATGGTCCTTGGATGTTGGTGATTTTGGACTTCTGTTTTTAGTAATTTTGGTCATCCAGGGATTGCTCTCTTATTTTAGGACCATCTATTTTGCAAGGGTTTCAGAATACGGTATTGCGGATGTGAGGAAAGCCCTTTACCAAAAACTCATCAGCCAGGATTTGGTTTTTTTCGAAAGTCAGAGAGTCGGCGAACTAACCAGCCGCTTGACCGCAGATGTGGAACAATTACAAAACGCTTTTTCCATTACGCTTGCTGAATTTATAAGACAAATCGTCATATTGGTTTTAGGAGTTTTTATCATCGCTTACCTTGCTCCCCATTTATCTCTTATTATGTTACTTACCTTTCCTGTGATCGTGGTGAGTTCCGTATTATTTGGAAAATACATTCGAACACTTTCAAAGAAAAGACAAGACGCCCTGGCAGAAACCAACATCATCGTGGAAGAAAGTTTTCAGGCTTTTTCCATCGTCAAAGCATTTACAAATGAGTTATATGAAACGAAACGCTTTGGTAAGTCCATCGAACAAATGGTTGGCATTTCCATGAATTATGCCCGAATGAGAGGACTCTTTTTTATTTTTATCATCACGGTTTTATTTGGTGGTTTATTTTTTATTTTATGGAGGGGTGCTTTATTAGTTCAATCCGGTGAAATGGAAGCAGGAGATTTATTTTCATTTATAATTTATACCGGAATTATAGGTGGAGCCATCGCCGGAATTGGAAATTTATATTCCACCTTGGCAGGATCCATAGGCGCCACCGAGCGAATTCAAGACATCCTGGACAGAAATGATGAAATCGACATTGATCAATATCAGGAAGACCATTATATTAAACTTGAGGGCAAAGTTGAGTTTAAAAATGTACATTTTTCATATCCATCCAGAAATGATGTCAAAGTATTAAATGACATCAGTTTTGTAGTCAATAAAGGAGAACGCATTGCACTGGTAGGCCAAAGTGGCGCAGGTAAATCGACCATAGCCCAACTGGTGATGAGGTTTTACGACACAAATCAGGGAGAAATTTTGGTGGATGGTAAAAATGTCCATGAATATGATCTTTGGAGCTTCCGTCGAAACATTGCCATTGTACCACAAGATGTCATTTTATTTGGTGGCACCATCAGAGAAAACATCATGTATGGTAAGCCTGAAGCTTCAGAATCTGAATTGTTAGATGCCGCAGAAAAATCCAATTCCATTGAATTTATTCAAGGATTTCCAGATGGCTTTGATACGGTGGTTGGTGAAAGGGGCATCAAGTTGAGTGGTGGCCAGAAACAGCGCATTGCCATTGCCAGAGCGATTTTGCGAGATCCTTCTATATTAATATTGGACGAAGCTACTTCATCCTTAGATTCTGAATCAGAAAAATTGGTGCAGGATGCGCTTGAAAAATTAATGAGGAACAGAACGTCCATTATTATTGCTCATAGATTATCCACCATCCGGGATGCAGATCGCATTTATGTTTTAAAAGATGGAAAGATAGCAGAGTCAGGAAATCACCAGCTTTTGATTAATATTCAAGATGGGATTTATAAGAATTTGGTAAATCTTCAAATGGATTCCTCCCAAATTCATGCAAATTAATTCCACTTAGAAAGTTCACTTTTATACTTTTTGATGCTTTTTTACAATTTGTGTAATGCAGAATGGTTCATACCCATGCTAGCTTTGTGCCATCAAAAAAGTAATAATGAAAAAAACAATTCTGTATTCAAAATCCAAAGAAATTGCCACCATCCAATTATGTAATCCAGAAAACCATAACAGTATCAATACTGAAATGGCATTACAAATACAACAATATTTAGATTTGGCTGATGAGGATCCTGATGTGCGAGTTGTCATTCTTACAGGTAGTGGAAAATCATTTTGTGCAGGTCAAGATTTAGGTGAAATGATTTGCGATGAAGCTCCTAGCATTAGAAAAGTTCTCACACAAAATCACAATCCCATTGTATCCAAAATTAAATCCATGGGAAAACCGGTCATTGCAGCTGTCAATGGAGTTGCAGCCGGTGCGGGTGCAGTTTTCGCTTTGGCTTGTGATTTAATTGTTGCTTCAGAATCTGCTTTTTTTATTCAGGCTTTTTCTAAAATCGGACTAACACCGGGTAGTGGAAGCACCTATTTTTTACCTCGTTTGATAGGTATGCAAAAGTCCATGGGCCACTTATTGTTGGGAAATAAAATAAGCGCCACAGATGCTGAAAAAATGGGCATGATTTATGCAGTGGTGAAAGATGATCTCTTTGAAACTGAAGTCCATTCCATTGCAATGCAACTTTGTCAGCTCCCTTCCCTGTCATTACAATATACTAAAATGGCTTTGACCCAATCAATGGGAAATGATTTGGAAAACCAAACTCAATTAGAGGATGAGTTAAAATGTCTTGCCGGTGAATCGGATGATTATTTAGAAGGCGTGAGTGCGTTTCTAGAAAAAAGAAAACCAATCTTTAACCAAAAAAACAATAAAGAATTGCAATTGGTCGCCAAAGACATCGCAGAAAATTTTAAAACCAAACTTGGTTTAAAAATATACCAAAATTAAAATTTTCTAGAATTCGATAATACAAATGTTTTTCTCACAGATTCCATGGATGGACACAGATGAATGTGATGAATAAAATTCGTAAAAATTCTAGTAAATTTATAATTATATTAAAGGACCTTAGGCTTCATCATTTTTCTGATCAGCAAAACAATCAAAATGACCCAAGGCGCTCCGTGCCAACATAGATCCAACCAATCCATTGCTGACATCCCATTTGCTCCGCCTATGACCCACCGAATTTTGCCAACAATATGTGGTTCCGGATAAAAGGGTGCTAAACCCAGTGTAAGGCTGGCGAATAAAGCCAATAATAAATAATTTGGTTGTTCTTTCATGTTGATTTTTTAAATGGTGCCAAAATATGGCTCCAAAATCCAGTAGGATATTTTTCAATTTTTTCAAAACCCAGAGCAATGTCTCTTCCATCGGAAGGAATGTAATCGGTTTTAAATAAATAATCCCAAATACTCAGACTCAATCCAAAATTGACACCATATCTTTTTTCTGAAGGCAAATCCTTGGCATGGTGCCAAATGTGCATGACCGGATTGTTGAGAAGATATTTAAACGGACCGTAAGTCACATTTAAGTTGGCGTGATTGATATGCCCGATCAACAAGGCAATAAAATGGATGATGAAAAAATCCTGTATTCCAAAACCCAACATGGCCAAAGGAATGTATTGACAGGTTTTATAAATGATCGTTTCCATAAAATGAAACCGCAAATGGGCTGCAAATCCCATCTGTTCCACGCTGTGATGCACCTTGTGAAATTCCCACATCCATGATACGCGATGGAGCATCCTGTGTACATTCCATTGAATAAAATCCGCAATCACAAACATGATCATTAATTGGGTCCATTTAGGCAAGGAGCCCAATTGTATGGCCACCAAATTGTTGATTCCAAAAAGTCCTAAAAACTGATTAAAAAGATCCACCGCTACATTGGACAAAGCATTGTAAGCTACCAATGAAAAAAGAAAAAAATTAAAGAACATATAAAATCCATCCAACCAAAAGTCTTTTCCTAAAAATGGCCTGATTCCTTCTCCAAGGAAAAATTATTTCAACCGTCCATACCAAAACGGACAATAAAATCAAGGCATAAAAATAATTTTCATACCAGGGTTTGTAAGGGTGGTTCCATGCCATTTCTGAAATCAGATAATTCCAATAACCCTGATACGATTGTTGGATAAGATCCCAATATTGATTCATTGATCGGTTTTAATAATTTAGAATTTCTGTAATAAGTTTGCTCAACTTATCTGCATTTGGAATCATCTCCTGCTCAAGAATGGTATTGAGTGGAACTGCGGGCAAATTGGCAGAGCCCATGCTTTTTACAGGAGCGTCTAAATACTCAAAACAAAACTCCCCTATCCTACCGGCCAAAGCTTGTGCAAAACTATTTTCGATCGTTTCTTCCGTCAACACTATACAGCGATGATGCTTTTTAACCTGTTCATATATTTGTTCGGTGTCTAAGGGAACCAAGGTTCTTAAATCTAAAATACTCACCAGGCCATTAAAATTTTTAGCAGCATTTAAAGCCCAGTGTACGCCCATGCCATAGGTGACCACACAAATGGCATTTCCATTTTCTATTTGCTCGGCTTCAGCTTCTAAAACCAAATTGGCTTTACCTAATGGTAAAATATAATCTTCATCCGGCATAATGACTTTGGCTGCATCGGTACCGGGCACCTTGGACCAGTAAAGTCCTTTGTGTTCAAAAATGACGACCGGGTTAGGGTCATAATAAGCCGCTTTCATCAAACCTTTCAGATCCGCACCATTGGAAGGAAAGGCTATTTTGACTCCTTTGATATTGGCCACGACAGATTCCACACAAGACGAATGGTACGGACCACCGCTGCCATAGGCACCGATCGGCACTCTTAAAATCATGCTCACCGGATATTTTCCCATGGTTAAAAAACAAGATCTTGCCACTTCTGTAAACAACTGGTTGAGACCCGGCCATATGTAATCTGCAAATTGAACTTCCACAATTGGTTTAAGCCCTACCGCTGACATTCCAACCGTAGATCCCACGATAAAAGCTTCCTGTATTGGAGTATTAAACACCCGGTGGTCACCAAATTTATCAGCTAGTGTGGCGGCTTCTCTAAATACTCCTCCAAGTCTTCTGCCCACATCCTGACCATACAACAGACATTCCGGATGTTTACGCATCAACTCTTCCACTGCAAACAAGGCACAATCCACCATGACTTTTTCGGAACCTGATTCAGGGCGTCGTTGTCCAAGCTCTTCCAACACGGGCGTGGGTGCAAAATCATGAAGATAAAGGTCTTTGGGTTGTGGGTCATCGGCTTGGTTTGCTAGGACAAAATCTAACGCCACCAGATCCAATGATTCTTTTTCTATTTGTTCTATTTCAGAGGGTTCAAAACCCTGATTTAAAAGTAGATTTTTTAATTTTGGATAAGGATCCATTTTACCTGCTGATTCAAGATCATCGCGATACCATTCCTTCCTAACCCCAGAGGTGTGGTGGTTCAGCAAGGGAACTTTGGCATGTAAAAGCCAGGGTCTTCTGTTTTTTCGGATGTCTTTGAAGATTTTATCAATGGTCTGATAAGCTGTATCAAAGTCGGTACCATCGATGGATTCCAATTGCAAACCCGGAAAACCTTTTCCAAAATCCATGGCATCTCCTTTTCTGATCTCCGAACTGTGTGCAGAAATATCCCATTCATTGTCTTGAACCAGATAAAGGATGGGAAGCGATTTGAGGGATGCCATGTGTAGTGCTTCCGCCACCTCGCCTTCGGTAATGGAGGCATCACCCAAAGAACATACCACAAGTGGCATCTCTTTGTTTGATTTTTGAAAATTCATTTTTTCCTGATACCACAATCCAAGAGCAATTCCCGTCGTAGGAATGGCTTGCATGCCTGTTGCAGAAGATTGATGTGGTATTTTTGGTTTATCAGGATCTTTGAGGCTAGGATGTGAATAATAGGTCCTCCCACCGGAAAAAGGATCATCTTTTTTCGCCATTAGTTGAAGCATCAATTCATAAGGTCGCATTCCAATGGAAAGCAACATAGCGTCATCCCTGTAGTAGGCGGATAGATAATCCTGAGGTGTAAGTTGCATCCCCAAAGCGATCTGTATGGCTTCGTGTCCCCTGGAAGTGGCGTGCACGTATTTGGACACCATTTTAAAATTGCCCTCGTAGATTTCGGTCATGGCTTTGGCAGTAGCCATAAGGGAAAACGCCTTTTTTAAAATGCCCTTGTTTATTTTTGAAGCCATGCTGTTTATCTGGATTGCCGCAAAGTTGATAAAATATAAGCAAAAACCAAGGACAATGGTTTAGTTCCCGCTGGTTTGAGTCTACCTTGTGTAACCAATGTCACAGATTCTTGCAATACTACCTTGATTTAAACCATTTGAAAGGATTAATATGAGATGGGAAAATTAGTCAATGAGCCAATTAGTCTATTAATCAAATGAGGATTGGAAGAATTGGAAAATTAATATTGAAATACTTGAAAATGGAGGATGAAGGAAAAGCGATGTAGCAAAACATTCAAAATGCCGAGCTAGAGCGAGTTAGTGAAGGAATGGTGCGATAGCAAACAAACGTTGGACAGACTTTCTCGAATTAATGTTAAAAGATTTTCTATTTGATATGCCAATAGACCAGTCAACTTGGGAACCGAACCTTGTTATAACAACCAACGCAGGCCCCAGTGTGGTATCTTGGTGAAGAAAGAATTGGATCTTGAGGAAACAAAGGTTTATTAATTTTTTACAACAAAATTTGAAATGTTAAACTTTTCTTCTTAGTCGACGCCATGGAAATTTGAAAATTTGAAAATGAGTGATTTCCTTACCACATAGAGCATAAAGATTACACATAGGGCATATAGAAGAATAATTAATCAGTCAAATTGAAAATCGAAGGTACACTTTTAGCGAACTAAAATGCGGAAGTTGCGTATTGGTTTAACTAAAATCACTAATACCTATGGCCTCATAAACAATGCAGTTAACTTCAACTGTGGTGAGATTATCTTCGTTTATTTAAAACAGTTGGTTACAAGTTATAACAAACCTGTCAACGGAATTCATGAAATCGCAAATCGCAACTTAAAACTTATTAACTTAAAACTAATTAAGTCCTTGGAGTACCATCCCCTGGCACGATGGGTCCTGGATCAGACCATCCTTTTACTTTCTTTTTGCCTTTGGTCTTAGAAGCCAACATTACAGCTTGATAAGCATTTACATAACCACCTGTAGAACACAATTCTGATAATTTTTTAGAACCGCCTTCTTTACCAGGAACCTTGACTGCAATGTCCGATTTTACAACCGATTTTCTCATCACATCCGCGACTTGTTCTGCGGTTAAGGTTGGAAAATGACTGCGAATCATGGCTGCTACTCCTGCTGCAATCGGAGCTGCCATGGAAGTGCCTTGAAGATTTTGGTATCCATTGTCCGGAACGGTGGAATAAATCAACATTCCGGGAGAGAAAAAATCCACATTCTTTTTTCCATAATTGGAAAAACCGGCAATCATTCCACTGCCTTTTTCATGTGAGAGTGCCCCAATCTCTAGCCAGTTTTTGGCTTTATTGGAACTTAGAAATTTTTTCTTTTTATAATATTTATTTGGAAAATTATCCACCTTGTCAATATCTGCTGATCCATTACCAGCAGCATGTACGATCAATACATCTTTGGAAGCCGCATATTTTACAGCAGCATCCACCGCATCCTTTTGTGGAGAATGGCCTTTTCCAAAACTCATGTTGATGACAGATGCTCCGTTGTCCACCGCATAGCGAATGGCATTGGCCACATCTTTGTCTCTCTCATCTCCGTCTGGAACACAACGCACACTCATGATGCGTACATTGGTGGCTACACCATCCATTCCAACTCCATTTCCTCTTGCTGCCGCTACACAACCTGCAACGTGGGTTCCGTGAGATGCTTCAGGTCCTTCAAAGTCATTGTTGCCATAGTATTTTTCATCTACATTGGAATATTGGTCACCAACGATTTTGCGGCTGTCGAAATCTGGATTAAAATTGTACTCCAATTCTTTCGTAAAATGATCTATTCCATCGCTGTATTCTTTGGTGATAAAAGATTTTAGGTCAGCTCCGGTTTTGAGATCAGGATCCTGGGTAATAATATTTTTTGCAATGGCCACACCCATCGATAATTTTTTTGAATCATTTTCTTCAATCATATCGAGGTTCTCCATGGTGAGAGGTTTTTTTCCGAGCGCTTCGACCACTGCATCTATACCAGCCATCACCTGATTCTGGGTAGCCATGATGGCATCCAGATTGCCTTTAGCGCTTGTCCTTCTGCTCTCTACATCATTTTTTAGTTTTAGATACTCAATGAATTCCTTTTTCTGTGTTTTATTGAGTTTATCAGGATCTGCATTATCATATTTATATCTCATCTGAGCGTAAAGGCGTGTGGTTTCATAAGTGTCAGCACCTACGTTTCCGTTTGCTCCACCAATAAAATTCCATCCATGGATATCGTCGATGTATCCATTTTTATCATCGTCTATACCATTGTTTGCAATTTCCCCGGGATTGATCCACATCACCGATTTTAGGTCATCGTGATCGACTTCCACCCCTGAATCTAATATGGCCACAATAACCTGCTTAGAAACTCTACCCGTCAAAAGTTCCTTGTGTGCTTTGTCAGAGGATACTCCATTAAAGCCATCTGCTTGCGGGTCTAAGTTAAACCAATTTTTTGGGACGCTGGCTTGTGCAAATGTATTTTCTACATTGAATACAAAAATGAGAAAAGCGAAGATGTGAATTACAAATTTCATGAAAATAATTTTAGATGATTTACCACTCAACAACGTCTCTGGTATATAAATGTTGGTTGTTTGCTTTCACAGATTAAAATTTTATCATATTAAATCTTTTTAACATGTTTTAAATATTATATTATAACGTATTATACATATTCATTTTAACAATTTATATTTGAAAAGCTTATCAGAACCTCGCCTAAACGTAAAAATCAAAATTGTTGATAAAAAATGATCTCAAACTGGTTTCAACTTGACACAAAAATTTAGAAATACATTCATTTCTGTAATATTTTATATATTTGCAACTAATATAATTTATATATACCTGATTTACAATGATTCATAGCTTTTTTAAACCGATTATTCGTTTTGTATTGCCCTTTCTTTTCATCCATTTTTCAATGGCCCAACAAATGGGCGTTGGAGTAATGATGGGAGGAGCCAATTATGCCGGAGACCTGACCGAAAACTGGAAATCAAGTTTTTCCCAAACTAAACCGACCGTAGGGCTTCTTTACAATTTACAATTAAATCCCATTGTGGATTTTAAGCTTCAATACTGGCTGTTGAGCCTCCAGGCCGATGACGCACTGTCTTCCCAAGATTGGAAAAAGCAAAGAAATTTTAATTTCAAATCCACGATTCACAACATCGATGTAGGTGTCGATTTACATTTGTGGTCTATGATCCAAAGTCATTATCTATTAAATCCTTACCTGTCTTTGGGTTTAAGTTTTTTTAAATTTAATCCCAAAACCAAATTTGAAGGAAATTGGGTCAATCTTTCAGAATTGGGAACAGAAGGTCAGGGTATGCCGGGATATGCCCAGAAGTATTCCTTATTTTCTCATGCTATGACTTTTGGTGTAGGCTTAGAATATCCTTTGAGCCATAGAATAAGTATTGGACTTGAATTAAAATGGAGAAAGACCCAAACTGATTATTTGGATGATTTATCCGGAAAGTATGTATCCTATGATGAATTGTTGTTTTGGAATGGAAGAACAGCTGCAGAATTGGGAAATCCACAAAACGTAACTGCCAATACTCAGCGAGGAAATTCCAAAGACAATGATTGGTTCCAAACTTTTAGCATTCATTTCGTTTACCACTGGACTCAACAAATATCTTTATTGAATCCTGTTAATACCCCCAAGCGTACGCGTAAATTGCGTTGCCCTAAATTTTAAGTCGTTCATTCCATGTCTAAGCCTCACGAAATTCTTAAAAAATATTGGGCTTACGATACATTTAGACAGGATCAGGAAAAAATCATTCTTTCGATTCTTTCCGGAAAAAATACATTGGCATTGATGCCCACCGGTGGCGGTAAATCTTTGTGCTATCAAGTACCTGCTTTGTGTTTGGAAGGTGTATGTTTGGTAGTATCTCCATTAATTGCGCTGATGCAAGATCAAACCGAGGCATTGCTGAAAAGAGGTATTCCTGCCGCCATGATGCATTCAGGATACAGTATGCAAGAAAGTCAGGAAATTCAACATAAATTATTGGCTGGTAAAATAAAAATTCTTTACCTCAGTCCTGAGAAATTGCTTTTTTCCAAATCATGGTTGACCCAAATTCCATGGAGCTTTGTGGCAGTGGATGAGGCCCATTGCATCTCACAATGGGGATTTGATTTTAGGCCGGCCTATTTAAAAATCTACGAGTTCTTGGAAAAAATAAATGTGCCTGTTATTGCATTGACAGCAACTGCAACAAAGCAAGTAAGAGAGGACATCATTACACATTTAAAAATGAAAGATGTACAAGTTTTTCAATCCTCTTTTAAACGTGAAAATATTTCAATCTCTGTAATCTCTACTGAAAATAAATCTCACAGTTTACTCCACATCCTAGATAAAATTAAAAAACCTGCATTAATCTATGTTCGAAATAGAAGACAGACCGTTTCTACTGCCCGTTTTTTGCAAGAACATCATCATTCCGCAGACCATTATCATGCGGGATTAAGTGCAATAGAAAGAGCAGAAAAATTTAGAGCCTGGCTCATTGATCAAACGAGAATCATTTGTTGTACCAATGCTTTTGGTATGGGCGTTGACAAGTCCGATGTCGGTTTAGTGGTACACCTGGATCTACCTAGTCAGCTGGAAGAGTATTTTCAAGAGGCCGGTAGAGCTGGACGAGGAGGAGATCGTTCTTGGGCGGTTGTGTTATACAATGCAAAAGATTCAAAGAATTTAATTCAAAAATTAAAATCAAGCTTTCCTCCGGATGAATTGATCAATCAGGTTTGGAATTCCTTAAAGAACTTATTTAAAAATAATGAAAATAGAAGTATTCACAGCTTTGATTTCAAACTATTTTCACAAAATTTTAAATTTGAACCCAGCATTGTTTATGCCTGTCTGAAATGTTTGGGAATAGATGGACAGATATCCTTAGGTGAAGGTTTGATGACGCGATCAAAGATCCAGATTTTAGCTTCGACTGAATCTATTTACAGTCATTTTGAAAAAAGAGGGAGTCCGGAAAAAATAAATTGGCTAAAATTAATATTGAGAACCCATGAAGGAATTACAGATGTGGCCACCAAATTAAATGATGAGTTTATAGCCAATACCGTTGGTATTGGGCAAATCGACTTACACCAATTTTTTGAGGAGTTGAATCAATTAGGATTTATCCATTATCAGCCCGCCTCGGATGATCAATCCCTGGTCATTTTATCCAATCTTGAATTAGCACTTAATTTATCAGGCTTGAAATTATACCGTGAAAGAATGCTCAGCAAATGCCTGGAAATGTTGAAATGGATTGAAACAAAAGAGTGCAGGCAAACTTTTATCCTAAAGTATTTTGGTGAAAGCAAAACCATTGATTGTGGGATCTGTGATAATTGCTTGGCTAAAAAATCATATAACGATCCCGGTAAACTTCGGCAAAGCATGAAGGAAAAAATAATGCGCGAAATAGCGCTTCGAAAATCTTGTCATAGCTCAGACATCCTGCACTTATTTCCCATGAACCGTAGAGATTTGGTAAAATACATTCTAATAGAATTATTAGGAGAAAATAAAATCGAAAGAAAGTTAGAACAACTCAATATTAAAAAGTGAAATTTCAGAGACCTACATATTCAATTTTTTCAGCTGGGATCGGATTCTTTCCGGAAAGCCGTAAATAAACATTGGCTGTCAAGGCCACATCGCTCATACAATATTTAGAAATTCTTTGAATGTCATTCTCTCTCCAAAAGACCCTACTGACGTCTTTGCCACTGATGTCTGATTTGGAACTGGGTAACTGGAGGCAGGCAGCCAATAGATCCAAGGAAGTAAAATTCTTCATGTCGCCAAATTTCCACATTTCTAAGGTATCAATCACATATGTGGTTTCCCAGGGTTTTCTACCAGACAATTGGAGTATCTGGGGAATGGGTATTTGATGAATGACAGCCCTCCTGCATATATAAGGCAGATCGAATTCCCTAATGTTGTGTCCACAAAATCCATGCTTTTGAGGGTCATTGAAATGAGCATTGACCAATTCGAAGAATTCTTGTAAAATGGCCGATTCTTCACCCAATATACTTTTTAACCGAATTCCTTCGTTATGCAAAGTGCCCACGCTGATACACACAATCTTGCCGAATTCTGCAAAAATCCCTGCTCTGTCTTCGTAGATTTGTGCTTCAGTCAATTCAATATGCTGCTGAGCATAAAATTTCGACTTAGCCACCCATAATTCTTGCCATTTTGTATCCAATTGTTGATAATCGGAAAAACCTGTGACGGTCTCAATATCAAGGAATAAGATTTTGCGGTAATCTGACATATGGTGCTAAATATTTTGTTAATCAGGCTTTATAATGCAAAAATAAGTTAAATTTACACGTTAAAAAACAAAAATGAATATGAATACGTCAAATCAAAGATCCAATCAAAATCTAAAAGCAGCTGTGCTTGTAGCGATTTTAGCCTTATTAGGGGCCAACGTCTATCAATTTGTCAATAATCGCAGTCTCCAAAAAGACAATATGACCAAAGAAACGGAAATCGTAGAATTGGATAAAGCAAAAGCAGAACTTGAAAAACAATATCAAGAATCTGTTGCGGAATTGAATACGATGAAAACGGACAATGAAGAATTAAATCGCAGCATTGAAGTTCAGAAAGAAGAAATTAGACTTCAGAAAGACAAAATTAGTTTATTGTTGGTCGACAGTAAAAACTTGAGAAAAGCCAAAGATGAAATGGCCAATATGAAAAATAAACTCAATGAATATGTGACTGAGATAAACCGTTTGAAAAATGAAAATCAGGAGCTTTCAACTTCCAATGTGCAACTTAGTGCAGACAAAGAACAACTGAGCAAAGATGTGCAGACAAAGGAGCAGGAGAAAAGAGAATTGGAAAATATCAAGTCAACTTTAATTTCTGAAAAAGAAAATATCAGTTCAGAAAAAGAGGCGCTAAGTGCAAGAGTCAATAAAGCGGGCGCTATTAATCTTCAAAAAATTCAAGTAGATGGATTTCAATCCAGGGATGGTAAAAAACCACGTGAAAAATCCAATGCATCTGAAATTGATTTTATTCAGGTGTGTTTTAAAACCACAAAAAACGCAAATGCGGACAGTGGCACTGAAACATTTTATATCAGAATTATCAATCCAATCGGTGAAACTCAAACCATAGAATCTTCCGGTTCCGGTGTTATAAAAAATTTGGCTACCAAAGAAACTGTCAAATATAGCACGATTGCCAATGTGCAATACAATAACAATGAACAAGAAGGTTGCGGTAAGTTTAGCAATCCCGGTGGATTCCAAAAAGGAGTTTATCAGGTAGAAGTTTATAACAAGGGCTATAAAGTTGGTGTAGGAAGTTTGAAATTAAAATAAATTCTACTTTTCGCATTCATTATATTTCAGTATAAACAGCAAATTTTCCTTTTATTTGCGGTCAAATAATTAGACTGCATGGGAAAAATATTGATGTTGGGATCGAACGGTCAAATAGGAACTGTTCTTGCCGGAGCTTTAAGAATGAAGTATGGTCGTGATCAGATTATTTGTTCTGACATACGACAACCCATTAGTCCTGAAGGGATTTTTCTAAAGCTGGATGTACTGGACAAGGACTCCATTGCCAAAGTGATCGATGATCATGGTGTAGATCAAATCTATCATTTAGCCGCCATCCTTTCCGCAAGTGGCGAGAAAAACCCATTACTCACATGGCAAATTAATATGCAAGGTCTTTTGAATGTCTTGGAATTGGGTGTTGAAAAAAAGATTAAAAAAATATTTTTCCCTAGTTCGATAGCCATATATGGCCCTAGCACCCCCAAAGTACGCACTCCTCAGTTTGGCTCTTTTATGCCCACCACGGTTTATGGAATTTCCAAAATAACCGGAGAGATGTGGTGTGAATATTACCACAAAAGGTTTGGACTTGATGTTAGATCCATTCGATATCCGGGCGTCATCGGTTGGCAGTCTCTTCCCGAGGGAGGGACCACCGATTATGCGGTAGAAATTTTTCATGGAGCCCTAAAATCAAAATCCTACAACTGTTTTCTAAAAGAAAACACAAGGTTGCCAATGATTTATATGGATGATGTCATCAGGGCAACCATCGAACTCATGGAAGCTGATGGTAAAAGATTGCGTTTGAGATCCGGTTACAATTTGGTTGGTATGAGTTTTACGCCTAAAGAAATTGCCGAAGAAATCAAAAAGCACATTCCGGATTTTAAAATTGAATACAATCCAGACTTTAGACAAAACATAGCAGAGTCCTGGACAGAATCCATAAATGATCAAGAAGCTAAGGATGATTGGGACTGGAAACCGCAATACGATTTGGCAGCTATGACTTCTGATATGCTCAAAATGCTAAAAGACAAGGTCTAATTTCAGTTATATTGCTCCAAACAATATCTTAATAATTATTATATCTTACTGATTTTGTTTGTGTTATAATTTATTATATGCAAACATTTGATAATTTAATAAAAAATAAAGGTCCAAAGCCGTATAGGGTATTAATTTTGCGGTCAAATTAACAAAATATGAAAGCCAGGTATTCAGATGAAGAACTAGTCGCATTTAAAGTTATCATAGATGAGAAGCTTGAAGCTGCCAAAGCTGAGTTAACTGGCTTGGAACAACAGATGATGGAACTGAGAGAAAACATGTCTGATGAGCAAGGTGGTGATTGGTTTGATGACAGTTCGATTCATACTGAAATTGAATTTTTGACTAAAATGGCTGAAAGGCAGAGACAGTTTGTTCAGAATCTGGAAATGGCTTTGGTAAGAATAAAAAACAAGTCCTACGGAATATGCTCCGTGACCGGAGAATTGATTGATCGTCAACGATTACTTTTGGTTCCTCATGCCACCAAAAGTGTTGCAGCAAAGGAAAGGGAAAAACCAATGCCTCCGGCTCATGAAATGTCTCGACCAATGCCAAGTTTTGACGATGAAGAAAGTACACCTGTCGAAGACAATTTACCTGAAGATTAATCATTGAATATTCATTATCTTCAAAAACTACAGAAATTCTATTAACACCATCATATCATCCTGGAAAAACAAATAGACCAATAGGATTGATGTTGCGGTATATTTTAATTTTAAGTTTAGGAATTGGAACCTCGATATCTTGTGTTCCTCCCGAGGCAGTGGATTTGTCTAATATTGACTATCAGTTGGATAACCCGGAAGTCATACAAATTTTAGAGTGGCAGGATCGAAGAGAAAAAGATTCTTTAGCGCTCATGCTTTCTGAACCTAAAGCTTTTAAGCGAATGTTGGCTGCCCGGGCATTGGGTGTATGTAAGGACTCAAATTATGTCCAATCATTGTGGCCTTTGTTAAATGATCCTGTCGAGTCTGTCAAGCAAGAAGCCATCTTTAGTTTGGGTTTGATTGGTCATTCCAGTTCAGAATCCAATCTTATTAAAGCATTTAGAGCGGTGGATTCCACGGGAGACTTTAATAAAACCAATGCCATGATTCTTGAGGCATTGGGTAGATGTGGCCAAGATTCAACCCTAAAAATGATTTGCGGAATAAAAACCTATAGTTCAGACAATATTGAATATGTGCAAGGACAGGTATTGGCTTGGTTCAGGTATGGATTGCGTGGAAAATTTTGTCCTGAATCTACTTTACGAATTGTGGACATCGCCACCAATAAAGATTATGATCCTTTGTCCAGACTTTGGGCTGCTCATTCCTTGATGAGATTTAAAGAACACGACACCAAAGCCTATTTTAACGAATTAAAAAAAGCGGCCTACGAAGAAAAAGACGCTGACACCCGATTGTGTATTATTCAAGCGTTTGCTAGAATTGGAAGTCCTGCAGTACTTAGCGAATTGGAAGAATTGTACAGACGAGGTTTAGATCTGAGGGTGCAAATTGCCATCGTTAAAGGTTTGCAGTTTTATCCTAATGGTAAAGCTTTTGCACTTGCATCTAAGGCTTTGGTAAACCCATCTACCCATGTAGGCATACAAGCTGCTCAATATTTTATTGATCATGGGCTGGAAATTCATGAGGATTATTTAGGCAATATCATGAATCAGGGAGGATTGTCCTGGCAAGTAAAAACTATGATTTATGAAGCACTTTTGAAGATTGTGCCAGATTATAAAGTATTGACGATTTCAGGTTTAATTCAACAAATTAAAACCAACAGTGTAAAGACTAAAAATTCTTATGAAAGAGCTGCTTACATACGTGCTATGTCTAATGAGTACAAAGAAATTGGATGGTTGATCCGCCAATTCCAATCTGATCCTTCTGCTCCAGTGCAAACAGCTTTGACAGAAACGGTGATGAAAATGGTTAAAAAAGCGATTTTTCCAACCATCTATCAGGGTCCAAAAAATAAGATTTATGATGAGATTGCTAAATATTTGAAGAGTTCTTGTGAAAAGAAAAGACTAGGCAGTATTTCTGTCATTTCAGACGCCTTTGCAAACAATGAATTGTTTTATCTAAAAGCTTTTTTCAAAGCAGATTCTATTTTACCTCTTACCCAATCTTCTTTGACCTTACCAAAAGATATTGAAACGTACAATGATCTTTCGAAGGCCATTTCAAGATTGAAAAAAGTACCAGCAGATATTAAAAAACCAACGTACAACCACCCTATTGAATGGAAATCTATTTTGCAATACAAGGATACTATTTTTATTGAAATTTTGACAGACAAGGGTTCTCTGGAGTGCGAACTATATTCTAAAATCGCCCCCGGCTCTGTGTCCAATATGTTAGACTTAATTTCGAAAAATTACTATGATGGCAAAGTGATTCATCGGGTCGTTCCTAATTTTGTCATACAAACCGGTTGTCCAATTGGCGATGGATATGGTAGTTTGGATTATACCATACGTACAGAAATTAACCCAAACATCCATTACAATATTCCCGGTAGAATTGGAATGGCCAGTGCAGGAAATGATACCGAGAGTTCACAATTTTTTATAACATACAGCGCAACACCACATTTAGATGGCAACTATACAATCTTTGGCCAATTGACTAAGGGATTGGACATTCTCTCCAGCATAAATGTAGGTGATCAGGTAAAATCCATTCGTATTTTGGATCATTCAAAAATCAACATAGAACAACAATGAAAGAAACAGCATTAACTAGCCGCCACTTGGCATTAGGAGCAAAAATGGCAGAATTTGCAGGATACAATATGCCCATATCATATTCCGGTATAAAAGAAGAACACGAAGCTGTCAGAAGTTGCGCTGGAATATTTGATGTATCGCATATGGGCGAATTTATTGTAAAAGGAAAACAAGCATTGGATCTCATTCAAAAAGTTACATCCAACGATGCTTCTAAATTGCAAGCAGGAGAAGCTCAATATTCCTGTTTGCCCAATCTACAGGGAGGAATTGTGGATGACCTTTTGGTCTATAGATTGTATGATGATCAATGTGCAGAAGGCGAACAAGCATTTATGTTGGTCGTGAATGCATCCAATATTCAAAAAGACTGGGATTGGATTTCTTCATTTAATACCTTTGACACAAGGCTGATAAACATTTCTGACCAGACCGGATTGTTGGCCATCCAAGGGCCTAAAGTGGCAGATATGCTTCAAAAATATACCGATGTTGATTTAAAAAGTATCCCTTATTACCAATTTAGAAAAGGTACATTTGGAAATGTAGAGAATGTAATTATTTCAGCGACTGGTTATACAGGAGCAGGCGGATTTGAGTTGTACGTCGAACAAGAAAATGTGGCTACCCTTTGGGATATGATTCTGAAAGGTAATCAAGCCGAAGGTTTGTTGCCTGTAGGATTGGGTGCCAGAGATACCTTGAGATTGGAGATGGGATTCTGTTTGTATGGAAATGACATCGATGACCATACTTCTCCGTTAGAGGCAGGGCTTGGCTGGATTACTAAACTTCAAAAATCGGATTTTAATGGAAAGGAATATATGCTGGAACAAAAGAAATCCGGTTTAACAAAAAAATTATGCGGTATTTGGCTAGAAGATCGCAGGGTTCCAAGACATGGCTATAAAATGCTGGATGCTTCTGAAAATGAAATTGGTGTGGTGACCAGCGGTACTTTTTCTCCTTCTTTGAATGCTTCGATCGGACTTGCTTATCTACCTTTGAATCATTCCAAAGTAGGAACTGATGTGCTTGTCAACATGGGTTCTAAAAATCTAAAAGCGACCGTGGTTGCAATTCCTTTTTATAAGGTCAACTCTTGATCATACTAATTGTTAGATTTATTCATTTGTTAGTTTTATAAATTTGGAAATTCGTCCAATTCAATTTGCCATACCTGATTTTGAGAAAATAAGTGACGGTGAGTTTTTTTTTAATAAATTAAAAGAGAACTTCCCGGAATTTTATTCCAAAGGATATTTCATACAGCAAAAAAATCCTGGGATTTTACTGTATCGGATCTGTGCAAAAGATCGCAATTACCATGGGATATTGGTAGGTGTAAACATTGAAGAGTACCTTACCGGAAATATAAAAAAACACGAAAATACTTTAATTACTCAAGAAGAATTGATGATTGCTCTCACTCAGGAAAGAGATGCCATTATTAAGCCTGTATTAATTACCTATGCTCCTGATACAGAAATTAAAGAAATCCTTCAACTACATATTGACCCAAATCTGCTGCTATTTCGAATTTGGTTTGAAAAAGCACAACAAATGCATGAATTCTATTTAATGCCGGATGAATTGATGCAATGTAAAATGATGGATTTATTTAGGTTAAAAATACATGATGCCTATATTGCAGATGGCCATCACCGAATGGCTGCCATGAGTGATATCCTTGAAGCAAGACCTCAATTGATTGATCAAGGACTTCACTTTATTCTTAGCGCCTGGTTTGATTTCGACGAACTCAGTATACTTTCTTACAACCGTATCATTGATATTGGAGCTGACTTGAATGAAATTGAATTTCTAGAATTGCTTCAAAAATATGGTAAACTTAAAAAATCCAAAGACGACCATCTACCTAAAAATAAGTATGAGCTGGTTGTTGTATTTCAAAAAGAAATTTACATTTTAAACTGGCATGAATCCTTGGTCCAGGGAATGAAGAAAAAAAATGGAATCGCCTTTGATGTAGATTTGTTCAATGATTGTATATTAAAAGATGGACTTCATATTATTGATGTTCGAAGAGACCCAAGAATTAAATATGTAGAAGGCGTAAAAGGATTAAAATCTGTTCTCAAACACACAGATATTAATCCACAGCTTGCGGGCTTTATATTTTTCCCAATTCACCACGATGAATTTAAAGATACTGCAGATCGCGCAAAAATTCTGCCTCCTAAAAGCACATGGTTTGAACCACGAATTAGAAATGGGCTTATTGTCCAGGAGTTTAGAAGCTCAAAAGATCAAGACCTCTAATCAATTTGTTTCTCCGATTATTTTTTGCTTTGTTCTTGTAACACCAAAAGGATTCAAATCTCCTGTTTTAACAACTTTGAATTGTTGGCGGGTTTGGAGTTCATCCATTTGAATGATGTTTGATTTTAAAGCTGAATACTCTGAAAGCACTTTATTCAATTCTGAAAATTGAAAATTTTCCGGAATTAAAATATAGGGAACCGATAATTCAGAATGACGAATTTTTCCAAGCAATAAATTTTCAAGAAGAATGACGTCTTCATTTGTAAGCTGTGCGTCTGAATTTATATCTGCTGCAAGAATTCGGAATGGATCGACTTCTTTATATTTTCCTGTGATGATGTCTTTTAATCTAGTTACATCATTTTTATCAATCCCTGCTAGATCATTGATCTTGACACCCACATGTGTTTTAAAAGATTCTCCAACCTGCAATTGAGAAAAGGCGTATTCACCAGAAAGATTAGTTTTTGAATTTACCATGACGTGATCTGTCATATTCTCCAGTTGTAACTGTAAACTTTGCAAAGACTTCCCTGTCCAGGCATCATGTAAAGCAAGCGCAAAATCCAATTTTTTATCCTGTAAAGTTTTACCCTTACAATTTGGAATTCCGGTGTTATTTTGAATCGTTACCACTGTCTTACAAAAATCCTGATTGCCCAAAGAGTCTGTCACCCAAATCTCCACTTCATTGTCCCCTAATTCATCGCAGGTAAAAATTTTGTGGGTATCAGAAGGGTCATTGGAAAATGAAAATCTCAATTTCTGGCCAGGGCATTTGTGAAAGCTTCCTTTGTTGAGATCTGATGCCCAAATTTCAACCATGCCACGATCCGGTATTCCATCCAACTCATCGTCAATGGGCATTAAATCCACAATCACTCCCGTCAGGCAATAAGGAGTAGGTGGAATTTTACTTTGAACAGTCACCGTCATTTCGCATTTGATTTCTGAACCGCAAGCATACTCCGCTATGAAATAAAATTTAGTAGTTCCCACAGGATAAAATCCGCTAGCATCTGCTAAAGAATCGGTGGCATAAGGAGAAGTATTCCTGATGATATAAGGCATATTACAAGGTGAGTGTAAAATTGCAGGAGGTAGAATGACTGCTGCTCCATTGCATTCCTTGTCAGCAATTACGATGGTATCCTTCAGGCAATAAATGCTTGCTGAATCATCCTTTGTTATTAATTTTATAATTTGAGTGCCCACAAATATACCTCTTCCTGGATTGTCAAATGGATCATAAACGCACCAATCTAGAATTTTCCAGGTGCGCTCAATTTTAACACAGCCATCTGAAATTTTATAAACCTGATCTGTATAATTGAGCATCGGCTTTGCACATTTATTGGTTTTCCAGCTCGGTCTGTCATAAGGTCTAGGTAATCTTTTTAAACTATCTTGAGGGTTACAACTTTCGATCGTAATCGAAGGAGGAAAACTAATATCTCTGTAACCAAAGGCATTGGCATTGCTTAAAGTGATCCATTGCGAACAAGTAACCCATAAAAAGGTCTCCGGACTCATGACGCCCCATGTTCTCATGATCGTCCCCACCCCACATTCGTCAATAGTATAAACTACTTTGCAATCGTGTTGGTAGGTAATATGCCCATTTTCTTCGGTATAGGCTTTACCCCAACGACTATGGTCGGAAAGATCTTCTGTACAACTTATGGTAATATCTGGAGGGCAAACCAGTTTAAAATCAGCCAACAATTGGCTCTGAATGCCTAAAAGTAAAAAGATTGAAATGAGGAGTTTCATTGGATTCACAAGTTTTGGTTAAATATAGCCCCAAATATAATGCAAATAATTATGTCAAAAAGACAAAATTAAAAGCACAAAGTATTTTCACCATCCATTAATATATATACAATGATGACCTCTTATGTTGAGACTACTAATCTTTTAAGACAATCATTCGTTTTGTAAAAACACTGTTGTCAGAGCTGGTCAGGACCAAATAAAAGACTCCATTGGAAATAGAAGTCAAGTCTAGCTGATTCACACCTTGTGAAGTAAATTTTCTTGTCAATATTAACTTCCCTTGGGAATTAAAGATTTGAGCCTGTGCTGGTAGAAGAATCTGTTCCTGTAACATGACTATCAAATGGTCATTTGCTGGTTGCGGAAAAACCATAAAATACTCCTTTAAAATATTACCGGTGGAGGTTAAATCCTGAATCACAAAAGGTCCAAATAATTTGGTGCACAATGAGGCATCGGTCACGGTCAATTCGTACGATCCTGCTTGAAGATCAACAATATTTTTGGTATCTGCTCCATGACTCCATCGATAAGTATAAGGTGGATTTCCTCCAATGATCTCCAACTCTATGGATCCTTTTTGTGTGCCCCGTAATGGAATTATACTAATTTGTTGATATTCCAAATTCGGGGCTTGTAGTATGGTAAAAGTTTTAGAGATTGTTGCACCTAATTGGTCGGTAATCATCACTGTATAATCTCCAGCTGCCAAATTTGTTATTTCAGAATTGTTACTACCATGATCCCAATCAAACAAATATGGGGATTGGCCACCCTTCACTTGAAGGCTGATTCGTCCATTTGTACCACCAAAACAATTTACGTGTGCAATTTCCCAGGACAATAATCCAAGATGATTTGCGGTGGGGTCTAAATTAATTAATTGACAAATTCTAGCTAGTCCACATTCATTGTTTACTTCTAAGCAAACTTCATATTCATTTTGATTTTCAAAAAGATGGATTGGATTTTGATCAGAGTATGTTTTTCCATCTCCCATTTCCCAATTCCAAGATGTAGCTTTACCAAAAGAAAGGTCATTAAATCGAACTTCCAAATCCTGAATGGAATAATCAAAATTAGGAATTAATTTAGTTTGCTCATCTACTTTTATAAAGCTGGAATCTTCACAGCCATTTTTAAAATTCTTATATTTTAGTTGATAATTTCCTGACTTATTCACCACAATTTGATGTGAGGTATCCGGGGAAATAATGCCTCCATTCTCACTGTACCAGTGATAGATAAGATCCGGAATCGACTGATCTAGGCCAATACTCATTTCATTTCTTAAACAACTAAGATCCACAGGCCATTGCCCAAATGAAATTTTTGGAAGGGTCTTATCCTCCAACACCGTAATCGGCTTAGAAGATTCACAACCATTTGTTGAATTTAAAATATGTAAAGCATATTCTCCGGGAAGATCGATCGAAGGGTTTAATGTATTTTCACCACTTACAAACCTTCCACCTTGAGTCGTCCAATAAAAAGTTTTATCGACACCCTGATCTGATAAACTTCCATCTAAGGTAATGATAGGGTGATCGCAATTAATATCACCAAACAAAATAGTCACATTCGGTTTTAAAAAATCTTCATCGACGATGACAGTATCTTTTATCAAACACTGGTTGACGGTATCCAACACATTGAAAACAAAATGTCCTTTATCATCAACGGATATTGTGGCAGAAGTATCTTTAAAAGTGGAATTTAATTGTGTCCAAAAGTATTTGGCCGATTTTGTTTTTGTGTGACCTTGTATAAATATTTCAGGGTAGTAACAATTGATTAAACTATCCGAAGAAGCTAAGATATCTGGATATTTGCGTTGGTCCGTGACTTTTACAGAATCCGTATTTTCACAACCTGTCAATAGATTTTTGATATTCAATATATAGGTGCCCTCTTTGACTACCCGTATTTGTAAATTATTTTTATCTCCGATGATTTGACCATTTTTAGTAGACCAGGTATGTAAAAATTCTGCTCCGGTATCTGTTCCGGGACCATCCAAATAGACGGTGTCTTTGTCACAAAGAAGTTGGGTATTTGCGCCAGCTTCCACCTTAGGCAGATGAGTTGCATCAATGATTATTTCTTCTGTAAAAAAACATTGTTTAGAATCTGTAAGAGTCACTTTATAATCGCCTCCCTTCAATTTATCAAAAACAGGATTTGTTTTTTTACCGGCTCCAATGTCATAGTAATAAGGTTTAGTGCCGCCTTCAGCACCCACCGCAATAAATCCATTTTTTTGATCACATGTTTCCGGACCAGAGGAAATAGTCGCTTTTAACAAAGCCGGTTGTGTAATCTGGTAATTTTTGCTAATTGTACAACCTGCTGCATCGGTCACTGTAAGTGTATAAGAACCTGCAGTAAGATTGTTGATCTGAGAAGTTTGATCGCCGTTGGTCCATTGGAATGAATATCCTGGTGTACCATTGGCTACCTGAACTGAAACCGAACCTTCTTGGTAAGCAAAGCATGGATTGTGTTGGACGGTTTGCTGTGTAATGCTTACTCTCTTATCAGGTCCATCCACAGTCCAAGGGCCATAAATTTCAAAATAGCCATTGTTGTCTGTCACAGTTACAGAATAAGTACCTCCTGGCATGTTGACCAAATCTTCTGTGGTGGCTCCATTGCTCCATTTGAAAGCGTAACTGGCGTAACCACCCGTTGGACTTAGATCCACTCTTCCGTTGTCCCCGCAGGTAGAATGGGTAATTTGAGCGGTCGCATTCAAAGTAAAACTGTGTACGATCCAATTATAATATTCGTTGTAATTTCTGGTGGTAATTTCCCAAACCCTAAAATCTGGAGAAATGATATAAAGCGTTGGAAAATAATTGACATTGTAGTCACCCATCGCGGAACCACCATTGCTGTTGGTTAAATTAACGATTGGATAAGGAGTTCCAGCGGTCCAATTGCCTTGAGTACCAATACCGGAACAGCCACTCGGGCCATAAAGACAATTGGTATTGGTGGCAAAATCCCCTTCCAGCATAACCACCGAAGTCAAATGCCCTAAATTATTGTGTACATTTTTGAGGGTCTGTGAATTGTGAAAGGACCAGCAAGGACCGCACCAAGTGGCCATAAAGTCGATACAAGCTGACTTTCCTCCGGCCATGGCTGCAAATAAACTATAACCATTGTTATTGATATCCAGTGCAACAATGTCAGACGCCGGACTTCCGTCGGGTATTTGTGCAAATGTCTGAGAACAGTATGCCCAATATAAAACCAATATGGTAAATTTGAATTTCATTCCTATTTAATTAATGGCATAAAAATAAGGAAAGAAAATCTAGGAAAGCAATAAAATTTAACCGGATTAACGACGCATATTTTGCATTTGTTTCATCATGTTGGCCATGTTGTTGCCTTTACTCATGAAGTGCATCATTTTTTTCATTTCTTCAAATTGCTTGATGAAAGCATTTACCTCGTGAATTGTTTTTCCGCTTCCTTTAGCAATTCTAGTTTTACGAGACATATTTAAGACCTCTGGATTGGCTCTTTCTGCTGGTGTCATAGACTGAATGATCGATTCAACCTTGCTAAAGGCCTTATCATCGATGTCCATATTTTTGACAGCATTTCCTATTCCAGGCAACATTCCTAAAATAGATTTGATGTCCCCCATTTTTTTGATCTGATGCAATTGAACCAAAAAATCATTAAAATCAAACTTGTTTTGCTTGATTTTACTTTCTATTTTTCGAGCTTCTTTCTCGTCAAAATTGGCTTGTGCTTTTTCAACCAAGGAAACAATATCACCCATTCCAAGGATCCGTTGCGCCATCCTGTCCGGGTAAAAGACGTCCAGAGTCTCCATTTTTTCGCCGGCTGACACAAACTTGATGGGTTTTCCAACAGTATATTTAATGGACAATGCTGCTCCACCCCTGGTATCACCATCCATTTTGGTTAAAACCACTCCATCAAACTGGATCCGATCGTGAAAGGTAGAAGCCACATTGACTGCATCCTGACCAGTCATTGAATCTACTACGAAAAGTGTTTCTGAGGGTTGGATGGTATTTTTAACACGCTCTATTTCATCCATCATCTCTGCATCAATGGAAGTACGACCAGCGGTATCGATGATCACCACATCCAATTTTTGATCTTTGGCATACTGAATTGCTTGTTGGGCAATGGCCACAGGATCTTTGCTTTCCAGGTTCTTATAAATTTCTACACCAACTTGCTCTGCAATGACAGAAAGTTGATCGATCGCTGCGGGTCTATAGACGTCACAAGCAGTCAAAAGGACTTTTTTGTTTTTTTGGTTCTTAAGAAAATAGGCTAATTTTCCAGAAAAGGTCGTTTTACCGGAACCTTGCAATCCCGAAATTAAAATAACAGATGGTTGGCCACTTAAGTTAAGCCCCGCAGCTTGTCCACCCATGAGCTCTACGAGTTCGTCCATGACAATTTTCACCATGAGTTCACCCGGCTTCACAGATTTCAAAACATTCTGAGTCCCCATGGCCTGATCCTTCACTTTGTCCGTGAATTCCTTGGCTATTTTATAGTTTACATCGGCTGCTACAAGGGCTCTTCTGATTTCCTTAATGGACTCAGCGATGTTGAGTTCCGTTAATTTTGCTTCACCTTTAAGATTCTTAAAGGCTAATTCAAGTTTTTCATTCAGACTTTCAAACATAAGTGTATGATATTAGTAAGGGGCGCAAAGATAAACAAGATAGCTCAATGGACAAATCAACTATGCAGGGATAATTTCCTTCAGTTTTTTGGATTCTATATAGTAAATACGCTTGTTTTCAGGACTATATGGCTTTAACTGAAGTCCAGTAACGACCACTGTTAAGGGTTCTTTTCCTGCGATGGTGGCCAATTCCACTTTGACTTTTTCGCACATTGGATCATCCAATTGATCAAATAAACCATCCAATAGCAACATTCGAGGTTTTGTAATTAATGCCCTACACAGCTTCACCAAAAGTTTTTCAGAGCTGGAAAGGCTCGAAACCAAAAATCCAGATTTATCTTGTAAACCCATGCGTGCAAGGACATCCTCGATCAATTGATGGGTATTGAGGTCTTTAATCTTGTCGGTTGCATTTAGTGCAATGGCCAAATTTGCTCTGATTGTTTTTTCCTCCAACAACGGAATGGCTTCTGAAACAAAGCCCATTTTACGTCTGGCAGATTGAAAATCTTTGGTGACCGGGTTTAATGAAAAGTCCAATACAGATAAACTGCCTGTCAGATCTTCATGCAAGCCATAAAAGACCTTAAGAAGGCTTGATTTTCCAGAAAAATTGGGTCCTATGATCTCCACCCAATCTCTTTCCATAATATCTAGTTGCAAATCATTAAATACCAATAAATTGTCATATTTTACAATCAACCTTTTTGCAACAATTACAAAGTTTGCCATAATTCTATAAAAAGGCAAAGTTAAAGGATGCCGATGAGAAACCATGGATTGTCTTGGATGATAACAATAAATTACATCTATCCAAGCGGATTGGAAAATACTGCTAAATTTGTGGGTGAATGAAGCACTGCTCTAACATTCATCATCGAACAATTTAAATAAATTAAAAAATTGGAGTACCGAAAGACGCTGTATCAAAATTATTATACCACACAAAGTGGAAAACAAAATCCAAATAATCTTAGCAAATTATTTCATGAAGAAAAATGGAGATTCAAAATTGAAATTATTCCACTACTTCAAGGTATAGCTAAAAATGCAAAAATTATTGACTTGGGTTGCGGTTCTGGTAGCTTGTTAAAAGCCTTGGATGAAAATGGATTTACGCAGGTTTTCGGTATTGATATAAGCCCCGAACAAATTCAAGTAGCCAAAACGATGGGAGTTCACAATATAAAATGCATGGATATCCAATCTTTTTTTGAGGAGGATAAAAATAAATACGATTTGATTTTAGGAATGGACATTATTGAACATTTTACAAAAAATGAATTGGTGGATTTGCTCCAAAAAATAAAAAATAAATTGAATCCCGGAGGACAAGTGGTATTCCGCACACCCAACATGGATGCAATTTTGCCTAACAGATATGCCTTTGGAGATTTTACCCATGAGTGTCTGCTTAACCCATCGTCTGCACAACAACTTGGATTGGCCTGCGGATATGGCCAAGTGGAAATTAAATCTTCCAATATGAGAATTAAAAATCCTACATTCGAATTTATTCGAAAATTTCTGTTCTTCTTTTTTCAAATATCTATAAAAATACAACTTTTTATCACAGGCCGAAGTGTGAAAAATTTAATCCTTAGTCCAAATATGATCGTGATGTTAAAATGAGGGTCCACGATGAAAATAAAAGAAGGAAGATCGTGATTTTGTACGCTGAACTTCAGGCCTACAATATTCCGATTTTTCAAGAGTTCATCAATCAATACTACGCCGATGTTTGGGTTGTGCGATGGGATCAGAATCTCAAAATAAAATACACTCCACCCCCACTCTCTCATTTATCGATTCATCAGAGATCAGATTATGATGAAAGAGGCTTATATCAATTTACTAAAACCACATCTCCTGATTTGATCATTACTTCCGGTTGGATGGATCCTGTATATTTGAAAGTTTGTAAAAAAATAAGATCTGAATTTAAAACTCCTGTGATAGCCCTGTCTGATACCCAATGGAATGGCCAATGGAGACAATGGATCGCGCGCTTCGTTTTTAAATGGACCCACAAAACTGCATTTAGCCATATAGCAGTAGCGGGACCACGCCAAAAAGAATACGCCTTTAAACTTGGATTTGACAAATCTGAAATTATTGATGGTTGTTTATCTGCGGACCTCGAATTATTTAATGAATATTATCAGAAAACCATTCTTGAAAAAAGGAATCAATATCCCCATCGCTTTCTTTTTATTGGCCGCTTTGCCCCGGAAAAAGGAATTGAATTATTGTTACAGGCCTGGAGTGAAATCAAAGAAAAAAAAGATTGGGATTTAATCATCATCGGAAAAGGACCTTTAATATTAAATACTAAAAACATCGATGCAGTAAATGTACAAGACTTTATTCCATCCACCCATCTTTTGGAGACGATCCAAAATTCGGGCTGTTTGGTCGTTCCAAGTTTATTTGAACCTTGGTCGATCACCATCCATGAGTTTGCTGCGGCGGGATTTCCTATTCTCTCGTCTATGGCCTGCGGAGCCAACGATTTGTTTGTAAAGCATGGAGAAAATGGATATATATTCCCTACTGGCAATCTGGAATCACTAAAATCAAATCTTTTACAAATCATGAATTTAAGTGATGAAGAATTAATTCAATTTGCTGAAAGATCCCATGAATTAGGGCAAAAAATCCATCCACAAATGATTGCAAGAGGATTGATGGGGGCGGTAGAAGAGAGGAAAAGTCTGAACTATGATTATAAATGATTTGATGATGAATATGATTTTTTTTGAAATACATTCATAAATCATAGTCCATCATATTAATTATCCTAAATCATAGTTTAAGACAATGACGCACTTAAACTATAATAACAGGGGATTGATGTCAGCGGTGGAATTGAGAAAAAGTCTGAACTATGATTATAAATGATTTGATGATGGCCTTGATTTTTTTGACAATTTATACTTAATCATGCCCATCATATTAATCATCCTAAATCATAGTCTAAGACAATGACGCACTTAAACTATGATAACAGGGGATTGATGTCGGCGGTGGAATTGAGAAAAAGTATGAACTATGATTATTTTTTGAAATTCATTCCTAAATCATAGCCCATCATATTAATCATCCCAAATCATAGCTTAAGACATTGACGCAATTAATCTATAAATACAGGAGATTTATGTCGGCAGTGGAATTGAGAAAAAGTCTGAACTATGATTATTAATGATTTGAAGATTACTATGATTTTTTTTGAAATTCATTCCTAAATCATAGCCCATCATATTAATCATCCTAAATCATAGTCTAAGACAATGACGCACTTAAACTATAATTATCATTGACTGAATGAATACTATAAAATCATAGCCCATCATATTAATCATCCTAAATCATAGTTTAAGACAATGACGCACTTAAACTATGATTATTAATGATTTGAAGATGACTATAATTTTTTTTTGAAATTCATTCATAAATCATAGTCCATCATATTAATCATCCTAAATCATAGTTTAAGACAATGCCGCACTTAAACTATGATTACAGGGGATTTATGTCGGCAGTGGAATTGAGAAAAAGTATGAACTATGATTATAAATGATTTGATGATGGCCTTGATTTTTTTGACAATTTATACTTAATCATGCCCATCATATTAATCATCCTAAATCATAGTCTAAGACAATGACGCACTTAAACTATGATAACAGGGGATTGATGTCGGCGGTGGAATTGAGAAAAGTCTGAACTATGATTTTTTTTGAAATTCATTCATAAATCATAGTCCATCATATTAATCATCCCAAATCATAGTTTAAGACAATGCCGCACTTAAACTATGATTACAGGGGATTGATGTTGGCAGTGGAATTGAGAAAAAGTCTGAACTATGATTATTAATGATTTGAAGATGACTATGATTTTTTTGACAATTTATACATAATCATGCCCATCATATTAATCATCCTAAATCATAGTCTAAGACAATGACGCACTTAAACTATAATAACAGGGGATTGATGTCAGCGGTGGAATTGAGAAAAAGTCTGAACTATGATTTTTTTTGAAATTCATTCTTAAATCATAGCCCATCATATTAATCATCCTAAATCATAGTTTAAGACAATGCCGCACTTAAACTATGATTACAGGGGATTGATGTTGGCAGTGGAATTGAGAAAAAGTCTGAACTATGATTATTAATGATTTGAAGATGACTATGATTTTTTTTGAAATTCATTCATAAATCATAGTCCATCATATTAATTATCCTAAATCATAGTTTAAGACAATGACGCACTTAAACTATAATAACAGGGGATTGATGTCGGCGGTGGAATTGAGAAAAAGTCTGAACTATGATTATTTTTTGAAATTCATTCCAAAATCATAGCCCATCATATTAATCATCCTAAATCATAGTTTAAGACAATTTACAAGGCACTCCAGACTGAAACGACCTTAATGCAAGGAGAACTGCGCTAGATGAGTTATAAATTTCCTCAAATGGGATGAGGGGTTTTCCACCTTCTTTTAGGAAAGTCAACCATTCTTTAAACTGCAAAAGATGGCCTTTGTCCATACCACTTGAAGTAAAATTATTTTTAAATCCATAGCTGGAAATCGACTGAAAATTATCAATCACAGCTGTTTTTCCCAACTGGTAAACTTCAATTCGCTCTTTTGGATATTTGCTTGAGCCGTTTGAAAAATAATGGATGGTGGCTGAAGATCCATTCTCAAATTTTAAAATGATGGTCGCGTGATCTGTGTATAAATTAAAATCACCCATCGAACTCATAAATACTTCAGAAATTAAACTTCCTGTCAAATAAATAAATAAATCAAAATAATGACACGCTTCTCCAATGATTCTACCGCCGCCCAACTCCGAATCTTGAATCCAGTGATCCATTGGAATACTTCCTGCATTCATGATACCCACCAATTGCATAGGGGCATTGCTTTGGATCAGTTGCATTTTCAAATATCTTGAATACTTGGAGAATCTCCGATTATAACCCACCATCAAGGATCCCTTACTCTCTAACATTTCATTTTTAATCCCTTCCAATTCTTCAAGACTCAGAGCCAAAGGCTTCTCCACAAAAATGCTTTTGTGATTTTGCAAACCTTCCATGACCAAGCCTGCATGGTCTTTATGTCTATTGGCAATGATGACTCCGTGGGTATCGGAATCTAAAAAAACAGATTTTGAGTCTTGTTGAAACTTTTTGATTTTATATTTCTGAGATAAAAAACCAACTTGTGCTGAATTAGAACTATTAATAGAAACTATATTAGCATCCAATTTTTTAAGTGTCGGAAGTATTACGGTAGTTACAAAAGCACCTGACCCTATTACTGCAATACCTGGATTTTTCGATTGTCCTGCAATCTGTTGATGAACATTCCAAACTGGTTTCTTTTCTGATTCTTGAAAATTATACTTAAAAAGTATTGCCAATTTATCTTGTTGTCCGAGCTGACTATAAACCTGATCGTAATCTTCCAATGGAACAATTTTTGATATCAATTTATCAACTTGAAGTTGTCCATTTTGTATCATTATTAAGACTGCCTGAAAGTTTCGATTTTCCGTCCACCTCACATAGGCGTGTGGAAAATCCATGTTTTTAGTCTCATAATTTAAATCATAACGTCCCGGTCCATAAGAACATGAAACCTGAAAGCTAATTTCTTTTTTATAAAAATCATCTCTCTTCAAGTCAAGTCCTACCACTCCTATCAATACAATTCGTGCTCTCTTTCTGCACATCTGAGAGGCCTGATGTATGATCTGATTTGAAGAGGAACTCGCAGTAATGACTACTGCATCCACCCCCAATCCAGAACTCCAAAATAAAATCTCTTGTATGGTTTGATCTGAATCAACTGAAGTATAAGCTGAAATTCCTAAGCTTTTGGCAAGGTCAACTTTAGTTGGGTCGATGTCAATACCAATTACTTCCGCTCCTCCAATTTTCAAAATCTGTGCAGTCAACAAACCAATCAATCCCAATCCTATCACCACGATCTTTTCACCGATGGTGGGAGAAACCAAACGAACTCCATGCAATGCAATCGCTCCAACCACTGTAAATGCAGCGTTTTCAAAACTTAGTTCTTCTGGAATCCTACAAACCAAATTTTCCGAAATGCAAACAAATTCTGCATGTGGACCATTGGATATAACTCTATCGCCTACTTTAAAATTTCTCACCTTCTCTCCTGCGGCAATGACAACTCCCGCACTTGAATAACCAAGTGGAATAGGTTGATCCAATTTTAATTTTACTTTTCGATAGGTGGCTAACAATCCTTCTGATTTGGCTTTTTCTAAAACCTGAAAAAACTTATCTGGCTGCGATTTTATTTTACCCAACCAGGATTGTTTGCCAAAATCCGTCAGCATCTTCTCTGTACCAGATGAAATCAACGAATGAGAATTATGAATGACCACCTCAAATTCCGATGGCGAAGGAATTTCTGTTTCGATCAAATAGGTAGATCCATCAGACAGGTTTTGGATAATCTGTTTCATTTTAGAGATTTTAGATTTGCGGAATTAAAATAAAATTGACGCAAAGAAGATTCTAACAGCAATACCCCAAACAATGTATAAGATGCATCCACTTTTCCAGCTGCATTTAACTTGTATAGCTTTGTAAGTTCCTCTACATTAAATATCGTTCTAAAGCAATAATCTTTATTCTCAAGAATATCTAAAAATTGAACTCCTGACTCTCCTTTAAACCAGGATCTGAGAGGTCCTCCAAATCCAGTTTTCGGTCGGTTGATTATTTCTGGAGGTATATGTTTTGCTGCCAATTTTCTCAACAAATATTTCGTCTGAGAGCCTTTCATTTTATATTTGAGCGGTAAAGTGGCTGAAAATTTCGCCAACTCTAAATTAACCAGCGGGACCCTTACTTCAACACCAGAGGCCATGGACAATTTGTCAACGTAATTCAAATTGTGATCCGGGAGAAAATACTTTGAATCAATGCTCAATAACTTGTTTAGTACGTCCAAATCTCCCAATTTATCATATTCCAATTGAAACAAATCAATTGGATGATTTGAACTTCCGAAAGAAATAAATTCTTTATTAAACAAAGGTTCCAATAAATAAAAATCTATCCATCCATACAAAGCGGCTAGATTTGGTTCAGATGATTTAGAATGAAATGCTTTTAAAAATTTACCCAATCTTCTAGCCAAAATGCTGTCTTTACGGATGGACTTTAAAACAAACTGAAGTATTGATTTAGAAAAAGGTATTTGACTTAATAATTGATGATAATAAACAGCTTGGTGTCTGCGATACCCGGAAAAATAATCGTCTCCACCAGCACCACTCAACAAAACATAAACACCGTCTTTTCTAGCTTGTTCAGCAATCCTTCCTACCAACAATGGACTTATGTCCGGTTGCGGTTCCTCAAGATGATAGACCAAATGATCGATCTCATTCATTCCAAAATCATCTTGCGAAATAATCTGATGTTTGATGTGCAAATGTTCACAAAGCAATTTAGCATAATAACTATCGTCCGAAAATCCTTCCTTTTTGTAGTTTTCAGAAGGAGAAATCGTATAGGCAGTAAAGTCTTGTGTGGGCTTTATCCTTCTAGCTAAAGCAAGTATCAAACTGCTGTCCAATCCACCTGAAAGCATAAAGCCCACAGGTACATCGGCATTCAATTGCAACTCAATATTACGAATTAAAATATCTTCTAATTGATTTAATGATTCATTTATAGGTTTATCTACCATTAGAGACTTTGATAAAATATGTTCATAGTACTGAAACAACTGATGAGAATTTGTGTCCATCTGATACATGATCGCATGTCCGGGAGCTAATTTTTTAATCTGAGAAAGAAAGGTATGCTGACCTGGAGAATACATTAAATACAAATAATTTTGGATACCTTGAGGCTCGACCTCTAAATTTGACAGAAAAGGTATAATTGCTTTTAATTCAGAAGAAAAATAAAAAGAATTTTCATCCAGAAAATAATACAAAGGTTTAATTCCAAATTGGTCTCTGACCACCAACAATTGATTTTGAATTTTATCGAAAAATGCAAAGGAAAATATTCCATTTATTTTGTTTAAACAAGAGGTTCCCCATTTAATTAAGGCATACAAAAGAACCTCCGTATCCGTTTCAGACTTGAATTGAAAATATTCCAGCAATTCAGTCTTTAACTCCAGATAATTATAAATTTCGCCATTAAAAATCAGGCAGTAATTTGAATCAGAACTAAACATGGGTTGATGCCCTGCCTCACTTAAATCAAGAATGGACAATCGCACATGTGCCAAAATTAAATTTCCATCCTTGTAACTTCCGCAGTCATCCGGTCCTCGATGCATCAATAGATTCTTGACCAAGTCAATTGGTATATCTACCTCCTGTTTTATCGCTCCAAAAATTCCACACATTAGCTGTTCATTGTTTTCTCGATTCCCTCCTTAATAGAAAATATATACTGGTTCAAATTGTAATGCTTCTGAGCATGATTGATGTTATGAGCTGATACTTTATGGACTATCTCTTCATTCAAAATAAAAGATTCGATATTTTCTACCAAAGATTCAACAGAACCGGGTACCGCGCATTTTCCCTCCAACTCCGTCACTAATAACGGAAGATACAATAATTTAGAACTAATCACCACACAACCGCTTCTAAATGCTTCTATGATTGAAATGGGTATGCCTTCAGAAGGATGCATGGTTGGAAGGACAAATAAATCTGTTTTGTTCAAAAACTCACACTTTTCAATGCCAGACAAAAAACCATGATAATAAATTCCAGAATTAGGAGTCACGCGAAGCATAAATACCTTTTCACAATCCAATGCTGACATTTCAGCGTCTGAATTAAAAGTTCCAGCGACATGCAATTCAAGATATGGATATTTCTTCTTCAATAGTTCAAAAGCATCTAATAGTACAAAGATCCCTTTCTGAAAAAATATGCCTGACAAATATGCAATTCTTACAACATGAGTTCGAGGTTTGCCAAAGGTAAATTGATCCATAACAGGATCATAAAAATTTCTTACAACCTGGGTTTTTGCATTCGGAATATACTTTTTGTATTCTTTAACCATACTCTCATGTAAAACAAAAAATAAATCTACTTTTTGATATTGGTTAATTGCAAAATATTTTAACCAATTAGGAAATGAATCAATAAATTGATCAAACCCGGATCCATGGATATGTAAAATAATTTTAGAATGAGTACGAGAAAAAATTGAAATGCACACAATGTCCTTTATTGAACCTAAAATAGAACGTGAACCAATTAAATAAACCAAATTTGGGGTTTTAAAAATGGCATAAAAAAGATATTTGACACAAGCCTTTATAGTCAGGAAGAACTTGTACCATTTTGACAGCCCCTCAAAATTTTGGTTAATTAAACTCTTAGCACCCTCATAATGTTTGTAGGCCATTTCAAATGCAAATGACTGCCCGTTCAAAGGAGGAGGAATAGCACCAATAAATAAAACATTCTTAAGCTTTTTCATGCTTAAAAAGTTTAAAAAACAAAAAATAGGGAATTAGTAAAAACAATAAATGATCTAAAAATTGAGGAAAATAACCCCTCGTGTACCACATAAACAATGCACAACAAAAAATGCACATCAAACTAAGGTATCGAGGATTGCTGGATGGCCCATTCATCGTAAAAAATCCAATACTCAATCCCATCAGAAAGCACAATGCAATCACGCCAATAAAACCACCAGCAATGTAGAAATATGCCATAAACAATGGTGCCTCTCCCGTATTGCCCCAATACGGCGGTAAATTATAGGCCTCATGAATGATTTTAAATGCAGGAGGAGGATACATTGAATCCTTCCATTCACCAAACAATGATCTTGGTGCTGCTCTTACTATAAAATATAAAAATGTAATTCCATAATCAAATTGAGCTGTCTCATTTGTATTGTAATATTTAATAATATTAATATCATCTAAAGCACCTCTAGTTTGCTCAGCAAGTGTCTCCACGATTCCATATTCTTTTAATTGGTAATCCAAATCGTCCCATTTTCCGTAAACAAAATTGAACCGATTAAAAGTAATAAAGAGAATCAAATAAAAGGAAACGAAAAAATATAAAGCCAATTTAAGTGCGTTCTTAAAATTAAATCGATTGTTATGTAACCATGGTATGATTATTCCGATAAATAGCAATATGATGCGATATCTAAAGCCCATTAATAAAAAAAGCACAGAACCCAATAGGATCATTAAAATCAAATGCCTTCTATCGATTTTAAAAATTGACGCAATAATAACACAGGAAATCAATGAATCAGATAGATTTTTAATGTAATTGCTACCACCAGATTCAGAAAGTGTCCTTCCTGACTCATCACCCAATAAAATAGCTAAAGGATTAATTCCTTCAATCAAAAAATTGATCAATATCAAGATGTAAAAAAACCAATAAATCCAAACCAATGTAATTGGATTACGAAATCTAGAACTTATATTCAATGAAATAGGTGGTTTGCTAATAAATAAATATCCTAACAAAAAAGAAAATATCCCCAATCCAAAATAAGCAAAACCTTTGGTATAGTAAGCAGAAATATCTTCTCCCAATCCCATAAATTCTACATCCTGTCCCCAAATTGTTTTCCTACCACTAAGATAAAAATATAAGGGTGTGATAAAATAATAGACCGAAAAAATGAGCCAGCTAAAAGTAAATACAATGTGATTTCTTGCACCTTTTATAAAAATAAATAAGTATCCAGACGTTAGTACAATAACATTCAACAAAAGGATGATATAAAAAGGAAATTGTTCCATTATGCTGATTTCATCCGCCTACAATTTAAATGATAGATATTTTTTAAAAAAGTATCTAGTTAGTAAGAAACCATTGTGAAATAAAAAGTAAATTTTATTCCCATAAGTCCTCAATAATTTAAAATGTAAATTACTCAAATCAAATATATTATCAATTTTTAGCCTCCTGCAATCAATAAAAACACTGTTTGTCCAAAAATAGAAATAATGCTTCAAATGGTATTGCCACTTATATAAAAATGATCTAAAAATGCTTGGACGGTCCGATTGTAGCAACTGAAACTTCATTGCTATTTGTTGAATCTTTTCAAATTCTTCATTTAATAAATTAAATGCAGCAGCTTCCTTAATTGCATTTCGAATCTGCATTTTAGGATTTACCAAATCAGAAAATTGATTACATCCCTGGCTTTTGGCCTGTAAAAATGCCTCCCAAATCAGAATCGAATATACATGCACAAACTTTAAGCGAGAATGAAACTCTATATCTTCCTGTCCCTTCGCAAATTCATTTTTTACATTTTCAAATTTTTTATCCAACATGACTTGCGCATTTCCATTGCTCTTTGGACTTGATCCTGCTATGGTCAAGGGTTCGTAACTATAAATATAATCATCTACCACACAAGACAAAATCATAATGGCATAATAATCTGGAATCCTGGAATTAAAAAATTGTCCATTCCCAATCTCCTTGACTTTTCGAATTAAATCTATATGAACAATCCCATGATATATGCATGGTAGATTATTAGGATGAAGTCGTGCTTGCAGTACCGAATTAATAAAATCTTTTGGTTTTCTAATTGAATTCCCAGACGATATTGGCAATTCGTACAGTTCAGGTATTTTAGCAAATTCGTTACCAGGCCAACGGTAAGATGCCTGTCTCCAACTAATGGACTTTAAACTATTTTTTTTTAAATGACCCATAGCTTTCACCACACCTTCAGGAAGAAATGCATCATCATCTCCTAAAATTGAAATGAATCCTTCTTCAACTTGCGAAATGGCAAATTCCCAATTCGCCACCATTGATAAAAAAGTAGGTGCCTTAATATATTTTAATCGTGGATCTGAAAAACTGAGAAATGTATCATGTGTTAGTGAAGTAGATGAATTATCACAAATTAATACTTCCAAAGGATGATATGAACTGTTGAGACATGATTTAATACACCAGATCAAATATTCTTCTCTGTCTCGGGTAGGAATCAATATGGTTAATTTTTCAATCATACTTTCAATAATCCTCTGATACTCCATAAGGGTTGCTCAGACATGATATGATTTAATAAAAGCAAAGTTCCTGACATAGTCAATACAATAACCATCCATTCTAAAAATCCAAACACTGAACTTTGGAAGAACAAGAAATGCAAAGCATATCCAATAAATCCTACCAAAAATACAGGAATTAAAATAGAATGTAAATACCATATTTTCTGAATTTTTGGCAAAACTCTAGAATGCAATATGGGTATTTCAATCAGTAAATATGAAAAATTTAAAATGAGCCAAATCCAGGATGCACCATAAATTCCATAAGATTTTATCAATAAAAATAAAACCGGTACCAATAATATAATGGCGATCACATTTTTAATAATTGAAAGTGAAGTCCATTGATAAACCAATTGAAGATAATAAGGCATGGTCATCATTCCATTTAGCATAAATCCTAAGACAAATATTTTAACCAACCACTCTATTTTTTGGGTTAACATTGGTTGATCAAACCAAATATTTAAAATCTGTTGGGTATAAAAAAACAAACATAAACTGACAGGTACAATGACCAAAGAAATGAGTTGACTTGCTTTTTGATAAATTTTAATCAATCCCTCTTCATTTCCATTTGCATATTCTTGAATCAGCCTTGGGTAAACTGCTCCCGCAATCGATGCCACAAATTTCATTGGGATAGATGCGATTGTAAAAGCCAAGGTATAATAGCCAAAATCTTCCAAACTTACCAATCCGGATAATACAAACTTATCCACCTGCGATATAATCGCAGCAATAATGGAAATCAATGCCACACCCACTGTAAACTTAAGTCGAGATCGCAGAACAGAAAACTTAAAATTAGGAACATACCCATCGACATGCTCATGCTTCCAAACCAATCTTCTTAAAATGACCATGGTCAAAAGACTGATAAAAATATTGATCAAGAAAAAAGCGAGAATATGATTCCATAAATAATGAAGACAAAGAATGGTTCCTACAAATTTTATCAACTCCAAAACCAGAATTATTATGTTTAATTTGAACTGCTGTTGCAGTCCATTCATAGCGCCGGTGTATAATCCCATCAATAACCTTAAAGCCAAAAGAAGTGCCATGGCCAAAATACTTTGGTGGATGACTGTTGCATCCAATACAGAATCTGATGCCATTCTTTTGCTAAGAAATTCTCTACACAAAATTAATACTACAAGTCCAAACAAACTAAGCCCTGCATAAACAATTTCCAAAGTCCTTAATAAATCAAGTCTAAAAAAATTCTGATCCAGGTTGGATTTATCCTTGGCCAATTCTTGTTGGATGGTGGCACTAAATCCAAAATCCAATAAGAAGAACATGGCCATCAAACTGGTATAAAGTCCCACCAATCCATAAGCTTCAACCCCCAAATAATGGATGTAAAAGGGCACTAGAATAATTTGAGAAACCGTCAGCCAGCCCTGTAATCCTAAATTTGAAATGATATTTTTTCCTATTTTGGTCAATACAAATTTTTACTTTATTCGCTTTAAATATCCTCTTGGTGCAACACTGATCAATAACTTATGATCGATCTGCTCATCGATGATAAAGTTGTCATTTTTACTTAAAAATTCGTCCACAGCAGTCATGGCATTGTTGCCCACATCCCATGGTCTATCGTACATTGCAGATGGCATTCTTTCAATGATGGTATCAAAAACCACCAGGTAACTTCCAACAGAAACCATTGGAGAATACATTTCGAGCTCCGCTAAAACATGTTCGTGTGTATGGTTAGAATCTAAACAGACCATTACTTTTTGGTATCCAAGTGCAAAAACTTTGGCCTTATTTAACGTTGCTTCATCAATACTTGATCCTTGAATCATGGTGATTCTTTTGGACATCGGATGCTTTAAAATTTCGGCCTTATTATGCTCCCTAATATCAATGTCAATACCTACAATCTCACCATGACCAATCAATTCCATGATAGAAGCATAATAAATTAATGAACCTCCATGTGCTATTCCAGTCTCGATGATGATATCCGGTTGAATTTCCCAAATGATTTCCTGCATGGCGATCATGTCTTGTGGATATTGTATAATGGGTCGTCCCATCCAAGAAAAATTATAGGAATATTTTTCTCTATTAGACACCACATTAAATTGATGTGCCGCAGCATTTAATTCTTCATTTGCTCCAAATGCAGCAATGCGCTCCTTTTTTTCTTGATTAAATTGTTCTATTGGATTCATGTAAAATATTCTTGATTAATTTAAATTTTTTAAATCGGGACATCCCCAAAAAGCATGTGGTTCATAATCAGGATAGGAATAAAAACCTTTATTTAATTGGATGATTGCCTTATTCTTTATTATAAATTGTTCCACTAAATTGGAAATGGAAATTGGTTCACCACTGCAACAATTGTAAATTCCTGTTTCATCAAGTAGTAAACAAGCATCCACCATTTGTTTTGCTACTTCTTGTACCGGAAGATAATCTCTCATTTGGTCCCCGGCACTCATGTTAAATACAGAATCCCCTTGCTCAATGGCCTGCGACAATTGACTCAATATGGAAGTTGATGCTTGACCATCCCCATAAGTATAGAATAATCTTACCCACCTCAGCTTAAATTCAACTAATTTCTGAAGTTCCGATAAGAATTTCCGAAGCGAATCTTTTGCCAGGGCATAAGGTAAATGAGGTTTAGTGGTCATGTCTGAAGTTAAACATCCTTCTGCCATACCATACTCCAAACAAGTTCCTGAAATGACTACTTGTTGAATTCCTAATTCAATCATTTTTTTGATAAAAAAATATTGTGGCATTAAATTCTCCTCGATGTGAAACATTTTCTTATAATGAGGCAGCCCGCTCCAGGCTAAATGAATCATCCGATCAATTCCTTCCAGCTCACCATTTCGAAATTCATATTCAAAATCACCTTCAATGCAATCATACAATTCTTGTTGCAAATTCAAACTATGTAATTTGCTTACACTCCTAGTTAAGACCACAGGTCTGACGCCACGTTTGATCAATTCCATCATAACATGCCTGCCAATAAATCCACTTCCTCCTGTAAGCAATACCCTCATTGTTAAAATACTTCCAGTTGAGGTATGGCTACTACCAATTTACCACCCCATCTTCTAATGTAAAATAATTGTTCTTCTATTTCTTCTTTGATGTTCCAAGGTAAGATGACCACAAAATCCGGTTTTAACTCTCGAATGTACGTTTCATTTAAAATAGGAATGTGCATACCAGGTGTATACTTTCCCTGTTTATATGGAGAAGCGTCTACAATAAATTGAATTAAATCAGATTTCACCCCTGAAAAATTCAACAAAGTATTTCCTTTTGCTGCAGCGCCATATGCAATAACTGATTTACCACTTAATTTGGCATCAATCAAAAATTTATTAAATCTGTTTTTAATAGAGTTTACTTTATTCTGAAAATGCGCAAATGTATCCATACTCTCTAAACCAAAAGCTTTCTCCTTGCTGATCATTTTGGATACATTCTCAGACAATGCTTGATGATTGTTTTCCTGATGGGTTGCATAAATTCTGAGTGAACCTCCATGAGTTTCAATTTCATCAACATCAAATATTTTTAAACCTGCAGCTTCAAAAATACGCTGAGTGCTTAGAAATGAAAGATAGGAAAAATGCTCGTGATAAATGGTATCGAATTGGTGAAACTGAATTAATTTTAGTAAATGAGGAAACTCCATGGTGATGACACCATCCGGTTTGAGTATATATTTCATCCCTTTCACAAAATCAAGAATGTCGGGAACATGCGCCAGTACATTGTTACCTACAATGACATCTGCTTGAACATTCTTTGCTTTAAGTTCTTCCGCCAAACGAGTTCCAAAAAAATCCACATGCGTTGGAATTCCTTTTTCAATAGCCACCTTCGCTGTATTTGCTGTGGGTTCTATACCCATGACTTGAATGGAACTTTCTTTAAAATACTGTAATAAATAGCCATCGTTGCTCGCCAATTCCACCACTAGACTTTCAGCACCCAGATTAAATCTAGACTCCATCATCTTACAATACAATCGTGCATGGTTTAGCCATGTAGATGAGTAAGAAGAAAAATATGCATAATGATCATTAAAGATATGATCACTACCAGAGTAATCTTCTGTTTGCAATAAATAACAATGGCCGCATATCATGACTTTTAAAGGATACCATACTTCGGCTTTAGAAAGCTCATCCTTGGATAGCAATCCATTGGATAAAGGCGACGAACCCAAATCTACAAGTTGTTCTTTTAATTCTGCTTTACAAAATCTACAATGACTCATATTACAATCCTTTAAATGTTTGATCAATGTTTAAATATGATAAATCTTTTTGACTAATTTTTTTTACTTTTTCAGGCCATTCAATATTGATGAATGGATCATCGTATCGCACACAAAATTCGTGTCCGGGTGTATAGTGACTGGTGTGATGGTATATTAAATCACAGTGATCCGTAAGCGTTAGATAACCATGGGCAAAACCCTTAGGTATTAAAATCGAATGAGCATTTTGCTCAGACAACTCTGTCGCATAGTATTGAAGAAATGTGTTCGAGTTTTGCCTTAAATCAATCACCACATCCCAAACAGCACCTTTGACACATCGCACTAATTTTATTTCCTGGTACGGACTTTTTTGAGCATGCATTCCTCTTAAAGTTCCTGCTTTATAGTTGGAGGCATGATTCATCTGCACAAATTCTTCTTGAAAACCGATCACTCTAAATTCATCAGCACAATAGGTTCGAAAAAATATACCTCTATCGTCTTTTACAACTTCCGGTTCTATTAAGTAAAGTCCTTCAAAATTGGTATTTAAAAACTTCATACGGCATTCTGGTTTAAATACTCTTCAATCTGCTTAGCAGTAATCACCGTATTTTGTTGGTAATAATTTTTATACCATTCAACTGTCTGTTTCACCGCTTCTTCTGCTTGATATTTTGCTTGCCAACCAAGTAGCGAAACCGCTTTACTAGAATCCAACATTAGTATTCCTGCTTCATGTGGAGCTCCTTGCTGTTTTTCAATGTGATATTGAATCTTAGGCCAAACTGATTTGCAATGTTCTGCAATTTCAATGACATTTAAATTTCCTTCTTTTGCAGGTGAGAAATTCCAAGCCCCTGAAATAGATGTATCTGATTCAAGCATTTTCCTGGTTAGTAAAATATATCCTTGAATACAATCCAAAACATGTTGCCAGGGCCTGATTGCCAGTGGATTTCTAATCGAAACCGATCGTTCTGTCACTGCAGACAAAATTAAATCCGGAATGAGTCTGTCCTGATTCCAGTCACCACCACCGATTACATTGCCTGCGCGTGCAGTTGCAATTAAGACCTGGTGTTTATTTCCAAAATCCAAAATAGGATAAAAACTTCTTCTATAAGAGCCTACCAATATTTCGCAACAAGCTTTGGATGAGCTGTACATGTCATAACCTCCTAAACGATCATTTTCATGATACGAATGTTCGATTTCTAAATTCTCATAGACCTTGTCGGTGGTAATCATCAGAATGGATCTCAAATTTTTTGCAGCATGGGATGCTTTTAAAATCATCAAACTCCCCATCACATTGCTTTGGTAGGTCTCAATTGGATCTTGATATGATTTACGTACCAAAGATTGAGCTGCAAGATGGATGATTGCATCTGGATCAAAACTTGAAATCGCAGTAGTTAAATTTTCCAAATCACAAATATCTCCGATGGTTTCCCGATATTTTTTTCCTATCATGGAATAGTGGTTTGGTTGGCTGTTTGCCATAAGTGAATATCCGAAGGTTTCTGCACCCAGATACTCTAAGAACTCCATCAACCAAACACCCTTAAATCCGGTATGTCCGGTGACAAAAATCTTCTTACCAGCAAACGAATTTTTCAAATCTTTTACCATAGTTTCCACTCGGCTTTTCCTTTCTGCCACAAATCTTCCAACTCAATTCGATCTCTCAAGGCATCCATGCCTTTCCAAAATCCACGATGTTTGAAGGCTGCCAATTGACCAGCATTCGCAATTTCCAACAAGGGTTTTTTCTCCCATTGGATTTGATCCATATCACCTTCCAAATAATCAAAAATGCCTTGCTCCAAAACAAAAAAACCACCATTGATCCATTGTCCATCATCATCCGGTTTTTCCTGAAATCGACTCACAATTCCATTTTGATCAATGTCCAATTGTCCATATCTGCCCGGCATTTGAATAGTCGTAAGGCTTGCCAGTTTCCCAGAAGCATGATGAAAATCTAACAATGAATTTATGTTCACATTGCTGAGTCCATCCCCATAGGTCAACATAAATGGCTTTCCCTCTGTATATTGTTTGATTCTTTTAATCCTACCTGCTGTATTGGTATTAATCCCAGTATCTATGAGTGTAATTTTAAAAGATTCGGATTGTGAATAATGTACATCCACTTTATTTTTATCCAATTCTATGGTTACATCAGAATTGTACAAATAATAATTTAAGAAATATTCCTTTATCTGATAACCCTTGTAACCCAAACAAATTACAAAATCATTGAAGCCTTGACTCTCATAAATTTTCATGATGTGCCAGAGTATTGGTTTACCACCAATTTCAACCATAGGCTTTGGCCTGGACTCTGTTTCCTCCATCAACCTTGTGCCCAATCCTCCAGCTAAAATGACTACTTTCATTGTTCGAATATTACTAATTTTCTCTGATTACTTTTTGAAAAATAAGAATCACCATTCCTATAAAAAATGAAATCAACAATGCTGTCAATAAATTTTTAGGCAAACTTTGCTTTTTGGTGTCCAATGGTGAAACCGGCATGTCCAGAACCTGAATAAACGGAGTCTTATTCTGTAAATTAAATGAAGCCAATTCCATATTTTTTAAAGCTTCACCATAAATAATTGAAAGCATTTTAATATCTCTGTCTATTTGAGTAGCAGGTACCACGTCTTGATTGAGGTAGGTATTTCTGTAACTGTCCTTGACGTCTGCCAATGAATAATCTTTTCTAAATATCACTGATCGTAGGCTATCCACTTTATTTTGCAATTTTTGATAGGTGACTTCTTGCTTTTCAATTGACTTGTTGATGTAAAATTCACTCAATTCAGCATACAATAAATGAATATACTGAATGGCCAATTCTTCATTGGAAATTAAAAATCCAACTTCCATGATTCCTGTTTTCTCATTGAGATGAGTGCTCACTCTTTTTAAAATTTCGGTGTGAAGGGTTTTTAAAGCCAATCGGTATTGAATATTATTGGTGTCCAAACCTGTACCTAAAAATCGAAACGCATTCATGCTGTCGTTTCTGTTCCAAAATGAAGCATTGAACCATTTGCATTCCTGCGCCAAAGCATCAATGAGATGATTTCCCAATAAATCGTCCTTCCCGTTTATTTCAAGTTTTTTGAAATAAAGTTTTTCTCCAATTTTTCGAGTCTTTGCTATTTCGAGAATTTTTTGAAGATTGAGTCTTTGAGAGGTGGTTGGAAGACCAATCTGCCCAAGAATGGAGTTAAATCCCATGGATGAACCTTCAGAATCATTGAGCATAAAATTGATCTTGGAGATGTATAGCGGCTGATCTACCGCCCATCGATACACCAAAAAACCAGAAATCAAAATGAACAAGCCGACAAACAGCCAGATTTTTTTTCTGATTTCAATTCCATAGTTTCTAAAACTTTGGACCAAATCTTTTATTCCAAATTCTTGATTTTCAGTCTTTATTTCCATATTTCGGAATATCCGAATATTACATGATTAGATATTTTTCTATATCTAACTGCAAAACTAAGAATATTTTATATATATAATTAAAATGATATGAATATTTAGTTCTTTGGACTGTACTTTCATTAGCAATACCCAAAGAAGCCCTTGCCTGCTGACAAAAAATACAATTCCACAAAAAAAATTAAGCAATTTTCAAATTTGTAGAATCCAATTTTTATAAATTTGCCGCGATTTTCACTCTATCACCTCATTTTTTAATTTTATGGACTTAATAGTTTCTTCATTATCAAAAAGATATGAAAGTCAAAAAGCGGTCGATGACATTTCGTTTTCGGTTAAATCCGGCGAAATCGTTGGCTTTTTAGGACCCAATGGTGCTGGTAAAACGACCACGATGAAGATGCTCACCCAGTACATCGCTCCTGATTCGGGCCAAATTCAATATGGTGGATCTACAAGCAGTTCTTCATTGGACATTCGTCGAGCAATTGGATATTTACCTGAGCACAATCCTTTGTACGAAGACATGCCCGTGATGGATTATTTGGGTTTTTGTGCGGCCTTACAAGGTGTCAATCCATCAGAAATCCCATCCAAGGTCCGGGAAATGGTTGTAAAATGTGGTCTGGATGTCGAAAAACATAAAAAGATTACAGAATTGTCCAAGGGATTTAGACAAAGAGTTGGGCTTGCACAAGCCATTATTCACAATCCAAAAATTTTAATTTTGGATGAGCCTACCACAGGACTGGACCCTAATCAAATTGTTGAAATTAGGGAATTGATTAAAAATTTGGGAAAAGAAAAAACCGTCATTTTAAGCACACATATCCTTCCGGAAGTTGAAGCCACCTGTGACCGCATTCTCATCATCAACAAAGGCAAAATCGTTGCAGACGGTACCGTAGCCAATCTACGCAAGCAATCTGAATCGAGACAAATCCTAAGAGTGAGAATAGATGGTGCTGAGACAGAAAGGATTTATCAATCTTTGCAAAGCATGCCGGATGTTCGAATGGTAGATATTTTACAACAGGCTGAAAACAAATTTGAAATTCAGTCCAACTCCGAACTTCCACTAAACCGCGAGGTGTTTAAATTGTGCGTTTCCAATCATTGGGAACTCCTTGAAATGATTCCTTTTGAAACCAAACTCGAAGACATATTCCGTGATTTAACCGTCAACTAAACACAAATTATCATGACTTCACCTATTAAAATTATTACATTCAGAGAGTTGGGTTCATTTTTTGACTCACTCACCGCTTATATTTTGATCATTGCCTTTCTTGGCTTTAGTGGATTTTTTACCTGGATTTATGGAGGAGATATTTTCATTCGCAAAGAAGCTGATCTTCAGGTCTTTTTCTCTATTGCAAAATGGACACTGTTTTTTTTCATCCCCGCACTTACAATGAAAATGATCGCTGAAGAAAAGAAAACGGGAACGATTGAATTGCTTTTAACCAAAGCAGTCAGTCCAAGACAATTGGTGTTGGGAAAGTTTTTTGCCTGTCTCCTTTTGGTATTGATCACACTCGGATTTACACTGGTATATTATGTTTCGGTCAGTAAGTTGGGTAATATAGATCATGGCGCTACGGTCAGCGGATACTTGGGTTTAATTCTTATGAGTGCCGCTTATATTTCAATTGGCTTGTTTGCAAGTAGTTTGACCAACAATCAAATTGTAGCCTTTCTTCTTGCACTATTCATCGGTATCTTTTTTCATTTCATTTTTGATGTTTTGAGCAATAGCAGTCGAGGAATATTAGGCACGCTATTTTTAAATTTAAGTGTCAACGAACATGTTGAATCGATTTCACGAGGCGTGATCGACACCAAAGATCTTATTTATTTTATTTCTCTCACTCTACTGGGATTGTTTGCAGCAGAGTGGCTTATTTCTAGAAAAAAATAATACTACTACCATGAACCAATATTTTTCAAAAATAGTCATTGCGATTCTTGCATTTATCGTCATCAACCTCGCTGCAAGATGGATATCCTTTCGTTTTGATCTCACCCAAAATAAAGAATTTACATTGAGCAAAGCCACCAGAGATATTTTAAAAAATCTGGATGATAAGGTTACCATCAAAGCCTATTTTTCAAAAGATCTTCCTGTGGATATTGCCAAAACTACAGAGGCATTAACGGATCTATTGAGTGAGTTTAAAAATATTTCAAACGGTCAAGTTGAATATGAATTCATTTCTCCAAATGATGATCAGGCAAAAGAAGAAGAGGCTATGAAAGCAGGAATTCAACCAGTGATGATCAATGTTAGAGAAAAAGACCAGGCGAAACAATTAAAAGCATTTTTGGGAATGATCCTTCAATACAAAGAAAAAAAAGAAGTCATTCCTTTGGTACAACCCGGCACAGCGATGGAATATGCGGTAACCACCAGCATCAAAAAATTAACGGTGACCAACAAACCAAAAATAGGATTTATACAAGGTCACGGAGAAGCCAGTTTGCAAGAAATGGGTCAAGTGTTTCAATCTTTGGACATACTTTATGATGTACAATCCGTTTATTTGACCGACAGCACAAACACTTCAGAATTTAAAACCATTGTTTTGGTTAAGCCTTCAGACAGTATTCCTCCATCGCATTTACAAGCTTTGGATCAATATGTCTACAAAGGTGGAAATCTAATCATTGCAATGAATCAAGTGGAAGCTAATTTACAACAAGGTTTGGCAACTGCAAGTTCGACAGGATTGGATGTATGGTTATCGACCAAAGGAATTTTTGTTGACAGCGCATTGGTGAGAGATGTCGCTTGTGGATCGGTACAGGTGCAACAACAATCCGGTTTTTTCTCATTCTCCACTCCTGTGCAACTTCCTTATTTACCCCTCATTCAAAATTTTACAAACCACCCGGTGACCAAAGGTCTGGATAGAATTATATTTCAGTTTGCAAGCCCTGTTCGATATCAAGGACCCGACAATTGGACTCCGTTAATTTTAAGTAGCGATAAATCTGCTTCAGAAAAAGTGCCATTGATGATCGATATTCAAAAACAGTGGACGCACGCAGATTTTTCGGAAAAAAATATTTGCATGGGTGGATTGTTGGAGTTGAAAAGTGGCGGTCGAATGATCGTATACGGAGATGGTGATTTTCCGGTCGGACAAGGAAGAAATCAACAAGTCAATGAAGACAATGTATCTCTTTTGGTCAATGGAATAGACTGGCTCAGCGATGACACAGGTCTAATAGAATTAAGGACCAAAGCTGTTCAAACAAGACCCATTAAAGAATTGGATGATGCCAGCAGGAGCATGTACAAGTATGTCAATTTTTTATTACCGATAGGACTGGTACTAATTTATAGCGTTTACAGGTCTGCACAATCGAGGAGAAAACGTCAGAATAGAATGGAACAAAGATTCAATTAATCACTGTTTTCTTTATTGATTCATATCCTTGCTGTTTCTTTTCAAATTAATACATCATATTGTAAATGATTTTAGGCTATTAGGAAACGAAAAACCATTTTCAGCGTTTAATTGGTTAAATTTCCTACATGAATTCTTACAAAGGTCTCATTTACCTCTATTTTTGGATTCTGGTTTCTGCATGCCAAGAAATCAAATACGAAATACCACTAAGTCCCAATGAGCAATATTTGCTAGATCGATTTGGACCAGGAACAGAAAGAATTATTCAACAAAAACAAGCCCTTTTTAAAAGTGCCAGGGCGCAAATGAATTCCAGAAGTCCACAATTTGATGGCGAGTGGACCTTACAAGGTCCTGCCAATATTGGAGGTCGCATATCAAGTTTGGCCATTCATCCGGAAAATCAAGATATAATCTACACCGGGTTTTCCGTGGGTGGAATATATAAAACAACGGACGGAGGTCTCAGTTGGGATCCCATTTTTGATCAAGCTTCCAACCTTGCGATCGGTGCGATAGCAATTGACCCACAAAATCCTGAAACCATTTACGTGGGCACCGGGGACCCCGACATTCCCGGAGGTGTTTTTGTAGGAAATGGGATATATAAATCAAAAGATGGTGGTAAATCATGGGCTCATCAAGGATTAGAAGAAACCAGAGTTATTAACGAAATTATTGTTGATCCAAATGACAGCAATACCATTTGGGTAGCAGCCATGGGAAATCCATTCACCAGAAATTCAGAACGAGGAGTTTATGTTTCTACAAATGCAGGTTTAAATTGGACCAAATCTCTTTACATCAATGATTCTACAGGAATCTCCAATCTTGTTTTAAAACCTAATAGTTCATCTATTCTCTATGCTGCCGCCTGGCATCGCGTACGCAATGACAGTACCAGCAGTGTGCAAGGAGAAGGGAGTGGAATATATCGAAGTGTAGACAAAGGACTTAGTTGGAAAAAAATACATCAGGGAATTGATGATCAGGTTTATGGAAGGATTGCAATTGACGTTTGTCCTGCCTCTCCCAATGTAATTTATGCGAGGATGGTGTACAATGATAGTAGCTTTTGTGGAGGCGGCCAACAATTTGGTCAATTGTACAAATCAGTCAATGCAGGAGATTCATGGAATAAGGTCAATATTTTGTTTGATGAAAACAACATTCCCTGCGATGCATTAGGTGGTTTTGGATGGTATTTTGGAAGAATGGCTGTCAACCCAAAAAATCCTAACGACCTATATATTTTGGGAATAGATTTGTATAGAAGCAAAGACGGTGGCATAAATTGGGAATTGGAAAGTCCCATCTGGTGGTCTTATGAGGTGCATGCAGACAAACATGAAATTGAATTTTTACCCAATGGAGATTACATTCTAGGCACCGATGGTGGATTGTATCATTACGATATCCAAAATGAAATTTGGAATGACATTGAAAATATCCCTACTACACAGTTTTACAGGGTAGCTTATAATCCACATAGACCCGATTGGTTTTATGGCGGAGCCCAAGACAACGGTACCAGTGGAGGAAATGCACAGGATATGGAATTTTGGGAACGAATTTTTGGAGGGGATGGCTTTCTACCTGTTTTTCATCCTACAGATCCGCAGATCTATTGGGTGCTTTATCAAAATGGTGCACTCCACCAAACCCAGGATGGTGGATTTTCTTATGACCGATTTACGGAAGGCCTCAATGGAAATAAAAATTGGGACATGCCATATTTAATCAGTCGTCATAATTCAAATACCATGTATGCAGGTGCTCAAAGAGTTTTTGCCAACTACGATGCTCAAGTGGCTAATTGGCAAGCCATCAGTCCCAATCTTACAGCCAACGGTCCATACAAAACTGCAGCGCCAGCAACCATGACTTGTCTGGATGAATCTCAGATCAATCCAAATGTCATCATTGCAGGATCCAATAGTGGAAATGTATGGATTACTACAAATAAAGGTGCAAATTGGAATTTGGTTTCTTCAGGATTAACTCCGGCATTGATTACTTCAGTAAAATGCTCCAGAGAAAATGATAAAAGTTTTTTCATCACTGCAACCAGTTATCGCAACGATGTTCTAAAATCTTTCATTTACAAATCCATCGACAATGGCAATACTTGGACAAATATCAGTGGAGGAGATTTAATAGATATACCAGTTTTTGATTTACAAATTTTAAAACACAATTCTGATAAAGACCTTGCTGTAGCTACTTTAACGGGTGTATATGCAGCCGTAAATGGCAACACCAATTGGAAACGACTGGGCAACAACATGCCGATCGTTCCGGTCAATGATTTAGAAGTGAATCCGATCACCAGAGTTTTGCTTGCTGGTACTTTTGCACGTGGAATATATTCTTATCCTTTAAATGAAATCATCAGTGACACCAAATCTGATGAGAAGGAAAGTGCAGATCTAAATATTTTGTGTTTCCCAAATCCAAGTTCAGATTTTGTATTTTTACAATCTAATAGAAACATATCAGAGGTCCGACTAATTTGGTATGATGCCTCTGGAAAAATCTACAAGCGTGATAAAATAAGGCTCACCGCTCATCAAAAAACATCATTGGATCTAGGCCTCTTCCCCACTGGAACCTATATGCTTAATATGATCACCGATGAAGGGGAGGTGGTTAGAAAGGTGGTGAAGATGTAGGCTTTGAATTTTATTTTAATGAATCCTCTTCTTTTGATGTACATTTTCTTTAATCATAATGGAAAAATTCAAAAACAAGTATCGTATTGCCACTACTCAAGTACAATGGTGGAATTATACAGATGTGGCAAATAGGGTGGCAAAAATTAAAAAAGCCCTGCAAATCAAAGACTTACAAGGCTTTTAAGTGATCTGTTTGGGACTCGAACCCAAGGCCCACGGCTTAAAAGGCCGTTGCTCTACCGACTGAGCTAACAGATCAAAATACACCCCTTCTTTAAAAGGAGTCGCAAAGGTATAACACTGTGTTGGTTTTTCCAAATATCATGATAAAAATAGATATGATCCTTTCAATTTCTTAATCCTAAGAATTGATAACGCTCTGATTCTTACTGTTAAAGAAAGCCATTTGAACAAAGGGTCCCTTCATAAACTCATCGGGATCGATGGATGATTGCGATACTGGTCCCTTGTACTGACCAGTCAAAAGCATCCTAGCACATTCCAGCATCGGAGCTGCTGTGGTCAACTGGATGGCTTTAAGTTTATGAGAACCAATTACTTTGGGATGGATGATCATGCTTTTCTCTTTAATTCTAAGCACTCCTTTTGGATCAAAGCCTTCTACACAGGCATAAATTACGATGAGATCGTCTTCCACATGCGGAATGGCTGCTTGCATTTTTTCCAATAACACATATTCCGGTCTTGGATCTTTTGCATCAATACGCGAGATTTGCTCCCTCACCCAGTTAAAGTGTCCAGGGTATCTTATGGTCTTGTAATCCAGTGATTTGGTTTTGTCTAGAAAAAAATCAGGTAAGTCCGCAGCTCCTCCTGAGGTAAAATCATCCTCATAGCGAACTCCATCAATGATCATCTCTGTGGTGCCGGACAATGCCGGTATCTTTATTTTTTCTCCGTTGCGTATGGCAATGGTGTCTTTTAAGTACTCTGTGGCCACTCCTATTGGACTCCAGGTGAAACCATAATAATGTGGCGCTTTCACAACACGGGTCAATGCACCCACTTTCATGGATATTCTTTCGACTTGCTCTGTCTTAAATTCTTCCACAAAACCATTGTACAGTTTGTGGGCAAGGATATTGATAAATCCAGGTGCAAGTCCGGCTTGTAAAACAAATCCAGTCTCAGCACCTTGACTCAAGTTTGTAATTTCTTCAGATTCTGCCACATACTCCGTTAAATTCACATAATGGAGATGATGCTTTAAAGCCAATTTGGCCATTAAAGGCGCTTGTGAACCCGGTAAACAATCGAGAATGATTTCTGCTGCTCCAAGGATATATTCAACTTGAGGATTAAGATCAGATGCATTGAGGTAAAAGGCTTCCACCTGAACGATGCTAGATGCTCCATCTTGAATCCATCGTGCAACTTCCTTGGCCAAATCTAAATCAATATCCCCAATAAAAATTTCACAAGGCATGTCCCTGGACTCTGCCAACATCAATCCCGCAGCTCTTCCGATCCCTCCTGCACCTGCAATCACTATCTTTTTGGTGTTCACTTTTTATTTTTTTTAAGTATTTGCAAAGATAATCTTTCGCTAAGACCCTGAGACCCAAAGGAGTTTTAAAAAAGCGGTAAACTTATGTTAATGCATAAATTACATATTATATATTCTACATATATAAAATATTATATTCATATCTAAGTTTTTTATAATGTATATATCAGTGTTTTTTAATGTAAAATATATTATAAAAATTTGTAATATTTAAAAATGTCATACATTAGCGTCGAATTTAATACATAATCTACTATCCTTATATGTCCCGGTCAAAGTCAAAAAAGAAAGCCGCAGCTTCTTCGTGGTTAGAAATTTTTCAAGATGAACGATTTTCCAAAATCGCAGGAATGCTGTCTTTTATGACATCACTATATCTTTTTCTCTCCTTTCTATCTTATCTCAGTTCCTGGAAAACAGATCAGGACAAAGTCATTCAACTTTCCTGGACCATTTTATTTAAATCGACCGCCGAAGTGTCCAACTGGTTGGGAAGACTGGGTGCACTCAGTTCTCATTTCTTTTTCTACTATGGATTTGGAATAGCAAGCTTTCTATTTATACCTCTATTCATACATCTAGGATTTCGTTTTATCAAAAAAAGTGGTTGGCTTTCATTCCTCAGATTTAGCACACACAGCATGCTGATCATGGCATTGCTGTCCATGATTCTTGATTTTTGTTTTTCCAATCAAGCTTTTCCATTTGGCGGTGCATTTGGAGGCAGAACCAACGCCATCATGGCAACTTACGTCGGTGAAATTGGACTTGGTGTCGCTTTAATCTTCATCATCATGACCATGGTGATTTGGTTCTTCAATCCAAACTTTCAAAGATTGCAATTACAAACATTTGGAAGCGCTGATACTGACGCATTCCTCGACTGGTCCAAAGCTTTTAAATGGCAAAATGATCAGAGTGACAACACAGCCCATACTTCTCCATTTCAATCCAATGCGACATCGACCATGGATGGAAGACCCGGATTGGAAGTTGATTTTGGCGACTACGCTGAAAGTGGTGGCCTTGCCGCAACCATAGGATTTAAACCTGATGAAATTATATCTGATTTTGGACCCGATCTTGAAATCATAGAAAACATACCTGTTCTGCACGATCCGATTACTACCAAAGAGCCAGAACAAAGCGATTTTTCCGCTCCGATCCAGTCTGTCCTCCCTGACGAGGACAGCTGGGAGAGCGAGTTTGCTTCCGGACCCTACGATCACAGAGCCGATTTAAGCGGTTACCAAATTCCCGGTCTGGAACTCCTCAATGATTATTCAGATCAAAAATTTGAAATCGATCGCGGTGAACTAGAAGCCAATAAAAATCAAATCATTGCTACCCTTCAGAATTACAAAATAGAAATTCAGAAAATAAAAGCAACCATTGGCCCAACGGTTACTTTGTACGAAATTGTGCCTGCCCCCGGTGTAAGAATTTCAAGGATTAAAAGTTTGGAAGATGACATTGCTTTGAGTCTTTCTGCACAGGGCATTCGTATCATTGCTCCCATTCCGGGAAGAGGAACCATTGGTATCGAAGTCGCCAATAAAAACAAACAAACGGTTGCCTTAAAAGACTTACTTAAGTCTGAAAGATTCAACGATCCAAAAATGGAATTGCCCATTGCACTTGGAAAAAATATTTCCAATGAAGTCGTTGTAGCTGACCTTACTAAAATGCCTCACTTACTCATCGCCGGAGCAACAGGACAAGGAAAATCAGTTGGGATCAACACCATCCTGATGTCCATATTATACCGCAAACATCCATCAGAGGTAAAGTTGGTTTTGATTGATCCTAAAAAAGTGGAACTACCCATTTATTCAGAAATTAAAAACCATTTTCTGGCACAACTTCCCAATCAAGATGAAGTTATTATCACTGATACTTCCAAAGTAATTTATACACTGAATTCCCTTTGCATTGAAATGGATCAGCGATACGAACTGTTGAAAGCAGCTCGTGTACGTAATATACTAGAGTACAATGACAAGTTTACCAACAGAAGACTTAATCCTGAAAAGGGTCATAAATTTCTCCCCTACATTGTATTAATCATAGACGAGTTTGCGGATCTCATCATGACCGCTGGCAAAGAAGTGGAAATGCCGATTGGTAGATTGGCACAGTTGGCTCGAGCAGTAGGAATACATTTAATTATTGCTACACAAAGACCTTCTGTAAAAATTATTACCGGATTGATCAAAGCTAATTTTCCTGGTAGGATAGCATTTAAAGTTTCTTCCAATATTGACTCACGTACTATTCTCGACTGCGGAGGAGCGGAACGATTGATCGGACGTGGAGACATGTTGTACAGTGTGGGCTCAGACATGATTCGTCTCCAGTGCGCTTTTGTCGATACGCCAGAAGTGGAAAAAGTAATTAAACAAATTTCCACCCAAAGATCATACGGCTCACCTTATTTGCTTCCTGAATACAAAGGCGATGATAGCGGAAACGAAGAATCAAGTTTATCCAGCGAAGATTTGGATGATATGTTTGAAGAAGCTGCCAGACTTGTAGTAAGCAGCCAACATGGAAGTACCAGTATGATCCAAAGAAGATTAAAACTTGGATACAACCGCGCCGGAAGGATCATGGATCAATTGGAATCCATTGGCATTGTTGGATCCGGAGAAGGCAGCAAACCCAGAGAGGTGCTGGTCTTCAATGAAGCTGAGTTAGAACATTATCTCGGCAAATTCAAAAAACGAACCTAGTCTTTTTTTTTTACTCAGAATCAACTGAGATTGATAGTAGATGACCGCCCCGGCTGACCTCCGGGGCTTTTTTTTTGCTACTAAATACCATGATTATTATGACCCAAATCGTATATTATTTTACGGATTATTTAACAATCCGATCTTTTTAAATAATGCTTCCAATTCTTCCAATTTAATATTTTTGCAACTTCAATTTCTATTACATTTTAGTTATATCATCATCACAAAAGTCTACTAAAATTATACATTTTCAAGCAATCAAAATAAAATGAAACCATACTTAAGTTCAATAAAATTTCTCGCAATACTTCTAATTGCATTACCCTTCTTGGCTATTTCACAAAGTGAACGAATTCCTTTTTTTTTAGGACTTAACCCAAGCATTACCATCGAACCATTTTATGAAAAAGGAGAAATGGACATCAATATTTTACCATTGGTTTTTCAAAGAAAACTGACAAATCGAATAGATTTTCGATTAACCAGCATTCTCAATTTAGGAATCAGAAATGATGGAAGTGAAATAAGTCATTTTGGTATTGAATCGGCATTTCCCATTTTTTTAAAGAAAAAAGAAAATAAAACGGATTGCTCGAGTGGTATTTTCATCTCCCCCATCATCAGCCTCACTAGAAATAGAATTGAGGAACACAATAATTTAGGATTCTGGATTGAACCTGGTTACCACTTATTATTTGAAAATAAGATAGCTATGTCATTCGGCTTACAAATTGGAGGCACGTACTTTGCGTATGATGAAGGACAAACAAAATGGGCTAATCACTTCGGTGTTAAAATAATCATAGGTCGGTGGATTTAAGTAGAATTTAATTGGATCATTCCAAATCCAGCATTGGATAAAATTCCAAATAATTTCTTCATGTGGAAAGCAGGCAAATCGTTAATCTTCATACAAATAACTACCTTTAAGCCTTCAATATTCAAGTAAAACAAAACATGAAAGCAATTATTCATACTCAATACGGTCCACCTGAAGTAGCACAATTAAAGGAAGTAGACAGACCCATACCAAAAGAAAATGAGGTTTTGGTCAAAGTGTATGCAAGCACAGTCAATCGAACGGATTGTGGTTTTAGAAGTGCAGAGTATTTTATATCACGGTTTTGGAGTGGACTTTTGCGACCCAAATACCAAACATTGGGTTGTGAATTCGCAGGAACCATTGAAGAAATCGGCACAGCGGTCACTTGTTTTAAAATTGGAGACAAAATATTTGGATATGATGATCAAAAATTTGGTGGACATGCTGAATATCTATCCATTGATGAAAAAGCAGCCATTGGACACATTCCTTCCAATTTTAATCTTTTGGAATCAGCCCCATTAACAGAAGGCTCTCATTATGCTTTAAACAATATCAGAGCATCCAAAATTGAAGCCGGGCAGAACGCTTTGGTCTATGGCGCAACAGGTGCGATAGGTTCTGCAGCAGTCCAACTTCTAAAACATTTCGGAGTCATTGTGACAGCGGTTTGCAACAGCAAAAATGTAGAACTGGTAAAATCTCTGGGTGCAGACCAGGTGATAGATTATCAAACACAGGATTTTACAAAGACGGAAACTAAATTCCATTTTGTATTTGATGCAGTGGGTAAAAGTTCTTTCAGTCAGTGTAAGCCTCTATTGACAGAAAAAGGGATATACATTTCTACCGAATTAGGAAAAAATGGAGTGAATATTTTCTACGCATTATGGACGCCATTGTGGGGAACAAAAAAGGTCTTATTTCCAATCCCTACCATCTCCAAAGATGAAATATTGCTTCTCAAAGATTTGGCTGAAAAAAACAAATTCAAACCTGTTATCGACAGAGAATACCGCCTTGAACAAATTGTGGAGGCCTATAGATACGTTGAGTCAGGACAAAAAACCGGAAATGTCATCTTGCGAATTGCAGATGAATCTTGATTTATTTCCCCACTTTAAAATCCAGAGATCTTTTTTATATTTACACCAACATTTAGAATACATAATGCAAATTCATGCATTTAAATATATTTTAGTTAATTGGGTTTTTCCAATTTTTACCCTTTTGGGTTTAGTCAGTTCATGCAGCCTAACAAGAAATTTTGAGAACAAGGTACATCCCACAAGCTCCTACCCTACTGATGTAGACTGTATTGTTTGTGAAAGGATATTACTTTTTCAAAAAATAAAAGAACTTGTAAGTCAAAAAATATGGATAAACAAAAATCAAAACCCAAAAGAACTCCCACTACTCTACTTCAACCATCAACACACCTATTTTGCTTTTATAAAGAATGGACAAAAGCTTCCATACTCCTTTGAAATCATTGATTGTGGCCAAGGAATTCAACTTTTAAAAACTAAAAGAATTGATTCACAGCCATTCCATATGGAAAATAAAATGGACTTCAATGATTCCAGCTCCATTTTCTATCAATCACCTATGATGCTTTGTTCAGATGTAGAAACGCTACATAAAATGGTCACTGAATTTAAGCACACAGAGCAATGGTTGCAATTGGTCATGCATGAATATTTTCACTGCTATCAATTTTCTCACAGCACTTATTTAAATTTTTTAGCAGGTAACATTAAAATGGCAGCAGATACTTTAGACCGAATTTATTTGCAAACACCATGGTTTAAAAATGATTTGGAATTGGAGAATGAAGCTTTATTGAAAGCAATAAGTGCGAAAAAGGATTCAATTGACTATTTTGTTCAAGATTTTTTAAGGATTAGAAAACATCGAAGAAATAAATTTCAAAGTTTAAATGGGACAGACATAAGTCCTCTTGAAAATTTCTGGGAAACTACAGAAGGAACAGCCCGGTATGTGGAATACTACTTAGCAGGCCATTTTAATCAAATAAGCATTCATCAGAAAATTCAATGCGATAGTCTATTTAATCAATTTAAAGACTATAAAGGAAGTATACATTTTGAAGACCGAGGGGAATTTATTCAAAGAACAAAAATGATGCAGGCTTATTATTATGTGACAGGATTTAACCTTTGCCGTCTCATGGACAAAATGAATATTCCTTACCAAAGGGAGTTATTTAACCAGCCCAACAAAGGACTTTACGAAATTTTTCTTGATTTCCAAAAGCAATAATAATTTTACTACACTTAACTATAAAATTCAACATCCAAAATATAGATCAAAAATCTGCTTAAAAAATGGAAACTATTTCTAAATTTCATAGAAAACTTATCATTTTACTAATGATCATGAATGTATTGGTGCTTCTGGGTCAATTATGGCCAGAAGGTGCACCTCCCTTTGCCAGAATCATCAATATCGTTTTTTTAATACTCAATTTATTGTTGTATTTTAGCTTATTATCCAAAAATAAATAAGTATAATCCTACTATGGAAATCATCCGTCACCAAGTACTAGATACCGCTATTGCCGAAATAGTTTCCGATGAAATACTGATCCACAATGCAGAGGATGGCTTAAATATTCTTGTCGATGTCTATTATCAAGACTTTGATTATTTGATTCTCCATGCGAATAATATTACTCCAACATTCTTTCACTTAAAATCCGGTTTGGCGGGTGAGATCCTACAAAAGTTTTCAAACTATAGAATGAAACTAGCCATTGTTGGAAATTTTGTTGGATTAGAAAGTAAAAGTTTGAATGAATTTATTAGAGAAAGCAATAAGTCAAGTCAAATATATTTTGTAAACACGCTTGCTGAAGCATTATCCAATTTCTCAAAATAATACAAGCACAAATTAAACATAAAAATACATGCATATTTTAGAAACAGAAAGACTGTATTTACGTGAAATGACCATAGACGATGCAGAAAATGCTTATTTTTTAAATCTTGATCCGGAAGTGCTCCGATTTACCGGCGATGAGCCCTTTGAAAGCATTGAAAAAGCTAGATCATTTTTGGAAAACTACGATCATTATCGAAAATATGGCTTTGGGCGCTGGGCGATGATTCTCAAATCCACTCATGAATTTATTGGATTTTGTGGTCTTAAATACACCGAAGAAGAAAATGAATTTGACATTGGGTTTAGATTGCTTAAAAACCATTGGAACAAAGGTTATGCGACTGAAGCCGCAAAAGCATGTTTAGATCTAGGTTTTTCAAAATTTGATATGAAAGAGATTGTGGGCAGGGTCATGAAAGAAAACATGGCATCCATTAGAGTGCTCGAAAAATTAGGACTACGCTTTCATCACAGCATTTTAATCGATGGTCAAGAAGAATTGATTTATAAAATAAGCCATCACTCCTAAATTGAAATTTTTCCTGTCCTAAAAACTCAAATGATATGAATTATCAAACTTTCGATCCATCCGATGTACTTAAGCCATTTATAAAATGTTACTGGACCCTTGAAATGCCAGAACAAACTCTCCCACAAAAGCAAAGGATAGTTCCGGATGGTTGTATGGAAATGATATTTCACCATGGTGATTTATACAAGCAATATTTGGAGCAAGATGAATATATTATCCAACCAAGATGTTTCGTGTTTGGGCAACTGACTTCAACACTGGAAATAGAACCAACCGGTGTCACAGGAATTTTTGCAGCTAGATTTCATCCGGATGGATTCAATGTTTTAGGAAATTTTCCACTTAAAAAATTAGAGAATACCGCAACAGCATTGGTCGAACTTTTCGGTGAAGCAGGAATTCAATTGGAGCAAGACATACTCAAAACAAACAAAACTGAAGAAAAAATCGTCCTCCTAGAAAATTTTTTAATGGCTTGTTTGTCCAATTCAACTACCATCGATAGATTGATCAAATCTGTGATCAATACCATTTTCGAAGCCCAAGGGCAACTTTCAGTAGAGGAAATTTCACAAGAATTCAACATCCATAGAAGACAATTGGAACGCAAGTTTGCAAGTACCATTGGTTTAAGTCCCAAACAGTTGTCTAAAATTGTTCGTTTGCAAGGAAGTCTAAAAAAATTAATAAGCGGCAAATTTTCTAACTTAACAGATCTTGCTTATGACTCAGACTACTATGACCAGGCCCATTTTATAAAAGATTTTAAGGAGTTTACGGGCATCAGTCCTAAAGAGTTTTTTAGTGATCATTTAAAATTATCCTCACTTTTTCATGCTGAACACTAAGTTGTCGCATTTTTACAATTTTAGATTTTAGCCAGATTCTAATTTTGCAGCGCAATACTGCAATATAAAAACCTATAAAAATGCAAAACCTTATCAATTGGATAGAAATTCCAGCCACTAATATCCACAGAGCCATCACCTTTTATTCTGCAATACTAGATCTTGAAATTCAAGAAGCAGAATTTTTTGGATCAAAAATGGGATTCTTTCCATCGGATGGAACCAATGTTTCGGGTGCCATTGTGTTAGGCGAAGATTATATTCCTGTCAAAAATGGCGTGCTTGCTTACTTAAATGGCGGATCAAATCTACAAGTCGTGTTAGATAAAATTGAAATAAACCACGGTATGGTCCTGGTTCCTAAAACTCAAATCAGTCCTGAAATGGGCTATTTTGCAATGTTCTTAGATACGGAAGGAAATAAAATGGCATTACACTCCACAAATTAAAACTATGAAAAATAAAATAAACATACTTTTACCCATCCTTGCTCTGGTCCTATTCACGAGTGCAACTACTCAAATCAAAAACAACTTGTCCAAGGTAGAATGGCTGATTGGAACCTGGGAAAATAAATCTTCCCGTGGTAGTATCTATGAGACTTGGACCAAAATAAACGAGAACAAGCTATCAGGAGAAAGTTATATGATAAAGGAAAAAGATACCATCCTATTTGAAAATATCAGTTTGATGTTTGAAAATGATAATTTACATTATATCCCAATTGTAGAAAATCAAAACAACAATATGCCTGTCCGATTTAGTGCCCATTCAATCACCCCCGACAAAATGATCTTTGAAAATCAACAACACGATTTCCCACAGATGATTTCATATTCAAAAATAAAATCTGATTCATTGGTGGCTGAAATATCAGGAATGAAAAATGGCAAATTAAAATCACTCTTTTTTCACATGAAAAAAATTCATTAGACCATTGGTCTATTTTTCTTAATTTTGGACTTCAAATGACTTACTAAGAAGTTCAATTTTTAATGATGACTAAACCTGACTTCTCATTACTATCCAAAGCATCAATATCTAAAGAATTTATATCCAGAGGTATTTCAACTTTTCAGGAAGCAGCGCAATACATAAAAGAAATGCCCTATGGTCGCAATGAAAATAAATATGATTTGCTGAGTCTTTTTAGTGACCAACAGGGCACTTGTAGTACCAAACACGCCATCTTAAAAACACTGGCCAATGAAAATGATTTTTTAGAAATTCAATTGGTGATTGGATTATTTAAAATGAATGTTCTAAACACGCCTCAAATCCAATTTATTTTAGACAATAACCATTTAAATTACATTCCTGAAGCCCACTGTTATCTAAAATATAGGAACAATATTTTAGACTACACCAAATCAAATTCTAATCCTTCCACTTTCTTTAACGATCTTATTGAAGAAATAGAAATAAGCCCTGATCAAATAACAGATTTTAAAGTGAGTTATCATCAAAATTATTTAAAATCATGGATACTGGAAAATTCTAATTTCAAATATTCATTCTCACAACTATGGGAAATTCGGGAACAATGTATCCAAAATTTTGCATAAGCAACCAAGAGCATGATTTATAAAATGCACTTTCCGGAATATCCACTAAACCTCTTCATTGAAAGTTTCGTGTACTTGAAAGGGTTCAATCCCATTCACTCTGTAGACCGTTTTTTGCCGGATGGAAATACCTATACGGTCATAGATCTAAGCGATGAGCCCAAATTCATATATGACAACTATACCCTCAAGGAAATTCAAACTTGCAGAAACGTCTGGTTTTCAGGAATACGGAACAATTACATTTCTATTCCTTCAGGGAGGAATAGCGAAATGTTCATCATTAATTTTAGAAAGGGTAAATCCTACCCTTTTGTACAAATCCCCATGAATGAATTAACAGATTGCGTGGTAGATGCTGAGCTCGTGATGACCAATGAAATTCTTAACTTAAGAGAAACCCTATTGGCTATTGAATCCATCGACCAAAAATTTCGCGTAGTGGAACAACATCTTATTAAACACGGACAACATAAACTAATTGTAAATCCTTTTGTAGACTTTGCAGTGACTGCCATCTTAAAATCACCCAATCAAACATCCATCCATTTACTTTCCAACAAAGTGGGATACTCACAAAAACATTTGATTAAAATATTCAAAGATCATGTAGGTTTAACACCCAAAAGCTTTTTAAAAATCATTAGATTTCAAAAAGCCATCGAAGAAATCGAGACTACAAAATCTGCAAACTGGACCAAAATTGCTTTAGACAGTGGGTATTATGACCAAGCGCATTTTATCAATGACTTTAAGCATTTTTCAGGATTCACACCAAACCACTATTTAAATACAAAAGGTGAGTTTACCAATTACGTGCCGGCTGGCTAAAGGTAAATTTTTTCCAATACGCCAATAACTTTTCTGTGTTCCTTTGCAATTAAAACAATAGGTATGGAACAATTTTACATAAATCATTGGGCGGTAATAACTTGTGCTATTCTCAATCTTGGATTAGGTGCATTGTGGTATTCTCCTCTCCTATTTTACAAAACATGGATGAGAGAAAATAACTTCACTGAAGAAGATTTTCTGAAATTTAATCCTGCAAAAACATACACCATAACTTTGGTCATTTCTTTAGTAATTAGTTACAACCTCGCTTTTTTCTTAGGAGATGATAAAACAGATGCAGCTTGGGGGACTGCAGCTGGTTTTTTAACGGGCTTTGGATTTTCCGCTTTGATATTTGCGATCGTCGCTTTGTTTGAACAAAGATCCTGGAAATACATTTTAATCAACGGTGGATACATTACCATTTATTTTACGATGATTGGCTTTATACTTGGAGCCTGGCGCTCATAAACACAATACTATGGCAAAAACATCAGGTGAATTCGAAAAGGAATTTATTGATAATTCCAAAACTCTTACCGGCAAATCACTTGAAGAATGGCTAACACTTGTAAAATCATTTGGCAGTGAAAAGCGATTAGAAATTCTAGATTGGCTGAAAAAAGAGCAAGGTTTAAATCACATGCAGGCTCAATTTGTCATTGGCATTTATTTTAACAATGGCAATCCGGTTTACATCAATGAAAATGTGCTGCTCGAAAACCAGTTTTTAAAATGCCAGGAAATAAGACCCTTGTTCGAATTTGTTTCCGATAAAATTATAAATGCGGTACCAGGGACACAACTCATCCCTAAAAAAACATATTTGTCTTTTACTTCAGACCGTGAATTCGCTGCCATAAATATAAAACCAAAAGAATTAAGACTTGGACTTGATTTAGGTGAAGTTCCGTTTGATGAATATATTCAAAAATCAAAACTCACTGGCCCCATGCCTCGCATTTCACATATGGTCATTTTGACAGAATTGCAACAATTTAACCACAAATTACTAGATTTGCTCCAACAATCATACCAACGAACTGCCAAAAAATGAAAGCTAAAATCTTATTTTTTCTTTTTATCGCATTTTATTTCCAGGTGCTAATTTCACAATCCTTGAAAGTAAATCCAGTCAAGGAATTTTATATTGCTTACAATGTTCATGCAAAAGATACCATTCATAAAAACAATTATGAAATTTTCACCATGAATATGGACGGGTCTAGTAAAAAAAACATTACCAATCATTCAGATGTAGCCTGGACCTATTATGCCTATGGCAATCGACTATTTTTTATCAGTGATCGTGATACTTGTAGTCGCTGTTTTTTTCTTTATGAGACGGATGTAAATGGCCAACAAATAAAAAAAGTAAGTAATCTAATGCTTGAGGACAGTTGGATGAGTGCACGAAATCAAGGAAGTGAAATGGTTGTTTCAGGAAGGCTTTCTAAAGAAAATCGCCATCAGTTGTTCATCATTCAAACCAAGAACGGAACTTATAAACAGTTAACCAATGACCCTCATGCAAAATATGGCGATCCCTGTTTTTCTCCGGATGGACAAAAAATTGCATTTTATTATAAAAAGAATAAATCAGACAAATCAAGTCACGAAGAAATATTTATTATGAATGCTGATGGATCTGAAATGAAACAACTAAGCCAATATCCAAAGGATAATATTTCTGCCAAAGATTATGGTTATCGAGCAGGTGCAACGAAATGGCATCCTACAGAAAATTTTATAAGCTACATTTCATTGCAAGATGGAAGACACAGCATTTTTGCCATAACGCCTGATGGAGCAAAACAATGGAAACTTATTGAAAATGATTTATCCGATGGTTACCACGATTGGAGTCCAGACGGTAAATGGTTGGTGTACAATGGATCTGATATTCAAGAAACTCAGTATCATATTATGCTCATGGATTGGAAAACCAAAACTACCAAGCAATTAACCGTTACACAATATAAATCTCAACTGTCGCCTGTATTTATTGAAAAATAAAAGGGCAAATCCTGTTATTAACCATCGCAGTTTTAATTCGATTTTGCCATAGTCAAACCAAATTTTAGGTACTCTTATTTTTTATAAAATATTATAATGACAAAGATCCTGCAATAATCATTAAGTAAATTAAATGATTGAGAAAAAACATAATTCTAATTTTTCAGTACCTTTGACCATTCAATTATTTAAAGTAAATCTTGATACCGACTCTTAGACCATGGAATTTGCAAGATCTAGACCAACTGGTCCTGTTTGCCAATAATTGGAATATTGCAAAAAATTTGACCGATCAATTTCCAAACCCTTACACTCGCACTCATGGAATGGCATTCATTGAATATGCAAACTTGGAATCGCCAGTACACATTTTTGCCATCGATGTCAACGGTATTGCAATAGGTGGAATTGGGATTCACCCACAAAAGGACATTTATCAAAAAAATGCGGAATTGGGTTACTGGTTGGCAGAACCATATTGGGGAAAAGGTTTGGCTACTGCAGCTATTAAATTAATCGTGCAATTCGCTTTTGAGCATTTTGATATAGAAAGAATCTACGCACGACCATTCGGCCCCAATATTGCTTCACAAAGGATCCTGGAAAAAAACGGATTTAAGTTGGAAGCCAAACTAGACAAGGTGTTTTTTAAAAAAGGAGAATTTTTGGATGAACTGATTTATGGCCTTCGACGAAAAGATTGGAAAAATTTTTAATTTCTAATTAATTGATATTCTAGGTCTTAATTATCAAATCACCAAATAATTGGCAGATTAATAAAAAAATAATTGCGCAATCGATTAATTGCACATATTTTTGCAACCAATTGGTTTCACAGATAAAGATTGAAAAAATTCAAACTTTGTTTAATGAACCTTTATCATCAACTTGATATAAAACAAAAAAATGAAAGATCAAATAATCCAAGTGGAACGCGTGTTTGATGCCAGCATTAAGAATGTATGGAGAGCCCTTACTGAAAAGGAACTCATGAAAAAGTGGTATTTTGATCTTGCAGAATTTGAGCCGGTTTTAGGATTTAAATTTGAGTTTTATGGTGGACATGAAGAAGGTATCCAATATAAACATTTATGCGAAATCACGGAGGTCATTCCTGGTTTAAAATTGACTTACAGTTGGAGGTATGAGGGTTATTCCGGAAATTCATATGTGAGTTTTGAGCTTTTTGAAGAAAATGAAAAAACAAGATTAAAACTGACCCATACTGGAATAGCCAGCTTCCCATCCGATATCCCAGACTTTGCTATACACAATTTTGCAGAAGGTTGGAATCAAATTATCAACCAATCACTAAAGGAATTTTTGGAAAATAATCCATCTTAAACTCAACTGTTGCTGACCTAATTAAATGTTTAAATCCAAAAAAGTCTCCTTCAAAAATTCACAGATCTACGCATTCCTGACTTAAATTACATTGATTAAAATTCCATAGTTTATAAAATAGAATTATAAATTAGTCTGGGCCACTAATTTTTACGACTTTCGCAGCATGATGGCTCCTTTAGCAGAAAGAATGCGACCTCAATCGTTGGATCAAATATTGGGTCAAGACCATTTGATTGGCCCTGATAAACCACTGCGTAAAATGATTGATCAGGGATATCTTCCATCGATGATTTTATGGGGGCCTCCCGGTGTGGGTAAAACCACTTTAGCAAGGATTTTGGGACAATTTTTGAAGCGTCCATTTTACACCATTAGTGCCATTTCTGCAGGTGTCAAAGACATCAGAGAACTCATACATACTGCGAAAACCAACAAAGCAGAATTAGGCTCTGCTATATTATTTATCGATGAAATTCATAGATTTAATAAATCACAACAAGATGCACTTTTGGCTGCAGTGGAAGATGGCACTATCTGTTTGATTGGTGCCACTACAGAAAATCCTTCTTTTGAAGTAAACTCTGCTCTGTTAAGCAGAATGCAAGTTTATGTATTAAAACCACTGACAGATGATGATCTTTTAAAATTAATCCATAAAATAATTTCTGATGCACCAGAATTTCAAGATCGCCAAGTAGTGTTAAATAACACCAAAGCGCTTTTTAGATTGTCAGGAGGTGACGCGAGAAAACTATCCAATATCATGGAAATTATAGCCAGTATTCCATCAGCCTACATTGAAATTACAGATGCACTGGTGATGGAACTGGTTTCCAAAAATGCAGCCATGTACGATAAGGATGGAGAAATGCATTACGACATAATCTCTGCATTCATTAAATCCATCAGGGGCAGTGATCCTCATGCAGCTTTGTATTGGATGGCCCGAATGATAGAAGGCGGTGAAGACCCTCTATTTATTTGCAGAAGGCTGATTATTTTGGCAGCCGAAGACATAGGATTGGCAAATCCAAACGCGCTATTGATGGCTCAAGCATGTGCTGGCGCAATCCATCAAATTGGTTGGCCTGAAGGCAGAATTCCACTGGCTGAAACGGCTATCTATTTAGCCTGTTCACCAAAATCCAATACGGCTTATGTAGCCATTGAAAAAGCACTTTCTTTGGCCAGAGAATTTCCTCATCTTCCTGTCCCCTTACATCTTAGAAATGCTCCGACACAAATGATGAAAAACTTAGCTTATGGCAAGAATTATGAATATGCACATAATCATCCCTTTGGGTTTGTAGTTCAAGAATTTTTACCGCCTGATATAAGTGGTGTAAGTATCTATGAACCAGGCAAAAACACTCTAGAGGATAAACATAAAGAAATCTTGAAAAATCTCTGGGGTGATAAATATAACACTATTTAATATATAATTATTTTTTATATTTAATCAATTAATATTCAATATAATACAAGAATTATTGTCAATTATCTAAATTTGAATTGCCAAACAATTATCTTCTTTTTGAGAATATATTTATAATTATACTGTAAATTTTAAAATTACGATTGTTATCTACTAAAGATAATCATATTTTCAACACATAATTTCATCCCAACTCCTATAATTACAACTTTTATGATAGTTCTAGTTAAACCTGTACAATATGAATGGTTTTTTGCATATTTCTTTGTATTTTGGGGCCGTATTTAAAAAACATTAAATCTTATGAATAAAATTTTCTCCTCCATCATTCTATTTTTTCTTGTTTTGTCCGTTCAAGGGCAGGACATTGTGGTAAAAGCCACAAAGAGAGTTACCGATCAAGCATTGTATCAAAAATTTGCAAAGGTCGAACAGTATGAAATCAACATTGAAGATTTGCGTACTAAACTGGAATCCATCCAGAAAGTCGGTGTCGAAATTGAAGTCCAATTAGATAGAAAAACTCTAAAATTTCAATTGTTTGAATACACCATGTACAATGATAAAACCAGGGTTCGGGTCAATACTGAAAATGGTTTAATCGAAAGAAGACCAAATAAAGAAATTCGTACCTTCAGAGGCTCTGAAGCAGGTTTCTCAGGAGGACCTGTTGCCTTGACGATTTCAAGAGACTTCTTAGCCTTTTATTATACTGAAAAAGGGATAGGATATTTTGTAGAACAGTATTTTGGTGACGACCCCACAGCCACTGTAAATACTTTTATCCATTATGCAGACAGAGATGTCATTCCCACCGAAGGTGTAGAATGCGGATATGATAAAATAAGCGGTCTTAAAAAAGATACCGAACAAAAACGTAAATTGGCCGAAGAGGAAGAAGCTAAACTTCCAATTTCAGAAAGAGGTAAAAGATGTTATATTGTGGATGTTGCCCTCGCTTGTGAAATTCAGTTTACCGATCGCCATCGCGGTGCCGCAGGTGCAGAAGCTTTTATGCTCAATGTATTTAATTTCATGGCCAATGATTGGGTGGTCCAACTTTTTGCAGAATACCAATTTACAATTTCAGATATTTGGATTTCTGAAGATGCAATGCGCGATCCTTGGAGAAATTCAGCTGATATTTTTTCTGATCTCAATATCTTTATGTTTCAACAAAGTTCGATTTTTCCAAATGGCTTTGATGTTGCCACCTTGTGGACTGTCAAGTACACTTCAGGTATTGTAGGTCTTTCCAATTTGAGCTCCGCTTGTCAGACCAATGGAATGAATGTTTGCAGCGAATTCAATAATAGCATTTTTATGTTAAAATGTCTTCAATCTCATGAAATCGGACATAACTTTTCATGTACCCATGATCCAGGAGGATCCAATACAATTATGGCACCTCAGGTAAGTGGTTCGGGTCAATGGTCTTTAAATTCCGCTTTTGAAATTGCAGCATATACTTTTTCCAACGGTGGATGTTTGACAGATTGTACTGGAGGTCGTATCCCTATCCCTGAGTTTGATGCAAACCCAAAATTTGGGTGCGTACCTTTTGTAGTCCAATACACCAATCTTTCTGCCAATGCAGATACCTACAAATGGTCTTTCCCAGGCGGCAACCCTGCAACTTCTACCGATGTAAATCCTGTCGTTACTTATGCAGTTCCGGATAGAAAATTCGATGTGACTCTTGAAGCCATCAATCCTCAATGTTCAGTCACCATCACAAAGAAAGAAGTCATAGAAACCTATGATGTTCCTGTCGTCAACTGGCAAGGTGGAAATACCCAACAAGAAGGTGATCGATTAGTACAATTCGTAAACAATTCTTTCAGAGGTGAAACTTATGAATGGACTTTTGGGGATGGTCAAACCAGTGAAGAATTCCAACCAGAATACGAATATGCAAAAGACAGCACCTACAGGGTTTGTTTGAAAGTGACCAATGTTTGTGGTGTCCGAGAATTATGTAAAAACATACAGATATACACTTATCCTTCCATTGATTTTGAAGCAGACACCACGGGTGGTTGTGCTCCAAAAACCATTAAATTCTTTGACATGTCTTCTAGCAATGTCATCGCATGGAATTGGGAATTTCCTGGTGGAACTCCGTCCGTTTCCAATCAAAAAAATCCAATCATCAAATACTCTAATCCGGGAACTTATAAAGTCAAATTAACGGTCAATACCAGAAAATTCTTTACAAATAAAACCAAAGAGATGTACATCGTGATTGACAGCTTACCAGCAGCTGATTTCGATTATCAAATCAATGGTTCCACGGTCACTTTTACAAACAAGACCCGATATGGTAAAACCTATGAATGGGATTTTGGAGACAACCAAACCAGCTTATTGGAAAATCCAGTACACACTTTTACTTCAGCAGGTAGATTTGAAGTGAAGTTCTGGGCCAACAATGCCTGTGGTAGAACCTTGACCAAACAATTTATCAACATAGGTGCCAAGCCATCCGCTGGATTTAATACATCCAATCCTATAGGTTGTGCGCCTTATACCGTACAATTTGAAAATACTTCTACTGCTTCAGCCACGGATTTTATTTGGTCATTCCCTGGAGGTATTCCTTCCACCAGCACAGATAAAAATCCGATTGTCACCTTCCCTACCAAAGGAAAATACAATGTACAGTTGATCGCTAAGAATAATTTGGAAAGTGACACCATTGCGGTTCAAGATTATATCGAAGTAAAACAAGCACCTACTGCTTCATTCCAAAATAGCATTACAGGATTTAATGTTTTCTTTAACAATACCAGTTTGGAAGACGGCTCCTACTTTTGGGATTTTGGAGACAATAAAAACAGCACGGAAAAAAATCCAACCCATAATTATGGGGTGGAAGGTGAGTTCAATGTTCGTTTGATTGTTGAAAACCAGTGTGGAATCGATACCTTCGAAAAAATTATAGCGGTTTATTTGATTCCTAAAGTCAATTTTGCAGCAGACACCATCAGAGGTTGTGCTCCATTCAATGTTAAATTCCTTGATCGTTCATCCATAGATGTGATCGAGTGGAACTGGCAATTTGAGAATGGTATGCCAATGGTGAGTTTTGAACAAAATCCTACAGTAAGGTTCAATTCGGCCGGTAAGTATACTATCAAATTGACTGTAAAAAATACCAATGGAACCAACGCAGAAACTAAATTGAGATTTATCGAAGTGATTTCTCCGGTTTTGTGTCCTAAGAAACCAAATAAAAAAGGACCAAAAGCGGTAGGTGATACAGAATTGATTGAGTATGACCTTTCGACCAGAACCCAATCATCCGTAATCGAAACCAAGGTATTCCCTAATCCTTCAAGCCACATGATTTATTTACAAACTCAGCTGGGTGCTAAATTCCAATTGATCAACATCACAGGACAAACTGTGAAAGCAGGAACTACCAATCAAACCGTCACTCCAATGGATGTGACCGATTTAATGCCTGGTAGTTATTATATCAAAGTCGAACAGACAAGCTCGACTCAAATTTTAAAAGTATTGATTACAAAATAATTCAATATTAAATTTAGTTTCAAAAGGCCACCTCGTGTGGCCTTTTTTTTTGTCGGTTATTAAGAGAATGACATTTCTTTTAAAGGTTTTATTTTGCTTACAATTCCAAATTAGGATTGGTCAAATTCTCCAAAATCTGTTAAAATTGACTTCTTATTCTCCCTAAATGACTATTTTTTACATAATTCATTGTAATTTGGTGCCGAATTTAAAAAACATTAATTTATGAATAAAATTTTCTCCTCCATCATTCTTTTTTTTCTAGCGCTGTCCCTATCGGGGCAGGACATTGTGGTGAAAGCCACTAAGAGAGTTACCGACCAGGCTTTGTTACAAAAATTTGCCAAGGTCGAGCAGTACGAAATCAACATAGAAGATTTACGTACTAAATTATTATCCATCCAGAAAGCAGGTGTGGAAATCGAACTGCAATTGGATAGAAAAACTTTAAAGTTTCAGTTGTTTGAGTACACCATGTACACCGACAAGACCAGGGTTCGTATCAATACGGAAAATGGGGTGGTCGAAAGAAGGCCTAATAAAGACATTCGAACTTTTAGGGGTTCAGAAGCAGGATTTTCCGGTGGCCCTGTGGCCATGACTATTTCCAAAGACTTTTTAGCATTTTATTACACTGAAAAAGGAATTGGTTACTATGTAGAGCAATATTTTGGAGACGATCCTACAGCCACTATTAACACCTTCATCCATTACGCAGACAGGGATGTCATTCCTACCAAAGGCGTGGAGTGCGGTTTTGACAAAATAGGTGGTCTTAAAAGAGACGCTGAACAAAAACGCCTAGCTTTGGAAGCAGATGAAGAGAATTTACCCCTATCAGAAAGAGGTAAAAGATGTTATATCATTGACCTTGCACTTGCTTGTGAAGTTCAATTTACAGATCGCCATAGAGGTCCAATAGGCGCAGAAGCTTTCATGTTAAATGTAATGAATTTTATGTCTGCAGATTGGGTGGTTCAACTTTTAGCGGAATACCAATATGCTTTATCTGACATGTGGATATCCGAAGACCCCATGAAAGATCCATGGAGAAACTCGGCTGACATAAATTCCGATTTGTTTATTTTTATGTTCCAACAAAGTAATATATTTCCCAATGGATATGATGTAGCTACTTTATGGACTGTCAAGTACACTTCAGGAATTGTGGGGCTTGCTACCCTTAGTTCCGCTTGTCAAACCAACGGTATGAATGTTTGCAGTGAATTTACTAGCAATATATTTTCATTAAAACAACTACAATCTCACGAATTAGGACACAATTTTTCTTGTACCCACGATCCGGGTGGATCTCCTACCATCATGGCACCTGAGGTAAATGGATCAGGACAATGGTCCATCAGTTCCATTTTTGAAATTGCGGCTTATACTTTTTCTAATGGAGGCTGCCTTACAGATTGTACCGGAGGTCGTATTCCTATCCCGGAATTTGAAGCAAATCCAGATTTTGGTTGTGTCCCATTTGTGGTACAATTTAATAATCTTTCTGCCAATGCGGATACCTACAAATGGTCATTTCCAGGTGGAAACCCAGCTACCTCCACAGCGGTTAATCCAGTTGTCACTTATGCGGTTCCTGATAGAAAGTTTGATGTAACTTTGGAGGCCATCAATCCACAATGCTCTGTCACGATTACTAAAAAAGAATTCGTCGAAACATACGATGTACCCGTTGTCAGCTGGGAAGGTGGCAATACCCAACAGGAAGGAGATCGTCTTGTCCAATTTGTAAACAATTCTTTTAGAGGTGAAACTTATGAATGGACTTTTGGAGATGGTCAAACCAGCGAAGAATTCCAGCCGGAGCATGAATATGCCAAAGACAGTACCTACAGAGTTTGTTTAAAAGTCACCAATGTATGCGGTGTTCGCGAACTTTGCAAAAATCTACAGATTTACACCTATCCAGCCATAGATTTTGAAGCCGACACGACAGGTGGATGTGCTCCAAAAACAATTAAATTCTTTGACATGTCTTCCAGCAACGTCATTGCGTGGAATTGGGAATTCCCTGGTGGAACACCATCTGTTTCCAATCAAAAAAATCCGATCATTAAATATTCGAATCCCGGCACTTATAAAGTAAAATTAACGGTCAATACCAGAAAATTCTTTACCAATAAAACCAAAGAAATGTACATCGTTATTGACAGCCTTCCTGCTGCTGATTTCGATTATCAAATCAATGGAGCCACAGTTACTTTTACCAACAAAACCCGTTATGGTAAAACTTATGAATGGGATTTTGGTGACAACCAAACCAGCTTGTTGGAAAATCCAACCCACACATTTACTTCTGCAGGAAGATTTGAGGTGAAGTTCTGGGCCAACAATGCCTGTGGTAGAACCTTGACCAAACAGTTTATCAACATTGGAGCTAAACCATCTGCAGGATTTAATACATCAAATCCAGTGGGATGTGCACCTTATACTGTACAATTTGAAAATACTTCTACCGCATCGGCCACTGATTTTATTTGGTCATTCCCTGGAGGAATTCCTTCTACCAGTACAGATAAAAATCCGATAGTTACTTTCCCTACCAAAGGAAAATACAATGTACAGTTGATCGCCAAAAATAATTTGGAAAGTGATACCATCGCAGTACAGGATTACATCGAAGTTAAACAAGCTCCAACGGCCGCATTCCAAAATAGTATCACTGGATTTAATGTTTTCTTTAACAACACCAGCGTAGAAGATGGTACATACTTTTGGGATTTTGGTGACAATAAAAACAGCACAGAAAAAAATCCAACCCACAATTATGGTGTTGAAGGTGAATTCAATGTTCGTTTAATAGTCGAAAACCAGTGTGGAATCGATACTTTCGAAAAAGTTATCGCAGTCTATCTGATTCCGAAAGTCAATTTTGCAGCTGATACTATCAGAGGTTGTGCTCCACTCAATGTCCGATTTATCGATCGCTCGTCCATAGACGTCATCGATTGGAATTGGCAATTTGAAAATGGAATGCCTATGGTAAGTTTTGAAAAAAATCCTACTGTAAGGTTTAATTCAGCCGGTAAGTACACCATAAAACTGACGGTTAAGAATACCAATGGAACCAATGCTGAAACTAAGCTAAGATTTATTGAAGTGCTTTCTCCAGTCTTGTGTCCTAAGAAACCTAATAAAAAAGGACCAAAAGCTGTCGGAGATACAGAATTGATTGAATACGACCTTTCGACCAGAACCCAATCAACGGTCATTGAAACCAAGGTATTCCCAAATCCTGCAAGCCATATGATCTATTTACAAACGCAGCTAGGAGCAAAATTCCAGTTAATCAATATCACCGGACAAACTGTGAAATCAGGTTCAACCAGCCAAACCATCACTCCGATGGATGTAACTGATTTAATGCCTGGTAGCTATTACATCAAAGTCGAACAAACAAGTTCAACTCAGATATTAAAAGTATTGATTACCAAATAAATTAATCTAAAGATTTTTAAAAAGGCCACCTTGTGTGGCCTTTTTTTTTATCAATAAGTAGTGTTGATATCACATCTTATACCACTTGGAATTATAATTGAGTACAATTCTCATTTCAAGGTCTTCGTCTATTTATATTTATGCAGCGTCATTCAGTGAATGAAATGAAAGCGGAGATGCAAAACCCTATGCCGGAACATAAATTTTAATTTTCATTAGGTAAAATATTATGTTTTTAATGAAATTGAAAGAGCCTTTCTAAACCAGCGGCTTCAAATAGGCAGATTTTGGTGATATGAATTTTCGAAAAGATATTAACTTAGTTTTTGATGAAAGGTAGTGGTAAACTTTACTGCGCCTTATTTTATCGCTTCTGAGATACTATTAATACACGCACCAATTTTAAATTGCACCTGAATAATAGAATGTTGAAGCGATAAAATCCAGCGTCCAAAATCTGCCCAACAGAGGTGGTTTTCAGAATAGGGATTTACAAGGAATAGCCGCTAAAAGAATTGCCGCCTTTTAGAAAGGCTGCGTTTTTGCTACTTTTTCCGCGTGAAAAAGTAGGACAAAAGGAAGAAAATAAATATCCGAAAAATTAATGACTAAAAGCTATCGCTTACGCGCTCCCTCACTTTTTGAGCTGTCGCTCAAAACTGCTTTACAGATCGTTCGGTCGCCTTTTAGAAAGGCTGCGTTTTTGCTAGTCCGCTTATACTTTTTAAAAATATATTGGTTCGGTCAATTAAGAAAATTAATTTAAGCCGAGCTGATTATCAGCTCGGTTCAGTCACTAACTCGCTTAGTTCAGCGAGTTTGCTTCGCACCGTTCCTTCATGCGACAAAAAGTAGGATAAAAGGAAGAAAGGTCACAAATCAATGTAAATAAAAATATAAGTTCAAATCTGTGAGCCACTCTTTTTTCCTTACAAATTACTCAGATGGACACAGAAGAATGTGGATAATCCATGTGTAGTTTCCACAGATGTACGCTGATGAATTTAGATATTTATAAAAAGATTAATTCGCACCTGACTCCGCAATAGTTCTATTCTTAATATCAAAATAAACAATAACAGAAGTCAAAAACCAAAACAGAACAGCAGCTTTATCGGTGTCTAAAAAATTGTTGAGAAATCCATGCGTATAATAAGTAGCCAATCCACAGGCGGCAGCGGATATCCAAATCCTGTCTGTTTTAGAATTAGATTCTCTGAATGCTTTTAGAGCATAATAGAAAGTGAAGATCAGAATTAGAAAAACCAATACCATTGCTGGAAATCCTCCTTCTGCCATCGCACCCAAATATTCACTATGCGCGTTTCCTACGTCCCCAAAATTAGTACTGATCTCCGTCCTATTGTTTTTAAGCTGATAAGGTGCATACTCAAACATATAAGTGCCCGGTCCAAAACCAAATATCGGTCTCTCTTGCCACATTGCAAAAGCGCTTGCCCAACGGTTGATGCGTTCTAAATTGGATTGATCTGAGCTAATGTTGGTTACTGATTCCAAATTTTCAATCAGGTCTTCCGAACTTGCCACTTCGCTGTGTTCCAAATCCCTCAATATAGTCTCAAGATTAATCACTAAATAACAAACCACCATCAGAAGTACAGTCAGAAGATATTTAAATCGAATCTTCAGTAAAAAAATAAAATACAACAGGATGGCTGAAAACATACTGACCCAAGCTGCTCTCGCAAAAGTAATGACCAAACAAAAAGTCATAATGATAAATGCCGCCGGATAAAACAAGCGTTTGATAACATCCCCACCCGACTGCCTAAAGCCTGCCAAGGTCAATGGAATACACATGGCCAATGCAGCTCCCAATACGGTATGATCTTTAAAAAACGGACGCATGGTCCACTGTGATGGCTTGTCTTCAAAATTGTGGCCGGCCAAATTAACAGAATTGTACAATGCAACCAGGGTGAGTGAAACAGAAAATAGAAATATAAATTGATGAATTCTGTTTTCAGATTTCATAAAATAAAAACTAAGAAAATAAGCGGGAAATATGAACCATAGCTTAGCCAGAAAAAATTTAATAGAAACTACAAAATCTGTACTGGTCACACAGGTCACCAACATCCATCCTAAATAAATGTATAACAACGAACTTAATGGATGGCGAAAGATCCGGGTGTCGATGTCTTTTTTTGAAATGACATAATAAATAAATAATGCCAATAAAAATATCAACACTGGCTCAGCAGGTAAACTGAGGCTCAGACCACTAAAATCAGAATCGGATGGATTGACTGAAATGGGAACCGCAAATGCCAGAAAAAACCATAAAAAGTCAGGGTTAAAAAAAACCACAATTGCGGCAATGATGAGCACTGGAAATAAAAGAAAAATATAATTCTCCACATACCAGGCATAAATTGCTAAAGCTGCAAATACGATACTTGCAAACAAAACCCAGTTTGAGCGAATTCCTCGTGCAAGCATTTTTATGCCTCGAGCTGTTTCTTGATCTCGGGCCATTTGGATTGTATCAATAGAAGGCTCACCCCAAATACAATAGAGGACAAGGTACTCACCAAAACAACCAGCCATCTGACAGGGTAGTATTTGCGCTCAGCCGGAATGGCAGTATCAACCACAAATTTTTGGGTGAGCTGGTTTTCGGCATCTGATTTGGTTTGGATGATAAACTTTTTAAGGTATAAATTACTTTCGACTTCTCGGTCATAGATTTTTTCAAAAATATCAAAATCTTCACCGTATTTGGTATTGATATCCACCATTTTTTTAAGACCTACTCTTTCAGATGGACCTGCCTCTGCATATGCCTGAATCAAATATGCTCTCTCAAATTGACTCATCACACCAAGTGCGGTGATTGAATCCATTTTTTGTTTTAAAGAATCTATGATCACAGATTGTTTGTCATATATACTTTCCATCGTGCTGATCATTTCCTTTGCCCGCATACTGTTAATTTCATATCGGACGGTGTCGTAATAGGCTGTGACCATATTCGCCAATTTCGCTGCCATGGCAGGATCTTCGTCGGCCACTACAATTTCAATGGAATTAAACTTGTTTCTTTTCCCGGAAAAATTGCTTCTAAATGTTTTTAATACATCTGAGTAGGCAAATGGCTTCGTTCTATCAATTTCATAATGGGAATATAAATCCATTTGTTCGATGATCCGATTGTGCAAACTCGTACTGTGTAATATTTCCAAAGCTTGCTCCGCTTCTTCTGTCTGACCAAATTCGGAAGGATTCCCTCTTCTCAATATGGTCTCATTGACAGGTACACTGGTTTGTTTTGCGGGATAAAAAGTGGTCGTGGATTTATAATATTCCGGCAACAAAAATGACAATCCAGCGCTTACCAATGCGGTTACCAAAGCAATGGTCATCAATAATTTCCTGTTGACCCAAATAATCTTTATCAGATCTGAAAAACTTAATACCTCCATGTATACTGATTCTTTAAACTTAAGCAGTTTGCTTAGTTTGTTATAAAAAAGAAATGCAAAATTACCAAAAATCGAACAAATACAGCCGCCATGAAGTGGTAATTCAGAACTTTTACTGTTCTTTCAGTTCACAAAAAAGATTTTCCAATTCGTTCTGCCTTTGGTCACTTATTCTAAATCTCTTATTTTCAATTAATTGCGAAGTTTGCTCGATACGATCTTCGGTTAATGGGTGGGTTCTCAAAAAGGATGGTACATCCACCGAGTGTTTGGATTCTTCCTCCTTTAGAATTTTAAAAAGCCCAATTATCCCGTCCGGATGAATACCTTGCCGCAAGCAAAACTCCACCGCTTCCTGATCAGCCTCCGCTTCCAGGGTTCTTGAATAGGCCATTTGATCCAAGTTTCTAAATTGCTCAAACAAAATACCTGAAAACAAATCAAATCCACCCACTAAAAACTGTAGAATAACAACTCCGCCCACTGATTTTAGAATAGATTGCAGACTATGTCTTTTCTCGACATGGGCCAATTCATGCCCAAGTAAGCCAACCAACTGACCATACTCTTTAATTTTATCCAACATAGCAGAATTGACGACCAATATTCCACCCGGCATGGCAAAAGCATTGACCAAAGAATCATTTACCACAAAGATCCTGATGTCATATTTACTTTGATGCTCTAAAGCTCTGTAAAATCGGTTCATCTGAATGGTTGCAAGACTGTCTATTTCTTGAGATTGGATGTAGCTTTTTTCAGTTTGATCAGCCCACTTTTTTTCCCACTCGATGGGAACTAAGTTTGAACCAATACGAACAATCCAAGGCATCATGATAAAATAAACCAACATCAATGCCATACCCAAAGCCATGATCCAAATTCCTATCCGTAGAAAAGTAAAGGATTCCCAAGAAAAACCACCACCACCCAACAATTTTTTTTCAGGGTAGCTCGTGTCTAATATTTGTATTACATTCTGTTCTTTAATCTCCAGATATTCAAATGGATCCCTAACTCCCCATTTCAAAATCAAAACTTGGTTTTCGTAGGAATGCTTTTTAATTAAATAAGGATCCCATTCGCTGAGTTCTTGCGCCTTTTCAGGATCCGATATGAAAATATATCCATCCTGAATTTCAAAATGCACTTCCCTTCCTTTAGGTTGAATGCCCTGGAAGAACTTGGCTTTGTAAATGGGATTTTGAAACTGAGAAAACTCAGAAGTCGATCTTTCCATAAAAGTTGGATCCTAGGTTTTTCTTTCTTTTTTCTTGGCTGCCGGAAAAAGAATATTGTTAAGAATCAAACGATATCCTGGAGAATTGGGATGCAAGCTCAAGTCGGTCGGAGGATCACCCACATGGTGTTGATAATCCTCAGGATCGTGACCTGCATAAAAAGTCCAGGTGCCATATCCGTGCGTTCCATGCATGTATCTCACTTCGTCGGCAGCTTTATTGTCTCCCAATACCAATACATCCGACTTTACAAATTTTTTACCAAATGCGGTGGTCTGTCCCATAAATCCTTTGACCGTTCTGGTATGGTTCTGAGTCAACATAGTAGGAATTGGGTCCCATTTTGCAGAGAAATCAAACAATGAAAAATAATCATTCTCCGGTATGACTCGACGTCCCATTGTATTGTCAATGGATGAAAATTCGTAAACCATAGGATCTTTTATCAATGTAAAATCCTTAAAAGCGATGGTATTATTAAAATTGAGCTTGTGGTCCGGGTCTGAATCCATCCCGTCTCCATCAAAATAATGGGCACAAATATCAATGCCATCCGCAGACAATGCGATGTCATAGGAATCTGTCGCTGAACACATGGCAAATAAAAATCCACCCCCGGCTATGTAACTTTTAAGTTCTTTAGACACTGCCAACTTAAGCTGAGAAACCTTTGCAAAACCTAATTCTTTGGCCATTACCTCTTGTCTCCTCTGGTTTTCGCGATACCAGGCCTGACCATTGTAGTTGGCATAGAATTTCCCATATTGACCTGTAAAATCTTCATGGTGTAAATGCAGCCAATCGTATTTAGAAAGCAGCCCATTGATGATCTCCCGATCATATATTTTTTCAAATGGAATTTCGGCATAGGTGAGTGCGAGTGTAACAGCATCATCCCAAGGTTGGATTCTCTCTCCTTTTTCATTAAATTCAGGCGTATAAACTGCTATTTTCGGGGCTTTTTCCAATTTCATGACTTCCTGGTTGATTTCAGGATCTGCGATTTCAGCCCTTATTTGGTTAAATTCAGAAACCGAAATCACTTCAAAACTAACTCCACGCGTAATGCACTCTTTTTCAAATGATTTGGTATGAACAAAGCAAAAACTCCCTCCTCTGTAATTAAGCAACCAATAGCCTTCCAAGCCTTGATCTAAAATCCAGTACATCATGCCATAAGCTTTTAGATGGTTAGTTTGTTTCACATCCATAGGGACCAACAAATAGGATGCCTTGACCGACCAACAAAGCAAACTGAATAATATAACAAAACCTATACTTTTCATGTTAATATCGTTTTTAAGTCCTTTTAAAGTGATCTATGTACCCAATTCAAAAAATGAATGCACCCGCTGATCAGAACTACACAAATATTCTCTCTTTGAAGAGAAATTATAGCTCCAACTTTATTCAGAACATTGCCAAAGCCTAAAACGTAAAATGAGTCAATTTAGTTTTCAATATCCCAGCTACTTTATCGCCCTTGCATTTATACTTGCATTGATTGCTGCGGCCATTCTTTATTATAAAAGTCAACAATTGGCAGATAAATCTGTGGGGCACAAATTGATTTTGGCGAGCTTAAGAGGAATGACCATATTTAGTTTATTATTACTGTTGATGAATCCAACCCTGCGTTTTTATAAAAAAGAAATAAAAAAACCTGAACTTATATTGGCTTTGGATGAATCAAAATCCATGGTGGTCAAAGACAGCAGTTGGTTAAAAGATTATAAAGCAGGCGAACAAGAATTATTAAATGTATTGTCGGATAAATATGAATTGACCACTTATAGTTTTGCACAGACAGTTCGAACAGAAAATAGATTTCAATTTAGCGAATCATCGACCGACATTGAGGGTTTATTGGACAAAGTGGCCGCAGAATCTGATTTTCAACAATTAAAAGGCTGCATATTAATTTCGGATGGTATTTATCATCAAGGCAGAAATCCACTGTATCACCCGCTTACTAAATCAATTCCATTCCATACCATTTTTGTAGGTGATTCAACACAGGAAAAAGATCTAAGCATCCAGAGAGTTTTTCACAACGACATCATATTTTCAGGCGATCAATTTGCTGTAGAAGCAGACATTCAGGCATGGCTTTGTGAAGGAGAAAAAACCCAGATCAAAATCTTGAAAATGGAAAATGGTTTATGGGCCAAAATTCAGGAAGAAAATTTAACCATTGACAAAGCTGGATTTTTTAGCAATAAAACATTCATTCTACCTGCAGACAAGCCTGGCTTATTCAGGTATAGATTAAATTGTGGAATTATTTCCGGTGAAAAAAATACCCAAAACAATTCACGCGATTTTTATGTAGAAGTTTTGGATGCCAAGAAAAAAGTATTGCTCCTTGCTTATGCTCCGCATCCGGATCTTGCTGCGATTAAATCTGCCATGGACGAACTTAAAAATTATGAAGTAGAAATTCAATATGCTTCTGTTCCACCGGTTTTATCAGAATTGACCCAAATGGTCATTCTTCACAATCTTCCCAATATAAATGCAGAACTCACTCCATTCTTTTCCAAAATGGATGCGATGCGGGTGCCAAGAGTTTATATCATCGGCAATCAAACGGATATAAACATGCTGCAAAAACGTCAGGATCTTGTCCAGATCAACGGATACAATGGGAGTTCCAATGAAGCACAAGCCATCGTAAGTGAAACTTTTAACTTGTTTACACTTACTGAAAACACAAAAAAAATGATTGGCAGATTTCCCCCTCTGGTTGTTCCATTTGGACAATATCAAACTGATCCATCTGCATCCATATTGCTTTCTCAAAAAATTGGAAAGGTAGAAACGGTCTATCCACTTTGGTTATTTTCTGAAAAAAATGGAATTAAAACTGGGGTCATTGCGGGAGAAGGATTGTGGAAATGGAAACTTAACAATTATATTCTGAACAATGATTTTAATGCATTTTATGAGCTTATCAGTAAATCTTTGCAATACGCAGCTACCAAAGAAGACAAAAGAAAATTCAGGGCCATTCTCTCCAAAAAGTTTTTCTTGAATCGGAACCTGTGGTTTTTAATGCAGAGCTTTATGATGATTCCTACGAATTAAACAATCAACCGGATGTCCAGCTTAAAATAAAATCTTCCGATCAAAAGGAATATGATTTTACGTTTAGTAAAAAAGACAATTATTATCAACTCAATGCAGGTTCATTGGCAGAAGGAGATTATAATTTTCAAGCATCCACCATGTGGAATGGAAATAAGTTGAGTTCTGAAGGGAGATTTAGCATACAGGCTGGCAATCCTGAACTTAATAATTTAGTAGCAAGACCCGAAATTTTAAGAAATTTATCTTTGCTTTCAGGTGGACAATCCCATTCCTTGTCAGGATTAAAGCAGCTTACGGATTCTCTTTTATCCGATGAAATGGCAAAGCCCATTATTTTTTCAACCCTGGATGTCAAACCATTTATTGATTGGAAATGGCTTTTCATATTGATCTTTCTCTGTTTGGCTTCAGAGTGGTTTTTAAGAAGATATTGGGGAAGTTATTAAGACTAAATAGCTAAACTACAATTAAAAAATTTAGGCCTCTCTTTTTTGAGATTCTAGTAAATAGATGGTCAATGCGCTGGCGATGAGGACCACATTTTTAATGATGTATTGACCGGTCAGTGTAAGCACAAAACCACCATGCCAGGTATCACCGGTTAAAAAAACCAAAGGCATAAAAGTAGTCAGCATCTGTGCGGAAAATAGAACGAGTACCAATTTGGTCCACTTAGGAAAAAGCCACAACACTCCAATCAGACATTCCACCAATCCTAAAAATACTACGAAAGCATCCAAGCCCATCCAATTTGAAATAGTCACTGAGTACAGACTTTTAACCAATCCTTCCGCCGGAGAGACTGAAGCCACCTTCAACAAGCCAAACCAGAAAAAAATTAAACTTAAAGAGATTCTATTTACAAAAAGAATTACGCTGATGGCATCAATCTGATTTTTACTACGGCTTAAGCTTATTACTTTCATGAGTTTTGGTTTAGGCTGGATCGGTCAAAATTAACCAACTGGTCAACTCAGCCCACCCAAACTTGATCAAATCAACTTAATAATGGGTGAAATTGGGTTATTTCTGTTTGAATGAGGATTCAATTTGGAAATATGGAAATGTGAAAATGTGGAAATTTGGAAATGTGGAAATATGAAAATGCAATTTGAAAATTTGAAAATGTGGAAATGTGAAGGTACGCTTTTTGCAGAACCTTTGACGCCATAGGCGTTATTAGTAAATTGGGGATGGGCGAATTTGGAAATATGGACCAATGAAAAGTGACTAGTGAAAAATCCAAACTCAAAGTTATTGTTTAAGGCGAAGTCATCCTGTTCGTCTTAGTCAAAGTCTTAGTCAAAGTCTTAGTCTTCCCAACTCAAAACTCATCATTCAAAATTCAAAACTATTCCCCCTACTTCATCCTAATCATCCTATGCGTCTGCGGAGCACTATCCTTGGACACCGTTCTGACCCAAAGCATACCAGACAATCCGGGTTCAGGAAATATTCTGCAATGATGTGCCCCAATGCGAACCATTCTAAAACTTAATAGCTGACCGGAAGCGTCGAAGATCTGAATGTTTGGTATTTCCGCATTTCCTTCAAATCCAATGGTGAAATATTCATCAAATGGATTTGGAAATACATTCATTTTCTTTTGAAGGTCTGGGTTGACAGAAGTTGTTTCACAAGGAGAGCCTTCGGTGATAAAAGCAAGAGATTTATAAGGCAGATATCTTTTGTTACAAATTCTATTGAATCGAATTTCATACTTTGTGCAAGAATCCAAATCCATCAGCACTAGATCGGATGCCCGAATCTGATCACTTTCCCATAAAGGAGAATGAATAGGACGATACTGATAATGGATTAGATCGTCCGCTTCATTTTTAACAAAACCAAACCAAGCGGTGCTGCTCGTTTTTCCAGATATAAAAACGTCAGACAAATTTTCACAAACTTCTTCTTCCAAATAAACGCAATAGTCTTCATATTCTCCAAATTCCAGTCCTTGACCACAGGCTTCCGGTGGTTCATTGGTACTTACCGCATATTTCACCATGACCCTTAGTCTTGTGATTCCATTGATGGCATCACTCGGTACAATAAATGAAAAATTTTTAGTCCCGGAACCCACAGTTGCATTCGGAATTAAATTTTCCTGATTTTCAAAAATTCCATTGCCATCCCAATCCAACCAAGCTGCAAAATAAGTCGGGTTGGTATCAGTTGCAAATCCAGGTTGTATTAATATATTTTGAGAAATTGATTTTTGAATAAACCACTGCGGAGTTTTTCCAAGATGAACACCGTATCCAAGATCGTTGGATGACTGAAATAAAACCCCATTGAGACTGATGGCTTCGATCCATTCAAAAGAAGATTGAGGTCTCCCTCTATTGCAATAATTTGCATCTGTACAAGCTTCACATCCGACTGTGGTAAATTCAAATGGTTCAGAAATATTTGAAATTTCACCACCACAAAAATAATAAAACACTGTTTCATATTTTCGACAAGGAAGTAATCCCGTAATCCAAATATCGCTATCTTGAAAATCCGAAATATAGCTGGTGTCCCAGTTGATTGCATTTTGCTCTTTAACCAAATAAGCAAGTCTGACCCTATTGTCCGGTTTTTTAATATTGACAAGGACTTTATTGTCTTCTAAGGTTTCTATTGAAATGCGGTCCGGAGCCACACAGCAACCCGATGTTGTTAATTTTTGGATTGGAGAAAAAATATTTCCCAACAATGCACATCCACCTTTTACACGATACTCATATTCTACACAATCTTCCAAATCATCAAAAACCGCTGTGGAAAATTCATTGATTAACACTTGGAGAGACCACACAGGATGATTGGATTTTCTAAATTCGATGGTGATGGGATAATTAGAAGTTTTCAAAGCCGGAACAAATTCCACTTGTTGAACTTCAATATTCACTTTAACAGGAAGCAATGCACCGATGATTTTTTCAAAATCAAGTACCCCTCCGCTTGTAGTGATCCCTTGCAAACTTGGAATCGGCCTCACATTTTGAAGTATTAGTTGCTTCATTTGCAAAGCTGCGGCCGCAGGATTAGTTTTAGCCAACAAGGCAATGGCATTACAAGGCATGCTGTACAACAATGCGATTGCTCCAGAAATTTGGGGACTGGCTGCACTGGTTCCTTTAAAATAATCAAGGCTATTGCCTGGAGCAAGGGTAAAAACATTTTCGCCATATGCACCAATGTCTATGGATTTAGCACCATAACCGGCGGTAGGATCTTTTTCATCGTTGGATTCCATATTGGTAACGGTGATCAACCATTCACTTTCGCAGGTCGTAGGAAGGTCTCCTGCAATGTCCACATTTAAATCAAGGTTGGTAGTGGATGCTGCATTTAAAATCCCCACAGCACCTAAAGAATCGTACACAGAGCACCAGAGTGGTGCCTCTTCGGGTTTACGATAATCCGCACCCCAAGAGGAATTGGTAGCCACTACAAACGCTCCCTTCTTTCCATTGGTTTCGTTGTATAATTTTCTGGCTTGCCAAGGATAGGAGTATGCTAATAAAGCTGCAGCTTCATCTCCTCCCCCACTTACAAACATTAACTTGACATTCCAGCTCATTCCACAAATACCTAGATTGTTATTACCGCGAGCCATTGCGATTCCGCACACGGGAGTGCCATGTCTTCCCGATGCAAAAACGTCTGTTTTATTAAAAGTATTCCAACCGTTAAAGTCGTCTACATAACCATTTTGATCATCATCCATTGAATTTCCAGGGATTTCTGCATAATTTTTCCAAAGATTTGGACGGATATCATAGTGTTGTATATCAAGACCATCATCTATCACACAAAGCACAATGGTATCGCCTTGTTCGGTAAGGCCTCCTGTGGAAAGATCCCATGCCATTTCGGTTTTAAAATCTGCTCCGGCCACTCCATAGGTACCATCGTTAAAATGCCACCATTGTCTCTCGTAATAAGTATCATTGGGTTTGCGCCGATATTCAATAAGGTGATTTCGTTGGGCCACTAAAACACCCGGCCAGTTTTTTATTTCCTTTAATACCTTAAATTCATTCCATTGGGTGTGGTCAAATTGGATCTTTATGATTTTCCAATCTGGATTCAGAACTTCTGCAATTTTGATGGGAGTGGTCTTAGATCTTGGTCTTAAAGTCAGTCTTTCAAAATCTGAAATGCTGGTCTTTGGATCCAATTTTACCAAAAATTCGCCAAGCCTATAGTCTAGTTTTTGAGCAAAAACCTGAGGAATTGTCAATACAAAACCAATACAAAGGAGGCAAAACAGAACCAGAGGATTTTTGAACTTCATGACTTGAAAATCGGATAAAAGATACTATCAACTAACGTACCAGAAAGCATTTTTTTTAACTAATATTAAAAAAAAGTACGATTTATTTACAAATGTCAAAAATTCGTCATACATTAGCGTCTAATTTTCAATACTAAATAATTAAAACTACGACCAAAACTCAAATTATGAAGTCAATTATTTATCCACTGATCTGCGTCATCAGTGTTATAGTTTCGGCTTTTGCAGAGGCTCAAGATACCCAATCTGATGCAGTTATAAAACACATAGAATCAAAGCGTTATCTGCTGGCGATTTCCTTACTCAATGCTGAGTTGGAGAATAATCCTCACGATATCAACAACTTACAATTGTTGGCCAGAACCTGGGAACTGGAAGGCGATCTCCCGGAAGCTAAACTGGCTTATCAAAGGTTGGTTTCTACCAAAAATGCGGAACCCGATCATTATTTTGAATACGCAGACTTTCTAAAAAGGAATTTGGATATGGCTGAAGCCAAAATCTGGTTTCTCAAATACGCAGAGTTCAACCCAACAGTAGGCTTGTATTTTGCCAAATCCTGCGATGAAGCCAGCTCAGCCTTGGCTAAAAATCATGTCGAACAACAGGAACAAGCCGGAATTTCGGCGCCGAATGATGATATTAGTTCAGAAATCGATAAAACCGGAGTTAGCATCTATACACCCAATGTTTCTTCTCAAATGTCTCAGGATGTCACCCAAAAATCCGTAGAACAAACTTTGATAGTCACCCCGGCATTGGAAGTGAAAACTGAAGAAGCAAGGGCATTGGGTGAACCCGTCATTGCATTTAAGAGCGTAGAACAACAAAGTCAAAAAGCATACTACATTCAATTAGCTGCGCTTTCCCAGTTTAATGACAAGGTGGCTGAAAGAATGAAAAAATTCAGTCGTTTTGGAGATGTGTACCAATTTGAGACTAGTGAAGGTATTCACAAAATCAGAGTAGGTCCTTTTGCCAAATTGAATGATGCCAATGAGGTCCTCAATAAAATGAAAAAAGCAGGCATCAAGGATGCATTTGTAGTGGTGGATAATCCGGACGCAAAAAAATCTTTGATCGTCAAGTTCTCTGGTGAAATGCAAAATAACCAAACGACGACCACTCAGGAAGAAGGTAAATATAAAATCCGTGTAGGTGAATTTAAAGCCCCTGAATGGGTAGATGCCACTCCACTGAAAGACATCGGAACTGTCGAACATTGGACCCGTTCTGGTTGGACCATTCTGATCCTTGGATCGTACAATTCTGTCTTTGAGGCCACTTCAGCTTTAGACAAGGTCAAAGCCAAAGGATATAAAGAAGCTTACATCGTAATCGAAGAAGATGGTAAGTTGTACAAGTATTAATTAAAGAAAATTTCCCTGTTCATATTCGAACCTCTTCGTCATGCAAGGCGAAGAGGTTTTTTATTTTTTTCGAATATTTTTTTCGAATATTTTTAAATAATTTCACTTGGAAATATAATTCAGTTCAATTCTCATTTCAAGGTCTTAGTCTATTTATCTATATCCAGCGGTATTCTGTGAATGAAATGTAAGCGGAGCTGCAAAACCTTATGCCTGATCATAAATTTTAATTTTCATTAGGTAAAATGCTTTGTTTTTAATGAAATTGAAAGAGCCTTTTTAAACCAGCGGCGATGGAATACAATTTGAAATACAATTTGAAAATTTGAAAATTAGAAAATGTGAAAATGCGGAGCGACGCCTAAGCGTCATAAACTCCGCGACGTAATGCCTTCGGCGTCATAAATTCTGCATTTGGCGCCATGAAAATGATGATGATCAATTACTCAATTTGAAAATCGCTGATACTCTTTTAGCGTTCTAAACTTTGCAAAGTTGACGCCAAAGAAATTATTGAAGAAATTTGAGGTTTGGATATAAATCTATGACATTTAAAGAGCCTTTCTAAACCAGCGGCGCCAAAGAGGCAGAGTTTGGTGATACGAATTTTCGAAAAGATATGAACTTAGTTTTTGATGAAAGGTAGTGGTAAACGTTACTGCGCCTTATTTTATCGCTTCTTAGATACTATTAATACATGCACCGATTTGAAATTGCACCTGAATAATAGAATGTTGAAGCGATAAAATCCAGCGTCCAAAATCTGCCCTACAGCGGTGGTTTTAAGAAAAGGAGTTGACAAGCAAAAGCCGCAATAAGAAGCGCCGCCTTTTAGAAAGGCTGCGTTTTTGCTACTTTTTGCGCGTCAAAAAGTAGGATAAAAGGAAGAAAATAAAAAACAAGAACCGTTCAATTACGTGTTCCCTCATGCCTTCGGCTTGATAGGTCACTTTTTGAGCTGTCGCTCAAAACTGCTTTGCAGATCGTTCAAATTTCCCGCTTTCGCGGCTCCTTCACTTAGAGCGCTGTCGCACTCTACCAAGCTTTCAGCTTGGATCGGTCAGTCGTATCCTGCGACACCAAGCTAATGGTATGGACTTGTCAAGCTGCAAACATGATAGTTCAGTACTAGCTTTATAAATTTTATTAGACTAATTAATAAATACAATTAGTATAAAAACTACTAAAAGCTCAATAAATATTCAACTTTCCTGAGCTAAGAATATCGGCTCCCCGATTTAATTGATAAAAATAAATTCCTGCCGGCAATTGATTTTCGATCTCCGTTCTTCCAGAATTCTGAATGTCTATTACAGAAATTATTTGACCTTGTGGGCTCATGATTTTCAATCTATAAATTTGATTCGATTCTGCATCCCAGTTTAACATCCCATTTTGGTCGAACCAAATCTTGATTGGATCTTGATCAGGTTTTGAAGTCGAACTGGTCAATTGGTTACAACCGATCCTTTGGGTAGCAATGACCAGATTGTCAAAATATCTTTCCTGCTGAACCGGTGAACCTGCGTTCCAATAATTTTCAAAAAAAATGGCATTGATTCCGTAGTTGTTTGGATTTGAATTCCAGTTGCCATGCCAGTTCATTTGGTAGGATCCAGCTTGTAAAGTGTCGTTGATCCAGAATTCCATCAAGCCGTTGTTGTTTCCAGGTGTATTTAGTTTGATATGTCCTTCCACGCAATGCCATTCTGCGGCTCTTTCGGAGGAAAACATAGGGATGTTTCCATGTTTAAAACCAAGCCATCTGAGGTTGGCGAAATCATTGTATTTTGTACTGACCAAAGTACCTTGTGCATTAATTCCAGAAGCAGGATCCATACCTAAGAATGCATCAGCTGGTCCGCCGGACCAAAGATGGGCCATGGCTCCTGTCGCCCAGTTGGAATTTGCCAGACAAAGGGCCCTTGAGAGTTTAGCGGGTCCTCCACCCTGCCAACCATCCTGATGTCGGACATCCATTCGCCAATAAATTTCTTTAAAAGTGCTGTCGGGCATGGCGGCGTTTCTTCCGATGTAGGCTTGAGGCGTGCGTCCAAATGATTTCGACAATCCACCAGCACTTACTTCAGAAGCTTGCCATAGAACCCTCATTCCGTTAGAAGCATCGCGACCTACAGAAGGCATGGGCACAAAATCTCCGTTGTTGTTATTGTGTTCGAAATACAGAGTGCTTATTGCTTTTCCAGATTCAAAATCATCACAAAAGATAAGACCGTTTTGATTTAATCGTAAACAAAAATCCTTTTGTGCCTGGATGTCTAATGTTAGATTGGCAAAAAAAAGAAAAATGTAAGTCAAATGTTTTGTGGCCATGGCGAGTTGTTGAATGCACTAAGATAGGACAAATTATTTAAGTCAAAGAATTGCCTTTCAAATTTGGTATTCATAAAATTAACTGCAATCATGGCTTGAATCCTTTGTTTCTATATCATCGAATTATTAATGAGGTCTACTCATTGCATTAAAAAATCGACTTAAAAGCAGAATAGGCTTATTTTTGAGCCTCCAAAAAGCAAAAGACCATGGCAAGATTGATTACATTGAGGGATGCACTACGAGAAGGGATGTCGGAAGAAATGAGAAAAGATCCGAATGTCTTCCTCATGGGTGAAGAGGTAGCCGAGTACAATGGTGCATACAAAGTGAGCAAAGGAATGCTAGATGAGTTTGGCCCCAAAAGGGTCATCGACACGCCTATTGCTGAACTTGGGTTCGCGGGAATTGGTGTCGGAGCTGCTATGAATGGGCTGCGACCGATCGTGGAGTTTATGACCTGGAACTTTGCGGTCCTGGCATTTGACCAAATCGTCAACAACGCCGCCAAAACGCTCTCTCAATCCGCAGGAGAATTTCGTTGCCCCATCGTTTTTAGAGGTCCTTCCGGAGCCGCAGGACAGCTCGCACAGCAACATAGTCAGTCTTTTGAATCCTGGATGGCTAATACTCCGGGACTTAAAGTGATATCCATCATAGATCCTTATGATGCCAAAGGTCTCATCAAATCGGCTATCATTGATGACGATCCAGTCTGCTTTATGGAATCAGAAACCATGTATGGCCTTCAAGGTGAAGTTCCAGAAGAAGAGTATTATATTCCGATCGGTGTTGCATCTGTCAAACGAACCGGCAAAGACGTTACCATCGTCTCTTACAATAAAATGATGGAGGTGGTCAAACTAGCTGCCATCGAACTGGAAAAAGAAGGCATCGACGCAGAAGTGATTGACCTAAGAACTATCCGTCCCCTCGACATCCAAACGATTGTAAAATCCATCCAGAAAACCAACCGGCTGGTGGTTGTCGACGAATCTTGGCCTTTTGGAGCTATCTCTTCAGAAATTGCCTACCAGGTGCAGAAATACGCTTTTGACTATTTGGATGCTCCGGTGACTAGGGTGAATGCAGCGGATGTTTCCTTGGGATATGCGCCTACCATGGTGCAGGAATATATGCCCAATCCGGATAAAGTAATCAAGGCCGTGAAGGCGGTGATGTATAGGTAAGATGGAGGAAGATAGCTCACAGATTTCTGAGATTTGCACAGATATTATTCACATTCATCTGTGCCCATCTGTGTAATCTGTGAGAAATAAATTAGTTCCGGGATTAAAAAACTTCCTCTACTTCCCCTTCCCCTGTATCAGCACCAATGCAGTGTAAAAAAGTATTTTAAAATCTAGACCAAGTGATCTGTTCTCAATATAGAGAATATCATAGTTGAGTCTTTGGAGCATTTCGTCTATGTTGGAGGCGTATCCAAATTTAACTTGACCCCAGGAAGTAATACCGGGTCTCACTTTGAGTAAGTGTTTGTAATGTGGTGCGCGCTCCATGATCTGTTTGATAAAATATTCGCGTTCCGGTCTTGGTCCCACCAGTGACATATCCCCTTTTAGTACATTGATAAATTGAGGAATTTCGTCCAATCTCCATTTGCGCATGGTCTGTCCCCAGGGCGTAATCCGATCATCCAATTCACTGGATAGTTTTGGACCATTTTCCTCCGCATTGGTGAACATGGATCTGAATTTGATAATTTGAAATGGTACATGGTTGTAACCAATCCTTTGTTGCAAATAGAACACAGGACCTTTACTGGAAAGCTTGGTCCTCACTGCTACATACAGGATCAATGGAGATAAAACTAGAAGCAAGATCAGACTGATTAAAATGTCCAACATCCTTTTGACAAAAATCTGCCACTTAGGCATGATTTCTTGTTTAATTTCTATCAATACAGCTCCATACAAATGCCCCATTTTAACCGTACCCAGAAGAATGTCATAAGTGTCAGGAACCGTTCGAATCATAAGCTTATTGCCAAATTCAAACAAGACGTCAAGAATGTTTTTTAATTTCTGATGCTCCGTGGATTCAATGGCAATGATGACCTCTTCTATGTTTTCATTTTTAATCACTTCCGGAATGTCCTGAAGATTTCCCAACTGCGGTAGATACTGTACCAATTCATTTCCTTTGCCTCCATTGGAAAAAATAAACCCGACAATTTGATGTCCCAGACTAAATTTTAATGAGCTGATGTCCTTAAATAATTCGACAGCTCTTTGATCTCCACCGATAATCAATGTCTTAAAACCAACAATGCCTTGTTTGAGTCTGCGACTTGTAAAAGATAAAAATCCAATTCTAAAAATCGCCAACACTGAAAAAAGATAAATCCAGAATCTAAAAACGGAAGTAAGATATCTGCCTTCAAAATTTGGTTGTACACTGATCAGCAACCAAAAGAAAACCATGAGTGAAAGCACTAAAGTCAACAAGATTGTTTGAGAAAAAACAGTCCATCTGGAAAGCCTATACACGTCTTTGTATTGATCTGCCAAAAGGTTAGTGATAAACCACAAACTGGGAATAATCACAATGCCTTTTAACCATAAATTACCTCTTGAAATTTCTGCACCGAGATAAGAATCATCATAAAGATAGTTGAGAAAAAAATACCAAACAGAAGCTACTAAAAAAACTTCAGTGACGATATATAAAACATTTTCCCAACGGCCTCTCTTCATCTGGTGGTCACTTTGATATTGTCCAGCCAGATTTTTTGTTCGGTTTTACTGGTACCTGCAATAAAATTAGCAATCACTGCCAATTTATAGGAATCAGATTTTGATGCATTGGTAATGTCTGTAAAATCAAAATATATTTTATTCCAATTTGCACTTGGCAACACCGCTCCATTGATTAAATCTTCTCGATCTGCACCTTTTAAACCGACAAGACCAATGTAAAACGGAATGTCAGATTTGTAATGCAACTCGATAAACACTTTGTTGGGTGTTACAGGAATTTTACGATGTAAATCATACCAGGTATGGATCAATGGATTCTGCGCCGTCAAACTGATCAATCCGGAATTGCTACCTTCAAAAGTTTCTTCAGGAGAAGTGAGGACGATGGCTGTTTCTGAATTTCCGTCTTTATCTTCATTAAAAAAATGAAAACGGTCAAAATCTTCAATGACCGGAAATTGAATGTCAGATGCATACTGATAATTCGGTATTAGTTTTTCCACGATCCCCGGAGCGGTATTCATGGTGATCGTAAATGGATCGACAAAAGTAAATCTGACTGGTTCATTAAGTGCACCGTTTTTTCGAATACCTGGAGTAATCCTTAAGTCAAAAGGTGCTTTGTGAGTGACCGGAATTTTTATAGGAAGTTCGTAAGCCCCCAGATATTCATCATTTACATAAACCCACACATCTTTAAAATGATGTTTGCCGGTTCCTTGATTGGGTTTAATATCAAAGGTGAAAGATTCCAAATCAATGTAGGCCGGAATCGGTTCATCAGGATCTTTGCAAGCGCTTAAAGCCACAAACATTATGGCCAACAAGTACAATTTATCTTTCATGAGCAGCTTCGATTTGTTGAGAAATGGCTTCCACCAACTTTAAGGCTCGGATGCCATCTGTCAGGTTAACTTCTACAGGTAAATTCATAACGATGCTTTTTGCAAAAGATTTTATCTCTTCCAGAATGGCATTGACCGGTGTAATTTCCGGTGTTTGAAGACTGACATATCTCTTTCCCATGTAGGTATCCAATTCGATGGTCTGATCCTGATATTCCGAAAGCAAACTGATGATCTGGGCTTCTTTGGTCAACAGATCCAGGCTGATGTAAGCATCGTCTTGAAAGATCCTGATCTTTCTCATTTGTTTCATCGAAATACGACTGGCGGTCACATTGGCTACCAGTCCATTTTTAAATTCTATTCTTGCGTTGCAAATATCCGCTTTTGGAGAAACGATGTTGACTCCATTGGCCCGAATGTCCACGGGTTCTGATTGAGCAATGACGCTAATTAAATCCAAATCATGAATCATCAGATCATGCACTACACTCACATCCGTACCTCTTGGATTGAAAGTGGCCAAACGATGCGCTTCTATAAATCTTGGATGGTGAATGCTGTTTTTGACAGCCAAAAATCCCGGATTGTATCTCTCTACATGGCCTATCTGAACTTTTAAATGATGTTCGTTGGCCAAATTTTCCAGAATGATCGCTTCACGTGAATGTTCGGTGACTGGTTTTTCGATGAAACAATGTTTTCCTCTCGAAAGTGCTTTAGAAGCAATGTCATAATGGCTGATGGTCGGCGTCACGATGTCCAATGCTTCAGATTGATCCATGAGTTCATCCGGATTTTCAAAAAACTTCACACCCTGTTCAGCACAAATTTCTTTTCCAGGATCTTGCTGAATATCATAACATCCTACCAATTCAATTTCAGGGATATTTTTAATGCAGTTGAGATGAATTTTTCCAAGATGTCCCAAACCAAATAATCCCAGTTTCAATTTTCGGCTCATCCTTGCAGCATTTGATTTTTTAAAAATGCGAGCATCAGAATCACCAATAAAATGACAACTATAAATAAAATACCAGTTTTAAAAATATGTGTTCTAAACCGGTTTAAGATCGCAGTATCTTCAGGAAATTTGGACAATACTTCAGTTTGCCATCTCGATTTTGAAAACATCTGGCTAAAATTAAACTGGATTCTTTTTACCACCAGTTCTTTGTAATAGCCCATGGTTTTTACCCTGATGTAAATATTAAACAAAACGAACAAGCTAAAAATAGTCAGTAGGGTCAATAATTTCATGCGATAATACTTTTTTTGATTAGCTCATCAATAAACGTTCTGGCTTCGTTCAGCGCTGCTTCAATCCCTGAAGCATCTTTTCCACCTGCGGTTGCAAAAAAGCTTTGACCACCGCCACCACCTTGAATATGGCTGGCAAATTTTCGAATCCATAAAGAAGCATTAAAATCTTTGGAATAGTCAACGAGGCTTTGTGAAATCATGCACATCAATTGTGGTTTGCCTTGTTCTTCAAAAGCAAAAACCACGATGCATTTTTCAAATTCACCAGCCAGTTGGTAACATAAATTTTTAATCACTTTACCATCGTTGATCGCTATTTTTTCAACCACCACGGCCACACCTGAAATTTGTTTTGCTCCGCGAATCAAATCTGTTTTAATGCCACTGGCTGCCTCCTCTTGCATCTGGGTGATTTGCTTTTGTAAAGACTTATTTTCTTCGAGAATGGACTCCAATTGTTTGATGGGATCAGCAGGAAGATTCATCAATTGTTTGATGTCATGCAATTGTTGAAATTGCTTGTTGATATACGATTCTGCTTTGGATGCAGTAACTGCTTCTATCCTCCGGATTCCGGCAGCTACAGCGCCTTCAGATATAATTTTAAAATATCCGAGGGTACCTGTAGAAGGTACATGACAACCACCACAAAGTTCGATAGAATAAGCAGGATCAAAAGTGATCATCCTGACTACCTCTCCATATTTTTCACCAAAAAGCATCATTGCTCCGGCATTTTTGGCTTGCTCAATGGGCATTTGTCTTGCTTCTTCCAATGCGATGTCTTCGCGTATTTTTTCATTGACCAGTTGCTCGATGTACAACAAGTCTTCTGCGTCTAATTTTTGAAAATGTGAAAAGTCAAATCGCAGGTAATCTTCATTCACCAAAGAGCCTTTTTGCGAAACATGATTTCCCAATCTCTTTCTCAAAGCTGCATGCAATAAATGTGTCGCAGAGTGGTTTTTTTCGATCAGTGATCTTCTATAGCCATTGACCACTGCTCTCACTTTTGCTTCAGGATTGGCTGGCAATGATTCAGTGATATGAAGTATGAGGTCATTTTCTTTTACCGTATCCATGACTTCAGTAGGAACATTGTCAAAATACAACAATCCCCTGTCTCCTACCTGTCCTCCACCTTCCGGATAAAAAGCGGTTTGTGCAAGCACCAACTGGTATTTTGTTTTACCCTTTAATTGTATCTGTCTCCAACGCAAAAGTTCTGTTTCTTCAACTTCCTGTGTGTCATAACCTACAAAAATACACTGACCATTCTTGATGATATTCCAATCAGAATATTCTTTTTTGCCATCCGCTCTGGATCTTTCTTTTTGTTGGGTCAGTAAAGCTTTAAATCCTGTTTCATCCACTTCTAACTTGTTCTCACGTGCAATTAAGCTTGTGAGGTCAAATGGAAATCCAAAAGTATCGTACAACTCAAATGCAAGTTGGCCAGGGATGATGGTTTCTAAAGTAGTGATGCCTTCCAATCTTTTTAATCCACCTTCCAGGGTGCGCAAAAAAGATAGCTCTTCTTCTCTGATCACTTTGATGATCAACTCCTGTTGTTTTTGGATTTCGGTGAATACATCTCCCATGGAGTTTACCAAATAAGGTACGAGACGGAACAAGAAAGGATCCTTGATTTGAAGATAAGAATAATAATATCGTACAGCCCGACGCAATATTCTACGAATCACATAACCCGATCCGGTATTGGAAGGAATGGAACCATCAGCAATGGTACATACGATGGCGCGAATATGATCCACCAAGACTCGCATCGCCATGTCCGATTTAGCGGTAGGCTGATAAGAACCAGTGTATGGGATGCCACTAAATTCAGAAATAAAGTGAATCATTTCTGAAAAAATATCGGTGTCGTAGGAGGAGCTTTTCTTTTGTAGGACCATGCTGAGACGCTCGAATCCCATCCCGGTGTCGATGTGTTTGTCCGGTAAAGGTTCTAAACTGCCATCGGCTTTGCGGTTGAATTGGATGAATACAAGATTCCAGATTTCCATGACTTCCGGCACCCCTTGATTGACCAAAGCGGCTCCTGATTGAGACTTTTGAACATCTGCAGGTCTAAGGTCGATGTGTATTTCAGAACAAGGTCCACAGGGACCCGATTCTCCCATTTCCCAAAAATTGTCTTTTTTTCCAAAAAACAAAATGCGGTCTTCAGCAATCCATTTTTTCCAATACCCGACAGCCTCGTGGTCAGGTTCTAAGCCCTCAGATGAGTCTCCACCAAAAACAGTGACGTAAATACTGGATGGATCCAGACCATATTTTTTGGTGAGGAGCTCCCAGGCCATGTCGATAGACTCTTCTTTAAAATAATCTCCAAAGGACCAGTTGCCCAACATTTCGAACATGGTATGGTGGTAGCCATCGGCTCCAACTTCCTCAAGATCATTGTGTTTACCACTGACCCTCAGGCATTTTTGGGTGTCAGCCACCCGGGTGATTTCTGCTTTTTTATTGCCCAGGAAATAGTCTTTAAATTGGTTCATTCCGGCGTTGGTAAACATCAATGTTGGATCATTTTTGACGACAATGGGGGCAGAAGGCACCAACTTATGCGACTTTTCTTCAAAATAATCCAAAAACATCTGACGAATCTTTCGGGATTCCATGCTACAATTTTATTTTTTAATTATTTAATCTTATTGCAGTTAAACAATTTACATATAGAAATAAAACATATATAATAAATATCCAACGCAATGTTAATCCGAACCGCTAAAATTGATTACTTTTGTCTTATCAAACAAAGCGATAAGTATCGGATCGCAAAAGTAGTTAAATTAAAATAGCTGCATGAAATGAGGTCTGAAAAATATGTTTACAATCCTCAAACTCTTCAGTTTGAGAAAGTTAAACTGACGAAAAAGTCCATATTACTAAAGGTATTTACCTTCACAGCGGGGGTGGTGGTAGCAGCTTTTTGCTTTTATTTCCTCACCTCCCAGTACTTCCCTTCGCCCCGTGAAAAAGCCTTGCGTAAAGAACTGACCCAAATGGAGTATCAGTTTATGCTGCTTAAAAGCCAGACGGAGCGGGCACAAAAGGTCCTTAACAACATTCAAAATAGAGATTCCAGGGTTTACCGCATCATGTTTGGTATGAATCCCATCGACGCCAGTGTTTGGGATGGAGGTGTCGGAGGACACGATCCTTATGCCTGGACCGACCAGTTTCGCAATTCCGGCAATACCTTAAAAGAGGCTTATCAGGTAGTGGACAAACTGGAGCGACAGTTGTTTTTACAATCCTGCTCCATGGATGAGCTAGAAAAAAGAGCCAAGGCCCGTGAGGACGAGTTGGCCAGTATCCCTAGCATCAAACCCGTACGCCTGGACCATTTAGAGAGAGACGTACAACATTTGTCAGGCTACGGCATTCGCTTACATCCGGTACACAAGGTCAACAAGATGCATTCCGGTATCGACTTCACAGCTCCGGAAGGCACCTCCATACAAGCCACAGGGGACGGCAAGGTCATCAAGGTAGAAAGCAAAAAATCAGGCTATGGCAAGTCAGTGACCATCGACCATGGTTATGGATTTAAGACCCTGTATGCGCACATGCAACAGATCAAGGTGCGCCAGGGCCAGAAGGTCAAAAAAGGCGAGGTCATCGGCACTATCGGCAACTCCGGTACTTCCACAGGTCCGCATTGTCACTATGAGGTCCATCTATACAATAAACCTGTCAACCCTATCCATTACTGCATGGATGGTCTTAGCCCAAAAGAATACCAGGAGATGGTAGAGAAGGCAGAGATGGCCAATCAGTCGTTTGATTAAGGGGTTACGTTAATTGTCAGTACAGGATTAATAGGATTATGGGATGGACATGATTACAATGCGTTAATTGTCAGTACAGGATTAATAGGATTATGGGATGGGCAGGATTTTAATACAATGTCAGTACAGGATTAATAGGATTATGGGATGGGCAGGATTTTAATATAACGACAGTACAGGATTAATAGGATTATGGGATGGGCAGGATTTTAATATAATGTCAGTACAGGATTAATAGGATTATGGGATGGGCAGGATTTTAATACAATGTCAGTACAGGATTAATAGGATTATGGGATGGGCAGGATTTTAATATAACGACAGTACAGGATTAATAGGATTATGGGATGGGCAGGATTTTAATATAATGTCAGTACAGGATTAATAGGATTATGGGATGGGCAGGATTTTAAATCAATGGTCATGGAGAAGAGTAAAATAAATGAAGACGAAATAAATGATCTCACCCATAAAATTATTGGATGTGCTATGCAAGTTCACCGAACGATCGGTAATGGTTTTCAGGAAGTAATATATCAAAGGGCATTGGGTATTGAATTTTCGTTTAAAGGTTTGAAATATGAGAGGGAGCAGGAAATGGAAATATTTTATAGAGGTGAACACATTGGTACTCGGCGAGTGGACTTCTTTGTAGAAGGCAAAGTAATGGTAGAAATCAAAGCGGTTATGCAATTGGAAGATACACATAAAGCGCAAGCGATAAATTATTTAGAAGCTTATGGATTGGCCAATGGACTACTGATTAATTTTGGTAGTAGAAGTTTAGATTTTAAAAGAGTCTATAATAAAAATCTGGTCAATCCAGAGAATCCAGTAATTCCTATTAAAGACAAATGACTTTCCTAGCTATAAAATTGGGTTATTAAAAAACCTAAACATTAAATAATAAGTAAATAATTGGGATGAACATAATCGCAAACAACCATAAATAAAGTCCAATTCGCTTATTTTCCGAAAGTAAACCAATTCCAATTGTGCCCAGGAAAATAATAGAAAATAAAGTTACTTTTGTTTCAAATGTTAAGATGTTTTCTGTGTAAATAAAATACAATAACAAAAGAAATAGCAACAAACTTTTGGTAGTCAGTAACCAAACAGGACAAATCAATATTTTAGATTTAAAAAAATCATTCGGCAAATTAAAACCAAAAAGTTTTAAAATTGGTGCATTATTCACTACCACTGGATTTAGTGAATCTGAATGTGCACTTGTTCCAAAAACGACTGGATGGCTTTCTATTTCAGATTGAAAAGTCCCAAATATTTTATCCCAAAAAACAAAAGTACCACCAAAATTCTTATCTAAATAAGGGTCATTCATACCATGATGTACCCTATGGTGAGATGGAGTGATCAATACATGTTCAAGCCACCCACTTCTTTTTACCAAATGATTATGATTGTAAAATTGAATAAAATAATGAATCGAGGAAACAGTTACAAATACTTCAACAGGAATTCCTAATAATGCCAAACCAATAAAAAATGGAAATGAAGTCAGAGAAGAATACCATGAATTTCTGATTCCCAAGGAAAGGCTAAAGTGTTCTCCTTCATGATGGACGACATGCACACTCCAAAGAAATGAATAGAAATGGTGCAATCTGTGGAGCCAATAAAAGAAAAAATCCCATAATACAAACGCCAATAACCAAATCCCCCAATAAGGTAAATGTTCAACCCAATTTAAGCTGATATATTTGGCTGTGTAAAAGTACATTGAAACTTCAAGTCCTCTGAATATCCAAAGGAGAATATGACCCGAGTTTAAATTCAAAATTAATTCCCTCCAAGGAAGATTTTCCTTCAAATAAAATTTTATCACTAATATTTCAATGATTACAAGAACCAACAACAAAAGATTTCCTAAAAACAATTCACTATTTGGCATATCCAATAGATTTAATATTTAAAGAAAAGTCCACCAATTGAAAATCCAGCAGAAGTTCCAATTAATAGACACAAATTACCACGTTTCAACTCACCTTGTTCAATACTCTGATGCAATAATAATGGTATTGAAGCCGCAATGCAGTTGCCGAAATTCTCAAGGTTACTCTTTACTTGACCAGGCTTAAATGAGAACATTTTTTCAAATAATTGAATTCCAGTTTTTGAAGCTTGATGTGGAATAATCACATCTATATTTTCAATATCAATTGACATATCTTTTAACATTGTTTCAACAAACTTCGGCATTGTCTTCTTAGCCAATTTTAGCATTTCTAACCCATGCATTTCAAAGGTGTACATCTCTTCTGTAAAAGGATTATTTCTAAAATAATTAACATTTCCCCCTCCTCTTATGATTGTGTGAAAAGCACCTTCGGTATAAGTTTCAAAATATGAATTCAAATACATAGAGTTCTCTCTTGCATTGTATTCCAAAATAAATGCCACTGCACCATCACCAAATAATGTCAAAGTCTCCGGGTGAGCAGGATTTAGACCTTTAGAAGCAATTTCCGAACTAACAATGATTATACGCTTATATTGAATTCCGTCCAACAACTTAGCAGCAACTTCGAAAGCTGAAACGAAACTAAGGCAGGTTGAATTTATGTCAAAGACTGGAAAATGAATTTCGCTACTTTCATACAGTTCTCTTTTAATTATGCTTGACTGACTTGGAATCGGATAATCGTAGGTAGCTCCAGCTGAAATTAACAAATCAATCTCATTCAAAGCCAATTCTGCTTTGGTTAAGGCAGATTCTATTGCCCTTGCACCCATAAATCCATTGGTCTCGAAAGTTACATGATGTCTATTATTAACACCTGATATTCTTTTGGAACAACCTTCGGGTAAATTAAATTTTAACTCAAGAGTCTCAGAACTCATTTGTTCAGGAAGATAAATCCCACAGGAAATTATTCTAATTGGTTTAGCACATTTCATTTTTTACTCTTCTTTTCTTTTCACCAATTACGAATGGGCTAGATCCTAATCTTTCGATAAAAGTATTTTCAACACCTCGCTCTTCAAGTTCATTAATTAAAGCCGCAGAAACTTTTTTATATGAATCAAATGAATCACTGTGAATATATAGTTTCAAATAGTCAAAATCCTTTTGAATTAGACAATAGTCTATTACAAATTCATCACTCAAAATAATAATTTTACGAAAAAGATCAGGAAATAATTTAATTTTCTCATTTCTTTGATTTTTAAAAACAAGCACATCATCTGATCTTCCTTCAATACATTCTATGGCCATCATTCTAGATCCACAAGCACAATTTTCTTTTTCAATAAGTATGTCATTGAGTTCGTATCGGACTACAGGTTGGGTCGACCGAAGTAGGTCTGTGATGATCGGGTGAAATCGAGTCTTTTCGCTATCAATGTATTTCTTTTCAATTATTAAAAAATCCTCATTAAAATGAAGGATGCCGTATGTACAGGTTGCGGCTAAAAACCCTTCGGTACATTGGTAAACCTGGTGAACGTTCTGTAAAAATATTCTCTCTAAGAATGATTTATCCTCAGGTGTCAAAACCTCTGCAACTGAAATAATTTTTCCCGGGGATAGAAATATTTGACCAGATTGAATTGCAGATGCTATTTGAATTAATACGCTCGGCTGTGCTACAATAATATTCGGTTTTAATTTGTTCAATTTTAAAATATGGTCATCCATTGATTGAAAAATATCAAAAAAATGAAATTCTAATAAACCCGATTGCACAGCCTTATATAAATTGTTATTTGCCCGCAAAAAAAATGCAATTTTTCTCTTTTTAAAACTAAATCCAATGACTCGATCCAAAATACAAGAAACCCACATGGCTCTTTCTCGTACAGAAGTTAGAAAAAGCCCTCTATTACCACTGGTTCCAGTCGATAAGCCAACAGAAATATCTCGAATCATTGGACTAAAGTCCCTTGAAGCTTCAGCCTTCAGAGCCAATTCCATACATTGATCCAATTTTAAACTTCGAGTATTCATTTGATCAAACTGGTCCATAAATATTTTCTTGTTCACTATTGGAAAAGAATTAATTACAAAACCATTATTCACAAAGGGCTTATAAAATGGAGATTGTTTGAGATGATTCTTCAATCTTCTAACCAAACCATTTCTAAGAAACATGCTTCCTGAATTAAAGAACCACTTTCCTACTTTAATCGAAACAAGAAAATACAATATTTGTAATTTAAAGAACATCCATATCAATATTAGCTGAAACAAAACAATCAGTTGTAAGTGAACAGTGGGAAGGTATGATTTGATGAGTTGGATTTTTTTTCCAGTAAATCCTTAATTTATCTATACTTTCCTTGTAATCCTTCCAAGAGTGAAAAAAAACTTTTACAATAGGATGCGGAAAATATAATAGCTCGTAAGCTCTCTTATCCCAACAAGCATCAGCAACTAAAAAGTAAGATCTTTGGGCGGTTTGCAATTGGATACCAATCTGGCCGGCAGCATGGCCGGGTAAATGGAATGCCAAAATTGAATGGTCATTAAATAAATCATATACTTTACCAAATATTTCATCATACTTTTCTACAGCTATATCCTCAATGAAAAATAACCTTTCTAAAATATCTTGAGGAAGTAAAGATTTTAGTATTCCCTTTGAAAATGCAAAAAAATCTGAAATATTCAATACTTGTTGCCAAGCACTCCTGGAACAATAGAATTTTGCATTTGGAAAATCTCTTAAGCCCCCAATATGATCCGCATGAAAATGAGAGATGATGATATGATTGACCTCATTGGGCGAAATTCCAGCTTTTTGTAATTGATACTTTATTTCGTCCTGTTCCTCCACATTTACTTTTGTTGCAAGTGCATAAATCTTATTTGGCCAGTTGCTTGTAGCATCATAGAATCTTCTAGTATATCCTGAATCAAATAATATCCAACCTATGACAGGGTGCTCAATTAATCCGTACAAAGCTTTAAACTGAATATCTCTCTGGATTTCACCTTTAACTGCATGATTTGCTTTTGCAAGACAATAGCCAGCATAATTTAGATATAACTTACAAGTTAACCTCATATTTATACCAATTTACAAATTCTAAAATTGAATTCTCAATGGTTTGGTGTGGAGAATAGCCTAATAATTCTTTGGCTTTGGAAATATCCATTGTAAATGAATGCGCCAGTGTACCAACACTATAACGAGTCAAAGTAGGCTCACTATAATCTGTAAATTCAGATTTGAGTTCCAATAAAAATGCGACAGTACTAGCCATCCAAATTGAAAGTCTCCTATCACTCAAGTTTTTTCCTAAGGCTTTTAAAATCTGAGCAATTTGCGGCCAAAGAAATACAGGGTCTCCATTGCTAATATTGTATACCTGGTTAAGTCCAAGTTGTCCAACAGTCATGGATTGTATGATGGCATCTGCTACATTGGACACTGAGGTTAGATCCACAATGTTTTGTCCATTTCCAATGATCCGTAATCTACCTGTATCAAAGGCTTTGATCAATCGGGGCAAAATGATATGGTCTCCTCTACCAATCAATGCCCTTGGTCTTAAAATTATATAATGGTTAAATTTTTTTATCAACATTTGTTCCGCCTCAAATTTAGTCCGTGCATACTCATTTATAAATTGAGAGGGAAGCAGATCTGATTCTTTGATTCCCAATTTATCCTTAGGTTCGAAATAAATACTTGGGCTAGAAATATAGATAAATCTGGAAACACTATTTGCCTTTGCCGCATTGATCAAATTGAGTTGCGTATTTAGATTGGCATTTATAAAATCTTGTCTTTTGCCCCAAGGTGCTGAAAGTGCTGCAGCATTAATTATCAAATCAACCCCTTTTACGAGATTGTTTACCCATTGCTCATTTTCCAAATTACCCAATAGATATTTCACTTTGGGATGCTCTACCAATCGGTCTTTTGACAATGTCCTTCCTGATGCTTTAACTTGATGGACGTATGGCAATTCTACCAATCTTTCAAGTGTTCTGTAACCTAAAAATCCAGTAGCTCCCGTAAGCAAGACATTCATCTTGGTGTTGTATTACAGTTATAAAAAAGGGGATACGAATACTTGTTATTTATTAAGTTTTGAAGTACATTTGGGTACGAGACTGGATGTTCATGAATATGAATTGGTTGGTAAAATTTGAAGGGTGTGTGTGACATGTTTATGTGTTTGTATTATTTAACTAAGATTTATCACTTATATTACTCAAAAGTACAATTTTCTTATAATCATAAATCTAAATAATTGGATAAATTTCAATTACAAAAATTTCATTTTCATACAGTGCATTGTTTATTACTAAAATACAATTACAAATATCCAACATTGGAATCATGTCGCGATTGGATAGTTTCTGTAAATTTTATAATTTTTATTATATAATATTTACCAGTTTGGTCTATATTTGTATTGAAATAGGTTCTATTTTATACATATTATACTATTTTATATATATTAATTTGAAATATTATCAAACATGTTATTCGACACAAGCGAATTTAAAAGCCTGTTTAATCAAGAGTTATTAAACAAGATTAGGAATAAACGCAACTGGGCAACTGAATTATCGGGCTTGCTTCATTGTAGTGTTTCGTCTATTTATAAAAAGACACAACAAGATTCATTCTTTTCACTTGAAGAAATGTTATTTCTTATCAATTATTATTCAATTGATATTAAAAAGGTATTTACGAATGACATCGGAATAGTGCAATTTAATGTGCCTAGTATCAAACATCCAATTAATAACATTGATGATTATCTCAATAGACTCAACAGTACTTTTAAAGGTTTGGGTCAAGATCAAAAGGCAACAGTTTATTATGCCACTAGAGAGCTTCCCTTTTTCTACTATTTCCTAAAACCAGAATTAACTTACTTTAAATTATTCATTTTTGCACAATCAATTTGGAAGCTTGAGCATTTTGTAAACTCAACTTTTTCCATTGCACTTTTCGATGACAATGTTCAGATTAAGTGCAATAAACTTTGGGAAAACTATTCAAAATTATTGAGTATTGAATATTGGAATACTAAAATTTTGGACACTACCTTACAACAAATCTTCTATTATTACGAAACAGGTGATTTGACCATGGAAGATGCTTTAAAAATTCTAGCTACTTTGGAAGAATTAAATAAAGAGCTTAAGAATATGACCATGGCTAATTCAAAAAATCCAAATATTCAAAACAATTTCAAGTTATATGAAAATAAAATTATCCACACCAGTAATCATGTCTTGGTGAAAACAGAAAAAAAATCAGGTATCTATCTAGCATTTGACAATCCCAACTTTATTTATTCTGATGATCCGGATTTTATAAAATATTCAGAAAATTGGTATCAAAATATTGAGGATTCCTCCTATTTATTGGGAAGAGGCAGTGGCCACCAAACAGCCATGTTTTTTAATTACCTCTCCAAAAAAATCGAACAACTAGCCAATCGGATTAAATCAAGATTTTGATCGATAATATTTACATCCATTTCGACCTCTCTTTCCTATCCTCTAAAACTCCTAAATCTTCCTCCTCCTTTTTCAAGAATCATTCCTTGGTTTTTCCCTACATTTGCAAAAATTTTATAATTTGAAGGGGTCTTCGGGAAGTTCCAATTTATTGCATGTGCTGGCGGTGGCCCTGGTGCTCTCTCTCGTGGGGATCGCCTTCCTGGCCTTCATCCACAGCCTTAATCTGGAAGAACGAATCAAGACCGAAACTCCCTACGTCCTCGAGCTGCAAAACGGATATCATCCTGACTCCCTGGCAGGTCTGCAAAAAGAGCTGGCCAAGACCAAAGGAATTCTACCAGGGACCTTAGATTTCATATCCAAAGAAGAAGCCCTCCAAAAAATGTCCGAACAGGAGTCCATGGCCCTCCAGACGGGAGAAAATCCCTTTCTGGACATTCTTGTCATGGGTCTTGACCCCACACAGGACCAAGGACATACCATAGAGCAAGTCCAAAAAATGGCCAAAGCCAAGGGTTTGGTGGTGGGCACTGAACTACCATCCTCGCCTACAGGCGGTGCAGATCAAACCGTGCGTAAAATCAAATCGGTGCTGGTTTTTTCTACCCTATTGCTCACCTTGTTGGCCTTCCTGATCATTGGTTATTTAGTGCGCATTTTTTTATGTCCAAAGCTCCGGTGATCCGCATTATGTCCTTACTGGGTGCCGAAGAAGATAAAATATTTGCCCCTTACATGCGTCTGGCGATCATCCACGGATTGGCCAGTGCATTGATGGCGGTGAGCATGATGGGACTCGCACTCCTGGTCCTGTATTATCTGGCGCCATGGATGTACCAATTACTGGAACTCAAAAATTTTCTCATCACCATCTTCGTTCTTTTGCTGGCCAGTCCGGCCATGCATTATCTGAGCATCAGACAAAGTATTAAAATTTTTCAAAAATAAACCTCATCATCATGGGAGAAGCTAAATCAAAAAAATCGGAACAACCAATCGCCTCCAAAGCAAGCAGCAGCCAGTCTAGTGCAACTGCTACCAAAGAAATGAGCTACAACCGCAGCCACATCAGGGTCGTACTCATAGGCCTTGGATTGATTGCCATCGGATTGTTTCTGATGTCAGGAGGCCACATGCCCTCACCAGAGGTCTGGGATGAAAGCATCATCTACTCCTTCCGCAGAACGGTCCTGGCACCCGCCTTTATCATCGCCGGTCTAGCGGTAGAAGTTTACGCGATCTTTAAAAACTAAAACCGATGTCTGAATATCTGATCACTTTCATCCTTGGGATCGTCCAGGGGATCACCGAATTTTTGCCCATCTCCAGCGATGGACATCTTGAATTGACGAAATTCTTTACGGGTGATCAATCTTCTGCCATCGACAGTCTCCAATTGACCGTCATTCTGCACATCGCCACCACCCTGAGCATCATTTTCGTTTTTAGAAAAGAAATTATTAAAATTTTTAGCGGGCTTTTGTCAAAATCGGATCCTTCCGCAAGGACTTTTGCCTGGTTGGTGATTTTGTCCATGATTCCTGCGGCCATCGTCGGTGTTTTTTTTGAGGAATTGGTCAGCAGCCTTTTTGAAGGAAAAATCCTGATGGTGTCTGTATTTCTTTTCATCAATGGACTTATACTTTTGAGTTCTAAAATCAGAAAGCCCGCAGAAGGAGCGATCACGCCCAAGGTGGCCATTTTCATGGGTCTAAGTCAAGCTTTGGCCATCCTACCCGGGATCAGCCGTTCAGGAAGTACCATTTCCACCGCTATGCTTTTAGGTGTGGACCGCAACAAGGCTGCCAGTTTTTCTTTTTTAATGGTTGTACCTCTCATTCTTGGTAAAATCGCCAAAGACTTAATGGAAGGCGACTTCATGGTTAGTACCTATTCTTTAGGAGCAATCAGTTTTGGATTTATCGCAGCCTTTTTATCTGGAATTGCAGCCTGTTATATGATGTTGCAAATCGTGGCCAAGGTCCGATTACATTATTTTGCCTGGTATTGTATGATCGTTGGCATTGGAATGATCATTTTCATTCAAAGCCAATAAATCTTGGACAGGATCCCAAATTTTACAAACAAAGCTGAATTGGACTTTGAAAAAGGTGAACTAATCCTCATCAACAAGCCTTATGGCGTGACTTCTTTTTTTGCCGTTGACAAAATAAAACGGGCTTTGGTTCAAACCGGTTTGAAAAAACCAAAAATCGGGCATGCAGGTACCCTGGATCCCTTAGCCACTGGCTTATTGATCATTTGTACGGGAAGAATGACCAAAAAAATGAGCGAATACCAGGACATGGAAAAAACCTATTCCGGAAGTTTCACCCTTGGAGCCTCGACCGAAAGCTATGATCTGGAGCGAGAGGTCATACCCGGACCTGATCCAAGCGGAATTACAGAGGAGGATCTTTTGAGGGTTAAAAACTCTTTTATGGGATACCAGGAAATTATCCCTCCAGCCCACTCTGCAGTCAAAGTAGATGGAAAAAGGGCCTACGAAATGGCCAGAAAGGGAGCAGAAGTCATTCTTAAGCCAAAACCGGTGCACATTTCTCAGTTTGACATGGATGCTTCTAAATTTCCCGAAATTCATTTTACCATCCGCTGTACCAAAGGGACCTACATCCGCTCTATCGCGCATGAATTTGGCCAAAGACTTGGCAACGCGGCCTACCTTTCCTCCTTGTGCCGTTATGCCATTGGCCCTCTAAAAAACGATCAGGCATGGCCTCTGGATGAGTTTTTACAGAATCTTATCCCCTAAGATCGACCTTTAAGTCTCCGAATCGTTCTAACTTTGCGCCTTAGGATAAGCACATTAATTTACCCATGTCAGTAGTAGTTAGCGATTTAGTTAAAATATATGGTCAGCAAAGAGCCCTGGACGGCATTAGTTTTGAGTTGTCCAAAGGTCAAATCCTAGGATTTCTGGGCCCCAATGGGGCCGGTAAAACGACCACCATGAAAATTTTAACCGCTTTTTTAGCGCCTACATCGGGCACTGCTAAAATTTGTGGTTACGATGTGATCGAACAACCCATCGAAGCGAAACGCAAGATTGGCTATCTGCCAGAACACAATCCGCTTTACAAAGACATGTATGTTCGCGAGTATCTACTCACCTTCGCAAGATTAAGTCAGGTGCCCAAACCCAAAAAAAGGGTCGAAGATTTAATTGAAATGACCGGGCTGACCCGCGAACAAAACAAACACATTGGTTCACTGTCCAAAGGATACCGCCAAAGGGTCGGATTGAGTCAGGCACTGCTGCATGATCCGGAAGTTTTAATTCTCGATGAGCCTACATCAGGTTTGGATCCCAACCAAATACAGGATATTCGAAATCTGATCAAAGGTTTTGGCAAAGAAAAAACCTTAATTTTTTCCACCCATATTATGCAAGAGGTCAAAGCACTTTGTGATCGGGTGATCATCATCCATCAAGGAAAAATAGTAGCAGACGATTCTATTGAATCCTTACAATCCATTGGATTGGATCGTCAGGTGGTCCATGTAGAATTTGCTGCCGCTGTACAAGAATCTATTTTAAAAGCCTTGCCGGGTGTACAAAATATCAAACACCGTGGCCATGGAAAATACACGCTTTACGCGCATCAAAAATCGGATTTAAGAGAAATTATATACCACTGTGCCGTCCAACAAAAATGGACCTTGTTGGAAATGCAAGGAGAAAAAAACAGTGTGGAAGATGTCTTTAGTTTGCTCACCAATAAGCAAGAAAACTAAGCCTTATGTGGACCATTTTTTTAAAAGAAATATCGGCGTTTTTTAGTTCACTCATCGGTTATGTGGTGATCGCCGTTTTTTTGATGTTGATGGGATTGTTGATGTGGGTTTTTCCGGACACCAGTATTTTATATTACAATGAAGCATCACTGGACCAATTGTTTAGTGTGGCCCCGTTGATTTTGTTGTTTATGATTCCGGCCATCACGATGCGCTCTTTTTCAGAAGAGTTACAATCCGGGACTTTGGAAATATTGATTACCAAACCCATTTCTGAAACTCAGATTGTGTTGGGCAAATATTTAGCGAGTTTGGCGCTTGCATTAATTACTTTGTTACCTACCCTATTCTATTATTATTCCGTGCATCAGCTTGGGTCGCCTCAAGGCAATTTGGACTCCGGTGCAATCCTTTGCTCTTATATTGGATTGATCTTTCTTGTAGCCTCATTTAGTGCCATTGGTATATTGGGATCTGCGCTCAATAAAAATCAGATTATTTCTTTTCTATTCTCGGTGTTGATGTGTTTTTTATTTTACTATGGATTTTATTTCCTGAGTAAACTGCCTTTATTTTATGGCAAAACGGATGATCTTGTGGCGATGATTGGCATGGATTTTCACTACAGTTCGATCAGCAAGGGAAAACTGGATAGCAGAGATTTAATTTATTTTATCAGCATCATTGTATTCTTTTTGTGGCTCAGCATTTACTGGATTAAAAATCGTTTATTTTAATGTACCCATTTTTAAAAAAATTTAGAAATCTTGTTGGGCTATTTTTGATTGCCGGAATTCTTATTTTGGTCAATATCATCTCTTCTTATTTTTATGGTTCCATCGATTTAACCGAAGAAAAAAGATTTACCCTCACTCCGGCCACCGTCAAAATGCTCAAAGAATTACCTGATGTAGTTTATGTAAGGGTTTTATTGGAAGGTGAATTTCCAACCGGCTTTAAAAGATTGCAACAGAGTACCATCGAAATGCTCGATCAGTTTGCAGGAGAGTCTGGATTTGTGGAATACCAGTTTGAAGATCCAAATGCAGGAACCATTGAAGAAATCAATGCCCAAAGAGAAGCATTAAAAAAAGATGGTTTGTTGCCCACCAATTTGTTTGTAAGATCTGGGTCAGAAAATAAAGAGCAGATCATTTATCCCTATGCAATATTTAATTACGGCGAACGAAAAGTGGCAGTCAATCTTTTGGAAAATTCTGCTGACCAGGATCAGGATGCCAAGCTGAGCAACTCTATTAGTTTATTGGAATATAAATTTGCCAACGCCATTCAAAAATTAAGATACAAAGACCGTAAAAATATTGTCTTGACCACAGGACATGGAGAACTGGAAACTGAATACACCAAATCCTTAATGGGTTTTTTATATCCATTCTACAACATAGGACGTATCAACCTGGACAGCATCTCGCAGATTAATCCGGAAATAGATTTACTGATCATGGCAAGACCGACGCTTGCTTTTGAAGAAAAGGACAAATTCAAAATCGATCAATTTATTATGAACGGTGGCAAAGCCATGTTTTTTATAGATGGCATTGCCATGAGTTTGGATTCTCTGGGCGAGCGCGAGGAATATATCCCTGAACCATTGGATGTAAAATTAGGAGATCTTTTGTTTGAATATGGAGTTAGAATAGAACCTAATCTGGTTTTGGATCTTGAATGTTCACGAATTCCACAAGTGATCGGAAGACAAGGAGGAAAACCACAGATCGAATTGTTTCCATGGTATTATCATCCTTTGATGGCTTCTAAAAACAACCATCCCATTACCAACCACATTGACAGAGTCAATTTAGAATTTGTTTCTACCATCGATACTTTGAAGACAGAGGAAGCGGTTCGCAAAACCATTCTACTCAATTCATCTCAATACAGCAGATACCAATTGGCACCGATGAAAATTAGCTTTGACATCTTGCGATACAAACCCGAACCTGATAAATTTAATAAACCCAATCTACCAGTGGCGGTCTTGTTGGAGGGAAATTTTTCTTCACTGTACAAAAACAGAGTGACCGAAGAAATGAACAATACACTGCAGGCATTAAACATGGAGTTTAAACCCAAGTCAGATCCCACAGCCATCATCGTTGTAGCAGATGGTGATTTACCAAAAAATCTATACGACAAAGAAACTGGAAAATCTGCGCCAATGGGTTATAGCAGATGGGAAAAATTAAATTTTGAGGGAAACAAAGATTTTATGTTGAATGCGGTGGAGTATTTAATTGATCCAAATCATGTATTGGTGGCTCGATCCAAACAATACAAATTGCGCTTGTTGGACAAGGTCAAATCTGAAAAAGAAAAAACTTTTTGGCAATTTTTTAATATCGGAATTCCTGTGATCATACTCTGTCTTTTGGGTGTATTCAATCACTATTACCGCAAAAGAAAATACATCAAACTATGAAAAACAGGACATTTTATCTTATTGCTTTACTTTTTGTAGTGTTGGGATTTGCTAGTTGGTGGTTGATCACCCGATCAGATAAAAAAGTTTCAAGCAATACTGCAGACAGACAATTTGCCATTGAAAATGAAGATGACATCCATAAAATATTTATGGTGCGGAAAGGAGGACAAGCCATCCAATTGGAGAAAAAAGAAGGAGTTTGGTATGTCAATGATCGATACATCGCATTCCTAAATCCAATCCAAAATTTAATGTACGCTTTGACCAAAATCAGTGTAAAATCCATCCCACCAAAAGCAGCCTACGAAGTGATCATGAAAGATTTATCCGAAGTAGGTTTGAAAGTAGAAATTTATGGAAAGGATCAAGAAAAATTAAAAACCTATTACGTTGGTGGTGTCACAGACGATGAGACCGGAGTTTATTTTTTAATGGAAGGTTCCCGTCAACCGTATATCATGTATTTGGATAAAAAAGTCGCAAATGTGAGACAACGCTATGAGCTAGCTTTGGACGATTGGCGTGACAGGGCTTTAATTCCTTTGAGGCCGGAAGATATTTCTGGAATCAAAGTGGAATATCCCTATGAACCTGAAAGATCCTTTATAATTGAACAGACTGAGAATAAATACAAACTTATTTCCATTGCACATCCGGAATCAAATACCGAAATGGTCAAGTCTAAATTTTTAAGATCGTATGTGGACAATATTCCATTGGCCATGATTGAAGCTTATAAAAATACACATCCTGCTAAAACTCAAATCTCAGCAAAAACTCCTTATTGCAGAATCTCGGTTGCCCGACAAGGAGTTGTGGATTCATTTTTTGTAAATTTATATCCGGTGAATGAAGAACAAGAAGAGCCGGTCGATCTTACCCCTGAATTCTTAAAACAAAGAAAATTTTTTAGATTTTTTGCGAACCGGAGCGACGGTGATTTTCTAATTATGCAGATGCAACAAATCGACATGATCCTGAAAGATTATCAGGACATGATCAAAGGCTAATACCACTTGGAAATATAATTGAGTCCAATTCTCATTTCAAGGTATTAGTCTATTTATATTTATGCAGTGGCAGAATATAATTAGAAAATGTGAAAATTTGAAAATGTGAAAATGCGGAGCGACGCCTTGGCATAATAAACTCTGCCACATGACGCCTTAAGTGTTATTGAAGATTGAATGTTAGACAAGTTATCTCCGACTATTTTGAAAGAGCCTTTCTAAACCAGCGGCTTCAAATAGGCAGATTTTGGTTACGTAATTTTTTAAATGAGAGGATATTTTAACTTTGAAAAAATAAAAATAAGAGAAAAGGCCGTATTTTTTGTCGCTACAGAGAAAGTTTATTTAGTTAGAATGACAAATGTTTAATCGAACAGTTTGGATGTCGTAGCGACAAAATCCGACGGTCCAAAATCTGCCCAGCAGATGTGGTTTAAAGAATAGGAATTTAAAAGGCTTAGCCGCTAATAGAAGTGCCGCCTTTTAGAAAGGCTGCGTTTTTGCTACTTTTTCCGCGTGAAAAAGTAGGACAAAAGGAAGAAAATAAATATCCGAAAAATTAATGACTAAAAGCTATCGCTTACGTGCTCCCTCACTTTTTGAGCTGTCGCTCAAAACTGCTTTGCAGATCGTTCGGTCGCCTTTTAGAAAGGCTGCGTTTTTGCTACTTTTTGCGCGACAAAAAGTAGGACAAAAGGAAGTAGATAAATATCAGGAAAGTCTATGACATGAATAATTCGTTAACAGATTGCCCCTAAGTCTGCTTGGTGGGCGCTCCCTCATGCATTCGACTTGACAGGTCACTCAGAGCAAAGTCGTGTTCAATGACATTTATGGCATCAATCGTTCAGTCGTATCCTGCGACACTAAACTAATGGTGTGGACTTGTCAAGCAGCAAACATGATAGTTCAGTCTTCGTTTTATAAATTTTATTGGACTAAAATATAAATACAATTAATATAATATTAATTGGCTTGAGCAATGATCAAATATTGATGCTGCAGACTAATGTCATCCGATTTTGTGATGTGATAACCCGCTAAGATCAATTCGCTTTCTACTTCACCTTGAGCAAGCCTTTGTTCCATAGGAGGTCCGATGGGTGTAATTTTCTTTTTGAAATCTACTATGACCAGCATCCCACCCTCTCTTAATTTAGGCCTTAGGTTTTTGAGATAATTGATTCGATCTCCAAAATAAGTATAGGTATTTGAAATAAAAATGATGTCTGCTTCCTGATCTTTTAACATGGGATCTTCCGCTGTGGCGAGCCTGGCTTCAAATTTTTGCTGAAGTTCTGTTTTGTAATATTCTTTTTCAGCATTCATCAGGTCGATCAGTTCTTTGTCAATTTCGATGGCAATGACTTTTTTGGCTTGATGGATGAATCGAAAGGCGAAATAACCACTTCCTGCGCCGATATCCGCCACCACTTTTTGATCCAAAGGGTTTAAGGCATCCATGATCAAGTAGGGCTTCTGCCAGATCGTTCGGTCAGAGATCAAATCAGACTCTAGTGAATCCGATGCGAAATCGCTTTCAACCGGTACTGGTGGGTCATTCAGTGTCAATGGTCCGTTCTTATCAAAATAAGAACAACCCGACAAAAAAACCAGCAATAAGAAATACTTTATTCCCATAAAGAGGTAAAACTTCTAATTCTGGGACAAATGTATTAGAAAATCGGCAATGTGCTTTTTGATTTGTTCAGGACTGCTTTCGTAGTTGTTGATCATCAGGCAAAAGCTATATTTTGGAACACCAGATTCCATCCAATAACCCGCATAAGCTCTGACCCCTTCCATGCTTCCACTCTTTAATCTAAACTTCCCACTGACTTGTGATTTACGCGATAAGCGGCTGGACAGGTTTCCCGAATGGGCTACATCTGGCAGGCAAGCAAGCAAAGTACTCTTTTCTTTACTGTTGGCCATGTGGTTTAATATTTCTGTCATTCCGATGGCGGTCATCCGATTTTTAGGGCTAAGGCCGGATCCATCAAAAATTTTAATCCCTTGCATGTGGGAAATTTTTTGGTCGTAAAAGAGATGAAGCGATTTGAGTGCAGTAGCTCTGTCCGAATTTTTAACCCAATATCTTCCCGCCAACTGTAAAAAAGCCTCCGCGTATAAATTCACGCTTTTTTGCAGAGCCCGGCTGGCCAGTTTTTGCAGACTTTGTGAAAAATGGATGTATAGTAAATCCGACGATTGCAAATCAGAAATGATGATACTATCCTTACACATAATTCCACGATTAAATAGTGCATCAGACAACATACATTGATAGGCTTCTGCCGGATTGGGAATGGCTGCTAAAAAAGTGATGCTTTTGTCTTTGGTTTTTTTTATTCTGCCTTTCACCGTATAAATTCGGTGTAAAGAACTTCCCAATACATAAACCGTTTCAAAGGGTTCTGAATCCACCACCACTGCTTCTGAGCAATAATTTTCCGAAAGACAAGAAGGAACTACTTTCGTGATTTCACAAATTTGATCTGCTTCTTCCGGAATATTCATATATATGTTGGCCGAATTTTCCAAAACGTTGAATCCAAAATATCCAGCACCGTAGTAATTACCAAGGTCATACCAAAGCCATTCAGGGTTTTCAGGAGTGTCGTTGATCTCCATGGATTGAACCACTATTTTTCCAATTAATTTATTGATTCCTCTGGATTTTAAGAGGGATACAATGGTATCTGATATTTCCGAGAGTGGCTTGTTTCCTGGCAATAGATAAGAGCCAAAGCTTGGATCGCCATAGCCTTTCACCCATAAATCTCCGTAACAGATACTGTCTTTTTGCTGGTGAATTTTTAGATAAAATTCGGTTCTAAATTGAAAATTTTTACCGGCCGTAGCCAGTGCTGCATAAGTGCTTAAAACTTTGATGGTCGAAGCTGGGATTAAGCTTCGATTCGGATCATGGGAAGCAATTATTTTTCCGGTTTTTAGATCAGAAATACAAATTCCGATGCTTGCATTTTCAAAATCATCCTGCTTCACCCACTGATCAATTTTAGCTTGAATAATCTCCGACTGTCCGAAGGAAAATTGACAACTGTGAAACAAAAAAAATATATTTAAAATACGAATCCAATTCATAAAACACCATTGTATCCAATGTGAAATAAACCATCTCCTTGATGGACGACCGGAGCATTGTTGTGGCTTAATATATAACCTGACCTTGCGGCATAAAGTCTAGTTTCCTTTTGTCCAAAAGGGTCATTGATGATGGCGAGAAGTTCGTCTTTTTTGATAAATTCACCTGCTTTACGTGAATAGGTGATGATACCACCATCTGGGCTTCGCTCCCAAATGGTTTTCTTAAAAATGAGGGGTGCTACCTTTGGCTTTTGTTCTCCTTCCTGCATCCCTTTTGCAAGCAAAATATTTTTTACGAGTTCGATTCCTTTTTCGATGACAAAATGATCCAAACGCAAGGCCTCACCGCCTTCAAAAATCAACATCGGTTTTTTTAAATCCCTCGCTACTTTTCGCAATGATTTTGAGATCACTGGTTTCTGTACCAAGAGCGGAAATTTTGATTCCAAAGCCAATTGTAGAGAATCTTCATAACGTGCGGTGTATCTCAGTTGAGGCATGTTCCAATGATCGCGGCCTCCAGTATGGAAGTCCACACCAAAATCTACCAAACTGAGAATTTTTTTGGTGATTAATCTGGCGACACGAGCAGCCAAAGAGCCGGTCATAGTTCCGGGAAAACTTCTGTTGACGTCTTTTCCGTCCGGAACATCGCGGCTAAAATTGATAAAACCAAATATATTCAAGACCGGAATACAAATCACAGATCCACAAGTAAGATTGGCAAACATTCCTTCAGTGATCGATCTCCTGAGAATTTCAACGCCATTGATTTCATCACCGTGCATACCTCCTAAGAACAAGGCTACTGGGCCTGGTTGACGGCTTCTAAAGATATAGGCTGATATGGAGATTCGGTTGCCGGAGGGTAATCTACCTGCGTTGATTCTAACCACCCCATAGGCACCTGGTGCAAATTCCTGACCTTGGATGTTAAATGAATCCATTTTATTTGGCAATTCTTTTTTCAATAAATCGAATGATGATATCCGAAATATTCACGCCTGTGGTTCCTTCAATGCCTTCCAAACCTGGAGAAGCATTCACCTCTAAAATCAGAGGACCTCTTTTGGATCTTAGAATGTCCACACCAGCAATGTGCAGTCCTAAGATAGAAGTGGCTTTTAAAGCGAGGTCTCTTTCAGCAGTTGAAAGTTTAACCTTTACTGAACTTGCACCCCTGTGTATGTTGGATCTAAATTCTCCTGGTTGTGCCTGCCTTATCATGGATCCTACTATTTCTCCATCCACGACAAAGGCCCTGATATCCGATCCTTTGGCATCCGCAATAAATTCTTGAATGATCACATCGTGGCCCACTCTGTGGAAACCTTCTACAATAGAGACAGCCTGACTTTTGGATTGAGCGAGCATAACTCCAAGTCCCTGGGTACTTGCCAAAAGTTTGACCACCGCGCGATCTTTGGTGATTTGATCGTATACCATGGGTGCGCAGGTATCTCCTGCTGAAATTCCGGTTTTAGGAACATCGATGCCGTGGGCACTTAAAATCTGCAGGCAATGTAATTTGTCCCTGGCTTTTAACAAGGCATCCGCTCCAACGGTTACAAAAATCCCCATGGCTTCCAGTTGTCTGACGATGGCTGCACCATAGGAAGTCGCGGAAGCGCCAATACGTGGTATGACAGCGTCAAAATGTCCAAAATAATCTTGCCCAATCATCAAAGCCGGTTTGGATTTTTCCACGATGATATTGCACATGAGATGATCATATACCTGGACATCATGGCCCCTTTGCTGAGCAGCTTTGATTAAACTTTGAGTGCTGTATAAACCTGCGTTTCGGGAAAGAATGAGTAATTTCATCGGCTTCGGACTCTTATAAGTCCAAAGGTAGGTAAATATTAAGTAGCTCTGTATTGTTGGATCTATAAATTCAACGATCGGCATTTTGAAATTCAAAAAAGCGATCTTTAGAATAAGGCTCAGACTTGATTTAATAATAATTTAGGAAGCCGATATTTTTATGTATTCTTGCCCTTATTTGCAAACAAACATGAAAGAAAAAACTTCCAAAGCAGAATTAGGATGGGTTATTTTTGACTGGGCCAATTCCTCTTATTCGCTGGTGATTTCTACAGCGATTTTTCCCACTTTTTTTATTGCCATGACGGATCCCAACATTCAACTTGGGCCCATCTCAGCATCCAATTCTTCGATTTATGCATACACGGTTGCATTTGCTTATTTAATAGTTTGCTTGATGTCACCCATACTTTCCGGCATCGCTGATTTTGGTGGGCACCGCAAATTTTTTATGCGTTTGTTTACCACCTTGGGGAGTTTGAGTTGCATGGCACTTTTCTTTTTTAATGGAATGGATCAATTGGTCTGGTGCCTTGTTGCTTTTGCAGGAGCGGCTACATGTCATGCGGCTTCGTTGGTTTTTTATGATTCTTATCTTTCCGAATTGGTTCCACCCAAAAGATCTGATAAATTGAGTGCCAAAGGATATGCGTATGGATACGTGGGCAGCGTCATTTTATTGATTACAAATATTATCATCATTCAAAAACCAGAATGGTTTGGAATAGGACCGGACCTGGTGGCAAAAAATATTCCGATCAGGATTGCTTTTCTAGCTGTGGGCATGTGGTGGTTGGGTTTTAGTCAATTGTCTTTTGCATGGTTGCCAAAAGATAGAGAAGTGCATGGCAATACTTTTAGTGTCATGCATGGTTTGCGGGAATTGCAAAAAGCATGGTCGGTGATTAAGCAAAGAAAAGAAGTGTTTTATTATCTCTCTGCATTTTTCTTTTACAGCGCAGGTGTACAAACCGTAGTTTATTTGGCTTCTCCTTTTGCACAAAAGGAATTGGGATTTGAGTCTTCAGAATTGATCATTGTGATTTTACTTTTGCAAATTGTAGCCATTGGTGGAGCGTATTTTTTTGCCATGGTTTCTAAAAAATCGGACAACATCGTCAGCATGAAATGGATGTTGTTTATTTGGATATTTATTTGCATCCTCGCCTACCAGGTGGAAAGCAAAAATATGTTTTATGCAATCGCAGCGATGGTTGGTTTGGTGATTGGAGGCATTCAAGCGATCTCAAGATCTACTTACTCCAAGCTCATACCACAGGGGCATTCGGATCTGACTTGTTTTTTTAGTTTTTACGATGTGGTCTATTACATCTCCATCGTCTTTGGAACTTTTATGTTTGGATTCATCGATCAGATCATGGGCAGCATGAGATATAGTGTCCTCAGTTTGATTTTATTTTTTTGTTTGGGACTTGTCTTCATTCATCAAGTGAAGAAGCATCATTTGGCAGAATAGGGAGAATGTGGAAATGTGAAAATTTGAAAATGCGGAGTGCAGCGACGTGGCGCATTCGGCGCCATGGAAATAAGAAAAAAGCAATTCGTAAGCCCGAAATGTAGCACAGCGCAATGAAGGGATTGGGAAGTGCTTTTTTGCAGCACAGCGCAATGAAAGGATTGGGAAGTGCTTTTTTGTAACGATACTGACGCCCTTATCTCTCTAATAATTTAGGTTTTTTACCTCAAATTTTTAATCAATCATGCTATTCCAGGCCAAATTTTACAAATTCTTTAGTATTTTTACAGCGTTTTGGCTGGTTAAGGGGTCTGAATATTTTTAGGGCCGAACTATCCTCGGTCTGAATATCGTATTTAAATAAATGGCTTTTGATCAAGTTAAGTAATTTAGGAGAAATAAATAATAACCACCATTCATTATGGTTATTGCCATTTTTCATTTTCATAATTTTCTCCATACCTTGTTCTTCTCAAAATAATCCTTGTGGATATCGGGACACAAGTGAATGCTATGTCAATGAAAAATTTATTTCATCAACATTGCAAATTGAAAAAAAATTTGAGTGTTCATCAATTACTAGCGCTTATTTTACACCAATGATAGCAGATATGGATGGAGATTGTATTTCCGAACTATTAATAAAGTCTTCCTCATTTGATTCTTTACTTATTATTGATTCAAAATCTGGAATTGTAAAAAATAGTTTTCCTATTTATTTTAATGATCCAATTAATTCTAATTTTGTAATTATCGATATTGATTACAAATTCGGGCCCGAAATTATTACGCATAATCAACAAGAAGATAAATTAATCTGCTACAAAAATGATGGTACCATATTGTGGAAATCTGATTCATTAGTAAATTTAAATACATTTATATTGTATAGTGGTGCAATTGGTGTCGCAGATTTTAATCAAGATGGAATTCCCGAAGTTTATATCAGCAATAAGATCTTCAATTCAAGAACAGGAGTAAAACTATGTGATGGAGGCAATAATGGCAGAGGGTTTAATATATTAAAAGATTTCAACTATCCGATCTCAGTCGCCGCTGATTTAGATCTTGATCATTCAGATCTTGAATTAGCTGCAGGCTACACCATATATAAAGTTATAATAAATAATCCCAACGGTATGGCAGGCAACCAAATGATACCTTATAACGTATCAGTCAGTGGTCAATTGGAAGACGGTCCAACCAGCGTGGCAGATATTAATATGGATGGAAAATTAGATGTTATAGTCACGGTTCCAGGTAATATTAATATTGGCTTACTTTATACTTATCATTTAGAACAAAATGTTGCTAGATTGCTAGGTGCAACTAGACCCCCCGCGGCTAGAGGTGGATTTTCAGAAAGATCTATTTCTTCGCCGTCAATAGGGATTATTAATAGAAATGGTTTGCCTAGTATACTGATTAGTCGGGCTAGGTCATTACTTTCATACAGGCTAATAGGTCAAGGTAATTTACGCCTAGATTGGAATTTATCTACAACTGATTCCTCTGGTTCAACTGGAATTACTTTATTTGATTTTGATGGAGATGGAATTCAAGAAATCGTATATAGAGACATGACCCACATTAAAATTATTGACGGTTCATCCAATAATCCTTTCGTAATCAGTCAATCAGTCTGTAGAGCACCAACCGCGAATGAATTTCCAATAGTTGCAGATATAGATAATAATGAAGAAGCTAAAATATGTGTTGTTTGTACCGGACCTGCTCCTAAATACAACGATGCTAAACTCACCATCTTCGGCCCTCCTAATGGTCAACACTGGGCTCCTGCACGACCTCTTTGGAATCAATACGCTTATAATCCGGTTCAGATTAATGACGATCTGACTGTGCCTCGTTTACAGAAAAATCAGGCAACTTATAAAAATGGCAAGTACAATAATTTTATGCAGCAGGAGTCTCTGCTTGATGAGAATGGATTTTATAAGAAGCCTGCAGCCAGCCTGACTGGAAAAATAAATTCGATTGATTTAGATCCCAATACAAATGAATATATTCTGAAATTTGAAATATACAACCGGGCGGATGCTTCTTTGACTGCGGATTCTGCAATGCCTGTATCCTTTTACAATGGAGATCCAAGTTCAGGAGGCACATTGATTGGTGTTTATCACACTTTGAAAAAAATAGATGCCGGTGATAGTTTATTAAATCTGGAATACCGATTTATTGCGGCTAATCTGAGCCGTGTTTTTATGGTGGTGAATACGCAGCGAAATACAACAGGCGCATTTGAACCTAAAGATTTTAACATTCTGGAATGCGATTATACCGACAATACTTTTCAAACTACTGCTCCTCCCATCATTATTAATCCTGATCCATGCAAGCCGGATTTTTCGGATACCAGTTTGTGTTTTATCAATGAAAAATTTATTTCTTCACCATTGCAAATTGAGAAAAAATGGGTAACTTTAGATTCGGTTAATATTCATTGTGCGCCCTTAGTAGCGGATATAGATTCCAATTGTACCCCAGAATTGCTGAGTTCCGTTAGTCACGTTCAAAAAATTGAAATATTTGATACAGAATTCGGCATTTTTAAATCCTCATTTGATACTGATATTAATGCTATTTCATTTTCACCTACCTTAATTTGTGATATTGATAAGGATGGTATATATGAAATTATTATACACATAATGGATAGAGGAACTGGCCCAATTCAAATGAGGGATCGATTGGTATGCTATGATTTACTTGGAAATATTAAGTGGATTTCGTCTGACCGAGTTGAGCTTTATTACAATAAATCGATCGGATATCCTTATCCTGGCCCCTTAAGTATAGCTGATTTTAATCAGGATGGGATTCCTGAATTATTTGTCAGTAATCTCATATTTAATGCACAAACAGGAGTGTTGTTAATTAGAGGAGGAGATAATGGTGTCGGTACTGGTAGAGACAGTATTTATCCTCCTATGTCTGTAGCAGCTGATCTAGATGCCAATCCAACTGATCTTGAATTAGCGGCCGGATTTACCATTTATAAAGTAATTCTAACAAATCTCAATGGACAGTCAGGTAATATGATGATTCCTAATAATATCAAAATTAATTCTACTACTCATGATGGTGTTACCTCTGTGGCTGATATTAATTTAGATGGTCAATTAGATGTTATTGTTTATTCCAGAATAACTTTTAATAGTTTTATACTGTATGTCTATACTTTATTTGGAAATACTCCTGTTCTCTTGGCTAGTTCCATTTTAAATGGCGGGAGTAAATTTATAAGTTCTCCAGTAATAAGTAATGTTAATAATATAAACTTATCCATCATTATTGCAAGGACATTTGAACTGCTAAGTTTTCGATATGATGGTAGCCCAAGTTTAGTTCTGGAATGGACTTTTAAAACAAACGATCATTCTGGGTTTTGTAATGCTACAGTTTTTGATCTAAATGGGGATGGAGTGCAAGAAATCATGTACAGAGATGAAACTGATTTTTATATCCTTAACCTTATTGCCAATCAACCAACAGTATTTAAAAAATTTAATTGCTATTCCTCAACCGGTCATGAAATGCCTATCGTATTTGGATCCGGCTTTAATAGCGAGGCCAGAGTTTGTGTGGTATGTAATAATAGTTGGAGGTCAAGCTTTGGTAACCTCACAGTCTTCGGCCCGCCCGATGGCCAGCACTGGGCTCCAGCACGTCCGCTATGGAACCAATATGCATATAATCCACTCCAGATTAATGACGATCTTACCGTCCCACAGAATCAAAAAAATCAAGCTACCTACAAAAATGGTAAGTATAATAATTTTATGCAGCAAGAGTCGCTGCTTGATGAAAATGGATATTACAAGAGGCCAGCAGCTTCACTGACAGGACTGATACACTGTGTGGATTACGATCTTATGACGGACAGCTTTACTGTGAGATTTGAGTTGCATAATAGAGGAGATGCATCACGAGTAGCAGATGTAAATTTACCTGTATCGTTTTATGGTGCAAATCCTGAGTTGGATACTGCTTTGCTTGGAGTTTATCTGACGAAGGAAATCATTAGACCCGGAGATAGTTTAAGGGATTTAATATTTAAATTTTCTGCTTCTGATTTAAGCAGAATATATCTCGTGGTGAATACACGCAGAAATACCATTGGGCCTTTTGATTCTACGCATTTTGATCAGCCGGAATGTGATTATACCGATAATTTTTATTATATTATAGATTTGCCAAAAATACAGAGGGATAGTGTGTCAATCTGTGAAGGTTCGACGTATATGTTTTATGATACTACTCTATACGATGCTGGTAAATATCATCGCAGTTTAAAGAATCAAAAAGGATGTGATAGTTTGATTGTAATGTTAGATCTGAGTTTAAGCAATATGGTGCGCACTCAGACTGGTATCTCTGTTTGTGAAGAATACGATTGGAATGGAAAAATGCTCACTCAATCGGGTATCTATACTGACACATCACTCACCGTTGGTGGTTGTGATAGTATCGTGATTTTGGACCTTACTGTTTTCTTTTCTAGCAATTCGATAAATCGAATTGCTACGTGTGATTCTTATCTTTGGAATGGACAGACTTATACCCAATCCGGTCAATATATTTTCAACGGACAAACGGAAAATGGATGCGATAGTACGGTGACTTTGGAACTTATTATTCATCCATCGAGCAATTCGATAAATCGAATTGCTACGTGTGGTTCTTATCTTTGGAATGGAAATAATTATACGCAAACAGGAATTTATGAATTTAAAACACAAAATTCTGTTGGTTGCGACAGCACGGCAATTTTAGATCTGACCATCGATTCTATCATTCGACAACAGATATCTCACACGAGCTGCGATCGTTATATTTGGAATGGGCAAACACTGTCTCAATCCGGAACTTATACCCATCAAGATATTAGTCAGGCAGGATGTGATAGCATCGTGACTTTGGATTTAAAATTGTTACAATCAACCAATTCAAATTCTAAAATCAATGCATGTGATCAATTTACATGGAATGGAAATGTATATACACAATCGGGAACCTATCAGTTTTCTGATATGAATTCGGTTGGGTGTGACAGCGTCGCAACATTGGAACTTACTCTATTATTATCTAGCAATTCGATAAATCGAATTGCTACTTGTGAATCTTATCTTTGGAATGGAAATAACTATACGCAAACAGGAACTTATGAATTTAAAACTTTAAATTCTTTAGGTTGCGATAGCACTGCCACTTTGGAGCTCACCATCCTTCCAATCCATCAAAACAACATCCAAGAATCAGCATGCGATCAATTTATTTGGAATGGTATAACTTATGATCAAAGCGGAAATTATTCTTTCAATACTAAAAATCAATTTGGATGTGACAGCAGCATTACATTAGAATTAGAAATATTAAAATCTAGTAGTGCAAATATTTCTTTATCAACTTGTGATAGTTTGGTGTTCCAAGGACAGACGCTTAAAGAAAGTGGAACTTATCCATTTACGATTCGCAATGCAGCTGGATGTGATTCTGTCATTCTACTCAATCTCTCCATAAATTCTGATCAACAAATTTCTTCGGTCTCCTCCTGCGATCCATATCGTTGGGATGTGGATGGACAAAACTATGCACAATCAGGTCGATATCTAAAAACTTTTACAAATTCAAAGGGTTGTGATTCTATCCATATTTTGGATTTTAAACGATTGCCTTCCCACTTAATCAACGAAAAAGCTGAAGTTTGCGGACCGTTCTTTTGGCCAGTTACAAACACACTTCTCGATCAATCCGGTTTGTACAGCCATCCACTCCAAACTACCGAAGGATGTGATTCATTGCTAAATCTCGAACTCATCATTCATCCACATTTTATTAGAACCGATACCGTTATCAGCCAAACTGATTACATCTGGCCTGTCAATAATACCAACTACACCATCTCCGGAAATTATGAAGAGCAATACAGTTCGGAGTTTGGATGTGATTCCATCCATCGCCTAATCCTCATCATCAAAAATGAACAAGGAATCTACTATCCCAATGTACTCATCCCGGGCGGTATAAGTGGTGGTTTCACAATCTTTGACAATCTCTTTACCATCGCCTCCATCACCACACTCTCCATTTACGATCGATGGGGCAGCCTCGTTTGGCAAAAACACAACTTCGCTCCCAATGATCCCACTCTTGGCTGGGATGGACGATTTAAAGGGCAACATGTTGTGCCCGGAGTGTATACTTGGCATGCGCAGTTGTCGCTTAAGGATGGTACGTACCAGACGGTTAAGGGAGACGTTACCGTAGTGAGGTAATGGAGAATGAGTAGGAGTAGGAGTAAGAGAATGAATTTGGAAATGTGGAAATGTGGAAATTTGGAAATGTGGAAATGTTGATACGCTTACAGCTTTATTTGCTAAAGAATAGAAATAACCCCGAAGGGGTTAAATTTTAATAACCATGGGCAGCAACCCATGGAAAGGGCGAAAGCCCGTGGAAAACAACACCCTCCTATAACCCTGAAGGGGTTAAATTATTTTAACCGTAGGTGCAAGCCCATCAGATAAACAATACACGAATAGTAAAATCCTCATCTAATGCGATATTCGAAGTAACGCCAAGGTGTCACAGGTCTCCAATCTTCGATTAACAAAATGCAATTTGTGAAGTTATTGAACTTTAAGCTACATAACATAAATCGAAGCTTCCCAATCCCTCCGCTCTGCTGCGGGATTAAAATCAAAGCTTCCCAATCCCTCCACTTTGTTGCGGGCTTACGAATCTTCGAAATTTCTAAAAAAAGTAATTCGTAAGACCGAAAAAGCTTAGTATTTCTATCATTCAGCACAGCTGCTATGAAACCCAATTCAATAGTCTACAAAGTCTTCCCTACTCGCACAATCTCAAACCGGTGCCCAAAGGTATATAACGGCAAACTTCATATTCTACCGATATATTCATTTTTACTTTGACTTGAAAGTGCATTTTCTGTCCCTTTGGAGAAGCCTCTCCGCTTAAAATGAAATCTAAGCCTTGATCATTTAATACTTCAGCATAAACTTCCAATAATTTTGAAATTTCTTTTACGCCTTTTTCATTGAGGAGTTTGTTGATGTTGACTTCTGGTGAAAATAAAGTAGCTGGTACGTCTACCAATGGAACAAACTGATCTTGTTTCATCAACAATACCAATCCAAGCGAATTGTCCACCGCACCGATGTTTATAAACATGGCCGCAGCATCGTTGTCATTTTCTTTTTTATAAGCCATAAAGGCAGAAGTAAGCCCAATCTTTCTGACCTTAAAATTAGAACCTTCTATTTTTAGGGCTTTTCTTAAGTTTTCTGAAGTGAGTCTGTGGCCTTGTAAAAATTTTTCAGTGGTATTGACAGTGTAGGTAAATTCTACCGGTGAAATTCTTGATTCAACAACAACCTGATTTTCACAGAATTCTTCCACTTCTAGGAAACTGCCACAACATCCGTTGAAGATTAGGATAATTAGTGCGAAAAACAAAATGCTTAAATATTTCATGTTTTTAATTTAAATTCTGACATTAATTCCAAGAGCCGCGTTCCATGGTCCGGCATACCCAACAGATCCTCTGATTTGTATAAACCACAATTTAACGGCTCCGCTGATTTCTGCAAAAAAAGGATATTTTCCTTTCACATTTACTTCATATTTATTTTGATTTGGTGCTACACCATACTCATATTTAAATTGAGTTTTTGAAGATTGTAAACCTAAAGTTAGCATGCCCGACCAAAGTTTGGAAGATTTACCAAGATGTGCAGTCATCAAATGTTGCTGACTAAAAATGTATGGCTGTACGTTGAATTTTTGAAAATAATATCCAATGGAAAGATCCAATGGAAATGATTTGAAATATTGGCTGAGTTGATGCCTTCCACCCAAGCCAAAAATACTAATTTTACCCACCTCGTCTTTTAAATCAAATCCAAAAAAACGTGCAGATATTTCTGTGTTCAAAATTCCTCCGATGGTGATTTGAGGAGCAGCCAATGGCAAGTAACTCATATTATATCCTACAGGAAAAATAAAAATGGTCCCATTGTCTCCCTCTACCACAACTGCTTCGTTGGGTCCAATCACCGTAGGTACCACCGCGGTTTGTTCTGGTGTAAATCCCAAACTGGTCGTGGCTGTAAATGTCTTCATTTCGGCTGTAGGCACGGATGCCATGACGACCAATCCCAGTTTGACATGAAAGTTGGAATCGACAGAAGACCATTCCCGGATACCGGTATGAAGGTTGCCGGTGATCATATCTGATAAGGGTCTTAGATAAGATTCGGCGTTAAGGTCAATGTAAGAATTGATATAATCTTCAAATCGTTGTGCTGATAGATTGAACTGGGTACAGATCAATACAATGATTAGGCTTAAAAGCTCTTTAAAACGGATCGAAAAATGATATTCTTTCAAAATATGAATTGAGGAGACAAATTTAGTTATAAAACATCTATTTAAAATAAAAATTAAATGATCCTTATATTATGTTTTCCAAAAGAATGAAATCCACATTGCATGCCAAATATCATAAAAGGAAATAAGTTTTTGTCCATCGAAAATCCGAGTGAGGGATAGAAGTCCTCCAAGTACTCTTGGGGACGGATAGCCCGACCCCCAAGTACTCTTGGGGGGCACTCCCCAAAAATCCCCAAACGACGGGCAAGTAATTCTTTAATCCCTTTATAATTTTATATATTTACTCTACATTTGTGCCGCAAAAATAAAATCATTTGAAACCCACAGATATCAAGGATCCGGAGTACTTCCACAAAGTGGTGGATTGTCAGTACGCATGTCCTGCACACACCCCAGTACCGGAGTATATACGGCTAATCGCTGAAGAAAAATACACGGAGGCCTATATGATCAATTGGGTGTCCAATGTGTTTCCCGGTGTCCTGGGAAGAACTTGTGACAGACCTTGCGAACCGGCCTGTAGACGAGGAAGAATCGAAGAAGAACCAGTGGCCATCTGTCGACTTAAACGGGTCGCGGCAGACTACAAAGGTGATGTTCAATCTCTGATTCCCGGAAAACCAGAACATTCCAATGGTAAAAAAATAGCATTGATTGGTGCAGGTCCTGCCTCTCTTACCGTGGCTCGTGATTTGGCCCCATTGGGTTATGAGATCCACTTATACGACGATCAGAAAAAAGGCGGAGGATTTATGAGAAGTCAGATTCCTTCTTTCCGCTTGCCTGAAGAAGTCCTCAATGAAGAGGTGGATTTTATCCTAAACATGGGCATTCATGTTCACTTCAACCAACATGTGGATAGCCTTAAAGAAATTTTGGCAAAAGATTACGACGCTGTTTTTGTAGGAACGGGAGCACCCAGGGGCAAAGATCTTCCGGATTTGCCTGGTCGCTGGGAAGCTCAAAATCAGGTTCATATTGGGATCAATTGGTTGGCCAATGTCGCTTTCGAACATACCCAAGCCATCGGTAAAAAAGTGCTGGTCATCGGAGGCGGAAATACCGCCATGGATTGTTGCAGGACTTCTCGAAGGGTTGGAGGCGAAGATGTCCGTGTAGTGGTGCGCAGCCCGATGAGTGAACTCAAAGCGTCTCCCTGGGAAATCGAAGACGCCCAACATGAAGACATTCCTTTTTATCCACTGCATTCTCCCAAAGCATTTATCACCGAAGCTGGAAAGCTTAAAGGGATGGAATTTGAATTGGTGGAAGCGAAATATGAAGATGGCAAGCGCAAGCTCGTCAGCACCGGTGAAATCGTGTTTATGGAAGCGGATGACATAATCCTGGCCATAGGACAGGAAAATAGTTTTCCATGGATCGAGCGCGATTTGGGTGTGGAATTTGACAAATGGGGACTCGCCAAAGTGGATACCCTCAGTTTTCAATCGAGCCATCCTAAAGTATTTTTTGGTGGTGATTCTGCTTTTGGTCCAAAAAATGTAATTACAGCCGTTGCCCACGGACATCAGGCTGCTATATCCATAGATTTGTTGTGTCAGGGTAAAGATTTGATCACTGAAAGATTGCATCCTATGACCAATCTGACTCGTCAGAAAATGGGCATTCATGAGTGGTCTTACGACAATCAAACAGCAGATGATAAACGCTATAAAGTTCCTCACGCGGATAAATCCAAAACGCTGAAAAACCGCTTGATGGAAGTGGAATTGGGTTTTGACGATCAGCTTGCTTTTAAAGAAGCACAACGATGTCTTAACTGTGATGTACAAACTATTTTTACAGAAAATAAATGCATCGAATGTGATGCTTGCGTGGATATATGCCCTACTGCCTGTATCACTTTTACTGACAATGGTGAAGAAGAGGATTTACGAGGCAGATTAAATGCACCAGCCAATAATTTAAGTCAGGATTTATATGTTTCTGACCTTGTGCCTACTGGTCGTGTGATGATCAAAGATGAAGACGTTTGTCTGCATTGTGGATTGTGTGCAGAACGCTGTCCAACCTCTGCCTGGGACATGCACAAGTACATTTACCACGCACCCAAAGCTTGCCAATTATGAGTGAACAAATAAAGATCAATGATCTGGTGGTCCGATTTGCCAATGTCAATGGTACCGGTTCTGCCAGCGCCAACAATATTTTTGCAAAAGCGGTATTCCGCATGGGAATTCCTGTCACTCCCAAAAATATTTTCCCATCCAACATTCAGGGACTACCTACCTGGTATGAAGTCAGGGTGAGTGAGAAAGGATATTTGGGAAGAAGAGAAGGCGTCGACATCATGGTAGCGGTCAACGCTCAAAGCATGAAAAGCGATGTGCGCAATGTGAGATCTGGAGGATATTTTGTGTATGATTCTACCAAAGTTTTACCGGATGAATATATTCGGGAAGATTTGCACTACATTGGTATTCCGATGATTCAACTTTGTGTCGAAAGTTTTACGGACCCGCGACAACATTTGTTGATGAAAAATGTGGTCTATGTGGGAGCCATGGCTGCTCTGCTCAACATGGATGTGGAGGTGATTGAAAATATCATCAAAGAACAATTTGCAAAAAAAGAAAAACTCATCCCAGGAAATATTCAAGCACTGCATCTTGGAATTAATTATGCGAAAGCAAATTATGATTGCCCCTTGCCTATCCATATGGAAAGCAGAAATTTATGTGGAAATAAAATATTGATAGAAGGCAACAATGCCTGTGGACTAGGCGCTGTATATGCAGGAGCAACCGTTGGAAGTTGGTACCCGATTACACCATCTACCAGTGTGATGAACGCTTTTGAAAAATGGTGCTACAAACTCAGGATAGAAAAAGAAAGTTCGAAGAAAAAATTTGCCATCGTACAAGCTGAAGATGAATTAGCCGCGATGGGAATGGTACTGGGAGCATCGTGGAATGGTGCACGTGCATTTACGGCGACCAGTGGACCGGGAGTTTCACTGATGTCCGAATTTTTAGGGCTCTCCTATTTTGCAGAAATTCCTGCGGTATTGATCGATGTACAACGAACTGGACCTTCCACCGGAATGCCCACAAGAACTCAACAATCCGATATACTGGCTGCAGCTTATGCTTCGCACGGAGATACCAAACATATCTTATTGTTTCCGAGTACTCCAACAGAATGCTTTGAACTCACTGCTTTAAGTTTTGATTTTGCAGAAAGGTTTCAAACAGCCGTCATCGTAATGATTGACCTCGACCTTGGCATGAATGATCATCTGTGTGATCCATTGGTGTATGATCCTAAAAAAGCTTATGATCGTGGTAAAGTGATGAGCACGGAAGAGTTGGAGGCCGGCAAAACATTTGGAAGATATTGGGATGTAGATGGTGATGGAATTACCTATCGCACCATTCCGGGGACGCATCCTACCAAGGGATCTTTCTTTACAAGAGGATCGTCCAGAGATGAGTTTGCAAGGTATACAGAGGACGGTGATATTTATGCCAGGAACATGAACCGCTTGATCAAAAAATGGCAAACGGCTGCCTTGTCGATGCCTAAACCAGAAATCGTAAGACAAAAGGAAGAGATCAAAGAAGCAGTTTTGTATTTCGGGACTTCTTCTTATTCAGCGATGGAAGCGATGGATTTATTGGACGCTCAGGGTAGAAAACTGAATGCCATTAGAATTTTATCCTTCCCGTTTCCGGAAGAGGTTAAATCTTTCATTGATCAGCATGATTGTATTTATGTGATCGAACAAAATAGAGATGCTCAAATGAGATCGGTGCTTTTGCAAGAGCTTCATGTACCTACTGAAAAACTAAAAAGTGTGCTGCAATACAATGGAATGCCGATCACCGCTGATTATATCGTGAGATGTATCCAAGCAGAGAAAAGTTTTATTCCACAATACGAAGAAATTGAAATTGCCCATTTGGTGGGAAGCAATTAATTTTGAAAAAATAAAAAACACAAAGTGACTTACGCAAAACCCAGTTTCCGACATCCCGAATTGGCAAAAAACGAAATCGGTTTTTCAAAACGTGATTACGAAGGAGCCTTGTCCACTTTGTGTGCAGGATGCGGACATGATTCCATCAGTGCAGCCATTGTGCAAGCCTGTTTTGAAATGTCCATTCAACCACATCGTTTGGCAAAATTATCCGGTATTGGCTGTTCTTCTAAAACGCCCACTTATTTTCTTGGAAATTCACATGGATTTAATTCAGTGCATGGAAGAATGCCATCCGTCGCCACAGGTGCCATCATGGCCAATAAGGATTTAATTTATCTCGGCGTTTCCGGTGATGGCGACACGGCGTCTATCGGAATGGGACAATTTGTGCACGCCATCCGACGCAATCTAAATATGTTGTACATTGTCATGAACAATGGTTGTTATGGATTGACCAAAGGTCAGGATTCAGCTACTGCAGATGAAGGCTCAATCAATAAAAGCGGTGCCGAAAATCTATTTCAGGGTATTGATCTATGTGGATTGGGCATTGAGTTGGGAGCCAGATTTGTGGCGAGAAGTTTTTCTGGAGATAAAACACAATTGATTCCTTTGATCAAAGCCGGATTGAAGCATCCTGGATTTGCTCTGATCGATGTGGTATCTCCTTGCGTTACCTTCAACAACAATGCAGGTTCCACCAAGTCCTACGATTATACCAGGGAACATATGGAAGCCACCGCTGCCATTGATTTGGTGCCCTATAAGACTGAAATTACTTTGGATCAATTAGGAGGCACTACGGAGATGATTCAACTGCATGACGAATCTTATATTCGCCTAAACAAATTGCACAGTGACTGGGATCCTCTGGATAAATTTTCCGCATTGAGAAATTTGCATCTGGCCCATTCTAAAAATGAAATATTGACCGGGCTGATTTACCTCAATCCTGAAAGCAAGGACCTCCACCAAATTTTGGACACCAGTGATACTCCGTTAAATTCATTTACTCAAGCAGAACTTTGTCCTGGTGAAGATGTTTTAGAAAAGATTAATGCGTCTTATCGATGAATAGTTTTAAGTTTTGAGTTTTAAGTTTTGAGTTTATCAATTGTAAATTGATTTAAAAAATTTAGATATGAAAAATAGTATTTTATGGATTTTCGGAATTTGTTTGATGACAATCATTGCATGTAAAAAAGATTGCGATTATCCCATCAGTTACAAAATGGAGTTGAATGAGCCAACTGAAATAAAATCCTATCTCATTAAATCAAATGGGGCTTATGAATTTTTAAGAAATGAAAGTTCTGCCATCAATTTGGATAGTATGATCGCAAGATCAAGTTCAAGTTTGATTCAAGAAATTAGTTTTACTTCTGAAAAACATTTTGATGCAAAGAATTGGGACGGAACTGAACTAAAAGAAATTCCATATTTCTTTAAAAATGACAGCTTAATGTACAGTGCTGATACAAGTCGATTTTATGGTATTGTTAGACCGGATTGCGGTGGTGCTTTTCTTCAATATCTTGCAGTGAGTTATACCAACCAGCAAGTGCCAAGAAGTATCTCCAATCAATATTTTGCAACAGCTTTGATTTCTGAATCTGAATCAGAAAATATTCAAAGGATCATTCGCTCTGAAAGACTTCAGGAAAATGATACTTTGTTTGTTGGCATTGGTGTATTGGAGAATAAGTAAGACAGAATCCTAAAACTGGCTCACTTCGACTCATTACGACAGGCTCGCTTCGACTTACTTCGACTTCGCTCAGTACAAGCCGCTCAGCGAGCGGAACAAGTCGCTCAGCATATTGCATTTTCAAATTCTCCCATCCTCAATTACAAAAAAGCACTTCCCAATCCCTGCATTGCGCTGTGCTGCATTTCGGGCTTACGAATTGCTTTTTTCTAATTGACTAATTTTTTTCCTTTTCTTTATTCTTAAAGTATCGACGGAATAAAAAATTGGATTTGAGAGCCTCCATGTTTTCTTCAAAAGCAGCCGTGCCTCGCTCTACGTTTTCTATGGTAGATTTTAGCTTTATCGATAGGGTGGAATCAAATAAAATTGTATTGGCAACACCATTACCAGAATGCAATTCTGAACTAATCGTCTCGACGGTGGAAGTTAAATTATTTAGAAGTTGGTTTGCATTATTTTCCAAAGCGTGTATATCACTCACAGCTCTGCGTAGCTCATTTGCCATGGATGTATCGGTGAGCAGTGTTGCCAATGTGCCTGAACCTTCAGACGCCAGTTTTAGGGTTTGGACCGCATTTTTTGCAAAAAGACTTGCATTTTCAGTGGTCTCACTCAATTTATACAAGGAATGTGAAAGATTATCCACAAGCGTACTATCGTTTAATAATCTACTTAATTGGGTGCTGGAATTGATCATGCGCACTGTAGTTAAAAGTTCCTCGGAAATCAATGCAATGTTTTCATTGGTGTGGTAAAGTGTTCGCAAAATTTCCTGATTGTTGATTTCTTCGATAGAGGGAAGCAATTCACCTCCTTGCACAAAAACAGCATTCCCTTTTTGAGGCACAATATCAATCAATCTATTGCCAATCAGTCCATCTGTTCCGATCTGCGTGATGGAGTTAACTCGAATATAATTTTTGTATTCTTTGTCAATGTTCATAGCCACTTCGATCATGGTGTCATTGAGTATTTGGATTTTTCTCACATTTCCAACTTCGATTCCTGAAAATCGCACTTTGTTTCCAACCAGGAGACCATTGACGTCTTTAAAATGAGCTTTAAGTTCGAAGCGTGTCCCAAAAATGTTTTTGTTTTTTCCCAAGGTGTAGAGCGCAAAAATTAATAAAACAATTCCGGCAAGTACAAATGCCCCAAGTTTAAATACGTCTATATTTCTAGCTTTCATATTGGTCAATTAAAAAAAGGATGGATCCGATCATCATGGATTTGAGAGAGTTGTTCATAATTCCCTGTTGCAAAACACCTGCCATCTAAAAGCACTGCGATGCGGTCTGCGGTGAGTTTAACACAACGCATATCGTGGCTGATGATAATGGAAGAAGTACCGTATTTTTCGCGGATCATGTTGATTAAAGAAATTATTTCCAAACTGGTTATTGGATCAAGACCCGTGGTGGGCTCATCGTAAAGGATGATATCCGGTTTTAAAATTAAGGTTCTTGCGAGTGCGATTCGCTTTCTCATCCCTCCTGACAATTCCACAGGCATCATGTCAATGGTATGTTCCAATCCCACATTGGCCAAAGCTTCCATAACCAGAGCATCACAGTCTGTATCTGAATTTCTGATGTATCTTCTTCGCAATGGAAATTCCAAATTCTCTCTCACCGTCATGGAATCGTATAGTGCATTGCTTTGAAATAAAAAACCCACCCTCACACGCAAACGGTCCAATTCTTCATGATCCATCGCCAGAATATCTTGTCCCAAAACCTCAATGCTTCCTTCATCCGGCTCGATGAGGCCAATGACACATTTAATCAACACAGATTTTCCTGAACCCGATTTACCAAGTACTACCAGGTTTTCACCTTTTTGCAATTCCAGATTAAAATCTGCCAATACCTGATTACTTCCAAAGGACTTGTACAAATGGCTGATCCGAAGAATGGTATCTTTCATGGCCAATAATTCTTAAAGGGATGTTTCATGAATTTTATCTTTGAAATAGATCGGCAATCTGTACCGCAACAAGATCAATTAAAAATATCATTACGGATGAAACAACCACTGAAGAGTTGGCTGCTTTTCCTACCCCTTCAGTTCCTTTGTCTGTAAAATAACCTTTGAAACATCCGATAATGCCAACCGCAAAACCAAAGAAAAAGGTTTTGATGAAAGCAGGTATAAGATCAATGTATGCAAGGTTCAAAAAAACTTTGCGAAAAAATAAGTTGAAAGGCAGTGTATCATATATATTTTCACCGAGATAAGCTCCAATTAGAGCGATGGCATCTGCAATGATGGTTAGGATGGGCAACATCAATGTGGTAGCCAAGGTGCGAGTTACAACCAGATATTTAAAGGGGTTGGTACCCGAAACTTCCATGGCGTCAATTTGCTCGGTCACTTTCATGGAACCCAGTTCTGCGCCAATGCTGGAACCAATTTTACCTGCGAATATCAATGCTGTCAAAATAGGACCAATTTCCCGAAAGATCGCGACACCTACCATGGCGGGAATCTGAACTTCTACTCCATAATACTCCATCGTTGGTCGGAGTTGCATGGTCAGAACAAGGCCAATGATAAAAGCGGTCAGTCCAACCAACGGCAAAGACTTATAACCAAGCACAAAACATTGTCTGATAAACTCGGATAATTCAAATCTTGGTGAAAAGCCTTCTTTAAAAAATCTCCAGGAAAAGCGAGAGATCTCCCCGGTTTCTTTGAGGAAGGACTGTATGCCTACCGGTAAATTCATCATTTGATTGTCCAATCCATTTCATGCAAAGATATTAGATTTAAAACTAATAGGTGAAATCAAATAAATGGATCGAAATCGATTCCATAAATTGGTTTTAAGTGATACTCATGAATTTGGATTAGTCTCCTGGGTTTTCATCCATTCTTTAAACTTATTGTATAGAAATGGAAGTTGCATTATAAGCAGAGTAAAAATACAATAAATGAAAAACAAAGTTTTAATTCCATTCAACCAATGAAGCCAAGAAATGCGAAGATTCTCCTCTGACATATTTTGGAAATAACAGATCATGATTCCATTTTCTGAGACATCACATATTACAAGAATAAAAATGATGATTTCAAATAAATAAGATCTATAAATAAAACCATTCCGGGGCCGAATTCTATCTGCAATGATTAAGAAAAGCATACCATAGGCCAATGCAAATATCATGTCTGCCCAATAATAATGAAGCATCATTTTCTGGACTTCTTCATTGGTATGGGCTTCACATTTCTTGCATTCTTCATATTTAAATTTGAAATTCAGTTGATTTTTATAATACTGATTCAACCATTCTTTGTTTTGGAATATCTTATTAAGGTTGTCGCCCATTCCAGATTGATTGTAATAGGCAAAATTGGATCTCATATAAGTTCCGGATCCAATTAAGAGTACTATTGCTATTAAAAAGAAAATTTTAATATTCATTTGATGTGGATTTTAAATTTGAAACTACGATACATACTGTCCATGCTATGCTTACTTAATAAAACACCCAGTGGAATTTTCATTGGTCTGGCCAGAGAATCTAATAACTGAATGTGTTCTAAGCTATCAACTTCTCGTCCAGGTCTTTTCTGTTTGAATGCTTTCTCCCAATAAACTGCGTGACCGCTAAAAGGTGAAGTTGTTGCTGATCCCAGAGTCTGAAGTATAACACTGTTTACTTTTTTAGTGGAACTATTTTCACTTTCGCCATTGCTGATATAAATCAATTTATACTTAATTGTACTATCAATAGAAATCAGCTTAGAATATAATTCGGTTAAAGTATTTAAACCAGTGTTATCCCACAGCCCTCCATCCATAAAGGTGCCTACACATTCTAAGTAATTGTAAGCAGAGATCAAAGGAAAAGATTGACTTAGATTGACTGCAGTGGCTGTAGGAAAAGAATATTTTCTACAAGAATTCTGCAACAAATTAAGATGCTCCTGATAAAGATCTACAGCATTGTGAAAATAATTGGAGTCCAATTTGACCGGAGCAATAATGGCCCTTCTACCAGATTGAACCGTGGCTGTATTGATAAAATGGAGTGGTAATTTATACTTCAATTGATCATCCTGATATTTCCACATAAAATCATTCTCAAAAAATAATTTGGATTTTTCCATTCCAACATCAGTAGGGTAATTACCAGCAAAAGCCCTAAGTTCTTCCTGTTGTCGACAAAAATTCCGGTCTCGATCAAACACTGCATTTTTATCGAGCCATCCGCGGATGCCATCACTAAAGAGAAGACCCCACAGCGCGCTGCTGACATAATTATATCCATAGACATTTCTCCAAAAGTTATCATTAGACATTGAATCAGGAAAATTGTAAAATTCCATACCTTTTTTGGCAATAAACATATTAGTACCTGAGGTACCACCAGAAACAGTTGAAATTGCAAAAATCTTAGATTTTGAGTTAAAGACCATAGTTGAATCATAGATTCTATCCAAATGTATTCCCGTCCAATAACCAGCTCGTGAGCCACCACCTAAAGCGGCAATTAGGATGACAGTATCTGGTTTTCCATTGTGGGATTTCCACGCTGAATAATATTCTCCTAAAGAATCTCTATCAGAATACGAATTAATGTCATTCTGCCCAATGACTTCTCTACGCATTTTGTGGTCATTGGCTGAAGAGATAAAAAGAACATATACTATTAATATTGTAAATCCAAGATTCACGAATTTAAAAAACCAATACAATTCTTCTTTGCTTTGTTTTATACGTCTAATCAAATTTTGCGTTAGATCATCCCCTACTTTTGAAATATTATCAGTTCTAAATCCATCTTGCAATTCCATCAATTCTCTGTCCTCACTTGAGATTGCCTTGAGACCATTGTCTGGACAAATTTTTCGGTTTAAAAGATGCAAAATATCTAATGGGGTCTTAATCAATAAATCCATAAATCCAATGAAGAATGCAAATCCCACATTCATAATTATAATGGGTGATATTTTATAGATCCAGTAATTGTATTGGCTAATAGAAAAGATGATAATTGCAAGGAGAACAAATCCAGAAAAATACAAATAAACGATTCTAGATTTTTTATAGAAATCGATATTATTATTTGCAATAGATTTACTTTGCAGCTCTGAATCTTTTTGAGCCCTAATCTCTATAAATTTATGAAACAAATCATTCCACAAACAAAATAACCATATAAAAAATAAAGTAATAATTTTTACTAAATAATTTAATGCCGCATCATCAAAACGGAAAAACCAAAATACAGTCACAATTAAAATTAAGTAAAAATGGCCAAGGTAGCCGAGAAATGGTTTATCAATCAAACTTCCAAGACCCCAGGGCATATTATCGTTTATTAAATCATCTTGGATTTTCCGTTTTAAATACTCACTAACTAATAAACTAAAAATTAGAAACAAGAAAAAGTAAAAAATCGAAGCTCCACCGTCCCATAATTTTACGATGAGCATATAATTAAAAATAAACAAAGTAGTGTTTGCTAATATTCTTACGGGCATTAATGGTACTCCATCCCCTCTAGAATTATAATATATTGCCAATTGGCTGAAAAGCTTTTCTCTTGGAGGTAATTCTTGATTTGGACTCTTTGATTCAAAAAACCGATAAATTAAATTGATAGAAGGAACAGGTATTACCCATACAGAGTAAAAGAGAACAACAAATGAGACCAATACAAATACCAAATTCAACACGGTCCAGTTTTCATCATTTTCCTGCAATACACGGACGATCTCCTCACCCTGACTCACATAATAAATGGTCAGTGGCGCTATAAAAGCGAGGAGTAGATAAAACCAATTGGCCGCCAGACTGTAAAGCAACTTGACGATCAGATCAATGATTCCTTTAAAAATGGTGAACATATGTTGGAATTTGTAGCTTAATAAAATACAACACAGGCCAATTGACCCGTTTGGATTTCTCCTTGCGGTCTCCAGGCAATTTCAGTCAAAGATAATGCTCAAAAAGTGTTTGTCAATATAACTTTTGTTATACGTAAAAATTAAACTCGAATTCTTTTGGAATAAATTTTTTCACATTGAAGGCTCAAGTTTTCACATTTAGGAATGGTTTACAACTGTGTCCAACATTAAAGTCTGTGCAGTATTCTTTCTCAATACTAGCTAGATGAATTCAATAAAATTATAGACAATACCTATTTCATTTTCACCATCCTTTTTACCCAACGACCTTGGTCGCTATCACCGTAAAGGAAATAGACACCTGGCTGAAAGTTTGCTGTGGGTATGCGGATTAGCAAATTTGAACTAAGTCTTGGTTCAGAAATCCTCCAAACGATTCGACCCCATTGATCACTGACTAAAATTTGCTGAATTCCCAAGTCTTGTTTTGTACTTAAGATGATTTCATCGCTAAAAGGATTGGGACGAAGCGATATCAGCTCTGAAATAGAATTTTCGCTTACTGAGGAAATTAGTCTGACTGTCTCACAACATTCTTCGCTCTCAAAACAGGCATTCCGATATCTGTAACAAACCACTCCCTCTCTGGCCGTAGGATCCCATTCGATCAAAACCTCTGTAGAATCATTGCCCTGTCCAGCTGTTTTAATGACACCTCCTTCTACCCTCCAGCGGTGTTCCTTTGCATCCGTCGGTAATTGATTTAAGTCAATGGTATAAGGATCAAAAAATGGATGACCTCCTTGTGAACCGATTGGGCAGATAGTGGGTGGGAGGTAGGAATTGATATTAATATTTCTGCACAAAGTGTACACACAAGTTTTATTTTGATTTTCCAGTTTTGAAGAGACGATCATATCTACACAATAGTTACCGGATGCTTTAATGTTTAAAAAAGTATCGGCCGAGATCAATTTTCGTGTGCTGTCAGATTTTAAATACCAATGGTATTTTACAATTGATTTAAAACTATCAATCAGGCAGCTTTTTGTATGATTTTCCAAATTGGCGATTAAGACCAAACTATCCCTACAAATTTCATCCATTTTATATCTGTAATCCAAAAAAACAGCCGTAAGGAAATAACTGCTATCACATCGAAATGGACTCGATGATTTGGACAATGTGATTTCCTGAAACAATTGACAAGTATTAAACTTCTGTTTGGTTTTAGCATCTTCATAAAAATCAGTGGTATCACAACCAATGAAATAAACATAATCATTTTTTGGTGCCAGTAAAAAATTAAATTGCACCACAGAATCGTAATAACAACATCCCCCTACTTGATATTCTGCACTATAAATTCCTTCTTCATAAATCCATGTATTCAGCCAATAAAAAGGAACTTGTTCAGGACAGAGATATCGATCAGGGCCAACCAATGCTGTTGGTTTTCTAACCTGAATAGTGATACACTCCGTGAGTACCTGATCGCACACATTCATACTACCTCCACCTTTCATGGTTGTAGTGGCACAAAGTTCGAAATCACCCTCTTCCGGAAAATTTAAAATAACATCTTTGGAATTACCACCAACTACAAGTCCATCCAATGTCCACTTTTTTTGGATCGATCGGCAAGTAGTACCTTGGACAATTGAGTATTTTTGAGCGCATGCTCCTTTGCATACATTTTGATTGCCCTTGATTGGTTCTAAAAAAGGAATTTGTGGACCCAAAGCTCCCGGACCTGATGCGGTAATGACAAAATCGCATACATCTCCTGCGCAACCGTCTATGTATAAAAAAGTAAATTTGCATGCTGGCAATGTGGCTGTCATGGTGTAAACCCCGGGACCCGAACAAGTAGTTTGGCAAGCAAGGCTACTGCAACAATTATTGCCTATGCCCATTTCAAGGCCGGTTCCATTCACAGTGCAATTGGACACCGTCATTTGTACTGTAATTTGCCCCCCGTTGCTCAAAAAGCAAAGCCACATGATATTATCCGCCGGTTTTCCGCAGACCTGATTGCAATTGGAAGTATTGGCATAAGGAATGATCGTACATGGGATACCATTGATGTCTGTTAATCCACAAACATTCACCTGATCGATACAATTATCCAACCAAGGGATAGAACATTGCGATTCGGAAGTATTTGGACAAAGAAAGACTGTCATTAATAAGCATAAAATGGAGCTTCGTATAAATCCAGGATTCATATTGTGGAAATTTGATTAGTTCATATATGACACCATAAGATTGAAATCCGCTGTATCAGTATTGTTTTTTTATTTGGGATTGAAAACTTTGGCCTTAACTTTACCCCATGCACCGAGGAACTCTTTTTTGTTTTTTGATTACCCTACTTTGTATACCACTGAATTCAGAAGATACAAAAGTATACGTCCATAACACCTGCGATGACTGGGGCTTTTTTGCGCATCGGAAGCTAAACGAACTTGCAGTATATACCATACCGGCTCCACTAAATACATTTTACAAAAGCCATCTTGAAGAAGTAAGGGAAAGAGCCGTCGATCCTGACAAACGACGTTATGCCATCAAAGGTGAAGCTGTAAGGCATTATATTGACTTGGACCATTGGGGAGAAAATGCAGTCAATGATCTTCCGCGTCAGCAGGAAAGGGCCATTTGGAGAACTGCGATTTTTTATTGGATCCAAAAAGGGGATACTACCTTGGTTTTTGACACCACACAAAATTGTATTTTTACCGAATGCGAACGTGACTTTACACAAGCTTTTAGCACGCAATTTTTAACCTTACAAAAGGGTATTTCTGAAAAATCTGCTTACGCTTGGTTGCGCGATGTGGCCATGCGAGAGCATGACGAATTCGAATGGCATATTTCTGCAGATAAAACTGCTGAGTGGCTCGGAACAAAATTAGGCAATGAGGGATATTTGCACATTGATGATCGTTTTAGCAAACATGGAATAATTCCCTATTTCTTTCCTCAACATTACCGAAGATTGGTACGCGCATTTGAAGAAAAAAATATTTCTAAAATCGTGCGTCTCTCAGCTGATCTTGGACATTATATAGGAGATGCACATGTTCCATTACACACTACCAAAAATTACAACGGACAACTCACCGGGCAAGATGGTATACATGCATTTTGGGAAAGTAGAATTCCTGAACTTTTCGCTGATGAAGAATTTGATTATGTCGTAGGCAGAGCGAGCTATATCCAATCTCCAGAAGAATTTATCTGGTCGGTTGTTAAAAAAAGTCATCAGGGAGTCGATAGCGTCTTGTCCATTGAAAAAAGACTCAGCCAAACTTTGCCACAGGATCAATTGTATTGTTATGAATCACGCTTGGGTGCGGTAGTTAAATTACCTTGCAAAGAATACGCCCGATTGTACCATCAGAGCTTGGACAGGCAAGTGGAAGAAAGATTTAGAGAATGTATTTTAGCGATCGGTTCAGTTTGGTATTCAGCTTGGACCGACGCAGGACAACCAATACTCAATGAAAGTCCTCATGATAAAAAGCAGGATGAAGATGAAATGAAAGCTTTAACGGATAAACAAAAAAATCAGATTAGGGTGCATGAGTGAAATATTGATAAGCGATTTTAAATAAAATCTCTTAAATCATTGGTTGAAAATAAAACCGAAAATATAAATGCGCCATTCCTTTGTTCAATTTCTTGTATGAAAACCCAATGAACTACTTTACTTTTAAACTGAAATTAGTTCAGAATCCCTACTCCGCTTTACAAATTCGTTGTACATAAGATTTTCCATTGATGCAGATCTTGATATAATAAGTACCAGAAGGGAATGACGACATGTTTATGGTGCTCTTTGTTTGAGAAGATTGTAGCTTTTCATTGATTACCAATCGTCCCAGCAAATCAAAAAGCTGGATTTGGATTTCTTCAAACAGGCCTTCGATAAAATCAATCTGAAAAATTCCACCAGTTGGGTTAGGATAAATCAAAAATTGCCTTGCCGAATTTTGAGTTTCTGTCTCGGTGGATTGTGCTATAATTTGATTAAAATAAAGAAACATGCTTGAATCCATTCTGCAATGACAAGTATGATAAGGTGGAAACAGATTCCCATGGCTTAATACCGCATAAGCTCTCCTGATATTGAAAGAATCCTGATGAAAAAGTCCGCTTCCGCTCTGGCCTCCGTATCCAATGTTGTAATGGCAAATGGTTTTGTCAGTTCTCCAAAAATCCATAAATCCATTCATATAATACATCCGCTCACCTCCCTCAAAAACTGGCGTACCCAATGGATGTGCAGCTGGATATCCAAAACTGTAAAAATCATTGGACGGCGAGGTGAAAAAACTAGTATCAGATTGATAGCTTAAATTGATCCATCCGGTGGTATTTCCGATGGGTTGGGCCAAACGCATAATCGCGATGTCATAATCTAAATTTCCATTTGTGGTCCACTGGCTAAAGGCATACCATTGGGTGGTGGTGGTCAGACCAAAGGGTCGTTTACCCAGGTTATAGGCAGGAATAACGGTGCAGGCCACTGCATAACTCGAGTCAAATTTACTTTGACACAATGTGCACCCGTCAGAATAAAATTGGGACTGATCAAAAGGCCTGAACAAGTGGCAAAATTCATCTGCATGTTGACAGGATTAAAAAAAGTCAAAAACAATTTGACCACCGACGACATGGGAGCATTTGGAAATTCCGGCAGCAGGTCTGCGGGCAACACATCCTTAAAACTGTACTCCGGGTTTTTCTGATATTGATCATTTTCATTGAATTTTACATTGCCAGAATCCAAAAATTTAAGATTGGGATGTTTAAAATGACGCCCGAATTCAAAACTATCAAATTTGTTCTCTAGCATATCGTACACCACTAATTTATTTTCTTTATTTGTCGGATCTTTGGGTGGTGTATAGGCTTGCAGAGGCATGGGCTTGTATAAATCCACATTCAAGGGTTGCTGTCCGAAGACAGTTGTCTGCATGATCATAAAATACATCGCAGCGCAAAAAGAAAGTAAGATTTTCATCATTATTCTTGATTCATTGGATACAATCGACCCTACAAAAATACATTTTCCTTTTGGCTTTATGTCTGTTGGCTGAAAATGTTATAGGCTTTATTAAATATCCCCTTTCATTTTAACATCCATTAGTTTCTTACGAAGGTGCTCAAGTTCAGAATAAATATTATTTGAACCTAGTTGGACTGAGTCATTCCTCAAAATCCTGATTGGGTTACGCCAATTGCAACGGAGACAGCCAATAGATAAAAGCCAAATGATCCTACATCCCGGGAAACCAAATTGGAAATTTGAAATAAATCAGATTGTCAATGCTAAGCAAATTGATTCATAGGCAAGGTCTTTTGATTGTTTTTAAAAGGTAAGTGCAGAAAAACCTATCGAATGATCATTAATTTTTGTACTTCCATATAGCCCTTATCAGTCCTCAGAAAAAGTTGATAAGATCCAGCTGCTAATTGGTCCAGTTGGACAGACTCGGTGCTGTAGCTTTCTGAAACTATTTTTCCTGTAACATCTCTGATAATAATTTTACTGACCTTGTCTGGAGCATTTTTAAAATAAATCACGCTATGCGCTGGATTTGGGTAAAAACTCCATTCTGCTTTGGGGTCTAATATTGAAGTATTGGTCAAACAGTCCTGCGCTGCCAACAAAGCTTCATCCTCACCTTTTCTTAAACCTGCAATGGTCGGTCCAACAATGGTGTCAATTCTTACTCCTTTGCGTTGTGTTTGAGAACCATCCTTATACAAAACCTCAAGAGTGGTAAAGGACAGATCAGTGGTATCTGGCAGGTGCACAGTGGCAATATTACCATCAGCACCCGCAGTCTGCGTACCAATGACTTTGCAATTGGGGAAGGTTTGCAATTTCATAATGGAATATTCTGCCTGACTTTGTGTATTCTCATCACACAACAGTATGATTTTTCCTTTGTAAGGTTCTGGATTGCTGCTTATGCCATTAACTTCATAATACGGAGTAGGCTGCCATGTTCCGGGATACTTTACATTCGGCAAATGGAGGATGGCAGCCGTATCTGGCCCATCGAGAAGTATATCAATAATCTCCCAAGCGGTTCCATTGGGATAATTGCGCATATCAAAAATAATGGCCGGAGCTTCCTTCATTACCTCATAAATTTGATCGAAATCTGAAACTAATAGTTTTTGCATATTTACATAACCATATCCGCAATCTACAAATTGAGTTTTAGAATATGGATTGCTCATAAGGTAATTTGTACCCGGGTTTGAAATGTTCCGTTTTACGGTAGTTGTAAATCGTCCATTGGGCCCTTCGGCTTCGATGACCATCGAACTACCCATTGAGCCGCGCAGCATGTTTATGACAAGGTCACGGTACCAGGAAGCAGGGGTGCAGTATGGACGCGATGCAGCAAGGCTGTCAACGAGTTTTTCAGTTGTATGCCCATTGATTGATAGAATTATATCTCCCGGTTGTAATTCATTTCCAGGCAACCACGCTTTTGTAACTACATATTGATTTTCTATGCGGCTCATCCAAAATTGAGGCCAACCATTACCGCCATAAAATAAGCGAATAAAATCAGAGCTGTTAAATATCGCATGGGCGTCATCTATGGCTGCTGACAAATATCGTAAGGTAAGAAGATAATCAATCTGGCTGCTTGCCTGTATCATTTGAGGGATATGATTTTCAAGAGAGGTAAACCAATTGACATCCATTAAATCGCGATATGCAAAAAAATAATTAATAATATTCCAATAGCGGAACATCATGAGGAGACGGTAAGGTTCTGATGGAAACTCAGGAGAAGGAATGCTTATATTCTCATTGGTAAACGCGAGCCAGCCTTCGTTGGGAATCGAATAGTTTGAATTATCCTTCACATAACAATTAAGGGTAGAACGAAACTTGGCTCTTACGGTATCAAGGGCCGATTTAACACGATCTGAAAATACGAGGTCGTCCTTCCAAAAAAATTGTAGATTGTTTAATAATGCAGGATTAGGCTCATCAGAAGGCGTAATGGGAATTGGCATTTCGCCTGCTGCCGCAATCATCGCTTCTAATTCACTATTAAAAGCTGCATCATCAGCAGCATTCTTGATGGGTTCCAAATGGGCAATGAGTACGCTGTCCCAGTCTATGGAACAACTGTTTACATGGGTATGAAAATATTTCAAGTATCCCCAGACCTGGCACACTTTTGCTAACCTTGTGGCAGTAGGATAACTTGGCTGGGCGCTGACAGACATGGTTATTAAAATCCCTAAAGAAACAAGCAAAAAGTTTTTCATAGACAATAATATAGATTAAGATGATAAAAGTGCAGTAAAGTTACATATTACTCTTAATTAAGTACCATATTATTGATAGAGGAACTAAAAGAAAACACGCAGATTTAGATTCTAATTTTTCCTAATGGTCGGATTTCAAAAGTCTAACAAGCCTACTTTTTGTCCACGTTAGAGCAACGACTCAAAAACGTCCTACCTTTTGTCCATTAAACCTAATTTTAATAGTTCGAATGAAAGATTCGAATTTTAATCCATTGGTTTGATTGGCAAGTAAAAATATTTCAGTCGTTTCTTTTTTAATAATTTGTGTATTTAAAAAGCATACTGTAAAATATAAGTTAGATTAACAATGGGAAACCGAAGGATGTAATTTAATGGATGACCGATGGTCGAATTTTAGACTTCGCCGATCGACACAATCTGAAAATTTGTGGACGGTGTAATTTCTAATCGCGGTATTTACTCAATTTTCTTTTCAGGATATAAATATACCAAATCATAACTGTAAACACTATGGGTTCAACGATGCAGAAAATCCAAACATTGATTTCTTTATAAGTTACTCCAAAAATATCAGCCAGGTAAATTAATAAATCCACACAAGCATCAAATATGGCATCCATCTCAAATCCCCGGATACAATGGAAAGTTTTTCATATGCGCATTCACCTCCACTTTGACTGAAGAAATAAATCCTCCATCCTCGCGACGGATGATCAACTCATCCATCCATCTGGCGACTTGTATAAAATCTTTTTCTTTAAAACCGCGTGAAGTCATTGCTGCAGTGCCCAGACGAATTCCCGAAGTTGTCATGGGTGGTTGCGGATCGTATGGAATCATGTTTTTATTGGTGGTGATGTCCGCTTTAATTAGTAATTCTTCCGCAGCCTTGCCCGTGATATTTTTGTTTCTAAGATCCAGTAAAAACATATGATTGTCTGTGCCGCCAGAGACAATTTCATAACCTAAATCCTGAAAACTTTTTGCAAAAATCTGAGCATTGTTGATGACTTGTTTTCCGTAAATTTTAAAATCTTCTCCTAAGGCTTCTCCAAATGCAACTGCTTTCGCAGCAATGATGTGCTCCAAAGGACCTCCTTGCATTCCCGGGAAAACACCACTGTTCAAGATGCTGGACCATGGCAATGCCTTGCCCTTTTTATCGGTTTTACCAATGGTATTGGGTCCATCTTTCCCCATCATGATGATTCCTCCTCGAGGTCCTCTTAAGGTTTTATGGGTCGTAGAAGTGATGATGTGGCAATGAGGTATTGGATCGTTGAGCAGTCCTTTGGCAATCAAACCTGCAGGGTGTGCGATATCTGCCATTAATACGGCTCCAGTTTCATCGGCAATTTTTCTAAATCTGGCATAATCCCAATCACGACTGTAGGCAGAGGCTCCACAAATAATGAGTTTGGGTTTGTGTTCATGAGCTAAGGCGCTCACTTTATCCATGTCAATAAGACCTGTTTCTTCTTCCACTCCATAGGATACAACATTGTAATATTTACCACTCATATTGACCGGCGATCCATGGGACAAATGGCCGCCGTGTGCTAAATTTAGACCCATAATGGTGTCACCAGGATTTAACAAAGCAATTTGGACAGAAGCGTTGGCCTGTGCTCCGGAATGTGGTTGAACATTGGCATATTCCGCACCGAAGAGTTGACATAGCCTTTCTTTGGCTAGATTTTCTACTTCATCCACCACTTCACATCCACCGTAATATCTTTTACCCGGATATCCCTCTGCATATTTATTGGTTAACCATGAACCCATGGTCCTAATCACCTCTCCACTTGCAAAATTTTCCGAAGCGATAAGTTCAATACCTTCGCGTTGTCTAGTGAGTTCTTTATGTAATAATATTTCTACTGATTTGTCTTTGAGTTGCATATCGACTTTTGAATAAGGTTTCAAATATAATTGCGTTTGAGAAAATGAAGCTTTTCTTTTTTATAACTATCTGGGCAGGATGCGATAGTAACGATCAAGCTTCTGCGTAAGGTGTTGCATGTCTTTGTATTGAGAAAAAGCTTTTAATTCTTTGGATTTTGATTTGACCATAATTTCAGGTTCACCCAATTGATATGGACTGATCTCAAAATTATAAATTTGGTTTGAACACATTTGGAATAATTCTTCCGGAATATTACTTGATGGCTCTTTATCGTCTGACATAAGCTCAAATGGATGATCTTTGATTTGAATTTTAAACAACCGTCTATCGGTTAGGCCTGAAGCCAAATGGCTTAAAACAGGGTCTTTGGAGTTTCTGTTTTCCTTTAGCAAGGACCAAATGTCCACATCGTCGATCATGACATAATGAGGAAGAAATTCAGCAGGATTCCAATCATTCTCATGGCTACGTTTTAAAAAATAAGAAAGCGAACGACTTAAGCCTTCAAAATTGGCTTGAGACTTCAAGCTTTGCAAAAATAAATTCAACATAAATTCTGCCGCTAGCGCGGTCTTGTGCATATATACCTGGAGATACATGATCTTGCGGGAGGTCAGAAATTTTTCGATGGAGTAAAGTGATTTTTCTTCTAAAATTAATTGATGATCTACCACGTCCATCATTAATATCAATCGATCGTATCCAATCACACCTTCTGCCACCCCAGTAAAAAAACTATCCCTCGTCAAATAATCCAATCGGTCTGTATCCAACTGGCTACTGATCAATTGATGAAAAAATGGGCGCTCATATTGATTGTTAAAAATTTGAATTGCCAATGATAATTGTCCACCCGTACTCTTATTCAATTCTTCCATCAGCAAAGCTGTAATTTGCTCATGCTTGACCGGAAGTATGGTGTGTTCCAACACATGTGAAAATGGTCCGTGCCCTATATCATGTAGCAAAATGGCAATCTGTGCCGCCCGATACTCATCCTCTTCTATCTGAACTCCTTTTAATCTTAGATGATTTAGCGCCATGGTCATCAGGTGATACGCACCTAAGGCATGGTGAAATCTGGAATGCACTGCACCAGGATACACATAGTGCGAAAGGCCCAATTGCTTAATGCGCTGAAGTCTTTGGAAATAGGGATGTTCGATCAATTCCAAAAGAATTCCGGCAGGAACAGTAATAAAACCATATACCGGATCGTTAAATATTTTTACTTGTGCCAATTTCAGCCAATTTTTATCCTCTTTAAAACCTCTCCGACTCAATTATGTTTTGAATATTGCATGATATTAGTCCAAGGGCTTTTAATTTGCTTAATGCGACTTCTTATCATCTTGGTTTATTGACACTCATTTAAATTCTAATCTTTTTATCCATCGAAATATGAACAATGAAAAAATAAAAATACTTTGGGCTGATGATGAGATCGACCTATTGACACCTCAGGTTTTCTTTCTTGAGAAAAAAGGATATTCTATTACCACCGTCACCAACGGACATGATGTTTTGTCTGTCTTGCAGGAGGATCCTTCGTATGATGTGATTTTTCTGGATGAATCCATGCCGGGTAAAACAGGTCTTGAAACCCTCGCCGCTCTCAAAGCCAAAGGATATTTAATGCCTGTCGTGATGGTTACTAAAAATGAGGCCGAAAATATCATGGAAGAAGCCATCGGAAGTCAAATCGCAGACTATCTTATAAAACCTGTCAATCCCAATCAACTTTTGCTCACGATTAAAAAACTAATCGACAATAAAAGATTGGTATCAGAAAAAAATACACAAGACTATCAGATTGCTTTTCGCCAACTCTTTATGGATATTTCGGACAGGCCCAATTTTAAATCCTGGGTCGAAATTTACAAGCAACTGATCCATTGGGAATTGAAAATGGATCAAGGCACAGATCCACATATACAAGACATTCTGCAGCAACAAAAACAGGAAGCGAATGTAGAGTTTTCAAAATTTATCACCAATCAATATCCGGGATGGTTTAAAAATCCTGCCATAGCGCCCATTTTGTCACACCAATTGATGTTGGAAAAAGTTTTCAAACATTTAAAAGACAAAGTACCAACCGTATTTGTTTTGTTGGACAACTTGCGCTATGACCAGTGGAAAGTCATCGAACCCATCATCACTGAAAGATTTGTTGTAGAGGAAGAAGACTATTTTTACAGCATCCTACCGACCACGACCCAATATAGTAGAAATGCCATTTTCGCTGGAATGCTTCCATCTGAAATTGAAAAAATGTATCCTGATTGGTGGTTGAATGACAACGAAGAAGGAGGTAAAAATATGAAAGAACCGGATTTACTGGCAGGTCAAATAAAAAGATACATCCGCAAGGAACTTAAATTCGAATATTATAAAATAACCAATGTCGCCAAGGGAAAACAATTATTGGACAATGCGCACAATTTATTGCAAAATGATTTCACGGCGATCGTCTATAATTTTATCGACATGCTTTCTCATGCAAGAACAGAAATGGAAGTGCTGAAAGAATTGGCCTCTGATGAAAACGCGTATCGCTCATTGACCAAATCCTGGTTTTTGCATTCACCTCTTTGGGCGGCACTTCAGAAACTTTCTGAAAGTCCCGTTCAATTGATTATCACCACAGACCATGGCACGATCAGGGTACAAGACCCAAGCAGAGTGGTTGGCGACAAGGAAACCACAGCAAATCTTCGTTACAAAGTGGGCAAAAATCTTAGTTACGATAAAAAAGATGTATTGGAAATCAGAGATCCCGCACAAGTTGGATTGCCAAGACCCAATCTTTCCTCGACCTTTATTTTTGCAAAAGAAAAATCGTATTTCTTGTATCCTAACAATTACGGTCATTTTCTAAATTACTATCGAAACACATTTCAACACGGAGGAATTTCACTGGAAGAAATGATCTGCCCGGTGATACGTCTTCGAAGCAAAGGATAATTCTTCCTTCACTTAGTTAAACCGATTTAGTAAATTATTTCCTATCTAGTTAGGATAATCCTTTGATTGCTAATGGATCCTGAAGCGTTGGTCCACTGAACAAAATAAATTCCATTGCTAAATTGTGAAGGAATGTCAAAAACTCCATTCGCTGAACTTAGATTTCCGTAAACAGGTCTTCCTGTGACATCCAACAATTGAATCCACTTGTTGCTCTGAGCAATATTGTAAATCCATCCTTGGGATACCGTAGGTAACCAAAGTTCTTTTTCAGTATTAACATCTTTTGAAGAGACTGTGCAATCTTTATCCAACAAGGTCAAAAGATATTCTCCCGGAAAAAATTGGCCGGGATACATGACTTCGATGGGGCCTAAGACCGTAGAAAGGGTCAGGGTAATCACTGGTCTAAAAATTCCTGGAGTGTTGGCATCCGTAGCGGTCCCATTTAATATTAAACAACCAATCGTGTTCTTGTCAAACAAACAATTGGGAGGATTACAAGCATAAGTTATTCCAACAGGCAACCCTGCAATAGCACCGGTAGTGGCAATGCTGGCATTGTTTAGATTAATGGGGATAGGAATCCCAGGAACAGAAACCGTGTCTGAAATTTTGACTGTAAAAACGAATTCGTAAGGTTTGTCAATACAAGCAGGAGTTTTAATGCCACCATTTGGATTGGTCAGAGTGACAGGTTTTGGATAAACACCTACCGCAGAGTCTCTTACCACACTGTCCGGTAAGCAAGCTTGGGCTTGTGCGCATTGAAATAAAATGGAAAGTAAAAAAAAGCTGTATAATTGTTTCATTATTGGATATAATTTTGATGGCCAAGATACATACTTTTGAAATTATGCAATTAAAATATCTTTTCTCCTGCTTGTTCATTGCCCTGCTTTCAAGCACCTTGTATTCTCAAACATTGATCAAAGGCAATGTACAAGATCAACAAACCCGAGAACCCATCATCGGAGCCTGGATTCGCTTATTGGACAGCCCTGCCAATGAAGGAACACTAAGTGATGCAAATGGAAATTTCAGCTTGCCATTAAAGCAAAGTGGTAAGGTAAAACTAGAAGTCAAATACACTGGATATGAAACATATACTGATCAAATCCAGATTATTGAAAACACAGAAACGATAGTCAATGTGCTTTTATCTGAAGGCAATGTGCTTTTACAAACCATGGTCATTAGTTCTTCACGCTCAGAAAAACCCATTTCAGAGTCCACCATTTCATTGGACATTATCAGACCTGAATATCCTGAAAAATTGAATTCTACTTCTGTACAACAAGTATTGGATAGAATTCCTGGGGTGCAAATATTGGATGGACAAGCAAATATCAGGGGAGGTTCCGGATACAGTTATGGTGCTGGGAGTCGGGTGATGGTGGTCATGGATGATTTACCTGTATTGCAACCCGACGCAGGATTGTCCAACTGGGATGATTTACCCCTGGAAAATGTAGGTCAAATCGAAGTGGTCAAGGGAGCTGCTAGTTCATTGTATGGTTCAGCTGCGATGAACGGAATTATTCACTTTAGAAGTATCAAACCTTCACTGGAACCATATACCGCCATCAGCATTATGCCCAGAATATTTATGAAACCAAGCGAGGAAAATCATTGGTGGGGAAAAGGAAACAATACGGTCCCCGGGGAAATGATTACTACCATGGTTCACCGCAAGAGGTATAGAAAAACTGACTTGACTTTAGGTGGATTTTATGCAAATAAAACAGGGTATAACGAAGGCGCCAATAGTGAGAATGGAAGATTCAGTGGTTTGATCACTCAACACCTCTCGGATCGTTTAATTGTCAATCTTGGATTTAATTTTAACAAAGGATCCAGCAGTAGTTTTTTCTATTGGAAGTCTGAAGGTTTGTACACCGGAGATACCAGTTCGTATTCCAACACTCAAAAATTTAGATTTAACATTGATCCTTCACTTCAATACATTTCTACTCAAAATTACAAACATCGATTCATCGGCAGATGGTTTCACATAGACAACAATGTGGACAATGGACAATCCAACCAAAGTCATAATTTTTATTCAGAGTATCAATGTCAAAAATCATTTGAATCTCTTGGCATTCAATTGACCGCTGGTGGCTTAATGTATCATTCCAGGATTAATGCGGCGCTATATGGAGATACCACCTTTAGAAGTTATAATCTGGCTACTTATTTGCAAGCAGAAAAAAAATGGTTTGACCGATGGATTATTTCAGCAGGACTGCGGTATGAAAATTTTAGCATTTATGGACCAACCATCATTGGTGGGGACACGATATCAAATCCGAGTGTAGAATCCAGACCCATCTTAAGATTTGGAACCAACTATCAACTGACTAAAGCTACTTTTATCAGAGCGTCATGGGGACAAGGATTCAGGTTTCCTACAATTGCTGAAAAGTACATTTCAACATTTGCAGGAGGAATCAATATTTCACCCAATTTGAATATTCAAGCTGAATCCGGTGAATCTTATGAAATCGGAATCAAACAAGGTTTTGCATTTGGAATGTTGCAAGGATTTGTAGATGCTGCTTGGTTTTTATCCAACTACAAAGACATGTTAGAATTTAGTGCGGTATTTGATCAAAATTTCAGAACCAGCTTTCAATCACAAAATGTAGGAGACACGCGGATTGCGGGATTTGAAATCACCACACAGAATCAAATGAGCTGGGGAAAAAATACAGTACAGATATCGGGAGGATATACTTGGTTGGATCCTAAATTTGTGAACTGGGACAGCACTGGCAAAAAGTTGGGGCCATTAAGCCTAGGGAAAGCAAGCATCGCGCAGAGAAACGCTTATAATTCTACAGCCAATTACAATATCTTAAAATACCGCAATCGCCATTTGGTGAGAATAGATCTTGAATACCAACGAAGCAGTTGGTATTTGGGATGCAATTTTAATTATGCAAGTCACATCGAATCGATGGATCGACTTTTTGAAGACATCCTAATTCCCGGCCTTAAAAGTTTTAGAAAAAAGCATGATCATGGTTATAGGGTGTATGACTTTAGATGTGGATACAAATTGAGCAAATGGAGTTTTCAGATCAATCTTTCCAATGCTTTTAATGAAGTGTACATCGTAAGGCCTGGACTGATGGAAGCTCCCAGAAACATTAGTGCAAGGATTAGCAGGATTTTGTAAGAATCCTTTTCTAATCCTACTTACACTAAAATATTATTTTAATAATTAATCTCGTAGGGAACAGTGTCGCGGGCAATTACATAAATAGAATCTTCAAATCTAGTCTCTATTTTATTATGGCCAACAAACCAAACAAGTTTACTCATTCTATTGCCAAATTCAAGTTGAATTTCTGAAGTGTCTACTGATTTTCCATAATAGTTACTTCCTCCCCCAATCCAAATGTAATCCTTCTCATCAAACGAGTAAACATTTTTAACATGAACTTTTATCCAAGCATATGGGTCTAGCACAAAATTTAAATTTTTTGTCCACATTCCTTTGTGTGCTCTTTTTTCAAGGCTTGGAAAATATTGATCCTTTTCTATGTAAACTTTGTAAGCATACAGTTCCTTTCTGTCAGAATCGTCTACCTTATGAAAGAACTCAAATTGATATTTACCATCATTATCTGCGACAAAAGTATCTATAGCTGTCCAGACTGTTCTTCCAGATAATAAGGATCCTGAAATATAACCTTCCTGCAAGATCACTTTTGCTCCCGGGATGGGCTTATTGCTACCGTATTCGATTACTTGGCCGCTTACTTTACTTTTCGTCCCGTTTGCATAAGGGATGATGTTTGAATCGTCATTGTCTTTTTCGCAGGATAAAAACAATAAGGCCAATAATACTTTTCCAAAATAATTCATCTTTTTAATAATTTAGGGTTCTCAATGTTATTTTATAAATTATTTAAATCCTAATGCCACGAATTCCTTAACTTTGGAATACCACTAATTTAAGGAACTCGTGGCATCACTTTTCAAACTCTCATTTTATGCTACTTTCACATTTAATAATTAATCTCGTAGGGTAATGTGTCGTGGGCTGAGAGATACAAAGAATCATATTTATACTCTTTAATTCTATTTTTAGTTATCCACCAAGATAATTTTGCTTTTTGATTGCCACTACCTATATGTATTTCTTCAACATCAACGGATTTTCCATAATATTCTCCGCCACCACCATCTGAGTTAGTACTAATTAAATCACGATCATCAAACGGATTTACATTTTTGATGTGCACTTTTATCCAAGCATATGGGTCTAGCACAAAATTTAAATTTTTTGTCCACATTCCTTTATGTGCTCTTTTTTCAAGGCTTGGAAAATATTGATCCTTTTCAATGTAAACTTCGTAAGCATACAGTTCCTTTCTGTTAGAATCGTCTACCTTATGAAAGAACTCAAATTGATATTTGCCATCACTATCTGTGATAAAAGTATCCTTAGCTGTCCAGACTGAATTTCCAGATAAAACAGATCCTGATATATAACCTTCCTGCAAGATCACTTTTGCACCCGGGATGGGCTTATTGCTACCGTATTCGATTACTTGGCCGTCTACTTTACTTTTCGTCCCGTTTGCATAAGGGATGATGTTTGAATCGTCATTGTCTTTTTCACAGGATAAAAACAATAAGACAAACAATACTTTGCCTAAATAATTCATCTTTCTACTAAATTAGGGTTCTCAATGTGATACTATAAATTATTTAAATCCTAATGCCACGAATTCCTTAACTTTGGAATACCACTAATTTAAGGAACTCGTGGCATCATTTTTCAAATTCTCATTTTATGCTACTTTCACTTTTAATAATTAATCTCGTAGGGTACAGTGTCGTGGGCAGGAAGGTAGAGTGAATCACTAAATTCTTTAAATATACTATTTTTCTTAACGTTCCAATACAATTCCACTTTTCTATTACCTCTATTAATGTGAAATTCAATATTGTCAATATTTTTACCACGATAATCCCCTCCACCCCCATGCGAAGAAGTAAATAAATAATCTCTGTCATCAAACGGATTTACATTTTTGATGTGCACTTTAATCCAAGCAAAAGGATCTAGAACAAAATTTAAATTTTTTGTCCACATTTCTTTGTGTGCTCTTTTTTCAAGGCTTGGAAAATATTGATCCTTTTCAATGTAAACTTCGTAAGCATACAGTTCCTTTCTGTCAAAATCATCCTCCTTATGAAAGAACTCAAATTGATATTTACCATCATTATCTGCGACAAAAGTATCTATAGCTGTCCAGACTGTTCTTCCAGATAATAAGGATCCTGATATATAACCTTCCTGCAAGATCACTTTTGCACCCGGGATGGGCTTATTGCTTCCATATTCGATAACTTGACCTTCTACTTTACTTTTAGTCCCATTTGCATAAGGGATGATATTTGAATCGTCATTGTCTTTTTCACAGGATAAAAACAATAAGACAAACAATACTTTGCCTAAATAATTCATCTTTTTAATAATTTAGGGTTCTCAATGTTATTTTATAAATTATTTAAATCCTAATGACACGAATTCCTTATTTTGGCAAACCAATAATTAAGGAATTCGTGGCTTCATTTTTCAAATTCTCATTTTATGCTACTTTCACTTTTAATAATTAATCTCGTAGGGTAATGTGTCATGGGCTGAGAGATACAAAGAATCATATTTATACTCTTTAATATTATCCTTAATTGTCAACCATGAAAGTTTTACTTTTCGATTGCCTCTATTAATATGAATTTCTTCAATACTGACAGATTTTCCATAATAATCCCCCCCCCCTCCATTAGATCTGATACTAATTAAATCACGATCATCAAACGGATTTACATTTTTGATGTGCACTTTTATCCAAGCATATGGGTCTAGCACAAAATTTAAATTTTTTGTCCACATTCCTTTGTGTGCTCTTTTTTCAAGGCTTGGAAAATATTGATCCTTTTCTATGTAAACTTCGTAAGCATACAGTTCCTTTCTGTCAGAATCGTCTACCTTATGAAAGAACTCAAATTGATATTTACCATCACTATCTGTGATAAAAGTATCCTTAGCTGTCCAGACTGAATTTCCAGATAATACAGATCCTGATATATAACCTTCCTGCAAGATCACTTTTGCACCCGGGATGGGCTTATTGCTACCATATTCTATTACTTGACCGTCTAATTTACTTTTCGTCCCGTTTCCATAAGGAATGATGTTTGAATCGTCATTGTCTTTTTCGCAAGATAAAAACAATAAGACAAAAAATACTTGGCCAAAATAATTCATATTTCTTATAATTAAGGGTTCTCAATGTTATTTTATAAATTATTTAAATCCAAATGACACGAATTTCTTAACTATTACAAACCAGTAGCAAAAAAATCGTGGCATAATTTTTCAAATTTTCATATAATTCATCTTTCTCTTCTAATAATTAATCTCGTATGATACAGTGTCGTGGGCAGGTACATATAGAGAATCAATTTTATAATTTTTTACATTATTTTTAATTACTAACCAAGCAATTCTTACAGTATTATTTCCACCAGCTATATGTGTTTCAATGTGGTCAACGTTTAACCCATAATATTCACCTCCACCGCCGTTAGAACTGGTTACAATTAAATCACGATCATCAAATGGATTAACATTTTTAACATGAACTTTTATCCAAGCATATGGGTCTAGTACAAAATTTAAATTTTTTGTCCACATTCCTTTGTGAGCTTTCTTTTCACGATATGGAAAATATTGATCTTTTATACAGTCAACGCGATAAATGTATAGTTCCTTTCTGTCAAAATCATCTACCTTATGAAAGAACTCAAATTGATATTTACCATCATTATCTGCGACAAAAGTATCTATAGCTGTCCAGACAGTTCTTCCAGATAATAAGGATCCTGATATATAACCTTCCTGCAAGATCACTTTTGCACCCGGGATGGGCTTATTGCTACCGTATTCGACTACTTGGCCGCTTACTTTACTTTTCGTCCCGTTTGCATAAGGGATGATGTTTGAATCGTCATTGTCTTGTTTATCACAACTCATATATATTGAAAATGTGAATAATATGATCATATACTTTTTCATAACAGCTTATTTAATTTTTACAAATTTACGAATTATTCCATTAAATTCATTTGACTCAACAAAATATAGTCCTGGTGGCAAATGAGATAAGTCAATAATTTCTTGACCCAGTAATTGTTTAATTATTACCACTTGATTGAATTGATTTGAAATTGTCAAATTTAGTTTTTCTTTATTGTGCCTTATAATGATATTGTCTTTTGTCGGGTTAGGGTAAATTTCAAAATCTCCTGAGTAGTTAGATTTGTTTCTTTCCTCCATTTCGGGTCCGCCAGGTAATCCAAAGTGTTCGGAAAAATCTGCCATTTCTTTACATCCGGCCTCCAAACTTGTTGCATGAATTAGTTTATCTTCTGCAACTGAGGCCATAGCCAATTCACCTAGATGAAATTGTCCTGTTGCAAAGAAATTATAAGCCTCACTAAATTTTTCTTCTAAATTGTATGTTAGGGCTGAGTGGTTCAATTGAATAATGCAATCATCATCATCAATAAGCCTATCCATATCGCCTGGGGAGTTATTATTACAAGCTGTAAATTGATTTATGTTAACAGGGATCGGGTTTAACGATGCGCCTGTAATCCTGTAATGCAATCCCGGTTGTGGTATAATCCCTCCCCAATAATTTTCGCGGGCTAAGATAATTCCAGGGCTGCGTTGTATATATTGAATTTCAAAAATAGGATTAATACCAAATCGTCCGCTTGAAGTAACGAATCTATTTTTTACTTGATTACGAGACTTTAAATTATTGTCAATAAACAAGTCAATGTCTTGGCCTTTTACGCCAATATTATTGTGACTTACACTGCTGCATGAGATGTCTAATAGCCCCCATTTTACAATGCTACCGCTTGGGCTTCCACCATACATTTCAATTCCAATAATATTGTTATCTATATAACAATCATAAAGCTTTATATTTGTTTTGGCCTTATTTCCTAAATTGTCTTTTTCTGGACAATAAATTCCCCAATGGTTGTTCTTGACATGTGTAGATGTCATATACACATTTCCGGAATTTACAAACTTCATTGCAGAAGACCTAGGAAAAAACGTACCTGCACTTAAATAATAATTAGAGGCATTTACCTCGTTGATTAAAATCCTTGTATTATTCTGACAATCCAAAGCGATATTGTCAAAATTGATTGGACTAAACACACAATCGTCAACTTTAATGTACCTAGTATCAACTGATTTGATTCCAATTTCTGAGTAAAAAGTAGAATTACTTACCGATACTTCTTCTGTTTTATACCTACCAATTGCATTAACACCTTGTTTTATTTTTGAAATAACACATGCACTCATACTTAAAGTTTCATAATCATCCATTTCTATGGCTATTGCATTTTTATTTTGGACAAAATGAGGACTAGTTAATTTCAGACTATTAAAATTACATTTATAACTATTTCTTATTTTTGAATTATCTTCATAAAAGATCTTTCCATTATTTAATGATACCACATGATCGCCAGTTTCTAAGACGGTGCCTCCTATTAAATGTATAAATCTTATTTCCATGTTAATTCCTGTAAGATTCAAGCTAGTTGCAATACTTAGTGAATGTGTAGGTACAAATCTAAAATGTCCATTACCAGAAAAACTAATATCTCCTCCCCAATGTATATGACCTTTAATCAATATCTGTGCCTCTCCATCTGCATGTCTGGCGTCTCTCATTTTGACTATGGCACCTTCTTCTAATATTAAATTAGAACCAGTTTCAATGACTAATTTAGAAAGTTCTCCATTGATTTCAAGTGTGGCACCGGAATGTAAATGTAAGGTACTTCCTTCTTTAAGGAACACTATTCCATTCTTTGCGCATTGCTCATTACCCAGTTGAATAGTAGCTCCATCAAATATATCAACATAAGCATTACATTCAGTATAAACTTCAAATACTTCTGAGGCAGATTCTGGTTCATTACGATATCCTGTAGCTCCACAATCATTAACAGAAAGAATAGTGCCTGAATTAACTTTAATAGAAGGCAAGGTTTTTCTATTGTACCCATAATTATAAGATTGATATCCTTCGGGGATCTTGGGCAGACCGAGCAACTTTTTTTGGACAGGATTTTTCATTTGATCATCCAACCAATCCATCATTCCTTGTGTCAGCTCAACATGTTGAAAGTTTTCCTCGTTGTCTCGTTCTTTATTAGGCGCATAGTATGCATCAAATGGAGTTAACCCATTTTCAACAATTATTGCTTCTTTAATATTTTTACTCAAATTCTCATTATTCAATTCCCAATCAATATCCAAAGCAGACATTGTTGGAATAAAGCAAATATTATCATTATTTACTGCATCGATGATGCAATCTAAATCACCATATTCTTGTTTAAAATTATGAAAAACCTTACTTACAATACCTATGATATTAGATAAATCACCTATTCTTTTACCACCTGAGACATGATCCATTTTTAGAATAGCTTCGTTGGCTATAAAATTGGAAGCCAACATTTTACAAGGGACTGTCTTATTACAACCAGCTAGGTGTTCTAATGGTAATTCAGGTGAAAATCCAGAAAAAATGACATTCCCCTGATTCTTAGAATTATGATCTGAACCTATGCATTGGCATTTATAATCATACCTGGAATCCCATGACTCACCATCGACTGCCGAGAAACCTATTTGAAACATACTTCCTTTGAAAGCCCAATTGTCAGCACTCAACACTGCTCTAAACAATCGGTTTGGCAATGTATATCCTTGGTTCTTAGCAACTTCTGACCCATCAGCAATGGCTAGATTTATTGTAGTCTCTGGAAAGCCCAATTCTTTAAGTTCATTTTCGAATTGGTTTCTTAAAGCTAGTCCTTGGTTGGAGCTGAACTCTAACTGATTGGTATTTACGCCCCAATTATCCAAGGTCAAATTTCCATTTGCAATTTCTGACTCCAAAGTACTTGTAAGTAATTGTCTTGGTGCGGGTCTATGCAGTGCTTTCCACAAGTTTTGAATATCCTTATCGTTTGGCTGAACTTTTGAAGCAAACCAAGCAGTAGCTTGAAGTCCAAGAGAAATATTAGCTCCCTTATGTGGTGCATCAAAAGAAACATAGAATTTAGTATCATGGCACACATTGCTTTTTTCCATGGAGGATAATGCATGCCTTGATACCATGCCACCCATACTTGCTCCTATAACGGTATTGGGCGAAGGATTGCTACATCCTAGTTTCATTTTATTCACTTCAATGATCAATTTTTGCAGCAATAATGAGTTTAATTGTATGTAATCAGCACCATCACAAAAATCCAACAAAATAATATCTCTTCCAGATTCCTGAAATTTCTTTAATTGTTCAGGTAACAGTTTCATTTGATCAAATGATCCAGTTCCAGTATGAGGGCTATTCTCAGAAGTGCCCAATGTAAAAATATCCCATCCAAAGTCCCCATAACGAATTGGTTTTCCATTATCAGGATTACAAATAGGGTATGGCGATAAGTCTAAGCCTTCTACAAAAATAACGGGATTACAAAGATATGGCAACTTATTTTGGCTTATTGGAATATCATATTGTAATTGCTTATTTGCAAATCTGATATGGGCTGTAGCACAACCTCCATGAGGTTTTCCATCATACTCATCTACTGAATAGTAACCATTCAATGGCGGTTGAAAGTCTTCAACTTTAAGCGGAATAGACATATCTGGTTGAATATAATTAAAATGTTCATTTCCAGGTTGAGTTTTTATCAACATATCAAATTCACATTCAGCATAAGAACCTAAAGAAGTTCCTCTTGCCCTAATTTTCTTATTTCCATAGGTTGCATAGGTAATGGATTTCACCTGATCGTTTTTTATAATAATATATCCTTGTCCATCATCAAAGTTTACTTCAAATTTCTCCCAAAATATATTATAAAACTTGTAGTCAACACGCTTGCAAATTGAATTAGATTTTTGAGGTTTCAATGCCAATGAAATAGAACAATTCCCTATATCTGGATCTTGAACATTGACTGAATTTAAAAACAGACTAGTGCATTGAGCTGACAAATCAATAGTGGACGCAATACTCATCATCAGAAATATCTTAAGAACCTTAAAAGCTCTTAAATTTCCGATAGCAAATAAAATAAACAGATTTTTTAAATCAAAAGTATTCATATGTGTTAAATTAGGTTGTTACGTGTTAATATCGGGTTGAACAAAGGTCTATCACGCTTTGCCTACACTGTATGTCAATTTTAGACAAATTATTAAAAACATTTTCTATTTTTTCCAAATTTACCTCAATTAAGCTTAGATTTATATTAAAATGGCAAATTTTTCCAAATTTTTCAAATTTGACATATCTTAGCGTTTGAATCCTAAATCTATGATTAAAAATAATCAATTTAAAGTTGAGTTTCGAGAGATCCTGTTTACTCGAATCAAACTGAAGAAGAGTTGGGTTAATGAACTTGCATCTATTCTGAATTGTAGCACGGAGTCAATTTATAAAAAAATAAAACCTGACCATTTTTTTTCACTCGATGAAATTCTCACACTTTCACAACATTATAACATATCATTGGATCAAGTGCTCGGTAAAAAAGACAACCAATTCCAATTCAAAATTCCAAACTTAATATCTCCAGTAAGTTCGATTTCTGACTTTTTACTCTTATTAAATTCTACTTTTGAAAGTATAAATCAAAATTCTCATGTCAAAGCGATTTATTCTACACGAGAATTACCAATATTCTATTATTTTCTTAACAAAGAATTAGCCTCATTTAAATTTTATGTTTTTTCTAAAACAATTTGGAGCATTGGCTCATTTAAAAATAAACCATTTTCATTCGAATTATTTGATCAATCAATCTTATCCTATTTTACTCAAATTTGGGAAAAATATTCAGTCATAGAATCGACAGAATATTGGAATACCAATATTCTGGACAGCACCTTACAACAAATTAGTTTTTATTATGAATCTAATGAGCTTAACGCACCAGATGCACATTTGATTCTAGATGGATTAGAATCTACGCTTGAGAAAATTCAACTCATGCTCATCTCCCAATCTAAATCAAAGCTTAAAACAGATAATTTTAAATTATTTGAAAATAAAATTTTACATACTAGTAATCATGTATTGGTAAAAAATGACAATTTCAATGCGCTTTATTTAACTTTTGACAGTCCCAATTTTTTAATCATTGAAGATGAAGAATTTATAAGATATACGGAAAATTGGTTTAAAATAATACATGAGAATTCCTATGTTTTAGGTTCAGGCAGTGGCCATCATTCAAAAATTTACTTTGATAATTTAAAAAATAGAATCCACTCTATTCGCAAAACAATCCTCTTATAATTCTATATCAAAATATTCATTCGGACAACGACCAACCTCGTCCTTAACTTTTTACTAAATATACAAGTGGAGCTTTCAGATCAATCTTTCCAATGCTTTCAATGAAGTGTACATAGTAAGGCCCGGATTGATGGAGGCGCCCCGCAACTTCAGTGCAAGGATTAGCAGGATTTTGTAAGAATCCAATTTGATAATTTTAACAAACCAAATATAATTTCTATAATGACCCAAAATTAAAAGATGCACCAAATATAATTTTGCATTTTGGTACATACTTTATTAACATTGGTTTTAAAAATTTAGAATACACTTTGTTAAGTACTGATAATCTGATTATTATATATTATTTAATTTTATAATTTTTATAATACTGATTATCAATAAGTATTGATATTAACAAAATTCCATTTGCCTGTCTAAGCTAAAAGCTTTACTTTTGCACTCTATTTTCAATTATTCACCACTTCAAGCCAACTAAATGGAGTTAACAAAAGCCATTAAGATACTATTGCAGACCACCGGCTTCACGACACTCCTATTCGTAAATGGTTTTATATTACAGTTTATACTAGACTACGAACTTATTAAAACGGATCGCCACACTTCCTCCTGTGAAAATAATGTATCAGGCGAATCACTTTACGGCTTTGATGCGGGTATGTTTCAAATTCAACAAGATAAAGTTAAATCGGGTCAAATATTACCAAAACTATTCAGTAGCATTGGTCTTAACAATGCTAAAATAAATGAACTGATTCCTAAAATTGAGGACATCGTTAATTTGAAAAATATCAAATCTGGCAATACCTACAGTTTGATATCCACGAACCCCTGCTGTGCGCCCGATTATTTTGTGTATGAAGTTGATGCTTCTCGTTTTCTTCTCTGTGATCTCAGTGGAATTCAATGTCCGAAATTGGTCGAAAAACATACAGAAATAAAAAGAGAAACAGTATCCGGTACTATAAAAACTTCGCTTTGGAATGCACTCCAAGAACAAGGCGTTTGTATGGCCATCATTGATCAAATGGAAGACGCACTCGCATCCTCCATTGATTTTCTTCATCTCCAACAAGGTAATTCTTTTAAGTTGATTTTTGAAAGACCTTATGTGGAAGGTAAACCGATCAATGCTGGTAATTTAATTGCAGCTTATTTTAACGCAAACAGTAGAGATTACTTTGCCTTCAAGTACGAATACAATCACAAAAAAGATTATTACGACCTAAATGGAAGGCCTTTGAGAAGATCTTTCCTTCAAGCTCCTGTCAGATTCTCCAAAATCACTTCCGGTTTTTCATTGAAAAGATTTCATCCTGTGCTCAAATATCACAAACCCCATTTTGGAACAGATTATGCTGCTCCACATGGCACTCCAATCATGTCCGTAGCTGATGGCACAGTTTCGGCTGCAGCTTATGCCGGAGGTAATGGCAAATATGTGAAAATTCGTCACGACAAAACTTACGAAACTCAATATTTGCATATGTCTAGATTTGCACCCGGTATACGTCCCGGGACACACGTGAGACAAGGACAAGTCATTGGTTATGTGGGTTCGACTGGTTTGGCCACAGGTCCCCATGTCTGCTTTAGATTTTGGAAGAATGGCAAACAAGTTGATCACCGCAGACATATATTTCCTGCTGGAGATCCTTTGCCTAAAGAAAAATTTGGAGAATTTGCAAAATACCGCGACATCATGATTCAGGAATTCAACCAAGCTTCTGGGATGTCCACTGCATATTTACATGAACGCAATGGAATTCAAACAAGGCCTTAGTTATCGTAAAAATAAATTGGCTTAAACTTTTTCTTAGCTAGTCTTCAGAACTGATTTTATTACTTTTTAGAAATTTGTAATCGCTATAAAAGTCAAATATTTTTCGATAATTATTTTATTTCTAAATCTGGAACTAACATTCTTAATGTATTCGTAGTTTGTGTGGTATTTGACGGTGTCTTCATTAACCAACATGCTAGTTCATTTTATTGAATCTTACAGTATATAGAACGATAAAATAATGTAGAGATTTGAGTAAGCAAATAGCCCATTCATTTACAAACACATAATTTTCTATACCAGTATTTACAAACAAAGTTGAATTGCATCCATTAAAGCAATTTTGATCCTTCCGAATAATCCAAATCCTTTCCGTAAGTTTCTTTTGAATAGTGTATTCCAATAAATGAAAGTACCATACATATCAAACCAGTGACCAGCCCAGCTGTCCATAGATTGCTAATACCTGACATCCATCCAATCATCCAACTGATGGGCAGCACCATTCCTCTGACAAAATTAGGAGCAGTGGTCGTGACTGTAGCCCTGATGTTGGTTCCAAATTGTTCTGAAGACTTCACCATAAAAATGGCCCACATTCCTCCCATGGATAATCCCATGGCAGTAATCAATGCATAGAAAAATCCAGAAGTCATCCCACTGTTAAAGAAATACACTAACATAAAAAAGACAAGACTTGTCAATGCAATATACAAAGCCTTTTTTCGTGACTGTAAACTTTGACTTAGATAACCAAATAATAAACTGCCAACCGATGCTCCAATATAATGGAATGTCACTGCTTTGCCACTTGAAATGGGCTCAGCACTAATACCCAATGCTGCATACTCGCCGGCATGAATGGCCAATTGGCTGATGGTAAACCAAACCGGAACCCCCACTAAAATGGTCAATAAATATTTGTAAAATTGAGCGCTTGTTTTAAATAAGGATAAAAAATCGCCGCGGACTACTTCCCCTGATTTTTTGGACTTATGAAACATTTCAGATTCATAGACTGAAACCCGCAGAATTAAAAGAAAAAGTCCTAAAGCTCCACCAACAAAGTAGGCGATTCTCCAATCAAACCAATCAGCAATTAAAAAACCCAATACAGCCCCTGCGATTCCAATTCCTGAAACGATGCTTGCTCCCATACCTCTTTTTTCCTTACTCATCACTTCAGATACCAAAGTAATACCAACGCCTAACTCTCCTGCCAATCCAATGCCTGCAATTAAACGAACCCAGGCATATTGTGGAATGGTCTGGACAAATCCATTGGCTATATTGGCCAGAGAATACAAAAGTATCGTCAGAAATAAGGTGGAGAGTCTTCCTCTTTTATCTCCCAGCACTCCCCAGATAATTCCTCCAATGAGCATACCCGCCATCTGCATATTCAACAAATAGCTTCCTGTAGAAAACATATCCTCCTGAAGCACTCCCAAATCACGTAAACTGGGATCTTTGACAATGCCAAAAAGAATTAGATCATAGATATCCACAAAATAGCCCAATGCGGCTACCAGGATAATTAAGTTAATGGATTTACTGGAAGTTGTTGATGACGACACGATGGATATTTTCTACAAAAGTGAATAATATCCCGGTATCTTAATGTAATATTTACACTAGATTCAATTATAAATAAAAAATACCTACGAACTCTAAAAGTTATTTAGACCCGATTATTTTTTTCTGGCAGCTAGCATGGCATCTACACCAGTCGTAAACTCCTGAACTGTGGCTGTGTAGCCGGTTTTGCCGTGGGCTTTGATTTGGTATTGATTGGTCTTTTTATCCTTGTCCATGTCAAAAACCCAAACGGTAGGATACCCTTGTACCTGGAAGGATTGTTGCAATGAAGCATTTTGAGTCCTGATGGCTTCCGGCAATTGTTTTCTTCTTGGATAATCCAATTCTAATAGAATAACATTTTTTGCTGCCCATTTTTTGAATTCATCCTGAGAGAAAACAGAAGCAGTTAATCTTTTACACCATCCGCACCAGTCACTCCCTGTGAAATTGGCCATGATCGGTTTGCCTGTTTTTTTAGATTTTTCGTATGCTTCATCTAAATTCACCAACCATCCTTCGTTTTCAGCTTTGTAGGCACTGGTGCTAGCAGCCGCTGTTTGAGATTGAGATTGGCACGAAAAAACACTTAAGCTTATAGTGCTTACAATTAAAAGTGTATTTAAAACAAAATGAAATTTAGACATTGATTTGATTTTTAAACTTTAACATTGAAATACTTCACAAAGTTAGCACTTTTATGAGATTCAGGACTTTTTAGCAAAAGTTTAACCAATTTTAATAGGTCATAAAAAAGAAAAGCCCCGCTACTTTAAGCGGGGCTTTTAAATAAACTATAAAATACTTTTCTGGTTCTACAGAAATAAAAGAGGGGGGTATACTATAGATTATTCTACAATGACCATTCTTCTGGTAGCTGTTTGATTGTCAGAATCCAATTGATAGTAGAACATTCCTGTTCCGTTCAACTCAGATTTTTCAATTCTAACAGTATTCATACCTTTCTGACCTTTCACTTGATATACTCTGTGAACTTTTCCAGTTACATCATACACTGTTAATACCGCAGGAGCTGCAGATGGTAATCTGAAACTCACTTCAGTAACTGCATCAAATGGGTTTGGAGTGTTTTGGAACAATTCAAAAACACCTGCCACATTTTGGCCTTGGTTGTTGCGTACGATCAAATTAACATCCATGATGTCAAGAGTTGAATTGTATGCTTCAGCAACTGTAAGATCACTTGTGATTTCCATTGATCCTCCAAGATTTCCAGCTCTGTTTGCCTTAAAAATTAAAGTAAACAAAATTTCATCAGCAGAAACATTGATGGCGCTATTGGCATTCCAACTAGTCGTCAACAAGCCTTTTTCAGTCATTCTAACATTAAAGTTCTGATCATTAAGTTGGATGGCTCCACTTTCGAATCCTTCAAAACTCATCAAAGAATGGTCAAAATTAAGTGTAAATTGGTATCCTGCAATTTGATTAAAATTGCTAGAACGAACTTCTACTCTTTGTGTTTGACCAGCTTCTAAAGCGGTTTCATTGACGATCAATTGAATGGATTGATTCGTTCTGCTTTGAACTTTACCATTGACATTGGCTTGTGCAGATCCGTTTACGTCTCCCATTTTGATGGCTACAAAATTGATAACATCTTGCGGGCCATTCAAAGTCATGGTTTTTTCAGTGGTATAATTCCATGGTTGGCTTGGATTTGTAAATTCAATGCCTTCCGGTACAATCAACCAGCTGTTAGATTTTGCAAACTTTTCTGTATTTCCCAAAATCAATTTTCTGATTTCAGAGATGTCAGCAGCTGTTACACTATTCGTTTTGTTAACATCTGCAGCAAGGATTTTATAAGGACTGGTCAGTGGTTCAGCAGCCAAAATATGTCTCTGAATTCTTACAATGTCTGCAGTAGTTACACCATTGACATAATCTCCATCGCGGTTACCTTTAAGCATATAGCTAGCAGGGTAATTCAATTCTCTAAAGGTATATTGACCATCCTGAAGTGTGGTTTTTGAATTGATCAACTGACCTGAGCGGAAGATATCTACTACAACATCAGCTGCATTATCTCCTTCTTCCGTTTTTAGTAAACCATTGATCTTTCCTTTCTGTGCAGTTGCATCATTCGGACAAAGATCTTGGTTATCCTGAACAATTACCACTGTGCGGCAATAATCACGATTACCTTCTTCATCTTCTACCCAAACTTCTACTTCTACACGAAGTTCGTCATTAACACCAGCAGCTACAAAATCATCGCAACATACTCTTAAGTAAGTTTTGCTAGAGTCACCATTAAAGTAGAATTTTAATCTATTTTTTGGAGTACAATTGTCAAAACTTCCATGGTCAAGGTCTTTGGCCCAAATATCCACACAGCCTGAACTTGGCATAGGTACAGTGATAATTCCTGTCAAACAATATGGTGTAGGTGCTTTACAATCTTTGATTTCAAACAATGTAGAACAAGTTCCCAAATTTCCGCAACCATCTTCTACATACCAGGTAATTCTATGGACACCGATTGGATAAATACCACTAGCATCAAAAGGATTGTTTGGATTGTCTGCAAAAGGGTTGTTTCTAACTGCCGGTCTGTCACCTTGAGCAAATTGTCTCTTGGTTAAAGTACCTACAGTATAATCAATGGTTCCATTGTTGAATGCATCAATTTTGTATTCAAATGACAACCAATCTTCTGGAGAACAAGAATCAGTAGCAGTTGCTTCCAATCTGATGTGACCTACACAAACACCCAATGTAGTATTGATGGATGCTGGTTCACAAGCTCCTACATGACAAGTCACAGTTGGTGCTACGATGTCGCGCACTTTGATGACTTGTGTAAATTCCCATCTTCCGTTTTCTCTATCGATGTTAGGATCGTATTGACACCAGTCAATCACCACCCATCTTCTCAAAATCTTATAGCAAGCATCTGGTTCGATGGTAAATACTTCATCAAAATTCTGTATTGCTAAAAGATCGCAATGGGTACTAGCTCTATTTGTCAATCTTGGACGACCAATGTTGTCAGGATGTGTGTTTGCTCCACAACCATTGACAGTGGTTCCTCTACCTTCACAATCAGGCCAGATAATATCATCTGTAGTTGAACAATGATTATTGCGATCGATGTAGAAAGGATCACAATTAACTGTCCAAATAGTTTGAGTAGCAGAAACAACCACTCCTCCAGGACCTCTTGCAGTAATTGTACGTAAAATTCTACCTTGTCCGCATTCTCTCAAATCCTGAACAGTGATGGTAGGACTTACGCTACATGAAGACAATACATACCCATCAAATCCCCAAACAAGTTCGTACTTGTTGTCAGGATGTGCAGCATTAAACAATGAATTGAAATAATCACAAGCTTTATTAGAAGCCGGAGCCAAATGTGCTGGTATTCCTCCTACATATCCAGGATAACCAGTGATAGGATTGGCTACACAATAGTATTCACAAACAACGTCTGTGGTTGTTACTTTCTTTCTCCAAGCAATATCCGTAACTACTTTACCAAAAGTAGAATTGTTTGGATCCGTTAAAGTATTAATGTCAAACCAAAAATCACAGCTTATAACGATGTCTGGTGGAGCTACGACGGTAGGAATACTTTTATCCTGAACATCTACTTCAACCATACAATCACTATAATGTCCAAATAAATCGCCACCAGAATTCATTCTGCTAGGATTGATTGGACCTGCACCAGGATCTACATCAAATACTCTGAATACAACCATGACCGTTGTGTTGACATCATTACAACAGAAATACACTAAATCATCAAAGTAAGTTTGTGAACCCACGACTGATAAATTATCGTCGCCATTGGCTCTGTTACATACAGTTGATTCTTTATTGCTACCGTTGTTCGTACCATCCAATTCATCCATGCGGATTACTTTGTAAGAAAGGTGCGTAGCACAATTATCAAAAGATCCGTCATCAAATGTTTCAGCAAATATTTTTGCAAGATTTTCACCAGGGGATAAATTTCCGCTGATGGAAACAACTGTTTTTTGATCGCAAACCGGGATCGGCGGGGTGTTGTCTTGAACGTCTAATACGATGAGTTTTTCGGTGACATTACCGCAACAGTCTTCTGCTACAATATATGCGTTTTGGATACCAAGAGGAAGATTTACCACGATATAACCTGTACTTTCGTTACCCAAAACGGTACCATTGTCGACCCGGATGGTGTAATGAACATCATTTGAACAATTGTCTGTAACCCATGCCGGGCTTACATCCCAACGTCCCTCACATCTCCACGGGTCGGTGCTGACGACGAGGTTGTCTGGATATAAAATTTCTGGACCTTCGGCATCTACTACTTTGATGATTTGGTTGTGTTCACGAACACTTCCTGTACACCAATCTAACATTGTCCATGTTCTTAATAATTTATAACACCCTACTGGACCTGCATCACAGCCTGGTTTGGCTATATCGATGCGAAGATCTCTAAATGTAATGGCGATGTTGTTACAACCAGACGCAGAAGGCTGGCCTGTACCATGCCACATCACTATTTGATTGTCTCCCCAACAAGGTGCGTTCGCAGCATAATATATCCCCGTTGGATTTGGATGACCTGCATAAACTCCTGTTTCAATACAGTTCCATCCTAATGTTCTTGGTCTTCTAATACCAGTTCCAATAAAATAAGCCTGATCCAACAAATAGTCATCTACACACTCAGGTGATGGTCTTAAGTGTGAAGCTACATTAAAGTTGCGATCAATCTTCGCATCGCAACTTAATGCTGGAAGATTATTTGGCAATGGTAAACCTGTATAATCGAATGGAGGTGTGATATCATCCAAATCACCTAACAATACGGTGATGATTTGTATACAGTAACTTTTATTGCCATAAGCATCTTCAGCAGTCCAAGTACGGGTAATGATTTTATCATAACCAAAATTACATCCTCCCAAACTAACTACATCTTTGTAGGTCAAAGTATAGCTACCGCATGCTTCAACAACTCCGGGTGTCCCGGTAGAAGATGGCGCTACAGATTGGGTGCATGGAATTTCCAAACTTCTTGGGCAAGTGAGAATAGGACCAAGTTTATCTTCAACATAAGCAGTTCCCCAACAACTGTTTCCAGTGAAAGGATCTGTAATTGTAATTTTTAATTTTTTACCAATTTGAGCTGCACCAATTTGAGGATAGTGTCTAAACAGATCAAGATCAATAATCTGATTGGTATTCCAATCACGGGCTACCACACTATAATCACCAGGGCAACTTACATTACCACCGCCTTCCAAAATCATGTCAGGATAAATGGTTGCACGGCAATCCTGATCCAATGAAATTTGGATATTGTTGTTACATGCAATGGCACCATTGTTTACATCTACATTGATACCAAATTCACCGATGGCAAAGCCAACATTGCCAGCTGGTACAGTTACTGTTACCGTTGTCAATAAACAATTGGGACTGGTAGTATAAAATCCAAAATATCTAGCCCCATTTGGTGTGGTCACAGGAACTGGACCCGAGGTAGTACCATCGTTTGCATTTACCACAATAGTAGCCGTTGCAAACAAATTTACTTCTGAGTACAAATAAAATGCCCTAGTATTGGGCGGTAGGGTAATTGTAACGGAGGTTAATCCATTGCTAAAATACACATCTCCAGTATAGCCGTGACTCCAGTTATTCCATCCACCCAATGGTACCCTTCGGTGAGACATTGCCGGTGAAAATTGAATGGCCAGTGGACATGATTCGCTGGCGTTTACAGTAGTCTCATCAAGAAGCAAAGTTCTTGGATCAGAAGGAAAAGGAAACACCGCCATGCCTCCAAGGGTATTGGGAGGAGCAGCAGCGCCGGGGCTGCCGTCAAAAACGATACCACCGTAACTCACCACGGTGACAACGCTTAAGAACAGCATCATGAGACTTTTTCTAAGTCTCGCGTAGTTCAGTAAGCTAAGTTCATTCATACATTTAGAAATTTGATTTAATAAAAAAAACATCACAAAATTTTTTGCTTCGACTAAATACATTTTCTCCCCAGGACCTTTTTGAAGATCAAGTTGAGAAAATGAGTTTTGTGAGTTTGAGTAAACTGGTTATTGTATGAAGACTGCGAGTCTCAGAGGTCTAATACCTCTCACGTAATTGGTTATTGATTCAAGTACCGCTTTTAATAGATTGAGTTTTGAAGATCTATTACTAGTCAGGCAAATGAAATAATCAACCAGCAAATGAAACAATGAATAATCTATCTTAGAATGAAATGTCCATTTTCAGACAACAACATCATTCTTTACATCGGCTTCTGATTACAGTGCAATGATGATGTAAACTTGTCGAGCCTTCAAATTTTTCTTCAAATATTTTTTAATGGAATACTTAGTCCTCCATGGATGAAGGAATGATATATGCACACCCCTGAAATTAATGTAATATATCAGATTATAATATAAAATTAAACTAAAATGTATCAGCTACCTATTTGTAAGTATAGACTTAAGGTAGCCAGGGCTTTTGTGTTGAAATCAGATCTATGTGCCGATGTTTCTGATTTTCTATGATCTATTACTTAGAAAAAACTATGCCAAAAGCAACGAATTGTACTGTTGTTTGTATTCAAAGGATACATTAATAATTTACGATGTCTAAATAAATGGTTTTACTTTTGTTACAGATTACATTTAAATTAAATACTTGAGATATTTACCTTTCCATCCATGTTAAAGTTGACTTTTTCTAACATCAAACCCATTCTACAACTGGCTTGGCCTATCATTATTGGTAACCTTTCTCAAATCCTGTTAAACTTGATTGATTCAATGATTGTAGGCCAAATTGGTTACAAAGAATTGGCATCCTCGGGTTTGATCAACAATGTCCTAAGTCTTCCCATGGTGGCTTGCATGGGCCTCTCTGTCGTCTTGGCTCCACTCATGGCTGATTTAATGCAAAGGAATAAAAGTGCAGAAGGACGACAACTCATGCAAAGTGCAACATTAATTGTCCTTCTATTTACTCTGTTGATCATACTTGTGCTTTTTGTATTCAAATCTTATCTTTATAAATTGGGACAAGAAAAAGAAATTGTTGATTTGGGAATTCCCTATTTCTTCTGGATGTGTTGGTCTCTTTTACCTATGATGTTATTTTATATCATCAAACAATTTTACGATGGAATGGGATTGGTGAAAATTCCTATGATGATTGCTCTTTTTCTATACTAGTCAATGCTATTCTAAATGTGGTTTTGGTATTCGGAAAAATGGGATTTCCACAGTTGGGTCTGGAAGGAAGCGGCTTGGCTACTTTTATAACCAGATGTCTCATTTTTTCAATATTGTTGTTTCATTTATTCTATTCAAATAAATTTAAGGAATATAAATTATTCATTATTGACTTTGATAAAAAAGCAATAATGAAATTTTTAAAAATAGCTTTGCCTTCATCCTGGCAATCTGCAAGTGAAGTGACCGCGTTTTCCTTATTGGCAATTATGGTTGGATGGTTTGGCGCTGTTCAGATGGCTGCACATCAAATTGCAATTTCTGTAGCCACTGCCACCTATATGATTTCTTTAGGACTGGCTTCTGCAGGTTCCATTTATTTAGGTAGCAAGTTTGGCCAGAATGACCCAGCCATACTTCGATTCAATGGCTTACTGGTTGTCAAAATTGCTTTTGCATATTCATTTATTGCTGCTATCTTGATGGCCTTATTTCATAGCTGGGTACCACATTTATTTACAAGGGAAACTTCCGTTATTATTATTGCCTCTCAACTGATGTTGCTTGCTGCAGCTTTTCAAATATCAGATGCGGTCCAGGCAGTCGGCATTGGAATTCTAAGAGGGGTGCAAGATGTTAGGGTGCCTACTTTAATCACAACTATTTCCTATTGGATTATCGGAATTCCTTCTGGTTATTTTCTAGCATCTTTCTGTGGTTTAAAAGCAATAGGTGTATGGGCTGGATTTGTCATTTGCTTAACTATTTCAGCCATTTTTCTTTTGAGAAGATTCTTAAAAATCACCAAAAGTTAAATTACATTCATTAAAATTAATGAAGACGATCTCCACGAGGGCCTAAATTCTCCATAATATCTGCCTCATGTTGGAGAAATTCTTTCCACCTTATCCGAACGAGATCTTTGTTAAAATAGTTTTCTGCTAAATTTAAAAACATTCTATAATGTCCCGCCTCAGAAACCATAAAGCCATGGTAGAATTTTCTTAGATCCTCTTCGTCCAGATGCAAAGACAATAATCGAAATCTCTCGCAACTTCTTGCTTCGATTAAAGCACAAGTCAATAAAAGATCTAATAAACGATCATTTTTTGTACCTCCCCTTTTTTGAAATTTAATTAACTCAGCAACGTATTCATCCTTTCTTTGAAAACCAAGTTTATAACCCCGCTTTTTTAACTCCGCAAGCACTTGTCTGAAGTGACCCCACTCCTCGGTAACCACAGGCGATACTTGCTGGACAATTTCATCGTAATCGGGATACAATTGAATTAGGCTTATGCAAAAACTAGCAGCTTTTAGTTCACAAAAAGCATGGTCTGTTAAAATTTCTTCTAATGAATATTTGGTTAAATCCACCCACCTTGGATCTGTTGGTAAATGCAGGCCTAATTTCGTCAGTTCTATGGATTCTGACATTTGATCAACTTTTGAATAATATCGATTTGATAGATTTCAAATATTTCTTTTCCTTTCTCCCAAATCACTGTCAGCTTGTCTGCATGTTTATTTCGCAACTCCTTCAATCTAAAATCATCCAGAGGAAATTGCAAATGATACAAACATTGATTCAATGAAGAATTTACTTCTCCGGTGGATGAATGGCTGGCATTTAAATAAATAAAACTGCCATCCATAAATTCTAATTTAACCGATTGACTTGCTTCTAATAAACCATATATTTTGGCTGCTTTGGCAGTGTTAAATAAAAGACGTAAATCCAAATAAACATTTTTGCTTCCTTGCAAAATAGAGACTTTAGCATTTAAAAAATCACTGGCGTTTAAACTACCTTCAATTTCTTCTGGTGTGTAACTAAATAAAGATTCACTTTTAGTGCTGCTCAATTGGTTGGCTGGAAAATATTCAGTTTGGCAATCGTATGGAAATTCAGCAGGGAATAATTCAATGCTCATTCTTTCTGAAAGTTTACTCGCTTTTACTTCTGAGATTAATATTTTTCTTTTATTTAAATCAACACTTTCATCAACAATCTCCTTAACTAACTTCTGTCTTTGTTGCAATGGATAATATTCTATTCGCCTTGCTTTGGACAATAAAATACTATATAGCTGAATCATAAAACGGCAATATCGTTTTGCTTACTTTCAATAAGTTCGTTCGTTTCTTTTAAATCCTGACGATTTGCAAGATCTCCCAATTCTTCCTTCAAGTAATCCAATTGGTCAAAATGGAAACTAAGGTCGATATTGAGTTTTTGAATATTGAGCTCGAGCTCTTCAACGAGTGCAAACAAACTGTCATCCTTAATTGGAGCAGCAATTAAGTTTGGGGTAGCAAATAAAAACAATCCAATTAAAATTGGCAGTTTAAATTTTAATAAATGGCATGTACTAAACATAAGTAATTACAAAAGTAAGACTAAGCTCTTCAAATACAGATAAATATTTTTGAATTATTGGATTCATTGTACATTTGGTCTTAAAATTGACCAAAATGATCTATCTTCCTCCTATTATGGGTTTGGTTTTATTTATTTGCCTGTTAGGAATCACCTGCAAAAGCCCTAAAGAAAACAATAATTTTCCCACCATTCCATTTAATTATCCAACGACAGAAGTGGATACTATAACAGATCAATATTTCGGAAAGCAGCTTTCTGATCCATACCGCTGGCTTGAAGACGACCGTAGTGATAAAACGGCCGATTGGGTTGATCGTCAAAATAAACTAACTTTCAGCTATTTAGATCAAATTCCATTTAGAAATAAGCTGAAAGAAAGGTTAACAAAATTAATGAACTATGAAAAAATGACTTCTCCTGTTAAAGAGAAAAATTTTTACTACTTTTTTAAAAACAATGGCCTGCAAAACCAGGATGTTTATTATCGATGCCGACATTTGGATTCTGTGCCGGAATTACTCATTGACCCAAATACCTTTTCTGAAGGAGGAACTAGTTCTATAAGTGGAATGGCTGTGTCAAAAGATGAAAAATATTTAGCTTTTCAAGTTTCAGTTGCAGGATCAGATTGGAATAAAATTCTAGTCATGGATTTAGAAGAAAAAAAATTATTACCGGATACCGTACATTGGGTAAAATTCAGTATCATTAGCTGGGATCGTCAAGGATTTTATTACAGCCGATATCCTCAACCAAATGGTTCTGCTCTATCTGATAAAAATGAATTTCATTCCGTGTGGCATCATAAAATTGGCTCACCTCAGGAATCTGACAAGTTAATTTATGAAGATAAAAAAAATCCACTTAGAAATGTATTTGCGACCGTTACTGAAGATCAAAGATTTCTTTGTTTAAGTATATCAGAGTCTACCAGTGGCAATGCACTTTTGGTTAAAGATCTTCTTAAACCAAATTCAGATTGGATTTGGATTGTTAAAACTTTAGGGGAGGATTTTAATGTCATTGGAAGCCATGATGACCATTTATTTGTACATACCAATTCAAATGCTCCATTTTGGCAACTCCTGGCAATCAATATAAACCAAACTGCTCAAAACCATTGGAAAATTATCATCCCGGAATCATCAGACGTTTTAAATGAAGTGGGAGTGATGAACCACAAATTGGTGGCCAACTACATGAGAAATGCCTCCAGTTTGGTAAGGATATTTGATTTAAGTGGTGCTTTTCAACACGAATTAAAACTTCCAGAAATTGGTACAGTGGATGGCTTCTCAGGGAAAAAGGATCAAGTCGAAGCCATGTATGGATTTAGTTCATTTAAACGACCGTATAGCATATATAAAGTTAATTTAGACAATTATGAAAGTTCAGCCCACTTTATACCTAAAACCTTGCACAATCCTGAAGATTATATCACAGAACAACATTGGTTTCAGAGCAAAGATGGCAGCAGGATTCCGATGTTTTTAACTTTCAAGAAAGGGCTGCAAAAAAATGGAGAAACTCCTTCCCTTCTTTATGGTTATGGCGGATTTAATGTTCCTATCACTCCATGGTTTAATCCTTTGCGAATTGCATTAATCGAACAAGGAGGAATTTTTGCAGTTGCAAATATCCGAGGAGGCGGAGAGTTTGGTAAAAAATGGCATCTCGCCGGGACCAAAGAAAGAAAACAAAATGTGTTTGATGATTTTATTGCAGCCGCTGATTTTCTAGTTAAAGAAAATTATACAACAAGGGAAAAACTTGCCATAGAAGGTAGATCCAATGGTGGACTTTTAATTGGTGCCTGCATCACTCAAAAACCAGATATTTGCAAAGTTGCATTTCCCGGAGTGGGTGTTTTGGATATGCTGAGATATCATAAATTTACGATTGGTTGGGCTTGGGCTTCGGATTACGGAACCAGCGATTCCAAAGAAGAGTTTGACTATTTGTTAAAATACTCACCATTGCATAATTGCAAAGAATCTCAATATCCTGCAACTCTAATCACCACTGCGGATCATGATGATCGAGTGGTTCCTGCCCATTCATTCAAATTTGCAGCGGCTCTCCAAAAAGCTCAAAAAGGATCCAACCCAGTGATGATCAGAATAGATGTATCAGCTGGACATGGCGGCGGAAAACCAACTTCTAAGAGGATCGATGAAGCCTCAGATCTTCTCAGTTTTATGTTTTATCAGATGAATATTACTCCGAAACTTTAAATTTTGCAATAATCTTAAAACCATTCAGCGGTTTTTTTTATTTATAGGTGTTTAAATTATTGAATTTCACATTATTAAACTTATAAAAGCGGAACATGATCAAAGCTTATATCGAACAAAACAAGCAAAAGTTTTTAGACGAACTGTTGGAACTTCTCCGAATTCCTTCCGTTAGCGCTGATTCCAGACACAATGCTGATACTGCAAGATGCGCAGAAGCAGTAAAAGCTTCCCTCTTGGCAGCAGGCTGTGATTCTGCAGAAATATGTCCAACAGGTGGTCACCCAATTGTATTTGGTCAAAAAATTATTGATCCAAATTTACCGACTGTTTTGACCTATGGTCACTACGATGTCCAACCTCCCGATCCTTTGGATCTTTGGACCAGTGGACCTTTTGATCCGGTCGTAAAAGACGGTAAAATTTATGCAAGGGGTGCCTGTGACGATAAAGGCCAGATGTATATGCATGTTAAATCTTTGGAAGCCATGATCCAAACCAATTCTTTGCCATGTAATATAAAATTCATTATCGAAGGTGAAGAAGAGGTGGGATCTTCCAATCTGGGTGCTTTTTTAGAAGCAAATAAGGAAAAACTAAAAGCAGACATCGTATTGGTGAGTGATACCTCCATGATTTCCATGGACTCGCCATCCATCGAAACGGGACTAAGAGGTTTGGCTTATATGGAAGTGGAAGTAACCGGGCCCAACAGAGATTTACATTCCGGAGTATACGGTGGTGCAGTCGCCAATCCAATTACCATTCTTGCGAAAATGATTGCTTCGATGCATGATGAAAACAATCACATCACCATACCTAATTTTTACAATGATGTATTAGAATTAAATTCACAAGAAAGAACTGATCTTAATAAAGCTCCATTCAATTTGGATGATTACAAAAAAGATCTACAAGTAAATGAAGAATGGGGAGAAAAAGGATTTACAACACTCGAAAGAACTGGAATTAGACCCACTTTAGAATTGAACGGAATCTGGGGAGGCTATACTGGTGAAGGAGCAAAAACTGTACTTCCATCCAAAGCATTTGCCAAAATTTCCATGCGCTTGGTCCCCAATCAAAAATCTTCTGAAATTGCAAAATTATTTGAAAAACACTTTATTTCCATTGCACCTCCCTCTGTTAAAGTAAAAGTGACAGAGCACCATGGTGGAGAACCTGTGGTTACTCCTACCGATGGAGAGGCTTATAAGGCAGCTGCTTTGGCCATTGAGCAAAGCTTTGGCAAAAAACCAATTCCCACCAGAGGCGGAGGTAGCATTCCAATCATCGCCCTCTTCGAAAAAATACTTGGATTAAAAACTGTTTTGATGGGATTTGGGCTTGATTCTGACAATATACATTCTCCCAATGAACATTATGGACTTGCAAATTATTACAAAGGGATTGAAACCATACCACTTTTTTTTAAAAATTATGCACAACTAAAAACAAATCAATAATGAATTTATTTCTAAAAAACTTATCATTTATCATTTGTAGTCTGGTCTTATTTAATAGCTCGACTGCACAAAGTAAAATTACTAAAATGGATACATTGAGCTACAGTTTGGGAGTGTTGTTTGGAAACTCCTTAAAACAACAAGGAGTTGATAAAATATCCCCTGCAGATATGGTAGAAGCCTTAGAAGAAGTCTTGGCCGGTAAACCAACAAAAATAAGCATGCAGGAAGCGTCTGATTTATATTCAAAATCCATCGCTAAATTACAAGAAAAGCAATATGAAGGAAACAAGTCTGAAGGCGAAAAATTCTTAGCAGACAATGCTAAAAAACCAGGAATTAAAACAACTGCCAGCGGACTTCAATATGAAGTTCTCACCATGGGCACTGGTGCAAAACCTGCGATCACTGACAAGGTAAAAACCCATTACCACGGAACTTTAATCAATGGTAAAGTATTTGATAGTTCTGTAGATCGGGGAGAGCCCATCTCATTTCCTTTAAATGGTGTCATCAAAGGTTGGACCGAAGCCTTACAATTAATGCCAGTTGGATCCAAGTTTAGATTATTTATCCCTTATGAACTTGCTTACGGAGAGCGTGGAGCGGGTGGTGATATTAAACCTTTTTCTGCTTTAATTTTTGAAGTGGAATTGTTAGCGATTGAATAATTGTAAATTAAAATATTGTAAAGGACAGCCCAATGCTGTCCTTTTTTATTTATGCGAATAGACATTATTTCAGTTGTACCGGATCTGTTGACCAGTCCATTTTCACATTCTATTCTTAAAAGAGCGAAGGATAAAAATTTATTGTCCGTCAATCTCATCGATTTAAGAGATTTTGGGATTGGTGGATATAAACAGGTAGATGATTACGCTTTTGGTGGTGGCGCAGGTATGGTTCTTATGCCAGAACCTCTGGTACACTGTATCGAAAGTCTCAAAAGTAAAGTACAATATGATGAAATTATTTATTTAAGTCCGGAAGGAATTACCTTAAATCAAAAACTGGCCAACCAACTAAGTTTAAAAGAAAATTTACTTTTAATCTGTGGACATTACAAGGGAATTGATCAACGAGTACGCGATCAATTTATCACCATGGAAATTTCAATTGGTGATTATGTATTAAGCGGTGGCGAACTAGCCGCAGCTGTACTTGTAGATAGTATAGGACGATTGATTCCCGGTGTTTTAAATGATGAAACTTCTGCTCTTACAGATTCTTTCCAAGACAATTTATTGGCACCTCCTGTTTATACAAGACCAGCTGATTTTAGAGGATTATTAGTTCCTGATATTCTTCTCAGTGGCCATGAAGCCAAAATTGAAGAATGGAGATATGAACAATCCTTGTTGCGAACCAAAGAAAAAAGACCTGATCTGCTGAAAGATTTGGATGCTCTGTAAACTAATTTTTTTTATGCTTGTTTTGCTAATTATGAAATTTTCTTCAATGCAATCAAGCTTCTTTAGTCTTCTTGGCTTTTCAATCCTTTTCAATTCTTGTATTCTCAATTCCTCAAAATTAAATGACAAACCCTTGTCTGAGAATGCAAATAATCTTGAAATTTCAACAAATCAAAATTATTGGTTCGACGGAAAAGCAGAAATAAGTACCTTTTCTCTGGTTCAGGCAAGGTATGGTGAAATCAGACAAGCGGAAGCAGTGCTCATCTTTGTCACAGAAGATTTTTCAAAATCAAAGCAAGTAAAAATGGATAATCCATCGTCTGATTTAAAAGACAAACAAACGGTTCTCAAATTAAACATGACTAAAAGATTCAACACCGGGATCTATCCATACCATATGATTTTAAGCGTTTTTACGCCTTATAATGAAACAAGTGATTATTTTCCCATCAAAACTACCGCATCCGTTTCGGAATGGTGTGGACAGGTTTTTACACAACTAAACAGAAAGTCTGATCATTATTTAAGTCAATCCTTTTCATACTTTGAATCAGAAGCTGATCAGGAAAAGAAACTACCCATTCTTTGGATAGAAGATGGCATTTGGAATGTCTTGAGATTAAATCCGGAGGCCTTACCCATAGGAGAAATAAAAATGATTCCTGGGGTTTTCTTTTCAAGACTAAAACATCAATCTCAAGATCCTCAAACTGCAATTTGTTCCTTGCAAAAAAATGACATCGGTGTTAATATTTATACCATCAAATATCCAAACGCGGGAAGAATTTTAGAAATTCAATTTACAAATAGTTATCCATATCCAATTATCGGATGGAAAGAAAGTTATAAAGATGGCAACTCCGAACTTAGCACGAGCGCAACACTAAAACACCGAACTAAACTGGATTATTGGAATTTAAATTCCAATAAAGATTCTATTTATCGCAAGGAATTGCAACTTCAGTTTTAAAGAATTTGTATTCATATTTTTATCATTTTTAATGTGCAGCAATCATGAAATTAAAATTACTGCTTATTTTTATGCTCTGTATTTTAAAATCAAATGCTCAGAAATCAAGCTTGGGCAATTGGTTTATGTATACCGGTAACAACCACATTTCAAAAAAATGGTTATGGCATAATGAAATACAGTACCGCAACTTTAATTTTGCAGGAGATCTCGAACAATTTTTATTAAGAACAGGAATTGGCTACAATTTAACAGAAAAAAACAACAACTTATTAATTGGTCTAGGGTATTTTAATTCAGAACCATACATTCAAGGGACATCCCAAAAGTCAAAAACAATAGAGTATCGTTTGTTTCAACAATTCATCACCCGACAAAATTTTGGAAGAGTTTTCTTAACCCACAGATATCGATTTGAGCAGAGATTTATCAATGACCAACTCAGTCTTGAAAAAAATATATTTAGATCAAGAGCGCGTTATCAATTCGCAATACAAGTACCCCTCAATAAAAGCAAATTAGAAAAAAAAACCATTTATTTCTCGAGTTCCAACGAAATTTTTATCCATACCAGAGGAAATTTTTTTGACAGAAACAGATTGTATGCTGCCTTGGGATTTTGCTTCAACAATTCTATAAGGTTGGAATTAGGTATGATGGCTCAAAGCTTACAATTAAAAACAAGATCCCAATTCCAAATAACCATTATTAACAATGGTGCATTATTTCATAATTAAGAAACTTCATCATCCAATTTACGAAAAACGATCAGCAATTCTTCGTTTGATTGAATCGTAGAAATATCTATTCCCTTTAATACCAATAATTCCCTGGCGCATTGACCCACTTCCAGATCAGGGTAAGACAAATCTCTTAATTCATGCAGAAATTTCATCAGCCTAAATGGATTCAACCATTTTTGATATCGGTCCACGAGGTTCTTATAATCCGATGTATTCTTTTTCAATTGCAAAATTTCAGAAACCACTCCTTGTTTTTTAATACACTCCCAGGCAAATTGCGATTTGTTTATCCAAAACAATTCCATGTCTAATTCTGAAAATTTTAAATACTCTTTTGCAGAATTAAATAAATCTCCAAACTCCAGGATGGCTTTCAAGGCATAACTCTTTTGAATTCCTTGGTGGAGATAATCTGTAATGGCCTTACCTGTTCCAAATGGAACCCTCAGAGATTCACGAGAAGATGGATAAACCAAAGGTTTTTTAATTTCACCCAATTGCTCATGGATCGAAAATTTGTGCATAAAATAAAAATCCTCACCAGCCTTCCTTTGATTCATACCACCCTGTCTACAATACTCTGATACAGTGATTGCAAAACAAGAACCAAGTGTATGATAAGCAAATGGATAACGAATCCATTTTTGTGCTTGAATATAATATCGCAGATGCAATTCATAATCCACGATTGCAGATTTGGAAGTTTCATTAAGATGATCCAAAGGATGTTCAAAACCAATACTTAAACAAGGCTTTGCATTGGCTGATTGATAGTAAGCATCTATTTCTTTAAAATAATCCGGATTGCAAACACAATCTGCATCAAAATTTACGATAATTCCATTTGAATTTCCGACCAAAGAAAATCTCCTCGCAGCTTCATTCATTCCAATTTGTCGTACTAGACCTACACCTGCAGATTTCTCAGGGAGAGGAATGGGGAGTATAGGAAGTACAACAATTTTTCCTTTGATCTGATGACCATATTTTCCTACCAATTCCTCATATTGTTGACTATGAAATTCTTGATCCAAGCCATCAGAATTATCTGGATAATTTAGTACTGGAATTATTTCAACTCGGTAATCTAATGGAGAAGCATTCATCAATGATTCCAAAGCTTCAAATAATTGATCCTCACGAAAAGCTGGAATCACAACTATCATTTTTAGATCTTCAGAAGGTGTAACTGTTGAAAGAGGCCTAATAAAAGGTCTTTTATCCAAGTAATTTTGTATCGTGTGATCCATTTTAAATTTCAAATCTATTTGTAAAAGTAGTATCGTTTTCAAAACTTGAACTTGATTATTTTAAAAACAACATCCATGAAAAACCTTATCTTCGCGTTTGATATGGTTTGTATAGAAACTCAGGTTTTTCCACCTACACTTTTGTTTATCCTGGCTACAGAAGATAAAATTTTAATTGAGACCAACGAAAATTATCAAAAAAGAAGCTTTAGAAATAGATATTATATTGGTCAAGACCAAAATTTGTTCCATCTAACCATCCCTCTAATCCAAGGTAAAAATGAACAAATGGCCATCCGCGATGTGAAAATATCCTATACTGATGGTTGGCCTGCACAACATCTTAAAGCATTACAATCCACTTATGGCAAGAGTCCTTATTTTTCTTTTTACAAAGATGAATTAAATGAGCTTTTAAATAAACGGGAAACTTTTTTAATAGATTTTAATTCAAATTGTCTCCAATGGATAATTCGCACTTTAAAAGTTTCAGTGAATATTTCTTCTACAGACACTTATCAAAAAGAATACAAAACCGATGTGACCGATCTTAGATCAAAATTTATTCCATTCACACTTTCTGAAAAATTACTTCCCAAAATCCCCGGTCTGTCCATGAGACCTCAATGCATCAGCATACTGGATCAAATTTTTTTTATGGGTCCGGAGACCATGAATTGGATCTATCAAACCCGTCCTCTCATTTCAAATTCTGTTTTATAAAATAATTCTATACCATGAATTCAATCGGCTTAAAACTAATCATACTTCTTAGTTTCATTTTTACATCTTGCGATGATCCAAATGAAGCAAAAAAAGAAAGACCCGATCCACATAGCTTTTCAAGACCCCAGGAAGCCGTTACTACGCATCTTGATTTACAGCTTATCTGTGATTTTGATAAGAAAATATTACATGGGATAGCTTCGTGGGATATTACAAATCATCAATCAGAACGAATCATTTTTGACATGATGGATTTAGTCATTGATTCTGTTATGATTGTTCAAAATGACGGAAATAGGAGTTCTACTGATTTTTACGTCGAGAACCGCGACAGTATCCTTGGAGATGAGTTGACTGTCAAAATCAAAAAAAATACCAACAAGGTAATTCTATATTATTCCACTACACCCGATGCTTTGGCCTTGCAATGGTTGGATGCAGATTTAACTCTTTCTAAAAAACAAGCTTGTCTATTTACACAAAGCCAATCCATATATGCGAGAAGCTGGATACCCTGTCAGGACGGACCCGCCATTCGATTCACTTACAATGCCAGCATACAAGTACCTTCCGGAATGATCGCGTTGATGAGTGCCTCCAACCCAACAGAGAAAAACAAAGAGGGCAAATATCAATTTAAGATGGAACATCCTGTTCCTGCTTATTTGATGGCACTTGCAGTCGGAGATTTTCATTATGCACCCATTGGTGCACGTACAGGGGTATATGCCGATTCTCTCTTGTTAAAATCTGCAGCATGGGAATTTGCAGATTTGGAAAAAATGGTAGAGGCCGCAGAATCCCTGTATGGTCCTTATACAGGGTCGAGATATGATGTCATTGTACTCCCAACCGGATTCCCATTTGGTGGAATGGAAAATCCTCGCCTCACTTTTCTCACGCCTACCGTCATAGCCGGTGATCGTTCGCTCACCTCTTTATTGGCCCATGAATTGGCCCACTCCTGGTCAGGAAATCTGGTGACCAATGCTACATGGCAGGACTTCTGGTTAAATGAAGGTTTTACCACCTATTTTGAAAGCAGGATCATGGAAAAAATTTACGGCAAAGAATACGCTGACATGCTTTCTTTGCTCGGATTTCAGGATCTTCAAAAAACACTGAATGATATGGAACCCGAATTGACAAAACTAAAGCTCGATTTATGGTATAAGGATCCTGAACTTTCTCTTAGTGACATTGCGTATGAAAAAGGAAAATTATTGTTGAGATATTTGGAAGAACGTCTGGGAAGAGAAGAGTGGGATCGATTTTTAAATAACTACTTCAAAAATTTTGCTTTTAAATCCAACGATACGGAAGGATTTGTTCAATTTTTCAATAGTCATTTCCCCACAGCTTCCAAAGAAATTCAAGATACCATTCAGCTATTTATTTATCAACCCGGTCTCCCATTGTTTAAGCCTTCCTGGTCAACCATTCTATTTGACAAAGTGGACAGCGTTCGAAATAATTTTATACAATCCCAAGTTTTAAAAAAATCAAATACCCAAAACTGGTCTACCCATGAATGGCTGCATTTTATAAGATCGCTCGATTCAAAAGAGGCAAAATGGTTGATTCCAAATTTAGAATCTGAATTCAAATTATCAGAAATTCAAAATGCTGAAATAGCTTTTGTCTGGTATATTTATCTGATCAAATCTGGATATGCAGACATTTTCCGGAAACCCATTGATGGATATCTAGAAAGAGTGGGTCGTCGTAAATTAATATTGCCATTGTTTGAAGAATTGATTCAAAACAATCAAGCAAATTGGGCCAAGGAGTCTTTCACAAAATTTCGTAAATACTACCACCCCATCACCATCCAGTCCATTGAAAAAGCCCTGCAAATACAAAAATAAAAGGATTCTAATGGGCGTTGATTTATCTTTGCATTCTTCAAATATAAAAAACATGAATCTATTTTCAAAAAAATTATTTAACTTATTGGCTTTTAGCATTTTAGTAAATTTTTATGGATTTTCTCAAGATGACCAAGCCATTCCCAAAAGATTTGATTTTGGTAAAATGTGGACTTTTGAAAATCCACCCAAAGCCTGGTTTAAAGAAGCCTACAATTTTACACCTGAGGATAAATGGTTTGACGATGTCAGAAAATCCTCTTTGAGATTTGCAAGTTGGTGCTCAGCATCCTTTGTATCTCCCAATGGATTGATTATGACCAATCACCATTGTTCCAGAGATGTGGTTACCGCCTTACAAAAAGAAGGTGAAGATTTTGACAAAAATGGCTTTTATGCGTCAACCTTGGCGGATGAACGCAAATCAGAAGGACTTTTTGTAGAGCAACTTATTATGGTCGCGGATGTATCCAATCGCATCATCAAAGAAATGGACAAAGCGAAAGATGACAATCAGAGAAAACTATTCCAAGACAGTGCCGTAGCTCAGATCAAAAGAGAATACGAACAAATGGATGGATGGAAAGGACTTAGAATTCAAACGGTCACTTATTACAGCGGTGGTAGATTTAGCTTGTACGGTTACAAAAAATTCAGTGACATCCGCTTGGTTATGATCCCGGAAACAGACTTGGGCTTTTTCGGTGGTGATCCTGATAATTTTACCTATCCTAGATATACGCTTGACTATACTTTTTGGAGAGCTTATGATGAAAATGGCAATCCACTAAACACCAGCGCCAATTATTTTAAATTCAATCCAAATGGTATCAGCGAAAACGAACCTGTTTTTGTCATAGGAAATCCTGGGAATACAGAACGCTACCGTACCCATAAACAATTGGAATACGACCGCGATTACAGATATCCATTACAATTGGAAATGTTGACCAATCGAATCAATATTCTTGAAAAAGAATACGCAATGAAACCAAGTGTAGATTTACAAAATGACATTTTTGGTCTTGCCAATAGCCAAAAAGCATTTGGAGGAATATTGGGTGGATTGAGAAATCCAAACTTGATGGCCCGTAAAAAAGCCATGGAAGACGATATCCGTAAAAACACAAAAATAAAAGGAGAAGATCCATGGGAAGCACTCTCTGTTGCAGTGGAAGGTTTAAAAAAGTATGCACCATTGGTTACGCTTGCAGGTCCGGGTGGAATTAAAGGAGCCATTGTAAATTTGATCCACGCTGTGGGAAAATATGAAAAAACTTTAGACATGCCGGACAACGCGGCCGCATTGGATAAATTAAAAGGTCAAATTAGAAATTTTGCCAAAGAAATTAATTCCGATAAGGAAAAAGAATATTTTGTGACCTATCTCAACGAATTGCAAAAATATGAGCATCCGGACAATCGTTTTGTTGGTAAAATTTTAGACGGTAAATCAGCAGAAGAACGTGTCACAAAATTACTTAAGAAAACCGATTTTACAGATGCAGAAAAATTAGAAAAAATCTTAGGCTATGATGCAAAGAAATTTAAAAAAGCCGACGATCCAATCTTAGACATCAGCAGAATTTTGGTACCTAAATACAATGAAGCAGTAGAAGCGTTCCAATCCAGTACACCAAGAAGAAGAGCTTTGGAAGCAAGAATCGCCAATTCAGTTTTTGCAGTAAAAGGCTCAAACTTACCACCGGATGCCACCTTTACTTTAAGATTGGCAGATGGTAAAGTCACAGGTTATAAATACAATGGAACTTCAGCTCCCATCATGACCAGTTATTATGGAATGTACGATCGCCATTATTCAAACGGTGGAAAATTCCCTTGGTCTTTACCAACCAGATGGCAAAATCCTCCACAAGAACTATTGAGGTCTCCTCTTAATTTTGTGGCCACCAATGACATCATCGGAGGTAATTCAGGAAGCCCGATCATCAATAAAAACAAAGAAGCCGTAGGTTTAATTTTTGATGGAAACATCGAGTCCTTTGCCTGGTAATTTTATTTATGACGAGACTGCCAACAGATCTGTTTGTGTACACGCGGGTGGAATCATCGCTGCATTAAAATACATCTATCGCGCTGACCGAATTCACGACGAATTACTAGGTAAATAAATTAAAACATCCATGAGATATTTATTTTTTCTATTTTCCATCACCCTTATTTTGACTTCTTGCAGTACAGGAGGTTCGACCATCAAAGGCATTACTGCATTCGCCGCCAGAACCGATTGTAAAGGCCCCTGTGGCAAAACAATGCCTTGTGAGGGAAAACCACTGAGCATCGAAATTGAGCTCCGCAATCGCAATGTATTGCAGGGAGGACGCACTTTGTTTGTAAGAGATCCGGACAACTACGACTATACCATTAAAATCGAATTTGCAGAAACAGTTCCGGACAATATTTACAATGGAATTATGGATGCCAAGTATAAAAGAATTCGGTTGACTGGAATCGTAGGTGGATATGATATTTATGTCCATGAGACCTGCACCAGATCTTACATATTTACCGTGAAGGATGCAAAAGATTTTAGTTTGCTGACAGAATAAATCAACATTTGTTGATCTCTAAAAAGTCCGATTGAAACCCAATCGGACTTTTTTTTTCTGAAAATTATCATTTTCCACAGTTGGATAACAGATATAACAAACCTGTCAACGGATTTCATTAAATCACATCCCATAACTTAAAACTCAAAATTCATAACTCATAACTAAATTCACCTCTCCATATATCTCCCTTTAAAATATCCATTAAAAAAACGAATCGTATCGGGGTTACCTGGGTCAAGATTTACTCGATCTTGAGGAAAGATGAAAGTACATGCAAAACGGCCTTCGATGATTTTCTGCACTGTGTCTATGGAAACGATCTCAACCTTATTGTCTATGCGATTAGTATCTAGTATATAAGAATTTATCAAAACGTCACCATAATTGGTTTCAAACACAGAACAATTGTTTACACGCCCATTAACGCCTGATCTATTACAATCAGCTTTAATATCATAGCAACCCAATGTAACCTTTTTCAAACTAAATATTAATAAGTCACTTAAATCACCATTCTGATCTTGGGAAAATAAATGAATAAGAATTCTTTCATTATTTCTATCTACTCCTAGGTTAAAAAAACTAAGTGTATTTACTTTTGTGGCATATCCAAAATCCAAAATAGAATCCTTAATAGTATACACCCTTATTTTTGAAATTGAGTCCAGGATAGGTTCAATGACAATGCAACTGTCTTTGGGTGTTGGAGGATTTGGATCATCAGGGCCAGCGTCACGGCATGAGAAAATCAGTAAATACCCAAAAACTAAAACCAATAAAATATAAAATTTTACAATCATTTCAAAAATAATTAAGAGATACAAAGCTCAATTCAAAACTCATAATTCAAAATTAAAACTAAACTAAACTCATTCCACCTTATATTTTCCAATAAAATATCCATTAAAAAACCGCATGGTATCTAGGTTGTAAGGACTACGTTTGGGTCGGTCTTTGGAAAAAACAAAAGAACAGGTAAAACGTCCTTCTATGATTTTATTGACAGTATCAATAGAAACGATTTCTATTTTATTATCTGAGCGGGACGTGTCTAAACTATAAGAATCTACCACTATATCATCATCCCAATTACTAAAATATCCTTCTGAGAATTTATTCACACTGCCATTTCTCAAATCTTCTATCAATTCAAAACATCCAATTTTATTTGGAATATCTGCAAAAATAATATAATCAGTAGTAAGTTTATTCTCATCAAGTGAAATTAAATGAAATAAAAATTTGGAATCTGAAAGGTAAGAAGCCATATTGAAATAACTAAACAAATTCACTTTTGTAGCATACCCAAAACCCGGTGTTGAATCATACTTATTATATGCATTGATTAGAGAATTGCTATCCTGTATATACTCATACACTATGCAACTATCCCTTGGTGTGATAGGATTAGAATCATCTGGGTTGGCGTCATGACATGAGAAATTGTTGCAAATTACCAGTGTTACAATGAAAATCAATCTAGTCAACATAGAATATCATAAATTTTAAACATTCTCATTCGAAATTTAATATAATTGCATGAGCTAATATATTCATATCTAGGTTAAAAATACTAAATTAGTTTTACCAATATCAACAATTTATAATTTGACTTCAATAAATAGGCAAATACTTAATCGCCAAAACAAGTACACCAATACCCAATCCTGATCGATCTGTTCATCATTATATTCCAAAGCCCAATCTCTAAGGTAGCCTTTGTATCTCCAACCAAACTACCTCCTCCAGCTTGATTTTCATTGGTTGTTTTGATGCCTGTCTCAGCACGAACTCCTGCTTTTACCTTCCAAGCCCGAAGAATTGGTAAAATATTTTTCCTGCCATTCGCTTCTTGCACGACAAGTCTCCATTGCCCATTTTCAATTGTCAATTGTCCATTAACCATTGATCCTTTTCCATTGTTCATTGTCAATTATCAATTAACCATTAATGAACAGGTATATTCCTAATCACCAAAAACAACGAAACCAAGACCCAATCCAGGTCGATCTCTTCGTCATCATATTCTAAGGCCCAATCTCTAAAGTCTCTGGTGTATTCATTGTAAATAGATAAAACCGTTTTATTGTCTCCATCGAGCAGTCGCCAATCAAATCCATCATTCTCAATTCTCAAATTGAGGGTATAAGAAGTTATATTATTGGTGATTCTCCAGGAATCTGATTGGCCTGTCCAGGTTTGCGATAAGGTATAGGATTGCCCTCCGATCGTCGCTAACCATTGCACCTGAGTCCCAAAACCAGATCTCCTGATAAATGCTATTTTATCTCCTACCCTCAGATCCCAGCCATCCAGGCGATCTTTTGGGAGCATTCTGGATCTTAATCCTCCTATTTGATCGTTGAGACTGTCGTGCAAACTCCATTCTAAAAAATCATCTGCGTAAACCGTCCTGGCAAAATATACATCCTGTCCTGTTAATCCCACTTGAAAAAAGAGGGATAAAAAGAACAAAATGAATCTCATCATTTCTAATTAAAAGGGTAAATCATCAAAATTTTCAGCGGCAGGACCTCCAAATGGATCATCTGCCTTCGTTTCACCTACCAAACTACCTCCAGCTGCCTGATTCGCATTGCCGGGTGTATTTCCGGCCTCTGCTCCAGCACCAGCTTCTACCTTCCAGGCCTGAAGATTGGTGAAATATTTTTCTTGCCATTCACGACCTCTTAAATCAAAAAAGACATTGATGACTTGTCCCGGTGTAAATTGATCAATGACCCCGCAGCGATCTTGAACCAATTGAAATTTAATGTATTGTGGGTATTGTTCCTCAGTCACAATGACAAATTCACGGGTTTGGAAAGTGGCGGTTTTAGTTTCTGCTGGAAATACCTTGTGCAGTTTACCTGATACGTTAAAACTCATAAGTCTTGGTTTTTAATAAGCAAAGGTACGCTTTCTTATCAAACTAAAAAACCCCCGAACCAAAGATCCGGGGGCCCTGTAAAAATTGAAATTAACCTTGAAGCCTTCTATTGTTCCATCACGACCAACTTAAAACTCTTCGAAATCCCTTTGCTTTCCACTTTGAGTACGTATACTCCGGGCCTTGGGATTTGAGACTTTCTGATCTTGATGTAGTTTCTCCCGACTGAGGCATATTCGCTGTGCGAAAATATTTCAACCCCACTCATATCAAATAACCTATAATTGTATTCCATGCTATTCTTCACATCCATAGGCAATACCGTCATTTCTGCAAAAGGATTTGGTCTCGGTATTCCGAATACCACTTCCGCTTCTTGCTCTTGTTGTGGATGTTCCCAAGCTATTTCCATAATCTCTCCATCCGTCAAATAAGCCTCCGATCGGATGACATCCGACCCTGAATAAATACTGTTCCTTAGATCTTCATCTACTTCCCTAACAAAATTTAATCTAAATAATTCTGTACCTGCGTCCAAATGTAAAGTTTGATCTTCATTGACGGAAATCAGAACGATCCCTTCGGAAAGATAGCTTAAATTTAAGTTTGCACTACTGATGTTAAAAGCTGCAGATTCAATCCCAGCAAGTTGATTGAGTGATGGATCAAAATGCAAAGTGATCTGCAAACCTTCTAAATCAACCACCCTCGTTGTTAAAATCGGAATGCTCGTTTTATCAATTAATTTTCCACAACTTAATTCAATCTGCCCATTGGATCTTTCTTTTAATTTGCTCAGGCCATTCCAACTGGTTTGACTCACATCACCCATTTTGATCCCTGAAAAATCAAGATAATTCATATCTCCAGACATTCCATTGATCAAATAGTTCTGTGGTAAGTTTTCATACCAGGGATCTGATGGATCCGGAAATTGGTAGTTAGAATGTGTAAATCTCCAGGATGGTGAACCCTTAAATTTATACTCTGAACCCAGTATTAATTTTCGAATGGCGCTGATATCTGAAGTGGTGATTTTTTTATCACCGGTCACATCCGCTGCCATCAATTGCCATGGATTGTTTATTTCCTTTTGACCCAATATGTGTTTCTGAATTTGAATGATATCCAATGTGGTAATACCATCCATATAATCTTTTTCATTCAGCGCACTGACTGTGTAATCCTCACCCAATTGCAAATCTGGGAAAACATATTTTCCATCAAACTCTGCTTCAATACTGATCTGCGCACTTTCCAGAATGATTCTTACATCAGATAGACCCTGCTGGTTGGGATCATGGATCAATCCTGCAATATTCCCGGTGAGTCTGCGCGGACATAACTTATTATTGTCCTGTACAATCACCGATGAAACACATAAATCTTGTAATCCGGTGTATTGATCCGTCACCCAAATTTCTACTCTTCTTTGGCCTAAACTATCACAGGTATATCTTCTTCCTTTATCCGTACTATCCCTTGAAAAAGAAACAGTCACCGGATTTCCACAAAACTGATAACTACCGTGGTCAATATCGTTTGCCCAAACATCGACTACGCCTTCAGGAATTCCATCTCCATTGATATCCATCGAAGATAAATTAACCGTGATGCCGGATAAACAATAAGCAGTAGGCCCTTTACAATTGGCGACTCTGATCAATTGATCACACACTTCTTTGTTGCCGCACTGATCTTCAAAAAACCAAATCAAACGATGTTCGCCGACCGGCAGATCTCCATCCCAGCTGACTGTTGCACCAAACTGTTGATACGAACTGTCTATAAATCCGTTGTTGTATAAATCCAATTTAAATCCTGATACCAAATCTTCATCCGGTGTACAATCATCTTTTGCAGAGTGGGTTAATTGAACCCGCGTTTTTAAACAATCATTGTCATTGACACAATACATTTTAGTTTCACAATCATCGAGTATTTTAGGTGGTAGTTTATTTTGTATTTTAATAATCTGCAAATGCTCCCAAGTCGGTACATGATCGTTGCCTAAGGAATCTGTATATTTTCGACACCAATCCATGACTTTCCATTTTCTTAGCACTTTATAACACAATGCTGTATCTTGAATTACCCTAAACTCATGGTCTTCATAAAAAGTCGCAGGTAGCGAACAATCGACCCTGTCAAAGATTGGATAACTGTAAGGGTCCGGCAATGAATCAGGATGGATGTCTGCACCACAGGAGTAAATGGTAGTATCCCGAGGCCAATGAATGTTGTACTCTTCAAAATAAACCGTAGGGTTGACAAAAATTTTCTGCGAACAAGAATCTTTCCGACCCATGTTGTCTGTGATTACAAAAATCCTCTCAAGATATCCTAATTTACATTGGTTTAAAAAGGTATCCACCCTTTCTACCATCGTTACAATACAATTGTCAGTATAAATAGGTCCACCAAATCTAGTTAAATCAACGGTATCCAAATGAACTTCACATGAGATGCTATAATCATGAGGGCATTTAATCACTGGAGGAGTTTTATCTTGGATGTCAGCTTCTACCATACATTCATTGGTGTTTCCGGCACTGTCAGTAGCCCGCAAAATAACCATCACTGATTTACCTGCATCTTCGCAACAAAAAGTAACATAAGGTCTAAAAACTGAATCTCTGACACCACAAGGTTCTCCAAAATCCATTCTTCTCACTAAGAGACTGTGAAGATGGCAATCATCAAATGTCTTCTCATCAAAAATTTCTGCATCCACATCTACTTCATCGTCACGGGTGAGTGCTACTGTAACACCCTGATCACAGACCATGGTCGGAGGATTTTGATCTGTCACTGTGACGGTCACATCGCAGGTGCTTAAATTATCACACAAATCATAAACTCTGTACGTGACTATATTAACTCCAACTTCAAGATCTATGTATCCTCCATTTTGATTTTGAAGAATTCCTCCCGGATATAAAATATCTACTCTAAAACTATCCTGACAATTGTCTTCTATTTCAATAGGAGGAAGATAAACTCTAGAAAGACAGTTGTAACCTAAATTGGTGCTGGCTTCAATATCATAAGGGCAGTGAATATGCGGAGCTTCCGTATCGGCTATTTCGATGGTTTGTGCATGCGTTTTAATCACCGCGGTGCCACACCACCATTCTACAATTCTCCACATGCGGAGTATTTTTTTCTTACAACTGGTATTAATTAATACTGCGTCCTCATAATTGGTAGATACATTACAAAGTGCACTGTAATCAGGCCAAAGTGGAATTCCTTCGATACGAGGAACATCGGTGACATTGGGATGCGGATGGCCATTTCCATCTTTTTCATACACACTACCGCACTCAATATGGCAGCTGTCGGCTTTCGTGAAATTCTTTGGAAATGTGATAGAATCAATAGGCACTCTCCTTAAATAAGTGGTATCGTAACAAACCTTGGTATAATTATTATATTTGTCTACCGCAGTCCATCCTCTGACAATAAATTTGACAAAAAATGAATCGCAATGATATGGAAATGCAATTTCATCCACGAGTTTAATGACCGCGTATGGATCACAATAATCATAAAAAATGGGGGGCAATTTATAACGGATGTCATTACAATACATCGTATCCGTTTTACATTCAATGACAGGAGCAAACTTATCTTCCACAAATAATGTTCCCCAACATGAATTTTTTGATGTGGAATCGTACACCCTAACGGTTACCGTTTTTCCAATCCATGCTTCAGTAATCACAGGGCTCGTCGGGATCAACTGCATATTGTAATCCATCACATCTGCTCTGTATTTTGCATTGGGACAAGTAAGTCCCTTGGTGAGCAACATGGATGGCAATATTTCTGCTTCACAATAAGGCCCCAGTGAAATATTTCCCTTGCTTCGACAAGCCATCACGCATTGTGCCTGGACCTCCGGAAGAATTGCAAATGAAATAAATAATAGGAACAAGGCCAACGCGACCTGTGACCTTCCAATCAAAATTACACAGAGCTGCAAAGTTTTTCGCAACAATCCAATTTCTGGTTGTAGATCTGGCCCCGAGGGGCATAGTTTTCTTACTCCGAAACAACTTGACATTGTCGGTTTCATACGCTTAAGGTTAAAAGGTTTGGATCTTGGGACCATCAATGGTCTTTCGGATCAAAAAAATTCAATTTACAGTTAGGCTTGTGACGGTAGGCTTCAAACTACAGCCACAAAAATTTCTTTGGTATGAAACTATTATGTTGAATATAAATCAACAACAGCTGACGCTGTTCATTCTACGGGTTGGAAGAATATGCGACAAAGGTAAGTTACTATCTTCTAATAATCCAAATTATAAATAAATATTTTTTTAATATTTATTTTTTATATATTTTATATTTTGAATATCAATTGATTATAATTCTTTACTCCATATATTATATTTCAGTTTCATCTGTAAATACTTGATAGAAAAGTATAATATAAGATGGTCCATGCTTTATTTTTAATACCAACTTCAATGCAATAACATTCAATTTGGCCTTGGCTGATCTTTTAATCTGTTTTTTTGTTTCTAATTATAATAAATTAAACCATTTATGAAAAGTATGAATTACATTTTGTCAACAATCATCAGTCTATGTTTTGTCCTAACCATGAAGGCTCAATCGCCCTACTCGCTTCCAGCATTACCTTATTCCTACTCAGCCTTAGAACCTAATATAGATTCCACCACGATGTGGATCCATCATACAAAACATCACCAAGCATATATCAATAATTTAAATCAAGCCCTTCAAGGCACTGAAGCAGGCAATCTTAGCTTGAACGATTTGATGTCTCAGATTTCAAAACATTCTGTCGCTATTCGCAACAACGGAGGTGGTCATTACAACCACAGCTTGTTTTGGACCGTACTAACTCCCAACAAAAATACTAAACCAGGCAAAGATCTGATGGAAGCCATTCTGGCTCAATACACCAGCCTTGATAGCTTGAAAAGCTTAATAAACAAAGCAGCTTCCACCCGATTCGGTTCAGGATGGGCCTGGCTCTCCGTAAGTGCAGATGGAAAACTATTGGTTTCATCCACCGCCAATCAAGACAATCCTTTAATGGATGTAGTCACAGAAAAAGGAATTCCCATTTTAGGAATCGATGTTTGGGAACACGCCTATTATTTAAAGTACCAAAACAAAAGAGGTGATTACCTCAATGCCATATGGAATGTAGTGAATTGGGATGAAGTAACCCGTCGATACCATGAAGTCATCCCAAAGAAAAAAGGCAAATTTGATGAGTGGCCGGAAATTAAAACATTTCATAAATCCATGTCTGAGACTTTTCACCCAAGCGAGGAAGGAAACCTTACACCAGTCCGAAGTCGCAGCAACGAACTTCTTCAAAATGCAATCGCACTGAGCAAATCCAAAATACCCACACAATTCAACAACAAAGGAGTTCAATCAGCTGTCAAAAAATTGGTCGACGGTTCTAAAGCATTGGATAAACTGGTTAAAAACAAAGCTTCTGATAAAGCAATCACGCAATCTCTTTCAAAATTACACGATACTTTTCATTTGATTGTAGAGGAATGTAGTCATTGAGTTTTGAGTTTTAAGTTTTGAGTTTTTCTATCACCAAAATGACAAAACAAATTTAATTTATCCATCCATTTTTCGTATTATAAAACAATAAGTCGGACTTGTTCAAAGTTGTATTAATTATGCTACAAAAATTTGCAACTCACGTGAGTTCATTTAAATTTAATTATTTGCTTGCACTAATTCCTCTAATGGGATACTGCCAAACCGAAAAACAAAATTCTAAATATCTAAAATCTGTTGGTGACATTGCCTTTGACAGTTTGATGGATCGAAGGGATTTTTTTCTATGCAATGAAAAGGACATCATGCAGTATCACAACAACAGCAGGGGCTTAGAATACAGAGGAGAAAAGTTAGCCATCATTGAAAGCTTTGAGAAAAAATATGTTCCGATACCCGATAGCAGTCAGAATGGATTGATCAGAGTGAGATTTGTGGTCAACTGTAAAGGACAAACCGATCGATTTAGAATTATAGCCATGGACGAAGACTATCAAACTAAAAAATTTGATGAACGTATTACACAACAAATCTTGGATATTTGCAAGAGTCTGGATGGATGGTTGCCAAAGAAAAAAGAAGACAAAGAGTTTGACTATTATCAATATCTGATCTTTAAAATACAGTCCGGACAAATCACAGAAATTCTACCTTGATATGAAATGGATCATTTTTATTTTCTTCTTACCCATCTGTGTTGCAGGTCAACCAAATTGTAATGTGTTTCTGTATAACAAAGACACCGCACAGTACAATGCTTGCAAATCAGTGGAATCAGTTCCATATTATCAATACACCAGAAACTATCAGGAAAAATTTGACAAAGCCCTCGAAATTTGTCCTTATTTCGCATTTGCGTATTCAGCCAAATCCACTGCTTACCTTAAGAGTGGAGATTTCCTCACTTGGAAATATTTAATTGACAAAGCCGTCCAATTCGACAGTATTTATTTAGACTATAGAGCTTGGTGCAGGTATCAATTTTTTAGAGATTACAAAGGCGCAATTGCTGATATAGAATTATTGGAAAGAAGAAAAAAAACTAAAGAAATTGGTTATTCTGCAGGCGGTGAATATCACTTGCTTGTCGCAAAAGCCATGTGCTATAGCGCATTGAATCAAAAAAATAAAGCCATCGAAATTTTGGAAGATTTGTTTTCTGATTCAACTTATCAAGCAGGCTTGTTTGATTACTACCAACTGGCGGTTTCCTATTTTCAAATTAAGGATTATGACAAAGCATGGAAGTATTGTTTGGAGCAAAGCAAAGTAAATAATCTTGCGGAAAATAAATACTACATGGCAAGAATTTCAAAAATAAAAGGAAATACCCAGGAATACTTAAGTCTAAAAGAAGAGTCTATCCTCTTATATAAAAAAGAAAAATACATGTTTGATCCCTATACCGAACATTTTAATAAAGTGTATTTGGATACAATAGAAAAACTTTAAAGAAATTCAGTTTTAAGTTTTAAGTGCTAAGTGTTGAGTTTTAAGTGTTGAGTTTTAAGTGTTAAGTTTTAAGTTCTAAGTTTTAAGTGTGGAGTTTTAAGTTTTAATTGATAACTTAAAACTAATAACTTAAAACTAATAACTTCTTCCCCCCGTCAATTGCTCTACTACTTCTTTAACAGGTCTTATCTTATCGATATAATCTACCGTTGGGCCTGCACACCATACATTCTGATAGGTTGCAGAAAAAGCAGCTTTGGCTAATTTGTCCATGCCACGTTTGTAAATTAAAATTTTAAGCCATTTTTTGAGGGTCTTGTTTTTGCTCATCAGTTTTTCAAGCCAGTTTTGTTTGGTTCCGATTTTTTGAACATACGGAGTATTGATCACCGTACATGGCACTCCGCTCAATTTAGTGGTCAACACAATATCTTCAGAGCCATGGTCCACACAAGCTTGTTTGTAATCAAGGCTAACCGGTGATTCTTCGGTGGCAATAAAAGGAGTCCCAACTGATACGCCACAAGCACCAAGACCCAACATTTTTTGCACTCCGGAAGCATCACCAACACCGCCGGCACTGATGATGGGTATATTCGGGAAAGCATTGCATAAAGCAGGTACAAATTCTTCAGCAGGAATGACACCACAATGTCCTCCTGCTTCACGGTTGACAGCAATCAAAGCGTCTGGTTTAAGATCCGCCGCTTTTTTGGCATAAGCCATATCTGACACATCGCAAAACACTTTCATTCCAAGAGGTCTGCATACTTCGATCACTTTACGCGGGCTACCCAAAGAGGTGATGATGAATGGCACTCTAAATTCTGCACAGGTCTTGAGCTGTTCCTGCAAACGATAATTGGATTTATTGACAATTAAATTGATCCCATAGGTTTTACCGCTGGCTTGAAGCTCTTTCAATGCAATTCTAAAATCTTGATCGGTTCGATAATTCAAAGCAGGAATAGCACCCGTGATTCCGCTTTCAATGGCGGCTAAAACCATTTTGGTATTGGATACCAAAAACATGGGCGCCATGATGATAGGATGTTGGATGTTTAACATTTTGCAAAGAAGGTTCTCCATCATCCTATGTGCTTAATATGCCCAACGCAAATAGGTGGTTCCCCAGGTAAATCCTCCTCCAAAAGCCGTTAATAAAATATTGTCGCCCTTATTTAATTTAGGCTCCCATTCCCAAAGACACAAGGGCAAAGTTCCTGATGTGGTATTGCCATATTTTTGGATGTTGACCATCACCTTGGCTGGATCGATTCCCAACTGATCGGTGACGCCATTGATAATTCTGATGTTTGCCTGATGTGGTACGACCCAATGAATTTGATCCAGGGTCAATTCATTTCGTTCCATGACTTGTTTAATCGTGTCTACCATCCCATTGATTGCAGCTTTAAAAACTGCTTTCCCTTCCTGATAAACGTAATGTTCTTTCTTGGTAACGGTTTCGATGCTCGGTGGTTTTAGTGAGCCTCCAGCTTTCATGTGTAAATACTCCCTACCCGATCCATCAGCTTTTAAGACGCTGTCCATGATACCATTTCCTTCCACGTTGGGCT